>NZ_BSUM01000001.1:2448471-3672707 GCF_030161595.1 Litorihabitans aurantiacus
GTCGTCTCGGTCGCCAGGCCGACAATGCGCGCGGCCGGTCGACCCTCGGTGTCGAGCACGACCGTCGTCGGCATCGCGCGCAGCGGCACGAGGCCCTCGAGCGCGGCCACGGCGGTCGCGTCGCCGTCGTCCAGGCTCGGGAAGGTGATGCCGTAGGTCTGCTTGAACGCGTTCGCCGTCGCGGCGTCGTCCGTGCCGTTGACGCCGAGGAGCCGCACGCCGTCGCCCGCGTAGGTGTCCGCGATCGAGACGAGGTCGGGTGCCTCGGCGCGGCAGGGCGGGCAGGCGGCGTACCAGAAGTTGAGGACGACGACGTCGCCGCGCCAGTCCGCGAGGTCGATCGCGTTGCCGTCGAAGTCGACCCCGGCGATCTGCGGCGCGTCCGTCCGCTCGGCGGGCGACCAGGTCGTGAACGCGCCGGTGCCCTCCTGGTAGCCAGGGTCGACGACCGTCGGGTCGCCGCCGTCGTCACCGGGCGAGCACGCGACGAGCGCGAGTGCCGCCGCACCCGCGGCGAGGGCGGCGAGCGCGCGTCGGGCTGACGTGCGGGCGGTCGTGCGGGCCTCAGGCACCGGCCACCGCCGAGGCACCCGGCAGCAGCGCGGCCGCGGGCTCGCTGTAGCTGTGGGCCACCAGGGTCGCCCCCTCGAAGGTGAGGGACGTGACCGAGGCGAGGCTGCACTCGCGGGTGCGCGGGTCGTGCCAGAGCGGTCGACCCTGCAGCGCGCGGCGCACCGCCCAGATCGGCGACTGGTGCGAGACGAGCACGGCCTCGTGGCCCTGCGCCGCCCGGCGCGCGGTGGCGATCGCGGCGAACATCCGGTCCCGCTGCTGCGTGAAGGGCTCGCCCCACGACGGGCGCAGGGGGTTGTAGAGGTGGCGCAGCGAGTCCGGCGTGAGCAGGTTCCGCCAGCCGCCCCCGGCGACCGGCCGACCCTCGAGCGCGTTCTCCGCCTCGATGATCCGCGGGTCGATCACGACGTCCAGGCCGAGCGCGTCCGCGAGCGGCTGCGCCGTCTGGCGCGCGCGCTCGAGCGGCGAGGAGACGAGGTGCGTGACGTCGTCGCGACCGGCGACGAACGCCTGCGCGACCATCGCCGCCATCGCGTGCCCGCGCTCGGACAGGACGTAGCCCGGCAGGCGGCCGTAGAGGATCTTGTCCGGGTTCTCGACCTCGCCGTGCCGGAGCAGGTGGACCGTGGTGCGGGACATGCCCCTAGTCTCGCAAACCTTCCTGGGAGGGCTCCCCGTGCGCGTGTGAGTCGGGCAACACCTCGGGCGGCCGCTCGGGCACCCCCTCGGCCCGCAGCACGGTGCGCATCGCCTCCCCCAGGTGGGCGAGCTGCTCGCGATCGAGCACGTCCACCAGGCGCGCGCGCACGGACGCGACGTGGACCGGAGCGGCCGCCTCGAGCCGCGCGAAGCCCGCCTCCGTCATCACGGCGACCACCCCGCGGCGGTCCACGCCGTCGGGCTCGCGGCGCACGAGCCCCGAGCGCTCGAGCCGCGCGACGGCGTGCGTCACCCGGCTGCGAGAGTGCGCCACGCTCACGGCGAGCTCGGCCATCCGCACCCGGCGCTGCGGCGCCTCGCTCAACCGGACCAGCAGCTCGTACTCGGGCATCGACAGCCCCGTGCCGGCCTCGAGGTCTCGCGTGAGCCGCGAGAGCAGGTGCGTCATGCCGACGACGGCGGCGCGCCAGTCGCGTTGCTGGCCCGCGTCGAGCCAGCGCACGTCGACGGCGCACGGATCAGGCCGCGCCGTCGGTCGCGGGTACTCGTCAGCGGTGGTCATCGGCCCATCTTACTTGTAGGGACAAGCGATGCGTGGTAGTAGTTGAGTGTTCAACCACCCTCGAGCGATCGGACCACCATGAGCATCCCCGCCGCCATCTACGCCATCGACGCCTCGCACTCCGAGGTCGCCTTCTCCATCCGCCACGCCGGCATCGCCAAGGTCCGGGGTCGCTTCACCGAGTTCACGGGCGAGATCGTCGTCGCCGAGGACCTCGCCGCCTCGCGCGCCTCGGCCGTCATCGAGGCCAGCAGCGTCGACACCGGCAACGCCCAGCGCGACGGGCACCTGCAGTCCTCCGACTTCTTCTCGGTCGAGGCCCAGCCGCAGTGGTCCTTCACCTCCACCTCGATCACCGGCGCCCAGGACGAGTTCACGCTCGCCGGCGAGCTGACGATCAACGGCACGACGAAGCCGGTCGAGATCGACGTCGAGTACAACGGCACCAACGTCGACGCCTACGGCGTCACGCGCGTCGGCTTCTCCGGGACCACCGAGATCGCGCGCGAGGACTTCGGCATCACGTGGAACGCCCCGCTCGAGGCCGGCGGCTTCCTGCTCGGCGACAAGGTGAAGATCTTCCTCGAGATCTCGGCCACCAAGGCCTGAGCACCTGACGCACCGCGAGGGCGGGTGACGGCGACGCCGTCACCCGCCCTCGCCGCTTCCGGTCGCGCTCAGGCGCCGAGCGCCGCCGCGATCACACTCGCGTCGAGCCGCCAGTGACCCTGCGGCCGCCCGTCCACCAGGGCCACCGGCACGAGCTCGCCGAACTGCTCCTGCAACTCGGGCGAGGCGTCGACGTCGACACTCACCCACGCGTGCCCCGTCCGCTCCGTCACGGCGTCCAGCACCCGGTGCGCGTCCTGACACAGGTGGCAGCCGAGGCGCTCCACCAGGATCAGGCGCACGTCGCCTCCGCCGCCGCTGCCGTCGTCGTCCATGCCCTCACGGTAGGCGAGACGTGAAGGTCCGGTGACCGCCCGGTGAGCAGTCCTCCCCCCCCCTCGCCGCCACCCGGCGGCGCACCTCTCCCGGCGCGTAGGGTGGCCGCGATGGATGCCCTCGACGGCCTGCCCGCACTCGCCCCCGGTGGCACGCGCCCGGCGTGCGCGTTCTTCGACGTCGACAACACGATCGTGCGCGGCGCGAGCGGCTTCCACCTCGCCAAGGAGCTCTACCGTCGCCGCTTCTTCCGACGCCGCGACATCGCCTGGTTCGCGTGGCAGGCCGCCCAGTTCTTCCTGCGCGGCGAGAGTCGCGAACGCGTGGCGGCCATCCGCTCCCGCGCGCTCGGCGTCATCCGTGGCCGGACCGAGGCCGAGATCGTCGACGTCGGCGAGGAGGTCTACGAGCAGGTCCTCGACAGCCGCATCTTCCCGGGCGCGCGCGCCCTGATCCGCGCCCACCTGGATCTCGGGCACGAGGTCTGGCTGGTCACCGCCACTCCGCGGGAGATCGGCGACCTGATGGCGCGGCGCCTGGGGGCGACCGGCGCCGTCGCCACGGTCGCGCAGACGGTCGACGGCGTCTACACCGGCGAGCTCGTCGGCGACCTCATGCACGGCTCGCGCAAGGCCGAGGCCGTGCGCCAGCTGGCCGAGCGCGCCGGCGCGGACCTCGCCGACTGCGCCGCCTACGGCGACTCGGCCAACGACCTGGAGATGCTCGGGACCGTCGGGCACCCGTGCGCGATCAACCCCGACCCGCACCTGCGCCTGCACGCGCTCGAGTCCGACTGGCCCGTCCGCGACTTCCGGCGACGCCGCCCCGGCCTCGCCCAGGGAGCTGTCGTCGCGGGCGCCGGAGCCGGCCTCTGGGGCGCCGTGGTGCTGCTCCGGCGCCTCCTGCGGCACGCCTCGTCCGGCACGCCGTAGATCACGACGCGCATGAAGGAGGCGCACGACACACCGATGGCGCGCCTTCCAGCCTGGAATTATCTCAGGGAAGGGATACGCTCACCACCATGACCACCACGCTCGAGGACGCCACCACCCCGCTCGCGGCCATCGGCACCCTGATCCGCGGCGCCCGCCAGAACATGGGCCTGACGCAGGCTCAGCTCGCCGAACGCCTCAGCACCTCCCAGTCCGCCATCGCGCGGATCGAGCAGGGCAGCCAGAACCTGTCGGTCGACATGCTCGCGCGGATCAACGCCGCGCTCGACGCCGATCTCCTCCCGATCGCGAACGGCTCGCCGCGTCCGACCCACCTGCGGGTGACCGGCGGTCAGACCCTGTCCGGGACGATCACCGTCAACTCCTCGAAGAACGCCGCCGTCGCGCTCCTGTGCGCGTCGCTGCTCAACCGCGGCCGCACGGTGCTGCGCGGCGTGGCCCGCATCGTCGAGGTGGACCGCATCGTCGCGGTGCTGCAGTCCATCGGTGTCCAGGTCACCTGGTCCCCGGACGGTCACGACCTCGAGATCGTGCGCCCCGAGCAGCTCGACCTCACCACGATCGACGACGACGCCGCCAAGCGCACCCGCAGCATCATCATGTTCTTCGGCCCGCTGCTCGGCCAGGAGTCCAGCTTCGACCTGCCCTACGCGGGTGGCTGCAACCTCGGGACCCGCACGGTCGAGCCCCACATGATCGCCCTGCGCCCCTTCGGGCTCGACGTCGTGGCGAACCAGGGCGCGTACCACGCGACCGCCACGCCGGACACGGGCGAGCAGCTCGCCGTCGTGCTGACCGAGCGCGGCGACACCGTGACGGAGAACGCGATCATGGCCGCCGCCGGCCGCGACGGCGTCACCGTCATCCGCAACGCCTCGCCGAACTACATGGTCCAGGACCTGTGCTTCTACCTCGAGCTGCTCGGGGTGGAGATCGAGGGCATCGGCTCGACCACGCTGACGATCCGGGGAAGGCCCGGATCGACGCCGACGTCGAGTACGCCGTCTCGGAGGACCCGGTCGAGGCCATGAGCCTCCTGACCGCCGGCATCGTCACCGACTCCGAGATCACGGTGTCGCGCGTGCCGATCGAGTTCATGGAGATCGAGCTCGCGACGCTGAGCGAGATGGGCCTGCGCTACGCGCTCACGCCCGAGTACACGGCGCTCAACGGCCGCACGCGCCTCGTGGACGTCACGGTCTTCCCGAGCGAGCTGCGGGCCCCGATCGACAAGATCCACCCGATGCCGTTCCCGGGCCTGAACATCGACAACCTGCCGTTCTTCGCGGTCATCGCGGCGTGTGCGAGCGGGCAGACCACGATCCACGACTGGGTCTACGACAACCGCGCCATCCACCTCACGGACCTCACGCGCCTGGGCGCCGACGTGCGACTGCTGGACCCGCACCGCCTCGACGTCAGCGGCCCGACCCACTGGTCCGGCGCGGAGATCAGCTGCCCGCCGGCGCTGCGCCCCGCCGTCGTGATCCTGCTGGGGATGATGGCGGCCAAGGGCACGAGCGTGCTGCGCGGCGTCGACATCATCGCGCGCGGCTACGAGCAGCTCGCCGACCGCCTCATCGAGCTCGGCGCGCAGATCGAGACCTTCCGCGACTGACGCCGCGAGGATTGCGGACCCTCGCCGAGAGGATTGCCGCAATCCTCTCGGCGAGGGTCCGCAATCCTCTCGGCGAGGGTCCGCAAAGCTCTCGCGAAGGGGTCTGCAAAGCTCTCGCGAAGGGGTCTGCAGGGACGACGAAGGCCGCCACCCCGAGGGGTGGCGGCCTTCGCTGCGCTGCGGCTCACGCCGCGGCGGTCACTTCTTGTTGCGGCGCTGGTGACGCGTCTTGCGCAGCAGCTTGCGGTGCTTCTTCTTGGCCATCCGCTTGCGGCGCTTCTTGATGACGGAACCCATGGGGACCTCACAAATGTCGTCTGGAGTCCCGCGGCGAGCCGGCGTCCGGCACGGCCAGGACCACGATCGTCGCGCCACGGGCGCTGAATCCCGGACAGTCTAGCGCGTCGTGGCGCGATTCCCGGCCGCGCGCCCGTCACCGCCGGGCCGCACCCCGCGCCCTCAGTACGCGGGGTCGATCCCGTTGGGCGGGAACGCGGCGTTCCGCGTCGCCAGGATCGCGCGGTCGACGGCGTCGCCCGGGTCGAAGCCGTCGACGAACGGCACGAAGTGGCCGGGTTCCCCGGCTCGCCGTCGCCCCACGTCTCGGGCGCCGGGAGCCGCAGCCCCTCCTGGACGCGGCGGGTCCAGGACGTGGGGAGCGCGCCGTCGGGGGCGACGTCGCCGCCCGCGCTGATCGCGGTCAGACCGGCCCAGACCCGGGGCACCACCTCGACCACCGTGTAGCCACCGCCCCCGGTCGCGAGCCAGCGGTCGCCCGCGTGCTGCCGCGCGAGGTCGCGCATCAGCCGGGCCGCGGCGAGCTGGTGGTCCACGCTGACGCGCAGGTTCGTCAGCTGGTCGTTGCCGTGGGAGTCCGCCCCGTGCTGCGTCACCAGGACGTCGGGCGCGAACTCCGCCACGAGCGGCGGGACGACCGCTTCGACCGCGCGCAGCCAGGCCGGCCCGCGGGTCCGCGCGGGCAGCGGGAGGTTGACGGCGCTGCCGATCGCGTCCGGGCCGCCGACGTCGCTCGCGAACCCGGTCCCCGGGAACAGCGACGAGCCGGACTCGTGCACCGAGATCGTCAGGACGCGGGGGTCGTTCCAGAAGACGCGCTCGACGCCGTCGCCGTGGTGCGCGTCCAGGTCGACGTAGGCGACCCGCCGGGCGCCGTTGGCGAGCAGCCAGCGGATCGCGATCGCGACGTCGTTGTACACGCAGAAGCCCGACGCGCGATCGGGCATCGCGTGGTGCATCCCGCCCGCGATCGAGACGGCGTGCGGTACCGCGTGCGGCGCGGGAGGGGTCCACACGGCGCGCGCCGCGGTGAGCGTCGAGCCCACGATGCGCAGCGCCGAGTCGTGGATGTCGGGGAAGACCGGGTTCTCCTCGGTGCCCAGACCGAACGCCTCGGAGGCCTCACCGCGCGCGGCGGCGCGCACGGCCGCCACCAGCGCGGGCGTGTGCACGTCGGTGAGCACGTCGTCGTCGACGTCGGCCACGGCGAGCTCCACCACACCGGGCAGCTCCAGGCTCCGCACCAGGTCACGGGTCAGGGAGAGCCGCAGCGGCGCCATGGGGTGACCCGGGCCGAAGTCGTACCGGGTGAGGTCGTCGGACCAGACGAACGTCGTCGCGGACGTGCCCTCGGTGCCGTCTCGGCGCGTCATGCTGCCTCTCCGCCGTCGGTCGTGAACCGATCACCACGACCGATCGCCACGGGTGCAGCCTAGGCGCGCGAACCCCGTGCGGGGGCCACGAGCGCTCTCACGGGGTCGGGGTCACGCGACGAGCGCCACCACGAGCACCAGCGGCAGCGAGACCACGGAGGCGATGCTCGTGACCACCGTCATGGACTTGAGCGCCCCCGGGTGGTGAGGTTCAGCAGCGACTTGAACATCCAGAAGAAGTTGCTGTTCACGGTGAGGGCGAACATCGAGCCGGACGCGATCGCGAGCCCGATCGCGAGCGGGGCCACGTCGATCGAGCCGAGGACGGGCGCGATGATGCCGGCGGCGGCGATCGCCGCGACCGACACCGATCCGATCGCGAGGTGCAGCACGGCCGCGATCAACCACGCCAGCAGGATGCTGGTGACGACGGCGGCGCCCGCGCTGGCCTGGAACACACCCGCCAGCACCTCGCCCATGCCGCTCGCCTCGATGACTGCACCGAGCGACCCACCCACGCCCGTCACGAGCAGGATCTCGCCCGTGGTCCGGAAGCCGGAGGACAGCACCTCGGTCGCCCCCTCGCGGCCGGTGGCGGCGATCACGAGGACGTAGGCGCCGATCAGCCCGATGAACAGGGCGATGTTGGCGTCGCCGAGGAAGTCGATGAGGGCGTTCGAGAAGCCGAACAGGCCGGCGAAGGCCCCGAGCGCGATGAGCACGAGCGGCACGAGGATCGGCAGCAACGACACGGCGAGAGGGACGTCGACGTCGTCCTTGGCGTCCTCCTCCGACGGGCCGGTCCCCACGGTGCCCCGCCCCACGGCGCCGGGGGCGACCTCCCCGCGCTCGACGTACCAGCGGTTGTCCCCGGCGGCCGCGACCTCCGCCGTCGGGATCGGCTCGACCTCGTCGAGGGCCGGGTTCCAGTACCGCCCGCGGGCGAGGAGCCCGAAGAGGAAGGTGGTGACGAGCGCCGTCACCGGGCCGATGACGATGCCGTACAGCAGCCAGGTGCCGAGCGGCACGTCCAGCAGGCCGGCGATCGAGACGGCCGCAAGGCCGGGGATCACGAAGACGTAGCCGGCGAAGATGCCCGTGCCGATCGCACCGGCCAGGTGCGCGAGCCCACGGCCCCGGGCGTCGACGTGCGGGGCCGACGAGCGCGCGATCGGTGCGGCCAGCACCACCTGCACGTCGACGTAGATGGACGGGAAGATCGTCGCCATCGCGCCGGTGAGCGCGTACGGCAGCCGCCGCGCACCCACGAGCCCGAGCAGCACCCTGACCAGCTTGCGGAACGTCCCCAACGAGTGCAGCAACGCCCCGATGAGCACGCCGAAGCCGATCAGCAGGCCGACCTTCGCCATGATGTCGCCGAACCCGACCGTCACGGCCTCGACGGTGCCGCCCAGGCCGACGCCGGTGGCCAGCCCCAGGTACAGGCACGCCGTCACCAGCGAGATCACCGGATCGACCTTGAGGCCGATGATCAGCCCGATCACCAGCACGATCGCTATCCCCGTGTGCACGACCTCCATGTCGCCCACCCCTTTCGCTCGGGCTCCGGTCTACCACGTCGGGTGGCCCTGCGTGGCGCCGCGTCGGCCCCCGCGCGCCTAGTGTTGCCCCGGCAGCGCGTCCTGGCCTGCCACCGGAGCACGATCGGCTGGAGGGCGTGGGGTGGAGATCCCGGCACCGCTGAGCGCCGCGCGCGACGTCGTCGACCGCGTCGCCCGCCGCTCCCCCGCCCGGCTCGCCGTCACCGTCTTCGCCTCGGTGATCGCCGTCGTCACCCTCCTGCTCTGGCAGCCAGCCGCGACGACCTCGGGCGAGCGGCCCACCTTCGTGGACGCGCTCTTCACGGCCACCTCGGCCGTCTGCGTCACGGGTCTGACCACGGTCGACACCGCGACCTACTGGTCCGGGTACGGCCAGGTGGTCATCGCCGTCGCGATCAAGATCGGCGGGCTCGGCGTGATGACGCTGGCCTCGATCCTCGGGCTCGCCGTCTCACGGCGGATCGGCCTCACGCAGCGACTGCTGACGGCCAGCGAGACGAAGACGACCCGGCTGGGCGAGGTCGGTGGCCTGATCCGCGCCGTCATCGTCGCGTCGGTGACGCTGGAGGTCGCCCTCGCGCTGGTGCTCTTCCCCCGGTTCCTCACGCTGGGCGACGGCGTGGGCCGCTCGGCGTGGGAGGCGATCTTCCTCTCGATCTCGATCTTCAACAACGCCGGTTTCGTCATCATGCCGGAGGGCCTCGCGCCCTACGTGGGTGACTGGTGGATGTGCCTGCCGATCGTGGTGGGCACGTTCGTCGGCGCCATCGGCTTCCCCGTGATCCTCAACGTGTGGATCCACCGCCGCCAGCTGCGGCGCGTCGCGCTGCACACCAAGCTGACCCTGGCCACGAGCGGTGTGCTCGTCGTGGTGGGGACGGTCATGATCGGCGCGTTCGAGTGGTTCAACGAGCGCACGTTCGGCGCGCTGCCGGTGGCCGACCGCATCCTCGCCTCGCTCGTGGCCGGGATGACGCCGCGCTCGAGCGGGTTCTCCACGGTCGACGTCGGGGAGATGCGCGAGGCCACGTGGTTCCTCACCGACGCGCTGATGTTCGTCGGGGGCGGCAGCGCCTCGACGGCGGGCGGCATCAAGGTCACGACGCTCGCCGTCATGCTCCTCGCGATCGTCGCGGAGTCGCGCGGCGACCGCGACGTGGACGTGTTCCGACGGCGCATCGACCCCACGGTCCTGCGGCTGGCGGTCGCGGTGTCGTTCATCGGCGCGACCCTCGTCGGCGTCGCGACGCTGCTCCTGCTCACGATGACCGACCTGACCCTCGACGTCATCCTGTTCGAGGTGATCTCGGCGTTCGCCACGTGCGGGCTGTCCACCGGCATCACCGCCGATCTTCCCGACGGCGCGCAGCTCGTGCTCGTCGCCCTCATGTTCTTCGGCCGCACCGGCACCATGACGCTGGCCGCCGCCCTCGCCCTGCGCAGCCGGCGCCGGGTGGTCCGCCTCCCCGAGGAAAGGCCGATCATTGGTTGAGAACCGTGCTTGAGAGCTCCCGCAACGACGCGCGCGCCGCGCGCGAGCGCCGCGAGCGCCGACCCGAGGTGGACCGCACCGCCGTCCTCGTGATCGGGCTCGGCCGCTTCGGCGCCGCGCTCGCGACCACGCTCGACCAGCTCGACCGCCGCGTGCTCGGGGTCGAGCGCGATCCCGACCTCATCCGCACCTGGTCCGGGCGCATCCCGCTGGTGGAGGCCGATGCGACCAACCCGGAGGCGCTCGAGCAGCTCGGGGCGCGCGAGTTCCACACGGTGGTGGTCGGCGTCGGCACCCAGCTCGAGGCGAGCGTGCTGATCACGGGCAACCTCGTGGACCTCGGGGTCCCGCAGATCTGGGCGAAGGCCATCTCCGCCGAGCACGGCCGCATCCTCGAGCGCATCGGCGCGCACCACGTGGTCTACCCGGAGTACGACGCCGGGCAGCGCGTCGCGCACCTCGTCTCGGGCAAGATGCTCGACTACATCGAGATGGAGGACGGCTTCACGATCGTCAAGATGCGCCCGCCGCAGGAGCTGCACGGGTTCACGATCGGCCAGGCCCAGATCCGCAAGCGCCACGGCGTCACGGTGATCGGAGTCAAGGCGCCGGGCGTCCCGTTCCAGTACGCGGTGGACGACACGCGCATCGACGCCGAGGACCTCCTCATCGTCTCGGGCGAGAACGCGCTGCTGGAGCGGTTCGCGGCGCGGCCCTGACGCCCGCCGGCCCCGTCCGCCCTCCCCCGCGAGGTCGAGGTCGTCCCGGCGCGGTTTCCCCCACCCGGTGGAGGCGCCCGAGGGCGCCGGGTGGTGGAGTGGAGGCATGACGACGACCACGATGACGATGCGACACCGCGCTCCCGCCCTGATCGCCGGACTCGCCCTCGTGCTGGGCGCCTGCTCGACCGGGGGCGACGACACCGAGGGACCCGAGGAGACCGGGGCGCCGACCTCGGCCTCTGCGACGGAGGCGAGCGAGGACGCCACCGACGGCACGGCGGACGCCCCCGTCGTCGAGATCCCGGACACCCCGGTCGGCGAGCAGGTGACGTGGACCATCGCGTCGCTCGTCCCGGGCGCCGCGATCGACGCGGCCGACGCCGACGCCCGCCTGGCCCCCGCGGTGCGCGAGAGCACGGGCGGCGCCGCCCTCGTGCAGGCGTTCACCGGGTTCGCGACCACCGGCCCGTGGGAGCCGATCGGGTACGAGGGCGACGACGCCGCCGCCGTCGTGACGCTGCGGGACTCGGCGGGCGCGGTCCTCGAGCTCTCGATCTCGCTGGCCGAGGACGGCCTCATCGAGCAGCTGTTCTTCCAGGAGCCGTTCGAGTTCGAGGCCGCGGCCTCGTGGGACGAGCTGACGGACGACGTCGAGGCGCTGCCCGCCGAGACCACCCTGGTCGTCACCGACGTCACCGATCCGGCGAACCCGGAGGAGGTGTTCCGCGCCGGGGATGACGGCGCGTTCCCGATCGGCTCCGTGTTCAAGCTGTACGTGCTGGGCGCGGTGACCGACGCCGTCGCCGCCGGCACGCTGACGTGGGACACCCCGCTCACCCTGACCGAGGACGTCAAGAGCATGCCGAGCGGCGAGCTCCAGAACGAGCCGGCCGGCACGCAGGTGACCGTGCAGGAGGCCGCCGAGGCCATGATCGCGATCAGCGACAACACCGCGACCGACCTGCTGATCGAGACCGTCGGTCGCGAGGCCGTCGAGGCTCAGCTGGCCGTCATGGGTCAGTCCGACCCCGGTCTCAACACCCCGCTCCTGACGACGCGCGAGCTCTTCATCCTGGGCTGGGGCGACGACCAGGCGCCGCGCCAGGCGTGGGCCGACGGCGACGAGACCGAGCGCCGCGCCGTGCTGGAGGCCCTGCCCGCCGGCCCTCCCGGGATCGACCCGACCACGATCGCCGAGACCGTGTGGCAGGACGGGCTCGACTGGTTCGCGACCCCGGCCGACCTCGTGGCGGCCCAGCTCGCGCTCCAGGAGAAGGCCGACACCCCGGCGGGGGAGCCGCTCACCGCGATCCTCGGGGCCAGCCCGGGCATCGAGCCGGCCGTGGCCGAGACGTTCGACGAGGTTGCCTTCAAGGGCGGCAGCTCGATGGGTGTCGTGGCGCTGAGCCACTACTACTCCGGCCCCGACGGCGACCACGTGGTCACGGTCCAGGCGCGCAGCGACAGCCAGACCGACACCGCCGACGCGCGCATCTACTTCGGCGTGGCGCAGTCCGCGGCGATGCTGCTCGGCGAGGGCTGAGGCGCCCCGGCCCGGAGCGGGCCGCGGGTCAGACGGCGGGGGAGCGGGCAGGGGCGTCCACACCCCGCCGTCGGACCCGAGACCGCCCAGCCCGGCCAGCACGAGGGCGACGGCGAGGCCAGCCAGGAGCAGGAGCCACACCTGCCGCGTCGCGGCGGACGGCGCGAGGACCCGCCAGGTGCTGCGGGCGCCGATCCGGGTGGTCTCGGCCAGCGGCACCCACCACGCGGCCAGCAGTCCGGCCGCGAGCGCCAGCGGTGTGACGAGCACCGCGGCCCCGGCGGGCACCCCGCCCACGACGTCACCCGCGGCGAGCGTCGAGCCGATCCACCAGGCGCCGACGGCGACCACGCCGCCCACCCCGAGCGGGATGAGGGCCGTGACGACCCCCACGAGCAGCATCGGCAGGGTCCAGCCGGCGGCCGCCCAGCCGTCCGAGCGCCGCCGTCCGCGCGCGAGCCGCCTCGCCCGCGTCCGACGCTCGACGAGTCCGACCGCCGTCAGCAGCGTGAAGCCGACGACGACGCCGACCACCGCGATCCCCGGCCACCCGATCGCGAGGGCGACGACGAGCGCGCCGCTCGCTCCGACGAGCGCCCGGCGCGGCGGCGGTGGGAAGGCCCAGGCGGGCGGCGGGGGCGGGTCGGCCGGTCGCCCCGTGTCGTCCACGACGCCGGAGCTCGCCGGGGTCGATCCCGGCAGATAGGCCGTGGGCGGCGGGGTGTCTCCGGGCCGAGGAGCGCGGGGGCCGGGTGCGACGACGGCGGTGGCGCCGACGGCAGGCGAGCCGGTCGCCCCGGCCACCGGCCCGGGCGGCGCCGGCACGATGCGCGTGCGCTCCGCGGGGAACGGTGCGGGGGCGGGGGCCGGCGCCTCCTGCTCCAGGCCGAGGGCATCGTTCTCGAGGACGCGCAGCAGCGCCCGAGGGTCGGGTCGCTCGCGCGGGTCGGGCGCGAGCGCGGCGCGGAAGGCCGCCGCGACCGCGGGGGCGAGGTGGTCGACGTCGGGACGCGCCGTCGTCATGCGCCCCAGGACCGCCTCCATCGGACCGCGGCCGAACGGCGGTCGCCCGGTCGCGGCGAACAGCATCACGGCCGCCCACCCGAACCAGTCCCCCTCGTGGCCGAGGCGGCCGCCGGTCAGCGTGGCGGGGTCGAGGAACCCGGGGGTGCCGGTGACGAAGCCGGTGTGGGTCAGCCGGTCGTCGTCGACGAGCTGCGCGATGCCGAAGTCGATGAGCACCGGGCCGTCGTAGGTGACCATGACGTTGCCGGGCTTGAGGTCGCGGTGCAGGAGACCGGCCGCGTGCACCTGGCCGACGGCCTCGTGCAGGTCGCGCGCGAGCGGGTGCAGGTCGACCGGGTCGAACGCGCCCTCGGCCGCGACCGACTCCTCGAGGCTGAGCCCCTCCACGAGCTGGGTGGCGACGAACGCGAGGTCGTCCTCGACCTCGGCGTCCAGCACGCGCGCGACGCGGTTGCCGCGCACCCGGTGCAGGCTCGCGACCTCGCGCGCCAGGCGAGCGCGCGCGTCCGGGTCGGCGCTGATCGCGGGGTGCAGGAGCTTGAGCGCGACGGCGGTGCCCGCGGCGTCACGCGCCTCCCACACGGTGCCCATCCCACCGCTGCCGAGGCGCGTCACGAGGGTGTACCCACCCACCTCGTCACCGGCGCTCACCATGGGGACGAACGTATCCGACGGCGTGGGCTCGGGAGCGGACGTCCGGCGGCCGGTCGGGCGCGCGACCCTCACGGCGGACGCCCCAGCGCCTACGGTTGAGGGGTGAGCACCCCAGAGCGCGATCCCGAGCCCGCCGCCGACGCCGCTGCTGCCGACACCGACGCCGCGGCCGAGGAGACCCCGGTCGCCACGGCCGACGACACCACCGCGACCGCCCCCGCCGACCGCACCCAGGTCGTCCCGGAGGCCACCCCGCGCCGGCGGGCGAGTACGACCTCGTCGTCGTCGCGAACCGTCTCCCCGTGGACGCCACGGTGACCGGCAACGGCGTGGAGACCAACCGCTCCCCCGGCGGTCTCGTGACGGCGCTCGCGCCGATCATGCGCGAGGCCGACGGCGCCTGGGTGGGCTGGGCCGGCACGCCCGACCTCGACCTGGACCCGTTCGACGACGACGAGATCCATCTCGTGCCCGTCCCGCTCTCCGACGCCGAGGTGCAGTCCTACTACGAGGGCTTCTCGAACGGGACGCTGTGGCCGCTGCTGCACGACGCCGTCGTCGACCCCGAGTTCCACCGCACCTGGTGGAACTCCTACGTCACCGTGAACCGGCGCTTCGCCACCGCGGCGGCGCGGGCCGCCGCCCCGAACGCGACCGTGTGGGTGCAGGACTACCAGCTCATGCTGGTGCCGAGCCTGCTGCGGGCGCTGCGCCCGGACCTGCGGATCGGCTTCTTCCTGCACATCCCCTTCCCGCCGCCGGAGATCTTCGCGCAGCTGCCGTGGCGCAAGCAGGTCGTGGAGGGGCTGCTGGGCGCCGACCTCGTGGGCACCCAGCGCACCAGCGACGCGGCCAACATCCTGCGCAGCGTCCGGCGCCACACCGACCTCACCACGCGCGGGTCGGTCGTCACGATCGGCAGCCGCTGGACGCGGCCCGAGCGCCACGTGCGCATCGCGGCGTTCCCCATCTCGATCGACTCCGGCTCCATCAGCGAGCTCGCGCAGACCCCGGAGGTCGTCGAGCGCGCCGCCCAGATCCGTCGCGACCTCGGCGACCCGGCCGTGATGCTGCTGGGCGTCGACCGCCTCGACTACACCAAGGGCATCCGTCACCGCCTCAAGGCGTTCGGGGAGCTGCTCCAGGACGGCAGCGTCAGCGTCCCGGACGTGACGCTCGTGCAGGTGGCGAGCCCGTCGCGCGAGCAGGTCGAGGAGTACAAGGTCCTGCGTGACGACGTCGAGGTCACCGTCAGCCGCATCAACGGCGACCACGGCGCCCTCGGCCGCGCCGCCATCCACTACATGCACCACTCCTACCCGCTGGAGGAGATGGTCGCGATGTACCGCGCGGCCGACGTCATGCTCGTCACCGCGCTGCGCGACGGCATGAACCTCGTGGCCAAGGAGTACGTGGCCGCCCGCACCGACCTCGACGGCGTGCTCGTGCTCAGCGAGTTCGCCGGCGCGGCCGACGAGCTCGGACAGGCGCTCATCGTCAACCCGCACGACATCGACGGGATGAAGCGCGCGATCCTCGAGGCGATCTCGCTCGAGCCCCGCGAGAAGCGGCGCCGGATGCGGGCGCTGCGGCGCCGCGTCCTGGACTCGGACGTGCAGCACTGGGCCGCGTCCTTCCTCGGTACGCTCCGGGCCATGCCCGTGCGCGAGTCCCATGTCTAGTCCCGTGACCTCCCTCGACCCGACCCTGACGGGCGCGGACGACCTGGCCGTGGCCGTCGCCCGGACCGCCTCCCCCGCCCACCTCGCCGTCGCCCTCGACTTCGACGGCGTGCTCGCCCCCTGGGGGACGACCCGATGGGCGTCACCATGACGCCGGGGGCCGCCGAGGTGCTGGCGGCTATCGCCGCCCACCCGGCCACGACGCTGGCGCTGGTCTCCGGGCGCCGCCTGGTCGACCTGGTCGAGCTCGCGCAGCCGCCGGTCGGGACGCTGCTGGCCGCCTCGCACGGCGTCGAGCACGGCGTCGTGGAGCCTGGCGGTCCGAGCGTGGAGCCGCTCGAGCCGACCGCCGACGAGCGCGCGCTGATCACCCGGCTCGACGACAGCCTCGGTGAGATCGCCTCGGCCGCCGAGGGCGCGTGGGTGGAGAGCAAGACGTTCGGCCGCGTGCTGCACACCCGGCAGGCGGACCCCGACGCCGGAGCGGCCGCCACCGAGCGCGCCGTCGCCGGTCCCGCCACCTGGCCGGGCGTCCACGCGATCGTGGGCAAGTCGGTCGTCGAGCTCGCGGTGCGCGACGTGACGAAGGCCGACGGCGTCGCCTGGGTGCGCGAGCGCGCGGCGGCGGACGCCGGGGTCGCACCCGCCGCCGTCGCCGTCCTGTTCGCGGGCGACGACACGACCGACGAGCACGCCCTGGCCTCGCTGCGCGAGGGCGACCTGGGCGTCAAGGTGGGCGACGGCGAGACCGCGGCGAGCGTCCGCGTGGCGGACGAGCCCGCCGTCGTCGCCCTCCTGCGCGAGGTGCTCGCCGCCCGCGGCTGACACCCACGACGGTCCGCGCCCACCCGGTGAGGCTCGTCACACGCCCTCGCGAGCCCTGTGGCATGATGACTCCGCCTCGTGCTGCGAGCGGCCCCGCCGCCCTCGGACCCGGCGTGTCAGCGCAGACGCCGCTGTCACTCTTCACAACGGATCGTCCGGCACGTACCTGCCGGTGAAGGGAACGCGAATCACCCATGGCTACCGTCACCTACGACAACGCCACGCGCATCTACCCGGGCTCCACCCGCCCGTCGGTGGACAGCCTGAACCTCGAGGTCGCCGACGGCGAGTTCCTCGTCCTGGTCGGCCCGTCCGGCTGCGGCAAGTCGACCTCCCTGCGCATGCTCGCCGGCCTGGAGGACGTCAACTCCGGTCGCATCCTCATCGGGGACCGCGACGTCACGGACGTTCAGCCCAAGGACCGCGACATCGCGATGGTGTTCCAGAACTACGCGCTGTACCCGCACATGTCGGTCGCCGACAACATGGGCTTCGCGCTCAAGATCGCCGGCACCCCCAAGCCGGAGATCCGCACCCGGGTCGAGGAGGCCGCCAAGATCCTCGACCTCGAGCAGTACCTCGACCGCAAGCCGAAGGCCCTCTCGGGTGGTCAGCGCCAGCGCGTCGCGATGGGTCGCGCCATCGTCCGTCAGCCCCAGGTGTTCCTCATGGACGAGCCGCTGTCGAACCTCGACGCCAAGCTCCGCGTGCAGACGCGCACCCAGATCGCCTCGCTGCAGCGTCGCCTCGGCGTCACCACGGTCTACGTCACGCACGACCAGACCGAGGCCCTGACGATGGGTGACCGCATCGCGGTCCTCAAGGACGGTCTGCTCCAGCAGGTCGGCACCCCGCGCGAGATGTACGACACGCCCGCCAACATCTTCGTGGCCGGCTTCATCGGCTCGCCCGCGATGAACATCGGCGAGTTCCACATCGAGAACGGCGCCGCGAAGCTCGGCCCGGCCAGCATCCCGCTTGCCCGCGAGACCCTCGCCGGTGTCACCGACGCCGACGGCGGCAAGATCAACCTGGGCTTCCGCCCCGAGGCGCTCGACGTCGTCGACGAGGGTTCGGCGGGTGCGTTCCCGGTCGAGGTCAACCTCGTCGAGGAGCTCGGCTCGGACGCGTTCGTGTACGGCCAGCTCGCCGGTGGCGGCGAGGCGGCGGAGAACATCTCCTCGGGCGCCGGCCAGGCCCAGATCATCGTGCGCATCGACCCGCGCCGCGTGCCCGACAAGGGTTCGCGCCTGTGGGTGAAGATCCGCCAGGGCGAGCAGCACCACTTCGCCGCCGGCTCCGGCCAGCGTCTGCCGGGCTGATCCGGCCCGAGCTGCACGCAGCACGCAACCACGTCCGCGAGGGCGGTCCCGGTCACGGGGCCGCCCTCGCGGCGTACCGGGGTGGTGCCGGAGGCGGTGCCGGGTGCGGGAGAATGGGAGACATGGCACAGGCAGGTGAGGCGATCATCGTCGCGAGCGCGCTCCACACCGGCTACGACGGGCAGGAGGTGCTGCACGGCGTCGACCTGACGATCGGTGCGCGGGAGCCCGCCGTCGGGATCGTGGGCCCGTCCGGGGCCGGGAAGTCCACGCTCGTGCGCGCCCTCGTCGGGCTGCGCCCGCCCTACGCCGGTACCGCGACCTACCGGGGGCGGACGGTCTCGAAGCTGCGCCGCGGCGACAAGAAGGAGTTCGCCGGCGCCGTCCGACGGGTCTCGCAGGACGGCGTGCCGACGTCGGACCCCCGCCTGACCGTGGAGAAGTACCTCACCGCCGCGCTGAAGGAGGCCCGCCGGGCGGGTCGCACCCACGCGAGCACCCCCGAGGGGCTGCTCGAGTTCGTGGCCCTGGAGCAGCACTTCCTCCCGCGCACGGTGCGCACGATGTCCGGGGGCGAGCGTCAGCGCCTCGCGCTGGCCCACGCCCTGGCGACGCGGCCCGACGTCCTCATCCTCGACGAGCCGCTGACGGCCATCGACCCCGGCCTGCGCTCGGAGATCCTGCGGCGGCTCAAGACCCTCACCACCGACCTGGGCATCAGCGTGCTGCTCGTCTCGCACGACCTCGAGTCCGTCGAGCGCCTGTGCTCGCGGGTGCACGTGCTGGCCGACGGCGTCATCGTGGCCACGGGCCCGCTCTCGCAGCTCCTGGCGGCGCCCGACCACCCCGTCGTCGCCGACCTCGCCGCCGCCGCCCCGCTCACCGCCCAGCGCCTGCGCTGACGCGCCGCGACCGCCGAGACCCCACCACCGCCCGAAGGACCTCGCCGTGAGCAACCGCCTCCAGATCACCGCGGCCGCCCCCGACCCCGCGCTCCTCACGCTCCCCTGGCACATCCCGCTGGAGGAGTGGCCCGACGAGGTGCTGGCCGCACTCCCGCGAGGCATCTCGCGCCACGTGGTGCGCTTCGTGCGGCTGTCCGGCCGGGTCATCGCGGTGAAGGAGATCGGCGAGTCCGTCGCGCACCGCGAGTACGAGCTGCTGCGCCAGCTCTCCCGCATCGACGTGCCCTCGGTGGAGCCGGTCGGCGTGATCACGGGGCGCCGCAGCCGCGACGGCGAGGAGCTCAACTCGGTGCTCATCACCGAGCACCTGCAGTTCTCCCTCCCCTACCGCGCGCTCTTCAGCCAGTACCTGCGGCCCGACACCGCGACGCGTCTGATCGACGCGCTCGCCGTGCTCCTCGTGCGCCTGCACCTCAACGGCTTCTACTGGGGCGACGTCTCGCTCTCGAACACGCTGTTCCGCCGGGACGCGGGCGCCTTCGCGGCCTACCTGGTGGACGCCGAGACCGGCGACCTGCACCAGCACCTCTCCGACGGCCAGCGCGCCTACGACCTCGAGATCGCGCGCGTCAACGTCATCGGCGAGCTCATGGACCTCGAGGCGGGCGAGATCCTCGACTCCACGGTCGACACCCTCACGGTCGGTGAGATGCTCGTCGTGCGCTACGAGGAGCTGTGGCAGGAGCTGACGGTCTCGGAGTGGTTCGAGCCGGGCGAGATGTGGCGCGTGCAGTCCCGCATCTCGCGACTCAACCACCTCGGGTTCGACGTCGGCGAGCTCGACATGTCCACCGACGTCGACGGCACGAGGATCCGCATCCAGCCGAAGGTCGTCGACGCCGGCCACCACCACCGCCGGCTGATGCGCCTCACGGGGCTCGACGTGCAGGAGAACCAGGCGCGCCGCCTGCTCAACGACATGGACGCCTACCGGGCCGCCACCGAGCGGCAGGGCGAGGAGGAGGAGTTCGTCGCGCACGACTGGCTGCGCACGATCTTCGAGCCCGCCATCCGGGCCGTGCCGCGGGAGCTGCGCGGCAAGCTGGAGCCCGCGGAGATCTTCCACGAGCTGCTCGAGCACCGCTGGTACCGCTCGCAGGAGGCGGAGCAGGACCTGCCGCTGATCGACGTCGTCCCGGACTACGTCGACCACGTGCTGCGCCACCGCCCCGACGAGAAGGCCGTCCTCGGCCTGGACACCGCGACGCTGCGCGCGATCAGCGACGACGTCGAGGACGAGCCCGCCGACGTCGACGCCGGCAACCCGCTCCTCGGCTGACCCGCGAGGTACTTCTGGGAACCCGCGAGGTACTTCTGGGGCCTTCGCGAGGCACTTCTGGAGCGCCGGGAAGCCTTCGCGGACGTGCGTCAGGAGCGGGCGCGCGCGACCTCGTAGAGCGCCAGGGACGCCGCCACGGAGGCGTTGAGGCTCTCGACCGCCGAGGCGATCGGGATCGCCGCCACGACGTCGCACGTCTCGCGCACCAGGCGTGACAGCCCCTTGCCCTCGGCCCCGGCCACGAGCACCACCGGGCCGTCGGCGACGTCGAGGTCGCCCACGAGCGAACCGCCGTCGCCCGCGAGCCCGACCACGAAGAACCCGGCCTGCTGGAAGTCTCGCAGCGTGCGCACGAGGTTGGTGGCGCGCGCGACCGGCACGCGCGCTGCCGCACCGGCCGACGTCTTCCACGCCGCGGCGTTCACGCCGGCCGAACGGCGCTCGGGCACGACCACACCGTGCGCTCCGAACGCCCCCGCCGAGCGGATGATCGCCCCGAGGTTGCGCGTGTCCGTCACGCCGTCGAGCGCGACGACGAGCCCCGGCCGCCCCGAGTCCGCCGCCGCCTCGATCAGGTCGGCCGGATCGGCGTAGGTGTACTCGCCCACCGTGAGGAGCACGCCCTGGTGGATGCCCCGGTCGGCGAGCGTGTCGAGCTCGACCTTCGTGGTCTCGATCAGCGGCACACCCTGGTTCAGCGCGAGCCGCAGGATCTCGCGGACACGGTCGTCCGCCTCGACGTTGGAGGCCACGTACAGCGTCTTGGCGGGCACGTGCGCGCGCAGCGCCTCGACCACCGAGTTGCGGCCGTAGACCGTCTCGTCGCCGACGGCGCGCGCCGACGAGCGCCCCCGGCCCGCCGTGCGCGTCGCCGCGGCCGGGCGCTTGGCGTCGCGGCGGGCGGCCGCGGCGGCCCGCTTGGCCGCCGGGTGGTAGGGGCGGTCGGTCGCCTTCGGCGTCGGACCACGCCCCTCCAGCCCCTGGCGGCGGTTACCGCCGGACCCGACGGTGGCGCCCTTCTTGCTGCCGGCCTTGCGCACCGCGCCCCGCCGCTGGGAGTTACCTGCCATCGTCACTGTCCCTTGATCGTCCAGCGGGCGCCGCCCGCCGCATCCTCGACGGCGACCCCGGCCGCCGTCAGGACGTCGCGCAGCTCGTCCGCGCGCGCCCAGTCCTTCGCCTCCCGTGCCGCCCTGCGCTGCGCGAGCACGCTCGCGACGAGCGAGGCGAGGGCGTCCTGCACGGCACCCGACCCGTCACCCGAGCGCCACCGGGGCGCCAGCGGGTCCAGACCGAGGACGTCAAGCATCCCACGGACCGCCAGCGCGGCGCTCCGGGCCGCGTCCGCGTCCCCGGCCGCCAGTGCCGCGTTGCCGCGCCGGACGTGATCGTGCACGACGGCGAGGGCCGCGGCCACGTTCACGTCGTCGTCCATCGCCGCGGCGAAGGCGGGTGGGAGGTCGACCGCGGCGACCGCGTCGCCGTCGTCCTCCCCGTGCGCCTCGGCGGCCCGGGTGACGAACCCGGCGAGCCGCTCCCACGTCGTGGCGGCCTCGGTGAGCGTCGCGTCGGAGAACTCCACGGTCGAGCGGTAGTGCACGACGGCGAGCGCGAACCGCAGCACCGCCGGATCGGTCCGCTCGAGGACCGCGGCGACGGAGAGGTAGTTCCCGAGCGACTTGCTCATCTTCTCCCCGCCCGAGGTCACCCAGGCGTTGTGCAGCCAGTACCGGGCGAACCCGAAACCGGCGGCACGGCTCTGCGCCTGCTCGTTCTCGTGGTGGGGGAAGCGCAGGTCGATGCCGCCGCCGTGGATGTCGAAGGTCTCGCCGAGGTAGCGCCGCGCCATCGCGGAGCACTCCAGGTGCCAGCCGGGCCGGCCCCGCCCGTAGGGCGTGTCCCACGACGCCGTGGCCGCCTCGCCGTCGCGCGGCGCCTTCCACAGCGCGAAGTCGTGCGGGTGCCGCTTGTCCTCGGGGCCGCTCTCGGCGCCGGCGTCCACCGACAGGTTCTCCAGCAGCTGGCGCGTCAGCGAGCCGTAGGACGGCAGCGAGCGCACGTCGAACCAGACGTTGCCGGACGCACCGGTGTACGCGTGCCCGCTCTCGACGAGCAGCCGCATGAGCTCGACCATGTCCGGCACGTGGCCGGTGGCGCGCGGCTCGTAGGTCGGGGGCGCGATCCCGATCGCGTCGTAGGCGGCGGTGAAGAGCCCCTCGTGCCGGTAGGCCCAGGCCCACCACGGCACGCCGGCCTCGCGCGCCTTGTCGAGGATCTTGTCGTCGATGTCGGTCACGTTGCGCACGAGCGTGACCTCGAGGCCGCTGCGGCGCAGCCACCGCACGAGCACGTCGAAGGCGACGGCGGAGCGCAGGTGCCCGACGTGCGGCTCGCCCTGCACGGTGGCACCGCACACGTACATCCCGACCCGGCCGGGGACGAGGGGCGTGAACTCGCGCACGGAGCGCGTGGCGGAGTCGTACAGGTGCAGGGTCACCGCGACAGCCTATCGACGCACGAGGCCCGCACCGCCGGAGCGGGTGCGGGCCTCGTGGAGCGGTGTCGGGTCAGGACGCGAGCACCTCGTCGAGGATGGCCTCGGCCCGGTCCTCGTCGGTCTTCTCCGCGAGCGCGAGCTCGGAGACCAGGATCTGACGGGCCCGGGCGAGCATGCGCTTCTCCCCCGCCGAGAGCCCGCGGGAGGTGTCGCGGCGGGACAGGTCGCGCACGACCTCGGCCACCTTGATCACGTCACCGGAGGCGATCTTCTCGACGTTGGCCTTGTAGCGGCGCGACCAGTTGGTCGGCTCCTCGGTGTACTCGGCGCGCAGCACCTCGAACACCCGGTCCAGACCCTCGCGACCGACGACGTCGCGCACGCCGACGAGGTCGACGTTCTCGGCCGGGACCTCGATCTGGAGATCGCCCTGGGCGATCTTCAGGGTCAGGTAGATCTTCTCCTCGCCGCGGAGCACGCGGGTCGAGATCTTCTCGATCAGGGCTGCACCGTGGTGCGGATAGACGACGGTCTCGCCAACCTCAAAAGACATGTAGGGCACTCCCCTTTCCGGGGTCAAGAATACCACGCACGCCGCCCGGCAAATCAGCCGTCACCAGCACCGATGCGCGAAACGTGAACGAAACCTCACCCCCGCGCGCGAGCCTGACGGCACGCCGACGGTACGGTGGGGGAGATCCGTCACCGCCCTCCTGGAGGACGCATGTCCCGCACCGCTGTCCGTCTCGCCGCGAGCGTCGCCGCCGCCGGTCTCGCCCTGACGCTCTCGGCCTGCTCGCCGGTGCTCTCGAACGTGCCCTACGCCGCGTCCGACGGCGCCCGCGTGGTCTGGCAGGAGAGGAACTCGCCGGTGCGCGGCGAGAACATCGTCCTCGTGGCGAGCGAGGAGGGCGCCGTCGCCCGCCTCGTCGGTGGGCTCACGAACACCACGGCCGACGACGTCACGGTCACCCTGGGATTCAGCGACGGCCCGTCGCGGACGATCAGCGTCGGCGCCGGCTCCACCGTGCTGATGGGCGGCGAGGAGCAGGAGGAGGTCCTGCTCGACGGCGTCCCGGGGAGCCCCGGGTCCAACGTCGAGATGGTCTTCTCGACGCCGGACCTCGGCCAGATCAGCCACCTGGTCCCCGTGCTCGACGGCACGTTCCCGCAGTACGCCGACCTCGTCCCCTGACGGGGCCGGCGCCCGCCGCGGGTCGGGCGGACCTCAGGTGACGAGCTTGTAGCCGAGCCCTCGCACCGTCACCAGCACGACGGGCTGCCCGGGATCGTCCTCGATCTTCGAGCGCAGGCGCTTCACGTGGACGTCGAGCGTCTTCGTGTCCCCCACGTAGTTCGCACCCCAGATCCGGTCGATCAGCTGCCCCCGCGTCAGCACCCGGTCGGGGTTGCGCAGGAACATCTCGAGCAGCTCGAACTCGCGCAGCGGCACGGCCACCACCGCGCCGTCGACGCTCACCTCGTGCCGCTGCCGGTCCATCACGATGCGCCCGACGGCGATGACGTCGCCCGCCGCCTCCACCTCGCCGGCGCCCTGGTCGCCGCGGCGCCGCAGCACCGCGCGCATCCGGGCCAGCAGCTCGCGGTAGGAGTAGGGCTTCGTGACGTAGTCGTCGGCACCGAGCTCGAGCCCGACGACCTTGTCGATCTCGTCGTCCTTGGCGGTCAGCATGATCACGGGGACGTCGCTGGTGCGGCGCAGCTCGCGGCACACCTCGGTGCCGTCCATCCCGGGAAGCATGAGGTCGAGCAGCACCAGGTCGGCGCCCCCTGGGCGAAGGCCTCGACGGCGTCGGGTCCGGTGGCCGCCTGCACCACCTCGAACCCGTCCTTCTCCAACCGGTACGCGAGCGGCGCGCGGTAGGACTCCTCGTCCTCGACGAGCAGGATGCGGGTCATGCTGGTGCCTCCGTGGTGGACTCGGGCGGCGGCACCGTGGCCGCCGGGATCCGCAGCGTGAAGGTCGACCCACGACCGGGGGTCGACCAGACGGTCACCTCGCCGCCGTGGTCGGCGGCGACGTGCTTGACGATGGACAGCCCCAGGCCGGTCCCTCCCGTGAGCCGGGAGCGCGCGGGGTCGACGCGGTAGAAGCGCTCGAAGACCCGCGGCAGGTTCTCGGGGTCGATCCCGATGCCCTGGTCCACGACGGCGATCTCGACGAGGTCGTCATCGCCCTGCCGGACGCCGACGGCGATGCGCGTCCCGGGCTCGGAGTAGCGCAGCGCGTTGTCGAGCAGGTTGCGCAGCGCCGTCACGAGCAGCCCGGGGTCACCCTGGAGCGCCAGGTCCCGCCCGCTTCCGGCGTGGATCGCGATGTCGCGCGCCCTGGCCTCGACCGAGGCCCGGGAGATCGCCTCGCGCACGATCTCGTCGGCCGGCACGGCGCGCGACTCGAGGTTGACGTCGGCGTCCTGCAGCCGCGACAGGTCGATGATGTCCTGCACGAGGCCGGAGAGACGGCGCGACTCCCGTCCCATCCGCTCGGCGAAGGTGCGCACGGCGTCGGGATCGTCGGCCGCCTCGGTCAGCGTCTCGGCGAGGAGCGCGATGGCGCCGACCGGGGTCTTGAGCTCGTGCGAGACGTTGGCGACGAAGTCGCGGCGCACGTCGTCGAGCCGGATCTGGGCGGTGCGGTCCTCGACGAGGACGAGCACGCGGTCCCCGGCGAGCGCGACGACCTGGACCGCGGCCACGAACCGACCGGCGCCCGCGGCGGGTCCGCGCGGCAGCGACAGCTGCACCTCGCGCGAGCCGCCCTCCACGCGCGCCTCCGCCGCCAGGGTCGCGAGCTCCGCGTGCGCGAGCTGCCCGCCCCGCACGACGCCGAGGGCGTGCGCCGGAGCGCTCGCGCGCAGCACGACGTCGCCCGGTCCCAGGACCACCGAGGCGGCCGCGAGGTGGCCCAGGAGACCGACGAGGTCGCCGTCGACGTCGACCTCGGGCCCCGCCGGCGACGGTGCCGGGCGCAGCTGGCGCTCGCTGGTGCGGAAGGCGAGGACGGCGACGGCCACGACGAGCAGCGCCAGCAGCGCCGCGGTCACGATGCTCACCGGGTCGGTCACGCCCCCGAGGTTACGCACCCGCCGGACGCGCCCGCGCCGCACCCCGGGCGGGAGCGCCGGTGGCCGCCGGGAGTTCATCGTCACCTCACCCGCCGTTCACCTCCCGATTCCGCCGTGACAGGATCGAGGTGGCAGGCTCGGGCGGTAGCGGTGACCACGCGCCCGGACGCCGGACGTCACCGGGCGGGCACGACGAGGAGGAACAAGGTGCGCGAGATCTTCAGGCAGGACCTGGAGCAGGTCGGCGACGACCTGGTCCTGATGGCGCAGAAGGTGCGCACGGCGATGCGCGACGCCACGACCGCGCTGACCACGGGCGACCTCGCCCTCGCGGAGCGCGTCATCGCGGCCGACCGCGAGATCGACCAGGTCCAGGACTCCTCGACGCGCAGTGCGTCACGCTGCTGGCGCGCCAGGCCCCGGTCGCCAGCGACCTGCGCATCGTCGTGACCGGGCTCCGGCTGTCCGCGACGCTCGAGCGCATGGGCGACCTCGCCCGTCACGTGGCCCAGGTGGCGCGCGGGCGCTACCCCGCGCTCGCGCTGCCCGAGGTGGCCCGTGACCTGTTCGACCAGGTCGTCGAGGCCGTCAACGCCGTCGCGAACGACGTGGTCAACCTCCTCGAGGGGCACGACCTCAACCTCGCCAGCCAGGTCCTGGCCGACGACGACGCGCTGGACGCTCTCCACAAGGAGACGTTCCGACTCATGCTGGCGCCGTCGGCCGACGTGTCGGGCCTGTCGGCGCAGGAGCTCGTCGACATCACGCTGCTGGGCCGCTACTTCGAGCGCTTCGGCGACCACGGGGTGTCCGTGGCGCGCCGCATCATGTTCCTGGTCACGGGCGACCCGTTCGTGCGCGAGGAGCCGCTCACGACGATCTGATGCTCGCCCGAGCACGCGCGAGGCCCCCGTCCGTGTCGGACGGGGGCCTCGCGCGTCGGGGAGAGAGGGTCAGCGACCCTGGTTCGCGACGGCGGCGATGGCGGCGGCCGCGGCGTCGGCGTCGAGGTAGGTGCCCCCGGGCGTGACCGGCGCGAGGTTCTCGTCGAGCTCGTAGACCAGCGGGATGCCCGTGGGCACGTTGAGGCCCGCGATCGTGGCGTCGTCGACGCCGTCGAGGTGCTTGATGATCGCGCGCAGCGAGTTGCCGTGCGCGGCCACGAGGACGGTGCGCCCGGCCTTCAGGTCGGGCACGACCTCGCCGTCCCAGTAGGGCAGGGCGCGATCGAGGACCTGCGCGAGCGCCTCCGCGCGCGGGATCGGCTCGCCGGCGTAGCGCGCGTCGCTGTCCTGGGAGAACTCCGAGCCCAGCTCGATGTCCGGCGGCGGCACGTCGTAGGAGCGGCGCCAGAGCATGAACTGCTCCTCGCCGTAGGTCTCGAGGGTCTGCTTCTTGTCCTTGCCCTGGAGGGCGCCGTAGTGGCGCTCGTTCAGGCGCCAGGACCGCTTGGTCTCGATCCAGTGGCGGTCGGCGGCGTCGAGGGCGAGGTTCGCCGTCGTGATGGCGCGGCGCAGCAGCGAGGTGTGCACGACGTCGGGGAGGATGCCGTTCTCGGCGAGCAGGCGACCGCCGCGCCTCGCCTCCTCGACCCCCTTCTCCGACAGGGCCACGTCGACCCAGCCGGTGAACAGGTTCTTCGCGTTCCACTCGCTCTCGCCGTGGCGGAGCAGTACCAGGGTGTAGGTCATGCCTCCATCATGGCGCACGACGACGGTCGGGGCACACGAGCACGCAGGGCCCGGACCGCGCTGCGGTCCGGGCCCTGCATCGGGTGCACCGTGGGTCAGTGCGCGGCCTCGTAGGCCTCGCGCACCTCGGCGGGGATGCGACCCCGCTCGCTCACGGTGTGGCCGTTGTCGGCCGCCCAGGCGCGGATCGCCGAGGCGTCGGACCCGCGGCTCGCGCGCGGCTTGCTCGAGCGCGCACCCGTCGCCTTGCGGCCGCCGGCACGGCGCGCCTGCCCGACCCAGGGGGCGAGCGCGTCACGCAGCTTCGACGCGTTCGCGTCGGAGAGGTCGATCTCGTAGCTCACGCCGTCGAGCCCGAACGTCACGGTCTCGTCGGCCGTGCCACCGTCGATGTCGTCCTCCAGGACGACACTCACTCGCTGCACCATCTCGTCACTCCTCTTTCGCAGAATTCCGGTTCGCACCGGTGAATCGCGACAACAGTGCCCATGGGAAAGCGAAAAGTCAATCCAGCGCGCCGCGGAACGGTTGTCCGAACACCGCGCAAGGATTTAGCGCGGAGAATCCTCGCGCAGCTCCTGCTCGAGCTTCAGCCGCTCGGCACGGGCGCGTCGATCTCCCTGAATCATGGAACGCACGACGACGACGAAGATCGCCAGCACCCCGATCGACGGGACGAGGGCACCGAGATTGGCCCAGAAATCACCCATGTGCTCAGCCTACGCCCGGCGCGCACCCGTGGCGGCGGGCTTCACGAGGGGGAACAGGATGGTCTCGCGGATACCCCGGCCGGTCAGCGCCATGAGGAGGCGGTCCACGCCCATCCCCATGCCTCCCATGGGCGGGAGCGCGTGCTCGACGGCGCGCAGGAAGTCCTCGTCGAGCAGCATCGCCTCGGGGTCGCCCGCGGCGGCGAGCAGGGCCTGCGCCTCGAAGCGCTCGCGCTGGACGACCGGGTCGACGAGCTCGGAGTACCCGGTCGCCAGCTCGAACCCGCGGATGTAGAGGTCCCACTTCTCCGTGACGCCCGGGAGCGTGCGGTGCGCGCGCGTCAGCGGCGACGTGTCGACCGGGAAGTCACGCACGAACGTCGGCGCCACGAGGTGGTCCCCCACCAGGTGCTCGAACAGCTCCTCGACGACCTTCCCGGGCGTCGGGGCCTTGCCCGAGACGTCGAGACCGAGCTTCTCCGCGTACCGCTGGAGCTGCGCGAGCGGCACCTGCGGGGTGATCTCCTCCCCCAGCGCCTCGGAGGTCGCGTGGTACAGCGAGATCTGGGCCCACTCCCCTCCGACCTCGTAGGGCGAACCGTCCGCGAGGGTGACCGTGGTGGTGCCGAACACGTTCTGCGCGGCTTCCTGCACCAGACCCTGCGTCATCGCCGCGATGCCGTTGTAGTCCGTCCAGGCCTCGTACGCCTCCATCGCGGAGAACTCCGGGCTGTGGGAGGAGTCCACACCCTCGTTCCGGAAATTGCGTCCGATCTCGTAGACGCGTTCCACGCCCCCCACCACGGCCTGCTTGAGGAACAGCTCGGTGGCGATGCGCAGGTACAGGTCGACGTCGAAAGCATTCATGTGCGTCGTGAACGGCCGGGCGGCCGCCCCGCCCGCGATCGTCTGCAGGGTCGGGGTCTCGACCTCGAGATATCCGCGCGCGTGGAAGGACTCGCGCAGCGAACGCATGACGGCGGCGCGCGTGCGCACCATGTCACGCGCGTCGGGCCGGGCGATGAGATCGAGGTAGCGACGGCGCACGCGCGTCTCCTCGCTCGTCTCCTTGTGCATCGTCGGCAGCGGGCGCAACGCCTTCGAGGCCAGCTGCCACGAGGTCGCCATCACCGACAGCTCACCGCGACGCGAGCTGATCACGCGTCCCGACGCGAACAGGAAGTCGCCCAGGTCGACGTCGGTCTTGAACGCGGCGAGCGCGTCCTGACCCACCTCGGCCAGCGACAGCATGATCTGGAGCGTGCGCCCCTCGCCGTCGGCGATCGAGGCGAAGCACAGCTTGCCCGTGTTGCGCAGGTGCACCACGCGGCCGGCGACGCCGACGACGGCGTCGGTCTCCTGGCCCGCCTCGAGGTCGGCGTGCTCCTGGCGCACCTGCGCGACCGACGCCGTCACCGGCACCTGCACGGGGTAGGGCTCGACGCCGGCGGCCAGCAGCCGCTCACGCTTGTCCTTGCGCACGCGCACCTGCTCGGGGTCCGCGGTGCCCGTCTCGTCGTCCACCGCGAGGTGCTCGTCGGTCGTGTCGACGGGGTCGACCGGTTCGGTGCTGTCGTTCGAGGGGCTGGCAGGCGCGTCACTCACCCCCGATCCTACCGAGGGCGCCTCACGCCTCCCGCGGGTGCAGCGTCACCGTGGTGGTGTCGAGGAGACGCACGCCGTCGACGACGGCCGCGACGACGTAGGTCGCCTCCCGCGGACCGTCCGCACCGGTCGGGGCGTCGGCGGCGAGCGGTGCGAACGTGTCGGGGTCGACGAGGTCGGCGTAGTCGAGGGCGACGCCGTCCGCACCCTCGAGCTCGGCGCGCGCGGCCCGTTCGACGTCGGCGACACCCGCGCCCGCCGCGGCGAGCCGCTCCACGACGGCCACCGAGCGCGGCAGCGCGAGCGCCGCGCGCCTTCCCCCGGGGCCGAGGCGGACGTTGCGGCTCGAGCGCGCCAGGCCGTCGTCGTCGCGCACCACGGGTGCCGCGAGCACCCAGAGCGGCAGGTCGAGCGCCCGGACCATCGCGCGCACCACCGCCAGCTGCTGCGCGTCCTTCGCGCCGAACACCGCGACGTCGGGCCGCGTCAGGTGCAGCAGCTTGGTCACCACCGTGAGCACGCCGTCGAAGTGCCCCGGGCGGGACGCGCCCTCGTAGCCGTGCGCGGCGGGGCCGGCCACCACGCGGGCGCCGGGTGCCGCCGTGCCGTCCGGGTAGATCTCGGACGCCGACGGCGCGAAGACGACGTCGGGCGCGTCGGGGCCGAGCGTGGCGAGCGCGTCGAGGTCGGCCTCGAGGGTGCGCGGGTAGGCGGCGAGGTCGCCGGCGTCGCCGAACTGGGTCGGGTTGACGAAGATCGTCACGATCACGTGGCGGGCCGCGGTGCGCGCGGCCCGGACGAGGCTGAGGTGCCCCTCGTGGAGGGCGCCCATCGTCATGACGACGGCGACGTCACCGGTCAGGCGGGCGCGTGCGGCACGCAGCGCCGCCACCGTGCGCACCGGGTCGAGCCGCGTCCGGGTACCCACCGGCCCGGAGCCCGACGGTGCCGTCGGGGCCGTGTCGCCACCGCCCGGGTGCTCGCGCACGAGACGCACCAGGTCGGCGCGCGTGGCGGCGTCGATGCGCCCCTCGCGGTGGGCGAGGTGGGCCGTCGCCCGGGCCAGGGCGCGGTAGGCGAGCGAGACCTCGGCGGCGTCCAGGGCGGGGTCGGGGACGCCGTCGGCGGTGTCGGACACGTCGGCGACGGCCCCGAGCGCGGCCAGGTGGACCGCGACCGTCCCGGTGTCCCCCCGGCTGACGGGCCCCGTGAGCGCCGCCGCACCCTCGCCCAGCGCGCCCTCGAGCGAGGCGCGGGTGAGCGGACCGAGGAGGCGGGCGCCGTCGTCGACCCCCGCCGCGGCCAGGACGTCCCGCGCCTGCGCGACCAGGGTGACCAGGTGGTTGCTCGCGTGGCTGAGGGCCGCGTGGTAGGCGCCGCGCGCGGCCTCGGGCAGCAGGACCGGCTCGCCCCCGAGCTCGACCACCAGCGCCTGCCCGATCGGCAGGACGGGCGCCGGGGCGGTGACGGCGAACGGCGCGCCCACGAGCCGCGAGAGGTCGATCGAGGTCCCGCTGAACGTCATGGCCGGGTGGATCGCCAGCCCGATCGCGCCGGCGTCCAGGGCGGGCCGCAGGACCTCCACGCCGTGCCGGCCGCTCGCGTGCACCACGAGCTGGCCGGGGTGGAACGCCCCCTGCGCGGCGAGCCAGCCCGTGACCGCCGCGATGTCGTCGTCGGGAACGGTGACGAGGACGAGGTCGGCGCCGCGCGCGACCTCGAGGGCGTCGCGGACCTCGACGCCGGGCAGCAGCGCGTCGATGCGCTCGAGCGTGTCGGGGGACGCCCCGCTCACCGCCCTGATCTCGTGACCGACCTGGCGCAGGGCGCTCGCGAGGACCGCCCCCACCCGGCCGGCTCCCACGACCCCGATCCCGAGGCGGCCCGGTCTTGCGTCACTCACCCGCCCATTGTCACCCGCTCGCGCGCCTCAGGAGACGGTCGGCTCCTGCTCCCCGGCGCCGCGGACCGGGCGGATCGCGTACCCGACCCCGCGCAGCGTGTGGATCATCGGCTCGCGGTCGGCGTCGAGCTTGCGGCGCAGGTAGGAGATGTAGAGCTCCACGACGTTGGGGTTGCCGTCGAAGTCGTAGTGCCAGACACGGTCGAGGATCTGCACCTTGGACATGACGCGGCGCGGGTGCCGCACGAGCAGGCGCAGGAGGTCGAACTCGGTCGCCGTGAGGTGGAGCTCCTCCCCGCCGCGCCGCACCTCCCGTGCGACCTCGTCCAGCACGAGGTCACCGACCTGGAAGACGTGCGGCGGCGGCTGACCGCGACCGCCCCGACCCCGCAGCAGCGCGCGGACCCGGGCGGTCAGCTCCTCGGCGCTGAAGGGGCGCCGGAGGTCGTCGTCGCCCCCCGCGGTGACGGCGGGCATCCGACGACCGTCGCCCGGCCCCGTGATGAGCAGCGCGGGGAGGGCGTGCGTGGCCCGGACGCGCGAGAGGACGGCGACGGGGTCGGAACCGTCCGGTCCGGCGTCGACCAGCACCACGTCGGGCTGCGTCTCGGCGGCCGTCGCGACGGCCTCCGCGGGGTCGCCGGCGATCCAGACGGACCAGCCCTCCGAGCGGAGCACCCCACCCACGAGGTCGGCGAGAGCCGGGTCGGCGAGCTGCACGAGCACCCGCCACGGCGACGGCTCCTCCGGCGCCCCGCCCCCGGGTGCGGCGGGCGCGGCGTCGGGACCGTCGGCCAACGGTGGCGGAGCTGGATGCGGGGCGTGCATGGCCGAATCATGCACCCGCCGTGGGCCGATGTACACGACGGCGCGAGGGACGTCAGCCCGCGTCGGGCCCCTGCGTCACCGGCCCCCGGCGCATCCAGCGCTCGGGTCCGGCGCTCCCCCGCGCGATCCGGGCACGATCGGCCTGCTCCACCATCAGCCGGGCGGCGACCTCGTCGTCGAGGTGCGGCAGCGTCGGCTCGATCGATCCCGACGAGTGCGCGCGGAAGGACACCACCCGCAGGCGCCGCTCGAGCGGCCCCTGCGTCACCCCCAGGGACTGCGTCCGCTCGTGCGGCACGAGCGACAGCTGCCGGAAGATCCTGCCCGTGCGCAGCGCGATCACGTGGTCCATGACGAGGAACGCGTTGCGCCGGTACGCGAGCGGGTCCAGGAACCGGGTGCGGCGCGGGGACGGGACCCAGCCCTCGCCGTCGTCCATCCCCACCAGCCCCGCGCCCAGCGCCGGCCGGTCGGACGCGGCGAGCTCGGGGATGGCGAGCTCGAGCACCGTCTCGACGTCGGCGCGCGTGCCGACGGGGAGCAGCACGTCGGAGGTCTCCGAGCCGTCCGCGGCGTTCCCCTGCGACGCGAGCGTGACGCGCACGCGCCACCACCCGAGGGCGCGCCAGATCGGCCCCTGCTGCACGACGAGCGCCTGGACGCGGCCGGGCGGGATCGTGCGGGCCTTCGTCTCGAGCAGGCCCTGGCGCACGCGCAGGCCGTCCGGCGACGTCGCGAGACGGAAGTTGAACTCGCCCGTGAACCGGCCCCAGAGGAAGGCGAGCACACCCAGCAGCGGCAGGAACGCGCTGAACAGCCAGCGGCCGCCCTCACCGAGGACGACGACGACCACGAGCGCGACGACGGCCAGCAGGACTGTCACCGTGGCGCCGTGCGCCAGGAGCGAGACGAGCAGGCGCGAAGCCCCGACGGCGAGCACGGGGTGCTCGGGCGCCTCCGGGGCGAGCAGCGGTGCCGCGGGCGCCCGCGTGGCAGGAGCGCCCGCTCCGCCGGTCGAGGCGCCGTCGGTCGGGGCGCCGTCGCCGTCGGTCGCGGCCGCCTCCTGCGTCGCGGGATCGCCGTCGAGGTCCAGGCCGGCGGCGCGCGCGAGCACCTCGTTGCGGACGTCGGCCCCCTCGTCGGCCGTCAGGTAGGCCAGGCTCATGTTGGCCTCCGACCCGCCGGCCGACTCCACACGGATGCCGGAGAACCCGAAGATACGACCCAGGATCGGCTGCGTGATCTCGACCGCCTGGATCCGGGTGAGCCGGGCGACGCGCTCCTTGCGGAAGAGCACGCCGGAGCGCAGCACGACGGCGTCGGGCGTGATCGCGAACGTCGTGCGGCGCCACGCGAGGTAGGAGTAGATCAGGCCGATGACTGTCGCGAGCACGACGGCACCGGCGAGCACCAGCACGAGCGTGAGAGGCGGCAGACCGATGCGCAGGACGTCGTCGAGCCCCTGGAACAGGAAGACCGCGATGATCGCGACGGCGACCTTCCACGCGTTCAGCAGCGGCGTCACCCGGTGCAGGTGCCGCCAGCGCACGCCGTCGGCGTCGGGCGCCCCCGGTTCCGTCGGCCCACCGGGGTCCGCGGGCGCGGTCACAGGCCGGCCAGCCGCGACTCGCCCAGGCTCGTGAGCCGGTCCTTCACCCGTGCGGCCTCCGCCGTCGGCAGACCCGGGATCGTCGCGTCGGTGCTGGCGGAGGCGGTGTGCAGCTTGACCTCGGCGATCCCGAGCGACCGCGTGAGCGGTCCGGAGGAGACGTCGGTGTACTGCATCCGGCCGTAGGGGACGACGACGAGCTTGCGGAACACGACCCCCTTGCGCACCAGCAGGTCGTCCTCCCGCTCGGCGTAGCCGATGGCGCGCACCTGGCGCGGCACGAGCCACAGCGTCCAGATCAGGAGGATCGCGGGGACCGCGGGCACGATCCAGGTCCACCCGCCGACGAAGGCCCCCAGCACGACACCTCCGGCCACCGGGAGGCCGAGCCAGATCGCCGCGGTGACGAGGCGCGCCCGGACGAGCCGGTCGGACACGCGCGACCAGGTCACGCCGTCGGGCTCGAACGGGTCCAGCTGCTGCGCGGTCATGGCGCCCATCGTGCCAGGGACGACCCGCGCGTGGCGGGAGCGGTGGGCGGGGCGGTGACGGGTGCGCGACGACGTCAGGCGACGGGCCCGCCCGGCGGCCCAGGGCGGTCGTCGTCGTCGGGCACGCGGCACCAGTGCTGCACGAGCAGCCCGACACCGACGCAGACGAGGGCTGCCACGGCCGTCCCGGCCCCCACCAGCGCGTCCGCCCGGGCCGCCGGAGCACCGAGGCGGTCGATCAGCGCGAGGGCGCGTCCCAGGCCGAAGCCCAGCCCGATCGCGCCCACGTACGACGCCGTCATCGCCAGCGCCGCGACGCGGGAGGCGGCCACGGCGTCCATCGACGCGCGCCCGGCGACGAAGCGCCGCACGCGTCGGCCGAGGAGGAGCACCACCGCGGCGAGGGCGAGCAGCAGCACGATCGCGAGGGGGCCGCGGGCACGAGCCACCCGGCACGGTCCGCCCACCGCACCGCCAGGACCGTGACGCAGCCCGCCACGACGGCGAGCACGGCCAGCGTGCTCGGGCGCGTGCGGTCCATCAGGTCCGCCCCACCGGCGCCGTCACTCGAGCCAGTCGAGGGCGAGCCAGCGCACGGCCTCGCGGTCGGGCGCGGTCTCGGCGAGCACGACGACGGGGCCGCCGCCCAGGCCCGGCAGGATCGCCTGCGGGTCGAGGTGCGACCACGGGACGAGCACGGCCGCGCTCGAGGCGGCTCCCGGCAGGGGAGCTCGACGTCGTCGTGAACGCCGACGAGGTCGCCGACCGTGAGGATCTCCGCGTCGACGCCGTCGCGGACGGCGCGCAGCCCCTCCAGGAACGAGGTCAGCTCGCGCGGACCGAGCGTGGTCGTGACGGCCACGACGGCACTGTGGAGGTCGCCCCCCGCCGTCGAGGTCCGCGCCAGCGGGGAGACGTCGCCGACGTCCAGCCCCGCGGCGGCGCGCAGCTCGCGCAGCGCGCCCGCGAGGTCGGCGCGCGCGGCGTCGCCGCGGCTGGACAGGACGAGGCGCGCGGGGAGCGGCGCCTCGGCGCTCGGGCGGCGGGGCTGCGGCGCGACGGCGGGCGCGGGGGCCGCCGCGGCGGCGTCGGCGCCGTCGGGCTCGTCATCGCCGTCGGTCGCGTTCGCCGGCGGCTCCGGCTCGGAGGCCGGCTCACCCGGCGAGACGGGCACCCCGCCCCCGCCGGCGACCAGGGTCGCGCCGAGCGGCACGAGGTCCGGCTCGACGAGCGGACGCTCGTCGGCGGCGCCGTCGGCCCGGGACTCGTCGGGCTCGGGCTCGACATGCACCGGCTCGTCCGCCACGTGCTCGGACGGGTGCTCCTGCACCACGTCGGGGGCGGCCGCGGCGGTCGACGACGTCACGCCCCAGCCGCCGTCCGGCTGGGCGTCGTCCACGGCGTCGTCACCGTCGTCGCCCGCCGGCTCTGCGGCCTCCGGCCCGACGTCCTCGGGTGCCCCGTCGTCGGGCTCGAGGTCCTCGGGCCCGAGGTCCTCGGGCTCGTCGGCGGCGCCGGGGTGCGGGGTGCGCACGGTAGCGCCCTGGTCGGGCGTTCGTGCGGCGGATGCAGCGACGGCGGGTGCCGCCGGAGCCCCACCCGCGCTGCCGGCGGACAGGGCGCCGCCCGTGATGCCGGCGAGCGTGCCCGGGACCACGGACGCGGCGCCCCCGCGGCCGTCGAGCACCGCGTCGAAGTCCGTCCCCGACCGGGACGGCGACGGCGCGGGCGCCGGCGCAGGTTCGGGTGTCGCGGCAGGTACGACCGGCGTCGGGGCGGCCGCGGACGGGAGCGGGCGCTCGATCCGCACCTCGACCTCCAGGACCGGAACCCCGAGGCTGACCTCGGGGCGGTGCAGCACGACCTCGACGGACGTCGCACCGGCGGCGTCGCGCACCGCCCGGGCCACGGTCTCCGCCCGTGCCAGCAGCGACACCTGGGGGCGCTCATCGCCTCGGCCGCGACCCTCGCCACGGCGGCGAGGTCCGGCTCGCGCGACGCGTGGAGCGCCAGGTCGAGGAGGAACGGCTCGTGGCTCTGGACGGGGCCGTCGGGGGCGTCGGCGACGGCGCCACGGCCCGCGAGCCCGACGATCCGGTAGGTGTCAGTCACCCTCCCAGCGTAGCGAGGCGGGCCACCGGGACGCGTCGCCGGAGAACGCCGGACGGTGTCGTGTCCGTCTTCCTTCGAGAATGCGCCAGGGCCTGGCCTCCCCCGGCGCAGCAGGGTAGCCTCCCGGGCACGCTCCGTCGCACCCCCGCCCCTCGCCCGGGAACCGCGTTCTCGCGAGGGTCGGCCGAGCTCCTGACCGACCGACGTGCCCAGGAGCCGCCATGAGATCCCCCCGTCCTCGACCCTTCGCCGGAGCCCTGCGCCCGGCCCGCCGTCACGCCGGAGGTGCGCGTGCCGCCACCCTCGCCCTCGCCCTCGTCGCGCCGCTGATGGTGCTCGGGCAGTCGGCGACCGCCGCACCCGCCGACAGCGAGAACGTCGCCCTCGGGGCGACCGTGACCGCCTCGGGCCGCGAGGTCCCCGACAGGTTCGGACCCGAGCTCGTCAACGACGGTGTCAGGGCCTCCACCGCCTCCGGGGTCCAGTCGCGCTGGTCCTCCGAGGTTCGTGACGGCGCCTGGATCCAGCTGGAGCTGGCCGAGGCGACCGAGCTGGACCACGTCACGCTGGTCTGGGAGACCGCCTGCGCCAAGCGCTACCGGCTCCAGGTCTCCGCGGACGGGGCGACCTGGAACGACGTGGGTGGCGTCCTGGACGCCTCGTGCGGTGGGATCGACCGGATCGACGTGAGCGACCAGGGGCCGATCGCCTTCGCCCGCATGGAGACCGTGGAACGCGCCAACAGCGCGTGGGGCGTCTCGCTGTGGGAGTTCGAGGCCTGGACGGGTGAGGAGCCCCCGTACGCCCCCGACCGGCCCGACACCGTGCCCGCGCTCGACCTGGTGCCGCTTCCCGCGGAGATCGAGGAGCTCGACGGCGAGGGCTACACGCTGACGCCCGACAGCCGCTTCGTCGCCGGCCCCGAGCTCGCGCCGCTCGCGGAGCTGACCGCGCAGTCGCTGCGGCGCTCCACGGGATTCGCGCTGCCCGTCGTGGAGGGCGAGCCCACCCCCGCGGACGTCGAGCTCACGCTCGGCGGCGAGGCGGACGAGACGGGCGAGGCCTACACGCTGCAGTCCGGTCCCGACGGCGTCGCGATCGAGGCCGCGCAGCCGCACGGCGTCTTCAACGGGCTCCAGACCCTGCGCCAGCTCCTCCCCGCGGCCTCCGAGTCGTCCGAGGCCGTCATCGCCGACTGGACCGTCCCCGCGCTCGAGATCAGCGACGCCCCGCGGTTCGGCTACCGCGGCGTGATGATCGACGTCGCCCGCTCGTTCCTCACGGTCGAGGAGCTGACGGCGACGATCGACGTGCTGTCCTCCTTCAAGATCGACCGGCTCCACCTGCACCTGGCCGACGACCAGGGGTGGCGCATCGAGATCACCAACGAGGGGCGCGCCGACGGCGACACGATCGACTACACCCGGCTCACCGAGGTGTCCGGGCGGACGGCGATGCTCGAGCAGGGCTACCAGGACGAGCCGGGCCGCACCGGCTTCTACACGCAGCAGGACTACCGCGACATCGTCGCCCACGCGCAGGAGCGCTTCGTGGAGATCGTCCCCGAGATCGACCTCCCGGGTCACACCAACGCCGCGCTGCACGCGATCCCCGAGCTCAACACGCCCGGTTCGTCGCACGCCGCGACACCCGAGCAGCCCACCGCGCCCCACAACGGCACCGGGGCGGTCGGCTACTCCTACCTGGACCCCGACAGCGAGGTCACCTTCACCTTCATCGCCCACGTGCTCGGGCAGCTCGCCGAGCTCACACCCGGTGACCTCGTGCACGTGGGTGGCGATGAGAGCCACGACATGGTGGAGCGCCACGGCCAGCAGAAGTTCAACGACTTCGTCAGCCGCACGATCGGCATCGTGCACGACCTGGGGAAGTCCGCCAACGGCTGGAACGAGATCGCGCGCTCCGCGCAGATCCGGTCGGGCGACCACGTCCAGTACTGGAACGGGGAGACCCGGTCGCTCCAGGCGGCGACGGACCGCGGCGCGAAGGTCGTGGTGTCGCGGGGTGTGAGCTCCTACCTCGACATGAAGTACAACGCCGGCACCGCGATCGGCCTCACGTGGGCCTGCGAGGGCACGTGCGACTCACCGCAGTACTACGACTGGGATCCCGCCACCGTGATCCCCGAACTCACGGAGGAGTCCGTCGCCGGGGTCGAGGCCCCGCTCTGGAGCGAGACCGTCCGCGGACGCAGCCAGGCCGAGTTCCTCGTCTTCCCGCGCGCCGCGGCCTTCGCCGAGATCGGCTGGACCCCGCAGGAGCAGCGGGACGTCGCGGACTTCCTGAACCGTCTGGGGGGCATCGGCCCGCGCCTGCTGGCCACCGGGGCCAACTTCTACGACTCGGCGCTCGTACCGTGGCGCTCCGAGCTGGCCGGCAGCGCGGTGGACGCCGACGCCGGGCAGGAGGGCACGTTCGAGGTGGGGACGCTGCTGGCCCCCGGGACGCGGGCGGGCGACGACGGCGCGGTCGTGAGCTTCGACGTGACGGACGACGCCGACGGCGTGAGCAGCAGCGACCTCGTCGACGCCTCCGTCCAGATCGACTGGGGGGACGGCACGAGTTCGCCCGGAACCTTCAGCACGGCGAGGGAGCGCGGGGTGCTGAACGCGGGCAGCGCGTACGCGGTCACCGGGAGCCACACCTACACCGCCGCCGGCACGTACCGCGGCGCCGTGACCCTGAGTGACGGGCGCACCGCCCCGTTCACGGCGGAGGTCCGGGGAGCACCGGCGTCCCTGACTGTCGATCCCACGACGGCCGCCCAGGGGACCGAGGTGACCGTGACCGGTCAGGGGTTCGCGGCCGGTGAGCCCGTCGCGCTCGAGCTGCACTCGGAGGTGGTGGCGCTCGCGACGGTGACGGCCGACGCGGCGGGGAACGTCTCCGCGACCGTGACGATCCCCGCGGACGCTCCCGTGGGCGACCACTCCGTCGTCGCCGTCGGCGGCGTCTCCGCGCAGCGCGCCGAGGCCCCGCTGAAGGTGACACTCGCCGTCGCCCCGGCGCCGGGCGACCCGACGGACCCGCCGACGACCCCCGCGCCGGCGCCGTCCATCACCGCCGAGGTGACGGTCACCCCGTCGGCCGGCACCCACCAGCCGCCCACCCACGGAACGGGTGGGCGCTCGGGCCTCGCCAGCACGGGCGCCTCGGTCGCCGGGCTCGCGCTCCTCGCGACGGCACTGGTCGGATCGGGCGCCGCGATCGCGCGCCGCAGCCGCGTGCGGGGATGATCCCCGGGGCGCGACGCCCCTGAGACGCCGAACGGCGGTGCCCCTTGCGGGGCACCGCCGTTCGGCGTCTCGGGACGGATCCTGCTACGGGTGCGGTGTCGCGTCCGGGGAAGCTCGCCGAGCTCCTGCGCGGGGTGCTCGTCGCCCGCGGCCGCCACCTGGTCCTGCGGCAGCTCGTCGGCCGTGCCTGCGGCGATCTCCGCCGGGGTAGCCACCGGCGGCCGCTGGCTCACCGGGCGCTGGTTCGAGGAGTGCCACACGGGCCGCGCGTCCCGCTTCACGACCGGGGCGAAGACCCGGGCGAGCTCGGTCTCGTTCAGCGTCTCGTGCTCGAGGAGCTCCAGCACCAGGGCGTCGAGCACGTCGCGGTACTGCGTCAGCACGGCCCAGGCCTCGTCGTGGGCGGTCTCGACCAGGCGGCGGACCTCCTCGTCGACGATGCCCGCGATCTCCTCGGAGTAGTCGCGCTGGTGGCCGTAGTCGCGGCCGAGGAAGACCTCGCCGTCGGCCTGGCCGAGGCGCAGCGCACCCACGCGCTCGCTCATGCCGTACTGCGTGACCATCTTGCGCGCAGTCGCCGTCGCCTTCTCGATGTCGTTGGAGGCACCCGTCGTCGGGTCGTGGAACACGAGCTCCTCGGCCACCCGACCACCCATCGCGTACGCGAGCTGGTCGAGCAGCTCGTTGCGCGTCGTGGAGTAGCGGTCCTCGGCGGGCATGACCATCGTGTAGCCGAGGGCCCGGCCGCGCGGCAGGATCGTGACCTTCGTGACGGGGTCGGTGTAGCGCATCGCCGCGGCGACCAGGGCGTGACCGCCCTCGTGGTAGGCGGTGACCTTGCGCTCGGCATCGTTCATCACGCGCGTGCGCTTCTGCGGACCGGCGATCGAGCGGTCGATCGCCTCGTCCAGCGCCCGGTTGTCGATGAGCTGGGCGTGCGAGCGCGCCGTCAGGAGCGCGGCCTCGTTCAGCACGTTGGCGAGGTCGGCGCCGGAGAAGCCGGGCGTGCGCTTGGCGACGGTGGCGAGGTCGACGTCGGCGGTCATCGGCTTGCCCGCCGCGTGCACCGCGAGGATCGCCTGACGCCCCTTGAGGTCGGGGGCCTCGACCGTGATCTGGCGGTCGAACCGGCCCGGGCGCAGCAGCGCCGGGTCGAGGATGTCGGGGCGGTTGGTCGCCGCGATCATGATGACCGCGGAGTTCTTCTCGAACCCGTCCATCTCCACGAGGAGCTGGTTGAGGGTCTGCTCGCGCTCGTCGTGGCCACCGCCGAGCCCGGCGCCGCGCTGGCGCCCGACGGCGTCGATCTCGTCCACGAAGATGATCGCCGGGGCGTTGCTCTTGGCCTGCTCGAACAGGTCGCGCACGCGGGAGGCGCCGACGCCGACGAACATCTCCACGAAGTCCGAACCCGAGATGGAGAAGAACGGCACGCCGGCCTCGCCGGCCACGGCCTTGGCCAGGAGCGTCTTGCCCGTCCCGGGGGCGCCGTACAGCAGCACACCCTTGGGGATCTTCGCGCCGACGGCCTGGTAGCGGTCGGGGTTGGCGAGGAAGTCCTTGATCTCGCGCATCTCCTCGACGGCCTCGTCGGCGCCGGCGACGTCGGCGAAGGTGACGTCGGGGTTCTCCTTGTTGACCTGGCGCGCCTTCGACTTGCCGAAGTTCATCATCCGCGAGTTCCCGCCCTGCATGCGGGACATCACGAACCAGAAGACGCCGATGATCAGCGCGAGGAAGATGAACGTCGTCAGGAACGAGGACCACCACGGCGTGGAGGGGACGACCGAGTTGAAGCCCTGCTCGGGCTCGGCGGCCGCGATCAGCTCGGCGACCTCGTCCGCCTGCGGCGTCACGTACTGGAACTGCACGCTCTCGCCGCGGTCGTCACCGGCCGCGTCCGTGAACGGCTCCGTCAGCGTGAGCTGGACGCGCTGGTAGCCCTCGGTGATCTCCGCCTGCTCGACCGTGTCACCGCGCAGCAGCGCGAGTCCGTCGGAGGTGTCGATCGTCTGCGGACCGCCGCCGCGCAGGAAGTTCAGGGCGATCAGCAGGAGGACGACGGGGAGCAGGATGTACAGCCAGGGGCCGCGCGCGATCTTCTTGACGTTCATGTGTGGGGCCGCCAGGCCCGCCCTTCTCGTGTCGAGGCACCTGCAGTGACGCTATACGACGGCGGTGCCACCCTCGCGCCCCGTTCGCGCAGGGCGTGGAACCCGCTCGGGCGCGTGCCGTCTCCGGGCGCACCCAGGGTCAAACGTCGCCGGCGCCGCGGGGGTTCCCGGCTGCGCTCAGCCGCCGTAGACGTGCGGCGCGAGCACCGCGACGAACGGCAGCTGGCGGTAGCGCTCGGCGTAGTCCAGGCCGTAGCCGACGACGAACTCGTTCGCGATGTCGAAACCGAGGTAGCGCACGTCCACCTCGACCTTCGCGGCCTCGGGCTTGCGCAGCAGCGTGGCGATCTCGAGCGAGGCCGGCCCGCGCGAGCGCAGGTTCTCGATGAGCCACGAGAGCGTCAGACCGGAGTCGATGATGTCCTCGACGATGAGCACGTGCCGACCGGTGAGGTCGGTGTCCAGGTCCTTGAGGATGCGCACGACGCCGGAGCTCTTCGTGCCCTTGCCGTAGGAGGACACCGCCATCCAGTCCATCGAGACGTCGCTGCGCAGGTGCCGCATGAGGTCCGACATCACCATCGCCGCACCCTTGAGCACGCCGATCAGCAGCACCTCCTGCCCGGCGTAGTCCTCGTCGATCCGCGCGGCCATCTCCGACAGGCGCTGCCGGATCTGCTCCTCGCTGACGACGACGTTCACGAGGTCGCCGCCGACCTCCGGGTAGTTCCAGGCCTGTGTGCTCACGGGTCCAGCGTTCCACATCCGCCGTCGCCGCCACGCCCGGGCGGGCGCTGCCGCGACGTCCGGGGCGCGAGGGTGAGCACGCCGTCGACCCGCACGACGCGGCGCCCGCCCGGGACGTCGACGCCGCGCTGCCCGCGCCACGCCGTCACGAGCGCCGCGACGGCGTCCAGGTGCACCGCACCCAGGTCGCCCGCCGGCACACCCTCCGCCAGCAGCCAGGCGCGCAGCGCGCGGGGCAGCAGCGCGGCGTGTGCGCTCGCCAGCGTTGCGACGGCGGGTCCCGACGGCGTCCGCGCCTCGGCCAGGAGGTCGGCGGCCAGGCGGTCGAGCAGGTCGGCGTCGCGCGCCAGCTGCCCGGCCGTCCGCACCAGCGCGGGCACGGGGTCGACGCCGAGCGCCGCGCCCAGCGCCGGCAGCGCGCGGTGGCGGACGGCGCTGCGCGGCAGCGCCTGCCCGGCGGCGGTCGTCTGCGGGCCGTCGACGGCGTTGCCCGGGTCCTCCCACCACGTCAGGTCCTGCGCCAGGCACGCCGCGCGCAGGTCGGCCCGCCGCAGCCCCAGCAGCGGTCGACCGAGGACATCGCGCCGCTCAGGCATCCCGGCGAGCGAGCGGGCGCCGCTGCCGCGGGCGAGCCGGAGCAGCACCGTCTCGGCCTGGTCGTCGGCGGTGTGGCCCAGGAGGACCGCGACGGCGCCGGTGCGCGCCGCGACGTCGTCGAACGCCACGTGCCTCACCTCGCGGGCCCGGCCCTCGAGCCCGCCGCGCCGGGGCACCGCGACCCGCTCCACGCACACCGGGTCGAGACCCAGGTCGCGGCACGCGCGGGCGGCCCGTTCGGCGACCGCGTCCGACCCGGTCGCGAGGGCGTGGTCGACGACGACGGCGCCCGCCCGCAGCCCGAGCCGCGGCGCCACGAACGCCGTCGCCGCCGCGAGCGCGAGGGAGTCCGCGCCGCCGGAGCAGGCGACCAGGACGAGGGGCGCTGCGCCGTCGGACGCGAGCGGCGCGAGGTGCTCGCGGACCGCGAGGCGCGCCCGCGCCACCGCCGGGTCGGGGCCGGTCACCCGTGCACGCGTGCGACCCAGGCGGCCGGGTCGGCGATCTCGTCGGCGGTGGGGAGTCGCTCGGGCCCCGCCCAGACGGCGTTCAGCCCCTCGTGCCCGACGGCACCGAGCACGCCGCGCACGAACGCGGCACCCGTGCGGTACTGGGCGAGCTTCGCGTCCATGCCGAGGAGGCGGCGCACCAGCACCGAGGCCCACGTGCGCTCGTCCCGGCGCTTCTCGAACCCGGCGCGGATGCGCGCGACGCTCGGGATCGCCGTCGGCCCCACCTCGTCCATGACGACGTCGGCGTGCCCCTCGAGGAGCGACATGACCGCGACGGCGTCGGCCAGGGCCTCCCGCTGGGGCGGTTCGAGCACGGACTCGAGGACGCCGGGGACGGCGCTGACGGCGCCCGCTCGACCTCGGACGGCCCGTCGGGCGGGGCGGGCGACGGGGGCGGGGGCGTCCTCGCCGTCCGCGTCGCCGTCGACCGGCTCCATGACCCGCGCGAGCGCTGCGCGCAGGTGGTCGGCGAGCCACGGGGCGGCCGCGAACTGCACGGCGTGCGTCTGCTCGTGCAGGCAGACCCAGAGGTGGAAGTCGGTCGGATCGGCGTCGAGCTGGCGCTGCACGGTGAGGATGTTCGGCGCCACGAGCAGCAGGCGCCCCGCACCGGTCCCGTCGGGGCGCCCCTGTGCGTACGGGTCGAACTGGCCCAGGACGCGCGTGCCCAGCAGCGCGAGCACCACCCCCAGCTGCTCCCCCGCCACGCGCGCGGCTCCGGGCAGCCGCGGCGGCGGCAGGACGCCGTCGGTCAGGCTCGCGAACGTCTCGGTCGCGGCGGCGGCCCAGCGCGCCCGGTCGACGACGAGCGGGGGCCGGTCACCCGCGGCGGCGGACGCCTCGTGCAGCCCGGTGACGCCGGCCACGAGCGGGGGCGCCTGCGCGGCCGCCCGGCGGAGGGAGGCGACGAGAGCGGCGGCACCGGTGCGGTCGACCGGCGGACCGGCGGGGACCACGCTCGCGGCGCGCGCCGCCGCGGCGCGCCAGTCGATCGGCGAGGTCATCGCTCCACCCTAGGCCGGTGGGGCGCCGTCGGCCCGGAAGGAGTAGCGCCGTCAGCCCGAACCCGGCCACCCCCGGCCTGGCCCGTTCTGCGCCGACGCCCCTCGCTCACAGCGGCTGCGTCTCGCTCACAGCGGCTGGTGGCGCTGCCGGACGCGCGCGCCGAACGTCGTCGCAGGTCAGGGCGCCGCGCCGCCGGGACGGCTGCGGCCAGCCGCTGTGGGCGAGGCCTCAGCCGCTGAGAGCGAGGATCCCGAGGGCGGTCGCGTCCGGTCGACCGCGGTACGGATGCCCTCGTCGCCGCCGCCCCGGTCGGCGATCAGCCGTCCGAGCAGCCGCAGGCCGTCAGCGTGCGCACCCAGGCGTCGATCTCGAGCCGGGCCTGGTAGCTGCCGGCGGGCGGGACGGCGTCGGCCATCACCGCGAACGCGACCGCCCGGCCGTCGGCCGTCACGGTGTAGCCGGCGAGGCTCACGACGCCGGGCAGGGTGCCGGTCTTGGCGCGCACCAGACCGTCGTCGAGCGTGCGGTTGGCGAGCGTGCCCTCGAGGCCCGCCACGGGCAGCGACGTCGTCAGCGGCCGCAGCGCGTCGTCGGTCGCCGCCAGCACGAGGAGGTCGGTGAGCAGCCGGGGCGAGATGCGGTTGGCCGAGGAGAGCCCCGAGGCGTCCGACAGCGCGGTGCCCGACACGTCGAGGCCGAGGTTCGCGAGGGTGTCGAGGATCGCCGTCGTGGCGCCCTCGAACGTGGCCGGCTGCCCGGCGGCGACCGCCACGAGTCGGCCGAGGACCTCGGTGAGCGTGTTGTCGGAGTCCGCCATCGCCAGGTCGACGATCTCGCCGATCGTGGCGGAGTCGACGCGCGCGAGCTCGACGGACCCGTCACCGGCGCTCCCCCGCGACGGTCCCTCGCGCACCTCGACACCCCGCTCGGCCAACGCCTGCGCGAACGTCTGCGCCGCGGCCCCCGCGGGGTCGCCGTCGCGCGCCTCGCGCCCCGGGATGAGCCCGACGTCGACGCCGAGCGGGTGCACCGGTGCGACGAATCCGCCCGTGAGGTCGATCGAGGACCAGCCGGGCGCCTGGCCCGGACCCGAGAAGAGCGTGTCGTCGACCGCCAGCGTGACGGAGGCGACACCGCGCTGCGCCAGGGCGGCAGCGGTCGCGTCCGCGAGGTCGCCGAGGCCGGCGCGGCCCACGACGGCGGTCGGGTCCCCCGCACCGGCGGCGAGCGCGATGTCACCGCCGCCGACGAGCACGAGGCCGTCGGCGCCGTCGAGCCGCACCGTGGTCGGCAGCGTCGAGGCGAGGTCGAGCGTGGCGACGGCGGCCGCCGCGGTGAGGACCTTGGTGGTGGAGGCGGGCAGCCGCGCCAGGTCGGGGTCGGCGGCGACCACGTCCTGGCCCGTCGCGACGTCCACGACCAGCACCCCCGGGGGCGCGCCGACCTCCGGGGCGGTGCGCAGCTCCGTCAGCGCGCCGTCGAGCGAGGCGGCCGCGGGGACGGGGGCGGCGCCGTCGAGCGCCGGGAGCACGAGCGGCACCGCGACACCGGCGGGCGGCGACGGCGTGGGGAACGGTTCGGGCGGCGGCGGCGCCGGCTGGGTGGTGAGGGGCCCGGGAACGAGATCGGCGGCGTCGGCGCTCGCGTACCCGAGTCCCAGCGCACCCACCGCGACGGCGGCGATCACGACGGCGCGGCGCCTGCCCACCCGCATCTCCTCCTGCTCGTCCACCGGCATCACCACCGGTGCTCCCGAAAGCCCGACGCCCGCGCGGTGCACGAGTCGCGCCGCGTACGTCAGACTGTCCCCACAGTAGTCACGCAGTCACGACGGGCGCCCGCGGGGGCCGACGAGCAGATTTGAGGTCATGCGGTGAAGTTCGACGTCACGATCGAGATCCCCAAGGGTCACCGGAACAAGTACGAGGTCGACCACGTCTCCGGGCGCATCCGCCTGGACCGCATGCTCTTCACCTCCACGCGCTACCCGGACGACTACGGGTTCATCGAGGGCACCCTCGGCGAGGACGGCGACCCGCTGGACGCGCTCGTGCTGCTCGAGGAGCCGACGTTCCCGGGCTGCCTCATCGAGTGCCGTGCGCTGGGGATGTTCCGCATGCGCGACGAGGCCGGCGGCGACGACAAGGTGCTGTGCGTGCCGGTCGGCGACCAGCGCGCCAGCTGGCGCGACGACATCGACGACGTCTCGGAGTTCCACCGCCTCGAGATCCAGCACTTCTTCGAGGTCTACAAGGACCTCGAGCCCGGCAAGTCCGTCGAGGGTGCGCACTGGGTGGGCCGCGAGGAGGCCGAGGCGGAGATCGTCCGCTCCGTGCAGCGCGCGAAGGACGCCGGACTGCACCACGCGCACGGCGCCAACGAGCCGCACTGACCCGCCCCGCGCACGACGACGGGCCCCGCTCCTGCTGGAGCGGGGCCCGTCGTCGTCTGTCCGCGAGGTCTCTGTGGGCGTCCGCGAGAGACTTCCGGGCGTCCGCGAGAGACTTCCGGGGCGGTCAGCCCGCGTGCTTCTGGACGAGCCCGCCGATCTTCGGCAGCGCGCCGGTCAGCACCTTCGTGAGCTGCGGCTTGAACTTCTCGTACATCGAGCGCTGGTTGCCGCTGCCGACCTCCCCCTCGATCGCGGCGAGCACCGCGTCCCGCACCTCGCCGGAGTGGAGCGCGACGTAGCCGGCGAAGTCGCCCCCGCCCTCGGCCCGGTGGCGCTCCCAGAAGGGGGCGAGGGCGTCGGCGAGCGTGCCGAGGTACGCGTTCGCACCGCGCTCGACCACGTCGGGCCGGCGCGCCTTGGCCGCCTTCACAGCCGTCTTGGCAGCGATCCCGGTCAGGCCGCTCATCCCGGCGATCTCCGCCTCGATCAGCGCGGCGAGGTCGGCGACGGCGGCGGGCTTGGTCTCGGGCGCGGTGAGCGTCTCGCGAAGGGTCGTCATGCCCTCGATGCTAGGCGGCTCCGCGCGCACGTCCGCACGACGGCGGGTCGTGCGTCAGGAGACGCGGCCGTAGCCGAGCAGGTTCGAGTAGTAGATCTTGTCGTGCGCGATGCCGGTCCTCGGGTTCGCGGCGTGGACCTTCATCCCCGGCCCCGTGTACATCGCGACGTGGTAGATCCCGCTCTGGCGTCCGTTGTTGGACCAGAAGATCAGGTCGCCGGGCTGGAGCTCGCTCTCGCTGATGCGGGCGGTCGCGGTCCACTGGTCCCGCGAGACGCGCGGCAGGGTGATCCCGGCCTGGGCCCAGGCGAACTTCGTCAGGCTCGAGCAGTCGTAGGCGCTGGGCCCGTTCGCGCCGAGCCGGTAGGTCAGACCGACCTTCGTCAACGCCGCGTTCACGGCCACCTGACCCTTCGAGGTCGCCGGCGGGGCCGGGGGCGGCGGGGGCGTCGGCGCGGGGGGAGGGGTCGGAGCCGGCGCGGGAGGGGGCGTCGGGGTGGGTGCCGGCGGAGCGGGCGCAGGTGCCGGCGGGGCCGGAGCAGGCGCCGGCGGGGCCGGGGCGGGTGCCGGCGTCGACGGAGCCGGCGCGGGGGCGGGTGCCGACGGGGCCGGTGCGGGTGCGGAGGGAGCCGGAGCAGACGGCGCGGGGGCCGCCGGTGCGCTCGGAGCGGGGGCGGTCGGAGCCGTCGTCGCGGCGGGCGCGGGCGTCGCCGCCGCGCGTGCCGCCTCGGCGGCCGCGAGCCGGTCGCGCGCCTCCTGCTCCTGGGCGGCCCGGCGCTGGGCCTCGAGCTCGTCCTGGTAGGCCCGCTCGAGCTCGGCGCTGTGGCCCCGCAGGACGGCGAGCTCGTTGATCGCGCCGTCGACGATCGCCGTCGTGCTCACCTGCTGCGCCTCGGCGTCGGCCTGCGCGGACTCGGCCTCGGCCAGCGCGTCGCTCGCCGCGTCCTCGCGGGTGGTCAGCGTCTCCTGGGCCGTCCCGGCGCGGGTCGCGGCGACGTCGGCGTTCGCCTGCGCCTCCTGCGCCGTGAGCACCGAGTCGCCGGCGGCACCCGTGGCGACCGACAGCGCGGCGGAACGGCGGAGCACGTCACCGAACTCGTCAGCCCCGAGGAAGACGCGCGCCTGCTGCGCGACGCCGCCGCCGTTGCGGTAGCTGGCCAGCGCGACGGAGGCGAGGTCGTCGCTCGCGGCGTCGGCGATCTCCTGCGCGGTGGCCGCCTCGACGTCGGCGTCGGCCTTCGCGACCCGGGCGGTCTCCGCGGCAGCCTCGGCAGCCAGGTAGCTCTCCCCGGCGAACGCCGCGGCGACCTGCGCATCCTCGAGTGCCACGTTGGCGGCGACGAGGTCCGCCTCGAGCACGCTCACCCGGTCGGCCTGCGCGTCGACGTCGGCGCGCGCCTGGGCCCGCTCGGCGTCGGACGGGACAGGGGTGGCGGCGGCGGGGACGAGCGCCGAGGTCAGACCGACCAGCACGACGGCGATCGCTCCGGCGACCGCGCTCGACGAGGGAAGGGCGACGACGCGGGTGCGACGGCGGGGCTGGGTCATCGAGCTTTCCTCCGGTGTCCGGCGTGCCGCATTGACGTGACGGACACAGGTTCAGGCTCGACCTTAACCTGACAATGAGGAGACGCCAACCCCGCGCGTCAAGGCGACACGCCGTCGAGGCCCCCTCCAAAAACTACACCGGTGTCATTCGCCGTCGCCCCCGCGGGCCGCGCCGGACACCGCACCAGCCGCCGGATCCGGGATGTGAGACCGCCCCCGACCCCCGCACCTCCCGGGCCGGCTCACCCTATGGTCGTCGCACCTCGCCCACCCGCCGGACCGACGAAGGAGACACCGTGAGCAGCACCTGGTCGTTCGAGACCCGTCAGATCCACGCCGGGCAGGAGCCCGACGCCGCCACCGGGGCGCGCGCCCTTCCGATCTACCAGACGACGTCGTTCGTCTTCGACTCGGCGGAGCAGGCGGCCGCACGCTTCGCGCTCGCCGAGCTCGGACCGATCTACAGCCGCATCAACAACCCGACGCAGGAGGCGGTCGAGAACCGGATCGCCTCGCTCGAGGGCGGCGTGGGGGCACTGCTCGTCGCCTCCGGCCAGGCCGCGGAGACCCTCGCGATCCTCAACGTCGCCGAGGCCGGCGACCACGTCGTCGCGAGCTCCTCGCTCTACGGCGGCACCTACAACCTCCTGCACCACACGCTGCCGAGGTTCGGCGTCGAGACGACCTTCGTGGCCGACCCGCACGACCCGCAGCAGTGGCGCGACGCCGTGCGCCCGAACACCAAGGCGTTCTTCGGCGAGACGATCCCCAACCCGCGCTCCGACATCCTCGACATCGAGGCGGTCGCCGCCGTCGCGCACGAGGCCGGCGTGCCCCTGATCGTCGACAACACGGTCGCGACGCCCTACCTGATCAACCCGCTGGCGTGGGGCGCCGACGTCGTCGTCCACTCCGCCACCAAGTACCTCGGAGGCCACGGCACGGCCATCGGCGGCGTGATCGTCGACGGCGGCACGTTCGACTACGCGGCGCACCCGGACCGCTTCCCGACCTTCAACCGGCCCGACCCGAGCTACCACGGCCTCGTGTTTGCCCGCGACCTCGGCGAGGGCGGCGCGTTCGGCGTCAACCTCTCCTTCATCCTCAAGGCGCGCGTCCAGCTCCTGCGCGACCTCGGTGCCGCGACGAGCCCGTTCAACGCCTTCCTCATCGCGCAGGGCATCGAGACCCTGTCGCTGCGGGTCGAGCGGCACGTCGAGAACGCGGAGAAGGTGGCGCGGTGGCTCGAGTCGCGCTCCGACGTCGTCGGCGTGCACTACGCCGGCCTGGAGTCCTCCCCTGGCACGCCAACCAGGTGAAGTACGCGCCGAGGGGCGCGGGTGCCGTGCTCGCGTTCGAGCTCGACGGCGGAGCCGCCGCCGGCCAGGCGTTCGTCTCGGCGCTGCAGCTGCACTCCAACGTCGCCAACATCGGCGACGTCCGCTCGCTCGTCATCCACCCCGCCTCGACGACGCACAGCCAGCTCACCCCGGTCGAGCAGCTCTCCTCCGGCGTCACGCCGGGACTGGTGCGCCTCGCCGTCGGGCTCGAGCACGTCGACGACATCCTGGCCGACCTCGAGCTCGGGTTCGCGGCCGCCGCGGCGGTGTCGACGGCGGCGGTGTCGGCGTCGTCGGACGAGGCGTCGGTGCCCGTCTGACGGGCGCCGCCCCGACCACGCCCCGACGACGCGACAGGAGCCCGACCGATGCATCCCCCGTACGATCACCGGGTGACTGCCGGCGACCGCCCCGACCCGCGCCCCCGCATCGCACCCTCGGCGCGCGGTCAGGTGCGACCGGAGCGCGGCGACGGCGCGTCCCCCACGCCCGCGAGCGCGGCGTGGCGTCCCGGGCAGCCGGTCGGCGGGCGTCGCTTCGTCGACGTCGGCGACCTCGATCTCGAGGCCGGCGGCACGCTGCCGGGCGTCCGGATGGCGTACGAGACGTGGGGCACGCTGAACGCCGAGCGCGACAACGCCGTCCTCGTGCTGCACGCCCTCACCGGGGACTCGCACGTGCTGGGCGAGGCCGGCGAGGGGCACCTCACGGCCGGCTGGTGGTCGGAGATGGTCGGGCCCGGACGGCCGATCGACACCAACCGCTACTACGTCGTCGCACCGAACGTGCTCGGCGGCTGCCAGGGAAGCACGGGAGCGTCCTCGCCGTCCCCGGACGGCACCCCCTGGGGCTCCCGCTTCCCCGCGCTCACCGCGCGCGACCAGGTCGCGGCCGAGGTGCGCCTCAGCGACGCGCTGGGCGTGCCGACCTGGGCGTTCGTCATCGGTGCGTCGATGGGCGGGCACCGCGTCCTGGAGTGGGCGGTCGCGCAGCCCGACCGGGTGCGGGCGTTCGCCGCGATCGCGACGGCGGCCCAGACGACCGGCGACCAGATCGCGTGGCTGCACGCGCAGCTCGGCGCGATCGAGGCCGACCCCGCCTACCGCGGCGGCGACTACCACGACGCCGCCGACGGCGAGGGTCCGCACGTCGGCCTCTCGCTCGCCCGCCAGATCGCCCACACGACCTACCGCTCCGCGCGCGAGCTGGACACCCGGTTCGGGCGGATCCCGCAGCGCGCGGAGAACCCGCTGGACGGCTCGGGGCGCTTCGCCGTGCAGTCCTACCTCGACCACCACGGGGCGAAGCTCGCCCGCCGTTTCGACGCCGGCTCCTACGTCACGCTGACGCGCTCGATGATCACGCACGACCTCGGGCGGGACCGGGGCGGGGTCGCCGCGGCACTGGCCGGGGTCACCGCGCGGGGGCTGGTCATCGCCGTCGACAGCGACCGTCTCTTCCTCCCTGCGCACTCGGCGCAGATCGCGCGCGGCCTCGCCGTCGCGGACCTGCACGTCATCCACTCCGACCACGGGCACGACGGCTTTCTCATCGAGTTCGACGTGCTGGGGCCGATCGTGGCGGCTTTCCTGGGTGAGGTCGCCCCGGTGGTGCGCCGGGGCTGAGGCTTCCGCCTCAGAGCAGGGGCAGGTGGGACCCGAGCTCGGGCAGCCCCTCCGCGAGGTCGCCCGGGCGCAGCGCCCGACCGCGGTCGGCCCACGCCGTGCGCCCCGTGGCGAGCCGCACCCAGTCGCGCTCGTCCAGCACCTCGAGGTGGTCGACGCCGCTGCGCTCGCGCAGCACCTCGAACAGCGCGCGCGAGACGATCGTGCGCGCCGTCGGGTCGACCAGGCCCACCGACGGCACGGAGCGCGAGAGGTCGTCCGCGTGCACCACGAGCTCGACGAGCCGGGTCAGCACGAGGGCGTCCAGCGGGACGACCCCGCGACGGGTGCGCACCAGGTCGGTGCCGGCGGCGCGCAGCCGCGCGAGATCGGCGACGGCGCGCTCCCCTTCTCCTCGATCGCTCCCAGTGGGTCCTCCCGCTCGGAGCGGGCACGGCGCACCGCACCCGCCTCGATACCCTCGGCGTCGTCGGCGTAGCTCGCGAGGTAGCTGGCCAGGTCGTGGCGCGGCGCCGGACCGGCCTCGGGCTCCACCACCGGCGTCGCACCGCTGAGCACGGCCACGGCCTGACCGACGTGGGCCGCGAGATCGCGCACGCGCCACCCGGGGAGCACCGAGGGGGCGTCCAGGGCCTCGCCGTCGAGCTCCTGCAGCCACGCCACGACGGCGTCCCACTGCTCGGCGAGGTCGGCGTCCAGGCGCCGGGGGTCGATCGAGGTGTCGTCGGCGCCGTCGCTCATGCGGGTGAGCCTAGTGCGGGGGCGTGGAGCGGGACCTGGGCGAGCACGGGGTGCGGAGCGCGCCTCGTCCGGAAGCTGCTGGCGCGGCGAGACCGCCGGTTCGACGCGGGCGCCGCGTCACGACGACGAGTCACGGTTCATCGGCCTGTCGCACCGCTGTTGTCGGAAGGCGGAACGCCATGACGACGGCGGCCCCCGGCATCCTGATGGGCGGCCGGGCCGCTCCACGATGTTCCCAGGGCCTTCCGCTCGCGCTCGCAGTCGAGTAGAATCGAACACATGTACACCGGGGGTGGTCGTGAGGCGGGCGGGGCGGACGCGTCGCGCTTGGCTACGGATGCCTCCGGGGTCGCGGCTGTCGGGGGCGAGGTCGAGGCGGACCTCGCGCCGTTGCGGGGTGACCTGTTGCCGGAGGAGTCGTGTGCGGCGCTGGGGCCGGAGTTCGATCTGGGGTTGATGCCTGGTGCAGTGCAGCGTGCGGCGCTGGAACGGCTGGACGGTCTCGCCCTGGCGGGTGGTGGTGGCCTGAGTGACGGTGAGGTGCTCGAGGTCGTGGCGGCGTGGTCGCGGCAGGTGGCGGCTGCTGAGGCGCGGGTGCGGGCGTGGGCGGCGGTGCTGGCGGACCGGTCCTCCATGACGCCGCAGTGGCGCACGCTCACGGGTCGGCGCACCGAGGTCGCGGCGGACGAGATCGGGTTCCGGCTGGGGGTCTCGCGTCGTCGGGGGCAGCAGCTGATCGATGAGGGGCGCTGCCTGGGCGGGGTTCTGGCGCCGGTGGAGGAGGAACTCACGGCGGGTCGTATCGATGCGGGCAAGGCCGCGATCATGGTCGAGGCGCTGGCCGAGCAGGAGGCACACGTGGCCGCGGCCGTGTGTGAGCAGGTCCTGCCCGCCGCCCCGGTGCTGGATCATGCGGGGCTGCGTCGTCGGGTGCAGCAGGAGATCGTGCGGGTCGCCCCCGATGAGGCCGGCGTGCGGCACGAGCGGGCCGTGGCGAGGCGTCGGGTGAACCGGGTGCGGGTGCTGCCCGACGGGATGGCGTCGTTCTCGGCCGTGCTGGCCGCACCGGACGCGGTCGCGCTGGAGCAGGTCTGCGAGAGCGCCGCACGCGCCGCGCGTACGGGTGGTGACGGGCGCACGCTGGAGCAGCTGCGCGCCGACGCCCTCGCCGGTATGGCCACCACCGCCCTCGACCAGGGCCACGCCACCCTCCTGCCACCCACCATGCTCAGCCGCGCCGGCCGCCCCAACCACACCGGCCGCGCCGGCCGTGCCGGCCGTCCGACAGCGTCCCCCGCTCCTGTACTCGGGCGCGACGAGCCCGCCCCGGTCGCGCCGTGCACGGTTCCGGTGTCGTTCTCGGGGCGCAGCGCCGGGTTGACGGTGATCGCGTCCGCCGAGGTCCAGCAGGGGCACGATCGCGCCACCACGCTGGCCACGGTCGCCGCCCACGACCTGTACACCTGGGAACCCGACCCGTGGGACACCGAACCCGACCTCGACGAACGAGGACCCGTCGAACCGCCGGAGCCCAGGAACAGGAACAGCACCGGGAGCGGGGACCGTCCGACGAGGCCACCGGTCCAGGACCTGGACCCGGGCTGCGATCCCTACGTCGACTGGTCACCGCCACCCGTGCTGCGCCCGGGTGTCGACGTTCCCGAGCTCGTCGGGTACGGCGCACTGAGCCCCGGGGTCGTGCGCGCCCTGCAGGGCACGGCCCGGTGGATCACGGTGGTCGAACCGGTCCACCCCGATGCTGACCCGCCACCACCCGTGGAGTCCTACCGCCCCAGCGCCGCCCTGGATCGTCATGTCCGCCTGCGCGATGTGACCTGCGTGGTCCCCGGCTGCCAGGTGCCCGCCGCACGCTGCGACCTCGACCACCACACTCCCTGGCCCACCGGCGCGACCGCGGCCGAGAACCTCCACGCCCTGTGCCGCCACCACCACCTCCTCAAGACCCACGCCGGCCACACACTCACCCTCGAGGCCGACGGCACCCGCCGCTGGCGAACCCCCACCGGCCAGACCCTGTGGCGAACGGTCGACGGCGCGGTCGGGCGCGGCGACGGGCCACCCTCGAACCCACCCAGCCGGTGGGGCAGGACCCGCGCCCTCCCGCGCCTGAGCGATGCCGAGGTCGAACGCCGCATCCGCGAGCTCGACGACGCCGAAACCGACGACCCCACCACCGACGACTTCGCTGTCGTCTAGTCCACGCCAGCCCGACGCGACCGAACCGCGCCCCGTCCTAGCCACGCCTCGCGGCCGGCAGCCCGCGCCCCAACGCCCACCGTCCGCGGCCCACACCTCGCCGCATGCCTCGCGGCTCGCGGCTCGCGGCTCGCGGCTCGCTTGAGGGGATTCGATCACGGCAGTTCCGCGCAGCCCCAACCGAAAGACCAGAGGTCGCCTCTCCACCCGCTCCGATCAACCAGCCGTCCTCCCGCATCCTGGTGGCCCGGTGCGGAGCGCCGGCAAGGGGTGGCGCCGGCACCGCGCGCGGAGCATGATTCCGCCATGACCGCGCAGACGTTCTCGAGCAAGGTGCACCAGACCGGCAACAACACGGGCATCGAGATCCCCGCGACCGTCGTCGAGGCGCTCGGGGCAGGTCGCCGGGCGCCGGTGGTCATCACCGTGAACGGCTACACCTACAGCTCGACGATCGGGGTGATGGGCGGACGCCATCTGGTGCCGCTGTCAGCGGCGCACCGGCGCGAGAGCGGCCTGGCGGGCGGCGACGCGATCGAGGTGACGATCACTCACGACGCCGCACCGCGCGAGGTCGAGGTGCCGCACGACCTCGCGGACGCGCTGGCGGCGGTCGACGGCGCGCGGGCCGCCTTCGACGCCCTCTCGCCCAGCCGGCGCAAGGCGCACGTCACCGCCGTTGAGGGCGCCAAGGCCGCGGCCACCCGCAGCCGGCGCATCGAGGCCGTGATCACCGCGCTCGAACGCTGAGCCCCACGAGCCAGGCCGTCGCCCTCACGTGCAACCCCGCGACGGCGGCCCGGCACACCTCTCCACGACCGCCCCGACGCGAGACCTCGTGACACGAGCGGGCCGGTCGCACCTGCCCCTGAACCTGCCCCAAGGACGCGCGACCACCCCGCCGCGCCCTGCGCACCCCGCCGTGCCCTTGACACCCCTCTCACGCACCTTCTAACGTGGAAAGACCAGCTGAAGCATATCTATTCATAATAGATTGAAGTGACGCCGACGTCATGGCTGGTGGTCGACGTCGTCGAGCGAGGTCACCGGAGACCCGCTCGCCGCCCATCGAGAGGAAGCACCGTGTCCCACCTGACCCGCCGGAGTCGCTGCGCCGTCGCAGCCCTCGGCGTCGCCGCCCTGGCCGTCCCGCTCGTGGCCGCCTCGGCCACCGCCGCCCCGACCGTCCCACCCGCCGTCGCCGCCAACGCCGCGATCGAGGTGAACCGGGACCAGCCACGCACGATCGTCACGACCGACCCCGAGCTCGACGACCTCAACTCGCTGCTGCGGATGTTCCTGTACGCGAACGAGATCGACCTCGTCGGGCTCGTCTACTCCGCCAGCCAGCACCACTACATGGGTGACCCTGCGATCGGGCTCGACCCGTGGCGCTGGCCGAAGATCGCGCCGGAGACGATCTACCACATCGACCAGGCCATCGACGCCTACGAGGAGGTCGAGGACAACCTCAGGGTCCACGACGCCCGCTACCCCACCGCCGACGCCCTGCGCGACATGACCTACTGGGGCAACGTCAAGAACGTGGGCGAGATGGCCGAGGACACGGCCGGCTCCGACTTCATCAAGGAGATCCTGCTCGACGACGAGCCCGGCCAGGTCTTCCTGCAGGCCTGGGGCGGCCCCAACACCATCGCCCGCGCCCTCAAGTCCATCGAGGACGAGTACAGAGGTACGCCGCAGTGGGACGCGATCTACGCGAAGGTGTCCGCCAAGGCCGTCATCACCAGCTTCGGTCAGCAGGACACGACCTTCGTCGACTACATCAAGCCGCACTGGCCCGACATCCACAACCGCGAGGTCGCCACCAGCATCTGGGGCTACTTCGCCCGCAACACCGTCCTCCCGCAGGACCGCTTCATGCTCGACGCGGAGTGGACCCGCACGCACGTCTCGCAGGTCGGCCCCATCGGTGCGAACTACCGCGTGTGGGGCGACGGCGAGCACATGGCCGACGGCTGGGACGAGGCCGACTACTTCGGCCTGTCCGGTTACACCACCGCCGAGCTCCAGGCGATGGGCTACCGCGTCTGGATGCCCCCGCAGGAGAAGGACTCCTGGATCTCCGAGGGCGACTCCTCGAACTTCGCGCTCCTGGTCGACAACGGTCTCGACAACTGGGCCCACCCCTCCTGGGGCGGGTGGGGCGGTCGGCAGGCCCCGAGCGCCACCGACCCGCTGCAGTGGTCCAACCGCGGCGTGCAGGACATCGGCCCCGACGGGCAGCCCCGCAACGACTTCGCCGCCGCTCGCTGGTTCTCCGACTTCCAGCACGACTTCGCCGCGCGCCTGCAGTGGTCGGTGACCCCGGCGTACGCCGACGCCAACCACCACCCCGTGGTGTCACTCGACGGCGAGACCGACCTGACCGTCCGCGCGGGAGCGCAGGTCTCGCTCGGTGCGAGCGCCACCGATCCCGACGGCGACGCCGTCGACCTCGCGTGGTGGGACTACGCCGAGGCCGGCAGCTACCCCGGCGCACCGCTCGACCTCACCGCCGACGGCGCGGGCGCCGTGACCTTCGACGTCCCGGCCGACGCCGTCCCCGGCGAGACGATCCATCTCGTCCTCGAGGCCACCGACGACGGCGAGCCCTCGCTCACCTCCTACCAGCGCGTGGTCCTCACCGTCGGGGAGCCGTTCACCGACATCGAGGGCAGCCAGTTCTACGACGAGATCTCCTGGCTCCAGGCCCAGCGGATCTCGACCGGCTGGGACAACGGCGACGGCACCTTCTCCTACCGGCCGCTCAGCGACATCAACCGCGACGCGATGGCGGCCTTCCTCTACCGCGCCGCCGGCCGCCCGGACTACACGCCGCCGACCACCTCGCCGTTCTCCGACGTCGCCACGAGCGACCAGTTCTACGCCGAGATCGCCTGGCTCCACGACGCCGGGATCTCCACCGGCTGGGACAACGGCGACGGCACCTGGTCGTTCCGACCCCTCGAGCCCATCGCCCGCGACGCCATGGCCGCGTTCCTGCACCGCTCGGCGGACCGCCCCGCCGTCGACCTTCCCACCACCAGCCCGTTCGAGGACCTGGCGCCGAGCGACCAGTTCTACGCGGAGATCGTCTGGATGCAGCAGACCGGCATCGCCACCGGGTGGGACGGCAACGACGGCCGCGACTACTACCGTCCGCTCGCCCCCGTCGCCCGCGACGCGATGGCGGCGTTCCTCAGCAGGTACCACGCCAGCCGGAGCTGACGGCGCGCCCGGCCTCCGACCGACAGGGCGGGCCCGGTTCCCTCGCGGGAGCCGGGCCCGCCCTGTCGGTCGGCGATCACCCGCCGTGGCGCACCCCACCCTGATCCGTGGCTCGCAGCCGCTCGCGCCTGGGGGATCATGGACGGGGCCGCCGTGGGGGCGCACGGCCCGACACGGCGCGGCATCCCGCCGCCCGGACCGCGGATCGCCCCGGAGGACAGGACGCACACGTGAACGGCAACGCAACCTTCCGGCACCAGAACGTGGCCCTCATGTCGGTGGCCGCGGTGATGCCCGACGTCGTCACGACGTCGGCGAGCATCGACGACCGGCTGGCGCGCACGCTCGAACGCCTGCGGATGCCGCACGGCCTGCTGCAACGCGTGGCCGGGGTGCACGAGCGTCGCCGCTGGGCCTCCGACCAGACGTTCGAGACCGCGGCGATCGAGGCCGGCGAGAAGGCGCTGGCCGAGGCCGGGGTCTCCCCGCCGACGTCGGGCTCATCATCAACACCTCCGTCACCCGCCCGCACCTCGAGCCGTCCGTCGCGGTGCGCATGCACCAGGGGCTGGGGCTGCCGTCGTCGGCGATGAACTTCGACATCGCCAACGCGTGCCTCGGCTTCATCAACGGCATGAGCGTCGCGGCCCACATGATCGACTCCGGCCAGATCCGCTACGCGGTGATCATCGACGGCGAGGACGCCGACGAGGTCAACGACAACACCATCGCGCGGCTCAACGGCCCCGGTATCGAGCGCGCCGACTTCGAGCGCGAGTTCGCGAGCCTCACGCTCGGTTCGGGCGCCGCCGCCGCGGTCCTCGGCCCGGCCGACGCCCACCCCTCGGGCCACCGCATCCTCGGTGGCGTCACGCGCGCCGCGACGCAGTTCCACGACGTCTGCGTCGGCTCGGTCAACGGGATGTACACCGACACCAAGGCGCTGCTGAAGGGCGGTATGGAGCTCGTCGTCGCCGCCTGGCAGGAGGCCCGCGCCACCTTCAACTGGTCCTCGATGGACCGCTACGTCATGCACCAGGTCTCCGACGTCCACACGCGAGCGATCGTCAAGGCGGCCAAGCTCGACCGCTCGAAGGTGCCCACGACCTACCCGCGCTACGGCAACGTCGGCCCCGCCTCGGTGCCGATCACGCTCGCCGAGCAGGGTCCCACGCTCGCGCCCGGCGATCGCGTGCTGCTCATGGGGGTCGGGTCCGGCCTGAACACCTCGATGCTCGAGCTCGCCTGGTGAGGCGGGGCACGACGGCGAGGCGCACCTCTCCCGGGAGCGACCCGGCCCGGGCGCTCCTGGTCGAGGCCCTGCGCGGTTGGAGCGGGGGTACCGGTACCAGTCCTCTCGCCGCGCGGCGGGCGGGGCAGGCTCTCCCCGGCCTCGAGCCGGCGTGGTCCCGCCTCGTGGAGGTTCCCGACGTCTACGAGGAGCGCCGCGAGAGCAACACCTGGCACCTGCTGGACACGCTTGCGAGCCTCGACGAGCTCGGTGCCACACCCGTCGGGACCATCCTGTGCGTGCACGGCAACCCGACCTGGTCCTACCTGTGGCGGCGCCTGGCGGCGGCGACGTTCGCGCAGGCGGAGGCGGGCGGCACCGCCTGGCGCGTGATCGCCGTCGACCAGCTCGGCATGGGCTTCTCCCAGCACGACGACGACACGGATCCGGCCCGTCAGCTGGACGACCGCGTCGCCGACCTCGGCCGGCTCACGACGGCGCTCGACCTCACCGGCCCCGTGGTCACCCTCGGGCACGACTGGGGCGGCGTCGTCTCCCTCGGCTGGGCCCTCGACCACCCCGAGCACCTCGTGGCGAGCGCCGTGCTCAACACGGCCGTGCACCAGCCCGAGGGCCGGCCGATCCCGGCGCCGCTGCGCCTCGCGCTCGCCGGACCGGTCCTCGCCCCCGGCACGCGGGGCACGACGGCGTTCCTCGACACCACCCTCGCGCTCGCCCGACCGGCGCTCCCGCCCCAGGTGCGCGCGGCCTACCGCGCGCCCTACGCCGGCGCGCTGCGGCGCCAGGGCATCCGGAACTTCGTGGCCGACATCCCGGTCGACACCGCGCACCCGAGCCGCGCCGAGCTCGACCGGATCGCCGAGGGTCTGCGCGGCCTGACCGTCCCGGCGCTCGCCCTGTGGGGCCCGCGCGACCCGGTCTTCGGCGACCGCTACCTCGACGACCTGGCCGACCGCCTGCCGCACCTCGACGTGCACCGCTTCGAGGGCGCCGGGCACATGATCGCCGAGGAGGTCGACTACGCGGCGGCGCTCCTGACGTGGCTCGACGTCCGCGTGCCCGGTGGGGCTGCTGCCTCGTCCGACACCGCCGACGCCGTTCCCACCGCTGCATCCGGCGTCTCCGCACCGGCCCCGCTCTGGGAGCACCTCGAGGCCCGCCGCCTCGACCCGGCCACCGCACTCGTCGAGATGGCGCCGCGCCGCGGGACCGGCACCGGCACCGGCGGCCCCCGCGCCGTCAGCTGGCGCACGCTCGCGCGCCGCGTCGAGCGCCTCGCCGCCGGGTTCGTCCGGCTCGGCGTGCGCCCCGGCGATCGCGTCTCGCTGCTCGTCCCGCCCGGCGCCGACCTCACCGCCGTGCTGTACGCGTGCCTGCGCATCGGCGCGGTGGGCGTGGTGGCCGACGCCGGCCTCGGCGTCCGCGGCCTGACGCGCGCCGTCCGCGGCGCCCGCCCGAGCCTCGTCGTCGGGATCCCCCGCGCGCTCGCCGCCGCGCGGGCGCTCGGCTGGCCGGGCGAGCGCATCGCCGTCGACCCCCTGCCCGCACCCCTGGCGCGCACGCTCGGGGCGCGGCGGAGCCTGCGCGACGTCGCCGAGCTCGGTGAGCAGGCGCTCGCCGCGACGACCCTGGCGCACCTCGCCCCCGCACCCGGCCCGGACGCCGTCGCGGCCGTGCTCTTCACCTCCGGCTCCACCGGCCCGGCCAAGGGCGTCGTGTACCGGCACCGTCAGATCGCCGCGATCCGCGACGCGCTCGCGCGCACCTACGGCATCGGTCCCGACAGCGCGCTCGTGGCGGGCTTCGCCCCGTTCGCGCTGCTGGGCCCAGCGCTCGGGGCGACGTCGGTCACGCCCGACATGGACGTCACCTCGCCCGGCACGCTCACCGCGCGGGCGACGGCGGCCGCCGCGTCCGCCGTCGGAGGCGAGGGCCCGGCGACGATGTTCCTCTCCCCCGCGGCCATCGCCGCCGTCGTCTCGACGGCCGACGAGCTCACCCCGGCCGAGCGCGAGGCCCTCGCGCGGGTGGGCACGTTCCTGTCGGCCGGCGCGCCGGTCCCGCTCGAGCTGCTCGAGCGCGCCGAGGCCCTCATGCCGGCCGCGCGCGCCCACACGCCCTACGGCATGACCGAGGGACTGCTCCTGACCGACGTCGACGCCGACGAGATCCGCCGCGCCCGCGCAGCGGGCGGCTCAGGCGTCTGCGTGGGGCGGCCCGTCGCCGGGGTGACGCTGCGCGTGGCACCGCTGGAGCGCGACGGCGCCGCGAGCGGCGACCTCACCGACGCGGCGGACGTCACCGGCGAGATCGTCGTCGCGGCCGCGCACGTGAAGGACCACTACGACCGGCTCTGGCTGACCGAGCACGCCAGTCGGAGCGTCACGGGCGAGGCCCCGCCCGCGGGCCTGCGCTGGCACCGCACGGGGGACGTCGGCCACGTCGACGGCGAGGGCCGGGTGTGGGTCGAGGGTCGCCTCGCGCACGTGGTCACCACGCCGTCCGGGGTGCTGACGCCGGTCGGTCCCGAACAGGCGATCGGAGCCTCGCCGCGCGTGGCGCGGGCGGCCGTCGTGGGGGTCGGACCGGTCGGTACGCAGCAGGTCGTCGCCGTCGTGGAGACGCTCCCGGGTGCGCGGCGGCCGGGCCTGGCGCCCGCCGACGTCGCCGCGGACGTCCGCGCGCACTCGCCCGTCCCGCTCGCCGCGGTCCTGCAGGTGGCGCAGCTGCCGACCGACGTCCGCCACAACTCCAAGATCGACCGCGGGCTGCTCGCCAGGTGGGCGGCCGGCGTGCTGGGCGGCGGGCGGGTGACCGCACCGTGACCGGGGCGGGCACCGGCCGCCTCGCCGTCGTCACGGGCGCGAGCGGCTTCCTCGGCCGCGCCGTCGTGCGCGAGCTGATGGGGCGGGGCTACCGCGTCCGCACCCTGCAGCGGCGCCCGAGCGGCGTCGCCGGGGCGCAGGACCACCTCGGGTCCGTGACCGACCCCGGGCACGTCGCCGCCGCGCTGGCGGGTGCCGACGCCGTCGTGCACCTGGCCGCGAAGGTGTCGCTCGCGGGCGATCCCGCCGACTTCGAGCGCGTCAACGTGGGCGGGACGCGCACCGTGCTGGACGCGGCCGCGTCCGCGGGCGTGCGCGACGTCGTGCACGTCTCCTCGCCGTCCGTGGCGCACGCCGGCACCTCGATCGTGGGCGACGGCGCCGCCCCGGCCGACCCGGAGGCCGCGCGCGGCGACTACGCCCGCACGAAGGCTGCGGCCGAGCTCGTGGCGCTGGAGCGCGACGGCGCCGATCTGCGCGTCGTGGCCGTGCGCCCGCACGTGGTGTGGGGTCCGGGCGACCCGCAGCTCGTGGCCCGCGTCGTCGCGCGCGCCCGCGCCGGTCGGCTGCCGCTGCTGGGGCACGGGGCGGCGCTCATCGACTCGACCTACGTCGACAACGCCGCGAGCGCACTGGCGGCGGCGCTGGAGGTCGTGGGCGAGGTGCACGGCCGCGCCTACGTCGTCACGAACGGCGAGCCGCGACCGGTGGCCGAGCTGCTCGCCGGCATCTGCCTCGCGCACGGGGTGCGTCCGCCGCGGTGGCGGGTGCCGGCCGCGCTCGCGCGCGGCGCCGGCGGCGCGGTCGAGGCGCTGTGGCGGGTGCGTCCGGGCGTGGACGAGCCGCCGATGACGCGGTTCCTCGCCGAGCAGCTCTCCACCGCGCACTGGTTCGACCAGCGCCACACGCAGGCGGACCTGCGGTGGCGCCCGACGGTGTCGATCGAGGAGGGCCTGCGCCGGCTCGCGCAGGCGCACGCGCGGGGCGGCGCGAGCGGGGTCTGACGCCCGGTCGGCGCGGCCGACCTCAGCGGCGGTTCGCGCGGCGCTGCCGGAGCGCCCCGGCGATCAGCAGAGCGCCCGCCGCGATCTGCAGGATCGCCAGCACGACCCCCAGCGTGTCCCCCGACCGCCCGTGGGACACCGCGAGGTAGGCGCCCGCGAGCACCACGACGGTCGCGGCGCCGATCTGCAGGGTGGTGCGGTCGGCTCTCGTGTTCTCGTGTGTCATCCCTCCACCCTCACCCATCGCCCCCGTCGGCCGCATCCGCGGCGACGACGGCGAGGACCGCCTCCCCGTAGGAGGCCAGCTTCTTCTCACCCACGCCCGAGATGTCGCCGAGGGCCGCGAGCGTGTCCGGGCGCGCCGCCGCGATCCCGCGCAGCGTCGCGTCGCCGAACACGATGTAGGCGGGCACGCCCTGCTCCTTCGCGACGCCGCCGCGCCAGCTCCGCAGCGCCTCGAACAGCCCCGTGTCGGCCGGGGTGAGGTCGGCCGCAGCCGCGGCCGGACCCGAGCGCCGCCGTCGTGCCCCGCCCGCACCGCCCCGGCGCTCCGGCTCCGTCCGCAGCATCACGGTGCGCTGCCCGCCGAGGACCTCGCCGGCGGCGGGCGTGGCCGTCAGCACGCCGTACTCGCCCTGCACCGCGAGCAGCCCCTGCGCCAGCAGCTGCCGCACCACCCCGCGCCACTCGACGTCGGAGTGCTCCGTCCCGATGCCCCACGTCGAGAGCTCGTCGTGGCGGCCCTTCACCACGCGGTCGCCTGAGCGACCGAGCAGGATGTCGACCAGGTGGCCGGCGCCGAAGCGCTGGTTCCGCTCACGCTCGAGCCGCACGACGGTCGACAGCAGCTTCTGCGCGGCGACCGTACCGTCCCACGACTGCGGCGGCGTCAGGCACGTGTCGCAGTTCCCGCAGGCCTGCGAGTCCTGGCCGAAGTACGCGAGCAGCTGCACGCGGCGGCACTGCACGGTCTCGCACAGCGCGAGCATCGCGTCCAGGTGCGCCGAGAGGTTGCGGCGGTGGGCGAGGTCGCCGTCGGAGCCCTCGATCATGCGCCGCTGCTGCACCACGTCGGCGAGCCCGTAGGCGAGCCACGCCGTCGACGGCAGCCCGTCGCGCCCCGCGCGCCCGGTCTCCTGGTAGTAGCCCTCGACGCTCTTGGGCAGGTCCAGGTGGGCGACGAAGCGGACGTCCGGCTTGTCGATCCCCATGCCGAACGCGATGGTCGCGACCATCACGAGCCCGTCCTCGCGCAGGAAGCGCGCCTGGTTCGCAGCGCGGACGCCGGCGTCGAGACCCGCGTGGTACGGCAGCGCCGGGATCCCCGCGGCCACGAGCGCCGCCGCGGTCTTCTCGACCGACGCGCGCGAGAGGCAGTAGACGATGCCGGCGTCGCCGTCGTGCTCCGCGCGGATCAGCGCGAGGAGCTGCTGCAGCGGCTGCTGCTTCGGTTCGATGCGGTAGGTGATGTTGGGGCGGTCGAAGCTCGAGACGAACGACGCCGCGTCCCCCAGCTCGAGCCGCGTCACGATCTCGCGGCGCGTCGCCTCGGTCGCGGTCGCCGTGAGGGCGATGCGCGGCACGCGCGGCCACCGCTCGTGCAGCACCGACAGCCGCAGGTAGTCGGGCCGGAAGTCGTGCCCCCACTGCGCCACGCAGTGCGCCTCGTCGATCGCGAACAGCGCGATCCCCGATCCGGCCACCACGCGGTCCAGGAGCTCGAGCGCGGAGGGCGTCCCGAGGCGCTCGGGGGCGAGGTAGAGGAGGTCGAGCTCGCCCGCGAGCAGGTCGCGCTCGACGGCGGAGCGCTCGGCGGGCGTCTGCGTCGAGTTCAGGAAGCCGGCCCGCACGCCGACGGCCCGCAGCGCGTCCACCTGGTCCTGCATCAGCGCGATCAGCGGCGAGACGACGACGCCGGTGCCCGCCCGCACGAGCGCCGGCACCTGGTAGCACAGGGACTTGCCGCCACCCGTGGGCATGAGCACCAGCGCGTCGCCGCCACCCACCACGTGGTCCACGATCGCGGCCTGCTGACCGCGGAAGGCCGGGTAGCCGAACGTGCGCTCCAGGACGTCGAGCGCGGCGGTCGTCATGCGTTCCACCCTAGGCGGGGGCGCTGCCCGCGCGCGCCGCGTCCCCAGCCGCGGACGGCGGCCGCGGGCTCAGGCGGGCTCCACCTCCGTCACCCCCGGCAGTTCGCGCGCGGTCGTCAGGCGGCGGAACCAGTGCGCCGAGTCCTTCCAGGTGCGCTCCTGGGTCTCGTAGTCCACCCGGATGATCCCGAAGCGGCGCTCGTAGCCCCACGCCCACTCGAAGTTGTCCAGCAGCGACCACGCGAAGTAGCCGCGCACGTCCGCCCCCGCGGCGCGCGCGGCGGCGACCGCGGCGACGTGGTCGTGCAGGTACGCGACGCGCCGGTCGTCGTGCACGCGACCGTCGGCCGACACCTCGTCGTCGAACGCCGCACCGTTCTCCGTGACCATGGTCGGCAGGTCGGGGTAGCGGCGCGAGAGGTCGAGCAGCAGCTCGGTCAGCGCCTCGGGGGCGATGTTCCAGCCCATCGCGGTGTACGGGCCGGGCTCGGTGACGAAGGCGACGCGGTCGGCGCCGATCCACGGGGTGCTGGCCGACTCGCGGTGGCCGGAGTTGTCGGAGGAGGTGTCCCCCACGGGCGAGTACCGCACCATCGTGGTGGCGTAGTAGTTGACCCCGAGCACCGTCAGCGGCTGGTGGATCAGCGCCAGGTCGCCCTCGCGGACGAACGACCAGTCGGTGATCGCCGCGGTGTCGGTCAGCAGCCGGGCGGGGTAGGCGCCCTCGAGCATCGGCCCGGTGAACGCGCCGTTGGCCAGGGCGTCGATCTGGTCGACGGCGTCGAGGTCCGCCGACGACGTCGGGTCCGCCGCGCGCATCGCGTGGAAGTTGAGCGTCACGGACACCCGCGCGGCGGGCAGCACCTCGCGGATCGCCGCGACGGCGAGCCCGTGCGCGAGGTTGAGGTGGTGCACGGCCGCGAGCGCCGCGGCCGGCTCCGTGCGGCCGGGCGCGTGCACGCCCGAGGCGTAGCCCAGGTAGGAGCTGCACCACGGCTCGTTCAGCGTGGTCCACGTGTGCACCCGGTCCCCGAGCTCGGTCGCCATCGCCCGCGCGTAGTCGGCGAAGGCCTCGGCGGTGGCGCGCGCGGGCCAGCCGCCGTCGTCCTCCAGCTCCTGCGGCAGGTCCCAGTGGTACAGCGTCACGACGGGGTCGATCCCGGCGGCGTTCAGCGCGTCCAGCAGGTCGACGTAGAACTGCACGCCCTCGGGGTTGAGCGGTCCGCGTCCGCCCGGCTGGACCCGCGACCACGAGATCGACAGCCGGTAGGCGTCCAGCCCCAGCGCCGCGATGTGCTCGACGTCCTGGGGCCACCGGTGGTAGTGGTCGGCCGCGACGTCACCGGTGTGGCCGAACTCGGTCAGGCCGGGCGTGTGGGAGTAGGTGTCCCAGATCGACGGCGTGCGCCCGCCCTCGGCGGCACCGCCCTCGATCTGGTAGGCGGCCGTGGCCGACCCGAGGGTGAAGCCGTCGAACGTGCGGGTGGTGGGGTCGGTCGTCACGATGTCCTCGTCTGTGTCTGTGTCGGTGTGTTCGTCTGCAACGGGTCGGCTCGGGAGGTCGGGATGCTCGGGGCGGTGTCGTCGTCGCGCGCGTCCCCCGGGCGCAGGCGCACGTGGGTGACGGTCACCGGCGGGTCGTCCGCGGGGCCCTCCACCACCACGCCGAGCACGACGCCCACGAACGTGTCGCCCGCCTCCGCGCTCAGCTCGTGGTGCGGGACGACGGCGAGCAGCGCGACGGGCGCGACCGGCGACGTCCCGGGGCCCGCCGCCGACGCGAGCAGCTCGTAGCGCAGCCCGTCGGAACGCACACCGAGCTCGACCTGCCCCTCCGGGAGCGGCACCCGGGCGAGCACGCGCGCGACGCCGTCGAGCACCTGGACGGCCTCCGCGACGCAGCCGCCGCCGTCGTGCTCGCGCCGCACGCGCACGACGGCGTGGGTCGCCTCGTCCTGCAGCGCGACGAGTCCGACGGCCTGGCGCGCGACGTCGGCGGTCTCGAGACGGCCGGTGAACGAGACGCGGTGCGTCTCCTGCCGTCGGCCGAGGAACGCCGGCACCCCGCGCTCGCGGAGCGGGGCCGGCGAGGGCGTCAGGGTGATGGCGACGACGTCGTCGGGCGCACGGTCCCCCGGACCGCCCCCGGGCTCGACCCGCCCGGCCACCGGACCGCGCAGCGAGATCCAGTCCACCGGCCCCGGACCCGCGTCGGCACCGGTCCCCGCGAGGCCGGTGACCTGCCCCACCCCCGGCGCGAGCACGAGTCCGCGCTCGTCCCAGCGCGCCGGGACGAGGAACGTCTCCCGGCCGAGCACGTGGTGGCCGGCCAGCGGCCGGACGCCCAGCACCAGCGCCCAGGGCTCACCGGCGGGCGTCTCGACGAGGTCGGCGTGGCCGACGCACTGCACGGCCGCGTCCTCACCCAGGTGCCGGTGCGTCAGCAGCGGGCTGCGGGTGTCGGTCGTGTACGGACCGGTGACGACGTCGGCCGTCGCCGCCGTGACGGCGTGGTCGCGCCCCGTGCCGCCCTCGGCGCACAGGAGCAGGTAGCGCCCGTCGCGCCGGTACACGTGCGGCGCCTCGATCCAGGCACCCCCGAGCGCACCGTGCCACAGCACGTGCTCGGGCCCGACGAGCGCGAGCCGGTCGAGGTCGAGCTCGCGCATCCAGATCTCCCCGGCCCCCGGCCGGGCGTCGTCGAGTCGCGCGCGACCGAGACCCACGCGCGCCCGTCGTCGTCGACGAACAGGTCGGGGTCGATCCCGGCGCCCTCGAGCGCGACGGGCCGGCTCCAGGGCCCCGCCGGGTCGGTGGCGTGCACGAGGTAGGAGGTCGACCCGGTCCGGTCCCGCGCCACCGTGACGACGACGAGGAAGCGCCCCGCGTGCCACCGGATCGTCGGGGCCCAGACGCCGTCCGACAGCCCGAGGCCATCGAGGTCGATCCAGCTCTCGCCCGCCAGCACGTGCCCCACGAGCTCCCAGGTGCGCAGGTCCCGGCTGCGGTGGACCGGGAGACCCGGGTGGTAGCCGAACGAGGAGGTCACCAGGAAGTAGTCCTCACCGACCCGGCACACCGACGGGTCGGGGTGGCAGCCCGGGAGGACGGGGACGACGGCGTCCTCCACCCCGCTCACGCCGCTCACGACCCGACCCCGAACAACAGGTCCCGCACGTCGCCGGGCGCCAGCGCGAGCGGGCGGCGCACGCCGTCGTGCTCGACCACGACGCGCACCGCCCCGCTGCCCCCGGCGGTCAGCCGGGCGGTCGTCCCGTCCGCACCCCAGCCCAGGTCGACGACCAGGCCGCCGCGGGTGCGCAGCCCCCGCACGCGACCCTCGCGCCACGGGCAGGCCGGCAGCAGGCGGACCAGGAGAGCGCCGTCGGAGGTCCGCTCGTGCGACTGCAGCAGCGCCTCGACCACTCCGGCGGTGAAGCCGAAGCCGCCGTCGATCTGGAACGGCGGGTGCGAGCAGAGCAGCGTGCGGTGGACCCCGCCGTCGTGCGGTCCCTGCGGCACGGCGTGCGCGCCACCCCCGACCTCGGCGTCCACGGGGCGCAAGAACCGTCGGACGGTCGCGGCGACGCGATCGGCGTCCCCGAGCCGGGCCCACAGCGCGAGGCGCCAGGCGAGCGACCACCCCGTGCTCTCACCGCCGCGTGCCAGGAGACTCGCGCGCGCCGCCGCGAACGGCTCCGGCACCGCCCGCGTGATGCTGCTGCCGGGGAAGAGCCCGATGAGGTGGCTCTGGTGGCGGTGGTGGGGATCGGCGTCGACCTCGTCCCCCGACCACTCGGCCAGGCGCCCGTCGGGCAGCGTGCGCGGCTGCGGCAGCCGCTCGCGCAGGTCGGCCGCGCGTGCCAGCAGCTCCGGTTCGGCGACGTCCGCGGCGTACCGCAGGACGCCGTCGAGCAGGTCGGCCACGAGGGCGACGTCGCTCGTCGTGGTGGTCGACAGCGCCCGCTCGCGTCCGTCCGGGGCGCGCCACGTGTTCTCGGGACTCGTCGACGGCGAGGTGCGGACCGCGCCGTCGTCGCCGGTCCGCACCCACCAGAGGGCGAACTCGAGCGCGCCGCGGACCACGGGCCAGGCGCGCTCCAGGCTCACCCCGGGGCCGAGGACCTCGCGCTCGTCCAGCAGCATCCGCGCGAGCCACACGCCGCCGAGCGGCCAGAACGACCACGACGGGCTGTCGCGCCCCTCCCCCACGGGGGCGGCGAAGCCCCACGGGTCGCTGTTGTGGTGCAGCACCCAGCCGGGCGCCCCGTACAGGTCGCGCGCGACCCGGGAACCGGTCACGCTGACCCCCTCGAGCCACTCCAGCAGCGGCCGCCGGCACTCGGCCAGGTCCGTCACCAGCGTCGGCCAGTAGTTCATCGGGAGGTTGATGTTGGTCGTGAAGTTCGAGCCCCACGGCGGGGACGTCTCGTGGCTCCAGATCCCCTGGAGGTTCAGCGGCGGGCTGCCCGCGCGCGAGCCCGCGATCGTCAGGTAGCGGCCCAGCTGGAACGCGAGGGCGACGAGCGCACCGGCGTCGTCGGGGTGGGCGTCGCGGGCCTCCCAGCGCCGGACGAGGGCGTGGCCGGTGGTCGCCGTCGGCTCGACGTCGCCACTCCCGAGATCCAGGTCGACGCGGTCGAACAGCGCCGCGTGGTCGGCGCGGTGCTCGGCGAGCACCTGCGCCGGCGGTCGGGCGACGACGGCGTCCGCGGTCGCGACGGCGGCCCGCCGCAGGTGGTCGCGGTCGCCGTGGAGCGGCCTCCTGGCCCCGTCGACGTCGGGCTCGGGCGAGGCGTCGGTCGCCGTCGCGAGCACGAGGCGCACCCACGTGGCGGCCGCCAGGACCAGCGCCCCGCCCGCCGCGCGCGCGGCGCCGTCGGTCAGCACGCGCACGGCCACCACGGCGGTGACGGAGGGTCCGCCGTAGCGCGGTCCCCCGGGGCCCTCGGGGCTCCAGGGCACGACGTCGTGCGGCATCCGCACCGCGAGCGTCAGACCCGACCCGTCCGCCGCCACCTCGGCTGCGGGGTGCGGGGTCGTGAGGGTCACGACGGCGTCGGCCGGCTCCGCCCACCGCCGCTCGGCCACGAGGGCTCGGGCGGGCGCGCTGACCACGGTCCGGGCGCTCCCGCCGACCCACTCCTGGCGCACCTCCGCCAGGCGCAGGTCGAGGTGGCGCCGCGCCCGCCCGGGAGCGGCGCTCCCGCCGTCGACCTCCACCACCAGGTCGACCAGGGGCTGGTACGCCTGGGCGTGACCGCTCTGCAGCCCGGCCACGGCGTCCTCCGCGGCCGCGACGTCGCCGCGCTCGAGGGCGTCCCGCGCGAGCTCCAGCAGGGCCGGCCCGTCGGCGGGCAGCACCGCGTCACCGGGCGCGCCCGACCAGCACGTGGCGTCGTTGACCTGCCAGCGCGAGGTGCGGGCGGTGCCGAAGCACATCGCCCCGATCCGACCGTCGCCGACCGGCAGACCGTCGGTCCACGCCGTCGCCTCGTCGACCGTGATGACGAGCGGGCGCGGCCCGGGCGCCGGCGTCGACGGCGTCATCCGGTCACCTCCCGCAGCGTGAGCGGACCGACCGTGACGTCGCCGTCACCGATCGCGTACGGCCCGGCGACGACACCGACGAAACCGCCCGCGTGGACGGTGGCGAGGTGCGCGACGTCGACCGTCCCCAGCCCGACGGCGTCGCCGTCCCGCGGCGTCCAGGTCGGCCGGGCGGACCGGCCCGCGACCGTGATCCCGAGGCGTCCGGCGCCGGTGACGGCGGGTCCGCTCGTCGTGGTCAGCTCGCCGTCGCGGCACGTCGTGACGACGACGTGGCGCGCGTGCGGCGCGCCCTCGCCGTCGCTCGCCGCCGTCCGGATCCCGACCGTGAGCCACTGCCGGGTGGAGTGCCGCAGGGCCAGACCCACCTCGGCCACCCCGGCGTCGACGGCCGCACCACCGGGTACCTCCAGCGCGAGGCTCGAGCGCGGCGACAGCAGGCGGCGACCGAGGAACGCGGGCTCGGCGTGGTCGAGCCCCCGCCCCGCGCGCAGGCGCGGCGCCTCGGGGTCGGTGAGGTCCGCGACCACCTCGGGCAGCCGCCGCACCGCGATCCACGGCGAGCGCGGGGGCGGCCCGACCTCGCCGCGCGCGACGCCGTCGGGCCCGCCCGGTTCGGGCACGAGGGTGCCGACGCCGGGGGCGAAACGGGGCCAGCCGTCGACCCACGCCACCGGGACCAGGAACGTCTCGCGCCCGAGCAGGTCGACGCCGTCGACCATCCGCGAGGCGAGGCACACCGCCCACCACGACCCGTCGGCCGCCTCGACGAGGTCGCCGTGGCCGACGTTCGTGACGGCCGTGCCCGGGCCGAGGTGGCGGTGCGTCAGCGCGGGGTTGTCGAGGAAGACCTCGAACGGACCGAGCGGCGAGGTGGCGCGCGCGGTGACGATCGCGTGGTGCTCACCCGTGCCGCCCTCGGCCGCGACGAGCACGACGTGCTCGTCCCGCCGGACCAGGTGCGGCCCCTCGGTCCACGCACCGCCGACCAGCGCGGTCGAGAAGACCACGGCCTCGGTGCCGACGAGCTGCAGCGTGCCGGGGTCGACCTCGCGGACCCAGATCTCGCCCTGGTGCTCCCACCGCGGCTCGGCCGCGGCGCGTGCTCCGTGGGCCCAGATCCGGCCGTCGTCGTCGAGCAGCAGCGACGGGTCGATCCCGGTGCTGTCGTGCCACCAGACCGGTGCCGACCAGGGCCCGGCGGCGTCCGTGGCCGTCATCGCGAAGTTCCCCGACGCCCCCTCCGGACCGCCCAGGTGCGTGCACACGAGGAGGAACCGCGCGCCGTCGTGCCGCAGGGTCGGGGCGTAGAGCCCGCCGGAGTCGCCGACGCCCGCGTACTCCAGCTGGTCGGTGACGGCGTGGCCGACGTGCTCCCACGTCACCAGGTCGCGCGAGCGGTGGATCGGGAGCCCGGGCAGGTACTCGAACGTCGAGCTGACGAGGTAGAACCAGACGTCCGGCGCCCCCGGAGGACCGTGGTCGACCCGGCACACGGACGGGTCGGGGTGGAAGCCGGGCAGCACCGGGTTGGTCGCCCCCTCCCACGCCTCCGGCCGCACGACGACGGAGCGCACGTCGATCGCGCGCGCGTTGCTCACCCGGCCGCCCCGAGCGTCACGACGACCTCGCCGACGCCGCCCGCCGAGCCGACCGGCTCGCCCAGCGCACCGAGCGCGACCGACCACGCCGCGGTGGCGTCCGTGCTGCTCACGCGCACCTCCTCGCCGTCGCGGACGACCCGGAAGGTGGCGGGCGCACCGGTGCCGCCGGGCACGGTGGTGACCGCGTCGTAGCCGTCGGGCAGCTCGAACAGACGCAGCACGACGCCGTCGGCCCACGCGTACTCGGGCGTGTCCGTCACGGCGCCCACGGGCAGCACGGTGCCGGGGCGCACGTACAGCGGCAGCGAGTCGAACCCGTGCTCCTCCGCGCGCCAGCCCCGGCCCTCGACCCGCTCGCCCGTCAGGAGGTGGGTCCACGTGCCCCCGGGCAGGTAGACCTCGGTCCGCCGGCCGGCGGAGAACACCGGGGCGACCAGGAGCGAGGACCCCAGGAGGTACTGCGTACCGAGGCCCGCCACGCCCCGGTCCCGGGGGAACTCCAGCGCCATCGCGCGCATCACCGGTACCCCGGTGCTGCTGGCCGTCTCGCCGACCGCCCCCAGGTAGGGCATGAGGCTCATCTTGAGCCGGGTGAAGGCGCGCGTGACGTCCACCGCCTCGTCGTCGAACGCCCACGGCACCCGGTAGGAGTTCGACCCGTGGAGCCGGGAGTGGGAGGACAGCAGCCCGAAGGCGACCCAGCGCTTGAACACCGCGGGGTCGGGCGTGCCCTCGAAGCCGCCGATGTCGTGGCTCCAGAACCCGAACCCGCTCATCCCGAGCGAGAGGCCGCCGCGCAGCGACTCGGCCATCGCCACGAACGTCGACTCGCAGTCGCCGCCCCAGTGCACGGGGAACTGCTGGCCGCCGGCCGTGGCCGAGCGCGCGAACAGCACGGCCTCGCCCTCGCCGCGCTCGGCCTCGAGCAGGTCGAAGACGGCCTTGTTGTACAGCTGCGGGTAGGTGTTGTGCATGCGCTGCGGGTCGCTGCCGTCGTGCCAGACGACGTCGGTGGGGATGCGCTCGCCGAAGTCCGTCTTGAAGCAGTCCACGCCGTCGTCCAGCAGGGCCCGCAGCTTGCCCTGGTACCAGGCCACGGCCTCGGGGTTGGTGAAGTCCACCAGCGCCATCCCCGCCTGCCACTTGTCCCACTGCCACACGCCGCCGTCGGGCGCCGTGACGAGGTAGCCGAGCTCGCGGCCCTCCGCGAACAGGTGGCTGCGCTGCGCGATGTAGGGGTTGATCCAGACGCAGATGCGCAGCCCCCTGGCCTTGAGGCGCGCGAGCATCCCCGCCGGGTCGGGGAACATCGCCGGGTCCCACAGGAAGTCCGACCAGTGGAACCGCCGCATCCAGAAGCAGTCGAAGTGGAAGACCGACAGCGGGAGGTCGCGCTCCGCCATCCCGTCCACGAACGAGGTGACGGTCTCCTCGTCGTAGCTCGTGGTGAACGACGTCGACAGCCACAGCCCGTAGCTCCACGCCGGCACGCGCGCGGGCCGCCCGGTCAGCTCCGTGTACCGCTCGAGGATCTCGGTCGGCGTGTCCCCGTAGACGACGTAGTACTGCAGCTCGGAGCCCGCGACCGAGAACTGGGCGCGCGAGACGACCTCGGTGCCGATCTCGAACGAGACCCGCTCGGGGTGGGCCACGAAGAGGCCGTAGCCGGCGTCGGAGAGGTAGAACGGCACGTTCTTGTACGCCTGCTCGGAGGCGGTCCCGCCGTCCTCGTTCCAGATGTCGACGCTCTGGCCGTTCTTGGCGAACGTGCCGAACCGCTCGCCGAGGCCGTAGATCGTCTCGCCGACCCCCATCGTCAGCTGCTCCCGCACGAACGGGCCCTGCGGCGTGCTCAGGACCGCGACGCTCTGCGCCATCGAGGAGGTCAGCACGCGGCCGTCGGGCGCCACCATCTCCACGCCCCACGGTCCGTCGGTCGCCACGCGCGCGGTGAGCCGGCCCGCCGTCAGCGTGGCCGGACCCTTGCCCGTCGCCTCGGGGAGCTCGATCGCGACGTCGTGCTCGCGCGAGGCGAGCGCGAAGTGCGGGCCCCGGTCGAGCCCGCCCAGGTGGTGGGAGATGCGGACGCCGACGACGTCGGGCAGCGGCGAGCTGAGCCGCACCGTGATCACGGGGCGGTTCAGGGTGTCACCGCGCGCGTCGATGATCGCGGTGGGCGCGTGGACGAGGAGGTCCGCGCCGTCGACGACGACGTCGTCGATGTCGCGGGGCCGCAGCGCCTCGACCCCGGGTCGGAGCTGCCAGTAGCCGTCGGTGAACTTCATCGTGTCTCCATCAGGACGAGGACGTCCTCGGGCGCGAGCGGCACGAGGGTGTCGGTGGGGTCGGTGGTGGGTGGGGTCGCGAGCGGGCCGGTGAGCAGGTCGACGAGGTCGGCCGTGGGCGGGGCGCCGAGCGCGGCGGCGAGCTCGCGGCGCGCCAGCCGCACCTCGCGCCCGGTGTGGTTGAGCACGACGAGCGCGTCGCCGCGGCGCACGACCTCGACGCCGACGGGTGCGCCCGGCAGCGGCGGCGCCACCCCGGCCTCGGCCAGGGCCCCGTGCAGCACCCCGGCGAGGTCCGTCTCCTCGAGCACGCCCGCGACGAGGCGGGCGCTGCCGCCGGCCGCGGTGCCGCCGTCGCCGTCCGCGACGCGTCGCGTGACGACGGCGGCACCGGCCAGGTGCTCCAGCCCAGGCAGCACGTCGGCGCCGCCGAGCGCGAGCAGCACCTCGGCGTCGCTCGCGTCCGTGTGGCCGACGTAGTCCCGCACCCGGGCCACGCGGCCGTCCGCCCAGCGTGCGGGGACCCCGCCGTCGGGCAGCGGGACGTGCTCCTGCACGCCGGCGCCCAGGACGTCCCCCACCAGCGCGGGGGTGCGTCCGGCGTGCAGGTGCGTCAACGGGTCGGTGACGCCGCAGAAGGGCCCGACCACGAGGTGCCCGCCACCGGCGACGTACTCCCGCCACGTGCGCGCGACGGCGTCGTCGACGACGTGGGTGGCCGGGGCGAGCACCGCGCGGTAGCCGGAGAGGTCGGCGGTGGGGGCGACGACGTCGACCGCCACCCGCGCGTCCCACAGCACGCGGTGCCAGGCCCGCAGCGTCCCGAGCGGGTCGAGGCGGTCGGTGGGCATCGCCTCCCCCGTCGCCGCCCACCACGAGGGCCAGTCCCACAGCAGCGCCACCTCGGGCCGCGAGCGGCTCCCGACCACGGGTGCGAGGCGCGCGAGGTCGGCACCGAGCCGCCGCACCCCGGCGTGCACCGCGGTGTCGGGACCCGCCGTCGGGAGCATCGCGGAGTGGAAGCGCTCCGGGCCGGAACGCGCCTGGCGCCACTGGAAGAAGCACACGCCGTCGGCGCCGTGCGCCACGGCCTGGAGCGACTCCAGGCGCGAGCGGGCGGGCGACTTGGTCAGGTTGTGCGCGCGCCAGCTCACGCCGCTCGTGGCGGACTCCATGAGCAGCCACGGTCGGCCGCCGCGCAGCGAGCGCATCAGGTCCTGGGTCAGCGCGGCGTCGGCGAGGGAGCCGGGGTCGCCGGGATCGGGGTAGGCGTCGTCGGCGACGACGTCGACGTCCGCCGCCCACGAGCCGTAGTCGGCCAGCGGGAAGAATCCCATGAAGTTGGTGGTGACGGCCCGGTCGGGGTCGAGCTCGCGGATGACGGCGCGCTGCTCGCGGTAGACCTCCCGCAGCTCGTCGGAGGTGAACCGGCGGAAGTCCAGGGCCTGCGCCGGGTTGCGGTGGTAGGGCACGGCCCGGGGCGGTTCGACCTCGTCGAGGCTGCGGTAGCCCTGCGACCACACGCTCGTGGCCCACGCGTCGTTCAGCGCCTCGACCGTGCCGTACCGGTCCTGCAGCCACCGGCGGAAGGCGGCCGCGGCGACGTCGGAGTGGTCGACCTGGCCCAGCTCGTTGCCGACGTGCCACATCACGACGGCGGGGTGGTCGACGAACGCCCCGACCACGGCGCGGGTGATCGCGAGCGCGGCCTCGCGGTAGCGCGGTGAGGACGGGCTGAACTGGTTGCGCGACCCGTGGGTCAGCCGCACGCCGTCGGCCGTGACCGGCCGCGTCTCGGGGTGCAGCACGCCGAGCCAGGGCGGCGGCGAGGCCGTCGGCGTGGCGAGGTCGACGGCGACACCGCCCTCGTGCAGCAGGTCCAGCACCTCGCGCAGCCAGTCCAGCTCGAACCGGCCGGGTTCGGGCTCGAGCCGGGACCACGAGAAGACGCCGACGGTCACGAGGGTCACGCCGGCGCGGCGCATCAGCGCGACGTCCTCGAGCCAGACCGACCGGTCCCACTGCTCGGGGTTGTAGTCGCCGCCGAAGGCGATCACGGGTAGGGGCCAGCTGCGGCGCTCCCGGGTCTGCGACGTCATCGGGCCTCCACCCCCTCGGTCGAAGCGCTTCGACCCCGGCCCCCGAGCACCGGCACGACAACGGCCGAGTTTCTCCCGTCCTGTAGCGGCAGCGAGACGCTCGCGCGTCGTCGAAGGCCATCGACTACCGTGAGCCTCCGGACGGCGGCCACCGGTCGTCGCGGAGACGGGGAGCCGACATGGCCACGATCGGTGACGTGGCGCGCCGCGCCGGGGTGTCGCAGTCGACGGTGAGCTACGCGCTCTCGGGCAAGCGGCCCATCTCGGAGGAGACGCGACGCCGCATCGAGCGCGCGATCGACGAGCTCGGGTACCGGCCGCACGCCGGCGCGCGCGCCCTCGCCACGGCGCGCACCGACGTGATCGGCCTGATGGCACCCCTGCGCACGGGCGTGGACGTGCACGTCATCATGCAGTTCGTCGCCGGCGTCGTGACCGGCGCGAGCCGCAGCGGGTACGACGTGCTCCTGCTCACCCAGGACGAGGGCGTGCTCGACCGCGTCACGAGCTCCTCGATGGTCGACGCCCTCGTGGTGATGGACGTGGAGAACGACGACAAACGCCTCCCCGCGCTGGAGCGCTCGCGCCAGCCCGCCGTCCTCATCGGCCTGCCGGCGGATCCGCACGGACTGTCCTGCGTCGACCTCGACTTCGCACGGGCGGGCGCCGTCGCGGCACGTCGGCTCATCGACGCGGGCCACCGCGCGATCGCCCTGGTCGGCAGCCCCGTCGAGGTCGTCAGCCGCCACACCTCCTACGCCGAGCGCATGACGCGCGGGTTCGTCGGCGCCTGCGAGGCCGCGGGCGTGACCTACCTGGTGGTCCCGACGGCGGCCTCCGCCGCGGGTGCGGCCGCATCGGTGGACCGCGTCCTCGGCATGATGCCGGAGGTCACGGCGCTCGTGGTCCACAACGAGGTGGCGCTGCCGCATGTGATCTCCCGTTTCCGTGAGGCTGGTCGTGGTGTGCCCGAGCAGGTGTCGGTGGTGGCGGTGTGCCCGGAGGACGTGGCGGTCTCGATGCCCGTCCCGGTCACGAGCGTGGACATCCCGGCCGAGGCGATCGGGCGGATCGCCGTCGAGATGCTGACGGGCCTGATGGCCGATCCCGCTCGCGGGGAGGTCCGGCTCGTCAGCCCCCGACTGACCGAGCGGGGCAGCGTGCGGGAGGTGTCGGCGCCGTCCGGCGGCACCGTCACCGGCGACCCGGCGGCCGCCACCCCGTGACCGCCGACCCGTGACCGCTACCCCTTGACGGCGCCGAAGATGACGCCCTTGGTGAAGTGGCGCTGGACGAAGGGGTAGACGAGAAGGATCGGGATCAGCGCCAGGACCATGATCGCCATCTTGACCGGGAGGCCGGTCACGGCCCCGGTGGCGACGTCGACCTGGCCGGTGCCGCTGCCCGGCAGCGTGACCCCCTGCAGGACGTAGCTGCGCAGGACGAGCTGCAGCGGCCACAGGGTGTTGTCGTTGATGTAGAGCATCGCGTTGAAGAAGGCGTTGAAGTAGCCCACGCCGTAGAACAGCGCGACCACCGCGGTCACCGCCGTCGACATCGGCATCATGATCCGGCCCAGGATGCGCCAGTCGCCCGCGCCGTCGATCCGGGCGGCCTCGGTGATGGCCGGGTCGATGCCCATGAAGAAGGACCGCAGGATCAGGACGTTGAAGGCCGAGACCGCACCGGGCAGGATCAGCGCCCACAGGTTGTCGATCAGGCCGAGGTTGCTGACCAGGAGGTAGGTCGGGATCATGCCGGCCCCGAAGAACATCGTGATCAGGAAGACGAACAGGATCGGACGGTGCAGCAGCGACCCCGGCCGGGACAGGCCGTAGGCGGCCAGCACCGAGACGACGGTCGACAGGATCGTCCCGACGGTGGTGACGACCACGCTGACCCCGGCCGCGCGGGTCACGATCCCGCCGGACAGGATCTGCGCGTAGGCCGCGATCGTCAGGTCCCCCGGGATCAGGACCATCCCGCCCGAGCGGTTGACGTCCGCGGTCGTGGAGAACGAGGTCAGCACGACCGTGTAGAGCGGGACCAGCACGATCAGTACGACGATCGTCAGGACCAGCGCCTTGACGCCCTGACCCAGCGGGGAGGGGCGGCCCTCCCACGCGTTGCGGTGCCGGCTGACCCGCCGTCGGCGCGGCGCGGGGTCGCGGCGCGCCGCGCGCTCGGGTGCGGGTACGGGGACGGCGTCGGGACGGCTCAGCGGTCCCTGGCCCACGTCTGTCTGGATACTCATGACTTCCTGTACACCCCGTCCTCACCGAACACGTGCGCGAGCTTGTTGGCACCCAGCACCAGCGCCAGGGACACCAGCCCCTTGACCAGACCCGCCGCCGCGGCGAAGGCCCAGTCCCCGTTGACGACACCCTGGTAGTACACGTAGGTGTCGATGACCTCGGCGACCCCGGCGCCCACGGCGCCGCGCTGCAGGATCAGCTGCTCGAACCCGACCGTCAGCGCGTCGCCCAGCCGCAGGATCAGCAGCAGGATGATCACCGGCCGGATCGCCGGCAGCGTGATGTGCCACATCCGGCGCCAGCGGCCCGCGCCGTCCATCGCCGAGGCCTCGTAGTGGGCCGGGTCCACCGTGGCCAGCGCCGCGAGGAAGATGATGATGCCCCAGCCCGCGTCCTTCCAGACCGCCTGCGAGGTGATGAGGAGCAGGAACGTGTCCGGGTTCGTCATGAGGTCGAACCCGCTGAAGCCACCCTGGGCCAGCAACCGGTTGACCAGCCCCGCGCCGCCGAAGATCTGCTGGAAGATCGTCACCACCAGCACCCACGAGAAGAAGTGCGGCAGGTAGATGATCGACTGGATCGTGGTGCGGATCGTCGGCGTCACCACGCTGTTGAGCAGCAGCGCCAGCACGATCGGGATCGGGAAGAAGAACACCAGCTGGAAGCCCGTGATCAGCAGCGTGTTGCCGACCGCGTGCAGGAACTGCGGGTTGTTGAACACCCGCACGAAGTTGTCCCACCCCACGAACGGGCTGTTGGTGATCCCGACGTACGGGGAGTAGTCCTGCCACGCGATGACGTTGCCGAGCATCGGCACGTAGGCGAACACCACCAGCAGCCCCACGGCCGGCAGCGTCATCAGCAGCAGGCTCCGGTCCCGGCGCAGCCGGTCGCGCCACGTGATCCGGTTCAGCGGCACGCCGTTGTGGTGGGTCGGGCGCGGCGCGCGCCCACCACGACGGGCGCCGCGCCCGCCGTCCTCCCCACCGGCCCCGGGGAGGTGGTCCCCGGGGCCGGCGCGCCGCTCGCCTGGACGGTCATGAGCCCGTGCTCTCCCCGCCGTCCTGCTGCGCCTCGTAGATCTCCGTGTAGAAGGCCCGCAGCTCCTCGCCGCCCGAGCTCCGCCACGTCTCGATCGCCGCGTCCAGGTCGGCCATGTCGGCCCGCCCGCGCGCGATGTCCTTCTCCAGGTCGTCGAACGGCTGACCGAGCGACGCGAACTGGTTCGGCTCCGTGATGTTCTGGCCGTAGAAGAGCGGCTCGACGACGTAGGCGGCGTTGGTCGCGGACCACGCGGTCTGGCGCTCGACGTAGTCGGGGAGGTTGACCTTGGCGTTCACGACCGGCGGGTCGACCAAGAAGATGTAGGAGGGCTGGACCTCGCGCTGCGCGAGCGTCGTGGCGACCGGCAGACCGTCGGCGTCGAGGTCGTAGTGCACGCCCTCCACGCCGTAGTTGATCAGCTGGTACTCCTCGGTGCCGAACGGCGAGGCGAGGAAGTCGGCGGCGGCGAGCAGCTCGTCGATCGCCGCCGGGTCGTCGTTCTTCTTGATGTACGAGCAGATGTTCGCGCCGCTCGGCTTGTAGATGACGGGCTCGCCGCCGTCGGCCGCGAACACCGGCAGGACGTCCATGCTGAAGTCGGGGTCAGCGGCGCGGTTGCGCGTCAGCGCCTCGTGCCAGTAGCCGAGGCCGCTGGAGGTGACGGCGACCTGACCCGACTCGAACCGCGTTCCGGCGTCGCCCTGGTTGTCGGCGACGGCGTCGGGGTGGACGGCGCCGGAGGCGTACAGCTTCGTCATCCACTCGAGCGCGTCGCGGTACTCCTGCGTCTCCACGCGGTGCACGAGGGCGCCGTCCTCGCCGAGCTCCCAGCCGTTCGCCGGGAGGACCCCGTGGATCACCGTCGCGGTGGCCCAGAGGTCGTTCGTGCCCCAGGCGCCGTCGCCGCCGGCGTCCTCGACGAACGTCAGCAGCTCGTCGGCGTTCGTCGGGAGCGCCGCGTCGGGGAGCATGTCGTCGCGGTACATGGCGAAGTCGGTGAGGCCGACCTCCTGCGGAAACGGCAGCCCGTAGACCTTGCCGTTCCAGGAGCACGCCTGCCACGCCTCGGTCGGGATGTTGGCCAGGTTCGGGTACTTCTCGACGGCGTCGCCCGCGAGCTGCGGGCTCAGGTCCTGGAAGATCTGCTCGACCGCCTGCCCGAAGCGCGGCGGCTCGTTCCACGTCGGGATGCTCACCCAGTCCGCGACGTCCTGGGGCGAGGACAGGACCGCCGCGAGCTTGTCGCCGTAGGTGTTGCCGTCGGAGATCTGGAAGGTCAGCGTCGTCCCCATCGCCTCGTTCACGGCGTCGAAGTACGCGTTGCCCTCGGTCGGCGGGATCGTGCCCCACAGCGGCGTCATCGCCGTGTAGGTGCCCCCGCTGCCCGGCGGCGCGTCGAACGAGCGGACCAGCGGGTCGGGGATGCTCAGGAAGCCGTCGACCGAACCGTCGACACCGGGGAGGTCGGGCTCCACGAGGTTGAGCGGCACGTAGTTCGGGGTGTTGTCGGCCGAGAGCGCGTAGAGGGTCTCGCCGTCGCCGGACCCTCCACCCGCCCCGGCGCCACCGCCGCCGCAGGCGGCCAGGACGGCGACGACAGCGGCGGCCGCGACGGTGGTGGTGACGGCCCGTCGACGTCGCGGTGCGGCGTCGGGGACAGCGGTGGGGACGATCGTCTTCATCGGCGTAGCTCCCGGTCTGGAGAGGGGCGTCCGTGCCCCGCCTCGGTGGTCCGCGGTCGACGTCCATCGTCGAAGCGCTTCGCCTCACCGTAGGAGGTGCGCCCCCGCTCCGCAAGCCCTTCCGGTCACAAACGCGTCAAGATGTCGACGGAGCAGAAGCTTTGGCGCACGATCACACGGGAATCCCGCCCCGCGCCATCGCTGGGGACCTGCACGATCCGTCGTGTTGCTCATCGAACCGATTCGAGGAACGATGGTCGCAGGCACCCCGCCGTCGACGAAGGAGTCACATGACCGCCCCGCACCGCGCCCGCACCGCCGCCGAGGTCCTCGCCGCCCTCGACCTGGCCGAGAAGGTCGCGATGCTGCACCAGCACGCGCCCGCCGTCGAGCGCCTCGGCCTGGCGACCTTCCACACCGGCACCGAGGCCCTGCACGGGCTGTCGTGGCTGGGCACCGCGACCGTCTTCCCGCAGCCGGTGGGCCTCGCCGCCACGTGGGACCCCGACCTCCTGCGGGCGGTGGGCGACGCCGTCGCGACCGAGGTGCGCGCGAAGCACGCCCAGGACCCGGCGGTCAGCCTCAACGTGTGGGCCCCGGTGGTGAACACGCTGCGGCACCCGCTCTGGGGCCGCACCGAGGAGGGCTACGCCGAGGACCCCGACCTCACCGCCTCGCTCGCCACCGGGTTCTGCCGCGGCCTGCGGGGCGAGCACCCCGAGGTGTGGAAGACCGTTCCCACGCTCAAGCACTACCTGGCCTACGGCAACGAGACCGACCGCGCCGTCACGAGCTCGCACCTGCCGCCGCAGGCGCTGCGCGAGTGGGAGCTGCCCGCGTTCGTCGGCCCGCTCGCGGCCGGTGTCGTCGGTGCCGTCATGCCCTCCTACAACCTCGTCAACGGCCGGCCCAACCACGTCGCGGCCGAGCTCCTGGACGAGCTGCGGTCCTTCGCGCCGTCGTCGATCGCCGTGGTCTCGGACGCGCAGGCACCGTCGAACCTCGTCGACGGCGAGCGGTACTTCCCCGACCACGTCACCTCGCACGCGGCGGCGCTGCGAGCCGGGATCGACTCGTTCACCGACAACTCGCAGGACACCGCGCCCACGATCGAGCGCCTCACCGCGGCCCTCGAGGCCGGGCTGATCACGGAGGCGGACGTCGACCGCGCCCTCCTGCGCGTGCTGGAGCTGCGCGAGCGCACCGGCGAGCTCGCGGGCCACGACCCCTACGGCGTCGGACCCGACGCGATCGACCTGCCGCAGCACCGCGCCCTGGCGCGCGAGAGCGCCGGTCGCGGCGTCGTCGTGCTGGCCGACGACGCCGGTGTCCTGCCGCTGCGCGACCCCGCCCGCATCGCCGTCGTCGGCCCGTTCGCCGACCGCGTGCTCCACGACTGGTACTCCGGCACCCCGCCCTACACCGTCTCGATCGCCGCGGCGCTGCGCGAGCGCCACCCGGGGGCGGACGTGCGCGTGGCCGACGGCGCCGACCGCGTCGCCCTGCGCTCCCTCACGCACGACCGCTACCTCGAGGTGGCTCCCGACGGCGCGGTGGCCGCGACCGCGGTCGCCCCGCACGAGCGCACGCAGCTGGACGTGACCGACTGGGGCGACGGCGTCTCGACGCTGCGGGCGGTCGCCACCGACCTCCTGCTCAGCGGCGCCTCGTGGATCCAGGCGGCGAGCGCGACGCGCGTCGGCGGGTGGGTGGCGCAGGAGACCTACCGCCTGCACACGCACCACGACGGCACGGTGTCGGTGCTGCACGTCGGGTCCGGGCGCTGGCTGCGCGTCCAGCACGGCACCCACCTGCTCGTCGCGGACGGGACCGCCACGACGGCGGAGCGGTTCGCGCGCCACACGGTCGCCTCGGGCGCGGCGTCCGTCGCGGCCGCGTGCGACGGGGCCGACGTCGTCGTCGTCGCGCTCGGGAACGACCCGCACATCGCCGGGCGGGAGACCGAGGACCGCCCCGACCTGCTGCTGCCGCCGGTCTCGCGCGAGATCTGGCGCACCGCCGTCGCGAGCGGCACGCCCGCCGTCCTGACGCTGGTCTCGAGCTACCCGTACGCGATCGCGGAGGAGGCCGCGTCCGCGGCCGCCGTCGTCTGGACGAGCCACGCCGGGCAGGAGCTCGGGCACGGGCTGGTGGACGTGCTGAGCGGGGACCGTGAGCCCTCGGGGCGCCTGGCGCAGACGTGGTGGGCGCGCGAGGTGGACGCGGGCGACCTGCTGGACTACGACGTCGTCGGGTCGGCGCAGACCTACCGCTACGCCCCGGCCGCCCCGCTGTACGGCCTGGGCCACGGGCGCAGCTACACGAGGGTGGCCTACCGCGGGCTGACGCTGGCGGCGGACGGCACCGGTGGCGGCGCGGACGGCGGCGCCGAGGTCACGGCGCCCCCGGCGACGACGCGGCACACCGCGGCGGACGAGGCCGCGGCGACCGCCGCCTCCGGGCGGCCCGGACTCGACGCCGTCGTGACCGTGACGAACACCGGCGAACGCCCGGTCGACGAGCTCGTGGCGCTGTGGGTGCACGCCCCGCGGCTGCCCGTGCCCGCCCCGGCGCGGCGGCTGGCCGCGTGGACCAGGGTGGCGCTCGCCCCGGGGGAGACCCGCGAGGTCGCGCTGCGCGTACCGCTGGGCGTCCTGGCCGTCTGGGACGTGGCCGCCGCGGCCGGCCCCGGCGACCCCGCGACGCCCGCCACCCCCGGCGCGTACCGGGTGCAGCCGGGGGTGTACCGCCTGGCGGCGGGCAGCTCGGTGACGGATCCCGCCGTGACCGCGCCGCTGGTGGTGCACGAGGCGCGCGACGGCGGCGGCCCCGCGCCCTCGCGAGCGGACCGGATCGACGCGCACGCCTTCCACGCGCACGCGGGCGTGGTCACCTCCGACCGCACGCGCGAGCACGGGTCGAGCGTGGAGGTGGCGGCCGCCGGGCGCGCGGCGTGGACGCTCTACCGGGGCCTCGACCTCGACGACGTCACGGCCGTCGGCATCGAGGCCACCCGGCGCGCGCTGCCCGCGTGGGGTCCGAGCACGGTCCGTCTCGAGGTGCGGGCAGCCGGTGGCGGTGAGCACGACTGGCGAGCACTCACCGCCGAGGTCGCCGTCCCCGAGGGGGACCGCTACGCGTGGCAGGAGCTGGCGCTGCCGCTGGTGGCTCCGCCCGCGGGCCGACCGGGCGGGCTGGACGACGTCGACCTCCGGCTGCACCTGACGGGCGCCGCCCGCGTCGCCGCGATCCACCTGGAGCGCTGAGCCCCACCAGGCCGCTCAGGCGGCGCGGTCGGCCACGAGGCGCTGCGCCGTCGTCGTGTCCGTCACCAGCACGTTGACCCAGCCGCCGAGCACCGCGCCGCGCACCGCGGCGTACTTGCGCTCCCCGCCCGCGACGCCGACGCGGCGCGGGACCTCGCGCAGCTGCTCGGCCGCGATGCCGATGACGCGCTCGTCGAGCCCGGTGGCCACGGGGGCGCCGTCGGCGTCGAAGAACCGCAGGCAGATGTCGCCGACGGCGCCGGCGGCCGCGAGCGCCGCGCGGTCGCTCTCCCCCAGGACGTTGCCGCTCATCCGCAGCAGCTCGGAGGGTTCGACCGATCCGATCCCGACCAGCGCCACGGTCAGGCGCGGCCAGACGTTCATCACCGAGGTCACGGTCGAGTCGGCCATGAGGGAGTTGCGGGCGCTGGCCGACCCGAGCACCCCCGGCGTCGGCATGAAGACGGGTGAGGCACCGGTGCTGCTCGCGAACTGCCCGATCAGCCGGGCCGCGAGCATCTGCACGCGGGGCTCGCCGAGGCCGCCGACCACCTGGACCACCTGGTCCACGACCGGCTGGCGGAAGGGCCGCATCGCGTTCACCGCCGCCAGCAGCGACGCCGACCACGAGGACATCCCCACGGTGTCGCCGCCGATGAGGGTCGCGGCGAGGTACTCCGCCGTCGCGGCACCGAGCGCGGGCGTGACGTCCTCCCCGCCCCGCCGGCGTCGACGACCACCGCCTGCTCGAGACCGTAGGCACGCTCGAGCTCCTCCTCGAGGTCCGTGTGGACCCCCGGCGGGAGCGAGACGATCGTGTGGACGATCCCGACCTCGACGGCGCGCTTCAGCAGCCGGGAGACACGCGGCTGCGAGACGTGGAGCTCGGCGGCGATGTCCGCCTGCCGCATCCCGCGCGAGTGGTACATCCGGGCGACCCGGGCCATCAGGCGGAGCTGGTCCTCGGAGTGGGTGAAGACGGGCTGCGCTCCGCCCCCGGCAGCCCCGGTGCACCTGCGCTCATCCGTGGTCCTCCCCTGCTGACCGGGCCCGGCCGGTACCCGAGTGAATATCGTATCGATCTCGAACGGGTCCGACCGGGCGGTGGTCGGACTGGCGGCCCCTCAGCCCACCAGCTCGCGCGCGGTGCTCGCGATCCCGGCGGGACTCATCCCGTGGTGGTCCAGCAGCCACTCGGCCGACCCGGTCACCGCGAAGGCGTCCCGGAACCCGAGCGCGCGCACCGGAGCGGGGTGACGCTCCACCACGACCTCGGCCACGGCGCCGCCGAGGCCGGTCACCATCGCCTCCTCGATCGTCACGATGCCCCGGGTCTCGCGCGCGGCGGCGACGATCGCGTCGGCGTCGAGCGGCTTGATCGTGGGCATCGCGAGCACGCGGGCGGCGACGCCGTCGGCCGCGAGGAGGTCCGCGGCGTCCAGCGCGCGCACCACGGTGGTGCCGGTCGCGACCAGGGTGACGTCGTCGCCCCTCCGCAGCACGACGGCCCGCCCCGGGACGAAGGTGTAGTCCGGCGCGTGCACCGCCGGCACCCCCATGCGGGCCACCCGCAGGTACACGGGTCCGTCGTGCTGCGCCGCCCAGCGCACGGCCTGCGCCGTCTCCTCCGGGTCCGACGGCGCGAGCACCGTCAGGCCCGGGAGCGTCCGCAGCCAGGCGAAGTCCTCGATCGAGTGGTGCGTCGGCCCGAGGTCGCCGTACGCGACGCCGGGCGACTGCCCGACCAGCTTGACGTTGTACTGCGAGTAGACGACGTCGGCCTTGATCTGCTCCATCGCGCGCGCCGTCAGGAAGCACCCGGCCGCGGAGACGAACGGGATCCGGCCGCCGTTCGCGAGCCCCGCGCCGACCCCGACCATGTCCTGCTCGGCGATGCCGACGTTGATCGTGCGCTCGGGGAACTCCTTCTGGAAGCCGCCGAGCTTGGAGGAGCCGATCGAGTCGTTGACGACGACGACCACGCGCTCGTCCGCGCGCGCCACCTCGGCGATCGTGGCGGCCCAGGCGTCGCGGCAGTCGTGCAGCGTGCGCTCGGGAACGGCGGGCACGGCGGGGACGGTGGTGGTCATGCGGACTCTCCTCGGTGATGCCGGCGAGCACGTCGTCGAGCTCGGCCACGGCCTGCGCGACCTGCGCGGCGCTCGGCACCTTGTGGTGCCAGGCGACGTCGTCGCGCATGAAGCTGACCGGGTGGCCCTTGTCGGTGTGGGCGAGCACGAACGTCGGCCGCCCGGACGCGGCGGGCACGCCCGCGTAGGCGTCCAGCAGGGCGCCGACGTCGTTGCCGTCGACCTCCACGACCTCCCACCCGAACGCGCGCAGCTTGTCGCCGAGCGGTTCGAGGTCGTTGGTGTCCGCGACCCGCGCCCCCTGCTGGAGGCGGTTGCGGTCCACGAGGGCCACGAGCCGGTCGAGCCGCTGGTGGCCCGCCGTCATGAACGCCTCCCAGTTGGAGCCCTCCTGCAGCTCGCCGTCGCCGAGCAGCACGAACGTGCGGCGCTCGCTGCCGTCCAGGCGGGCGGCCAGCGCCATCCCGACGGCGATCGGCAGCCCGTGCCCGAGCGGCCCGGTGCTGGCCTCGACGGCGTGGATCTTCGTGCGCGCCGGGTGGCCGTTCAGCATCGACTCGGGCTGCAGGAACGTGCGCAGCGCCTCGGGGGCGATGTACCCGCCGACGGCGAGCGTCGTGTACAGCGCGTTCGCCGCGTGCCCCTTGGACAGCACGAGGCGGTCGCGGTCGGCGTCGCAGGCCTCGACCTGCGCGGGGCTGATGTTCATCACCGACAGGTAGAGCGTCACGAGCGCGTCGGTGATCGAGAACTCGCCGCCGATGTGGCCGGCGCCCGCGGCGCCGACCGTCTGGATCGCGCGGCGGCGCACCTCGGTGGCCGCGCGCCGCAGGTGGGCGAGCGTCTCGGCGCGCGTGGCGCCGTCGGGCACGCGTCCGAGCACCGCGATCTCGCGGTCCGGCTCCGCGAGCAGCGTGGTCTCGACGGCGTGCACGAGCCCCGCGTGCGGGGCCAGGGGGTGGTGGTCATCAGTCCTTCCTCATGCTCGACAGGAGGACGTCCTGGACGAGGCGGTGGGCGGCCATGGCGTCGTTGCTCGCCTGGGCCTGCCGCAGTGCGGTGATGTCGAGCTCCTCGAGGGCGCGGTGCACGGCCTTGAGGAAGCGGATGGAGGTGCGCGCGGCGTCGACCGTGTCCTCGCGGAACGGGAACTGGTCGAGCTGCCAGACGCCCTCCCACTCGTTGATCTTGAGGGTGTAGAAGAACTCGAAGACCTCCACGGGGTGGACGGTGCCGACCACGAGGTCGTCGTCCCAGCCGCGGAAGTTGTCGTTGACGTCCATCGCCCACAGCAGCCCGTGGTCGATCAGGAGCTGCGCGGACGCCGACGGCGACTCGCCGCCGAACAGCGCGTGCCCGAAGTCGAGCAGCACGCCGACGTTGTCCACACCCATGGCCTTGATGCCGAGCGCGGTCTTTGCGGCCGAGTCCCAGAACATGCGGCCGCGCGGCTCGCGGGGCTTGTACTCGATGACCATGCGGACGTCGGGGTTGGCCAGGGCGAGCTCGCGCATGCCCGAGACCGCGAGGTCCCACTGCATCTTGTGGTCGACCTGGAAGGGGTAGTCCCACCCGTCCTGGCCGGGCCACACCTTGAGGTAGGAGGCCCCGAGCTGCCGCACGACGTCGGCCGCCTCGTTCAGGACCGCGAGCGCCTCGGCGCGGATCTCGGCGTCGGGGTTGGTGAACGCCCCGTAGCGGAAGCGGCGCATGTAGATCTCGGGTGTGACACCGATGGCCTCGAGGCCGTTCCGCTCCAGGGCGGCCTTCACGTCGGCGACCGTGACGCCCTCGGTGAAGGGGTAGGGCACGTCGACGACGGAGAGGTCACCCACGCTGCCGGCGAGGTCGATCTGCTCCAGCGTGGTCAGGGGCGGGGCGTATCCGTCGGTGGCGTAGCGGTCGACGTAGCTGGCGAAGTGCCACAGGCCCGCACCGAAACGAGGGGTAGTCATATCTATTCCGTTCTGATTCGACATTCTCATGCTAGCAGTGCCCGGGGTGGCCCCGCCCGCGAGCGGGCGGACGGGGCCACCGGGTCCTCGCCGTGCCGGGTGCGCTCAGTCCTCGAGCGCGAAGGTGGTGTAGCGGTCCACGTTGCTGGCGTCCAGGAGCACGCAGTCGATCGACTGCTTCTCCGGCTGACCCGTCTCACCCGTGCGGATGAAGAGGTCGGCCTGCTCCACGGCCATCTCGGCGATCTGCACGGCCGGCTGGAGACCGGTGGCGAGCATCTTGCCGTCCTTGATCGCCTGCACGGCGTCGGGGCTGCCGTCGAAACCGGCGATGGTGACCTGGCCGGTCAGACCGGCCGCGTCGACGGCGGCCACGGCGCCGAGCGCCATGGTGTCGTTGCCCGCGATGATGCCCTTGACGTCCGGGTTCGCCTGGAGCAGCGTCTGCACCTTGGTGAACGCCTCCTGCTGGTCCCAGTTGGCCGTCTCCTGCGCGACCATCTCGAGGCCCTCGTACTGGTCGATCACGGCGTGGTAGGCGTCCGAGCGGACGGCGGCGTTCGTGTCGGTCTCGCGGCCGAGGAGCTCGATGTAGGTGCCCTCGCCCTCCATGGCGGCCACGAAGGACTCACCCACGAGGCCGGCGCCCTGGGAGTTGTTCGCGACGATCTGGGACTTGGCGATGCCCGTCTCGTTGATCTCGCGGTCGATGAGGAACACCGGGATGCCGGCGTCCTCGGCCTTCTGCACGGCTCCGACGGTGACGTCGGCGCCCGCGTTGTCGAGGATGATCGCCACGGCGCCGTTGGAGATGGCCGTGTCGATGAGCTCGCTCTGCTTGTTCGGGTCGTCGTCGTGGCTGTCGGCCTGGGCCTCGTAGCCCAGCTCCTCCGCGGCCGCGACGGCGGCGTCCGCCTCAGCCTTGAAGAAGACGTTCGAGTTCGACGGCGTGATGACGGCGATGAGGCCGCCCGCCTCACCCGTGGCCGCGGGCTCGGTGGTCTCGCTCTCGCTCGCGCTGGAGCTGGAGCTGGACGAGGGGTCCTCGGGTGCCGAGCTGGTGGCCTCGCCGCTGCCGCCGCCGGAGCACGCGGCGAGCAGCATGGCCGAGACGGTCGCAGCGATCACTGCGCCCTTGCGGATGGTGCGTCGCATCTCCTGATACCTCCTGTGATTCTGTGTGGGCCTACGCGGACGCGACAGGCTGGGACTTCGCAAGCTCGCGCTTGACGCTCTGGGCGGCCTGGGCCGCCGCCCTGGCCTTCTTGAGACGCTCCTGGCTCTGGTCGAGGATCACGGCGAGCACGATCACGAGACCCTTGATGACGGTCTGCCAGAAGCTGGAGACCCCGACGAGCACGAGCCCGTCGGAGAGGAAGCCGATGACGAAGGCACCGATGAGGGCGCCCTTGACGGTGCCGCGGCCGCCGGCGAGGGAGGCCCCGCCGATCACGACGGCGGCGATCGCGTTGAGCTCGAACGACTGGCCGGTCTGGGGTGCGGCCGAGGTGAGCTCCGAGGCGATGATGAGGCCGGCCATCCCGGCGCACAGGCCCGAGATGACGTAGACGCGCATCTTCACGGACTTCACGAGGACGCCGGACAGCTGGGCGGCGCGCTCGTTGCCGCCGGTCGCGTACAGGTGGCGGCCGAAGCGCGTGCGCGTAGCCAGCACCCAGATCACGACGGCGAAGATCACCATGATCCAGATCGCCGTCGGGATGCCGAGCGGGCGGGCGATGCCGAGGAAGGAGAACCCGGTGTTGCCGAGGTCGGCCTCGCCCTGCAGGCGCGGGAAGGTCGAACCGTTCGAGATCAGCAGCGCGGCGCCGCGGGCGATGTACATCGTGCCGAGCGTCGCGATGAAGGGCGCGACGTTGAACCTCGTGATCAACCACCCGTTCAGCGCCCCGACGAGACCGCCGACGGCGAGCGAGATCACCACCACGACCCACACCGCCGGGTAGGCGGTGGTGTCGAACAGCGACAGCTCCCACCCCTGGAGCATCACTCCCGCCACGATGCCCGACAGGCCCACGATCGAGCCGACCGACAGGTCGATCCCGCCGGTGATGATCACGAGCAGCATCCCCAGCGCGAGGATCGCGTTGTAGGCGACGTGCTTGGTCATCACGATGAGGTTCGTGGGCGTCAGGAACGCGTCCGTCATCAGCGAGAAGATCAGCACCAGCACGATGAGGGCGACGAACGCCCGCTGGTCGAGCAGGAACTCGCCCACGCCCCGGTTGCCGAGGATCCGGCGTCGGGCCTGGGCCGTGGCGCTCACGGGCGCCGAGCCGTTCTGGGTGGTCATCGCGGGTCCTCGTCGCTGGTGGGGTGGTCGGTGAAGAAGGTGGCGGCCTCGACGGCGTCCGCCGTGCCGGCGGGACCCGTCGCGGTGGCCGACGTGTCGGCGGTGGCCATGAGCAGCTCGCGGTCGGTGGTGCGCGGATCGAGCTCGGCGACGATCTCGCCGCGGGCCATCACGAGGATGCGGTCGCAGGCGTAGAGCACCTCGCCGACCTCCGACGTCGCGAACAGCACCGCGCGCCCGGTGCGCGCCTGCGCCGCCACCAGCGCGAAGATGTCGGCCTTGGCGCCGACGTCGATCCCGCGCGTGGGCTCGTCGAGCACCAGCACGCGGGGCGAGGTCAGCAGGGCCTTGCCGATGACGACCTTCTGCTGGTTCCCGCCCGAGAGCGAGCCGATCGGGGCGTCGAAGCTCGCGGTCTTCACGCGCACCTTCGCGCCGGTCTCGGTCACGGCGGCGCTCTCGGCGCGCCGCGAGACGAAGCCGCGGCGCACGAACGAGGTCACGGCCGAGACCGCCATGTTGGCGCCGACGGAGAGCGTCTGCACCAGCCCGTCCCGCTGGCGGTCCTCGGGGACCAGGATCAGCCCCTCCTCGATCCGCGCGGCGACGTCCTTGCGGGCGAGGTCGACGCCGTCGAGCTCCACCGCGCCGCCAAGGATCCGGTTGCGCCCGGCGAGCGCCTCGAGCAGCTCGGTGCGCCCGGCGCCCATGAGCCCGTATATGCCGATGACCTCGCCGGCGTGCAGGTCGAAGCTCACGCCGCGCACGGCCAGCCGGCCGGGGGTGTCGGGGTCGGCGACGACGAGGTCGCGCACCGACAGCAGCACCTCCCCGGGGTCGTGCGCCATCGGCGCGTAGAGGTCGCCCTCCTCCCGCCCGACCATCTGCGTGACGATCCAGCCGAGGTCCACGTCGGCCATCGGGGCCTCGGCCACGATGCGGCCGTCGCGGAGCACGACGGCGGTGTCGGCGAGCTCGAGGCACTCGTCGAGGTGGTGGGAGATGTAGACGATCGAGACGCCGCGGCTCGTGAGGTCCCGGATGACGCGGAAGAGCACCTCGACCTCGGCGTGCGAGAGCGCGGAGGTCGGCTCGTCCATGATCAGCACGCGGGCGTCCTCGCTGAGGGCGCGGGCGATCTCGACGAGCTGCTGCTGCCCCAGCCGGAGGTCGCCGGCGAGCATCGTGGGGTCGAGCGGCTCCTCGAGCCGCGCCAGGAACTCCGCCGCCGCGCGCCGCTGGGCGCCGAAGTCGACCATGCCGCCGCGGGTCTCCTCGCGCGCCAGGAAGATGTTGTCGGCGATCGAGAGGTTGGGGCAGAGGTTGAGCTCCTGGTGGATGATCGCGACGCCGTGCGCCACCGCCTCGGTGGGCGAGCGGAAGTCGACGGGCTCGCCGTCGAGCGTGATCGTGCCCGTGGAGGGCTGCTCGACGCCGGCGAGGATCTTCATCAGCGTGGACTTGCCCGCGCCGTTCTCGCCGATCAGCGCGGTGACCTCGCCGACGCGCAGCTCGAAGTCGACGCCGCGGAGCGCGTGCGTGCCGCCGTAGGCCTTCGTGACCGCCTCGGCGCGCATGACGACCTCGCCGCGGGTCGTCACCGGCGCCGTCACCGGGGCGGACATCAGCCGACCTCGATCGAGACGGGAACGATCGTCACGTGCGTGACCTCGCCGCCCGTCTTGGAGGCCCAGGTGGTGCCGCCGACGACCGTGATCTCGCTGCCGATCATCGTGGTGAGGTCGAGGTCGGAGTACACGTCGGCCGCCGCGAGCTTGTTCAGCTCGATCGCGACGTTCTGGTACTCGGTCTGGTTCGCGAAGTCGCCGAACGTCAGCTCGGCGCCCGCGTCGCGCAGCGCCGTGGAGGACCCGAGCGGTGGGACCGCGACGCCGACCGTGATCCCCTCGGGCATCCCGGCGACCTCGAGCCCGACCTCGCCGAACGCACCCTCCGCGACCGTGCCGGTGGCCGTCACGGGGTAGCTGAACGGCTTGCCCTCCCCTCGCGCCGGCCCAGCTCCTCGCCCGTCGCGTCGGGGTCGGCGAGCACCCGGGTCGCGAGGTCGGAGACCTCGACCGCGCGGTCGGTCAGGGAGGGCACGATCACGTCCTCGTAGTTGAGGTCGGCGAACTCGACCGCGGTGTCCGCCGCGATCACGGCGTCACCAGCGCCGACGAACGTCGTGCTGGCGGCCATACCGCCGAGCAGCAGTGCGCCCAGCACGGGCGCCACCACGACGCCCCGGCGCCACAGCGGCCGATGAGTGGGGGTGGTGCTCACGGCGTCCTCCTTCGTTCCGGCGCCGCCTCGTCGCTCGAGGTGGGTGCGCCCAGGGGTGGTGCGGGTACAGGTGGTGCGGGTACGGGTGGTGCGGGTGCGTCTGCTGGTCGGGTGGGCACGGGTGTGCCGCGCGAGCGGGCGACGGCGGTGCGCCACGCCTCCCGGCGGGCGCGGCGCTCGTCGTCGTCGATCGCCGGGGTGACGACCCGCTGCGGCTGCGACGGCGAGGACGACGCGTCCACCTCCGCCCGCGGCCACGTGTGGCCGAGCCCCTGCGCGGCGAGCATGGCCGCGCCGAGCGCGGAAGCCTCGGGCTCGCCCGAGACGTGCACGGGACGACCGAGCAGGTCGGCCTGGATCTGCATCAGCAGCGCGGAGGCGGTCGCGCCGCCGTCGGCGTGCAGCACGCCCAGGTGCGCCGCGCCGTCGGACTCCATCGCCTCCACGACGTCGCAGACCTGGTGCGCGACGGCGTCGAACGCCGCCCGCGCGAGGTCCGCGCCGGTCGTGCCACCGGTGATGCCGGCCAGCAGGCCGGTGGCGCCGCGGTCGAAGTAGGGGGCGCCGAGGCCGGAGAAGGCCGGCACGAACGCGAGGCCGGGCTCGGCGCGCGCCGCGAGCTCGCCCAGGGCGACGACGTCGCCCCCGTGAGCAGCTGCGCCATCCACGTGAGCGCGGCGCCGCTGGCGACGATGTTGCCCTCGCGGGCGAAGGCGGGCGCGCCGGTGAGCCACGCGAGCGTCGCGGCGATGCCCGACGGCGCGGACTCCGCGCTCGCGGCGCCCACCATGACCGAGGAGCCGGTGCCGTAGGTGGCCTTGCCCTCGCCCGGCCGGCCACCCGCGTGGTGGAACAGCGCGGCGTGGGAGTCCGCCAGGACCGCCAGGACGGGGACGCCGGCCGGGATCCGGCCGCCGGGGCGGGTGCGGCCGGGGAGCGCGTCGGAGCGGTGGACCGGGGCGAGCGCCGTGGTCGGGACGCCGAACGCCGCGCACAGCTCGGCGTCCCACTGCTGCGACGCGAGGTCGAGCAGGAGGGTGCGCGAGGCGTTGCCGGCCTCGGTGGCGTGCTCCCCCGTGAGTCGGGCGAGCAGGTAGGTGTCGATCGTGCCGAGGCGGGCGCCCGACGGGCGGTCGGCCGCCTCCAGGAGCCAGCGCATCTTGGGCGCGGAGAACATGGGGTCGAGATCGAGCCCGGTGCGGCGGCGCACGTCGGCGGCGAGACCGGGCTCGCGACGCGCGAGGTCGGCGCACGCGTCGGCCGTGCGGGCGTCCTGCCAGCCGAGCACCGGACCGAGCGGCGCGCCGTCCGCGTCCCACACGGCGACCGACTCGCGCTGGTTGGAGATCGCCACGCCCGCGAGCGCCGGTTCGTCGGCGGCACGCAGGACGTCGTCGACGGCGGCCTCGGTCGCCTCCCAGATCTCCTGCGCGTCCTGCTCGACCCACCCGGGCGCCGGGAAACGGATCCCGATGCGCCGGGCGGACTGGGCGAGCACGCGGCCGGTCGCCGCCTCGACGAGCAGGGCCTTGGTGTTCGTGGTCCCCTGGTCCAGGGCGAGCAGGAGGTCGCCGCGTCCGGCGGCTCGCGCACCGCCCGAGGCGCGGCGCGAGGCCGGCTCGGCATGCGTCGCCGCGGTGGGGTCCAGCTGCTGCACCATCGATCGTCCCTGACCTTCTGCATATTCATTCTACGTTGAATGCGTTGCGCTCAACCTAGGCACGGTGTTGGATGTTGTCAACAGGTCGAGGGAGATCGCATGGACGAGGGTCCGGAGAACGCCAGTCAGGCGCAGCGGGTGGCGCAACCCGCCGAGGTCGTCGTCGTCGGGTCGATCAACGTCGACCTCCTGCTCACGGTGCGGCGCCACCCGAGACCGGGCGAGACGCTGATCGGCGGCGGCGGGATGCGCAGCCCCGGCGGCAAGGGCGCCAACCAGGCGGTGGCGGCCGCGCTGCGCGGGGCGTCGACCGCGATGGTCGGGGCCGTGGGGGACGACGGCGGGGCCGAGGTCGCGCTGTCACGGCTCGAGGACGCGTTCGTCGACCTGGGCGACGTGGTGACCGTGCCGGGACCGACCGGGCTCGCCGTCGTGACGCTGGACGACGACGGCGAGAACACGATCGTCGTCGTCCCCGGCGCGAACGCGTGGATGACGCCCGACGTCGTCGAACGTGCCTCCGACACCGTCCGCGCGGCTCGCGTGTGCGTGCTGCAGGGCGAGATCCCGCGCGACTCGATCGTGGCCGTGGCGGCGACCGCCGCCGCGGCCGGCGTGCGCGTGGTGCTGAACGCCGCGCCGGCGCTCGACCTGCCGAGGGCGACGCTCGCCGTCGCCGACCCGCTCGTGGTCAACGAGCACGAGGCCGCGCTCGTGCTGGGGTGGGCCGGCGGGGGCGAGGCGACGGCGGGCGAGTCGGGCGCCTCGCTCGCGGACCGCCTGCACGCGCTCGGGGCGCCGTCGGTGGTGGTGACGCTGGGGGCGGCGGGCGCCGTCGGCGTCTCGGCCGGGGGCGCCTGGGCCGTCGACGGCCTGCGCGTCCCCGTGGTCGACACCACGGGCGCCGGCGACGCGTTCGTCGGCGCGCTCGCCGCGAGCCTCGCCCGCGGCGACGGGCTGCAGGACGCCGCCCGCGAGGCGACGCGGGTCGCCGCCCACTCCGTCCAGCGCCACGGGGCGCAGGACTCCTACCCCGGCCCGGAGGTCGAGCTGCCGTGAAGCGCACCGGAATCATCAACGCCCCGCTGTCCGCCGCGATCGCGCGGCTCGGGCACACCGATCTCGTCGTGGTGGCCGACGCCGGGCTGCCGGTGCCGCCGCACGTCCCGGTGGTCGACCTCGCGCTGGTCTACGGGTCGCCCCGATTCGTCGACGTGCTGACCGCGCTGCTGGGCGACGTCGTGGCGGAGCACGCGTGGGTCTCCCGCGAGTCCGACGCCTGGCCCGGCGGCGCCTGGGTCGACGACGCCCTCGGCTTCGCCGCCGAACGCGTCGAGCACGGCGCGCTCAAGGCGATGGTCGGCGAGGCTCGCCTCGTGGTGCGGACCGGCGAGGACGTGGCGTACTCGAACGTGGTGCTGCGGTGCGGGGTGCCGTTCGCGGTCTGACGGGGCCGATCGACCTCCCCGCACCCCGGCGGGCTCGCCTAGGTTGGCGTGATGGCGGAGCGACGCAGGGGCGGGGACCGGGGTGGACGACGGCGCGCGGCGACCCTCGTGGTGGCGGTGACGATCGCCGTCGCACCGGTGCTCGTGGCGTGCACGCCCGACCCGGCGCCCGCGCCGCCGACCTCCGCGGACGTCCTCCCGCCGGCGCTGTCCGACCTGCCGGCCGCGCTGGGCGATCCCGGGGCGGCGCAGGACGTGATCGAGCAGATCGCCGACGACCCGAGCGGCTGGGTGACGCGCCTGGACGACGAGGACGTGACCGCCGTCGTCGACGTCGGCATCACGTGGGCCGAGCGCTTCGTGGCGGAGGAGGACGGCACCCCCGACCTCACGGAGGACGCGCGGCGCGGCTTCGTGCAGTTCGCCGCCGCGAGCGGCCACGAGACGTCGGTGCGCTTCCACGCCGCCGTCACGACCGTGCTCGAGCGGGACCTCGTGCAGCCGTTCGCGGACGGGCAGGAGACGCCGGTCGCCGTCGCGATGGTGCAGGCGGCGACGTGGGAGGGGCGCCTGGTGGGCGCGGACGTGACCCACGCGGGCGACTTCAGCGCGGGGTGGCGGCAGCTCGCGGCGTCCGAGGTCGCCCTGCTCGCGCACGCCCGCCGGGCGGCCGACGGCGGCACCGACGCGCTCACGACGGCGTCGGGGCTGATCTCGTCGGACGAGGTGATGACCTCGGTGGCGAACTACGGACCGACGACCGACACGAGCGACAACGACGTCCAGCAGGCCATCGCGACCGGTATGGAGTCGGTCCAGCGACGCTCGGCCGTGCAGGCGGGGCTCGACGCGGGTGCCTTCCCCGACTGGCTCCTCGACGAGTACGGCCCCGCGACCCTCGAGCGTGCGGACGGCTCGCGCGTGCTGGCGCCGGGGACGCAGGCGGAGGACCTGGCGGCCGTGTACTTCGACCTCCCGATCGACCACGGCACGTACCCGGGCACCTGGCGCGCGAACCTGGGCTGGGCGTGACAGCCCCGCGCGCAGCGGCCACGATGGGGCGATGAGACGTCGCGGCCCCGCACCCCTGGCCCGCGTGGGCGAGGTCATCGAGGTGATGCGGGACGCCCGGGTGGCGGGCGAGGACCCCGACGTCGAGTGGCCCCACCCGCCGCCGGCCGACCGGTGGGCGCCCGACGTCCTCGGGCGCGGCCACGAGTCCCGCACCCTCCCGCTCGCCGACGACTTCGAGGGCGAGGTGGTTGCGACCCTGGTGCGCTACCGGCCCGCGATCGACCCCGGTCGCGTCGTGCTGCCCGGTGCGGACGGGCAGGTGCGGCACGCCGTCCTCTACCTGCACGGCTGGAGCGACTACTTCTTCCACCACGAGCTGGGTCCGTTCTGGGCCGACCACGGGGCCGCCTTCTACGCCCTCGACCTGCGCAAGTACGGGCGCAGCCTGCGGCGGCACCAGTCCCCCGGGTACGTCGACTCCCTCGCGACCTACTCCGAGGACATCGAGGCGGCGCTCGCCGTCGTGGCCGCCGAGCACCCCGACCTGCCCGTGACGGTGATGGCGCACTCGACCGGCGGCCTGACCGCGAGCCTGTGGGCGCATCACAACCCCGGGCGGATCGCCGGTCTCATCCTCGTCTCGCCGTGGCTCGAGACACAGGGGTCGTCGCTGGTGCGCACGCTCTCGACCCCGCTCGTGACCGAGCTCGCCAAGAACTTCCCGCTCCGCCTCACCCCGCAGATCGACCTCGGCTTCTACAACCGGACGATCTCGGACCTGCACGACGGCGAGTGGTCCCTGGTGGCGCCCTGGCGCCCCAGCCACAGCTTCCCCGCGCGCTACGGCTGGCTCGCCGCGGTCCTGCGCGGCCACGCCCGCGTGGCCAAGGGGCTCGACGTCGACGCGCCGGTGCTCGTGCTGCGCTCGCAGCGCTCGCACATCTCCGCGGTCTGGGACGACGCGATGTCCTCGAGCGACATCGTGATCGAGGTCGACGTCGTCGCGGAGCGGGCGCTGAAGATCGCGCGCAACGTGACGGTCGCGACCGTGCCGGACGCGATCCACGACGTGCTGCTCTCGCGCCGCCCCGTGCGCGAGGTGGCCTACGACCACGTCGCGCGGTGGGCGGCGGGGTACCTGCCCTAGGTGCCGTCGGGACGGCGCTCCTCAGCCCCGCCCGAGGGCGCCGGGCACCTCCTGCGCCCACTCGGGTGGCGCCTCGAGGGCCGGGGCCTCGGGAAGCACGCCACGGCCGTCGGGGTGCGGGATCGCGGCCAGCAGCGCCCGGGTGTAGGGGTGGCGCGGGTCGGACCAGACCGCCGCCGTCGGACCGGACTCGACGATCCGTCCCCGGTACATGACCGCCACGCGGTCGGCCATCAGCCGCACGACCGACAGGTCGTGGGAGATGAACAGCATGCCCGTCCCCGAGGTCACGCAGAGACGACGCATCATCGAGGCCACCGACGCCTGGCTCGAGGCGTCGAGCGCAGAGATCGGCTCGTCCGCCACCAGGATCTCGGGACGTGACGCCATCGCGCGCGCGATCGCCACCCGCTGACGCTGACCACCCGAGAGCTGGTGCGGGTAGCGGTCGGCGAAGTCGGGTGGCAGCCCGACCGCCTCGAGCCACGCGCCGGGCGAGTCGGAGTCGACGCCGCGGGCGCGGGCAGCCCGAGCACCGTCCGCGATCTGGCGCCCCACGCGGTGGCGCGGGTTGAGTGAGGAGTTCGGGTCCTGGAAGACCATCTGGACCCCGGTCAGCACTGTGGGGCGGCGCGCGAGCCCGAGTCTCGGCACGGGGGCACCGTGCACCCGGACGTCGCCCCTGGCTGGCTTCTCCATCCCGACCACGGCGCGCGCCGTCGACGACTTGCCGCACCCCGACTCCCCCACGAGCGCGAGCACCTCCCCCGCCGCCAGGGACAGGCTCACCCCGTCGACCGCGCGCAGCGCACCGTAGGTGATCACCAGGTCGTCGATCTCCAGCAGCGTGCTCACCGCTCGTCCTCCGGTGTCGTGTCCGACCCGCCGGTGCCGGCACCGGCCGCGATGCGGTCCGGCAGGGCGTCCAGCAGGGCGCGCGTGTAGGGGTGCGCGGGCGCGGTGAAGAGCTGCTCACGCGGCGCGACCTCTGCGATCGCGCCGTGACGCATCACGGCGACGTCGTCGGCCACCGCGCTCATCACGCCGAGGTCGTGCGTCACGAGGAGGACGGCGAGGTCGCGCTGCTCCGCGAGGTCGCGGAGCAGGTGCAGCACACCGGCCTGGACCGTGACGTCGAGCGCGGTGGTGGGCTCGTCCGCGAGCAGCACGTCGGGGTCGCAGGCCAGGGCGACCGCGATCGCGATGCGTTGACGTTGGCCCCCGGAGAACTGGTGCGGATACCGGGCCAGCGCCTCCTCGGGCCGGGGCACGCGCACCTGCGTCAGCAGGTCGACGGCGCGCTCACGCGCGGCGGACCTGCTCAGTCGCAGGTGCCTGCGCACGTGGTCGGTCAGCTGGGTGCCCACAGTCAGCTGCGGGTGGAGGCTGGCCGAGGGATCCTGGAAGACCATCGCCACCCGTCGGCCGCGGATAGCGGACAGCCGGCGCCCCCGCAGCCCGAGGATCTCCTCACCGTCCAGCAGGATGGATCCGGTCGCGCGCGACGGCGTCGGCAGCAGGCCGAGCACGGCCAGCGCCGTCATCGTCTTGCCCGAACCCGACTCGCCCGCGAGGCCGTGGACCCGCCCCGCCCGCAAGTCCAGATCCACCCCGTCGACCACCGCCCGGCGAGAATCCGGCGGGCCGAGCTCGACGACGAGGTCGCGGATGCTGAGGGCCGCACGGCTCTCGGCGCTCACGACGGACGCCCCGGGTCGACGACGAGATCCTCCACGACGCTCTGCTCGGACCGGCCCTCGGTGCTCAGCGGCGCCGGAGCGACGCCGGCACCGGCGCGCTGCGCGCCCGAGAGGGGGTCGAGGACGTCCCGCAGGGAGTCGCCGATGAAGTTGAACGCCATCACGATGCTCAGGATCGCGAGGCCGGGGAACAGTCCGAGCCACCACGCGTCGATGTGCTGGATCGCGGAGGAGATCATCGAGCCCCACTCCGCCGACGGCGGTTGGGCGCCGAGGCCGAGGAAGGACAGCCCCGTCAGCAGCAGGATCGACGTGCCGGTCTCGAGCGAGGCCAGCACCATCACCGGACCCGCGACACCGGGCAGGATGTCGACCCGGAGCGAGTGAACCGAGGAGTGGCCCAGCAGCCGCGACGCGACGACGTAGTTCTGACCGCGCAGGCTCAGGACGAGCGACCGTGTCACGCGTGCGTAGTTCGGCCACGTGACGACGATCCCCGCGAGGACCGCGTTGTACAGCGACGGACCGAGCGACGCCGCGATCACCATCGCGAGGATCACGGTCGGGAAGGCCATGAAGAGGTCGGTGACCCTCATCAGGACCTCGTCGACCCATCCGCCCAGGTACCCGGAGACGGCGCCGACGACGGTCCCCAGCACCATCGCGCTGAGCACGAGGACGACCGCGAGGGGAATGGTCGTGCGCGCGCCGTGGATCAGGCGCGAGAGGACGTCGCGCCCGAGCGCGTCGGTACCGAGCAGCGCCTCGGCGCCGGGAGGCGTCAGGCGCGGGAGGTCCTGCGCGAGCGGGGACGCGGGAGAGATCCAGGGTGCCAGGACCGCTGCCAGCAGCCACGCCAGGACGATCCCGACACCGATGACGGCGAGCGGCCGGCGCCAGGCGCTGGGCAACCGCCGCCCGGCCCGACGTGCGCGCTTCGCCTCGGCCACCCGAGCGGCGAATCCGTGACCGGTCATCCCAGCCTCACTCTCGGATCGAGGATCCCGTACAGCAGGTCGACCACCAGGTTGATGAGGAGGTAGACGAGGCCGACGGCGAGCCCCACCCCCATCACGGCGGGGAGGTCGAGGTTGATGGCTGCCTGGTAGGCGTACGTGCCCAGGCCGGGCCAGGCGAAGATGGCCTCGACCAGCACGGTGCCCGACAGCAGCCCGCCGAAGGCGATCCCCGTCATGGTGAGGATGGGCAGCGAGGCACCACGCAGCAGGTACGACGTGATGACACGCGGCTCGCTCAGGCCCTTGGCGCGCGCGGCTCGCACGTAGTCGGAGCTCAGGACCTCCAGCACGGAGGTCCGCACGAAGCGTGTCAGGACACCGATCGTGAACAGGCTGAGGACCAGCACCGGCAGCACGAGGTGGGCCGCGGCGTCGAAGAACCCGACCGGGTCGCCGTCGAGCACGAAGTCGATCGTGAACAGGCCCGTGATGCGGGGCGGCGGGTTCAGCGCGGGTGAGAGCCGTCCCGAGCCGGGAGCCCAGCCGAGCCGCAGGAAGAACAGCTGGTAGACGAGGATCGCCATCCAGAACGTGGGGACGCTCAGGCCCACGAGCGAGACGACGCGCACGACCTGGTCGGTCGCACGATCGCGACGGTAGGCGGCCAGGGTGCCGAGCACGACGGCGACGGCGACGCTCAGCACGATGGCGCAGAGCGCGATCTCCGCCGTCGCCGGCAGCGCACGACTGAGCTCCTCGGCGACCGGCCTCGTCGTGCGGATGGACGTGCCGAGGTCGCCCTGGAACAGGGCGGAGAGGTAGAGCAGGTAGCGCTCCGGAAGCGGACGGTCGAGGCCGAAGCGCTCGGTGTAGGCCGCGACGGTCGCGGGGTTCTGCGAGGCCCCCTCACCGAGGGCTGCGGTCAGCGGGTCGCCCGGGACGAGGGTGGTGAGCGTGAAGACCACCAGCGTCACGCCGAGCATCAGGACGATCGACGTGATCAGCCGCCGCGCGACGTAGCGCAGTAGCGCGGACCGCTCGGTCCGCGCTGCTGCTGCGGTGTCGACCCGCGTCACTCGGCCGGGGACAGGTCGGTCAGGTCGACCGTCCAGTTGGAGTTGTAGGCGACACCGTCGACTCCGGAGGAGGCGAAGTGGCGCGCCGGGACGAGGAGCGGGACGAACGCTCCGCTCTCCTGCATCGCGGTCGCGTAGTCGGTGAACGCCGCCTCGCGCTCGACCGGATCGGTCGCGGTCTTCGCTGCGGCCACGAGCGCCGCGACGTCGGGCGCGGCGTCCGCCGTCCACCCGGCGCGCAGTCCGACCTTCTCGCCGGGACCGAAGGGCAGGAACGAGGATGAGTCGGCGAAATCGGGGCCCCAGTACCACATCGAGAACGCGCCGGTCCCGTCGACGTAGGGGTCGATCTCGGACGCGAACGGTCCCGGAGCGAGGCTGACCTGGATACCGGCGGCCTGCAGCTGGGACTGCACGCGCTCGCCGAGCGTGGTGAAGTCGACGCCACCGACCGGGTTGTCGTTCGGGAACCTGAGGGAGATGGTCTCGCCCTGGTAGCCCGACTCCGCGAGCGCGGCGGCGCTGCGGTCGAGATCCTGCGTCACCCCCTCCTCCAGCGCACCGAGGAACATCGGCGGGATGACGCCGGAGGCCTCCACCGATCCGTCGCCCGCCAGCTCGAGCAGGGCGTCGTAGTCCAGCGCGTAGCGCACGGCCTCGGCGAACGCCGGGTTCGCCAGCGTCCCGCTCACCCCCGCGTCCTGGTTCAGCAGCAGGAAGATGCTCTGCGCACCCGGCACCGAGTTCACGTCGAGGTCGGAGCCGAGGCCCGCGACCTGGTCCCCCGAGAGGTCGAGGGCGAGCTGGGAGTCGCCGCCGCGCAGGTTGGTCAGCTGGGTGGCCGGCTCCGTCACGTTCCGCACGACGATCCGGTCGTACGCGGCGGGCTTCTCCCCGTCGTAGTCCGGGTTCGGGACGAGGACGACCTGGGACGTGAGATCCAGCTGGTCGAGGACGTAGGGGCCGGAACCGGCCGAGGTCGAGCCGAGGAAGTCCTCGGCGGCGTCGGTGTCGTCCGTGGTACCGCCGTTGGCCTCGACCAACTCGGAGTTCAGGATGCTGAGGGCCGGGTTCGTCACGATGGCGGGCACCTGCAGCGACGGCTCCGTCGTCGTGAGCACCACGGTCGTGTCGTCGACCTTCGTGACCTCGATCCCCGCCATGAGGAAGTTGGCCTTCGACGACTCCATCCCCGCCAGCCGCTCGAGGGAGAAGACGACGTCGTCGGCATCGATCGGTGACCCGTCGGAGAACGTGCGGTCGCCCGTGAGCGTGAAGGTGAACTCCGTCGCGGCGTCGTTGGCCTCCATCGTCGCGAGGGCCGGCACCGGGGTCGACTCGTCGTCGCCGTCGAAGGTCAGCAGCGTCTCGTACATCGCGTGGAGCACGATCGAGCCCGTGGGGACGTAGTTGCGTCCAGGATCGCCCGTCTCGAGCGAGAAGGCCGTGTCGACGACGAGCGTGCCACCCCCGGCGCCCGCACCGGCGTCGCCGTCGTCCGCGGAGTCCGACGGGTTGCTGGCCGAGTTGCCGCCCGAGCAGGCCGAGATCAGCAGGGCTGCGGAGGCGGCGAGTGCGAGGCTGGCACGGGCGGGCTTTCGGATCACGGTCGACTCTTCTCTCGGGCGTGGACGCGTCGGTCACAAGTTCGCGTGCGGCGAACTATATGTCCGGTCACGTTGCGATCTCGTAAACACGGTGGCGCTCAGCGGCCGGTCGGTAACAGAATGTCCAGCATGGAGGCTCGGGAGGAAACGGACCGCGGACGATCAGACGCACCGCTCGATGACATCGGCTACCGGATCCTCGAAGTCCTGCGCTCCGACGGACGAATCTCGATGGCGGCCCTGGCTCAGCAGGTGGGCATCTCACGGTCGAACGCCTACGCCCGCGTCGAGTCGATGACCGCCGCCGGGATCGTCACCGGTTTCCAGGCCCGCGTCGACCCCGCGGCGGCGGGGCTCGGATTGAGCGCCCTCGTGTTCGTGACGGTCAACCCGCAGTCGTGGTCGGAGCTGCTGGCCGCACTCGAGTCCATGCCCGAGGTCGAGTCGGCCATGGTGACCACGGGCGAGCACGACGTGATGCTGCACGTGCGGGCCCGGACGGTCGACATGATCCACGCCTTCGTGGTGGGCGAGGTCGCAGCCCTGCCCCAGGTCAAGAGCGTCGTCACCGTCCTGGTGCTGCAGGAGGTGTTCCATCGCGGCTACGTGCTGCCCACCGACATCCCGCCCCGTGTCGCCCCCGCCGTCGAGCGCGGCCTGATGCGCTTCACGAGCACCAATCCGGACCGTCCCGGCGCGATCTGAGGGTCCGACCCCCTCGGGTGTCAGTCGGGCGGACTCTCCACGCAGACGCTGGAGTGCGGGACACCGTCGATCTCGTACGCCTCGACGAGGTAGATGCGCCCGTCCTCCCGGCGCTCGACGACGGAATCCGCCCCGCCGCGCACCACGCTGCCGTCGGTGACGGACGCGTGGGCGAAGGAGATGCTGATCCTCCCGGCCGTCGCCTCCCCGACGAAGCGCCCCTGGGTCACCGTGTCACCGGTGTAGCGACCCCAGACGAGGTTGCCCTCCTGGCGGTAGTGGAAGCGCGTGGGCGCCTCGGCGTCGACCACCGAGCTGGTGGAGGAGATCATGTGGAAGTCGAGGCCGTCGAGACTGATCGGTGTCACGACCGCAGTGTAGGCAGGGGCGCTCAGCCCTTGACGGCGCGGCGGCGGTGCGGGCGCTTCGCGCGCTCGGCCGGGCGGTCCTGCGGCTGGTTCTGCGCCTCCTGGAGCGCCTCGCCCAGGAAGGGGCCGTCCGGGCCGAATCGCCAGGCGGTCCAGCCGTCCGGGACGTCCTCGCCCAGCGCGGCGTTCGCCGCGACGGCGGGGTCGCGGTAGGCGTCGCCGTCGACCTCGATCTCACCGGTGTCCGTCAGGCGTGCGCCGACGTCGGTGCGGGCGGCGAGCACGAGGTCCGCCTGCCCCACGAGGGCGACGACGGCCCGCAGGTGCTCGTGCTGCGCCGGGTCGTGCTCGACCGCGGACTCGTTCGGCACCTCGGACGCCTCCGCGGCGTCGGCCGCCACCGAGGTCTCGCCGTCCGTGCGGTCGTCGCCGTCCGACTCCGCGCCCACGAGGTGCACGTGCACGGTCCCGGCGAGCAGCGCGAAGGCAGCCAGGACGTCGTCCGTGACGGACCGCGCCAGGACGAGCAGCGCCGGCGCCGGCACGGGTGCCACGCCGCCGTCGGTGGCGGTCCGGGCGTGCCACCAGGCGTTGCGCAGCGCCTTCGAGCCGCCGGGGTGGTCGGCGGCGAGGTCCGCGGGCGAGGCGCCGGCCACGGCGGCCGCGCGCCCCAGCAGCGAGACGAGCTGCGCCGCGTCGAGCTCGTCGACACCCGCCACCAGCACCGCCGTGCTCGAGTGGTCGAGGGCCACCACGTCGCCCTCGGGCGTCGCGGCGACGGGGACGACCGCGAAGCCGGCCTCGGTGGCCCAGGCGCCGGCGTCGGCCACCTGCGGGTCGACGTCCGCGGGGACGTCGGTCGCGCCGTCGGGCGTCGCGGAACGGTTGCTCTCGTGGGGGAAGGCAGGTATCACGGATCAACACCATCTCGGCCGAGGGGTGGGTGGGACTGGGTCAATCCTGCCAGAGCCGACCCGCGGACGGGGCCGACCGCGACGTGACGTCCGCGGCTCCGCGCGCCTCCCGGCGCAAACGTGCACGACCTCTTCACAAGCCCCGGAGCGGCGCTAGTCGCGGGTCTCCCCACGCACGAGCAGCTGCGCCAGCGTCGTCCCGCGCACCCCCGCCAGCTGGTCGGCCTGCGTGCGGCACGAGTACCCGTCGGCCAGGTACACCGCCCCCTCCGGCGCCTCCCGCAGCGCGGGCAGCAGCGCGTTCTCGGCGACGGCGACGCTCACCTCGTAGTGGCCCTTCTCCATCCCGAAGTTGCCCGCGAGCCCGCAGCACCCGGCGAGCTGCGTGATCGTGGCACCGGTCCGGGCGAGCAGCGCGGCGTCCGCCTCGTAGCCCATCACCGAGTACTGGTGGCAGTGCGGCTGCACCACGACGGTCGTGCCGACGTGCGACGCTGGCGACCACTCCTCCCCCGGCCCCAGCTCGGGGTCGGTCAGCAGCTCGGCCAGGGTGCGGACGGCACCGGCGACCGCCGCCGCACGCGGGTCGTCCGGCAGCAGCTCCACCAGGTCGCTGCGCAGCACCGCCGTGCACGAGGGTTCGACGCCGATGATCGGCACGCCCTGCTCGGCCGCCGGACCGAGGACGTCGAGCGTGCGACGCAGACGGGTGCGGGCGCCGTCGAGCTGACCGGTGGAGATCCAGGTCAGGCCGCAGCACGCGTCGCTGCTCGGGATGCGCACCGTGTAGCCGGCCTCCTGCAGGAGCTCGACCATGGCGCGGGCCCCCGCGGGGTCGAGGTGCTCGGAGAAGCTGTCGGCCCACAGGATCACCTCGCGCGTGCGGCGCCTCTCGTGCGACCCGGTCGCCCGCGCGCGCTCGCGCCCCCGGAACCACCGCGAGAACCGCTGCGTGCTGAACGCGGTCATTCGCCGTCGCGAGTCGATGCCCGAGACGGCGAAGACCGCGCGCCGCAGCGGCGCGAGCCCGAGCGCGGCGTTGGCGATCGCGGCGACCGCCGGCACCGCCGTCGTCAGCCGGGCCCAGCGCGGCAGCCACCCGAGCACGTAGTGCGACGTCGGCCGCACCCTGCCCTTGTACCGGCGGTAGGTCACCTCGGCCTTGTAGGTGGCCATGTCGACGCCGGCGGGGCAGTCGCGCCCGCACGCCTTGCACGAGAGGCACAGGTCGAGCGAGTCGGCGACCTCGGGCGAGTCCCAGCCCTGGACGAACGAGCCGTTGGCGAGCTCCTGCAGCACGCGCGCGCGGCCGCGCGTCGCGTTCCGCTCGTCGCCCGTGGCCTGGTAGCTGGGGCACATGAAGCCGCCGGCGCCCCCGTTGTCCGCCCGACACTTCCCGACGCCGACGCAGCGGTGGGCCGCGCGGGTGAGGTCGCCGCCGTCGTGCGGCAGCGCGAAGCCGCGCACACCGAGCTCGATCGCCTGCGGGCGGCGCAGGTTCGCCGTCACCGGCGCGGGGCGCACGACGATCCCGGGGTTGAGGTGGTCGGAGGGGTCGAGCAGGCCCTTGAAGCGCTCGAACAGGTTCAGCGCCTCGGGCGAGTACATGTGGTGCAGCAGCCCGCCCCGCGCGCGGCCGTCGCCGTGCTCGCCCGAGAGGGAGCCGCCGTAGGAGCCGACCAGGCGCGCGGCGTCGTTCATGAAGCTCTCGAAGTCGCCCACCTGCTCGGGCCGCTCGAGCGGCAGGTCGATGCGCACGTGGATGCAGCCGTCGCCGAAGTGGCCGTAGGGCAGGCCGTCGACGCCGTACTGGGCCAGCAGCGCGTCGAAGTCGCGCAGGTAGGCGCCGAGGTTCTCGGGCGGGACGGCGGCGTCCTCCCAGCCCGGCCACGCCTGCCGACCGGCCGGTGTGCGCCCGGCCAGACCCACGCCGTCGGCCCGGATCCGCCACAGCGCCGCCGTCTTGGCCTTGTCCGTGGTGATCATCGAGTCGAGGCAGTCGCTCGCCGCGACCAGCGCGGCCGCGTTCGCGAGGGCGTCGGCCTCGTCCGTGCCGCCGACCTCGCAGAACAGCCAGCCGGCGCCCCGCGGCAGGTCGGGGACCGAGCCGACGTGGGCGCGCACGACGTCGACCAGCCGCGCGTCCATCCCCTCGATCGCGAGCGGCTTCAGCGCGCCCAGCGGCACGACGGCGTCGGCCGCGCTCGGCATGTCGGCGTACCCGAGGACGACGAGCACGGGTGCGGTCGGCAGCGGGTGCAGCTCGACCCTCGCGCCGAGCAGCGTGACGACGCTCCCCTCGGTCCCCACGAGCGCGCGCGCCAGGTTGCTGCCGCGCTCGGGCAGCAGGTGCTCGAGCGAGTAGCCCGACACCTGGCGCGTGAAGCGGCCGAGCTCGGTGCGCAGCAGCGCGAGGTCACCCGAGACCAGGCGGTCCAGGCCCGGGACGGCCTCGAGCGCGCCGCGCCCGGAGCTCGCGGTGAAGCGACGCCCGGTGCCGTCCACGACGTCGAGGCTGCGCACGTTGTCGGACGTTCGGCCGTAGGCCAGGGCGTGCGGACCGCACGCGTTGTTGCCGATCATCCCGCCGAGCGTCGCGCGGTTCTTCGTGCTCGGATCGGGGCCGAACCACAGCCCGTGCGGCGCCGCGGCGGCCTGCAGGCTGCTCATCACCACGCCCGGCTGCACGAAGGCGGTGCGCTCCTCCGGATCGATCTCGCCGATCGCGTTCAGGTGGCGCGAGAAGTCGATCACCACACCGGTCCCGACGGCGTTGCCCGCCACCGAGGTCCCCGCGCCGCGCGCGGTGATCGGGGCGCCGTGGCGGCGCGCGACCTCGAGCGTGGCGAGCACCTCGTCGGTGTGCCGGGGGAACGTGACGACCTGCGGCACGACGCGGTAGTTCGAGGCATCGGTGGAGTACTCGGCGCGACGGCGGCGCGTGGCGTCCGCGTCGGTCACGCGGCCGAGGTCGGCCAGGAGGGCGGCCGAGGCGTCGTCGGGCGCACCGCCTGGGACGTCGCCGCTCGCGGGCCCCGGCCTGCTGGTGAGGGCTGTCACGATCTCGAGTGTGTCACGCGGGGCGCGAGCGACCGCGTGGCGTCCGGCACGTGACCCGACGCGTGATCCGTCAGCGCGATCGGCCGGCTGGGCCCCGACTCGCCTCAGCCGCCGACGGGGATCCAGCCGATCGCGGGCGGGGTCGCGGCGGCCGGCACGGTGACCTGACCGAGGTCGCCCAGGGTGGCCGTCACGGGGGCGTCGGAGGAGAGACCCGCCGGGGCGGGCACCTCGGCGTAGGTCGGCACGACGTCGGCGGTGCAGACCGCCCCGCCGGCGGCGGACAGCGTGATCTCGACGCCGCTGCCGGACGTCTCGACCTGCCCCGGCACGAGCGGGCAGGAGCTGGAGCCGAGCGTGATGACGTACAGCGCGTCGCCCGCCTCGGTCCAGCCGACCCCGCCCGCGGTCTCCTCCGGGGCGTCCTCGACGCCCGCCGGGAGGCCGCGCACGTACTCGACGGACTCCTCGCCGTCGGCACCACCCTCGGTCTCGTCCCCGCCCTGCGGCTCGTCGGTCGGGCGCGTGACCTCGCCGGGGTCGCCCGGGTCGGAGGGCGACGGCGTCGGCGAGGAGCTGGACCCCGTCGGCTCGGGCGTGGTCGCGTCATCGCTCGCCGACTCGCCCTGCGGCGGCGTGCACGCCACGACGAGCGCGAGAGCGCCCGCGAGGGCGAGCGCGCGCAGCGGCGCGGACGTGCGGGGGGCGGACGGTCCTGAGGCGCGGTTCATCGTGGCTCTCTCACGGTTGCGTCGAGCATGGCCGCCCGACGGTAACGGCTGGTTCAGTCGAAGCGGAAGTCGATCTCCGCGTCCGCGACGGACGTCGGCACCGTCCACGTCCCCCCGTCGGCGTCGGTGAAGGTGAAGCTGGGCAGCATGATGACGGTGAAGTCGGGCTGGGGCCGCGCGACCAGCGTCGGTCGGGCCGAGATGATCTCGACCTCGTCCACCGGCCACCGGACGGGCTCGTCCGAGGTGGGGGTACGCGGCTGCGGCACCGCCTGACCGGGTTCGAGGACCGGCCACGGGTCCTCGCCCCCGGGCCAGCCCGTGCGGGCGGCGCCGAATCGCGGATCGTTCAACCTCTGGACCGCCTCGCCCTCGGACACGGTCTGCACCTCGCGCAGGGGCACGAGGTCGGCCAGCGAGCCCGACGCGGTCGTGGTCCCGGAAGGCCCCGAGTGGAGCGCATGCGCGAGCTCGACCAGGCGGCCGTCGAGCACCCGCATCGCGCTGACGATCGCAGGCGCACCCTCCGAGACCGTCCCGACCTCGTACTCGAAGTCCTCCGACGGCAGACCGATGCCCGCGAGGAGCTCCCGCAGCGCGGCCTCGGCGGCCTCCGCGGTACCGCCAGGAGTCGCGCACCCGTCGCACGGCTGCTGCGCCTGGCCGTTCGTGAACGAGTAGCCGAGGCTCCCGTCGTCCGGGCCGCCGACGGTGAGCTCCTTCGTGCCGTCCGTCAATCTCCACGTCCCGTCGACGAGCTCCGGCGTGCCCACCATCCCCAGGGCCGTCGCGAGCTCGGTCACCCGTTCCGAGGTGGACGACGTCACGGCATCGAGCGCGTAGAGCTCCGCCACACCGGGCTGGGCGTCGAAGGAGCTGCTGAAGGTCGACCGCTGCGGCAGTGGCCAGACCTCGCGATCGTCGAGGGTCGGCGCGTAGTCGGGTCGCATCTGCGATCCGTCGTGGTCCACCTCGACCGCCTCGGTCTCCACCGCGTCCGTGGCGCCGACCTCGGTCGACGGCGACGCCCCCTCGGCCGACCCGGCCGCCTCGCCCTCCGCCGAGGGCGGGGGATGCCGGTCCGAGGCGGCCACGACGGCGGCCGTCCCACCGACCCCGAGCAGGACCCCTGCGAGACCGACCGCGACCATCCGACCGGGGAGTCGCCGTGGGGAGGGAGCGTCCTCGTGTGTCATGTCTCGTGTCTCCTCGTGTGACCGGCGACGCCGGTAGCCGATCGCAGTGTGTCAGACGGCGTGGTGGTGCGGGCGCCGTCCGATGCAGCTCAGGGCTGGGTCGACGTGAAGTCGAGCTGGTCGTCGGCGACGGCGATGACCGACCACGTCCCGCCGTCCGCATCCGTGAACTCGTACGACGGCACCAGCAGGACCTCGCCGTCGGGCTGCCACTGCTGGGCCAGCCCGAGCCGGGCCGAGACGATCTCGACGTCCTCGACCGGCCAGCTCACCGTGGTGCCGGGCGACGGCGCGGCCGGCGCCTGCGTCGGCGGCTCCCACTCCTGCATCGTCGTCATGTCGCCGTCGATCGGGCGCGGCCAGCCGGTCCGGTAGCTGCCGAAACGCGGGTCGCTCAGACGCTCGAAGCCCTCCTGCTCGCTCACGACGGTGTAGGTGCCGAGGTCCACGAGGCCCGCGAGCGTCCCGGAGACGGACGCGACACCGGCCGGCGCGAGGTCCAGCGTGAAGGCGACGTCGGTCGTCTGCCCGTCGACGACCCGGCGCGCCTGCGCCGTCGCGGTGACGGCGCCCTCGTACGTCGGTGCCGAGTACTCGAACGCCGCGGTGTCCTCCCCCAGCGCGGTCAGCACCTCCTTGAGCCGCTCGATCGCGGCGTCGCCGCTCGGGGCGTCCTGCGGGCGCGGCTCCTCGCAACCCTCGCACCACGGCTGGGCCGCCTCGTCGTAGAAGCTCAGGTTGAGGCTGCCGTCGAGGTACGCGCTCAGCTGCTTGGTCCCCTCGGTCAGGGTCCACGCGCCATCGACGATCTCCGGCGCACCGGTCATCCCGACCGCGGCGGCGACCTGCGCCATCCGCTCGGGGGTCGACGGCGTGGCCGCGTCCAGGCCGTAGGCCTGGGCCGACCGCTCGGTGGTGCTGAGATTGCTCGCGCTGAACGTGGTGCGACCGCCCCAGCCGATCATCGAGTCGGCGCTCATCCGGGAGGCCGAGGCGTCGCCGGCCGTGGCGGGCTCGGGCGACCCCATCGCGCCGGACTCGTTCGCGCCGGACTCACCGCTCCCGAGGGTGATCGGGCCGGACGCGGGAGCCATCGCCACCTCGTCCGCGGTCGTGCCTGCGCTGTCCGCACTCACGTCGCTGCCACGGTCCGCGCCGAGCGCGTAGCCGCTCGCGCCGATGACGAGCGCGGCGGCCGCGGCGGCGGCCGGCACGAACCACCGGGGGCGGCGGGAGACGAGCGGGACGACGGCGGGTGGCTCGCCGTCGCCGTCCTCCGCACCCGTCGCACCGGTCGTGGCGCCACCCTCGGCCTCGGAGGCCCGGCGCACGACGTCGGCCGCCAGGTCCGCGCGCGGCTCGACGTCGGCCGCGGGGTCGGCGGCGCGCAGCCGCGCGAGGACGGTCTCCTCGAGACCGTGGGCGTGGGTGGACTCGGGGCCGCCGTCGCCCTCGTCGTCGCGGGGTGCGAAGGTGCGGTCGTCGTCGTTCATGGTGGGGTCCTTCCGGTGCATCGTCCGCCCGCGCTCGGCTGTGGGGCGTTCGTCCTGTCTGTGTCGCCGCGCGGGCGAACCTTGCGGCTGCGTGGGAGCCGGGGCCGGGGCCCCGCTAGAGGCGCAGGCGGTCACCCCACGCCTCGCGCAGGCGCTTGCGGGCGCGCGAGAGGGCGGCGTCGGCCCCGGATCGGGAGATGCCGAGGACGGCGGCGATCTCGGCGCCGTCGAGACCCTCCCAGGCGTGCAGCAGCAGGATCTGGCGGTCCCGCTCGCTCACGGCCTCGAGCGCGCCACGCACCTCGGCGTCGAAGATCGCCGACAGCTCGGGGTCGGTGCCCACGCGTGCCGCGCTCGGTCGCTCGGGCACCTCCTCGACGGGGAGGTCGGTGCGCTTGCGGCGGTAGTTGGCGAGGGTGTAGCCGGCGGTGGCGTAGAGCCAGGGCAGCACGGCCTCGCGCGGCACGTCGGTACGGCGGCGCCAGGCGGTCACGAGCACGTCCGCGGCGAGGTCGTCGGCGTCCTGGCGGGGTGCGCGGCGGGCGAAGTAGCGCACGAGCGCGCGCGAGTGCTCCCGCACCACCCCGGTGAACCAGGCGTCGGTCTGCGGATCCTCCACGCGTTCCTCCTGCTCGGGGGCGCCCGGGGGCGCCCGATGCTCCCGTGCGGAGTTGCTCGCACGGTCAACCTGTCTGTGTCGCGCCCCCGCAAGATCTTGCGGGGAACGCGCACAAGTTTCGGGAGCGCCACGCGAACGGGCCGGGAGCAGGGCCGGCGGACGGGGACGGTCCGCGAACCGGTCCCACGAGCGGGCGGGACGGCTCGCGGAGTGGACGACCACCTCCCGCTCGCCCCCGGGCGCCGCTCGTGCGCTTGACTGTCCCCTGCGCCCGGCACACCGCCTCGCGCATCATCGCCGGCGCCGAGGGGCGCCCCGGTCGCGGGAGGTCGTCGTGCGGGAGTTCGTCCTCCTCGCCTCGCGTCAGCAGGACGCGGTGGCGGATGCGGAGTACGCGGCGTTCTGCCGGTTCATGAACGTGCCGCCGGCGCGGTTGCGCCGCATCCGGCTCGATCGCGAGCCGATGCCGGAGCTGGACCTCGACGCCGTCGCGGGAATCGTGGTGGGCGGCAGCCCCTTCACCTCCAGCGACCCGGAGGAGAGCAAGAGCGAGGTGCAGCGGCGCGTCGAGCGTGAGATCGACGCCCTGCTGGTCGAGATCTGCGACCGCGACCTGCCCTTCCTGGGTGCCTGCTACGGCGTCGGGACCCTCGGCGTCCATCTCGGCGGGGTGGTGGACACGACCTACGGCGAGCCCGCCGGGGCGGTGGAGGTCTCGCTGACGCCGGACGGCGTCGCCGACCCGCTGCTGCGCGGCCTGCCGCCGGTGTTCGAGGCGTACGTGGGCCACAAGGAGGCGCTGCGCGCGGCTCCCCCGGGCAGCGTGCTCCTCGCCTCCTCCCCCACGGCCCCGGTCCAGATGCTCCGGTTCGGGCGCAACGTCTACGCCACGCAGTTCCACCCGGAGCTCGACGCCGAGGGCATCGCCTCGCGCCTGCTCGCCTACCGCTACGAGGGCTACTTCGACCCGGCCGAGGTCGACGAGGTCCTGCACCGCGTCCGCCGCGCGCACGTGACGCACCCTGGCCGGATCTTGCAACGGTTTGCAGAGATCTACGGCTGAGATCGTTGGAGTGGCCTTCGTCACGTTAGCGCAACCATCGACGGCAATGCGGTCATAGACGATGCGGATACGTTGCACATCCCGTAGTGTCGTCCTCGGTTCGGGGTCGACGTCGCCCCCCTGCTCGACCCCGAACCCCTCACTCCCCGGACGTGTCACACCGACGTCACACCAGCCGGGCACACTCCTCGCGTGACCATCGCCCCGGTTCCCCCGACGTTCGACGCTCGCCGCTCCGGCCCCTCCGCACTCGTGCTGCGGCACGACGCGGGGATCGGACTCGGGAACGTCGCCACCACGCTCGCCTCCCGGGGCTACGCCGTCACCACAGTCGACACCCCGACCGGCGACGTCGCGGGCGTCGACCCGCTGGCGTGGGACGTCGTCGTCGCCCTCGGGGGCGAGGAGGGTGCCTACGAGACCGAGCGGTACCCCTACCTCGCGCGGGAGATCGACCTCCTCGCCGCTCGCGCTGAGGCCCGGCGTCCGATCCTCGGCATCTGCCTGGGCGCCCAGATGCTGGCGGTCGCGCTCGGGGCGCGCGCGTGGCGCGGGGACGTGCACGAGGTCGGCTTCGTGCCCGTCGACCTGACGCCCGACGGCGTGGGCACCCCGGTGGCGCACGTCGCCGGCGTCCCGATGATGCAGTGGCACCACGACACGTTCGAGGTGCCCGTCGGCGCCCGGCTGCTGGCGACCTCGCCGAGCTACCCGCAGGCGTTCGCGGTCGACGACTGGCTGCTGGCGGTGCAGTTCCACCCCGAGGTCGACGACGCGATCGCCGACGGCTGGATCGAGCGGTGGGCCGACGACGTCGCCCACCTGCCCGGCGTCGACGCCGCGGCGCTGACGACGGCGAAGGAGCAGCACCTCGCGGCGGCGCAGCGGGCCTCGCGCGCGATGGTGGGGGCGTGGCTGGACGGCCTCGCCGGAACCGTCGGTCGGTGACGGGGCGAACCGGCACCGGAGACGACGGAGGCCCGGAGCCTCACGGTTCCGGGCCTCTCGACGAGCCGCCTAAGGGAATCGAACCCTTGACCTATTCATTACGAGTGAATCGCTCTGCCGACTGAGCTAAGGCGGCGACGCTGTCCGAGGATCGCCCGGGCAGCGGCGTCAACTGTACTAGGCGATCGGGGGTGCTACCAACCGCGCCCCGGGTGGACGCCCTACCCCTGCCCCACCGCCTGCGCCACGGCGGCCTCGACACCGGTCGAGCCACCCACGAGGTCCCACTGGTGACCGGCCGCACGCGGCTCCGCGAGGACGGCAGCGACCGTGGCGGCGACGTCGTCGCGCGTGACGGGCGCCGGCTCGAGCCCCTCCCCCAGCGTGACCGCGTCCGTACCGGGCGAGTCGAGCAGCTGGGCGGGGCGCAGGATCGTCCAGTCCAGTCCGCTGGCGCGGACGGCCTCGTCGGAGTCGCGCTTGGCGACGACGTAGCTCGCCCACGCCGCGCTCTCGTCCAGCCCGACCTTCGCGTCCACCCCGATGGCCGAGATCTGCACGTACCGCCGCACCCCGACCTCGGCGCACGCCTCGAGCGACTTGATGGCGCCCTCGAGATCGACCGTCCGCTTGCGCAGCACGTTCCCGTCGGCACCACCGCCCGCCGCGAACACGACGGCGTCGACCCCTCGAACGCCGCCGCGAACGTCGCGGTGTCGGAGCGCTCGATGTCGAGGAACCGGGGCCGCGCCCCGAGGTCGAGCAGCACGGCGGCCTGCTCCGGCCGGCGCACCAGCGGCGCGACGGCGTCGCCCCGCTCCCGCAGCAGCGGCACCAGGCGCCGCGCGATCTTCCCGTAGCCACCCACGATGGCGATCGTCTGAGTCATGCCCCCATTGTGTGCACGGGCGGTGGCCCGCGCGCCGATCCTGCTGCCTCAGCCGGTGGAGGAGACGTCGGGCACCGGGGCTGTCGGCTGCAGCATCGGGGCTCGGGAGTCGTGGCAGCCCACGAGCGTCGCCGCGGCGACGGCAGCGGTCGCCAGCAGCACGAGCGCTCGGCGGCGACCGGCGCGCGCCGCCGCCGTCGTCCACCTCGGACCTCTCCGTGTCGAACCCGTCATCGCACGCCTCCTCATCCCTGCGGCCGCAGCGCCACGGTCATCGCCTCGACCGCCAGCAGCGGGGCGACGTTCCCCGCGAGGCGGGTGCGCGCCGTCGTGATCGCCTCGGTGCGCCGCAGCGTCTGCGCGGGGTCGCTCGCGGCGGCCACCGCTCTGACGTCGGCCACCTGGGCGGCGTTGACCAGGTCGACGTCGGAGCCCACCTGCACCGCGAGCACGTCGCGGTAGAACGAGAGCAGATCGGTCATCGCCCGGTCGAGACCGTCGACGACCGCACGCTTCCCGCGCCGCTTCTGGTCCTCCTCGAGCTGCCGGATCTGAGCGCGGACGGCCGGCGGCAGCGCCTTGCCGCCCTCGGCCTGGTCGGCCCCCAGGGTCCGCATCAGCTCGGCCCGCTCGGTCGCGTCGCGCTCGGCCATCGAGGCGGTCGCCTGCGCCGTCGCGACCTCGACCAGCTCGCCCGCGGCGATCACGGCGTCACCGACGCCGCGCACACGCGAGGCGATCTCCAGCACGCGGTCGCGGCGGGCGCGGGCCTCGGGGTTGAGGGCGAGCGACGTCGCGAGCCCGATGTGGCTCTGAGCGGCGCGGGCGGCCGTCAGCGCGTCGTCGTGGTCGATCCCGTGCCGACGCACCAGCAGGTCGGCGACGGCGCCGGCCGGCGGCACCCGCAGCGTCACCTGCCGGCAGCGCGAGCGGATCGTGGTGATGACGTCCTGCTCGCTCGGCGCGCACAGGATCCAGACCGTGCGCGGCGGCGGCTCCTCGATGGCCTTGAGCAGCGCGTTCGCGCTCCGCTCGACGATCCGGTCGGCGTCCTCGACGATGATCACGCGCCACGGCGCCTCGCCGGGGTGCGCTGCGCGATCGTCACGAGATCACGCACCTCGGCGACCGTGATGACCGTCTTGTCGGTCGCGACCACGTGGACGTCGGGGTGCGTCCCGCGCATCACGCGCGCCCGGGCGTTGTCCGCGCTCTCGGAGGTCCACCGACCGCCGTCGCCCGCCACGAGCGCGGCGGCGAAGGCTCGCGCCGCGACCGAGCGACCCGAACCGGGGGGCCGGTCACGAGCCAGGCGTGCGTCATCGAGGAGGGGTCGACGACGGCGCGGCGCAGCACCGCGACCGCCTCGGTCTGCCCGACGACGTCGTCCCAGACGCCGCTCACGACGCGTCTCCCTCCGCCACGGGCGCGAGCAGCGGCTCGACCTCGGCCCGGATGCGCGCCGAGATGTCCTCGATCGGCGCAGCGGCGTCGAGCACGCGCCAGCGCTCCGGCTCCGCGCCGGCGAGATCCAGGAACGCGCCGCGCGTGCGACGGTGGAACTCCGCACCGGCGCGCTCCAGTCGGTCCGGCTCACCGGTGAGCCGCTGCGCCAGCAGGGCGGGGTCGAGATCGAGCAGGAACGTCATGCGGGGAAGCAGACCACGGACCGCCCACATCTGCAGGTCGCGCAGCTCGCTCATCCCCAGCTCGCGGCCGCCCGCCTGGTAGGCGAGCGAGGAGTCGAGGTAGCGGTCGGTGATCACGACGGCGCCGCGCTCCAGCGCCGGCCGGATCACGCTCGCGACGTGGTGGGCGCGGTCCGTGGCGTACAGCAGCGCCTCGGTGCGCGCGTCGACGTCCTCGCCGTGGAGCACGAGCTCGCGCAGCGTGCGACCCAGCGTCGTCCCACCGGGCTCGCGGGTGCGCACCACCTCGCGGCCGTGCTCCTGCTCGAGCCACTGCGCCAGGCGGGCCAGCTGCGTCGTCTTGCCGGCGCCGTCGCCGCCCTCGAACGAGAGGAACAGGCCCGGGATCGCAGTCACGCCCCTCAGGCTAGTCAAGCCGCCGCCCCTCGCTGAACCGGCGGGCGGCCCGGCCGGACAGCGCGAGCAGCGCCAGGACGTCGAGCGCCACCACCATCAGAGACAGCCCGAGCACCCAGTCGCTGCTGTCGGTGAGCCACGCGACGAACTGCGTGGCCACCGAGACGCAGACGATCAGCAGGAGCGACAGCCGCGCGACGTCGCTCCCCCGCAGCACGAGCACGCCGAGCAGCGCGGGCAGCAGCGTCAGCACCGCCAGGAGACCGAGCACGAGACCCGCACCGGCGCCCTGGAGCAGGGCGGTGTCCGCGCCCGGCGGTAGGGGGCGCCGTCGGCCAGGTCGGCCTCGATCACCGCCGCCCACGCCAGGATCGCGCCCAGCACCAGGGTGCGCACGAGCAGGATCACCGCGCCCATCGTCACGGACGGCGGACGGCGACGCCGCGCAGGGGAACCCGCATCGAGCGGGACGTCGACCTCGAACGAGGAGCGCTTGCGGCGCGCGGAGCCGGGGCGAGGCTCGCGAGCCCGGGCACGCAGCTGGTCGCGGTCGATCGGCACGACGTCGGGCACCCGCGGCGGCTCCGGCGTTCGTCCCTGCGGGTCCGGGATGGCGACGACGGGCAGGTCGCCGTCGGTGTGGACGGAGTCGCCGCCGCCGTTGCGCGAGTGGTAACCGGCGGAGAAGTCCGGCAGCACGTGGACCTCGAGGCCCGGGGTGCCCTCGGCGAGCGAGGCGACGAGGAAGTCGCGCTCGACGTCGATGTCCGCCTCGATCCGGTGCGTCACCTGGAGGGTGAAGAGCGAGAGCCCCACGGCCCGGTCGAACGTCCCGGCCGCCAGCCAGTCCACCCGCGCGCCGCCCGGGAGCAGCCAGCCCGGGGGCAGCGCCAGAACCGCACGTGGTGCCGCTTGCCGGGCGTGCCGGCGACCTCCTGCTGGTAGGCGAAGTCCTGCTGCCTGCCGAACAGGAACAGCGGGCTCACCGGTGCCCGGGGGTAGCTGCGCCGCAGCACGGTGGAGGTGACGATGCGCCAGCTGGAGCGGACGGTGACCTCGTCCGCGCGCGTCCAGCCCGAGCGGACCAGCGCCGCGTGCAGGTGGTCGGCCTCGCCGAGGAGTGCCACGTTGACGGGGTCGCCGAGGAGGCCGTCGCTCGTGCGCGTGCGACCGAAGAAGTAGTCGGGCACGTAGAGGTCGCTCATGATCCGGTGCAGCCGGGGCAGCACGAGGTAGGCCAGCAGTCCCCAGAACACCAGGAGCAGGGGCAGCGCCCACCAGCCGTGCCGGCCGACGTCGGCCAGCACGAGGATCGCCAGCCAGACCGAGGCGACGCCCGCGAACCCGAAGACGAACGCGTCGATCGCGCGGGCGAGGAGGCCACGCCGTCGGGCGGCGCGGGCGTCCGGTCCCCGGGCGTCGTGGGGGTCGCCCGGGTCGTGGCCGTCGACGGCGCGCGGACCGTCCGCGGAGGCGACGGTGTCGGCGTCGCCGTCGGCGGTCTCGCGGGCGTCGGGCACCCCCGGATGCTACCGGCGGGGGCTACTCGCCCGGGTAGCGCACCCCCAGCTGGCGGCGGACCTCGTCCATCATCTCCATGACCTCGACCGACGCCTGCCAGGTCATCAGCGGGGAGCTCGTCTCACCGGCGGCGATGCGGCGTGCGGCCTCGGCCGCCTGGAACTGGAACCCGCCAGGGAACCGGCCCGCGAGCTCCACCGTGTCGGTGCCGTCGAACCGCGACAGGTGCACGTCGGTGGGGTTGTAGAAGGTGCGGTCGATGTCGATCCGGCCCGTGGTGCCGGCGATCGTGGCGTTGTTCAGCTGACCGGACTCGAGCGTGGACTGCGCGACGGCGATGCTCGTGGTGCCGTAGCGCAGCACGACGGTCTCGCCCCGGTCGACGCCGAGGTCGGACAGCTCGCCGAACGCGTGGATCTGGTCCGGGACACCGAGCACCGCGTGGGCGAACGAGATCGGGTAGACACCGAGGTCGAGCAGCGCGCCACCGGCGAGCTCCGGGTTCCACAGCCGGTGCTCGGGGCCGCGCAGCAGGTGCTGGCCGTGCAGCGCGGTGAGCTGGACGACGTCGCCGATCACGCCCGCCGCCACCGCGTCCACGACGGCGCGGTAGTGCGGGAGGAACCGCGCCCACATGGCCTCCATCGCGAACAGCCCGCGCGACGCCGCGACGTCGAAGATCTCGCGGGCCTCGGCGGCGTTGCGCGTGACGGCCTTCTCGATGAGGACCGGCTTGCCGGCCTTCAGCGCGAGGAGTGCGTGGTCGCGGTGCTCGGAGTGCGGGGAGGCGACGTAGATCGCGTCGATCTCGGGGTCGGCCACCAGCTCCTCGTACGACCCGTAGGAGCGCGGCACGTCCATCTCCGAGGCGAACGCGGCGGCGCGGTCGGCGCTGCGGGAGCCGACCGCGGCGATCGTCGAGGCGGTGTGGGCCGGGACGTCGGTCGCGAACTTCCGGGCGATCCCGCCGGCGGCGAGGATTCCCCAGCGGATCGCCGGGGCGTCCTTCGGGTCGGGGTAGGAGCTCGCCGGGGCGAGGCCGGGCACGGTGGTGTCGGTGGTGGACGGGGCGGCAGCGGTGGCGTCGGTCACACGGCAAGCCTAGGCCCGCGCGGGCGACCGCGCCCGGGTGCGGTCGATGCCGTCGGCGGCTTGCATGCTGATCGCCGCCTCGCGCAGGGCGGCATCGCCCACGCCCAGGGCGGCTCCGACCGCCTCTGTCGCTGACCGAAGGTCGCAACCGTGGTCATCGACAGCGGGAGCGAGGAGGCGGAGCCGCCCTGCGCGAGGGTGATGCCTCCCTGTGCGAGGCCCCGTCGTCCACAGGGGACGACACGGACGGCTCCGCGCCCGTACGTTCAACCGCATGAGCCCGCTCGACCGCATCAGACTGCTCGGCGGTGCCGCGCGATTCGCCGAGCTGGGCACGTCCCGCTACCAGCTCGCGCGGCTGGTCGAACGGGGAGACCTTGTGCTCGTCGATCGGGGTTGCTACGCCCTGCCCGGGGCTCCGCCCGACATCGTCACAGCAGCACGCACCAACACGACCGTCGGTTGTATCTCGGCCGTCCAGATGCACGACCCGGCGTGCCCGGTCCGCGACCGCGTCACCCACCTGACGATCGACCGACGCCGGGGCCATCGGCCCCGCGTCGGAACCGGCACGCGCCTCCACTACGGCGCACCGACGCCGTCCGTCGAGATCCGGGGCACGGCGACCCGGTTGGCACCGCTCGAGCGGGCCGTGGTCCAGGCGGCGCAGTGCCAGCCCTACGACCAGGTCGTCACGATGCTCGACCACCTCGTCCACGAGCGCGGACCACAGCTCCTCGAACCGGTCCTGACCCTGCTCGGCCGCACCCGGCCGGGCCGCGCGCGGGCGCTCGCCTCGGACGTCGACGGCTCGTCACGCTCTCCCATGGAGACGGCCCTCCGACTGCACCTGAGGCGCGCCGGCCTCGCGGTCGCGGCGGCACCGGTCGTGCCCGGGGTCGGTGAGGTCGACTTCATCGTGGAGGGGGTGCTGATCGTCGAGCTCGACGGCTACCAGTACCACTCCGACCGGCTCGCCTACCGGACCGACCGTCGCCGCGACCGGCAGGCGCTCCGTCTCGGACTCGCGACAGCGCGCTTCGCCTTCGAGGACAGCGACCCCGCGCGTGTTCTCCGCGAGATCGTGCCGATCTGTCGTTCGCTGCGTCGGACCCCGCTCGAGATCTCCGCCTCGGTCCCTGCCGACACCGTCGACCAGCTCGCCGAGCGGCGATCGATCTGGGTCGGCCCCTCGTCACGAGCCACCGGGTGGCGGCACCTGACCGGGGTCGACGCGCTCACAGTCCGCCGCGGACTGCCTGATCGGGTGATCTGGTAGCAGGTGCGGTCGCCCCCACGGCGAACACCCGCGCCCAGGGAGGATCGACCCTCGCCCAGGGCGGCACGACACACCTGCCAGACCTCCGCCCGACGGCCTACCCGCAGGTCAGCAGGTGGCACCACTCCGCCCCGACTGCCCGTGCCTCCCTGCGCGAGGGCACCGCCTCCCCGCGCGAGGCCCGGCGTCGACGGCCGCCAGCGCCGGTGCCCGTCCCGCCGGGCTCAGGACTTCTTGGCGGGTGCCTTCTTGGCCGGAGCCTTCTTCGCCGCCGGCTTGCGGGCCGCGGGCTTGCGCGCGGCCGGCTTCTTGGCCGGGCCCTTCGCCCGCTTCTCGGCCAGCAGCTCGTACCCGCGCTCGGGCGTGATCGTCTCGACCGCGTCCTCCTTGCGCAGCGTGGCGTTCGTGGTGCCGTCGGTGACGTACGGCCCGAACCGCCCGTCCTTCACCACCACCGGCTTCTCGCTGACGGGGTCGTTGCCGAGCTCCCGCAGCGGCGGCGTCGCGGCGGCGCGGCCGCGCTGCTTCGGCTGGGCGTAGATCGCCAGCGCCTCCTCGAGCGTGATCTCGAAGATCTGCTCCTCGGTGGTCAGCGAGCGCGAGTCCGTGCCCTTCTTCAGGTACGGGCCGTACCGGCCGTTCTGCGAGGTGATCTCCACACCCTCGGCGTCCACGCCGACCACGCGCGGCAGCGACATCAGCTGCAGCGCCTGCTCCAGCGTCACGGTCTCGAGCGACATCGACTTCAGCAGCGAACCGGTCCGCGGCTTCTGCTTCGCCGGCGCCTTCTTCCGCTTCGGCTTCGCGGCACCGGCCTCGCCGTCGGCAGCGGCGGGCTCCTCGGCCGGCGGATCCGGGATCACCTCGGTCACGTACGGCCCGTAGCGGCCGTTCTTCGCGACCACCTGGAAGCCGGTGTCGGGATCGACGCCGAGCTCGACGTCGCCGTCGGCCCGCGTCTCGAGCAGCTCGCGCGCCTTCTCGGCCGTCAGCTCGTCGGGCGCCACGTCCTCGGGCACGGAGGCGCGCAGCGCGGCCCCGTCCGGCCCCGTCCCCTCCAGGTAGGGCCCGTATCGGCCCACGCGCAGCGTGATTCCGTCGCCGACGGGGATCGAGTTGATGTCGCGCGCGTCGATGTCGCCGAGGTCGTTGACCAGGCCCGAGAGCCCGGGCGCGTCACCCTCGCCGAAGTAGAACTGGGTCAGCCACTCCACGCGGTCCTGGTTGCCCGCCGCGATCCGGTCGAGGTCGGACTCCATGCTGGCCGTGAAGTCGTAGTCCACGAGCGAGCCGAAGTGCTCCTCGAGCAGCCGCACCACCGAGAAGGCGAGCCAGCTCGGGAACAGCGCCTGCCCGCGCCGCAGCACGTAGCCGCGGTCCACCACGACGGCGATCGTGGCCGCGTACGTCGAGGGACGCCCGATGCCGCGCTCCTCCAGCGCCGCGGTCAGCGACGCCTCGGTGTAGCGCGGGGGCGGCGAGGTCTCGTGACCGTCGGCCGCGAGGTCGTCGTGCGCGACGGCGTCGCCCTCGCGCACGTCGGGCAGGCGCGCGTCCGCCTTTCCGCCCTTGCCGGAACCCGCGCCGTCGGCACCGTCCTCGTAGCGACCGGCGTCCTTGCCCTCCTCGTACGCGGCGAGGAACCCGCGGAACGTGATGACCGTGCCGGAGGCGGAGAACTCGGCGGCCGTACCCGTCGCGAGGGTGCCGGCCGTGGCGGAGGTGAGCTCCGCCGTCGTGCTCGCCCGCATCCGGACGGAGGCGGTGGAACCGCGCGCGTCGGCCATCTGCGAGGCGACGGTGCGCTTCCAGATGAGCTCGTACAGGCGGAACTCGTCGCCCGAGAGCGCCTTGGCGACCTGCGCGGGGGTGCGGAAGTGGTCGCCCGCGGGGCGGATCGCCTCGTGCGCCTCCTGCGCGTTCTTGCTCTTGTTCGCGTACAGGCGCGGCGAGTCCGGCACGTACTCGGGGCCGTAGAGGTCCGCGGCCTGGCGGCGCGCGGCCGCGATCGCCTCGGTCGAGAGCGTCACCGAGTCGGTACGCATGTAGGTGATGTAGCCGTTCTCGTACAGCGACTGCGCGGTGCGCATCGCCGCGCGGCTGTTCATGCGGAGCTTGCGGCTCGCCTCCTGCTGCAGCGTGGAGGTCGTGAACGGCGCGGCCGGACGGCGCGTGTAGGGCTTCGTCTCCACCGAGGAGACGGCGAAGCTCGCCTCCGCGAGCGCGCTCACCAGGCCGTTCGCGGCGTCCGCGTCCAGGTGCACGACGGCGCCCGCGCGCCCCTTGAGCTGCCCGGCGTCGTCGAAGTCACGCCCGGTGGCGACGCGCGTGCCGTCCAGGCTGGTCAGGCGTGCGCGGAACGCGGTGCCGGCGGTCTCGCCGCGGCCACCCGTGAACTCACCCGTCACGTCCCAGTAGGACGCGCTGCGGAACGCCATGCGCTCGCGCTCGCGCTCGACCACCAGGCGCGTGGCCACCGACTGCACGCGACCGGCCGAGAGGCCAGGTCCGATCTTGCGCCACAGGACCGGCGAGACCTCGTAGCCGTAGAGGCGGTCGAGGATGCGGCGGGTCTCCTGCGCGTCCACGAGCCGGGTGTCGAGCTCGCGGGTGGCGTCGAGCGCGCGCACGATCGCCTCGCGGGTGATCTCGTGGAACACCATGCGCTTGACCGGGACCTTCGGGTTCAGCACCTGCAGCAGGTGCCACGCGATGGCCTCGCCCTCGCGGTCCTCATCCGTGGCGAGGTAGAGCTCGTCGGCGTCCTTGAGCTTCCGCTTGAGCTCCGCGACCTTCTTCTTTTTGTCGGCGTCCACGACGTAGTAGGGGTCGAACCCCTCCTCGACGTTCACCGCGAACTTCTTGTACGGCCCCTTCTTCATCTCGGGCGGCAGCTCGCTCGGCTGCGGGAGGTCGCGGATGTGCCCGACGCTCGCCTCGACCTCGTAGTCCGACCCGAGGAAGGGCGTGATGGTGCGCGCCTTGGTGGGCGACTCGACGATGACGAGCTTGGTGGGCAACTGCGGGCCTTCCGTTGCGGCGCGGGCCTCCCGACGACGGGAGGGGCGGACCTGGTGGTGCGGGGACGCGTCCGGCGCACCGTACCCCGAAGGAGGCGTCGATGCGCAAGCCGGGTGCGGCGGGTGTGGGTGGGCGTCGCCGTCAGCGCCGGGCGAGCAGCTGCGCCCAGGAGGACGCGGCCGCGGACCCCACGACGGCGGCGGCCGAGCCGACGTAGGCCAGGGTCGGACCGCCGCTCCCGACGGCGTCGGCAGCGGTCGCGTAGTCCGCCGCGCCATCGACCCCGGCGAGCGTGATCACGAGGGTCACGACGCCGGCCACGATCCCTACGAGCGCCACCGCGCCCAGCAGGAGCGAGGCGACCACGCGGCCCGGGGTCCCGGGGAACCCGTCGGCGGTGCGCCCGCTGCCCGGCACCACCACGAGGAGGGTCCAGGCCGTCACGACGGCGACGGCGGCGATGACGTCCGAGGGCCGGTGCCAGCCCAGGGACATCGTGGCGACGGCGGTCGCGGCGGTGTACGCGCCGCCGAGGATCGCGACGAGGGGCCGCGCGGGGCGCGGGGCGACGAGCAGCAGCGCGGCGGCGACCGACGCGGCGACGGTGGTGTGGCCGCTCGGGAGGGAGTTGGCGAGGTCGGGCAGACCCGGCAGCTCCTGGCGGACGACGAAGTCCTCCTTGATGCCCTGGGTGGAGATGTTGGCGCCGACGACGATCGCGACCGCCCGCCCGGCGTCCCCCCACTGGCGGCGCAGCGCGGCGATCGCCACGACCACCACCATCGCCGCCACGAGGAACGGGATGCTCACGACGCCGAGGACGAGGCTGCTCAGCGGTTCGAGCTGGTCGCGGCCGCGCTCCGAACCGCGGAAGGCGAGCTCGTCGACCCACAGGCCGTCCCGCCCCTCGACGAAGAAGCGGGCGAGTGCGACGACGGCGGCGCCCGCCACGACGGCACCGACCAGGCTCCAGACCCACCGGGTGGCGCGCTGGGTGTTCACGGCGCGCGACGCGGCGTCGGGGCGACGCTGCCGCGCCGGCGGCGGGACCTGGACCGTGCTCATCCCCCTACGGTAGGGCGGCCCTCCGACGTCGGTGGTTCCCGGGGCGTGGCCGACCGGTCCGGGTGGTGCAGAGATCTCGTGAAGGCGGTGCCGTCCGCCTCCCCGGTCAGTCCGCGACCCACCCGTCCCAGCGCGCCGCGCGCAGCGACCCGTCGGGCGTCCAGGAGTCGAACGTGACCTCGGCCTCGAGCTCCGGAGCCACCCAGACCGCCACGCGCGCCTCGGCCGCGGGGACCGGGGTCGTGAACGGTTTCGCGGCGGTGCGGTGCGGTTCCAGCCGGGCGAGCAGGTCGTCGAGCACCGCGTCCGTGAAGCCGGTGCCGACCTTGCCCACGTACCGCAGCCCGTCGCCGTCGCGCACCCCGAGCAGGAGCGACCCGATGCCGCCCTCGCGCCGGCCCTGCCCCGGTCGCCACCCGCCGACGACGACGCGGGCCTGCCCGTGGTGCTTGACCTTGACCCAGGCGGGGCTGCGCCGGCCGGCGCGGTACGGCGAGTCGCGGCGCTTGGCCATCACGCCCTCGCCCTCGACGGCGGCCGTCGCGGCCAGCGCGTCGGCGAGGGTCCCGGGCAGCGACGGGCTGAGCAGCCACCCGGCGTCGCCCTCGTCGATACCGCCCTCGCCGGCGCCGCCCGCGCCACCGACGTCGGCGACCGGCAGGTCGAGCGCCTCCAGCACCTCGCGACGCGCATCGAGCGGATGCCCGGTGAGGTCGGCGTCGTCGAGCCGCAGCACGTCGAACACGACCAGGCGCAGCGGCGGACGGGGCGGGGTACCGCGGTCCTGCAGCGCGTGGAAGCTGGGCCGGCCGTCGCGCAGCGCGACGATCTCGGCGTCGAGCACGGCGTCGTGCCCCGCGAGCGCGTCGGGCCGGACGGCGAGCTCCGCCACCTCGGGCGTGAGATCGCGTCCGGACCGGCCCACCAGCCGGACCTCCGCGCCGGTGACGACGGCGATCGCGCGGTACCCGTCCCACTTCGGCTCGAACACCCACCGCTCGGGGAGGAGGTCCGCGTGGGTGATCGGGTCGTAGGAGGTGGCGAGCATGGGCGACGGCGCACGGGTGGGTGCGCGCCGGGCGCCCACCGCCGGGTCAGACACCCCCGTTAGCGTGATCGGCGGGTGCGGCACGCGCGGGGGCGCCTCGCCGTCGCCGCCACCCAGCAGCGCCGCGAAGAGGTCCCCGTCCTGCGCCCGCTCGAGCACCTCCCCCATCCGCAGCTGCCGCAGCCCGCCCGCCTCCACCTCCGCCCACGTGCGCGGCGCCGCCACCGACGGCTGCGAGCGCCCCCGCACCGAGTACGGCGAGACCGTGGTCTTGGCGGCGTTGTTCTGGGTGTGGTCGACGAACACCCGACCCTCGCGCAGCTGCCGCTTCATCTGCACGATCGCGAGCCGCGGCAGCTGGGCCGCCAGCGAGGCCGCCAGCTCCGCGGCGAACGCGCTTGCCGCGGCGGCGCTCACGCCCTCCAGCGCCGCGTAGAGGTGCAGGCCCTTGCTGCCGGAGGTGACGGGCACGGAGGCGAACCCGACGTCGTCGAGCAGCGCGCGTGCCGCGAGCGCCACCTCGCCGCACTCCTCGAGCCCGACGCCGGGGCCCGGATCCAGGTCGACCACCAGACGGTCGGGGCGCGTCTCGGCGTCCTCGAGCACGAGCGTGCGCCGGCCTTCCAGCACCGCCCGCGGCAGGCGCCACTGCGGCACGTGGAGCTCGATGCTGGCCATCTGCGCGCACCACACGAGCACCGCGTCCTCGGTCGCGAGCGGGTAGGTCACGACGCGTTCGTGGTGGGAGATCGTGGCGCGCGGGACCCAGTCCGGTGTGCCGGAGTCGAGGTTCTTGGTGAAGAAGGGGTCGGCGGGCCGACCACCCGACTCGCCCGTGCCGTGCGGCCAGCGCTTGCGGGTGACGGGTCGCTCGGCCAGGTGCGGGAGCAGGACCGGCGCGATCCGCCAGTAGTACTCGACCAGCTCGGCCTTGGTCGTCGGGGCGGCGCCGTCCGGGCCGCCGCCGGGGAAGAGGACCTTGTCCGGGTTGGTCAGCCGCACCGTGCGCTCGCCGACCCGGACCGCCTGCGCCGCCCCGTGGGCGCCGCCGGCACCGTGCGCCCCCGCCGGCACTAGGACGCCTTGGCCGGCTTCTTGGCGGGCGCCTTCGCCGAGCCCGCCTTCTTCGCGGGCGCCTTCTTCGCCGTCGACGTCTTCTTCGCGGGCGCCTTCTCCTTCTCCCCCGCACCACCGCCGTCGCCCGTCGAGCCCGACGCCGCCTCCCGCGCCTTCTTCCGCTCCGCCACGCTCCGGCGCAGCGCGGCGACGAGGTCGACGACGTCGGCCGGCTCGTCCTCCTCCTCGACCGCGGTGAAGGACTCGCCGCCGGTCAGCTTGTCGTCGATGAGCGTGCGCAGCTGCTCGGTGTAGGTGTCGGTGAACGCGCTCGCGTCGAAGTCCTCGGCCATCGACTCCACGAGGCTCGCGGACATCGCCAGCTCCTTGTCGGAGATCTCCGGCTGCTCGTCCAGCGACTCGAACTCGGCGGCGCGGACCTCGTCCGGCCAGATCATCGTCTGCACCACGAGCACGTCACCCCGCACGCGCAGCGCCGCGAGCCGCGTCTTGTTGCGCAGCGCGAAGTGCACGACGGCGGTGCGGTCGGTCTCCTCGAGCGTGCGGCGCAGCAGCGCGTACGCCTTCGGCGAGCGGGAGTCTGGCTCGAGGTAGTAGCTGCGGTCGAGCAGGATCGGGTCGATCTGCTCGTTCGGGACGAACTGCAGCACCTCGATCTCGTGCTTCGCCTGGGCGGGGAGGGTCGCGAAGTCGTCGTCGGTGAGGATGACGCGCTGCCCGTCCGGCGAGTCGTAGGCTTTGGCGATCTGGTCGTAGGTGACGACCTCGCCGCACACCTCGCACCGGCGCTGGTAGCGGATGCGCCCGCCGTCCTCCGCGTGCACCTGGTGGAAGGAGACGTCGTGGTCCTCCGTGGCGGAGTACACCTTGACCGGCACGTTCACCAGGCCGAAGGCGAGGGAGCCCTTCCAGATGCTTCGCATCGGGCCATTGTGGCGCGGCGGGCCCGCGAGGGGAACGGGTGCGTCGGCCCCCTCGGCGTCGTCAGGCGGCCGCGGCCCTGCGCACCAGCGCGCGGAGCGTCTCCTCCACCTCGTCGGTCCACTCCACGACGGCGAAGCTCGTCGGCCACATCGCACCGTCGTCGAGCGTGGCGACGTCGGCGAAGTTGACCGTCGCGTAGCGCGAGTCGAACTTCGAGGCCTGCTGCACGAACGTCACGACGGTGCCGTCCTTCGCGTAGGACGGAAACCCGTACCAGGTCCGCGGATCGAGGTGCGGCGCCTCCTGGGTCACGACCACGTGGTAGCGCTCGGCCAGCACCCGGTCGAAGCCCTCCAGGCCGGCGATCGCGTCCAGGCAGGCCTGGAGCTCCTTGGCCTTCTTCGCCGCACCCTTGAGGCCCTTGCCCTCCTTGAGCTCGGCGGCACGCTGCTTCATCGCCGCCCGTTCGGCCTCGCTGAACCCGCTCGCCTCGGTCATGATCCTCTCCTCCTCACCCGCCGGCCCTGCGCCGGTGCCGTGGCAGCAGTCTGACCCCTCGCGCCCTCCGACGCACCCGTCGAGCCCCACCCCTTGACCCTTACGCGACGTGAGGGCCTAGCGTCCCCGGCATGACGATCACCGTGCTCGACACCGCCACCGGCATGAGGGACGTCCTCGACGCCCCCGCACCCGACCGCCCCGACCTCCTGCGAGAGATGGTCCGGCCCGCCGCCGGCATGTACCGGTACTTCCCCGGCGAGGTGGACCTCGCTGCGATGCACGCGCAGTCCTTCGGCTTCCCGCTCGACCGCAGCACCGACGTCGTGCGGCAGGCGCTCACGGCCCTGCGGGAGGCCGACGCGTGGGCCCGCGTCGAGCGGGCGCTGCAGGACGCCGTCGCCGTCCAGACCCGCGCCCTCCCCGGGATCACGGTCCCCGACCTCACCGTGCTGATGGTGCTCGGCGACCCGGACGACACCTACTTCACCGACACCGTGGACGGCTTCAGCGGCAACGGCAGCGCGACCGGCTACCTCGCCCTCACGCTGTGGCCCACGCCGGGCAACCTCGAGCGTCTCGAGGCCGTCGCCGTGCACGAGCTGCACCACAACCTGCGCTACGCCCCGGGCGGCGTCGTGTGGGACCCGGGCAGCGTCGTCGTGGGCGAGCAGGTCGTCTCGGAGGGTCTGGCCGACGCGTTCGCGCGGCACCTGTACGGCAAGGCGGGCTACACGCCGTTCGGCGTCCCCCACCTGCGCGACGACGCCGTCCTCGAGCGCGTCACCGCCGGGCTCGAGGTCCCCGGCATGCACCACTTCGTGGCGTGGGTGCACGGAGACGCGGCCGCGCGTCGGTTCGGCGCGGAGCCGGTGGGGCTGCCGACCGGCGCGGGCTACGCCGTCGGCAACCGGCTGGTGGACGCCTACCTCGAGGCGACCGGGACGGGCGTCCTGGAGACGCTGCACGTGCCGAGCCGCGAGGTGATCGACGTCGCTCTCGCGCACCTCGGGCTCACCTGCCCGTCCTGAGCGGTGCTACCCCCACGTCGCCGCGTCGGGGTCGAGGCCCCGCGCGCGGGCGGCGGCCTCGACGGCGTCGCGCAGCCACGCCGTCAGCCCCTCCTGGACCTCCTCGAACGTCACCGACCACCCCGGCTCCGCCACGTACATCCGTGCCATCAGCACGTGCATCGACGGCGTGACGTGGAAGAACTCCCCCATCGCCTCGCGGTGCCGCTCGGCGAGCGCGACCGCCCGCGCGTCGGTCGGCCCGACGCCGTCGGTGCGCGCCCGCGCCATGTCCGCGAGGACCTCCCGCGTCGCGTCCACGACGGCGCGCCACGCCTGGGCGTCCCGGCCCGCCGACCGCTCGGCGTACTCCGCCCACTGCGCGCTGTCGCCCCAGCGCTCGCGCGCCGCGCCCGACCACGCGGGGTCCCACCCGGGGCCGAACACCGCGGTGGTGTCCTCGGCGGACAGGAGGATGCCGCGCTCGTCGGCCGCGAGGAGGGTGTCGACGGCGTCGACCACCTCCTGCAGCCGCGCGATCCGCGCGAGCGTCGCCTCGCGCCGTCGCACCAGCTCGGACCGGCGCACCCGGGCGTCGGCCGCCAGGAGGGCGGGGACGTCCGCCAGCGGGACGCCGAGGTCCCGCAGCAGCAGCACGCGCCGGGCGCGCGCGACGTCGGCCGGCAGGTAGGTGCGGTAGCCGCCCGCGGTGCGCTCGGACGGCCGGACCACACCGAGCTCGTCCCAGTGGTGCAGCGTCCGCACGCTCACGCCCAGATCGGCGGCCACGTGGCCGACCGTGCGCCCGTCCTGCGTCATCAGCCCTGCAGCAGGCGGGTGTAGAAGCGCACGCCCGCCACCAGGCTGGACGCGGCCACCTGCTCGTCGACACCGTGGATCGAGGCCCGCTGCGCCGCCGTCATCCGCAGCGGTGAGAAGCGGTAGATCGCGTCGGCGATCCGGGCCACGTGGCGCGCGTCGCTCACGGCGAGCATCGTGTAGGGCGCCACGACGGCGTCCGGGTAGGCGTGCGTCACCGCATCGCTCACCAGGGCCCAGCGCTCGTCGTCGAGGGGCGAGGCGGGCGTCGGCTCGCTCGCCTCCAGCACGCGCACGCTCGCCGTCGGGCCGCCGTGCCCACCGGGCCCACCCCTCCCGACGGCGCGACGCACCACCCGCTCGACGTGCGCCGTCGCCTCCGCCACGCTCGAGGAGGTCGCGACGCGCATGTTCACGACGGCGCTCGCGCGCGCCGCGATCACGTTCGGGGCCGCGGACCCGCGCAGCACGGTCGGCGTCGTCGTGGTGCGCACCATCGCGGCGATCTCGCCGCCGAGCAGCGGCAGCACGCGCGCCAGCGCCGTGCGCAGCGTGCCCGCGCGGCGCAGCAGGGCCCCGAGCGGGGCGGGCACGTGGGGTGCGACGGCGTCGAACATCGCCACGGTCACGTCGTCGACGACGGCGGGGTGCGGCCGGCGCTCGAGCGCCTCCAGCGCGCGGCCGAGGGCGGCGACGACGCCGCGGCGCGGGGGCGTGGAGGCGTGCGCGGCGCGGCGGGGATCGCCGTCGACCACGACCTCGAGCGTCACCACACCCTTCTCCGCGACGCCGACGGCCGCCATCGGGCGCCGCAGCCCGGGGAACGCACCGGTCACGACGGCGCCGCCCTCGTCGATCACGAGCGCGGGACGCACGCCGCGCGAGCGCAGGAGGTCGACGGCGGCCGCCGCGGACGGCCCGTCGCGCTCCTCGTCCGCGCCGAGCAGGATCCAGAGGTCGGCGTCCGGGCGCCAGCCGGCCGCGAGGAGGTCCTCGACCGCCTCCAGCGTGACGAGCAGGGCGCCCTTGTCGTCCAGCGTGCCGCGGCCGTGGACGGTGAGGTCGTCCGTGTCACCTGTGCCGCCCGTGATCGCGCCGACGAACGGGTCGTGCGACCAGCCGGCGTCGGCCCAGCCCTCGCGCGGCGCGGGGACGACGTCCTGGTGCGCCATGAGCACGACCGGGCCGAGCGCCGTCGCGCCCCTTGCCGCGCTCGCGCCGCCCGGGACGCGCAGGAGCAGACCGGCGCGCCCGACGACGTCGACCTCCGCCGCGGCCCACGTGCGCGGGTAGAGCTCGGCGAGCAGCGCGCGGAGCTCCGCGAAGACGCGGGCGTCCTGCGGGCCGAGCGGACCGCCGTCGGGCGTGATCGTGGGGATGCGGACCATGCGCGCGAGGCGCTGCGCCAGGTGGCGGGCTCGTGCGGCGTCGTCGGCGCTCATGGGCTCCAGCCTCTCAGGCGACCGCGTCGGCAGGCACGGACGTGAACGCGACCCGCGGCACGGTCAGGAGGGCGATCAGCGCGAGCACCGCCGTCCCGCCGCAGATCGCCCAGACCGTGACGTAGCCGCTCAGGGGCGCGGCCGTGACGCCGTCGGCCGCGGGCGAGGACGCGCCGCCGGCGAGCGCGAGCGCGAAGACCGAGCTGGCGAACGACCCGCCCACCGTCTTCGTGGTGTTGGTCAGGCCGGTGGCCATGCCGGTGCTCGAGGCGGGGGCGGCTGCCGCCGCGGCCGCGGGCAGCGCCGCCACCAGCGCCCCCGAGCCGAGACCCGCGACCACCATGCACGAGGCCACCGACACCGCGGAGCCGTGCAGGCCGATGAGCGCGAGGTAGCCGGTGGCCACCAGTGCGGACGCGCCGATCAGCACGAGCCGCGGCGTCAGCGCGGTCGACAGCCGCGAGAACAGGGCGGCCCCGACGAGCAGGCTGAGCACGTAGGCACCGATGAGGTAGGACGCGGTCGCCGACGTCAGGCCGAGCCCGTGCCCGTGCACGGCCGGATCGGTGCGCGCGAACGTGGACAGCGGCCCCTGCGCGCCGAGCACGCTGACGCCGAACAGGCCCGCGGTGAGGAAGACGGGCCAGAGCGTCGGGCGGCGCACGAGCGCGATGTCGATGAGCGGGGCGGCGGTGCGCTGCTCGAGCCGGACGAAGATCGCACCGAGCGCGAGCCCGACGGCGACGAGGAGGCCGACCCAGATCGTGACGCCGTCGAGGCGGACGAGGCTGAGGCCGCCGGTGACCGCCAGGAGCGCGAGCGAGAGCACGACGGCGCCGCGCACGTCGATCGTGGGGTGGCGGTCGCGTTCGCCGTCGTGGGTGGCGGGGACGTCGGCCGGGACCAGGCGCCACACGACGGCGAGGGCCGCCGTCACGAGCAGCGCGGGCACGGCGAGCACGATCGTGAGGCGGTCGGCGAGCAGCGTGCCGAGCTGGCCGGCCACCAGCGCGCCACCGATCGCGCCGGCCTGGAGCGCGACGACGATGACGCCTGTCGCGCGGCGCGTGGTGGCCGGGACGTCGGCGCTCGGGTCGGTGGCGGCGAGGCGGCGGGCGCGGCCGTAGATGATCGCGACGTTGAGCGGCAGCCACGCGACGTAGAACCCCTGCAGCGCCCACGCGACCAGGAACGTCGCGAAGGTGGGGGCGAGCGCGACCGCCCAGGAGGCGACCGCCGTCACCACGAGGCTGGCGAGCAGCACGCGCCGGTGGCCGAGGAGGTCGCCGAGCCGCGCGAGCACCGGCACCACGAGCGCGGAGACGAGGAGCTGGAGCGCCTCGAGCCAGTTGACGTCGGCGTCGGTGATCGTCAGGCGGCGCGCGACATCGGTGAACAGGGGCGTGTAGTAGCCCTGCAGCACGCCCGAGGTGATCTCGACGACGACGAGCGCGCCGACGACGCCGCCCGCGATCCGGGTGGCGCGGGAGGTTCGGGGGCGCGGGTGGTGCCGGGTGCGCGGCGGTGCGGTGCGGCCATGCCGCCGATCCTGGCACCACGGCCCCCGCGCCGCGCGCCCAGCGCGGTACGCGGCCCCGTCACCCCGCCACTCCCCCGTCCCGCCGGTCCCGCACCGCCACTCACGGCACCCACTCACCGAGTTCGGGGCCGCCCTCGCCGAACTCGGCGCGAAAGCCCGAACTCGGCGCAACGCACCCGGGTCCAACCACCTGCACGGTCGACCTGCTCGACCGGCTCGGATCGTGACGACCCACCTCGGCAGCGAGGATCGGCACGACCTGGTCGCGCCCCCCGACGTGGGTCTCGTACGCGACGACCCGCTCGTCGACGGCAACGAACGGCTCGGCTGCCTCGCCGTCGTCGTACTCTGCGGGCTGAACGGCCAGGAGATCGATACGCCCGACGACCCCGCGTACGACTCAGCAGCCGGTCGCCCGACGGGCGCACGTCACCCGACGCACCCCGGCGCGGCACCGCGACCTCGGCGGCGCCTCCCCGCCGAGGTCGCGGAGGTGCACGACGACGGAGCCCTCGTTCTCGGACACCTGACGACCTACGAGCCTCCGCGGCTGTCGAGCAATGGACTCACGGCACGAGCAAATCCGGGGACGCCCGCGCGGCCCAGGCTGATCAGAACGTCGTGGACGTCCATCGGTGGATGTCGCATCGCCGCGGCCTGCTGGCGCACGAGATCGATGCACTCCACCTCGTACAGATCGACCTGTGCAAGGAGGAAGTCGTCCGGGTGGACCACCTCGACGCCCTCGGGCATGGCGGCCGTCGGGAAGTCCCGGACATTGAACGTGACGAGAACGTCGGCACGCCCCATCGCCGCCGCGGCCGCCACGTGGCGGTCGTCCGGGTCGGGAAGTTCGAGCCCGGACGTCATCGCCTCGTACCCGGTGACGCCGGCGTCCGGGAATGCTTCCCCCATTACACGGAACCGCCGCCGCACCCGTGACGGCGCCAGGTCGGGGTGCACGCGCATCACGGCACGCTCCGCCTCGTCGAGGACCTCGTTCGACCACAGCGGCCGGAAGAGCCCACGCTCAGCCGCACCGAGCAGAGTGTCGGCGAGTGACGCTGGGACCAGCGCACAGGCGTCGAGGAAGGCGGCGAACATCAGACCTCGCGACGCCTCACGGCTCGAAGCGCCTCGTCATAGGCCTCGCGGTCGACCTCGTACAAGCCGTCGACCACGGCCTGACGAGCGATCTCGCCGAGGAGCTCGCGCCGGTGGCGCGAACGCCGCTCCCGGTAGGCGAGCACATCGTCGAGCCGCACGAGACGATGCTTCCGCGGACGCTCGTACGGTAACTCCCCGTCCTCCAGCAGCTTGACCAGCGTCGGGCGCGAGACTCCCAGCATCTCGGCCGCCTGGCTGGTGGTCAGGCGGACCGAGACCGGCGCCACCGTCACCGCGTCACCGCGCCGAAGAGCGTCGACGACGTCGACGAGCACCTCGTAGACGTCGGCGGGGACCTCGACACCCTCCCCCGCCGGCCCGACGAGGCGCGCCGGCTGCGACTGCTGGAGCAGATCGGCGATCGGATCGAGCGAAGCGGCATCACGCGGAGGGAAGACCGTGTCGTGGTGGGGTCGCCGAACACTGGCAGGAGGGGTGGCCATAGCGCCATCGTCGTACTGAAACGAAAGAAACGCAAGAGCGCTCGAGGCGCAGCTCGCCGCACCGGCACTGGAACGTCGACGACCATCGCAGCTCGAGATCTCTGCGGGAGCCGCCCACACCCGCTCGCCGCGTGAGATCGGCAGAGTCGCGCTACGTTGCGCAACGGCTCGACGACCACTGGGTCCGCCGCCCATCCGTCGCCCCACCGCCGAGGAACACCCGTGACGTCACCCGTGCCCCACTCTGCGCCCGTCACCCCTGCGCCCGTCACCCCTGCGCCCGTCACCTCGGGGCACCAGACCATCCAGATCCCGCTCGGCGTGCCGATGTACCGGTTCGACGGCGGTGCGGCCACGTACTTCGGCGCGAGCCTCGCCGCGGCTCTCGCCACCATCCTGACCCTGGGCATCTGCCTCCCGTGGGCCGTCGTGATCCTCCAGCGGTGGCACACCAAGCACACCTTCCTCGACGGGCGCCGCCTGCGCTTCACCGGGACGGCGCCGAGCCTTTTCGGCCAGTGGATCAAGTGGTGGCTTCTGACCCTGATCACGATCGGCATCTACTCCTTCTGGGTGTACCCCCGGATGACCGCCTGGGTCGTCCAGCACCAGGAGTTCGACCGGTCGGCTGACCGTAGCCGTGCTCACGAACGCCACAGCTCGGCGCGGTGGGCTGCCGCGGGCGAGCACGGGCCGGTAGGCTCGACGGCAGCAGGACCCGCGAGACCAGCACCACCAGCACACCCAACTGAACACCCGGCCCCATCACCGTGCGGGAGAGTCGGCAGCCGAGGCGCACCGCCGCGGCCGTGCCGGCACCGAAGGAGCAAGCACTCCCCGCCAACCTCTCAGGTACCCGTACCGCACGGCGAGGCCACTCTGGAAAGCAGCGCCACGCCGTCGCCCGCCGACGCCGGAGGCGCTCGCCCACGGTGAAAGCCGCCCGGACCGCGCCAGCGCGGGTCGCCGCGGTGAATCTCTCAGGCACCCGTGACAGAGGGGGAGTCCCCGCCCGGCCCTATCGACCGTGCTCCGAAGAGGACTCCATGACCGACCCGTCAGTGCCCGTCCCGCCCGCACCCGCAGCGGCGCCCATGCCCGTCGCCGCCCCCGCGCACCCCCCGGTTCCACTCCTGCAGACCCCGCTCCACGCGGCCCACGTCGCCGCCGGCGCCACGATGGTGCCGTTCGCGGGCTGGTCGATGCCGGTGAAGTACACCTCCGACGTCGCCGAGCACGTCGCCGTCCGCACCACCGCGGGCCTGTTCGACATCTCGCACATGGCGCAGATCGCCGTCGTCGGCCCGGACGCCGCGGCCTTCCTCGACCACGCCCTCGCCGGCCGCCTCAGCGCCCTCGCGCCGCTCCAGAGCCGCTACACGATGATGCTCACGCCCTCCGGCGGCATCGTCGACGACCTCATCGTCACGAACACGCACACCACCGCGCCGGAAGGCGCCCCCACCGACTTCCTCGTCGTCGCCAACGCCGCCAACGCCGGCCCCGTCGTCGCGGCCCTCACCGAGCGGATCACGACGGCGCAGGGCACCTTCGACGTCACCGTCGCCGACACGGGGCGCGCGCTCGTCGCGGTGCAGGGCCCGCGCGCGCAGGCGATCCTGGGCGACCTCGAGGCCGCCGGGCGCCTGGCGCTGGACGCGAGCGCCGGCGTCGACCTCGCCACGCTCCGCTACTACCGCACCGCCCCCGGCACGTTCGACGGCGGCGCCGTCACCCTGAGCCGGACCGGCTACACCGGCGAGGACGGCTTCGAGATCTCGATCGCCCCCGAGCGCGCGACCGCCCTGTGGAAGGCGCTGCTCGCCGTCGGGCAGCCCCACGGCCTGGTGCTCGCGGGCCTCGCGAGCCGGGACACGCTGCGACTCGAGGCCGGGATGCCGCTGTACGGCCACGAGCTCACGCTGGACACGCTCCCGGCGCAGGCGGGGCTCGGCCGCGTCGTCGTGACGGCGAAGGAGTCCTTCGTGGGGCGCGAGGCGACCCTCGCGGGCCCGACGGCGGACGCCCCCGTGCTCGTCGGGCTCGCGCTGCCCGGTCGGCGCGCGGGCCGCGCCGGCTACGCCGTCGTGACGCCCGACGGCGAGCCCGCGGGCACCGTCACCTCCGGCGTCCTGTCCCCCACGCTCGGCCACCCGATCGCGATGGCGTACGTGGCCCCGCACCTCGCGGCGATCGGCACGGCGCTCGCCGTCGACGTCCGCGGTACCGCCATCACGGGCGAGGTCGTCGCCCTGCCGTTCTACCGCCGCAGCGAGGAGTCCTGACGATGACCACTCCCTTCGTCGACCGCCACATCGGTCTGACCGACGCCGACTCCGCCGCGATGCTCGCGGCCACCGGCCACGAGAGCATCGCGTCGCTGATGCGCGCGGCGATCCCGCCCGCCGTCGCCGACTCCTTCGCGGCCGCGCGTGACGGCGAGGACGACGGCGAGACGGACGTCCTTCCGGCACCGGCCTCCGAGGCCGAGACCCTCGCCGAGCTGCGCGATCTCGCCTCGCGCAACACCGTGACCACCTCGCTCATCGGCCTGGGCTACTACGGCACCCACACGCCGAGCGTGATCCAGCGCAACGTGCTCGAGAACCCGTCCTGGTACACGGCGTACACGCCGTACCAGCCGGAGATCAGTCAGGGCCGGCTCGAGGCGCTCATCAACTACCAGACGATGATCACCGACCTCACGGGCCTCGACATCGCGAACGCGTCGATGCTCGACGAGGGCACCGCCGTGGTCGAGGCGATGCTGCTGGCGCGGCGCGCGTCCAAGGTCAAGGGCACGGTCTTCCTGGTCGACGCCGATGCCCTCCCCCAGACCCAGCGCCTCCTCGCGCACCGCGCCGAGGCCCTGGGCATCCAGCTCGAGACGATCGACCTCGCGGCGGACGGGGCGGCCGACGCCGTCGCGCAGCTCCCCGAGGGCGAGGTCTTCGGGGCGTTCGTGCAGTACCCGGGCGCGTCCGGACTCGTCTGGGACCCGAGCGAGGTCATCGCCGCGGTGAGGGCGCGGGGGCGCTCGCCGTCGTCGCCGCCGACCTCCTGGCCCTCACCCTCGCGAAGGCGCCGGGCGAGCTCGGCGCGGACATCGCCGTCGGGACCTCGCAGCGCTTCGGCGTCCCGATGGGCTTCGGCGGGCCGCACGCGGGCTACATGGCCGTGCGCAAGGGGCTCGAGCGGCAGCTGCCCGGGCGCCTCGTAGGCGTGTCGCAGGACGCCGACGGCAACCCCGGCTACCGGCTCGCGCTCCAGACGCGCGAGCAGCACATCCGCCGCGAGAAGGCGACGTCAAACATCTGCACCGCACAGGTGCTGCTGGCCGTGATGGCGTCGATGTATGCGGTCTACCACGGGCCGGTGGGGCTGCGGCGGATCGCGCAGCAGGTGCACGGCAGGGCCGACCTGGTGGCAAGCCAACTCCGGGACCTGGGGCTGACCGTCGTGCACGACGCGTTCTTCGACACCGTGCGGGTCACCGGGCTCGACGCCGAGGCCGCGTTCGCACGCCTGCGCGAGGCCGGCTACACGCCGCACCTGGTCAACGGCGAGACGCTGCAGGTGAGCGTCGACGAGACCACCACGGCGCACAACGCCGTCGAGATCGCGTACTTCCTCTCTGGTGCCGAGGAGCACTCGATCGGGCTGCTGGACGGTCACACCGCCCCCGTGCTCCCCGCCACCCTCGAGCGCACGTCGGACTTCCTCACCCACCCGACGTTCCACAGCTACCACTCCGAGACCGCGATGATGCGCTACCTCAAGCGCCTCGCCGACCTCGACTACGCGCTCGACCGCGGCATGATCCCGCTCGGCTCGTGCACGATGAAGCTGAACGCGGCCACCGAGATGGCGGCCGTGACGTGGCCCGAGTTCGCGAACCTCCACCCGTTCGCGCCGGAGGGTGACGCCGAGGGGTACCTCTCGATGATCGGCGACCTCGAGACGTGGCTGGCCGACATCACGGGCTACGACACGGTCTCGCTGCAGCCGAACGCCGGGTCGCAGGGCGAGCTGGCCGGGCTGCTGGCGATCCGTGGCTACCACCGCTCCAGAGGAGACGTCCACAGGGATGTCTGTCTCATCCCCGCCTCGGCGCACGGGACCAACGCGGCCTCGGCGGTGCTCGCGGGCATGCGCGTGGTGGTCGTGGCGTGCGACGCGGCGGGCAACGTCGACGTCGCCGACCTGCGCGCGAAGATCGAGGCGAACTCCGCCGAGCTCGCCGCGCTGATGATCACCTACCCCTCCACGCACGGGGTCTACGAGCACGAGATCGTCGCGATCACGGACGCGGTGCACGACGCCGGCGGCCAGGTCTACATCGACGGCGCGAACCTCAACGCGCTGGTTGGCTACGGGCGGTTCGGGGACGTCGGCGGCGACGTCAGCCACCTGAACCTGCACAAGACCTTCTGCATCCCGCACGGCGGTGGTGGCCCCGGCGTCGGGCCGGTGGCGGCCAAGGCGCACCTGGCGGAGTTCCTGCCCGGCGCGGGCGGGCGCGACCCGCTCGCGAACCCGGTCTCGGCGGCGCCGTACGGCTCGGCCTCGATCCTGCCGATCACGTGGGCGTACGTGCGGATGATGGGCAGCGAGGGGCTGCGCGAGGCGACGGCGGCCGCCGTGCTGTCGGCGAACTACGTCGCGGCGCGGCTGCGCGAGGCGTTCCCGGTGCTCTACACGGGAGACGGCGGGCTGGTCGCCCACGAGTGCATCCTCGACATCCGCCCGCTGAAGGCCGCCACGGGGATCACGGTCGACGACGTCGCCAAGCGCCTCGTGGACTACGGCTTCCACTCCCCCACGATGAGCTTCCCCGTGGCGGGGACGCTGATGGTGGAGCCGACGGAGTCGGAGGACCTGGGCGAGATCGACCGGTTCGTCGAGGCGATGCTGGCGATCCGGGCGGAGGCCGACGCCGTGGCCGCGGGTGAGTGGCCGGCCGGGGACAACCCGCTGGCGAACGCGCCGCACACGGCCCGCTCGGTGATCGAGGGCGAGTGGAGCCACCCGTACTCGCGCGAGGTGGCGGTCTACCCGGTGCCGGGCCTGATCCGGCACAAGTACTGGCCGGCGGTGCGCCGCATCGACCAGGCGTGGGGCGACCGCAACCTGGCGTGCGCCTGCCCACCCCCGGAGGCCTTCGCCTAGTACGCGAGAGACTTCGGGACGTCCGCGGGAGACTTTCGGACGCCTGCGAGAGACTTCCCGTGGCCGGGCCCCGCCGCCCGAGAAGACTGTGGCACGCTCCCGTCGTGCCCTCGTCGTTCACGCTTCGTACCAGCTCGACTGCCGCACCCTCGGTGCTGTTCCAGCTCTCGCTCGACGTCGACGCCCACATCGCTTCCACTCCCGGCTCGCGCGAGACGGCGGTGGGCGGTGTGACGCGGGGGCGCCTGGGCCCGGGTGACACGGTCACGTGGCGCGCGTGGCACCTCGGCGTTCGCTGGCGCATGACCTCACGCGTCGAGACCGAAGGCTGGGACGAGCCGCGCACCTTCACCGATCGACAGGTGCGCGGCCCGTTCCGCGCCTTCGCCCACGTCCACACGTTCGTCCCGACGACGGCGGGCACACTCATGATCGACGAGGTCACCCTGGCCTCGCCGCTCCTCGCAGCGCTCTCCGAGCGAGTCGTCCTGGTGCCGTACCTGCGGTGGCTGCTGCGCCGTCGTGCCGACCTTCTCGTCGAGGCGGCCGAGCGGCCCCGACCACCGTTGTCCACAGGTTGACGGCGAAGGACGCGCCGACGTGCCGATCTACGCGATCCTCGCGGCATGTCCATCAACGACGGCCGCCCGTTCCGCATCCGTGACGCCACGACGTTCGGCCTGAGCGACACCGACGTGCGTCACGCCATCCGCACCGGCGGTCTGCGGCGAGTGTTCCGCGGAGTGGCGGTCGACGGCGGCGCTCCCGACACGCGGGAGACACGGCTCGCCGCGCTCGCGCTGGTGATTCCCGACGGCGCAGCCGCCTCCGACCACACGGCGGCCTGGGTCTACGGCGCAGACACCCACCCGCCCGGGCAGCGCCACGACCTGCGGCCGATGTGCGTCGTCCCGCACGGACGCACCCGGCCCAGCCCCGACCGCGCCCACTCCCGACAGACTGTCCTCCCGGACCCCGACGTCGTCGAGCTCGACGGCGTCGCCGTCACATCACCGCTCCGGACGGCCTCGGACCTCCTCCGGCTGTGCTGGCGGCCGCCGACGCGCTGGTCCGCGCCGACGTCGTCGACCCCCTCCAGGTGGCCGAGTTCGTCCTCCCTCTACGACGTCTGCCGGGCACCAGGCAGGCGCAGGAGCTCGCACCACACGTCGACGGCAGGCGCGAGTCGCATTGAGAGTCGTGGATGGGCTGCCGGATGCTCGACGCCGGCCTGCCGCGGCCCGCGATCGCGCACCACATCGTGCACCGGGGCCGGAACTACTGGCTGGACTCGGCATTCGTGGAGCGCAAGGTCGCAGCGGAGTACGACGGCCGGGAGTTCCACTCGGACGAGGGCGACGTCGCGCACGACGGCGGCAGACGAGGCCAGATCGCGCACGAGCTCGGGTGGGCGTTCGTCATCGGGACGCGGGAGCGCATCTTCGGGACGGACGACTCGTTCGAGCGGGAGCTCGGCGACCTCATGAGCGTGCGAGTCCGGCCCCGGACGTGGTGAGCCGCTGCAGGGCCGGGGACGTCCCCGCGAGTCTCCGGAACTCTCTCGCTGGTGTCCCGAAGTCTCTCGCGGGTGCCCCAAAGTCTCTCGCGTTTCTGTCTCGCGGAGTCAGGGGGCGGGGAGCAGGAGGCCGTCGGTGACGAGGCCGCGTAGCTGCGGCTCCAGCTCGGCCGCGAGCGCCGTCGCGTCCACCTCGAGCAGCGCCCCGAGGGCCGCCACGATCTGCGCCCCGGTCAGCTCGCCGTCGCACGCCCCGACGAACGCCGCGAGCCCCGTCTCCGCCCGCACCGTGCGCCCGAAACCGCCGCCGGCACGCAGCAGCATCACCCGCGGCGACGCCTCGCCCGGCGTGAAGAACCGCTCGTCGCTGACGTCGGGCGCCACCTGCCAGCGCCGCTCCAGCAGCGCCTCCGGCGTGAGGTCCCGCAGGAGGTCGACGGCGCGCAGCACCCCCGCGATCGCCCCACCCAGCGGCTGGGCCACCGTCCCGGTGATCTCCTCCACCCGCCGCCACGGACTCACCTCCGCCCCGGCCCCGGCGGGCCGCCGCAGGGTCACGAACCCGAACCCGACGCCCTCGACGTCGCGCGAGGCGAGGTCGTCCAGCCACGCGCCGTAGGCGGCCTCGTAGCGCGCCCGGTCGCGGTCGGGGGTGAGCCCGCCGTCGCGCAGCCACAGCTCGGCGTACTCCGCCGGGTCCTGGACCTCGCGCTGCACCACCCAGCCGTCGAGCCCGGCCTCCGCGAGCCACTCCCCCACCCGCTCGCGCCACGCCTCGCCGCGCCGGTGCTCCCAGTTGCCGAGCAGCTGGGCCACACCGCCCGGCGCCAGCACCTGGCCCACCGTCGTCACGAGCGAGCGCACGACGTCGTCGCCCACCTGCCCGCCGTCGCGGTACGTGAAGTCCCCCACCTGCCCGCCGGGCCCGCGCGGCGTGATGACGAACGGCGGGTTCGAGACCACCAGGTCGAAGGTCTCCCCGCGCACCGGGTCCAGCATCGACCCCTCGCGCAGGTCGAGGTCCGCCCCCGCGAGGCCCGCGTTGAAGCGCGCGAACGCCAGCGCGCGCGGGTCGACGTCGGTGCCCACCACCGCGCGGGCGTGCTGCGCCGCGTGCAGGGCCTGGATCCCGCACCCCGTCCCGACGTCGAGCACGCGCTCGCGCGGGTCGCGCACCGTGATCTGGGCGAGGGTGCGGGAGGCGCCGCCGACGCCGAGGACATGGTCCTCGCCGATCGCGCCGCGACGCGCGAGCTCGCTGCGGTCCGACGCGATCCACCACTGGGCCTCGCCCGCCGCGTCCACGAACGCGTGCGGCGTGAGGTCGCAGCGTGCACGCACGGCGTCCCCGCCGCCGGCACCGGCGGTGGTCACGAGCCCGAGCCGTTCGGCCCCGGCTGTGCCGAGCCCGGCGAGCGCGCCGTCGAGATCGGCCCTCGCGACGTCCTCGCCCAGCTGGAAGAGCCGGAGCAGGACGGCGGCGGGGGTGTGCAGATCGGCCGTGGCCCGCCGGGCCGGCCACGCCTCCTCGCGCTCCAGGGCGCCGGCCGCGACGTCCCCGATGACCGCGCGCACGCCGTCGAGCGTGTAGTCGGCGGCGGTGAGGTCGGAGCGGAGGAGGTCGAGGTCGGCGGGTTCCGCGCGGGGAGCAGCGGGGGCAGGCTCGGCGGGGATCGGGTCACTCACCCCTCAACCCTAGGCAGCGGCGGGCCCGGCCGGGACCGGCACGCCGCCCGTCCACAGGCACGGAACCCACCCGCACACGGCCGCGACCGCGCTCGTATCCTGGCCGGGCCGCGGTGCCGCAGCCGCCCCGATCCGGGCCGCCGGCAGAGAGGTGGTGGCATGCCCGCCAACACGCAGCTCGAGCACCGGCTCGTGAGCACGCGCGCCGTGCTCGAGACCTACATCGGCCGCGTGCTGCCCGACTGGGAGCAGTTCGCGCGCGGGACCGAGCTGGTGACGGTCGAGCGGGGTGAGGTGCTCGTCCCCTCGCACACGCACCACCCGTTCGCCTACCACGTCGTCCGAGGCATGTTGAAGCTCCAGGTCAGCGACGGTCGGATCGGCCGGACGGTCGCGCTCATCGGCGAGAACGAGTTCGCCACCTGCTGGACCGGGCTCGGGATGGCGTCCTACGCCCGCGTCGCGGCTCGCATCGTCCCGCACCAGCGCGCCGATCCGCGGCTGCGCCCCGAGGGCAGCCCGTACTCCCTCGTCGCGATCGAGCCGACCACCGTGCTGCGCGCCACGACCACGACCGTGGAGGCACTGGCGGAGCGACACCACGCGTGGTCGATCCTGCTCTCGACCGTGCTGGCGACGTCGATCGTGCGGATCACCGCCGCCGTGCCCGAGATGCACCTCACCTCGCCCGAGGAGCGCTACCGGTCGATCCGCGCCCGCCGTCCCGACCTCGTGGAGCGGATCAGCCAGCGCGAGCTCGCCGCGCACCTCGGCGTCACCGAGGTCGGGATGAGCCGCATCGTGCGGCGGGTGGCGGCGCAGCTGGCAGCGGCGGAGCCGGGAGCCTAGGGTCGCCCACGTGGATCACGACGGCGTACACATTCCCCCGCAGCCCGGGTTTCCCCTCCCTGCGGGGCACGCGAGCACGACGGCGCCGCGCCGGGTCCTGTTCGCGTGGGGCCTGTGGGACTGGGGGCAGCAGACGTTCAACACGGTGATGCTGACCTTCGTCTTCTCCGTCTACATCACCACGGGCGTGGCCGCCGACGAGGCGACCGGGACCGCGGCGCTCTCCGGCGCGCAGACCTGGGCCGGCGTGATCATCGCCCTGGTCTGCCCGCTGATGGGCGTGCTGGCGGACCGCTACGGCAGGCGCCGTCGGTTGCTGGGGATCTCCACCCTCGGCCTCGTGCTCGCGATGGCGTCCCTGTTCTGGGCCGAGCCCGACCCGAGCTACCTGACGTTCGCCGTCATCATGCTCGCGGTCGCGAGCGTCATCTCGGAGATCGCGACGGTCTTCTACAACGGGATGCTGCTGCAGATCGCGACCCCCTCGACGTTCGGGCGCGTCTCCGGCATGGGCTGGGGGCTGGGGTACCTGGGCGGGCTCGTCGCACTCGTGGCGTGCCTGTTCCTGTTCGTCCTCGGCCGCGACTCCCCCGCGATCCAGCCCGTCGCCCTGCTGAGTGCGGCGTGGACCGCCGTCTTCTGCCTGCCGCTGCTGATCATGGGGCCGAATACCGCACCGGCGGCGGGCACCGAGAAGTTCTCCGTCGTCGGGGCCTACCGCGACATCCTGCGGCGCATCGTCGACCTCTGGCGGCACCAGCGCTCGCTGCTGCACTTCTTCGTCGCCTCGGCGATCTTCCGCGACGGGCTGGGGGCCGTGTTCGCCTTCGCCGGCATCATCGCCGCCGGCTCGTTCTTCTTCAGCGAGGAGGAGGTCATCTACCTCGGCATCGCCGCCAACCTCGTGGCCGGCATCTCCACCTGGGCGCTGGGTCGGGCCGACGACCGCCTCGGGCCGCGCGTGGTGATCGTCGCCGGGTTGGCGGTGCTCGTCGTCACCTGCACGGCGGTCTTCCTCACGACGTCGCAGGCCGCGTTCTGGGTGTGCGCCGTCGTGATCTCGGTGTGCGTCGGCCCGGTGCAGTCCGCCTCGCGCTCGATGCTCGCCCGGATGACGCCGCCCGGGCGCGAGAACGAGAACTTCGGTCTGTACGCGACCACGGGCCGTGCCGTGAGCTTCCTGGCACCGTTCGCCTTCACCGTGGCGATCGCCGTCGGGGACACGCAGAAGGCGGGGATCCTCGGGATCGTCGTCGTGCTGGTCCTCGGCCTGGCGGCCTTCCTCCCGCTGCGGGCGCAGCACGAGGACGCCACGCGCTGAGGCCCCCGCGGGGTGGGGACCTCTCCCCATCGACCGATCGGAGACGTCTGCCTAGGTTTCAGACATGTCCATCACAGCGATCCCGTCGCACTCCCCGGCTCCCGCCCGCCCCCGTTTGCGCCTGCTGCCGGCCATGCGTCCCGAGACCGTCCGGGACGTCTCCCGCACCTCCTCGACGGCGCACGTCGACCAGGATCTCCCCCGCCCCAGCTCCGGGCGGCGGCCGTTCGACCTCGACACCGTGCGGATCGAGACCGACCTCCTGGCGCGCCGCGCCTGCCGCACCGTCGGCATCCTCGGCACCTGGGGCCGGAGCCGCTGGCGCGCCGCGGGCGACGCCGAGACCATCGCCTCGACGTTCGACATCTGCGTCACGGCACCCACCCCTGCCTCGAGGTGGCGCGCGGCATCAGCGACCGCCTCGCGGCGGACGGCTGGACCGGCGGCATCAGCGCCATGACCCCGATCGTGCGGATCGACGCCGAGCGCGCCGGCCACCGCCTGCGTCTCGTCGCGATGCGCCGCACACTCACGCTGCACCTGAGCAGCGCACCGATCGTCGTCGGCGAGCGCCTCGCGCAGGAGATGCTCGACGGGCTGTACGAGGAGGAGTGAGCCTCCCGGGGCGCCGGCCGCGGCCGGCGCCCCGGGGCAAGGGTCGGACGGGCGAGAGGCGCCGGGTGGGAGGTCCCACCCGGCGCCTCTCGTGTGCGCGTCGAACGGCCGGTCTCAGGGCCGGACGATGTCGTCCGGGTCGAGCACGACGTCGTCGAGCTGCTCTGGATCACGATCACGCTCCGGGTCCTGCGGACCCTTGTTCCACGGGTCGTAGGTGTGCTCGGCCCGTGTGACGTCGTCGTCGTTGCCCGCCACGATGTTCCCGATGTTGTGCAGCGACTCGCTGCCGTCGTCGAAGTAGCGCGAGTGATCCGCGAACGCCCCGCCCTCCCCACGGTCGACGGACTCGGCCCGGAAGCGGTTCGCCCCGAAGTCGTCCTCGCCGACGTCGTTGCCCAGGCCCTGGTCCCAGGTGCCGAGCCCCACCCAGCCGTTGTCGGCCAGGCTCGCGACCGGGTCGCGGCTGGCGTTGCCCGCCCACACCTGCGCGCCGCCGAGCTCGTCGGCGTGCTCGACACCACGGCCCGCACCCGGGCTGCCGATGAGCACGATGTCGTCGGCGTCGAGACCGGACCCCGTCGCGCTGTTGGCCACCGTCGTCGACCCGTAGGAGTGACCGATCACGGTCACGTCGGGCTGTCCGTTGCCCTCGACCTCCCGCACGGCGCGCAGTCCGTCGACGTAGCGCGCGAGGTTGTCCCCACCCTCCTGCGCCAGGTCCTCGTTCGTCACGCTGAGATCGAACTCCGGCGTGTCGTACCCGATCCACGCGATCGCCGCTGTCGAGGCGTTCGGGTCCGAGACGCGCGCGGAGGAGTACACGTTCGAGGCGTCACCGGCGATGCTCCCGGCGCTCTCTCCGGTCGTCGTCGTCCCCGGCACCACCGTGGCGATGTTGTCGGCCGTGTCCGGGTTGCCGTAGGCGATGGCGATCGCGCCCTCGCCGTCCCAGGCCGTCGGGTCGTACAGGTGGAGCAGCGGCACCACGGGTTCGCGAGTGATCGGGTCACCGACCTCGTTGCCGAGCGCCTCCTCGGCCGCGCGCGCGTTGGCGAGCTGCCTCTCCTGCTCGGGGGTCAGGATGCCCGCCTCCTCGCGGCGCTCCAACGTCTCGAGGTCGCGGCCGAGCAGCGCCCGGTTGGCCTGGTCGCGAGCCGTGGCGGGGACGCCGTCGGCCGGGCCGATCAGCTCCGGGTAGGCCACCGTGACGGCGTAGCGCTCCTCCTCCGTCAGGCCGTTCCACCACTGCGCGACCTCCTCCGGGCTCGCGCCCGTCCCCGGCGCCCCCGGCCGCTGCACCGCGGCGTCGGCGGGGTCGATCGCGTTCGGGTTCAGCCGCTGGAAGGTGGGGAGGTCGGCGTTCTGCGTCAGCGCCGTCGCCATCGTCCGATCGTTGGTCTCACAGGCGGTGACGAGGGCGTCCTGGCGCTCGACGAGTCGGGCGCGCGTCCCGACCAGCTGGGCCGCCAGCTCCTGGAGGTACGCCTCGTCCTCGGGTACGGCGTTCGCGACCTGGGTCACGAGCGACGAGCGACTCTCGGCGTAGCTCTGCTGGTCGTCGAGCACGAAACCGCGCTCGGTGCGCAGGCGGGTCAGCTCGGCGGAGTAGGTGTCGGCCGCCCGTGCGAGGTTGCGCAGCGCGAGGGAGATGCTCTGGGCGTTCGTGCCGGCACCGGTGACGTAGCTGCCGTAGGCGGTCGCTGCGTCACCGGTCCACCCCTCCAGGGTGGAGCGCGCCGCGGCGACGGAGTCGAGGTCGTCGGCCGCCGACGCCACGCGCAGCAGCGTGTCGACGAACGTGTCGACCTGGCCGGGGTCACCCGGAACCTCGGGCGTGCTCGGACCGGGCTCGGGGATCTGCACGGAGACGCTCACAGTCCCGCCTCCATCCAGGTGGTGAACTCGCCGCGCGCGGCCTCGTCGCCGAGCACGTAGCCGCGTGCGGCGTAGCCGAGGTTCGTCGCGATGTCGTCGACGGCGGCGGCACCCTCGTCCAGCGTGCCGCGCCAGGACGCGATCACACCGGCCACCTGACCGGGCAGGTCACCGCCGAAGCCGCCGGTGGGCGCCCCGGTCAGCTGGGTCGCCGCGTCCTGCAGCACGACCAGCTCGTCCTCCCACAGCTGGCGGGCGGAGCCGATGGCCTCGGGGTCGACGTCGAAGTCACCCACGGCGCACCCCCTGCGGATTGACGAGGGCCACCCTGGTGCGGGCGTCGACGGCGAGCACGCGACCCTCGAGCACGAGGTGCGCGTCGCCGTCGGACAGGACGATCTCCAGCTCGCCGTCCTCGCGCCGGGCCGAAACCACCTGCACGGGCGCGCGACGCACGACCCCGGCGAGCCAGCCCTGGGAGACGAGGATGCGCACGACGTCGTCCGCGTCCAGCGACGGCGCCCGGCCGTCGCAGCTCGCGACGGCGCGCACCGTGCCGCGCAGGGTCCCGGACCGCCACCGCTCCACCACGGCGCCGACGACGCCCAGCGCGTGCCGAACCTCGGTCAGCAGCTCGGACGCGTGGGTCAACGCGTGCTCGACGTCATCGGCGAGCGCAAGCTCGTCGGTCACCGGTGCAGGCGGCGTGGAGGCGGGGGTGGAACCGCCGCTGCGCGGATCCGGGAGGAGCACGATCCGAACGTCGGGGTGGCGCTGCCGGAACCGCTCGTACATGGGGCCGAGGGAGGGAGACGCAGTCATGCCGCGACCCTAGGAGGCGCGGGGACGCCCTGACCATGGGTAGTCCTGCCCGACCCCCGCCGGAGCCGGGACGTCGGATCGGTAGGAGCCGCTCCCGCGCGATTCCGGAGAATGGCACACCTCGACCTGGAGGCGGTCCATCTCGAAAGTCTCACAAAGCGATTCATATTTGCCAGTAGCGCGCGCCGGATGAAAACCTGGGCCCCTGTGCGACCGCGTCCGGCGGTCCGTGAGAATTGGAGACCTCAGATGGCAAGGATCGGCGTCCAGGCGATGATGCTAAGGTGGAGCTTCGAACAGCACGGAACATTCGAGACGCTGCGCTCGGTCCGGGAGATCGGATACCGCGCGCTCGAGGTGTCCCAGGTGCCGATGACACCCGAGAACGTCTCGGACCTGGTCCGCGCGCGCGACGAGCTCGGCATCGACATCGCCTCGCTCTCCGCCACCTACGACGCCCCGACCGCGGGCAACGACGCGCTGCTGACGGACTTCGACAAGATCGTCGCCGACGCCCGCACCGTCGGGGCGACCAAGGTCCGCATGGGCATGGTGCCGCTCGGCGTCTTCGACGAGCTCGACACCACGCGTCGCTTCTGCCGCGGCCTCGAGGAGGTCGCGAAGCGCCTGGCGGACGAGGGCATCGACTTCTACTACCACAACCACCTGTCGGAGTTCCTGCGCTACGACGGTCGGTACGTGATCGACATCCTCGCCGACTCCTCGCCCCACGTGGGGATGGAGCTGGACGTGCACTGGCTGCAGCGGGCGGGGCAGGACCCGCAGGGCACGATCGAGCGCTTCGCCGGGAGGGTGAAGCTGATCCACCTCAAGGACTACCGCATCGGGAGGACCCCTGAGGCCGCATTCGTCGCACGTGATTCAGGCGATCGCGCGACATATCTGCGCGAGGTCTTCAACACCATCGAGTTCGCCGAGGTCGGCGAGGGAAATCTGGACTTCGGGGGAATCATTCCCGCCAGCGTGGCGGCGGGGGCGGAATACCTTTTCGTCGAGCAGGACGATCTCTACGGCCGTGATGTTCTCGACTGCCTGCAGACGTCCCACGACAATCTCGTCGCCCTGGGCCACGGCGACCTGTTCTGAGAATGGCGGCGGCGGATCCTGAGGGATCCGCCGCCGTTCTCCCGGCGGTCGCGATCAGGCGACGTCGGCCACCCGGTCGACCTGGTCGGGCGGTACGGTCCCGTCGAGCAGCGCACGCCGGGCACGGCGCCGCTCCGCCTGACGCTCCGGATCGGGGACGGGCGACGCCAGCACCAGCCGCTGCGTGTAGGGGTGCTCGGGGTGCCGCGTCACCTGCTCGGCGCTGCCGGTCTCGACGATCTCGCCCCGGTAGAGGACCGTGACGTCGTGACTGACGTGGCGCACGACGTCAAGGTCGTGTGAGATGAAGAGGTAGGAGACCTCGGTCTCCCGCTGGATCTCGAGGAAGAGGTCCAGCACACGGGCCTGCGTCGACAGGTCGAGCGCGCTCACCGGCTCGTCGCAGACGATGAGCTTCGGTCGCAGCGCGAGCGCCCGCGCGATGGCCACCCGCTGGCGCTGACCGCCCGAGAAGTCGCGCGGCAGCCGCCGCGCGGCGTCCGCGGGGAGGCCCACCTGGTCCAGGAGCTCGGTGATGCGGGCACGCGCCTGCGCCCCCGCACGCCCTGGACCACGAGGGGCTCGGCCAGGATCGCTCCGACCTCCATCGCGGGGTTCAGCGAGGTGTAGGGGTCCTGGAAGACCACCTGGATCTCGCTGCTCAGCGCCCGACGCTGCCGACGCGTGGGGTGGGAGATGTTGCGACCCTCGAACGCGATGGTGCCCGCCGTGACCGGTGCGAGGCCCAGGAGGGAACGACCCAGGGTGGTCTTCCCGGATCCGGACTCCCCCACCAGCCCCAGGGTCTCCCCGCGGCGGATGGTGAGCGAGACGTCGTCTAGCACCCGGGTCGGTCGACCCCGGAAGCCTCGCCCGGGGTAGTCCACGACGAGGGAGTCCACGGTGAGCAGCTCTGCGGGGAGCATCACGAGAGCCTCGCCCCCGACGTCTCGTCCGCCCGCGTCAGCATCGTCATCGGTTCCCGTCCCTCCAGCATCGAGTCGAGCAGCATCCTGGTGTAGGGGTGCTGCGGGTGACGGAGCACGTCGCCGACCTCGCCGGTCTCCACGACCCGCCCCGTCTGCATCACGACCACGCGGTTGGCGAGGTCGGCGACCACCCCGAAGTTGTGCGTCACGAGAATCACGCCCATCCCGGTCCTGCGCTGCAGGTCGCGCAGCAGGTCGAGCACCTCCGCCTGGACCGTGACGTCGAGCGCCGTGGTCGGCTCATCGGCGATGATCAGGTCCGGCTCGCAGCTCAGCGCGCCTGCGATCAGCACGCGCTGCGCCATGCCGCCCGAGATCTCGTGGGCGTGCAGGTGGTAGGTGCGCTCCGGGTCGACGATCCCGACCGTCGCCAGCAGCTCCACGACCCGCCGTCTGGCCTCCGCTCTCGACATCCCCTGCTGCACGCGCAGCGGGCGCGAGAGCTGGTGGCCGATCGTGAAGTTGGGGTCCAGGTTCGACATGGGTTCCTGGGGGACGTATGCGATGCGTCGACCACGCAGCGGCGCCACCCGCTCCTGGGGCACGCGGTCCTCGCCGGGAGCGACGAGGTGGACGCCGTCGAACTGGATCGATCCGGCAAGGATCTCGGCGTTGGCGGGCAGGAGCCCGAGGATCGAGAAGGCGGTCTGCGACTTCCCCGAGCCCGACTCGCCGACGATGGCGAGCACCTCACCGCGGTCTACGCGGAAGGAGACGTCCTCGACGACCCGTCTCGTGCTCCCGTCGGCCTGCGGGTAGCCGACGGCGAGCCCGTCGACGACGACCAGGTGGTCGGCGCCGCCGGAAGGCGCGAGAACGGGAACGGGCGTGCGGCGACGCAGGGCGGCCCGCACCCCGCCCGGACCGGTGCGAGCGGGACGACGACGGCGCCGCGCCCCCGGTACACCGTCCTCGAGCGCGTCGCGCAGGGCGTTCGCGAGCAGCACGAGCGCCCCGGTGGTGACGCCGATGAGGACGGCCGGGACGGTGATGAGCAGCGGGGTGGTGTAGATGTTGCGGAAGCCTTCGTTCAGCATCGTGCCCCAGCTGGCCTCGGACGGGTCGCCGAGGCCGAGGAACTGCAGCCCCGCCTGGATCGAGATCGCCACCCCGACCGTGATGGCGGTCTGGATGATCACCGGGGCACGGACGACCGAGACGACGTGGCGCGCGATGATCCGTCCGTCCGAGAGTCCGGCGACCCGCGCGGCGTCGATGTAGAGCTCGCCGCGCACCGACTGCACGGCGCTGCGGGTCAGCCGGAAGAACCCGGGACTCAGCATCACGCCGAAAACGACCATGCTGATCCAGACCGACGGACCGAGCGCGGCGCGGACGGCGAGCAGCACGATGATGTTGGGCAGGCTCATCAGCATCCCGGCGAACCAGCTCGCGACCGTGTCGAACCGGCCGCCGAAGTACCCGGCCGTCAGGCCCGCCGGCAGCCCGATGGCGATCGCGACGACGGCGCACAGCGCGCCGGAGACGATGGTCAGCTGCGTGCCGTAGAGGGCCCGGCTGAAGGTGTCACGGCCCGCGGAGTCGGTGCCCCACAGGTGGTCCGACGAAGGACCCGCGAGCGGTCGCGCGATGTCGGCGAAGTTCTGGTCGTACGGGGCGAGGGTGGGACCCAGGACGGTGAGGGCGAGCAGCACGCCGAGCGCCGCGAGGGAGACGACGGCGAGCGGGTTGCGCAGCAGTCTTCGCAGGACGCCGGAGCGCCGGGCGTCGTTCGAGGGACTCGAACCGGTCATGAGACACGCACCTTGGGGTTGAGCCAGCCGTTGAGGAGGTCGACGAGCAGGTTGACGACCACCACCACGACGACGGTGTAGATGACGACGCCCATCACGACGGGGACGTCGCCCTGCTGCGTCGCGGGGACGGCGAGACTTCCGATCCCCGGCAGCGCCACGATGCTCTCGATGATGACCACGCCGCCGAGCATCCCGATGAACTGGAGGCTCAGGACGGTCAGTGCCGCGGGCGAGGCCCCGCGCAGGACGTAGGTGAGCAGGATCTCCCGCTCCGAGATGCCCCGGCTCCGCAGCGTGCGGACGGAGTCGCGCTCGTACTGCTTGATGACGGCGCTGCGCACCTGCTGGGCGCTGGAGGCGACGGCGTTGAGCACCAGCGCGACCACCGGGAGCGTCAGCGACAGGACCCAGGCCGACGGTGGCGCACCGGGACCGATCGTGCTCGTCGCGGGAAACACTCCTGCCTGGATCGCGAGCGCGATCACCAGCAGGAGGGCGATCACGAAGCCGGGGATCGCGTCGCAGACGACGGCGACCGCCTGCAGCGCCCGGTCGATCCACCCGCGCCGCACGGCGGCGGCCACCCCGATGACGAGGGCGAGCAGACCGGTCAGCACGATCGCCGTCGTGATCAGGACGAGCGTGACCGGGAGTCGGCTGAGGATCGAGTCCGTGACGGACTGCGACCCGAACCAGGAGCGCCCGAGGTCCCCGCGAACGGCGGCACCTGCCCAGTCGAGATAGCGCTCGGCCAGCGGACGGTCGAGACCGAGCTCCTGCGCCTTGAGGAGCACCTGGTCCTCGGTGGCGAACTCGCCGAGGATGTTGCGGGCGACGTTGGTCCCGGAGGCGAAGAGCAGCGCGTAGGCGAGCATGCTGATCACCACGAGCAGCACGACGCCGGCTCCGAGTCGCCGCAGCGTGAAGGCGATCATGGGTGGACCTTTCTGGTGCGCCGACCGCCGCGGGGCGTGGTCGGGCGACCGCGCCCCGCGGCGGGACTCATGCGGCGGGCGAGAAGTTGTAGATCGAGGGGACGGCCGACTGCACCTGCGGCAGCACCGTGACGCTCGTGTCCGTGAAGTAGATCTGCGAGCGCCGGTACAACGGCGCGGTCCAGGCGTTCTCGACCACGTAGCGGTTGACCTCGACCGCCGCGGCGTCGCTGGCCTCCTCGTCGGCGGCGTTCGCGACCTCGTCGAGGAGCGTGTCGAGCTCCGGCGTCGTGGTGTCGAAGACGTTGTAGAGGGAGTCGGTGGAGACGAACTGGTTGATCGCCACCCACGCCTCCGCCTGGAACAGACCGTAGAACGCGGACGTGTACTTGCCGCTGGTGATCTCGGTGACGTAGTCCTGCGACGGGACGGCGACGGGCTCCAGCGTGATGCCGACCTCGCCCAGCTGCTGGGACAGCACCGCGAACGTGGTCTCGTACAACGGCATGCTCGGCAGCGTGAGCGTCACACCGTCGGCGTATCCGGCCTCGGTCAGCAGCTCGCGCGCCCGCTCGGGGTCGTAGGGGTAGTAGTCGTCGAGCTCGGGGTCGAACGCGCCGGAGTCCTCACCGAACGGCTGCGACGTGACGACGCCGTGACCGAGCTGCAGCGTGGCCAGGAGCGCCTCACGGTCCAGGGCGTGGTTGACCGCCTGCCGCACCCGCACGTCGGCGAGCCCGGGCTCCATGGTGCCGTCGCGGTCGAGCAGCATCAGCCCCATCCAGTCGACCTGCGACTCCACGAGGGTGAGACCCGCGCCCTCGAGCTGGGCGATCGATGCCGGCTCGACCAGCGTCGCGTTCACCTGACCGGAGATGAGCGCGTTCGCACGGGCCGTGACGTCGGCGAGGAGACGCAGGGTCACGCCGCCGAACTTCTGCAGGTCGGGGTTCCAGTAGTCCTCGCGCGCCGTGAAGACGTACTGCGAGCCCGCGACGGACTGCGCCGTGTCCATCACGTACGGCCCGCTCCCGACGGGGACGCTGCCGATGTCATCGCCCTCGAGCGTGTCCGGGCTCCCCATCAGACCGGCGGCCTGGCTGAGGAAGTAGGTGAAGGCCGGGTCGGGGCGCGTCAGGGTGACCTCGACGGTGTCGGCGTCCACAGCGACGGCGCCGGCGTAGTTGGTCAGCTGGGCGGCCTGGCGGCCGTTGGCGCCCTTGAAGTGCTCGAAGTTGGCCACGACGGCGTCGGCGTCGAAGGCGGCGCCGTCGGAGAAGGTGACGTCGTCGCGCAGCTCGAGCGTGAGCACCGTCCGGCTGTCGTCGTAGTTCCACTCGGTCGCGAGCATCGGGGAGAGCTCGCCGTCGGGCTCGCGCAGCAGGAGCGAGTCGTAGGCGACCTGGTAGGGCTGGAGGTTGTGGCCGACGTGCGCCATCGCGGGGTCCCAGTCGGGCACGTCGTACAGCATCCCGATGGACAGGACCTGGTCGGTCCCGGCGCCCCCGCCGACGGACGACGCCGGTGGGGCGTCGCCGCCCGAGCAGCCGGCGAGCAGAGCTCCTGCGGCGACGGCCGCGGCGGCCGTCCTGACACGAACGTTCATGGTCTCTCCTAGCGTGGGCGAAGCGGGGTGGGTGGGAGGGAACGGGGAGGAGCGGGAGTGGGGAGGTCGTCGAGGGGCCCGGCCCGTCAGGTGCGGGTGGGGAACAGCCCCTCGCGGCGGATGCGGTCGTCGAGCTCCGCGAGGAACTCGGCGGGGTCGTGGTCGAGCGGCACCTCGCGTCCGGTCCAGCCAGAGAGGTGGACGGCGTTGGCGAGCCGGACCCCGTGGATGCCGTCGCTGCCGGGCGCGACGAGCGGTTCGCCGTCGAGCACGGCGCGGGCGAAGTTCGCGAGGACGACGGCGTGCTGGTCGCCGAACCGGGAGACGTGTTCGATCTCCTCGACCTCGTACAGGTCGGAGACGTCGGTCTCGCCTCGGAAGATGCCGCGCATCTGCTCGGTCGGCAGCTCGGCGCTGATCTGCTCCTCGGGACGGACCAGGCGCGTGATGGTGGCGCGCCGGCTGTCGTCGACGACGATCTTGCCCCGGTCGCCGAGGATCTCGAGGCGGTCGGTCCCGACCAGGTCGTGCGTGCCGGTGATGAAGACCCCGGTGACGCCGTCGCCGTAGTCGGCCAGCACCGTGACCTCGTTCTCGACGGCGATCTCGCGTCGGAAGCCCTCGGCCACCTTGGCCGTCACGGTGCGTGGCCGACCGCAGATCCACTGCCACAGGTCGAGCTGGTGCGGCGCCTGGTTGACGAGCACGCCGCCACCCTCGCCACCCCAGGTGGCGCGCCACTCGCTCTGGTCGTAGTAGCCCTGCGGCCGCCACCAGCTCGTCATGATCCACGTGCTGCGTCGGATCTCGCCGATCTCACCGCCGTCGACGATCGCCTTGAGGCGCTGGTACAGCGGGTTGACGCGCTGGTTGAACATGATCGCGAAGACCAGGTCCGGGTGCTGCGCCGCGCAGGTGTTCAGCTCCTCGACCTGCGCCGTGTAGACGCCCGCCGGCTTCTCCACCATCACGTGCAGGCCGGCGCGCAGCGCGGCGATCCCCATCTCGGGGTGCAGGAAGTGCGGGACGGTGGTGACGATCGCGTCCACGAGGCCGGCCGTCAGGAGCGCGTCGAGGCTGTCGAGCACGGGTGCGTCGGGGTGCTCGGCCGCCGCGAGGGCGCGCCGCTCGGGGTCGGTGTCGACGATCGCGCCGAGGACCGTGTCCGCCACGCGCCCCTGCGCCAGGAGCCCGGCGTACAGGCCGCCCTGGGATCCGTAGCCGATGATGCCGAGCCTGACCTGCTGCGTCATGAGATGTCCTTCCGGAGGGTCCCGCCGCGCTCCGGGAACGAGGCCGCGTAGACGGCGGCGATGGTGGCGAGGGTGTCGATGCCGGCGTCGAGGCCGATCCAGAACGGTGCGGCCGCGTCGAGGCCGGCGTGGAAGTCGTCGATCAGGAGGGCGTGCGAGGCACCCCAGTAGCTGCGGCCGGCGTGGCGCGGGGCGTCGTCGAGGACGACCTCGGCGGTACCGTCGGCGTGCTCGATCCGCAGGTCCTCCTGGAGGACGGCGACGGCGTCGCGCGTCACGACCTCGAGCCGCACCGGAGCGTTGCGTGCGTGTCCGAGCGTGGCGAACAGGGTGCTGCGGGCGCCGCCGCGGTGGGTCAGGCTCAGCTCCGCGGTGTCCTCGACCTCGATGTGCTGCGAGAGGCTGCGGGTCGCCGCGCTGCCGGAGCGCGCCTCGACCGGCGGCAGCAGCCACTGCAGGAGGTCGAGCGTGTGGATGGCCTGGTTCATCAGCAGGCCGCCACCACCGCCCGCCCAGGTCCCGCGCCACGGCCGCGCCCGGTAGTACTCGCCCGTGCGTCTCCACAGCACCTGGGCGCTCGCCCCCAGCACCGGGCCGAGGTCACCGGACCGGAGCCGCTCGGCCAGCGCGCGGACCGGCCGGTTGTAGCGGTTCTGGAAGCAGACGGCGAGCTTGCCCCGGCTCCGTCGCTCGGCCGCCGCGATGCGGTGGGCCGCCTCCAGCGAGTCCGCGAGGGGCTTCTCGATCAGGACGCTCACGTCGGCCTGGAGCGCGGCGACGGCGACCGGTGCGTGCTGGTGGTGCGGGGTGCAGACGTGCACGACGTCGGGGCGCACCGCCGCGACGAGCTCCTCGACCCCGGCGAACCCGGGCACGGACCACGTCCGCGACGCCGCCTCCCGGCGCCCGGTGTCGACGTCCGCGACACCCACCAGCTCGGAGCCCTCGCGCTCGGCGATCGCACGCAGGTGGACGATCGAGACGTCCCCGCAGCCGACGACGGCGGCGCGCACCGACCCGGTCATCGTGCCTCGATCCCCAGGTCGCGCAGCACGTCGGCCAGCGCGCGCGCCGCCTCACCGAACGCGGCGGGCCCGGAGAAGCCACCGAGCGCGTGAGCCTGGGCGAGGTGCGGCTCGAGGGAGACGAATCCGGTGTACCCGCGGTCGCGCAGCGCACGGACCGTGGCGGCGACCTGACCGTCGCCGCGCCCGGCCGGGACGACCTCGCCGGTGGCGGCGACGGCATCCTTGACCTGCAGGTAGTCGACGTACCGGGCCAGGAGCTCGAATCCGTCGTCGTGCGGCCGGGCGACCCCGACCTGCACGAAGTTCGCACTGTCCCAGGCGAGGCGGAGCGCGGGCGAGTCCACAGCGGTGACGAGGTCGTGGACCCTCTCCGGGGTGTCGCCGTAGATGTCCTTCTCGTTCTCGTGCAGCAGCGTGACACCCGCCGCCGCAGCTTCGGCGGCCAGCGCCGACATCGCCCGCAGCACCGCCTCGCGCGTGCTCGCCACGGGGACGTCCGGACCGCGGAAGAACGAGAAGACGCGGATGTTGGTGGTGCCGAGGACGGTTGCGACAGCGATCACGCGACGCAGCCGGGCGAGTTCGAGCTCGAGGTCGGAGGCGATGTCGACCTTGCCGATCGGGGAGGCCACGGCGCTGACGCCGAGCCCGGCTCCGCGCAGCACGGCGGCGAGCCGGTCGACCTGCGCGTCGGTGAGGTCGACGACGTTCACGCCCCAGGCGCTGCGGACCTCGACGTGCGAGGCCCCGAGCGCGAGCAGGACGGCCACCTGCACCTCGGGGTCGGGGGAGATCTCGTCACCGAACCCGGACAGCTGCCAGGGTGTCGTCGTCATCGGGTCGCTCCTGCGCTGGTGGTCGGGCGTCGGTCGGGTACGACGGCGGCATCGGCCCGGAGGAGGTCGACGGCCCGCTCGGCGAGAGCCATGACCGTCCCGACGGGGTTGAGTGCGGTGACCGTCGGGAACGCCGACGCGTCCGCGACGCGCAACCCCGTGATCCCGCGCACCCGCAGCCGGCTGTCGAGGACGGCGCCGGCGTCGTCGTCGGCGCCCATGCGGGCGGTGCACGAGACGTGGTAGACGGTCTGGTGGGTGGCCCGGAGGACGGCCGAGAGCTCCTCCTCGCCCACCACGTCGGGTCCGGGGAAGACCTCGCGCACGAGGTGGTCGGCGAACGGCGCCTGCTGCGCCACGAGCCGTGCGCGCCGCACGCCCTCGACCAGCATGCGCTCGTCACGACCCTCCGGGTCGGTGAAGGCGCGGTAGTCGATCGAGGGAGCGACGTTCGCGTCGGGCGACGTGATCCAGACCCGACCGCGGCTGCGCGGCTTGGCGACGTTCGGCGCGAAGGAGACGTGGTTCTCGGGGATCTGCGCGCCGTACCGCTCGGCGTGCACGGCCCACGCGTGGAGCGGGATGTGGGTCGAGACGTCGGGGGTGGCGCTGTCCGGATCCACCCGCAGCGTGTAGCCGGCGTCCCAGCCGGTGGCGCAGACGTCGCTGCGCTCGCCGCGGGCCTCCCACACGATGAGGCCCTCCGCGTGGTCCTGCAGGTTCTCGCCCACGCCGGGCAGGTCGAGCACGACGTCGACGCCCGCCTCGCGCAGGACGGCCGCGGGCCCGATGCCGGAGCGCATCAGCAGCGCGGGCGTGTCGATCGCGCCGCAGGCGAGGACGACCTCGCGGCGCGCGCGGAGCTCGCGCACGTCGCCGTCGGCCGTGCGCACGCGGACGCCGACGGCACGGCCGTCCTCGATCACGAGCCGCTCGGTCAGGGTCGAGACGAGCAGGGTGAGGTTGGGGCGGTCGAGCGCCGGGCGCAGGTACGTGCTCGACGTCGAGGAGCGCGCGTTGGTGGCCGGGTCGTAACCGATCTCGAAGAAGCCCGCCCCCTCGAGGACGTCGGTGTCGTTCCACGTCTCCCGCAGCGGCAGGTCGAGCGCGGCGGCGGCCGCGGCGACGGCGTCGGCGACGTAGGGGTTGCGGTCCTGCGGCGCGACGGGGGTGATCGGGGCGAGGAGACGGTCGAAGCACGCGCTCATCACGTCGTGGCCCCAGCCCTGGACGCCGAGGTCTGCCCACTCCAGCAGGTCACCGCGCAGCGGGCGCCAGCTGATCATCGTGTTGGCCGTGGAGCAACCCCCGAGGATGCGCAGGCGCGCCTGCCGGATGAAGGAGTTGCCGCGCTCCTGCGGGACGCTGCGATAGTCGAGGTCGTACTCGCCCTCGAGCATCTCGTCCCAGCGCCGGATCGAGTGCGCCCGTTCCTCGTGCTCGTCGGACGGGCCGGCCTCGACCACCGTGACGGTGACGTCGGCGTCCTCGCTCAGCCGGGCACCGAGGATGCAGCCGGCGGTGCCGCCTCCGACGACGAGGTAGTCGGCGATCGTGTCGGGCATCGGTGGACCTCTCGCTCTCGTCCGGTTCGGGGTGGGTGGACTCAGCATCGAGACGGTGGGCGACGTCGACAAATCTCTTGTCGAGAACGTCGGGATCGAAGAATCAGATGGCGAAACAGCGCTGAAACCTCAGCGGCCCGGGGCTTCCTGGCCGACGGCGTGGGTCGCGACGGCGCGCCTGCACTCGTGGGCGAACAGCTCCGAGCGTCGGCTGCGCCGCGACTGCGTCCGGGCGCGGGCCAGGACGAGGTCGAGCGGCGCGACGGGCTCACGGATCTCCAGGCGCCGCAGCGCGGACCCGGCGTAGGTGTACTCGAGCTTGGGTTGCTGGTTGAGGACGGTGTACCCGTGCCCGCTCGCGACCATGGCGCGCACGGCCTCGAAGTTCTCGAACCGGAACCGGACCGTGGGTCGCAGGCCGAGCCGCGTGAACGCCTCGAGGAAGTAGTCGCGGCTCACCGGCAGGTCGAGGAGAACCATCGGCTCGCTCTCGAGCTCCGCCAGGCTGACGGCGTCGCGCGTGGCGAGCGGGTGGTCGCGGCCGACGGCGACGTACATCGGCACCGAGGCCAGGACCTCACGCTCCACCTCCGGCCCCAGACCGAGGTCGTAGGTCAGGGCGATCTCGATGGTTTCGTCCTGGAGCCTCTCCCCGATCTGCGGGGCGAACAGCTCGTGCACGTCGACCTCGACCTCGGGATGGCGCGCGCTCAGCGCGGTGATGATCGTGGGGAGGTAGAACGGGGCCAGCGTGCGGAAGCAGCCCACGGAGACCCGCCCCGCGGTGTTCTCCGGGCTGACGGCGCCCACGGCCTCGTCGACGTCGGCGAGGATGCGCCGTGCACGCTGGAGCAGCTCCGCACCCTTGTCGGTCACCTGCAGACCGCGCCCACGGCTGCGGATGACCAGGCGCGCCCCCAGCGCCTGCTCGAGGTTGGAGATCGACGTGGAGACGGCCGACTGCGCGACGTAGAGCTCCTCGGCCGCCCAGGTCATGCTGCCGAGCTCGGCGGCCACGACGAAGTTCCGGAGCTGGATCAACGTGATGTCGGGTCGTTTGCCAAAACGATGCATGAGAACCTCCCGTTTCCCATATGTTTCACAGGTGTTACGTGGCCCCCTACATCTATTTTCTAGATCCTAAGCTTCTCCGGGTCGTGGTTGCGACGCCCCGACCGGCCTTCTCAGACTCAAGCCGTCACCCCCCACGACGAAGGCACCTCACCTCCCATGCCCCCTCCCCGCACCGGCTCGCCCGACGACCAGCACGCCACCTCGAGCACCCCGACCCGCGCCCGCAACGTCCTCCCGGCCTCGACCGAGGTCGTCGTCGTCGGTGCCGGTCAGGCCGGCGTCGCCATGAGCGAGCACCTGAGCACCCTCGGCATCGACCACCTCGTGCTCGAGCGCGGTCGCGTCGGGGAGAGCTGGCGCTCGATGCGCTGGGACTCCCTGGTGGCGAACGGGCCGGCCTGGCACGACCGGTTCCCCGGCATGGAGCTCCCGGGCGTCGGCCCCGACGACTTCGCGACCAAGGACCAGATGGCCGACTACTTCGCGGCGTACGCCGCGTCGTTCGACGCCCCCGTGCGGACCGGTGTGGAGGTCCACCGCGTCCGCCGCGCCGTCGGCCGGCCGGGGTTCGAGGTCAGCACGAGCGCGGGCGACGTCTCCGCCCACTACGTCGTGGCGGCGACGGGTGCGTTCCAGAACCCGGCCGTCCCCCGCTCGTCCCGGCCGACCCCGACCTCCTCCAGCTGCACTCGAGCAACTACCGCAACCCCGACCAGCTCCCGCCCGGCGGGGTCCTCGTCGTGGGTGCCGGTTCCTCCGGCGTCCAGATCGCGCAGGAGATCCGCCGGTCCGGGCGCGAGGTTCACCTCTCCATCGGACCGCACGACCGGCCGCCGCGCCGCTACCGCGGGCGCGACTTCGTGTGGTGGCTCGGCGTGCTGGGCCAGTGGGACGCGGGCGCTCCGCCGCTGGGCGCGGAGCACGTCACGATCGCGGTCAGCGGGGCCGACGGCGGCCGGACCATCGACTTCCGCGACCTCGCCGCCGAGGGCATCACGCTGGTGGGCCGCACCTCCGCCGTCCGCGACGGCGTCGTGCACTTCGACGACGACCTGCGCTCCTCGATCGCCGCCGGTGACGCCTCCTACCTGCGGATGCTCGAGGACGCCGACGCCTACGTCGAGCGCAACGGCCTCGACCTCCCGCTCGAGCCCGAGGCGCACGACCTCGGTCCGGAGCCCGCCTGCGTGTCGCAGCCCGTGCGCTCGCTCGACCTGCGCCGCGCCGGTGTCCGCACCGTGCTGTGGGCGACCGGTTTCACGTCCGACTACTCGTGGCTCGAGCTCGACGCGTTCGACGAGCGCGGGCGGCCGCGGCACCACCGCGGTGTCTCGAGCGAGCCCGGTCTCTACTTCCTGGGCCTGCCGTGGCAGTCCCGGCGCGGCTCGAGCTTCGTGTGGGGGTGTGGCACGACGCCAAGCACCTCGGCGAGCAGATCGCGATCCAGCGCGGCTACCGGGCCTACCCCGAGCCGATCGCCGCCACCCCCGCCCGCCACCTCGAGACGGAGTCGATCCGATGACCACGCACACCCGTATCCGCCCCTTCAACACCCGCGAGACCTACCCCGAGCAGAATCTCGACAACGACCTCTGCCAGGCGGTCGTCGCGGGCGGGGTGGTCTACCTGCGCGGGCAGATCGGCCAGGACCTCGACACCCGCGAGAGCGTCGGGATCGGCGACGTCGAGGCGCAGGCGGAGAAGGCGATGGCCAACATCGCGATGCTGCTGGACGAGGCGGGTTCGCGGCTCGCCGACGTCGTCAAGGTCACGGTCTACCTCACCGACATCCGCTACCGCGAGACCGTCTACCGCGTCATGGGCCGCTGGCTCACCGGCGTGTTCCCCGTCTCCACCGGCATCGTCGTGGACGCGCTCGCGCGACCGGAGTGGCTCGTGGAGATCGACGCCACCGCGGTGATCAGCGAGGCCCCGAGCACGACCACGGAGCTCCCCGCGTGACGCTCTCGCTGGTCGCCCGTGGTGAGGGTGGCGCCTTCGGCATGGTCGTCGCCTCCTCGAGCCCCGCCGTCGCCGCGCGCTGCCTGCACCTGCGCCCGGGCGTCGGGGCGGCGGCGTCCCAGAACGTCACCGACCCGGGTCTCGGCCCGGCTCTGCTCGACCTGATGGCCGAGGGCACGTTCGCGCCCGACGCCGTCGCCACCCTCGCCTCGCGGGCGCCGTTCGCGCAGCACCGCCAGATCACCGCGGTCGACACGACCGGCCGCACCGGGGTCCACACCGGTGCCGACGCGCTCGGGGTCGTCGGGTCGAGCGCCGACGAGAACTGCCTCGCCGCGGGGAACCTGCTCGACAACCCGGAGGTGCTGGAGGCGATGACCACGGCGTTCCGGGAGAGCGCCGGGACGCCGCTCGAGCGCCGCCTCCTCGCGGCGCTGCAGGCGGGGCTCGACCGCGGCGGAGAGGCCGGACCGCTGCGCTCGGCCGGGCTCGCCGTCGTGGAGGACGTCGCCTGGCGCACCACGGACCTGCGGGTCGACGACCACGATCGGCCCGTGGCGGAGCTGGGACGCCTCCTCGACCTCTGGATGCCCCAGAAGCAGGACTACCTCGACCGCGCCCTCCGGCCGGGTGCTGCGCCGTCGTACGGCGTGCCCGGGGACGAGTGATGGGCGGGCCGGCAGGGGCCGCGGCGCTCGGGCGACGCGCCCACGAGAGCGTCACCGCCGCGCGCGCCGAGGTCCTCGGCGTCAGCCACGCGCTGCACGCGGCACCGGAGACCGCGTGGCGGGAGCACGCGTCGGCGACGCTGCTCACCGACCACCTGCAGAGCCTGGGGATGTCGGTGTCCCGCGGCGTCGCCGACCTCCCCACCGCCTTCACGGCCACGGCCGGCGGGGGCGGCGCGACGTCGCCGTCGTGGCGGAGTACGACGCGCTCGCGGGTCTGGGGCACGCGTGCGGGCACAACATCATCGCCGCCGCCGCCGTCGGCACCGCGCACGGGCTGCTGCCGCTGCTCGACGATCTCGACCTCCGTCTCCACGTGATCGGCACCCCCGCCGAGGAGGAGGCGGCGGCAAGATCCACATGCTCGACGCCGGGGTCTTCGACGGTCTCGAGGTGGCGATGATGGTGCACCCCGGACCGACCGACGCCGTGTGGGCCAGACCGCTCGCGGTGGCGCACTTCGACGTCGTCTACACCGGCCGCGAGTCGCACGCCTCGGCCTACCCCACGCTCGGTGTCAACGCCGCCGACGCCTTCACCGTCGCGCAGGTCGCGATCGGTCTGCTGCGCCAGCAGCTGCCGGCGTCGGTGCGCGTGCACGGCGTCGTGCGCGAGGCGGGGACCGCGCCCAACGCCATCCCGGGGAGCGCGCGCGGCAGCTGGTACGTGCGCGCCGCCACCCTCGAGGACCTCGCCGTCGCCTTCGACCGGGTGACGGAGTGCTTCCGGGCCGGGGCGATCGCGACCGGGTGCTCGCTGGAGGTCGTCGAGACGAGCCCCCGCTACTCCGATTTCCGCAACGACGAGGCGCTCGTCGCCGCCTTCGCGGCCAACGCCGCCGCGCTCGGTCGCGACATGGACCTGGCCGAGGTGACCGGCCCCGGGATGAACACCGCCTCCACCGACATGGGCAACGTCTCGCGTCGCGTGCGCAGCATCCATCCGTACCTCGGTGTCGAGTCGGCTCCCGCGGTGAACCACCAGGCCGCGTTCGCCGACGCGACCGTGCGGCCCGCCGGGGACCGGGCCGCGCTCGACGGTGCGATCCTCATGGCGCAGACCCTGATCGACCACGCGCTCGGTGAGACCGCACCGACCGCGCAGACAGCACCGACCGCGAAGGAGCCCGCCCGTGCGCACGAGGGATGACTGGCAGGCGATCGCCGCCTCGATCACGCCGCGGACCGGGATCTGGGTCGACGGCGCCGCCACCGATGCCGCCGACGCCCGGACCTTCCCCACGACCGACCCCGCCACCGGTGCGACGATCGCGCACGTCGCGCGCGGCGGCGAGGCCGACGTCGACCGCGCCGTCCGCTCCGCCCGCCGGGCGTTCGACGACGGCGCCTGGTCCCGGTCGGACCCCGCGGACCGCAAGCGCGTGCTGCTGCGCCTGGCGGACCTGATCCGGGGGAACGCCGACGAGCTCGCCGTCCTGGACTCTCTCGACGGCGGCAAGCTGATCGGCGACACCACGAGCGTCGACGTCCCAGGCAGCGCGGCGATCCTGCAGTGGTACGCCGAGTCGGTCGACAAGGTGTACGGCGAGATCGCCCCCGTCTCGGGCGCCGACCTGGCGCTGGTGACCCGCGAGCCGGTCGGTGTCGTCGGCGCGGTCATCCCCTGGAACTACCCGCTCGAGATGGCGATCTGGAAGGTCGCGCCCGCGCTCGCCGCCGGCAACAGCGTCGTGCTCAAGCCGGCGGAGGAGACACCGCTGTCGGCGCTGCGTCTCGCGGAGCTCGCGACGGCGGCCGGGCTGCCCGACGGCGTGCTCAACGTCGTCCCCGGCCTCGGCCGGGAGGCGGGAGCCGCGCTCGGCCTGCACCCCGACGTCGACGTCATCACCTTCACGGGGTCGACCGCGGTCGGGAAGCTCTTCCTCGAGTACGCCGGACGCTCGACCATGAAGGCCGTGTGGCTCGAGTGCGGCGGCAAGAGCGCCAACCTGGTGTTCCCGGACGTGGCCGACCTCGACGCCGCGGCGGCGCGCGCGGCGGCGGGCATCTTCGCGTGCAGCGGCCAGGTGTGCTCGGCCAACTCCCGCCTGCTCGTGCACCGCAGCATCGCGGCGGAGATGGGCGAGCGCATCGCCGCGATCGCCAGGGACCTCACCGTGGGCCACCCGTTCGACCCCGCGTCCCGGATGGGGCCGCTGGTCAGCGAGACGCAGCGGCGGCGCGTCGACGACGCCGTCACCGCGGGTGCGGCGAGCGCGACGCTGCTGGCGGGTGGGCCGTCGGCGGGCGAGGGGTGCTTCGTGCCACCGACCGTCCTGGCCGACGTCGACCCCGCCGACCCGCTGTTCACCGACGAGATCTTCGGCCCGGTGCTCGCCATCACACCCTTCGACACCGAGGAGGAGGCGATCGCGCTCGCCAACCGCAGCGAGTACGGGTTGGCCGCATCGGTCTTCACCGACGACCTGCGGCGCGCGGTGCGCGTCTCGCGCCGGCTGCGGGTGGGGACCGTCTCCGTCAACACCGTGGACGCGCTCGACGTGACGACTCCCTTCGGCGGCGTCAAGCAGTCGGGCTTCGGCCGCGACCTCTCGCTGCACGCGATGGACAAGTTCACCGCGCTGAAGACCACCTGGATCGCGGGCGGCTGAGACCGCCCGACCCTCACGGGGCCCGCTCGGAACGCCGCCTCAGACCCGCGCCTCCTCCTCCGCCCGCCGCGTGTTCGCACGGTCGGTCCGAGTGGCGCGCAGCCGCGAGGCGACGACGGCGCCGCCCGCGATCGCCGCCGCGACCAGCGCGATGCCGATGCGCAGGGTGTGGTCGGGCTCCGCCGTCGCGCTCATCGTGACGATCGCCGGGGCGATCAGCACGGCCACGAGGTTCATCACCTTGATGAGGGGGTTGATCGCCGGTCCGGCGGTGTCCTTGAACGGGTCGCCGACGGTGTCCCCGATGACGGCGGCGGCGTGCTCGGGCGAGCCCTTCCCGCCGTGCGCCCCGTCCTCGATGATCTTCTTCGCGTTGTCCCACGCGCCGCCGGAGTTCGCCAGGAACACCGCCATCAGCACGCCGGCGCCGATCGACCCCGCGAGGAACCCCGCGAGCGGCCCCACGCCGAGACCGAAGCCGACGGCGATGGGCGCGAACGCCGCCAGGAGGCCCGGGGTGGCGAGCTCGCGCAGCGAGTCGCGAGTGCAGATGTCCACCACGCGCCCGTACTCGGGGCGCTGCGCGCCGGTCATGATGCCCGGCATCTCGCGGAACTGGCGGCGCACCTCCAGCACGATCGCACCGGCGGCGCGCGTGACGGCGTCGACCGCGAGGCCGGAGAACAGGAACACCGTCGCGGCCCCGAGGATCACGCCCACGAGCGTGATCGGCGAGATGATCGAGTAGGTCATCATCGCCGCGACCAGGGAGTCCGAGGCGAGGGCGACGTCGCCGCCGAGGTCGGTGAGCGCGTGGCTGACGGCGTCGGCGTACGAGCCGAACAGCGCGGTGGCGGCGAGCACCGCCGTCGCGATCGCGATGCCCTTCGTGATGGCCTTCGTGGTGTTCCCGACGGCGTCGAGGTCGGTGAGGATCGCGGCGCCGCCCTCGCTCACCTCGCCCGACATCTCGGCGATCCCCTGCGCGTTGTCGCTGACCGGCCCGAACGTGTCCATCGCGACGATGACGCCGACGGTCGTGAGGAGGCCGCAGCCCGCGACCGCGATGAGGAACAGCGACAGCCACACCGACCCGCCCGCGAGCAGGAAGACGCCGCAGATGGCCGCCGCGATGACGCCGGCGGTGTAGACGGCCGACTCGAAACCGACCCCGATGCCCGAGAGGACCACGGTGGCCGCCCCCGTGCGGGTGGTGGCGGCGACGTGCCGGGTGGGGCGCGTCGTCGTGCCCGTGTAGTAGCCGGTGATCGCGAGGATCACGCCGGCCAGGACCACGCCGATCGCGACGGCGGCCGCGACGACCAGCCGCGGGTCGCCGGTGACGTCACCGATGTCGGCGGTGCCCGCGACCTGGGAGAAGTCACCGGGCAGATAGACGAATGCGGCGATCGCGGCGAGGACGACGCCCGCACCCGCCGAGAGCGCGAAGCCGCGGTAGATCGCCTTCAGCCCGCTCTCGCCGCGGCGCACGCGGGTCAGCAGCACGCCGACGACGGCGACCACGGCGCCGATCGCCGTCACCACCAGCGGGAACACGAGCCCCTGCTCGCCCATCGCGGCGCGGCCCAGGATGAGTGCGGCCACGAGCGTGACGGCGTAGGACTCGAACAGGTCGGCGGCCATGCCGGCGCAGTCGCCCACGTTGTCCCCGACGTTGTCGGCGATGGTGGCGGCGTTGCGGGGGTCGTCCTCGGGGATGCCCTGCTCGACCTTGCCGACCAGGTCGGCTCCGACGTCGGCCGCCTTGGTGAAGATGCCGCCGCCCACGCGCATGAACATCGCCAGCAGCGCGGCACCGAAACCGAAGCCCTCGAGCACCGCGGGCGCCTCGATCCCGTAGGCGAGCACGACGGTGCCCGCCCCCAGCAGACCGAGCCCCACCACGCTCATCCCCACCACGCCGCCGGTGCGGAACGCGATGCGCGCGCCCACCTCCTGGCCGTCGGGCCGGTCCGCCGCGGCGGCCACGCGCAGGTTGGCGCGGACCGCGAGCCACATCCCGAGGTAGCCGATGGCGGCCGAGAACGCCGCGCCCAGGAGGAAGGCGACGGACCTGCCGACGCGGACGCCGCCGTCGCCCGGCAGGAGGAACAGGAGCGCGAACACGATCGCGGCGAACAGCGCGAGGGTGCGCAGCTGGCGCCGGAGGTAGGCGCTCGCGCCCTCCTGGATGGCGCGGGCGATGTCCTGCATCCGCGGTGAGCCCTCCGGTTCGGCGAGCACCTGGGTGCGCAGCACGGCGGCGACCGCGAGCGAGGCGAGGCCGAGCACCGCGACGGCGGCGACGATGACGAGGCTGGTGGTTCCCAGCTGGGGCATGAGTCCTCCTGCGTCCTGGGAGGCGGCGGGGATCGTCGTCGATCCGGGCCGCTGCGCGGGCTCCGTCGCTCGCGTGCGGTGAGTCTAGACCCGGCCCGTCCGGCCCGCCCGGTGGCGCCGGGGTCAGGTTCACCTCAGGTGGATGCTTGCATTTGCGCGTCGGATGCGTTGCTATGTGGGGGCCGCGACCGCGGGCCGGGGGCAGGAACGGGGCAGACGATGGGCATCAGCGGCGGACGCGTGCGCGCTCTCGCGCTGGCGACCGCCGTCACGATCGTCCTGGCGGGCTGCACGTCCGAGCAGATCCTCCCCACCGATCCGGCCGGGGCGGAGCCCGGGTACCCGCAGTACACGCCCCCCGCGACGGAGCCCGGGACGTCCTCGCCCGAGGGCGGGTCGACGGAGACCTCCGACGGCGCGGCGCCGACCGGCCCCGACGGGCTCGACACCATCGCACCGCCGTCGCCGTCGCCGTCGCCGTCGCCGACACCTTCGTCGCCCGACGGGGGCCCGACGGCGCAGCCGGAGCCGTCGCCCACCGCGACCGAGACGTCGGCGGAGCCGGCGCCGCCGCCCACCTCTGCGCCGTCCTCACCCGCGCCGAGCCCGACGGCGTCACCGCGCCCGACCACGCCCCCGCCGTCGTCGTCCCCGACGACGCCCCCACCGCCGCCCGCCCAGACCACGCTCATCACGCAGCAGTGGCAGCCGCAGTGCGGCGCGACCCTCGCGGCGCCCGCCCGGCGCAACGACCTGACGGTGAACGTGACGCTCCCCGCGGTGACCGAGGGCTCCACGCTGATGACCGAGGCGACGGTGCGCAACAACGGCGGTGCGGCGATCGTCGCGGAGCGTTACGTCACGAGCGTCGTCGTCGCACGCGACGGCGTGGTGGTCGCGGTCTCGGCCGAGGGTGCGGACGCCCCGGAGAACGCGATCTCCATCGCGGCCGGCAGCACGCAGCTCCTGCCCTCGGTCTTCCACGACCTCATCGAGTCGTGCGCGACGCCGGGGACCGCCTCGCCCGAGCCGCCGCGGTCGGAGGGATCGGGAGTCGCCTCGAGCGGGCGGACGGGTGTCGACGACAGCGCCGGAGCCGTCTCGACCTCCGTCCCGGCGAGCACGGTGGCCCCACCCGAGGGCACGCCCGCCCCGCCGAGCGAGTCCGTCACTCCTCCCGGGGCGCCCGCCCCGCCGCCCGGGCGGCCCGACCCGACCCCGGCACCCACGCCCGGTCCGCTTCCGGCGGGCCAGTACACCGCCGTCGTGGCGGTCCACGTCCTGCGCGACGGCGGGCTCGGCTCCGCCGTCGTGGCCAGCAGCGGCATCGTGCCGCTGACCATCACCGCGGCGGGCTGAGCCACCGTCGACGCCGCGGGCCGACCGAGGGGGATCGCGCATGACCGCACACGATCAGCACGAGGACCGACGAGGCCGCACCGGCCGACGACGGGCAGGGGCACGGGTGACGGCGCTCGCGGGCGTCGTCCTCCTGGGGGTGACCGCGTGCGCCGAGGGGTCGGGCACCGGCGAGTCCGCGGAGCCACCGACGGAGACCGTGACGGAGACCTCGACCGAGAGCTCGTCACCGGCGATCGAGACGTCCCCGGCGCCGTCGGCGGAACCCGCGCCGAACGGCCCGGAGGGGTCGGACATCGCCACGCCGGTCTGCGGCGAGGTCTTCGCCCTGCCCGACCGGCCGGCACAGCTCACCCTCGAGCTCGACGGCGATGTCGTGGAGGCGGCCGGGAGCGACGGCAACCCGAGCTCGCTGGAAGCCGACATCACCGCCACGAACGCGGGGGCGCAGCCGGTCTCGGGCGGTCTGGACTCTGTGACCGCGCTCGTCGTGACGGACGAGGACGGGCGGGTGGTCGTCACGAACGCCAACCCCGATCCCGCCAACCCGGAGAGCGGGGCGATCCTCGCTCTCGAGCCGGGCGACTCGGTCACCTTCGTCGGCACCGCCGCGGACTACGCCACCTCCGACGACTGCGACTCGAGCACGACCACCTCCTCCGACCCCGCTCGACTCCTCGACCCCGGCAGCTACCAGGTCTTCGCGCTGCGCAACCTCGGGGCCGAGGGCACCGTCACCCAGCAGGCCCAGGGCGGGCCGTGGCCGATCGAGATCGCGGCCGATCCGCCGGCGCCCGGTGAGCCCCCGGCGCCGGCTCCTGATCCGCAGGGTGCGCTACCGCTGGCGGCGTGCGGGACGGCGTTCGACGGCGCCGAGCCCGCAGCCGGCATCACCACGGAGGTCGCGGAGATCCGCAGCCCTCGCGCGGCGGACGACGCGATCACCGACCTGGTGCACACCGTGACCACCGAGACACCGCTCGACGGGACATCCCTGGCCACGAACGTCGTCCTGACGCAGGACGGCGTCCGGGTCAGCGAGATCCCGGGATCGGACAACGTCTCCAGCGTGTACGCCTCCGCGGGCGCGACGTTCGAGCTCACCGGTCAGCAGATCCTCCTCGGTTGCGACTTCGAGCCGCTTCCTCCGGGCGAGTACGAGGCCACCCCGGTGGTCTTCTCGTCCGGTGAGGTGCCGCAGGTGCTCGCCCGCGGGGCGACGACCACCGTGGTCATCCAGTAGGCGGCACCGGCCGGGAGCGAGGCGTCCCGCGCGCGTGCAGCAGCACGCGCGCGGGACGTCTCACATCTGCTCGGGCGAGCGCATCCCGAGCAGGTCGAGCCCGTGCTCGAGCACCGCGAGGGTCGCGGCGGTGAGCGCCAGGCGCGAGGAGCGCGTCGCGGCGTCGGGCGCCGTGAGGACGGGGCACGCGTCGTAGAAGCTCGTGAACGCCTGCGCCAGCTCGAACAGGTAGCCCGCGAGCCGGTGCGGCACCCGGGCGTCGCCGACCTCGGCGACGGTCGCGCCGTAGCGCAGCAGCGCCAGGGCCAGCGTGCGCTCGGTGGGTTCGACGACGGCGACGGTTTCGCGCGCCGTCGCCGGCTCGACGCCCGCCTTGCGGAAGATCGAGCGGATGCGCGCCGTGGCGTACTGCAGGTAGGGCCCGGTGCTCCCGGTGAGGGCGAGCATGCGGTCGAGGTCGAAGATGTAGTCGGTGTCGTGCGCGACCGACAGGTCGGCGTACTTGACCGCACCGATGCCGACCTGGCGGGCGATGTCGGCGCGCTCGTCGGCGGACAGGTCGGGGCGGGACTCGGCGACGGCGGCGCCCGCCTTCTCCACGGCCTCCTCCAGGAGCCACGACAGGCGCAGGGGCGCGCCGGACCGGGTGCGCAGGATCTTGCCGTCCTCGCCGAGGACCGACCCGATCTGCACGTGGACGGGCACGACCTCGGTGCCGTCCTCACGGGTCAGCCAGCCCGCCGCCCGCGCCGTCGCGAAGATCATGCGGAAGTGGAGCGCCTGCGAGGCGCCGACGACGTAGAGGATCTCGTCGGCGCCGAGCGTGCGGGCGCGGTGGCGGATGGTGGCGAGGTCGGTCGTGGCGTAGCCGTAACCGCCGTCGGACTTGCGCACGATGAGGGGGAGCGGGGTGCCCTCACGACCGGTGAACCCCTCGGGGAAGACGCACAGCGCCCCCTCGCTCACGACGGCGAGGCCCAGGTCCTCGAGCTCGGTGCAGACGTCCGCGAGCATCGGGTCGTAGGTGCTCTCGCCCGCGAGGTCGGCGTCGGTCAGCGTGACGTCGAGCGCGTCGTAGATCCGGTGGAAGTAGTCCTTGGACCGCTCGATCATGGCGTGCCAGATCTCGATCGTGGCCGGCTCCTTGGCCTGGAGCTGCACCACCCGCTCCCGTGCGCGCACGGCCCAGGCGCCGCCGTCGTCGGCCCCGTCGAACTTGGCGCGCGCGGCCTGGTAGAACGCGTTGGGATCGGTGGCGAGCAGCGCGGCCTCCGCCGAGTCGGCGCCGACCTCGAGGTAGTGCTCGATGAGCATGCCGAACGGCGTGCCCCAGTCGCCGATGTGGTTCTGACGGATCACGTGGTGGCCGAGCGCCTCGAGCGTGCGCACGAGCGCGTCGCCGACGATCGTGGTGCGCAGGTGGCCGACGTGCATCTCCTTGGCGACGTTCGGCGCCGAGTAGTCCACGGGGATCGTGCGGCGCTCCTGGAGGGGGACGCCGAGGCGGTCGTCGGCGAGCAGCGCCGCGATCTGCCCGGAGATCCACTCGGGCCCGACGGTGATGTTCAAGAAGCCCGGGCCGGAGACCTCGACCGTGCCGACGTCGGACAGGTCGAGGTGGTCGTTGATCGCGGCGGCGGCGTCGCGCGGGTTCTTCCCGATGCGCTTCGCGAGCGCCAGGGCCGCGTTCGCCTGGGTGTCCGCGAACTGCGACGGGCGCAGGACCGGGTCCTCCCCCGCGAGTCCGAAGGCGGCCTCGATGGCTGCGGAGACGCGATCGGACAGGACGGAGGCGGCATCGAGCATGGGGCCAAATCTACCGTCGCGACCCGCGCCGAGCCGCCGCCCGCCTGCTCGCACGAGGCACCTGGGAGACTGGGATGCGTGTCCGAGCGCCCGCCCTCCCCCGCGCCGGACGCGCCGGACGTGCTGGACGTGCTGGACGTGCTGCTCGCCGGCGGGGCCCGCGCCGAGCAGCTGCGGCACGTGCGCACCATCCCCGGTCGCGCGGGTGAGCGGGCCGCGTGGCCGAGCTGGGTGGACCCGCGGCTGCGCGCCGCGTACGAGGCCGCCGGCGTCGCGGCGCCGTGGCGGCACCAGGTGGAGACCGCCGACGCCGTCCACGCCGGCCGGCACAGCGTCATCGCCACCTCCACCGGCTCGGGCAAGTCGCTCGCGCTGTGGCTCCCGACCCTCTCCGCGATCCTGACGGCGCCCGAGCCGACCGGGAGCGTGGCCGCGCTCCGCCGTCGCCCCACGGCGCTCTACCTCTCCCCCACCAAGGCGCTGGCGGCCGACCAGCTCGCCTCGCTCGAGCGGCTCCTCGGGGACGGCACCGGCGGCGGTCCCGACCTGCGCGGGGCCGTGCGCGTCGCGTCGTGCGACGGCGACACCTCCTTCGACGAGCGCGGCTGGATCCGCAGCCACGCCGACGTCGTGCTCACCAACCCCGACTTCCTGCACTTCTCGCTCCTGCCCGGCCACGAGCGCTGGGCGCGGCTGCTGCGCGGTCTGACCCACGTAGTCATCGACGAGTGCCACGCCTACCGCGGCGTGTTCGGCGCGCACGTCTCGCTCGTGCTGCGGCGCCTGCTGCGGCTGGCTCGGCACTACGGTGCCGACCCGGTCGTCGTCGCCGCCTCCGCCACCACGGGAGACCCGGTCGACACGCTCGCGCGGCTGACCGGCGTCGACCCGGCCCGCGTGCACGCGACCACACGGGACACCGCGCCCCAGGGGCAGCGCCGCATCGTGTTCTGGGAGCCGGCCGCGCTCGATCACCACGGCGACGGCGGCCACCCGGGCGGCGGCTGGGGTGACGAGGGCTGGGGTGAGGGCGGCGTCATCAGCGGCACGCCCGACGTCCCCCGCCGCAGCGCCCTGACGGAGTCCGCCGAGCTGCTGCACGACCTCGTCCGGGCCCGACGGCGCACGCTCGCCTTCGTCCGCTCGCGCGCGGGCAGCGAGGTGGTCGCGGCGACGGCGGCGCGCTCACTCGGCGAGGACCTCCTCGGCGCCGGCACCGACACCTGTGACGACGGCGCCGATCCGGTGGAGGTGCTCCGGGACGGCGGGGACGTCGCCGTCGCCGCCTACCGCGGGGGTACCTCCCCGAGGAGCGCCGCACGCTCGAGGGTGCGCTGCGCACGGGGCGCCTCACTGCCCTCGCGACGACGAACGCCCTCGAGCTCGGCGTCGACATCTCGGGGCTGGACGCGGTCCTGATGACCGGGTGGCCCGGCACGCGCGTGTCGTTCTGGCAGCAGGCGGGCCGGGCGGGCCGCGCGGGGGCCGACGGCGTGGCGGTGCTCGTCGCGAGCGCCAACCCGCTCGACACCTACCTGGTCCACCACCCGTCCGCGGTCCTGGACGAGGCGATCGAGGTCACCACGTTCGACCCGAGCAACCCGTACGTGCTGGCGCCGCACCTGTGCGCGGCGGCGGCCGAGGTGCCGCTGACGCAGCCCGACCTGGCGCTGTTCGGGCTCGCGGACGCCACGCTCCTGGACGAGCTCGTGCGCCGCGGGCTGCTGCGACGCCGACCGACCGGCTGGTACTGGAACCAGGCGCGCGCCGAGGTGCCCTCGCGCCTGACCGACCTGCGCGGATCGGGAACGGCGGACGTCGCCGTCGTGGACGAGGTCACGGGGGCGATGCTCGGGACCGTCGACGGCGGTCGGGCCGACTCGGTCGTCCACCCGGGCGCGGTGTACGTGCACCAGGGGCGCACGTTCGTGGTCGAGCGGCTCGAGGACGACGTGGCGCTCGTGGTGGGCGGCGACGTCGCCCACCGCACGATGGCGACGGCGGCCCACCACGCCAGCTTCGTCGACGTGCTGGAGGAGGTGCGGTGGGGGCCGGTGACGTGGCGCTACGGGCACGTCGAGGTCACCAGCCAGGTGCAGGGGTACGACGTGCGGGTACCACCCGCGATGGAGGTGGTCGCGCGGCACGAGCTCGAGATGCCGGTGCGGACGCTCCCGACCACCGGGGTGTGGTGGACGGTCGGGCAGGAGACGCTGCTGGCCGAGACGGGCATCGCGCCGGGTGACGTGCCGGGGGCGCTGCACGCCGCCGAGCACGCCGCGATCGGTGTGCTGCCGCTGCTGGCGACGTGCGACCGGTGGGACATCGGCGGCCTGTCCACCGCGCTGCACCCCGAGACCGGCGCGCCGACGGTGCTGGTGCACGACGGCCACCCCGGCGGCGCCGGCTTCGCCCAGCGCGGGTTCCGCGCCGCGCGACGCTGGATCGAGGCCACCCACGAGGCGGTCGCCTCGTGCGGCTGCCGGCACGGCTGCCCCCGCTGCGTCTACTCGCCGAAGTGCGGCAACGGGAACTCCCCGCTGGACAAGGCCGGTGCGCTCGCCGTGCTGGACTACCTGCGCTCGCTCGCGCCCTGATGCACCGCCGGGGCCGGCGGCCGTGGCTGTGGGTGGTCGCGTCCCCGGCGGCGCCGGCCCCGCGCGGGCCCGGGCGACGGCGTCGCCCACCCGGGTCGGCACGCTCGCCACGACGACGGCCTCGCGCCCCTCGATCGTGCAGCTCACCATCCCCGCACCGGCCCGGGACACCGCCACCGCCGCGAGTCCGCACGCGTCACCGCCCGCGGGCGACGCCGCGACCTCGGCGGCCGTGATCGCCCCGAGATCGGCGGCGCCCTGAGCGACCGCTCGCGCCCGGAGTCCCTCACCCGTCAGCGCCAGCACGACCAGGAGGATCGCCCCCGCGCCGATCAGGCCGAGCGCGAGCGCCGTGCCGGAGCCGCGCTCGCCGTCGAGCGCGCGAGGCCACCGGGGCCACCGGGGCCACCGCGACCACCGGTGCCGCCTCGTCACTCGCCCGGCTCCAGCCTCGCCTGCGCCCGGCCGCTGACCGTGATCGTCCCGCCGAGCGCCTCGCTCCCGAGCCGCACGTCGCGTCGCACCACCACGCGCACCCACGCACCGTCGCGCGCGACCTCGACCCGTGCACCCTCCCCCGCCACCCGCTGGGCGTCGGCGCGCACCTCGCCGGCATCGAGGCCCAGCGCCGCCGAGCGCGCACCGACCCGCGCCGCGTCGGCGCACGCCACCGCCGCCGAGCCGGCCGTGGCCGCCAGCAGCAGGGCGAGCAGCACCACGACCACCGCCGGGAGTGCGACGGCGAGCTCCGCCGTCGCACTCCCACGCTCGCGGCCGCGCACCGACTCCTCGGTCCGGGCCGCACCGCTCATCGCGACAGCGCCTCGCGGACGATGCCCATGAGCATCTCGCGCACCTCGCCGCTGCGCATGATCACCAGCAGCAGGCCGGCGAACGCGACCGCCGCGCCAGTCGCTCTAGGATCGCATACGTGTCCGTCCCCATCGAGCCCACTGCGGCCGTCATCTACGCCCGCGCCAGTCTCGACCGCACCAACGAAAGGGCGTCGGTCGAGCGTCAGCTAGAGGCGGCGCGCCAGCTCGCTACGGGCAGGGGCCTCACGGTAGTGGGCGAGTTCGTCGACAACGATGTGAGCGCCACGGCACACCGAGGCCGGGTCCGTCAGCGTCCAGGGTTCGATGCGCTCATGGCGGAGGTAGCCACGGGCTCGGTTGGGTGGATCGTCGCCACTGAGTTCACTCGGCTCAGCCGCAACCGTCGCGATGAGCTGGCCCTGATCGAGGCGTGTACGTCTGCCGGCGTGAGCGTGGCGCTGACGCGAGGGCAGGATCTCGCCTTTGGCTCCGCGATGGGGCGCATGGTGGCGGAGCTGATGGCCTCCATCGCTCGGCTGGAGGTCGAGACGATGGCGGAGCGGCAGACGGCAGCGCACGCCCAGCGCGCAGCCAAGGGGAAGCCGCACTGGACGCGTCGACCCCTGGGGTTCGAGCGGGACGGGCAGCACCGTGATGCCGAGGCCGAGGTGATCCGCGAGGGGTACACCGCCGTGATCGGTGGTGCGACCGCATCGCAGGTCGCGCGCGAATGGAACACCTCGGGGGCGATCTCACCGACCAACGGCGGCACGACGTGGCGCAGCGGAGACGTGCTGCGCCTACTGCGCAACCCCCGGAATGCGGGCATCCGCGCGCACAAGGGCGTGGAGGTGGGCGAGGGAACGTGGGAGCCCATCGTGGACGTCGAGACGTTCCGAGCGGCTGTGACGCTCATGTCCGGCAGGGGGACGCCGGGGCCGCGCGCTCAGGTGTTCCTACTTACCGGTCTTGCCCTCTGCGGCGTGTGCCTCGCGGAGGGCAGGGAGGTGACGGTGCACGTCGGCACTCAGTCCAAGCCGCACACCGACGGAACGCGTCGCCGCACCTACCGGTGCTCAGCGCGGCCGGGGCACCTTTCGCGGTCGCTCGCGCCGATTGATGAGCGCGTGCGCATGGTGACGCTGGGGGTGATGCTCGGCGCAGCGGCCTCGGGCTCGGCGGAGCCGTCGCCCACGGTGGTGCCGCTCATCGCCCAGCTCGGTCAGCTCCAGGCCGAGGCCGAGGAATGGGGCCGCAGCGCCGTAGGTGCAGGCGCAGCGGTGCGCTCGGCGGCGCTCGCGGCCATCGCTGAGCTAGAGACGCGGAGCGAGGCGCTGGAGGCTCAGATTGCCGACGTACGCCGGAGCGAGCTGACGTGGGCATGGGCCGGCGGGAAGCTGCCCAACTTCGATGAGCTGGGAGAGATCTTCGATTCCTGGCCCCTCGCACGGCGGCAGGCGGCTGTGCGCGACGTGCTGGCGCGCGTGGTCATCCACGGTGGCTGGAAGCCGGTCGAGATGGTGCCCCGCGACCCCGACGCCGCCGTGATGGTCCCCGCCCATCTACAGCCCCGGGCGCAGCGTGGTGCACGAGCCAAGGTGGTTGCGGCTGAAGGTCCGGTGACGGTCGTCCGCGAGGGCCAGAAGTAGCGAAAGACGCCCCCCACCCCGGGCACCGTGGCCGGGGTGGGGGGCGTCTCTCTGGTGGTGCTAGCCGGCGGTGACGGTGGCGGCGAGGTCGCGGACGTGCCGTCGTGCTGCCTCCTGGGCGTCGGCCTGCGCGGCGGCAGCGGCGTCGGCCTCACGACGGCGTCGCTCCTCGACGCGGCGTCGCCCGTCGTCCTGCGCGTTGCGGGTGGCCGCAGCCTCCCAGCGACGGAACGTGCCGTCGTGCGCCTGCGCGACGCCGTCCCACCACGCCTTGGAGGTCGCGTTGGCGATGAGCTCCGGCAGGGCCTCGGTCGCCCGGTCGAGCTTCCCGAGACCGGACATCGGCCCCATCGTCCACACGCGCTCGGTCTCCACGAGCGCTCGGTCAGCGGCTCGGTTCTCGCGGATAAGGCGGTCCCATCGCTGGAGCGGGACGTGGCTCGGCGGGTCGCCGTCGCTCGGCTCCCAGCCCTCCACCTTCGCCCGCTCCGCCTCGCGCTCGGTTCGGAGCTGCGCGAGTTCGCCGGCCAGCGCCGCTCGCTTCGCTGGAGTTTCGTTCACCACGCGCGTCCCCTCGGCGGCGTCGGCAAGCGCCTTGCGCAGCAGCTCCAGGCGTTGGAACGCCTGCCCTGCGGGCAGGGTCGGCGGCACGAGGGGAAGAACCTCAGCCGCGAGCTGCCTCGGCAGGCTGTGGGTCACGTCCGCTCGCTTGGCCTGGCGCTCCTCTCCGGTCTCGGGGTCTGCGATGACGTTCCACTGAGCACGGTCGATCCGTGCCAGCTCCTCCGCCACCTCCGGCTCGACCGGTCGCGGTGCAGCGTCGTGCGCACGGGCGCGGGGGTCGGTTCCTACGTTCGTCATCCTGTTGGTTCTCCTTGTGGTGCCGACGTTGTGCGCCGTCGGCGGTGCGCTTCGTTCTGGGGGTGGGGGTGCGACCTCTTGCGGCCTAGGTGCCCGACCGGCCTGTCTTAGCGCCTCGGGTTCTGCCACGTTCAGGAAGCCAGCGGCGGGAATGGTCGTTGCCCCTCGACGGGCGCCGATCCGCAGCGGCAGGCCGGACCGTCAGCCCAGGGCAGGGCGGCGGCGGGTGGGCGTAGTGGCACTTACGCCCGGTCCTAGAACCCTGCGCTGGAGCGTGGCCCCTCCGGGGCCACAAGCCGCTACGCCTGGTCCTAGAACCCTGCGCTGGAGTTGGCCCCTCCGGGGCCACACGCCGCTGCGCCTGGCCTCTGCGCTGGGCCTCCACACCGCCGCCGCCGATAGAGATCATTAGAGGCGGCAGCCGGTATCCGTTGCGACGGTGCCAAACGGGTTGACCTCCGGTGTCAACGTGGTTGACCTCCGGTGTCAACCCCTCCGGCAGCATCGTGCGGAAGGGGTTGACCCCCGGTGTCAATCGTGGCCGCAGCGCGGCACGCTGTTGCTGCCGGTGCCGTAGGTGTGCAGCGCGTCGACCAGCACGATGCATCGCGCCGAGCTGGCGGGTGCGATGAGACCGCGCGTCTTCGCCTCGCGGATGGCCCTCGACACACTGGACGGGTGTGCGTCCAGCAGTTCACCCGTCGTGGTGTCTGGGCGAGCCAGCAGCTCTCGAAGTTCTCCCGGCGCGAACGGGGCGTGTCCGTTGCGGTGCACGCGGGCCAGCGCCAGTAGGGGCAGGGCCAGGAACCTCGGGAGGTCCGGGCTCTGGCCCAGCGTCAGCGCGCCAGCGGCGGGCAGGCCTGCCCATCGTCGCTGCGCCTCAGGCGGCGGCACGCCGTGGCTCGTCCGTCGCAACGCGGCGCGCTCGCGCCTCGCGTCGTGCAGCAGAACTACGCGCCGCCGTCACCGGCGTGTAGCCGTGGAGCACGCGCACCACGACGGGCTCCTTGCTCCGTACGCGGTGCAGCTCCGCTCCGAACGCCGCCAGCTCTGCGCCCCGGTAGCTCTCGGAGATGCCCCACCGGTCGGGGCCGACCTTCGCCAGGATCTCTCGCCCGCCGTTGATGGTCACGAGTGCGAGGCTCCCGACGGGGGCGGCGTCCAGCGCCGCGACGGTCGCGCTCATCGGTTGGCCTCGGCAGGGGTGGCGGTCTGGTTCGTCATGCGGGAGATCTCCTCCGGTTCGGGGTGGGTGTGGGTTGTGGGTGCGAGCGCAGCGAGGATCGCGGCGTCGGCCTGGGGGCCGAGCGTGTAGCGGCCCCGGTGCTCGCTGAGCAAGCCGCGCACCGCCAGCTCATCGAGCGCGGCGTGCACGTCTGCCTCGGTTGCGCCGGTGGCCCTCGCGATCACGGGCCGAGAGATCGTGAGGGGAAGCACGCGCGCGAGCACTGCGGCCAGCACGCGGCGGGACGTTGGGCCGGCTCCGCCGTCGGTCGTGAACGGCGACGCCTCGCGAGTGAGCGCCGCCGCCCTCCGGTGGGGCCAGCTCGCGGGCGTGGGCCGAAGGGTGCGCGGTCCGACGGGGCCAAGCTCCTCCGCCCTGGCTTCGATCTCGGTCACGGTCAGGAACCGTGGCGCGCTGTCAGTAGGTGTCATCGCTGCGACCTCCAGTGGTGGGAGCCCGTGACGCTAAGGGGTCTCGGGATCGTTGCTATTGCAGTGGTTGTGTCGCGCGTTTTCCGGGGGTTGGGGTAGTTCCCTCCGAACGCGCAGAATCGCCGAGTTGGCGTCACGCCGCTCGGTTGCGTCGGGCTCGCTCGCGGCAGCGGCCCGAGCAGTAGCGCGCGCTGGAGCGCTGGGCCGAGAACGTGGTGCCGCAGGTCGCGCAGGTGGCTGACCGGCCGGTCCGCACGGCAGCCGGTCCGGCGACGGTTGCGAGCACCGCGCGGTCGATCAGGGCGTGGCTGTTGTGTCCGTAGTCGCCGGGGCGGAACCCTCGCGCTCGACGGCGCAGACGGCCATAGGCCCGGATCGCGGAGCGGTCAGCGTCGCAGGCGGCTGCCGCCGTGAGCGACGCGAGGTCGCGACTCAGCGCGGCGTCCGGCATCTTGGCGGCGGCAGCCAGCAGACGCGCGCCCGACGGGGCTGCCCCCAGGCTCTGCCCTGCAACGGCGAAAACCCGACGCCCGTCAATCGAGCGCCCCGGGCGCAGGTGCGACGGGGCGATGACACCGAACGGGAAGACGTAGGCCGAGCCAGACCACACGCCGGTCACGGCATCGCCGCCGTGCTCAGCCTCGATCGCGCCCGGCATCGCGCCGCCGTACTCTGGCGCTTCCCACCACCGACTCACGCCGTGGTCTCCGGCGCGACGGCGTGCCCGGTCTCCCACGCGCGCACGGCGGCGAGTGAGTAGCGCACTCGGCCGCTGCCGCCGAGCTTCGTGTACGGGACGCCTCGGCCCCGGTGCCGGTCGTTGCGCAGTGTGCGGGCCGAGCACTGCCAGCGCTCGGCCAGCTGGTCCTCCGTCAGGAACGTGTCGTCGTCGGTCATCGTGTTTGTCCTCCTGTGTGGGGGCATGCGAAAGGGCCACCCCGCCGAAGCGGAGTGGCCCTGGTTGGGCTGTTCGGTTGTTCAGTTGCTGGCGTGAAAGTTGGTGCCCCACCCTCTGTACACGCGCGCCGACGCGGTACCTGGTCGCCCACCGGGGGTGATGCCGGTCTCAGCCCGACGCGCAGCGTCCTGGGAGGTCTCTCCCTCACCCTCTATACACCGGTCCCGATAGCACTTGTACGCGTCGATTCGCGGTGACTTGCGTCTCACTTTCGGCGAACGCGTCTCGGGAGGTCTCGCCACTATGTAGACACCGACGCCAACCCCCTGACGGAACCGACTTTCGAGTGACGTCGGTCTCACTCGGAACGCAACGCTGCCCCCGCCCCAAGAGTCGGGACGGGGGCAGCGTGGCGCTCAGCTCAGGTCAGCGACCGGAGCCATTCTTGGTGCGGTCGACCAGCACGTACCGCTGGCCGGCGCGAGGCGTGGGCGGCAGAGGCTTGTTCTGGACGGCCGTGCGCTCGGCTCCGCTACCGCCGACGATCCGGTACTGGCCGGAGTAGGGGGCCTTGCTCCCGGGGCTGTACTGCCTGGGCTTGCTCATGGTGCTTACCTCCGCAGCGAGGCGTTGACCCATTGGCCGAGCTGAGTCTCACTCACGGTTGAGTTCGACCCTGGGCGGGAGTAGGTTGACCGTCTCGGCATCCCAACTGAGACCATCGCCCTGCCCTACCCGTCGGCCTTGCCCGACTGGGTCGGACAGGGCTTTTTGGTACCTGCTGCGGGATCAACCCTAGCGCTCGAACTACAACCGTGAAACTCAACATGTGGTGCCTGGGGACTGCGGTCCCCACAAGATGTGGGGACGCGCTGACGTCCATCCACACTCTGTCCACAGGGTCGAGCTGACGCGAACCGCTGATTGGCGCGGGAGCGGCGCGGCGTCTCCACAGGCTGGGGAAACGCCTTACCACAGAAAGATCGGAGCGTGAATCGGCCGAATCTTGCGGAAACGCAAGGGCGACCCTCGGCGTGTCGCATCGGCGTGTCGACCTACCAAGCCGCCTCGACTGCCCGCCGCGCCGCCGCCGCCACCTCGCAATCTGCCGCCGCGACCTCCCGGAGCGTGGGGCTGGACGTGATCGGACTCCGTCCGTACAGCGCGATTGCAGACCGCCCCGCGCCGTTGAGGTCCACCGGCACCAACGCATCCCAGTCGCCGAGCAGCGGCTCCCAGCCGGCGGCGTCGAGCTGGCGCATCATCGCGAGCCAGTCAACGGCGTGGAGCGAGTCCCCCGGTGCGAGTGGGTCGCCAACATCGCTGCCGGGGTCGGGCAGCACGAGCACACCGACGCCCGTCATGGGGTCGAGGCAGGCGGTGTGGAGCGCGGTGCGGAGCGTGATCGTCACGGGTGAGGCCTTCCGTCAAGCGTTGGTCAAGAGGGTAAATACGCGATGATGCAGCCACCGGTGCGAGCGTGGCGATGGCGTACTCCGCCGTCGCCATGCCCGCCTCGGGACGCGCCGTGACCACGCCCCACCGCGCCGCGAGCGCCTCGAGCCGGCGGTGCACCCACCGCCGCACCGTGCGGCCGCTCCGGGCGACCGCGTCGGACGCGCGCAGCGCGACCCCGACGATCCTCCCCTGATCCGTGCCATCCTCACTCCCCTCCCGGCGGACCGTGCCGCCGTCTCCTGGGCCGGGTCCGACCCGGGACCACCATCGCGGCCGGCGACGGCGTGGGCGGGGCGGCCCGGACCGGTGGGGGACGGCGACGACGCGGGCGGGCGGTGGGGACAGCGCGGGGTGGGGCGGGGACGGCCGGGGACGGCCCGGGACGGCGAGGGCCGGCGAGGCTCAGGCGGGCTGCGCGCCCAGGTGTTCCTCGACCGCGTGCTCCTCGACCTTGGCGTACACCGCGATCGTGCGGACCGGAGCGAACCCGACGGAGGCGTACAGGCGACCGGCACCGCTGGGGTGCTCGGTGTCGACCCCGAGCTCGATCAGGTCGTAGCGACCGGAGGCGGCGGCGTCCGCGACCGTGGCCTCGAGCACGGCGCGCGCGAGCCCCCGCCCGCGGGCCTCGGGGCGCGTGCCCACGAGGCTGACGTACAGCTCACGATCGACCCACTGGCCGCACAGGGCGTAGGCCAGCACGGTGCCGTCGTCGTCCAGCACGACCCGGGAGTCCGCCAGGCGCGACGCGCTCGCACCGATGTGGTCGGCCCAGCGTTCCGGGCTCTGCGCGGTCGAGCCCCAGTGGCTCGCGAACGCCTCGTTGTGCGCCAGGCGCACCGCCTCGGACATCTCCTCGGTGAGGACGCGCACGCGGGCGTCGAGCGGCCCGAGCGCTTCACCGGGCAGCGACCGCGCCATGTCGGTGAAGTACCGCACCGGGGCGTAGCCGTGATCGGCGAGCAGGTCGCGGGCGTCGCTGCCCTCCCTGCCCCCGGACGCGCGCAGCTGCACGGGGGCGCCCGGGTGCCGCTCGGCCGCGAGCGCACGGGCGCGCGGTTCCATGCGCTCCAGCAGCTGCGTTCCGATACCGCGGCCGCGCCAGTGCGGGTGGACGCCGCCGTCGACGTTCGCGCGCGCCCACCCCTCGCTCGTCAGCGCGCTGCTCACCCGGAGCTGGCCGTAGGCGACGAGCACGCCGTCCTCCCGCACCGCCCAGGAGTCGAGCGCCGGGTCGAAGCCGTGCTCGAGCAGCTCCTCGGCGAGGTCCTGCGCGGAGTAGATCTCGTCGGTGCCGTCGTGCTCCGCGAGCACCGCGGTCAGATCGGCCCAGTCGGGGGTGTCGGCGTCGGTCAGGTGGGTCCAGCTCAGCGGCACGGGGTCTCCTTCGTCTCGACCGCCACCATCTCCGTCGGCCCGCACCGGGTCAACTTGATTCGGCGCCGCCGATGCGAGCACCGACTCATCCCACGAACCCCAGCAGGTCACCCCCGGTCGCGATCATCACCGGCACGAGGCCCATGAGCACGAACGCGGGCAGGAGACACAGCCCGAGCGGGAGCACCAGCCGGACGCCGAGCCGCTCCGCGTCCTCCCGGGCCGACGCCGCCCGCGAGGCCCGCAGCGCGCCGGCGGTCGCCGCGAGCGAGGGCCCCGGGGCGACGCCGTCGGTCCACGCCAGCCGCAGCGCGCGCGTCACGGGGTCCCACGCGCCCGGCACTCGCTCGAACGCCTCCTCCCAGCTCGCCCCGAAGCGCAGCATCCGCGCGGCCACGGCGACCTCGTGCCCGCCGCGGCCACCGACCGCGCCGCCGAGCGCCTCCAGCGCCGCGGGGACCGACGCCCCCGCCTCCAGCACCGCCGCGACCAGGTCGCACGCGACGGCGGGATCGAGCACGACGGCGGCCGGCGGGACCTCCCGCGGCGCGACTCGCGGCGCGCGGGCCCGGGCCAGCACGAGCCAGACGGCGACGCCGAGCGCCGCGCCCGCCGCGATCACCGGTCCCACCGCTCGCCCGCCCGCTGTGCGGCTCGCACCATCCGGCGGCTCCACCACCGCCCGAGCGCCAGGAACGCGAGACCGAGCACGACGGCGAGCGCCGCCGGTCCGCCCGTCGCGATCGCCCCGAGCGGGTCCGCTCCCAGCCCGGCCCCGACGACGAGGCTCGCCAGAGGCAGCCAGCCCAGCAGCCGAGCCGTCGCGGCAGGGCCGGCGAGCGCCCGCCGTCGATCGGCGTCGGCCGCCTCGACCTCGGTGATCCCGTGCGCGCAGCCGTCGAGGATCTCGGCGAGCGGTGTCCCGCACCGGTGCGCGAGACGGCACGCGACCACGACGGCGTCCGCGGCCGCCGTCGTCCCCACCAGCGCGAGCAGCGGTGGCGGGACGCCGGAGTCGTCCCGGAGCCCGGGGGCACCCGGCACCCCTGACGCGCCCGCCCGAACGGGTACCGGCTCGTCGGCCAGGGCTCGCTGCCACGCCTGGGTGACCGTGGCGCCCGAGCGGAGCCTGCTGGCGACCTGCGTGCACAGCACCCCGAGCGGCGGCTCGGCGGGGCGCCGGCGTCGCCGCGAGGACCACCGGAACCGCCTCGTCCCCGCGGGGGCGCGGCGGCCGGAGGACGCGCGCCCGGCCCGCCGAGGGCCGCCTCGCCCCACCAGCGACCAGCGCCCCTCCAGCAGCAGCGCCACGGCCACGAGCGCCACGGTGGCCAGGACGGTCGATCCGAGCGGGCCGGCCGGACCGACGACGGCACTCACGGTGCGCCTCGCTCGAGGCGCCGCGCCAGCCGGTCCCACCCCGGCCCGGGTTCGAGGTCGGCGCCCGCCCGGCCCGCGTCTCCGGGGTCGTCGAGCCCCACCCGCCGGCGCTGCATCGCCACCTCTCCGACGAGCTGGCCGTCCACCCGGGTGAGCACGCCGATCTGCGCCACGACGCGGGCGCCGGGGACGCGCTGGACGTGGATCACGGCGTCGAACGCGCTGACGGCCTGCGCCGCGACCGTCTCGGCGCTCAGCCCCGCGAGCGACCCGAGCGCGACGAGGCGGGCGGGCACGTCGGTCGCGGTGTTGGCGTGCACGGTCGCCATCCCGCCGTCGTGCCCCGTGTTGAGCGCCATCAGCACCTCGCGGACCTCCGCGCCGCGGCACTCGCCCAGCACGAGGCGGTCGGGCCGCATCCGCATCGCCGCCCGCACCAGGTCGGCCAGGCTGATCGCTCCGGCGCCCTGGACGTTCGCCGCGCGGGACTGCAGGTGCACGACGTGCGGGTGGGCGGGCTCGAGCTCGCGGACCTCCTCGATGCACACCAGACGCTCCGTGGGCGCCGCGAGCGCCAGCAGCGCGCCGAGCAGGGTCGTCTTGCCGCTCCCCGTGCTCCCGCTGACCAGCAGGTTCGCCCGCGCCTGCACCAGCGCCCGCAGCACCTGCTCACCCTGGTCCGCGAAGCCGCCCGAGGCTCGCCAGTGCGTCAGGTCGACCGCACTCGCGCGGTGACGGCGGAGGGACAGGCACGCGCCGTCGGCCGCGACGGGGGACAGGACGGCGTGCAGCCGCGTCCCGTCGGGCAGCCGCCCGTCGGCGATGGGCGCCGCGTCGTCGAGACGCTGCCCCGCCGCCGCGGCGAGCCGGGTCGCGAGCGCCCGCACGTCACCGAGGCCGTCGGGTCCCGGCGCCGCGGCCCGCTCGAGGCCGCCACCCCGGTCCACCCACACCTCCCGCGGCCCGTTGACGAGGACGTCCGTGACGTCGGGGTCCGCCCACAGGTGACGCAGCGGCGCGCTGGTCCCGGCGATGTCGGCGACGGCGTCGGCCACCTGGTCCCGCCCCCGGCGCAGCCCCAGCACGACGTCCGTGCTCGTCGGCACAGTCGCCGCGACACCTCCGTCGACGGGGCTGTCGACACGCACGTCGACGGCACCCGGACCGCGCACGGCGCGCACGACCGCCGCCGCACCCGGCCGCGCCTCCTCCGTGGCGACGACGCGTCGCACGTGCGCCAGCAGGCTCACGTCAGCCCCGCGGAGCTCGCGAGAGCGCCGACGGCGCGCACGAGGCCGGATCGCGGCCGCGCCGCCGGTCCGAGGCCGCGGGCGAGGTCACCTGACAGGGCCGCCAACCGCGGCAGCTCCCCGAGCAGCGGTCGGCCGCACCAGCGCGCGAGCTCCTCCGCGTCGGCGACCGCCGCGCCCGTCGAGCGGCGCACGGCCAGCCGCACCTCGACACCGGCCGGCTCCCACCGCCGCAGGAGGGCGGCGAGCCCCGCGGCCGACGCGGCGTCGGTCCCCGTCACGGCCACGACGCTGTCGCAGTGCGCCACGACGTCGAGCGGGGCGGACCGGGGCAGGTCCAGGACCACCGCACGGCACATCCGGCGCACGGCCGGGAGCACGCCGGTCAGGGCCGCGGGACCGGGGACACCGCGGGCGTCGGCGGCGAGCACGTGCACCTGGCCCCAGCGGGGCAGGTTCGCCACGAGCGTGGCGGCGGGGAACGGCCCCGCCTCGGCCGTCAGATCGGCCCACCGCGGACCGGGTTCGTCCTCGATCCCGAGCGTGACGTCGAGCCCGCCGGAGACGTCGAGCAGCGCCACCCCGCGGCCACCGGGCGCGACCACCCGTGCGAGCAGGGCGGCGGTGACGCTGGCGCCGACACCGCCCCGCACACCCACGACGCCGATCGTCGTGGTGGTGCTCGCGGCGGCGCGTGCGGTGATCGCGTCCGCGAGCTCGCCCGTCTCGTGCGGGATCAGCCACGGCCGGTCCGGGACGCCGCGCAGGAGGTCGGATTCGGGCACCTGAGGATCGGGGCGCGCGGGAGCGGCGTCGGCACGGGCGACGGCGATCGCGGTGCTGCCCCAGCTCGGTGGTCGCGCACGACCGGCGACCGCCGCCTGGACGGAGCCGACGTCGTCGAGGTGGACGTGGGCCGGCACCGGGGCCGACCCCGGGGGCCGGACCAGCAGCTCGCCGTCGAGCCACCCGACGAGGTCGCCGACGGCGGCCGCGAGGGTCTCGTCCGCGGACCGCAGCGCCACGACGAGCCGCTCGCGCGGCGCCCCCGCCGTCGATCCCCCCACCCGGCTCGCCACCGTCGCCGCCGCGCCCACCGGACCCGGCGCACGCGCCGATCGGCCTGCGGCGGCCCGCCTCGTCCGTGTCGTCCCGATCATCGCCCCACCTCCGCGACCGATGCTCGCCCGATCACACCGTCGGTGGGGGACCCGGTGTGGACGACCGGCCCCGACAGGTGCAGCCCGGAACTGGGGACAGCTCGACGGGACCGAGGGGCCGGCCCGCGCCTCCTGACGACCGACCGGGTCCCCCGCGGCGCGACATACTTGCACCTCACGTCGGCGAGGAGCGGGAACCACATGAGCACGGACGACGCGCTGTCCGAGCGCCACCGGGGCGGCGGTCCGGCGACCCCTCGCACCGCAGGGACGACCAAACCCGACGGCCCCGCCACGGCCGGGACCGGCGAGAACGGCACCACCGCCGCGCGCCCGTCGGTCCGCTCGACGCAGGAGGTCCCGCTCGTCACGCGACCCGCCGCCCCCGTGCCGCCCCGCTCCCGTGCCCGCGACCACCTCCTCGGTGCGCTCCTCGGTCTCCTCGGCACCGCCGCCGCACTCGCCGCGCTCGTGCTGGCGCTGGCGAGGGCCGAGGCCGCCGGCCCCGGCGACACCGCCGCGCTCGCCGCCGTCGTCGCCGCGGGTCTCGTGCTCGCGCTGGTCGCGGCGTGGATGGGGCGCAGCGCCGTCGCCCCGGCCGTCGCCGGCGGCGCGTGGCTCCTGCTGGGGCTGCCCGGCGTGCTCGGGACGTGGGCCGACGGCGTGACCGACCGCGTCCTCGCCGTCCTCCCCGACCTCCGCGTGTCGGGGCCGGAGGCCGCCGACCTCTCCGCCACGACCGCGCGCCTGCTCGACTCCGGGCTGCCCCTCGTCATCGGTCTCACCCTGCTGGCGCTCGCCGTCGCCGCCGCGGTCGCCCGACGTCTCGGGCGCGCCGCCGAGCGGGCCGAGCAGCGACTGACCGACGGCGGAGCCGTCACCACCCCGCCGCGTCCCCGGCTGCTGCACCACGTGGGTGCGATCGTGCTCGGCCTCCTCGGGGCCGTCGTCGTCGCCGCGCTGCTGGACGAGCTGCTGACGGGCCGCATCGCGCCGGCCGACGCCGCCGGTGCGGCCCCGGTCGTCGCAGCGCTGGCGCTCCTCACCCTGGGATCCCTGGTCCAGGGCGGCAGCGGGAGCACCTCCAGCCTCGGCCCGGCGGCGGCCGCCGCGTGCTGGCTGCTCGCGGCGGTCTGGGGCCTGGTGGCCGGCGACGGCGCGGGACCCGTCGTCGACCTCGTCCGGCCCTGGCTCACCGACCTGCTCGACCTGCCGTCGGTCGAGCCCTCCCCCTGGCGGGCGGGCCCGCGTGGGTGCTGGGTCTGCTGCTGGCGGGCGGCGCTCTCGGGTCGCACGCCGCGCGGCGCGGCGGCCGGAGCACCCAGCGGCAGGAGCTCGAGCACATCCGCCGCAGCGACGGCGAGTGGACCGAGGTGGCCGACTGAACGCACCGGTCCCCCGACCGGCGCGCGTCCCCCGATGCGGGCGCGGATCGGCCTACCGTGGCGGTCGAGCCCCACGGAAGGACTTCCATGACCACTCCCGAGCAGCCTGACGAGGCCGACGGCGGCCCCGAGCGCACCGACCGCACGGCCGGTGTCGGTCGCGGTCACTCCGCCCCGCGCCCCGTCCCCCCGCTGACCCCGGCCGAACCGTCGCCCCCCGCGTCGACGTCGCCGGAGGAGACCGCCGTCGTGGGCTCCACCGACCCCGACGCGACCGCGTTCACCCGCCCGGTCGGCGACGACGACGCGACCGACCGTCCACGCACCGACGACGCGACGTCCGACCCGGCCCCGACCGGCGGCGCGCCGACGCGCGTGAGCGCCCTCGGCGCCCGTTCTCGCGACTCCCGCGAGGCGAGTGGGCCGGCCCCGGCGAGCGAGGACGGGGCGAGCTCCGAGAGCGACGACGTCGCCACCCGCACCACCCCGCTCGTGGCTCCCGGGCCGTCGGGTGAGCGCACCACGGCGCTGCCGGTCACGACCGGTGACGGCGATCCTGCAGGGCCCGCCGACACCACGCCGACCGAGCGCACATCCCGCTTCTCGCGCACGGGATCGACCGCGACGCCGTCGCGCTCCGACGACGCGACCCCGGAGCGTGACGTCGAGGCCACCCGCGTCGTCCCGGTCAGCGACCCCGACCCGCTCGCCGGGTCGACGAACGGCAGCCTCAGGGCCGGCTCGCGCGAACCGCTGCCCGACGAGGAGTGGGCCGCCGCGCCCGTGCGCCGCACGGCCGCCCACATCTGGGGCGTGCTGGGGCTGCTGATCGCCGTCCCCGTGACGTGGTTCCTCCTCACCGACGGCGCGCTGCGCACCTACTACGGCCTCCCGCCCGAGTCGCCGCTGAACGTGGCCGGACTGCTCAGCCTGGCCGGCGGGATCGTCGGCCTCGTCGTCATCGCCCTGGTGACGCGCGTGACGAGCCTCGGCGCGTGGATCTGGGGCGGCGTCGTGACCGCCGCCGGCCTCGCGGCGCTCGTGGTGCCCGTGGCCGCCTCCGACCTGGTGGAGCGGGTGCGCGAGCCGCTCGCGTCGCTGCACGAGGGCTTCGGCACGAACGTCACCGACTACCTGAGCGACACCAGCCGGTCCGGGCTCCTGCTCGCGCTCGGTCTGGTTCTCCTGCTGCTGGCGTTCGTCTCGCACGGCGCGCGCCGAAGCGGCCGCTACGAGGGCCGGGTGAAGGCCGAGCGCGAGGCGCGCGGCCTGTGACGATCTACCGGTGACGCACGGCTGAACCCGCCACCGCGGCACCGACACCAGGGGCCCGACCACGATCCGTGGTCGGGCCCCTCGCGTGTCGGACCCCGTGCGTAGAGTGGCCCGCGTCACACGAGCACCACCGTTCGAGGAGCCAGCGATGCCTGCAGACGAGCCACAGCCGACCACCGACCACGGCACGACCGACTCCCCCACCTACCCGCCCTCGCCGGAGTTCGCCGCCGCCGCCGCCGTGGGCGCCGACGTCTACGACCGGGCCGCGGCCGACCGGCTCGGGTTCTGGGCGGAGCAGGCGCGCACGCTCGAGTGGGAGACGCCGTTCAGCACGGTCCTGGACGACTCGGAGGCGCCCCGCTACGGGTGGTTCACCGACGGGCGGTTGAACGCCTCGCACAACGCCGTCGACCGGCACGTGGCCGCCGGCCACGGCGACCGCGTCGCCCTGCTGTGGGAGGGCGAGGACGGCGGGTCCCGCCGCATCACGTACGCGGAGCTGGCCGACGACGTCGCGCGCGCCGCGAACGCCCTGACCTCCCTCGGCGTCGGTACCGGCGACCGCGTCGCGATCTACCTGCCGATGATCCCGGAGGCGGTCGTCGCGATGCTCGCGTGCGCCCGGATCGGCGCCCCGCACTCGGTCGTCTTCGGCGGCTTCTCGGCCGACGCGCTGCACAGCCGGATCCTCGACGCCGAGGCGACCCTGGTCATCACGGCCGACGGCGGCTACCGGCGCGGCGCCGCGAGCCCGCTCAAGCCCGCCGTCGACGACGCACTGGCGAAGGGCGGCACCGCCGTCGCGCACGTCCTCGTGGTGCGCCGCACGGGCGGCGAGGTCGCGTGGACGCCGGAGCGCGACGTGTGGTGGCACGACGTCGTGCCCCAGGCCTCCGCGGAGCACGAGCCGGTCTGGGTCGAGGCCGAGCACCCGCTGTTCATCCTCTACACCTCGGGCACGACCGGGAAGCCGAAGGGCATCTTCCACAGCACCGGCGGCTACCTCACGCAGACGTCCTTCACGCACCGTGCCGTGTTCGACCTGCACCCGGAGACCGACGTCTACTGGTGCACGGCCGACATCGGCTGGATCACCGGCCACAGCTACGTCGTCTACGGACCGCTGCTCAACGGTGCGACGCAGGTGATCTACGAGGGCACGCCGGACACGCCGCACCGCGGCCGGTGGTGGGAGATCGTGCAGAAGTACGGCGTCACGATCCTCTACACCGCCCCGACGGCGATCCGCACCTGCATGAAGTGGGGCGAGGACGTCCCGGGCGGGTTTGACCTGTCCTCGCTGCGCGTGCTCGGCAGCGTCGGCGAGCCCATCAACCCCGAGGCGTGGACCTGGTACCGGCGGGCGATCGGCGGCGACCGCACGCCGATCGTCGACACGTGGTGGCAGACGGAGACCGGCGCGATCATGATCTCGCCGCTGCCCGGCGTCACGGCGGCCAAGCCCGGGTCCGCGCAGGTGCCGCTGCCGGGCGTCGTGGCCGAGGTGCTGGACGACGCGGGCGCCCCGATCCACGACGACCGCGCCGGATACCTCGCTCTGACCGAGCCGTGGCCGGCGATGCTGCGCGGCATCTGGGGCGATCCGCAGCGGTTCGCCGACACCTACTGGTCGCGCTTCCCCGGCGTGTACTTCGCGGGCGACGGCGCGCGGCGCGACGCCGACGGCGACATCTGGCTGCTCGGCCGGGTCGACGACGTCATGAACGTCTCGGGCCACCGGCTCTCGACGGCGGAGATCGAGTCCGCGCTCGTCTCCCACCCGTGGGTGGCCGAGGCCGCGGTGGTCGGCGCGAGCGACGAGACGACCGGACAGGCCGTGGTCGCGTTCGTGATCCTGCGCGACGGCGAGGAGGTGACCGACCGCCCGAGCGGCGACGACGCCGACGAGCAGGTGGTCGCGGCGCTGCGCAGCCACGTCGGCGCCGCGATCGGGCCGATCGCGAAGCCGCGCTCGATCCTCGTGGTGGCCGAGCTCCCCAAGACGCGCTCCGGCAAGATCATGCGCCGGCTCCTGCGCGACGTGGCGGAGCACCGCGACGTCGGGGACGTCACGACCCTGGCCGACTCCGGCGTGATGGGGCTGATCCAGCAGGGGATGGCGAAGCCGGCCGAGTAGCGCGGATCGCCCGCCACCCCTGGACAGCGCTGTCAGAATCACGCACGCTGGGGGGCGGGGCACGACGACGTGCCCCGCTCACGACGACGTGAACAAGGAGCGCCATGGTCCAGCACCGGCGATCACGCCCCGACCGCCCCCGAGGGGAACGACCGCAGCGTCACCAGCCCAGGACGCGAGGGGGACGCGAGGACTCGCCCGCGCGCTGCGCGGCGCCGCCCTCGCCGTCGTCCTCGCCGCGACCGGCGGCCTCACCGCGGTGGGCGCGTCCGCCGACCCGGCCGCCGAGGAGGGTCTGACGCAGCACGTCAACCCGTTCATCGGCTCCCAGGACGACGGCAACACCTACCCGGGCGCGAGCGTGCCGTTCGGCATGGTGCAGTTCTCGCCCGACAACGGGCACATGACCGGCTACGACTACACGCGCACGAGCATCCGCGGGTTCTCGATGGTCCACCTCTCCGGCGTCGGCTGCGGCCTCGGCGGCCTGATGCCGATGCTCCCCACGACGGGGACGCCGTCGGACACGCGCTACGAGAGCTACGCCCTGCCCTACTCCCACGACGACGAGGAGGCCGCCCCGGGCTACTACCGCGTCGGGCTGCAGGCCCCGGCGGGCACGATCGACGCCGAGCTCGCCGCCACCGAGCACACCGCGATCGCGCGGTACACCTTCCCGTCCACGACCGAGGCGACAGTGCTGCTCAACCCGGGGCAGTCGCTGAACACCGTCACGGACTCGACCACGCGCGTGGTGGACGCCCGCACCGTGGAGACCGCCATCACCTCGCGCGGCTTCTGCCAGGACACGCCGCCCTTCACCGTCCACACCCGCACCACCTTCGACCGCGACATCGCCTCGTTCGGCACCTGGGTCGACGACGAGCGCACCCCGGCGCGGAGCTCGCCGACGGCACGCGCACCGGCGCCTGGGTCACCTTCGACGCGACGCAGGACGCCGACGTCGAGGTCGTGACGTCGCTCAGCTACGTCGACGCGGCGGGTGCCGCCGCGAACCACGCGGCGGAGGCGACGTCGTTCGACACCGCCCGCGCGGCCGCGGACGCGCTGTGGGAGGACCGCCTCGGCGACGTCGCGATCCCGACGGACGACGTCGAGCTCGAGGACGTGCGCGTCTTCTACTCGGCGCTCTACCGCAGCTTCCTCGCACCCAACACCGGCACCGACGTCGATCGCCGCTACCGCGGCTGGGACGGCGAGATCCACGTGGCCGACGACTTCACCTACTACCAGAACTTCTCGCTCTGGGACACCTACCGCACGCAGCAGCAGCTGCTGTACCTGCTGGCGCCGGAGGAGTCGCGCGACATGGCGCTCTCGGTGGTGCGCCAGGGTGAGCAGCTCGGCTGGCTGCCGCGGTGGGGCTACGGCCCGGTCGAGACCAACATCATGACGGGCGACCCGGGGACGGCCTTCCTGGTCAGCGCGTGGAGCCAGGGGCTCCTGGCGGGACACGAGGAGGAGACCTACGCCGTCCTCGCGCACAACGCCGACAACACCCCGGATCCCACGTCGGTCGCGAACGGTCGCGCCGGCAACCCGGTCTACCTCGAGCGCGGCTACGTCACGCACGAGCCGGGCGAGAACGGGCGGCCCGGGGACTACGACCTGCACCACGGCGGTTCCGCGACCCTGGAGTACGCCCTGTCCGACGCGCTCCTGTCGACCATGGCGCGCGAGCTGGGGCATACGGAGGACGCGGCGCGCTACGCCGCCCGCGGCGAGAACTACCTCGCCCTGTTCGACCCGACGACGCAGAGCTTCCGGGCGCGCGACCGCTCGGGATTCTTCGTCGGCAGCGACGACCCCGCGCAGGCGGTCGGGTTCCACGAGGGCACGGCCGTGCAGTACGAGTGGCTTGTGCAGCAGGACCTGCCCGGCCTCATCGAGCTGTTCGGCGGCGTCGAGGCGACGCAGCAGCGGCTCGACGACTTCTTCGTCTACGACGAGCTCCTGCTCGACCCCGAGGGCGTGGCGCGCGAGCAGTGGGTCACCGGCACGTACGACTACTACGGCCAGGACACCTACAACCCCAACAACGAGCCCGACCTGCACGCGCCGTACGTGTACCAGTGGCTCGGCCAGCCCCACAAGACGGCCGACGTCGTCGCCGCCGCGATGACGCTGTTCACCGACGGCCCCACGGGCGTCACGGGTAACGACGACCTCGGCACGATGTCGGCCTGGTACGTGCTCTCGGCGATCGGCGCCTACCCGATCGTGCCCGGGACCGACGTGTGGGGCCTGTCGACGCCGGCGTTCGAGTCCGTCGACGTGACGCTCGACCCCGACTGGTTCGGGACGGACCTCCTGGAGATCCGCGCGCCGGGGGTGAGCGCCGAGAACCGCTACGTCCAGCAGGTCACCACGACAGCGGCCGACGGGCAGGCGGTCCCGGTCGAGGCCAGCCACCTCTCCGGCGACGACCTGACCTCGGCGGGGACGCTGACCTTCGAGGTCGGCCCGGAGCCCTCGGCCTGGGCGACCGGTCCGGACGCCGCTCCCGGTTCCCTCGTGGAGCGCGGCGAGCTCGGGACGCGGGTGGCGGCCAGGGTCGCCCCGGCGCGCTCGAGCGTCGAGGCGGGCGGGTCCACGACGGTCGCCGTCGAGATCATCGCCCAGGCCGACGCGGTGGTCGGCGGGACGGTCGACGTCGTCGGCTCCGACGTCGTCACGGTCGATACCGCCAGCCGCGAGTGGAGCATCGACTCCGGCGGCGTGCCGGTCTCGGACTCCTTCCCCGTCGAGCTCGCGGTGCGCGACGGCGTGGTGGCCGGCACGTACCCGATCACGATCGCGGTGTCCGACGGCGCGGGCGTGGTCGCGGAGGCGAGCGCCAGCGTGACCGTGGCCGAGTCCGGGTGGCTGACCGCGGCGTTCGACAACACCGGCATCGGCGACGCCGGGGCGGGCAACGCCGACTTCGACGGCCTCGGCTACTACCTGCTGCGGGACGCGCTCGCGGACCTCGGCTTCGCCCAGGGCGCGGCCGGCGTCGTGCCGGGGACCGAGCTGGTGTTCGCGGTGCCGGCGGTGGAGCCGGGCGGACCGGACAACGCGCTGGCGCGCGGTCAGGTGCTGCCGGTGCCCGACGCCTACCGCCAGGCGCGCAGCCTGAGCCTCGTGGGGGCGACGAACAACGGCACGCCGCACGGCGGTGGCGACGTCACGCTGACGTTCACCGACGGCACGACGCAGGTCGCGCCGGTGCAGCTCAGCGACTGGTGCACGGGCAGCCCGGCGGCGGGCAACGTCGTCGTGGCCAAGGCGGGTCAGCGCGGCAACGGGACGGGGTCGGCGCAGAACATCGGCTGCGGCCTGTACGCCTCGGCGCCGCTGGTGGTGCCGGAGGGGCGCACCCTGGCGAGCATCACGCTGCCGCAGGCGCCGAACGTGCACGTGTTCACGGTGGCGTTCGACGTCGCGGCGCCCGTGCTCCCGGTCGTGACGGTGAGCGTGTCGCCGGAGCGGCCGCTCGCGGGCGCGACGGCGCAGATCACCGCCGCGGTCACGCCCGGGGACGTCGCGGGCGACCTCGTGCTGCAGCGGGTCTCCGGCGACGGCGTCGCCGAGGTCGCACGCGGCCCGGTGAGCGGCGGCGGGGCGGGCTTCGACGTCGTCGCGACGGCCGAGGCGGTGGCCTACCGCGTGGCGTTCGAGCCGGCGGACCCGACCCTCGCGGCCCCGGCCACGACGGCCACGGACGTCGTCGTCGAGGGCCGGGTGCAGGCACCGGACGAGCCGTTCGTCGACGTCCCGGCGGGATCGTTGTTCTTCGAGGAGATCTCGTGGCTGTTCGAGAACGGCTACGCGACCGGCTGGGACCTGGGCGACGGCGCGGCAGAGTACCGACCCGTGACACCGATCGCGCGCGACGCGATGGCCGCGTTCCTGTACCGGGTGGCGGGTGAGCCGGACGTCGTGCTGCCGGCCACCTCGCCGTTCGCCGACGTCGCCCCCGACAACCAGTTCTACCGGGAGATCACCTGGCTGGCGCAGGAGGGCATCTCGACGGGGTGGGCGGGCGGTGACGGGACCGCCGCCTTCCGGCCGCTGGAGCCGATCGCGCGTGACGCGATGGCGGCCTTCCTGTACCGGATGGCCGACTCGCCCGCGCACGAGGCGCCGCCGGTCTCCCCGTTCACGGACATGACGCCGGCGACGCAGTTCTACGCCGAGGTCACCTGGCTCGTGGACGAGGGCATCGCGACGGGGTGGATCGGGAACGACGGCACCGCCGTCTACCAGCCCACCGCCCCGATCAACCGCGACGCCATGGCGGCGTTCCTGTACCGCTACGGACAGGCCGGCTTCATCGACTGATCCGCCGGCCGTCACGGGCGACGCGGCCCCCGAGGCACCGCCTCGGGGGCCGCGTCGCGCCCGGCTCGGTGCGCCCGGAGGGCCCCCGGTACCCTCGTCCCCGTGAGTGTCGACCCCGCCAGCCTCCTGATCGACGGCCCGTGGGAGCACCACCTCGTCTCCGCGGGCGGCGCCCGCTTCCACGTCGCGGTCAGCGAACCCGACGGCGAGGACCGCGTCGGCGTCGAGTCGCCGCTCGTCCTCCTCCTGCACGGCTTCCCGCAGACCTGGTACGCCTGGCGCCACCAGCTCCCGGCCATCGCGGCCGCCGGCTACCGCACCGCCGCGATGGACCTGCGCGGGTTCGGCAGCTCCGACAAGCCGCCCCGCGGGCACGACGCGTTCTCCCTCGCCCGCGACGTCTCGGGCGTGATCCGCTCGCTCGGGGCGATCGACGCCGTCGTGATCGGCCACGGCTACGGCGCGCAGGTGGCGTGGTCGATGCCCCACCTCGCCGCCCCTGTGACGCGCGCGATCGGCGTCCTGTCCTCCCCCACCCGGTGCCGCTGCGCTCACGCAGCCCCCGCCTCGTGCCCGCCGGCACCCTCGCGGAGCTCGCGTTCGCGCAGCTGCCCTCCTTCCCCGAGCGGCGGCTCCGACGCGACTGGGTCGGTCAGCTCCTGCGGGCCTGGGGCGCGCCCGGGTGGGAGATCGACCCGACGGCGGAGGCGGTCTACGCCGACGCGATGCGGCTCCCGTCGGTCGCTCACCACGTGCTGGAGCAGGCGCGGTGGCAGGTGCGGTCGACCCCGCGACCGACCGGCCAGCGCTACCTCATGGCGATGCGGGAGATGATCGAGGTGCCCGTGCTCGGGCTGCACGGCGCCGCCGACCGGTGCCTGCCGCCGCGCTCGCGCCGCTACGACGCGGCGCACGTCTCCGGCGACACCACCTTCCGCACCGTGCCCGGGGCCGGGCACTTCCTGCCCGAGGAGGCGCCCGACGTCGTGACGCACCACGTGCTCGAGTTCCTGCGGACGCTCCCGGGCGGGAGCGGCGCGGGCCCGACGGCGTAGGTCGCCCCCGTCCGACGGTTCCGGCTCCGGCGTGCTCAGACGAGCGAGGCCGGGCAGACCCGCGCCAGCGGGCACTCGGAGCAGACGGGACGGCGCGCGGTGCACACGCGTCGTCCGTGGAAGATCAGGCGGTGGCAGAGCATCACCCAGTCCGCCGGCGGGAACAGCTCGCCCAGCTCGCGCTCGACGCGCACCGGGTCGGTCGAGCTCGTCCACCCGAACCGGCGCGCGAGCCGACCGACGTGCGTGTCCACCGTGATCCCGGGGACGCCGAACGCGTTGCCGAGCACGACGTTCGCCGTCTTGCGCCCGACGCCCGGGAGCGCGACGAGCGCGGCCAGGTCGGCAGGGACCTCGCCGTCGTGATCCGCCTGCAGCGCCGCACCCAGGCCGATGAGCGAGCGCGTCTTGGCGCGGAAGAAACCCAGCGGCCGCAGCATCTCCTCCATCCGCTCCGGGTCGGCGGCGGCGAGGTCGCGCGCGCTCGGGAACGCCGTGAACAGCGCGGGCGTGACCTGGTTGACGCGGACGTCGGTGGTCTGGGCCGACAGGACCGTGGCGACGAGCAGCTGCAGCGGCGTGGTGAAGTCGAGCTCGCAGTGCGCGTCGGGGTAGAGATCAGCGAGCGCGGCGGCCACCACGTCGGGCGGCGCCGGCGGGGCGGACGGGGCCGACACGGTGCTCACGCCCGCCACGCTAACGGCCTTCGGCGCGCGAGGCCGTACGGTGGTGGCCTGAGTCAGAACCACCAGGAGGTCGAGAGTGTCTGAGGACGTCGTACGGTCGGTCCCCGTGTTCGCGGACCTGGATGACGAGACCTACGCCGCCGTGCGCGGCGCGATGGTCACCACGAACGTGCGCCGCGGCGAGGTGCTCTTCCGCGAGGGCGAGCCCGGCCGGCGCTTCTGGGTCATCGCCTCCGGCAAGGTCAAGCTCGGCCACACCGCCTCCGACGGCCGCGAGAGCCTGCTCGCGGTGCTCGGCCCGGGCGAGATCGTCGGCGAGCTCTCCGTCTACGACCCCGGCCCCCGGACCGCGACGGCGACCGTGCTCGCCCCCTCGACGTTCCTCGAGCTCGAGCACAGCAAGTTCGTCGACCTGCTCGACGCCCACCCCGCGCTCTCCCGCCAGCTGCTGCGCTCGCTCGCGCAGCGCCTGCGCCGCACCAACACCGCACTGGCCGACCTCGTCTTCTCCGACGTGCCCGGCCGCGTGGCCAAGGCGCTGCTCGACCTCGCGGCGCGGTTCGGCCGCCCGGTCGGCGCCGGCGTGCGCGTGCCGCACGACCTCACGCAGGAGGAGCTCGCCCAGCTCGTGGGCGCCTCGCGCGAGACGGTCAACAAGTCGCTCGCGGAGTTCTCCTCGCGCGGCTGGATCCAGCTCGACGGCCGCGCCGTCGTGCTCCTGGACCTGCAGCGGCTGGAGAAGCGCGCGCGCTGAGGATCCAGCGCGGCGCGACTCAGCGGACGAGCGCGACGACCTCGACCTCGACCGGGGCGTCCAGCGGCAGCACGGCGACGCCGACGGCGGAGCGCGCGTGCGGCTCACCGAACACCTCGCCCAGCAGCTCGCTCGCCCCGTTGATGACCAGCGGCTGACCGGTGAAGGCCGGGTCGGAGGCGACGAAGCCGACGACCTTCACGATCCGCACCACGTTGTCGAGCCCGCCCGCGGCGTCGACAACGGCGGCGATCGCGTTCAGCGCGGCGACGCGGGCCAGCCCCGCGGCCTCGTCGGGCGCGACGAGGCCGTCACCGGCACCGACCTTGCCCGTGGCGAGCAGCTCGCCACCGCGCAGCGGGAGCTGGCCCGAGGTGTGCACCAGGTCGCCGACGCGCACGGCGGGGACGTAGGCGGCGAGCGGCGCGGCGACCGGCGGCAGCTCGAGGCCGAGCGCGGCGAGGCGCTGCGAGGGGGTGGCGTTCGCGTCGGTGCTCATCGGGTGCCCGTCGGACGCTTCAGGTAGGCCACCAGGCCGTTGCCGCCGGGGCCGGGCACGACCTGCACGAGCTCCCAGCCGTCGGCGCCCCACTGGTCGAGGATCTGCTTCGTGCTGTGCACGATGAGCGGGATGGTCGAGTACTCCCAGGTGGTCACAGTCGTCATGGCAGCGATGCTACGCGCGGGCGCACACACAATCCCCACACGCCCTCGCCCGGGGCCCCACAACCGTGTCGGAGGCGCCCCGTAGTCTGGAGCAATGGCGTCTCCCCGTGCCCCCCGCCACTCCGTCAACGTCTTCCAGGCCGTCGCGCTGCTCATGGGCTTCGTGCTCGTGGCCACGGTCGGCGGCGTGCTGACCGCCGGGCTGCTGATGCCCGCCGTCGCCGCCGTCGGGACGACGTCGAACGCGGCCCAGCAGATGTTCGACGAGCTCCCCACCGAGCTCGAGATCACCCCGCCCTCGGAGAAGTCCGAGATCCTGGCGGCCGACGGGAGCCTGCTGGCGACGTTCTACGCCGACGGCGGCAACCGCGTCGTCGTCCCGCTGGACCAGATCTCGCCGAACCTGCGCAACGCGGTGATCGCGACGGAGGACCGCCGCTTCTACGAGCACAACGGCGTGGACCCCGAGGGTCTGGCGCGCGCACTCGTGCAGAACGCGGGCAGCGACAGCCAGCAGGGCGCCTCGACGATCACGCAGCAGTACATCAAGAACGTGCTGATCGACCAGGGCATCGCCTCGGGTGACGAGGAGGCCATCGAGGCGGCGCGGGAGGCCGACGGCGCGGAGGGCTACAGCCGCAAGCTGCGGGAGATCAAGCTCGCCATCTCGCTGGAGAAGGTCTACAGCAAGGACCAGATCCTCGAGGGCTACCTCAACATCGCCCAGTTCAGCATCGGCACGAACGGCGCCGAGGCCGCGACGCAGTACTACTTCGGCAAGAGCGCCGCCGAGCTGACACCGGCCGAGGCCGCCCTGGTGGCCGGCGTGACGAACGGCCCGGGCATCTACGACCCGACGCGTGGTGCGGCGGACGGGTACCAGGCCTCGACGCAGCGCCGCGACACCGTGCTCGCGCGCATGCTCGACCAGGAGTTCATCACGCAGGAGGAGTACGACGCCGCCGTCGCGACGCCCGTGGCGGACATGGTCGCGAACGCCACGTCCACGCCGGTGGGCTGCAGCACGGCGGGCATCAGCGCCTACTTCTGCGAGTACGTGACGAACGTGCTGATCAAGGACGGCTACCTCGGTGCGACCGAGGCCGAGTCGCGCGACGCGCTGCGCCGCGGCGGCTACACCATCCGGACGACGATCGACCCGGTGCGTCAGCAGCAGGCGATGGATTCGCTGGTGGCCCAGATCCCCGAGAACGACCCGTCGTACAACTCTCCCAACGGCGAGGGGCGCGCCGATGGCATCTCGGGGGCGATCAGCACCGTGGAGCCGGGCTCGGGCAACGTCATCGCGATGGTGCAGAACACCACCTACGGCGACGCCACACCCGAGAACCCCCGAGCGACGAAGCTGAACTTCAACGTCGACCGCGCGTACGGCGGCGGCCAGGGCTTCCAGACCGGCTCGACGTTCAAGGCTTTCGTTCTCGCGCAGTGGCTCATCGACGGTCGCTCGCTCTCGGACAACGTCAACGCCGCCAACGGACAGCGCTTCGTCGCCCGCGACTGGAACATCTCCTGCTCGCCCGAGTCCGTGCCGGGCGTGTACGAGCCCAAGAACCTCGAGCCGGGCGGCGGTACCCAGTCGGTCCTGCGAGCGACCGAGACCTCGGTGAACACGGCCTTTGTCCGGATGGCCTCGGAGATGGACCTGTGCGCGCTCCGCGACACGACTTCCCGCATGGGTGTGCACGTCGGTACGGGAACCATCGACCCCGAAGGCCTGCCCGAGGGCAGTTCGGCCCGAGCCCTCTTCCAGGCGCAGGCAGGTTCCGACCTGCTGGCCATTCCGTCGATGGCGCTCGGCTCCAACACCATCGCCCCGCTGACGATGAACGCCGCGTTCGCGACGTTCGCCTCGGGCGGCGTCTTCTGCGCACCCCGCTCCATCACCGGAATCACTGACCGTGACGGCAACGAGGTCGAGGTGCCGGAGCCCCAGTGCTCCCAGGCCCTCGAGCCCGAGATCGCCGCCGGCGTCAACTACGCGCTGCAGAACGTCGTGCAGCGCGGCACCGCGACCGGCGCACAGATCGGTCGGCCTGCCGCCGGCAAGACCGGGACGGCGAACGAGGACTACCACGCCTGGTTCATCGGCTACACGCCGCAGCTGTCGACGGCGGTGTGGATGGGCCACAGCGAAGGTGACCTCCCGATGGTGCGCACCACGCTGAACGGTCGCTACTACTCACAGATCTACGGTGGGCGCATCCCCGCACCGATCTGGGGCGACTACATGCGCAAGGCCACCGAAGGCATGGAGCCGATGGGCTTCGCCGAGGCGCAGGAGCGCCAGATCTTCGGTGACCGGGTGGGCGTTCCCGGTGTCGTCGGACAGTCCGTCAACGGGGCGACCGCCACGTTGCAGGGCGCGGGCTTCCAGGTCAGCGTCGGCGAGGGCCGCTACAGCGCGACCGTCTCGCCCGGCAACATCGCCGAGGCCTCGCCCGGCGGCGGTGCCCGCGTCGCCCCCGGCAGCCGCATCACGATCTACCCGAGCCTCGGCCCGGAGCCAGCACCGCCGGCCGACCCGAACGCCCCGGCGGACCCGAACCAGCCGGGACAGCAGCAGCCTGGCCAGCCGCAGCCCGGTCAGGGTCAGCCGCAGCCGGGTCAGCCCGAGCCCCCGGCGGGGGGAACGGCTGACCGGTCCGAGCCGCCCCCGCCTGCTGCAGGCGGGGGCGGCTCTCGCCGCGTCCGGGGCCGCCGTCGCACTCTGGGCGCTGGCCGAGACCCGCGCCTACACCGTCCGCCACGCGCGGGTGCCCGTGCTCGCTCCCGGCGCTCCCCGCTGCGCGTGCTCCACATCTCGGACCTGCACCTCACCCCGTCGCAGCGCGACAAGGTCGCCTTCGTCCGCGACCTCGCGAGCCTGCGGCCCGATCTCGTGATCGACACCGGCGACAACATGGCGCACCGCGACGCGCTGCCCCCGCTGCTCGACGCCCTCGAACCGCTGCTGGCGGTCCCCGGCGCCTTCGTCATGGGGTCCAACGACTACTTCGCGCCGATGGCGAAGAGCTGGTCGCGCTACCTGCGGCGCGACCCCCGCGACGCCGACCGGGCCACGCCCGAGCAGCGCGAGCGCGATCCCCGCAACCTCCTGCCCGCGGATGACCTCGCCCGCGAGATGACGCGGGCGGGCTGGAAGGACCTGACAAACCGGCGCGACGCCGTCGTGGTCGGCGATCACCACCTGGACCTCGTCGGCGTCGACGACCCCCACCTCGACCGTGACGACTTCCCGCCGCGCGCATCGATCCCGCACGGGGCGCTGCGGCTCGGCGTCGCGCACGCACCGTACCGCCGTGTGCTGGACGCGATGCGGGCCGACGGCGCCGCCCTCGTGCTCGCCGGCCACACCCACGGCGGTCAGCTGTGCCTGCCGGGCTACGGCGCGCTGGTGACGAACTGCGACCTCGACCGCGGACGCGCCAAGGGCCTGCACGGCTGGCCCGGTGCGCGCCCCGACCGCCCCGGCGGCGCTGACTCCACCTGGCTGCACGTCAGCGCGGGCCTCGGCACCTCGCCGTTCGCCCCGGTCCGCTTCGCCTGCCGCCCGGAGGCCACCCTCCTCGAGCTCGTCCCGGCCGCAACCTCCTGATCCGCGGGACCCTGCCGGGCGTTCGCGAGGTACTTCCGGGCGTTCGCGAGGCACTTCCGGGCACTCGCGAGGTAGTTCTGTGCATGCGCGAGGTACTTCCGGCCCGGGCGACGCCGCCTCCCGCGACTGCAGCCGACGGTGACGCCGGGCCGTCCCACCCGCGATTCGTGATTCCGCCCGAGTCGGGCTAGTCTTGTCTGCGGCCCGCGAGGGCCTGCTCGGGGTGTGGCGCAGCTTGGTAGCGCGCTTCGTTCGGGACGAAGAGGTCGCAGGTTCAAATCCTGTCACCCCGACAAACGTGTGAAGGCCCCGCCGGTTCGCCGGCGGGGCCTTCACGCATCTCACCCCCGTGTCCGTCCAGCGTGCGCATCCGCGCCGCGTGCGCAGTTCGTGTCGCTTCCCAGCAGCTGAAGCAACATGATGTGCGCACGGCGCGTCCCGAACCGGCCCCCATCCCGGACGATCCGACGTCAGCCTTCCCTGCGCACGAATCGGGTCATCACGGTCGTCGATGACCCGATTCGTGCGCAGCGAACCGCGCGGGCGACACGGGCGGCACGGGGACAGCCAACGGCCCGATCCGCGACGGGCGGGGCGCGGGCGGTGCGCCGCTCAGCGCTCGCCGTCGGGCGCGAGGCGCGAGCCGTCGTCGTTCACGTAGGCGTAGTAGAGCCCGATCAGCAGCCCACCGCCCACGAAGTTCCCCACCAGCGTGATCCCCACGTTCGCCGCCGCGAGACCCGCGTGGAGGCCCTCGGCGAGCCCCACCTGCAGGAACAGCACCGTGTTCGCCACCGAGTGCTCGAGCCCCATCATCGCGAACAGGAACACCGCGACCACCATGACGAGGCTCTTGGTCAGGTCGTCCTTGATCAGCCCGTTGTAGACCAGCAGCATCGCGAGGTTGATCATCAGGTTGCACAGCACCGCGCGCACGAACAGGTCGCCCCAGCCGGCCGCGCCGTCGCTCACGTAGGCCAGCTTGTGCTCGACGGCGAGCCCCATCTGCTCCCCCGTCGCACCGCTGGTGAGGCTGCTGAACCGCAGCAGCACCGCGACGAGCAGCCCACCGAGCGTGTTCCCCAGGAAGCACAGTCCCAGGATCCGCAGCACGCGCCCCGGCGACGTGCGGTGGTGGTAGGCGCCGATCGAGACGATCATCATGTTCGACGTCAGCAGCTCGCTGCGCGAGTAGTAGATGAACACCAGCGCCCAGCCGAAGATGAACGCCCCGAGGATCTTCCCCAGCGGCGCGAGCGATCCGCCCCCGACCTCGACCGAGTCGAACGCCGCGACCACCGCGAAGTTCGCGACGTACACGACGCCCGCGATGATCCCCGCCATCGCGGCGCGCTGGAGGTAGCGCCGCGCCATCGTGCCGGACATCGCCGTCTTCGTCTCGAGCAGCTCGAGCACCGTGGAGATGAAGTGCCGGCCGGGGAAGAGGCGCTCGGTGGGCGTCGTCATGCCGCAACGCTCTCACGCCCACCCCCGCCCCACCCGGGACCTTTCGCCGACCTACGATGAGCGGGCAGTCCCCGATGAAAGGTCCCCCGTGCGCACCGTCCTCCGCCGCGCCCTCGCGCCGCTCGCCACCCTCGCCGCCCTCACGCTGTCGCTGGGGGTCCTCGCAGCGCCCGCCTCGGCGCACGACTCCCTCATCTCCTCCTCCCCCGCCGACGGCGAGGCCCTCACGGCCGCCCCCGCCGACCTCACGCTCACCTACAGCGCCGAGATCGCCCAGATCGGCGCCGACGTCGTCGTCACCGACACGGCCGGCACCGTCGTCTCGCAGGAGCTGACCGTGGCGGGCACCGACGTCGTCGTCCCGCTGGCGCAGGACCTCACCGCGGGCGCCTACAGCGTCGCGTGGCGCGTGACCTCCTCCGACGGCCACCCCATCGACGGCATGTTCACCTTCACGCTCGACCTCCCCGCGGAGAGCCCGACGGCGGAGCCCACCTCGTCCGCGCCGGAGGAGTCCTCGAGCGCGTCGGAGTCCGCGACCACGCCCGAGTCCGACGCGCCCACCTCGGCGTCCACGACCGAGGAGGCGTCCCCGACCGCGAGCGACAGCGACACCGTGACCGCGACGAGCGACGCCGCCTCGACGGACGCGACCACCGACGCCGACTCGGACGCGACCACCACCGACGGCCTGCCGACCTGGGCGTTCGTGATCGGCGCCGTCGCCATCCTCGGTGCCATCGGCGCGCTCGTCCTCAAGATGCGCCGCGACCGCCTCGCGAACCAGGGCCCCGGCAGGCCCACCGACCCGACGCAGGGCCCGGGCAGCGGCACCGACCCGCGATGACGCAGGCCTGGGAGGCGCGGTTCCGCGCCGGTCACGTCTCGCTGCCCGACTGGGCGCAGGACTCTCCCGACCGCGCCTGCGTGATCGCGAGTCACGACGGCGTGCGCCAGGTCCACTCGCTCGACGTCACCTCGGGCGCGCTGACCGTCGCGACGTCGCGCCCCGCCGGCACCACCGACGCCACGATCAGCCCGGACGGGGCCTGGCTGTGGTGGTTCGACGACTCCGGCGGCGACGAGTACGGCGTCTGGCGGCGCCAGAGCTTCGGCTCCGGCCCCGACAGCACCGCCCGGACCCCGCTCGACTCCCCCGCCGCCTACGGCGCCGGCCTGCTGCTCGGCCTGGACGGCGTCGTCGTGGTCGGCTCCAGCGACGACGGCGGCACGCGCGTCCACGTGCACGAGGTGAGCCCGGACGACGGCGGGACGCCCGCCCCCGGCCGCCTCCTCTACGAGCACGAGCAGGACGCCGCCGCCGCGGCCCTGAGCCACGACGGCGCTCTCGTCGCGATCGAGCACAGCGAGCGCGGCGACAACCGCCACCCCGCCCTGCGCGTGCTGCGCACCGCTGAGGACGCCGCCGGCGCCGTCGTCGCCGACCTGGACGACGGCGCGGGCCTGGGACTCGGCGCGCTCGCCTTCGCGCCGCGCGACGGCGATGCGCGCCTCCTCGTGCAGCACGAGCGCGCCGGGCGCCCCGAGCTGCTCGTGTGGGACCCGACCACGGGGGCGAGCGACGCCGTCGACCTCGGCCTGCCGGGCGACGTCGCCGACGCCGACTGGTTCGAGGACGCGGACGCGCTCCTGGTCGCCGTCGACCACGAGGCGCGCACGCGCCTGTACCGCCACGACCTGACCACGGGGACGACCACCCCGATCGGCCCGGACGACGGCACGGTGGGGTCGGCCACCACGCGGCCCGACGGAGACGTGTGGTTCACCTGGTCCTCGGCCGCGCAGCCGCGCAGCGTCCGTTCCCTCGCCTCGGGTGTGCTGCTCGAGGCCCCGGGGACGACGGCGCCGCCGAGCGTCGTGGCGCAGGACGTGTGGGCGGAGGGTCCCGGCGGCCGCGTCCACGCGCTGCTGCGACGCCCGGCCGACGCCCCGGCGGGACCGCTGCCCGTGGTCGTCGAGGTCCACGGCGGCCCGACGGCGCACGAGACCGACTCCTTCGCCCCCGACCTCGCGGCCTGGGTGGACCACGGCTTCGCCGTCCTGACCGTGAACTACCGCGGCTCGACGGGGTACGGCAGCGCGTGGCGCGACGCCCTGGAGGCGAGCGTGGGGTTCACCGAGCTCGAGGACGTCGCGGCCGTGCACGCCCACCTCGTGGCGCAGGGTGTCCTCGACCCCGCGCGCTCCGTGCTCGCCGGCGCCTCGTGGGGCGGCTACCTCACGCTCCTGGGGCTCGGGACGCAGCCGGAGCGCTGGAGCGTCGGCGTCGCGGGCGTTCCCGTGGCGGACTACGTCGCGGCGTACGAGGACGAGATGGACTCGCTCCAGGCGTTCGACCGGTCGCTCTTCGGAGGATCGCCCACCGACGTGCCCGAGGCCTACCGCCTGGCCTCGCCGCTGACGTACGCGGGCGCCGTCGTCGCCCCCGTGCTGGTGCTGGCCGGTGAGAACGACCCGCGCTGCCCGATCCGCCAGATCGAGAACTACCTGGGTGCGCTCACCGCGCGCGGCGACGCCCCCGTCGTCGAGACGTACCGGTACGAGGCCGGTCACGGCTCCTACGCCGACGACGAGCGGATCGCGCAGATGCGCGCCCAGCTCGAGTTCGTGCTGCGCCACGTGCAGCCGTAGGACCGACCCTCAGCGCCGGAGCGCCTCGCTCGCCAGGGCCGCGCCCTCGGTGAGGCTGCGGAGCTTGGCCCACGCGATCTGGCTGTGCACGCGGCCGCCGAGCCCGCAGTCGGTGGAGGCGACGACGTTCTCCGTCCCCACCCGCTGCGCGATGCGCACGATCCGCTCCGCGACGAGCTCGGGGTGCTCGACGACGTTGGTCGCGTGCGAGACGACGCCGGGCAGGAGCATCTTGCCGTCGGGCAGCGCGACCTCGTCCCACACGCGGTACTCGTGCTCGTGCCGGACGTTCGCGGCCTCGTACGTGATCGCGTCGGCGTCGATCGTCAGCACCGTCCCGACGATGTCGCGCAGCGCGAGGTCGGTGGTGTGGGGGCCGTGCCACGAGCCCCAGCACAGGTGGTAGCGGATGCGGTCGGACGGCAGTCCGCGCAGCGCGTGGTTGAGGGCCTCGACGCGCAACCTCGTGAAGGCGAGGTAGTCCTCGATCGCGGGCTCCGGCTCGATCTGGTCGTAGTTCTCCGCGATCGAGGGGTCGTCGATCTGCAGGATCAGGCCGGCCTCGATGACGGCGACGTACTCCTCGCGCATCACGTCCGCCCACGCCTCCAGCAGCGCGACGTCGTCGCCGTAGTGCTCGTTCGCGATGCGGGACGCCGAGCCGGGGGCGAGCGACGTGATGAAGGCGTCCTGCGTCCCGACCGCATCGGCAGCGGCCCGGAGGTTCGCGATGTCGGCCGCGAGCGCCGCGTGGCCGGTGTACCGCAGCGGACCGGTGACCTTGGGGAACACGGGTGGCTCGCCCACGAAGATGCCCGACGTCGGGCTCGAGTACGCCTCGCGGAACGCCTGCTGGTCGCGGCGTGAGCCGAAGCCCGTCAGCCGGGTGTCGCCCGGGGTCGAGAGGTGACGGTCGGTGACCCACGCGCCGCCCTCGTCGAGCGAGAGGCCCTCCGTGCGCTGGAAGATGTAGGACCACCAGGACCCGAAGTCCATCGGCGACGTCATCGCCTTTCCGTACTCGCCGTCGCCCACGAGGTCGACGCCGACCTCGCGCTGGCGCGCGACCAGGTCCCGCACCTCGGTGGCCAGGAGCTCCTCCCAGCCCTCGACCTCCTCGCCCGCGGCGCGGGCGGCGTTCGCCGCGACCAGGGCGTCGGTGCGGGGGAGGGAACCGGCGTGGGACGTGAGGATCCTGCTCGAGCTGCGGCGCATGCGGCCAGTCTCGCCCGTGGGTGCGCGGGTGCGTGACGGCGTCCGCATGACGGTGGCCTGCCTCGCACCGATGACTTCTGCCGATGTCGGTGGTCTGCCCCACCATGGAGCACATGAGCGACATCCGGGGTGGCGGGGCGCAGGACGAGGTGGCGCGGGACGAGGTCGACGCCGTCGATCCCGTCGATCCCGACGTCGAGAAGCCGGGCTGGCGGCGTCACACCGCACTGTTCCTCAGCGGGCAGACGGTGTCGCTGTTCGGCTCGATGCTCGTGCAGTACGCGGTCATGTGGTACCTCACGCTGACCACGAAGGACGGCACGGTGATGGCACTGTCGACCGTGTTCGGGTTCCTCCCGCAGGCGATCGTGTCGATCTTCGGCGGCGTCTGGGCCGATCGGCACCACCGCAAGTGGCTGATCATGGGGGCCGACGCGGCGATCGCCGTCGCGACCCTGACGCTCGCCATCCTCATGCTGCAGGGCACGAACGACCTGTGGCTCATCTACGCCGCGCTGGCCGTCCGCTCCACGGGCGCGGGGATCCAGACGCCCGCGGTGGCCGCGCTGCTGCCTCAGATCGTGCCGACGGCGAAGCTGCTGCGCATCAACGGCATCAACCAGACGATCCAGGCCGGCATGATGCTGCTCGCGCCCGCCGTGGCGGCCGCGCTCTACGCCAGCTTCCCGATTGAGACGATCTTCTTCGTCGACGTCGCGACGGCGGTCGTGGGCATCGGTCTCCTCGCGCTCGTCCCGGTCGGGCGCGTGGTGCGCACGGGCGACGGCGAGGAAGGCGCCGGCTACTTCGCCGACCTCACCGAGGGCGTGCGCTACGTGATGGGCCACCGCTTCGTGCGGTGGCTGCTGGGGCTGTGGGCGATCGTGATGGTGCTCGCCGCGGCGCCGTCCTTCCTCACCCCGCTGATGGTGGCGCGCTCGTTCGGTGAGGAGCCGTGGAAGCTGATGGCGCTCGAGATCGCCTTCTCGGTCGGGATGATGGCGGCGGGCGGCGCAGTGGCGACGTGGGGCGAGAAGGTGCCGCGGCTGACGCTCATCGTCGCGTCCTCGGTCGCCTTCGGCGCGCTGTCGATCGCTCTCGGGCTCTCGCCCACGATCTGGATCTTCTTCCTGTTCATGTTCCTCGTGGGGGCGACCGTTCCGGCGTTCACGACGCCGTCGATGACCGCGCTGCAGGAGACCGTGCCGCCGGAGCGCCAGGGCCGGGTGTTCGGCTTCGTCGGCATCGTGATGGCCGTGTCGATGCCCCTGGGAATGGTGGTCTTCGGTCCCCTCGCGAACGTCGTGTCGGTCCAGACCGTGCTGGTGCTCGCCGGCGTCGCGAGCCTCGCCGCCACCGGGCTGGCCCTGATGCTCCCGGCCGGGCGCCGCGCACTCGTCGCGGCCCGTGAGACGGAGGGCGGCACGGCCCCGGTCCGCGAGGAGGTCCCGCCTAGGGTGGGGTCGTGAGCCGCACCTCCAGGTCAGATCTAACCGCCACCCCCGCGTTCGACGCCGCCGCCGTCGACACCCTCACGCGCGAGGACCTGCTCGCCCGCGGGTCGCTGAAGTGGACCGCCTACCCGGAGGCGATCGGCGCCTGGGTCGCCGAGCTCGACCTCCCGGTCGCCGGCGTCGTGACGGACGCGCTGCGCACCGCCGTCGACCAGCAGCTGTTCGGCTACCTGCCGACCGGGCTCGTGCGCGAGACCGCGCGCGCCTGCGCCGACTGGTACGGCCGGACGGCCGGGTGGCGTCTCGACCCCGAGGACGTCCGCCTCGTGCCCGACGTCCTGACCGCCCTTCGGGTGACGCTCGACCACGTCACGGGCCCGGGGACGACCGCCGTCGTCACGACCCCCGCCTACATGCCGTTCCTCACGCGCCCCGAGCTCGTCGGCCACCGCCTGCGCACCGTCGCGGCGCGGCAGGACCCGAGCGGACGCTGGGAGCACGACCTCGAGGCGCTCGACGCGACGCTCGCGAGCATCGACGGCCCCGCGCTCCTCGTGCTGTGCAACCCGTGGAACCCGGTCGGTCGTGTGCTGACGCGCGCGGAGCTGACCGCGATCGCCGAGGTCGTCGAGCGGCACGGCGCGACGGTCTTCTCCGACGAGATCCACGCGCCCGTCGTGCTCGACGACGTCCCCCACGTCCCGTACGCCAGCCTCAGCGAGGCGACGGCGAACCACACCATCACCTCGGTCTCCGCCTCCAAGGCCTGGAACCTCGCCGGTCTGAAGTGCGCCCAGATCATCGCCACCGGCGACCGCCTGCGCGCCGTGCTCCGCGCGCCCGCGACGCTGACGGGGTACGAGCCCGCCACGCTCGGCCTGGTCGCCGGCATCGCGGCCTACGACGACGGCGGCCCCTGGCTCACCGGCGCCCGCACCTACCTGGCCGGCAACCGCGACGCGTTCGTCGCGGCGCTCGCACGGGCGCTTCCCGACGCCGTCCCGACCCACGTCGAGGGCACGTACCTCCAGCTCGTCGACCTCCGCCGCGTCCGCACCCGCGGCGGGTCCGAGCTCCCCACCGACCTCGCGGCGTTCCTCCTGCGCGAGGGCGGCGTCGCCGTGACCGACGGAGCCCTGTGCGGTGCCCCAGGCCAGATCCGGGTCAACCTCGGTCTGCCGCGACCGCTGCTGCTCGAGCTGGCCGCGGCGCTGGGTACCGCCGTCGCCGCGCTCGACTGACACGCACCCCGACCAGGAGCGACGCCGCGGCGTTCACCGGCACGACACCCCGCCGTCGTGCCGTGACGCCACGATGAACAGTGCGCGGACCGGCGCCGAACACTGTCCGAAACGCATCAAACAGGCCCTGAGGCACTCCTAGCGTGAGAGCGGCCCGGACGGCGCACCACGCGCCGTCGGCACGCTCGACGATCAGGACCTCACCTCGATGACCACCGCTCCCCCCGCGGTCGGCACTGCGCTCGCGCCGTCCACGCCGACCGCGCCCCCCGGCGCCGGGCAGCCCGCCCCCACCACCGCCGCACCACCCCCGGCCGGCATGAACCGGGGCCGACGCCGCCGCCTGCACGCCCTGGGGGGTTCGCCCTCCTGGCGGGCCCGAACATCGCGCTCCTGCTGGTGTTCACCTACCGCCCGCTGGTCCAGAGCCTCTACCTCTCGACACTGCAGTGGAACCTCGGCTCCCCGGTCGCCCGCCCCATCGGGCTCGGCAACTACGTCGAGTGGTTCACCGCCCCGAGCACACCGCGCGTGCTGACCACCACGCTGGTCTTCGGTGTCGCCACCGTGGGCGGCGCGATGGTCCTCGGGCTCGCGACGGCGCTCCTGCTGAACCGGGGGCTGCGCGGCACCGCCCTCGTACGCACGGTGGCCTTCGCGCCGTACGTGCTCTCGGGCTTCGCCGTCGGCGTGCTGTGGCTGTTCATCTTCGACCCGCGCTACGGCGCGATGAACGCGCTGCTGCGCGGCATCGGTCTCGACGGGCCGCACTGGTACAACGACCGGCCCTGGCCGCTGGTGATGATCATCGTCGTCTACCTGTGGAAGAACCTCGGCTACGTCGCGCTCATCTACCTGGCAGGGCTGCAGGCGGTGCCTCGCGACCTCACCGACGCCGCGGCGCTCGACGGCGCGGGCCCGGTCCGCACGCTGCGCTCGATCGTCCTGCCGCTGCTCACCCCGACGAGCTTCTTCCTCCTGCTGACGCTGCTGATGAGCTCGCTCCAGGCCTTCGACGTCATCCAGGCGATGACGCAGGGCGGCCCGCTCTCGAGCACCACGACGCTCATGTACCAGGTCTACGTCGAGGGGTTCGTGACGCAGCGCGCGGGCTACGCCTCCGCCGTCGCGACCGTCCTGTTCGTCCTGCTGGTGGCGATGACCGCGCTGCAGATGCGCTTCCTCGAGCGGAAGGTCCACTACTCGTGACCACCACGACCCTCACCGCACCCCCGCGTCCTCACCCTCGCCCGGCGCGCGAACGACGCCGCCCGCCCGTCCTCGGCTACGTCGGCCTGGCCGCCGTCGCCCTCCTCGTCGGCGCCCCGCTCGTGTGGCTCCTGCTGGCGAGCCTCAAGACCCCGGCGGAGACGTACGCCGTCCCGCTGCAGTGGCTCCCGAGCACGCTGACACCGGACAACTACGTCGCCGCCGGTGACACCGTTCCGCTGGGCCGGATGTTCCTCAACAGCACGCTGCTGACGGTGCTGGGCGCGGGCCTCAAGGTCGCCCTCGGCCTCGCGTGCGCCTACGCGCTGGTGTTCCTCGACATCCCGCTGCGCCGGTTCTTCTTCTACCTCGTGGTCGGCACTCTCATGATCCCGAGCCAGATCACGATCATCCCGAACTTCACGCTCGTGGCCGAGCTCGGCTGGCTCGACACCTACCAGGGCATCCTCGTGCCCGGCCTGGCCAGCGCGTTCGGCACCTTCCTGTTCCGCCAGCACTTCCTCACGCTCCCGACGGCGATCCTCGAGGCCGCGCACCTCGACGGCGCCGGGCACTGGCGCCGCCTGTGGCTCTTCGTGGTGCCGCTCTCGTGGCCGACGATCGCCGCGGTCACGCTCGTCAGCGTCGTCGCCGAGTGGAACGACTACCTCTGGCCCCTGCTGGTCGTCGAACGCGCCGAGATGCTCACGCTGCCCGTCGGGCTGACGTGGCTGCAGAACATCGAGGGCCTCAGCAACTGGGGCGTGCTGCTCGCCGGCGCCGTGCTCGTGACGCTGCCGGTCCTGATCGTCTTCCTCGTGCTGCAGCGCCGCCTCGTCCAGGGGCTGGTGGCCGGCGCCGTGACCGGCTGACCAGGCCCTGCCCCTCCCCCTCACCTCCCTTTCCAACGCTCCCCGCCTCCCGAACCCAGGAGACCCGCATGACACGCACGCCCCGCACCCCCGTGCCCGCCGCACCACCGCCCTCGCGACCGCCCTCACGGGCGCGACGCTCGCCGTCGCCGCCTGCTCCGGCCCGAGCACGCAGGCCCCCGGGGCCGCGGCCGCGGAGGCCGACGAGACCGACTGGTCGCAGGTCGAGCCCGCCTCCGAGATCACGTGGTGGAGCAACCACCCGGGCCAGTCCAAGGCGGTGGAGGAGGAGCTGATCGAGCGGTTCGAGGCCGAGAACCCCGACATCACCGTCAACCTCGTCACCGCGGGAGCCAACTACGACGAGGTGGCGCAGCGCTTCCAGGCCGCCTCGGCCGCGAACGAGATGCCCGACCTCGTGATCGCCTCGGACGTGTGGTGGTTCCGGTACCACCTCAACGACCAGATCCTCCCGCTGGACGGCGTCATGGACCACCTCGACGCGGACACGGACGACTACCAGCCGGGCCTGTGGGGCGACTACGAGTACGACGGCGAGCACTGGGCTGCGCCGTACGCGCGCTCGACGCCGCTGTTCTACTACAACAAGGACGCCTGGGCCGCGGCCGGCCTCGAGGACCGCGGGCCCGCGACCTGGGACGAGCTCGCGGCCTGGGACGCGTCGCTGCGCCCCCAGGTGCCGGCGGGTGGCACGACCTTCGGCATCTCCACCGGCCCGTCGTGGAGCGCGTGGTGGTTCGAGAACATGATCTGGGGCCACGGCGGCGCCTACTCCGACTCCTTCGACGTCACGCTCGACACCCCCGAGGCGCTGGCGGCCGGCGAGCAGCTGCGCGCGATGGTCCACGACACGGGGATGGCCTCGATCTCCACCGACGCGATGGCCGACTTCGCCTCGGGCCAGATCGCCTCGACCATCGGCTCCACCGGCGACCTCGCCGGCGCGCTCGAGGCGGCGACGTTCGAGGTCGGCACCGCCTACCTGCCCGACGGTCCCGACGGCGGCGGCACCCCCACCGGTGGCACCGGCCTCGCGATCCCGTCCTCGCGCAGCCCCGAGCAGCAGCTCGCCGCCGCGATGTTCCTGGAGTTCCTCACCAACACCGAGAACACCTCGTTCTTCTCCCAGAGCACCGGATACATGCCGGTGCGCACCTCCGCCGTCGAGAGCGAGGAGATGCAGGCGATCTACGCCGAGCTGCCGCAGTTCCGCACGGCCGTGGACCAGCTGGCCGACCGCGCGCGGCCGCAGGACTACATCCGCGTGTTCGTCCCGGGTGCCGACGCGCTGCTGAACGAGGCGCTGGAGCGCATCGCGCTGGAGAACACGAGCGCGAAGGACGCGTTCGACGCCGTCGCCCCGCAGCTCGAGACCGCCTACCGCGAGAACGTCGAGCCGTACCTGTGACCAGGCTCCTGACTCCCGCCCCCGGTGGGCGACCCCTCGTGGTCGCCCACCGGGGCGCGTCGGCCCACGCGCCCCAGAACACGCTGCCCGCGTTCGAGCTCGCGTGCCGCGCGGGCGCCGACGCCATCGAGCTGGACCTCCAGCTGACGCGCGACCGCGGGGTGGCCGTCTTCCACGACGACACCGTGGACGCGCTCACCGACGGCTCGGGCGCCGTCGCCGACCTCACGCTCGCCCAGCTGCACGCGCTCGACGCCGGCTCCTCCTTCGCGCCCGAGTGGGCCGGGACCCGGGTGCCGGCGTGGGAGGACGTGCTCGACGTCGTCCGCGCGCACCCGGGCACCGACCTCCTCGTGGAGGTGAAGGGGTCGTTCTGCACCGCCGAGGTCGCGCCGATGCTCGCCGCGATCGAGGACGCCGGGATGGCCGGTCGCGTGGTGGTGCAGAGCTTCTGGCCGGACACGGTGGCGGCGGTGCGCGACGTCGCGCCGCACCTGCCGCGCGGGCTGCTCGTGGCGAGCGAACCGCGCTCCGGCCTCCTGACGGCGCTCGACCTGGGGGCGGCGGTGCTGAACCCGCTCGGCACGCTGCTGGCGGCGGATCCCGGCCTCGTCGGGCGGGCGCACGAGCGCGGCCTGCGCGTGATGCCGTGGACGCTGAACGAGGCGGCGCACTGGGCGGCGGCGACCGAGCACGCGGTCGACGGGATCATCACCGACCACCCGGCGGCGCTGCTGGCGTGGCAGGCGGAGGGCGCGGCCGCCTGAGGCAGGGGTGGCTCGCTGGTCAGCCGGCGAGCCACGCCCGCGCGGCGCGGTCGGGCGCGCTCGCCCGCGGGGAGATGGCGACGACGGCGCGTCCCCGCTCGCGGTCCAGGCCCAGGTAGGAGCGGAAGCCACCGGTGCCGCCGTTGTGCCAGGTGATCGTCCGCGAGGCACCACCCGGGGTCGGGACCTGCGACGTCAGCCAGGCCGGGCCCAGACCGTCCCGCTCCAGCGTCGTGCGCGGTTCGAGCGCGGCGAGCCCCGGCACCCCACCCGCGAGGATCGCGGCGGCCAGGCGGGCGACGTCGGCCGCCGTCGCCCGCACGCCGCCCGCCGGCGCGATGCCCTCGCCCACCCAGGCCTCGCGGCGTCGCCCGCGCCTGGTGGTGCCGACCATCGCCCCGGCGCGCAGGTCGCCGCGCACCCCGGCGACGTGCATCGAGTCGAGCCCGAGCGGGGCGGCGAGACGCTCCTCGAGAAGCGTCGCGTAGTCCGTCCCCGCGCTCGCCGCGACGGCGTGGCCCAGGAGCGCGTACCCGACGTTCGAGTAGAGGGGCGCGGCGCGCCCACCTGGGTCATCGAGACCTGGCGCAGGAACTGGTGCAGCGACTCGCCGTACGGGTTGCGGCCGTGCACCGCCAGGTCCCACGAGCGGCGCAGCGGTGCCGTCTCGGCGGCGAGTCGCGGGAGACCGGAGCTGTGGGTGGCGAGGGCGTCCAGCGTGACGGCCGCCGCCGGCGTCCCCGCCAGCGCCGGCAGCGCCGCGGCGAGGGGGTCGAGCGATCGACCTCGCCACGGGTCAGCGCGTCCTCGTAGAGCAGTCCCGTGATCGCCTTCGAGATCGAGCCGAGCTCGGCGTGCTGGCCGGCGTCGACCCCGACCCCGGCGGTGGCGATCTCGCCGTCGTGCACCACCGCGACCACGCAGTCGCCGATGCCCCAGCCGCGCGCGAGGCCGGCCAGGCCGGTCGGGTCGAGGTCACCGCTGACGATCGTCATGGCACCAGCCTGGCGGTCGGCGGCGCGCCGCACATCGCCCGACGGGCCGATCCCGCCTCCACCCCCGGGCGGAGGCGTCGCCCTCACACCCCGAGGCTCAGGGGTGGGTCAGTGGGTGAGCTCCCCCACGAGCACCTCGGCGATCTGCACCGCGTTGAGCGCGGCGCCCTTGCGCAGGTTGTCGTTCGAGACGAACAGCACCAGGCCGCGGCCCGCGGGGACCGACTGATCGGCGCGGATCCGGCCGACGAACGTGGGGTCCTCACCCGCGGCGGCGAGCGGCGTCGGCACCTCGGTGACGACCACCCCCGGCGCCTGCTCGAGGATCTCGCGCGCCCGCTCCGGGGTGATCGCCGAACCGAACTCGGCGTGCACCGCGAGCGAGTGGCCGGTGAAGACCGGCACGCGCACGCACGTGCCCGCGACCAGGAGGTCGGGCAGCTCGAGGATCTTGCGGGACTCGTGACGCAGCTTCTGCTCCTCGTCGGTCTCACCGCTGCCGTCGTCGACGAACGACCCGGCGAGCGGGAGCACGTTGAACGCGATCGGCTCGGGGTAGAGCGAGGGGGCAGGGAAGTCGACCGCAGAGCCCGAGTGGGTCAGCTCCTCGATGGGTGCCCCGGCGTCGGTCAGCGCGCGGATCTGCGACCCGAGCTCGGCCACACCCTTGAGCCCGCCGCCGGAGACCGCCTGGTACGTGGCGACCTTGAGGCGCTCGAGCCCGGCCTCGGCGTCGAGCACCTTCAGCACGGGCATGATCGCCATCGTCGTGCAGTTCGGGTTCGCGACGATCCCGAGCGGGCGGTCGGCGACGGCGTGCGGGTTCACCTCGGAGACGACGAGCGGCACCTGAGGGTCGCGCCGCCACGCGGAGGAGTTGTCGACGACGACGGCGCCGGCCTCCGCGAACCGCGGCGCCAGCTCCTTCGACGTGGCGCCCCCGGCCGAGAACAGCGCGATGTCGATGCCGCGCAGGTCCTCGACGCTCGCGGCGGCCGCGTCCTCGACGACGACGTCGCCGCCGCGCCACGGCAGGGTCGTCCCCGCCGAGCGGGCCGAGGAGAAGAACCGGATCGCGGCGACGGGGAAGTCGCGCTCCTCGAGCAGCCGCCGCATCACGGCGCCGACCTGCCCGGTCGCGCCGACGACGGCGACGGTCAGCCCCGCGCGCTCCGCCGCCGACAGCCCTGCGCCCTCCGCGCCCGCGCTCATCGGCCGGTCCCGCCGTAGACGACGGCCTCGACCTCGGCCGCGTCCAGCCCGAACGCCGTGTGCACGGCACGCACGGCCGTGTCGAGATCGTCGGCGGAGGTGACCACCGAGATGCGGATCTCCGAGGTGGAGATCATCTCGATGTTGACGCCCGCGTCGCGCAGCGCGCCGAACAGCTTGGCCGAGACGCCGGGGTGCGAGCGCATGCCCGCGCCCACGAGCGAGAGCTTGCCGATGCCGGCGTTGACGATGAGCTCGGTGTGACCGAGCTCCTCGGCGACCGCCTCGATCGCGGCGCGCACGGCGTCCGTGTCGGTGGCGGGGAGCGTGAAGGAGATGTCGGTGCGGCCGGTCTCGTGCACCGAGACGTTCTGCACGATCATGTCGATGTTCGCGCCCGCGCCGGCGACCGTCTCGAACAGGCGCGCGGCGGCACCCGGGACGTCCGGCACCCCGACGGCCGTGATCTTCGCCTGGCTGCGGTCGTGCGCGACGCCGGAGATGATGGGCGCTTCCATGAGCTGTTCCTCCTCGTCGGTGGGGGTGACCACCCGGGTTCCCTCGAGCATCGAGAACGACGATCGCACGTGCATCTCGACGCCGTGGCGGCGCGCGTACTCCACGCTCCGCAGGTGCAGGATCTTGGCGCCGTGCGCGGCCATCTCGAGCATCTCCTCGCTCGTGACGCGCGCCAGCCGGCGGGCGGTGGGCACGATGCGGGGGTCGGCCGTGAACACGCCGTCGACGTCGGTGTAGATCTCGCAGACGTCCGCCCGCAGGGCTGCGGCGAGCGCGACGGCGGTGGTGTCTGACCCGCCGCGACCGAGCGTCGTGACGTCGCCCGCGTCCTCGTTCACGCCCTGGAACCCGGCGACGATCGCGACCGAACCGGACTCGAGGCAGCTCGTGAGCCGCCCGGGGGTGACGTCGAGGATGCGCGCGTTGCCGTAGGCGGAGTCGGTCAGGACGCCGGCCTGCTGACCGGTGAACGCCTGCGCGCTCACGCCGCGGGAGTGGATGGCGATCGCGAGGAGGGCCATCGAGATGCGCTCGCCCGCCGTCAGCAGGATGTCCATCTCGCGCTGCGGCGCGGCGCCGCCGGCGGAGACCTGCTCGGCGAGGTCGATGAGCTCGTCCGTGGTGTCACCCATCGCGGAGACCACGACGACGACGTCGTGCCCCTGCGTTCGCATCCCCGCGATCCGGTCGGCGACGCGGCTGATGCTGGCGGCGTCGGAGACGGAGGAGCCACCGAACTTGCTGACGATGAGCGACACGAGTGATCCGGGCGGTCGAGGGGAGGAGGGCCGGGGTCGAGTCTAGGGCGCGGGGCGCGGGGCGACGCCGAGCTGCCCACCACGAGAGACGCGGGGTCTACCGACCGGCGAACGCGTCCCAGCCGAGCTTGGCCACCAGGGCCGTCACGACGACGACGAGCACGACGCGCACGAAGCCGCTGCCGCGCGCGATCGCCATCCGCGCACCGATGTAGCCGCCCACCAGGTTCGCGACGCCGACGATCAGCCCGACCTCCCACACGACCGATCCGCTCGGGACGAAGAAGATCAGCGCGCCGACGTTGGTGGCGAGGTTGACGATCTTCGCCAGCGCCGAGGCGTTCAGGAACGCGTAGCCCAGCAGGCCGACCAGCGCGAGCACGAGGAACGTGCCCGTGCCGGGGCCGAGGAGCCCGTCGTAGGCGCCGATGACCAGGCCGATCGCGGCGGCGATCAGACGGTGCCGGGCGCCGTCGAACCGCAGTCGCGTGCTGGCGCCCAGCTGCGGGCGGGCGAGGACGAGAACGAGCACCCCGATCAGCACCGTGATGATGATCGGCGTGAACGCCTCCCGCGGGATCCGGGAGGCGAGGACGGCGCCCCCGCACGCCCCGGCGAGCGCCGCGAGCGCGGCCGGGATCGCCGTCGTGAGATCGGGGCGGACGCGGCGGTAGAACGTCGTCGCGCTCACGGTGGTGCCCATGACCGAGGCGAGCTTGTTCGTGGCGAGCGCGTGCACGGGCGCGGCCCCGGGGCCGAACGCGATGAGCAGGGCGGGCAGCTGGATCAGGCCGCCCCCGCCCACGACGGCGTCGACCCACCCGGCCGCGAGACCGGCCAGCAGGAGGAGCGCGAGGGTGAGGAGGTCGACCTCAGGCAACGGCGGGACCAGCGTCGCCGCCGCCTCCCCGGGCGTCCAGCTCGGCGTCGAGCGCCGCCTCGCGCCTGTCTCGCCGGACGTCGAAGCGGGCACACACGAGGAGGGCGATGGCGTAGAGGCCGCAGATGGGCAGCGCCATGACGATCATCGAGATGGCGTCGGGCGACGGCGTCGCGAACGCCGCGAACGTGAAGATGCCGACGATCGCCCACCGCCAGCCCTTGCGCCAGGTCGAGCCGCGCACCAGACCGGTGGCCGTGACGGCGACCATGAGGAGCGGCAGCAGGAAGGCGAGGCCGAAGATCAGCATGAACTGCATGACGAACGTCAGGTAGTTCGCGGCGTCGATGAGGTTGCTGACCCCGTCGGGGGTCGCGGCCGTGAGGAGCCCGAGGGCGTTGGGGAGCGCGAGCCACGCGATGGTGGCGCCACCGAGGAAGAGCGGGACGGCCGCCGCGACGAACGCGGTGCTCCGCAGCTTCTCGCGGCGGGTGAGGCCCGGGGAGATGAACGCCCAGATCTGGTAGATCCACCACGGGCTCGCGAACAGCACGCCCAGGAAGAACGAGACGCGGACCTTGAGGTCGAAGGCCGACATGGCCTGGGTGAAGTTGAGGTCGGTCAGGACACCGCCGCCCTCGGCGTCGCGGATCCCCTCCGCGACGAGCGTGAAGACGGGCTCGTACAGGAACCAGCCCGCGACGGCACCGACGACGATGCCGACGAGGGCCCAGACGAATCGCTTCCGCAGCTCACGCAGGTGATCCCCGAGGGCCATGCGGCCCTCGGGGTTGCCGCGGCGCGAGCGCGGGTTCGGTCGGCGGGGCGCACCCCGCCGCGGAAGGGTCACCACGGCAGGACGCCCGGCGGTGTTCCGGGCACGGGGGCTCGCGTCAGCGCTGGCCGGAGGCCCCGGGGGGCCACTCACCCTGGTCCGCCGGGGTCCCGGAGGACGGTGACGCCGTCGGGGCGTCGGTCGGACTCGCCACCCCGGGTGGTGTCGCGCCGCCCGGCGTGAACGGCGAGGTCGTCGCGGTCGAGGCGGGCGCCTGGGCGGCACCCGGCTGCGGCGCCGGCGCGACGGGGGTCGCGGGAGCGTCGTCGGTGCGGAGGTCCTTGACCTCCTCCTTGAGGATCTTGGCCGACTTGCCCAGGTTGCGGGCGATGTCGGGGAGCTTCGCGGCGCCGAAGACGAGCAGGACGACGGCGAGGAGCACGAGCAGGTGCCAGAGTTGCGGACGCACGGTGCACCCTCCTTGGATCGATGGTTCTCCCACTGTACGCGCGCGCTGTGGAGAAACCCCACGCCGTCGTGCAACCGCCCTAGGGTGCGGGCATGGCCATCCCACCCCCGCCGAGCGTGCCGCCGGGCAGCCCGCCCGGTCAGGTCCCCGCGACCGCGTCGTCTCCCGGCGGCGGCGCGCCCCCGGCCCTCCACGCCGCGTCGCTGCGCCGCGCGTTCGGTCCGATGGTCGCCGTCGCCGACGCCTCGCTCGCGCTGGCGCCGGGATCGGTGACGGCGCTGGTCGGCCCGAACGGGTCGGGCAAGACGACGCTGCTGCTCATGCTCGCGGGACTGCTGACGCCCGACGCGGGCGAGATCCGGGTGCACGGCATGACGTACGCCGAGCACGGACCCGACGCGCGCCGTCGGGTCGGGTGGATGCCCGACACGTTCGGTACCTGGGACTCCCTCACCTGCACCGAGGTGCTGACCACGTTCGGGGCCGCGTACCGCCTGCCCGCCGAGGTCGCCCGGGAGCGGGCGCTGGGGCTGCTGCAGACCGTGCACCTCGCCGAGTACGCGACGGCGCCGGCACACGTCCTCTCACGCGGGCAGAAGCAGCGGCTCGGCATGGCCCGAGCGCTGATCCACGCGCCCGGGGTGCTGCTGCTCGACGAGCCGGCGTCCGGGCTCGACCCGCGCTCCCGGGTCGACCTGCGGCGCCTCGTGCGCTCGCTGGCCGACTCCGGCGTCGCCGTGCTGGTCTCGTCCCACGTGCTCGTGGAGCTCGACGAGATGGTCGACGACGCCGTGTTCATCAACCGGGGCGCGACGGTCGTCGGCTCGCCCGCGCCTGCCATGGCGCGGTGGCGCCTGACGACGCTCGACGCCGCGGCGCTGACGTCCTGGGCGTCGTCGGTGAACCTCCCGCTCGCCGCGGATCCGGACGAGGCGCCGGTACTGCCGGGGGCGCCGTCGGCGGGGACGTTCGTCGTCTCGCTTCCCGACGAGTCGCAGGCCGCCGCGCTGCTGCGGGACGCCGTCAGGGCGGGCGTGCCGATCTCGCGGATGTCCCCCGCCGGCGGGCGGCTCGAGCAGACCTACCTCGCGATGGAGACGGATCGACGATGACCGGACCTGACACGGGCGCCACGCAGTTCTCGCCTCCCACGGGATGGCCGGCCGCACCCGCGCCGTCGCCCTCGCCGACCCCGGCGCCGACCACGACCCGCGTCCCGCGCGGCCTCACCTGGTGGGGTGTGCGCACCGTGGCGGTGCTCGAGGCGCGCCAGCGCCTGCGCTCCACCCGCTGGAAGGTCGCGCTCGGGGTGTGGTTCGGGATGGTCGCGCTCGTGACCATCGGCCTCGTCGCGGTCATGTATCAGACCGTCGCGACCTACGGCGGCGAGGACGTCGACGTCATGATCGGTCGTACCGTCTTCGGGCTGATCCTCCTGTTCGTGCTGTTCCTGGGGCTGCTGGTCTCTCCGACGCTCTCGGCCACGAGCATCAACGGCGACCGCAACGCCGGGACGCTCGCCGTGCTGCAGGCGACGACGCTGTCGTCCTGGGACATCGCCGTCGGCAAGCTCCTGGCCTCCTGGGGTGCGGCGCTCGCGTTCCTCGCGGCCTCCCTCCCGTTCCTGATCTGGGGGCTGGCCATCGGTGGGACCGGGGTTCTGGCGGCGATCGGAGCAGTGCTGATGCTGGCGGTCATCCTTGCTGTGGTCTGCGCGATCGCCCTCGCGGTCTCCAGCCTCGTGACCCGCCCCGCGGGATCGGCCGTGCTGACCTACGTGGTGGTGGCGGCGCTCTCGGTGGGCACGCTCATCGCGTTCGGACTGTCGACGTTCTTCGTCTCGGGCCAGGAGACGGTGCGCGTCTACGGCTACGACTACTCGAGCGGGAACTCCGACGAGTGCACCTGGTACGAGCAGGAGCAGACCGTGGTGCACACCGAGCGGACGGCCTGGATGCTCGCGCTGAACCCGTTCGTGATGGTCGCGGACTTCACGCCGACCGACGACGAGGGACGGTTCGGCGACCCCCTGAGCGCGATCAGCGCCGGGGTGCGGTTCGCGCAGGCCGGGGCCGAGACGGAGGTCAACCAGTGCTACGGCGAGTCGGCCGAGGCGACCGGCCCCGGCGCGGGGACGCCCTACTGGCCGTGGAGCCTCGGCGCGTACCTCGCGATCGGGGCGGGCGCCGTCGCTCTCACGGCCCGCCGCCTGGCGGTGCCGACGGCGAAGCTCGCCCGGGGTACCCGCATCGCGTAGGGCGCCGGCCCTGTCCGTCGGCTGCGCCCACGGAGGATCGGCTCGCGACGCCCGGTGTGTCGCAGCCGACACATCGGGGAGCGGCCGGACCTGCTGACCTCCCTCGGCGAGCGGCCGACCGTGGCGACGGCCGTCACGAGAGGTCAGCCGGCGACCGACCTCATCCACGTGTCCGCGTCCATCCACGCGACACCGTCCTCGCCCGGCGAACCGAAATCGCCCAGCGCCGTCGGTTCGAGCACGCCGGTGTGCGCGAGGTAGAAGGCGATCTCCTCCGGCGTGCGGTCGCGGAAGAGGTCGTCGTGGTCCCGGGCCTGGGCCGACATCTCGTCCATGCGGATCCCCCGAGCGTGGGTGTCGCCACGCATCCGGTAGGCGATCTCGACGGCGTCGGGCCCCACGGCCTCGATCCGGCACCACTCGAGCCAGCCCTCGTGCTCGCTGCGGTTCCGGGCGAGCACGTCCTCGAGCCCGGCGGCGACGCGCGCGGACCACGACGACACCTCAGGCACCCGGCTCCCCGACCTCAGTCGCGGTGGAGGGCGTCGAACTCCGCCTCCCCGGCGACGTCGTCGGGGACGTCGAGGCGCAGGTGGCCGAGGAGCACGAGCACGACGCGGAGCGCCGAGGCCGCCCGCTCGCCCCAGATCTGGAGGTAGGAGAACTGCCACCACCACAGCGCCTCGGACAGGTTCCCTGCTGCGTGGTGCGCGAGGCCCAGGGTCAGCTCCTGCGCGATCGAGGCGAGGTCGTCCGAGAGCGTGGCGACACCGGTCTCGCTGGTCAGCACCGGGTCGGCGACGTCGGTGTACTCGTCGATGCCGGCGAGTACCTGAGCCAGCGCGGTGCGCAGGGGGTCGACGTCGGCGTCCGGACCGGCGTCCGGCTCGAACCGCTCGGCGGGGACGACGTCGACGATCGCGCCGAGCACCGCGCCGGAGGCGGTGAGGTCCGCCAGCGCCAGGAGCAGCAGCGGGAGCGCTGCCTGCGGCGCGGCACCGGAGGAGATGTCGCCGATCGTGTTGAGGAAGGTCCGCGCCTGCACGGCGGTGCGCTCGGTGATCGCGAGGAGGTCGTCGTCGAGCGCTCCCCCGGCACCCGGTGCGAACGACTCAGGCATGTAGACGCACCCGGCCCTCGAACGCCCGACCGAGCGTGATCTCGTCGGCGTACTCGAGGTCGCCGCCGACGGGGAGGCCGGAGGCGAGCCGTGTGACGGCCAGGCCCATGGAGCCGAGCAGGCGCGAGAGGTAGGAGGCCGTGGCCTCGCCCTCGACGTTGGGGTCGGTGGCGATGATGACCTCGGTGACGGCGCCGTCGGCGAGGCGCGTCATCAGCTCGCGGATGCGCAGGTCGTCCGGTCCGACACCGTTGATCGGGTTGATGGAGCCACCGAGCACGTGGTAGCGGCCGCGGAACTCGCGGGTGCGCTCGATGGCGACGACGTCGCGCGGTTCCTCGACCACGCAGATCTGCGTGTCGTTCCGCCGCGGGTCGAGGCAGATCTTGCACTGATCCGCCTCGGCGACGTTGCCGCACGTGACGCAGAACCGCACCTTGGCCTTGACCTGGATCAGGGCCTCGGCCAGGCGCGCCACCTCGGCCGTGTCGGCCGACAGGATGTGGAAGGCGATGCGCTGGGCACCCTTGGGGCCGACGCCGGGCAGCTGCCCGAGCTCGGCGATCAGGTCGGCGACGGCACCCTCGTAGGCCGTGCTCATCCGCTACCTCCGCACGTCAGCGACGCCGTCGGTGATCTCGTCGATCACCGCGCCGCCCAGCATCTTCACGACCAGTGTGGCACCCATGAGGCCGGATCCCACCGAGGAGACCGACGCGTCGTCGTCGAGGTAGGCGTCGTCCAGCTCGGCCTCGTCCGCGTCCTCCCACGGGGCGGGGGCGGTCGACGGCGTGGCGCGCGCGGGCGTCGTCGTCGCGGACGCGCGACCACGCGCGTGCAGCTCGATGACCGGGGCGAGGGCGGCGTCGTCACCGGCGTCGGACCCCGTCGTCCGGTCGGTGGTGCGCGGCTCGGCGTGAGCCGCCGTGCCGGCAAGCCGAACCTCGTGCTCGGCGCCCTCGATCACCGATCCGTCGGCGACCTCGTCGGCACGCGCCGCGGCGGGCGGGTGCACCACGCTCAGCGGCGCCCGCGCTGCGGGTTCGCCCTCCGCCGGCGTCTCGGCAGGCCGGCGACCGGGAGCGCCCGCGTCGTCGCGATCCGGCCGCGCCTCGCGCTGCGTCGCGGGAGGCGCCTGCGACGCCGGGGCGGGCGCGTCGTCCCAGTCGGCCAGCGCGCGCGCGACGGCCTCGGACACGACGCGGCGCTCGCTCGGCGGGGCTGCCGAGGCCGCGGGTACGGCCGTCGCGGCCGACGCCGCGGCAGGTCGACCCGGCTCGGGGCGCTCGACGACCGGGTGCTCGGTGGTTCGCGAGGGCTCGGAAGACGGACGGGTCGGCGAGGACGGGGTCTCGACGTCGGGGGCGTAGGGATCCTCGACGGGCTCGGGACCCACGTCACCCCACCCGTCGGACGGGGGCTCCTCGCCGAACTCGTCCCCCACCGCTGGGGCGGACGACGCCGTCGCGCTCGCACCGTCCCGTGCGCCAGGGGCGCGACGTCCGCCGTCGTCGCCCCACTGCGGCTCGCGACCCTCGCGCACGGACCCCTCGCCGCCGGCGCCGGGCCCGCGTCTCGCACCGCCGCGGTCGCCGCCGGACGGGGCACCGCCTCCCCCACGCGGTCCGCCGCCGCCGGGGCCGCCGTCGGGGCCGGCGACGTCGACCACCACGCGCAGACGCAGGCCGAGCGTCTCGAAGATCGCCTGCGACAGCACGGACCCGCCGTCGCGCGACGTGAACGCCGAGATCAGCCCCGGCGTCGGGAACAGGAGCGCGACCGTCTCCGCGGTGACCTCGCCCGGCTGGGCGTGCTGCGAGATGAGGGTCCAGGTGGCGCGGCTCGACCCGGCGAGGGTCTCCAGCACCTCGGGCCAGCGGCGCCGGAGCTCGGTGCCGTCCGTCGCCGCGGCCGGCGACGGCGCGAGCTCGTCCCGCGCGGGGGCGCCGGGCTGACCGGCCCCGTCCGCGCGACCCGCCTGCGCGGCACGCTCGCTCGACTCGCTCTGCCCGGGACGTCCGGTCCTGTCCGGGCGACCGCCCTGCTCGCGGTGCTCGCCCGCGCCGTCGCGCCGCTGGTCCGACCGCGAGTGGCGCTCGGGCTGCTCGCGCTGCTGCTCGGGCCGGGCGTCCCGCTCGGGCCGCGCGGCAGGCTCCGGCGACGCCGGTGCCTCCCGCGACCCGTCCGGCTCGGGTCGCGGCCGCGACTCGGCGCGGCAGTCACGCCCGGTGACGCCGGCGTGCGCGGCCGGCCGAGCCTCGGCCCGCTCCCGGTCTGCGGCGTCGACCGGGCGCCGCGCGTCGTCCTGGCGCGCCTCGTCGGGCACCGCCGAGCGGCGCTCCTCGCCATCGCGGGTCTCGGCGGGCGCGCCGGGACCGACCGGCGACGGCGCGCGCGGCGACTGCAGCTCGGGCTCCGCGCGCCGCGGCTCGGGGCCTGCGGCGTCGTCGCGGGCCGCGACTGCCGCGCGGGGGTCGACGGAGCGGCGGGCGGCACGACGGTCGCGATCGGCGCACCGGAGACGGCGGCCTCCCGTAGCCCACCGATCGCGAGCATCGCCCGCGTCAGCACGAGCTCGAGCAGCAGCCGCGGCGACGTCGCGCCGACCATGTCCGTCAGCCCGGCGTTGACGATGTCGGCGGCGGTGGACAGACGGTGCGCGCCGAGAGCCGCCGCCTGCGGCCGCATGCGCTCGACCTCGTCCGCGGGCAGCGCGCGCAGCACCGTCTCGGCCTCGGCGCCGGAGGCGACGATGACGATGAGGTCGCGCAGCCGGTCGAGCAGGTCCTCGACGAACCGCCGCGGGTCGCGACCGCTCTCGACCACGTGGTCGACCACGCGGAAGAGCGCCGCGCCGTCGCCCGCCGCGAGGGCGCCGACGGCGTCGTCGAGCAGCGTGACGGGGGTGAAGCCGAGCAGGGCGGAGGCGAGGTCGTAGGACACGCCGTCGTCCGCCGCTCCGGCCATCAGCTGGTCGAGCACGGACAGCGAGTCGCGCACCGAGCCACCCCCTGCCCGCACCACGAGCGGGAGAACACCGCTCTCGACGGCGATGTGCTCGGCCTCGCACAGCGTGCCGAGGTACCCCTGGAGCACCGCGGGCGGCACCAGGCGGAAGGGGTAGTGGTGCGTGCGCGAACGGATCGTGCCGATGACCTTGTCCGGCTCCGTCGTCGCGAACACGAACTTCACGTGGGCGGGCGGCTCCTCGACGAGCTTGAGCAGCGCGTTGAAGCCCTGCGGCGTCACCATGTGCGCCTCGTCGATGATGAAGACCTTGTAGCGGTCGCGCGCGGGCGCGAAGACGGCGCGCTCGCGCAGGTCGCGCGCGTCGTCCACACCACCGTGGCTCGCGGCGTCGATCTCGACGACGTCCAGGCTGCCCGGGCCGCCGCGCGCCAGCTCGACGCAGCTCTCGCACACGCCGCACGGGGTGTCGGTCGGCCCCTTGGCGCAGTTGAGGCACCGCGCCAGGATGCGGGCCGACGTCGTCTTCCCGCAGCCGCGCGGGCCCGAGAACAGGTAGGCGTGCGTGGCGCGGTCGGCGCGGAGCGCGGCGCGCAGCGGATCGGTGACGTGCTCCTGGCCGATGACGTCCGCGAACGAGTCCGGGCGGTAGCGGCGGTAGAGGGCTGTGGTCACCGGTTCAGGGTAGTCGGGACCACCGACACCGGAGGCGGGGGTCGACGGGCTGGGGACGCCGGTCGAGAGTCGGGCCAGCTGGCGGTGAGATGTCGGAGGGCGCGGCTACGGTCGGGTCATGGGAGCACTGGACGACGGCGCGCGGGTCGCCGCCGCGGACACGGCCGCCTGGCGCGCGTGGCTGGCGCAGCACCACGGCGGCGCGGCCGGGGTCTGGCTCCTGCTGCCGCGCGCGGGCAACCCGACGCCGAGCGTCGACTACGAGAACGCGGTGCGTCAGGCACTCTGCTTCGGGTGGATCGACGGCCCCAAGAAGGCGCTCGACGAGGCCGTGGTCGGCCAGTGGTTCTCGCCCCGCCGGCCGAGCAGCGGTTGGGCCGCCACGAACAAGGCGCGTCTGCTCGAGCTCGAGGCCGCCGGTCTGATCGAGGAGGCCGGCCACCGGGCGATCGAGGTCGCCCGGGCGAACGGGTCGTGGACGGTGCTCGACAACGCCGAGGCGCTGATCGAGCCGCCCGACCTCGCGGCGGCGCTCGACGCCGCGCCTGCGGCGCGCACCGCGTGGGACGGCTTCCCGCCGTCGGCGCGCAAGGTCGGCATCACCGCCGTCGACACCGCGCGGCGCCCCGCGACCCGCGCGGCGCGGATCGCCATGCTCGTCGCCGCGGCAGAGCAGGGCCGCCGCCCCTGAGCACGGACGCGCCGCGTCACGGCGCGCCGTGCAACTCGCCCGGCATCCGCCTCGGCATCCCTCGGGCGCCGCGGTCGCCGTCGGGAGACGCCGCGCCGCCCTTCACCCGGCCGTGGCCACCAGGACCGCGAGCTCCACCCGGTTGGCCGCGCCGGTCTTCGTCAGCGCGGCGGCCACGTGCGTCTTGACCGTCCCCTCGCTCACGAACATCGCGCGCCCGATCTCGACGTTGGAGGACCCGTCCAGCAGCGCCTGGGCGACGTCGCGCTCGCGCTCGGTGAGGGCCGCCAGCCGCCGCCGCGCGTCGTCCCGCACCGACGTCCGCGCCGCCGTGCGCACCTGCTCCATCACCACGCGTGCCGCGCGAGGCGACAGCGCCCCCTCCCCCGCCGCGACCTGCCGCACCGCCGTCACGAGCTCCTCGGGCCCGGAGTCCTTCGCCAGGAACCCGTCGGCCCCGGCGCCGACGGCGTCGAGGATCGAGGGTTCGGTGTCGAAGGACGTCATCGCGAGCACGCCCGGCGGCGACGGCAGCGCCTTGAGGTCCCGCGTCGCATCGATGCCGCTGCGCCGCTCCATCCGCAGGTCCATGACGACGACGTCGGGGTGGTGGGCGGCGACGGCGCCGAGCACCTCGTCGCCGTCGCTCGCCTGACCGACCACCGCGATGCCCTGCGCCTGCAGGATGCGGCCCAGCAGCGTGCGGATCATGGGGTCGTCGTCCACCAGGAGCACGCGGGGCGAGCGGGCGCCGTCGGGCGCCGCCGTCGTCACCGCACCACCCACGGCAGCTGGCCGCGCACGACCCACACCTGCCCGTCCTGACCGGCCCACAGCTGCCCGCCGAGCGCCTCGGCGCGCTCCCGCATACCGATGACGCCGGCGCCGGCACCCGTGAGGGCGAGCCCGTGGGCGTGAGACGACGCGCGGTGGTCCGCACCGCCGTCGTGCGCCCTGGTCCAGTTGGCGACGACGATCTCGACGCCGACACCCGACGTCGCGCGGACCGCGAGCCGCACGCCGGCACCCGGGGCGTGCTTGAGCGCGTTCGTCAGCGCCTCCTGCACGATCCGGTACACGGCACGGGTGAGCGCCGGTGGTGGATCGGCGCCGATGAGGACGATGTCGTCGGCGATCGCGACGCCGGCGCCGCGCGCGTCCGCCACGAGGCGGGGCAGGTCCGCGAGGGTCGGCTGCGAGCCGGTGTAGCCCTGCGTCTGCGAGTCGCGCAGCGTCGAGATCAGCCCGCGCATCTCCTCCAGCGCGCGGTGGGCCGACTTGCGCACGGCGCGCGCGCTCTCGGGGACGGAGGGATCCGTCGTCGTGACCTCGAGCACGGCCGCGTGCAGCGAGACGATCGAGAGGTGGTGGGCGACCGTGTCGTGCATCTCGCGCGCGATCAGCTCGCGCTCCTCCTGCCTGTTCAGCTCGCCGCGCAGCAGGGCCGCGGACCGTGCCTGGGCCCGGGCGCTGACGCGGGCACCCGCGGCGCTGGCCCGCAGCCGACGCACGGCGCCCGCCCCGACCGACGCCGCGAGCAGCACGACGCCGAGGATCACGTAGCCCCACCACGTCATGACGAGCACCTCGCCGGTCGCCTGCACCGTCGAGGTGAACAGGATGCCGGGGGCCTCGCGCACCGCGTCGCGCCCCAGCGTCACTCCGGTCACGGCGGCGGCGAGCGCGGTGCACCACGCGGCGCGCCGCAGCGGCGCGACGGCGAGCACCCACGGCAGCACCACCAGCGTGCCGAGGGGGTCGAGCGGCAGCAGGAGGGCTGCGCCGGCGTTCACCAGGAGCACGACGAGCGGTGCGCGCCGCCGCCAGATCATCGACGCACCGGTGCCGAGCGCCGCCATCGTGGACAGTGCGGACCATGCGAAGAGCGGGGCCGAGTCCTGGTGCGCGAGCCCCTGGAAGGCGCTGAAGATGACCCCGGCGAGCGCGACGCTGAGCACGGCGCCGATGGTCCCCAGGTGCCCGAGGACGCGACGCCACCGCGAGGGGTGCGCTCCGCCGTCGGGCATCGGCGCCGGCTGCCACGACGGCGACGACCCGGGCCACCCCGCGGACGCAGCGCCGCCCGGCGGCGTCGGAGCGGGCCGCGGCGATCCGTGCAGGATCGGCGTCGAGCCGGGGGCGGGGTCACGGCTTCACCGTAGGTGCGGCCGCCGACATCCGCCTGCTCCGACCGGCCACGCCGCGCGCCCCGGAGATCCGCCGACCGGCGCACCGGACCTGGCCGGTCGGCAGATGTGGCGTGGGAGCGCGCCGCGGGAGCGTGAGGCATCCGCCCCACACACGAGGAGACCACCGTGCAGAGCAACCCGTTCGACCCGCCCCAGTCCTTCGCCCAGCAGGGTGGCGCGCCGGCGCCGCAGGGTGGGCACGCGCCGCAGCAGCCGTACGCGACGCCGCCCGGCCAGCAGCCGCCGGCGCCGCCGGCCCCGCAGGAGCCCCGGAAGCGCAGCTGGTTCGCGCGCCACAAGATCCTCACGGGGCTGGGTGCGCTCGTCGTCCTGGGCGTCGTCGGAGGGATCGCCGGCAGCGGTGGGGACGACGACGGCGGAGGCACCACCCCGTCCGCCGACACCCCCGCGACCGCATCCGCCGACGGCGAGGAGGCCGCGCCGTCGGACGCGACGGAGCCGGCCGAGCCCGACGCGCCGGAGGTCGCCGGGATCGGCACCGCCGTGCGCGACGGCAAGTTCGAGTTCACCGTCACGGGCGTCGAGTCCGGCGTCCCCTCGATCGGCAACGACGTGCTCGGCACGACGGCGCAGGGCCAGTTCGTCCTCGTGTCGGTCGGTGTCGCGAACATCGGCGACGAGGCGCAGAGCTTCCTGGGGGACAACGCCACGCTCGTGGACGACCAGGGGCGTGAGCACTCGGCGGACTCGACGGCCGCGATCTACCTCGAGAACTCCGAGTCGCTCTACACGCAGATCAACCCGGGCAACGCCGTCGACACGGTCGTGGTCTTCGACATCCCCGCGGTCGCCGTGCCGACGGCGGTCGAGCTGCACGACTCGATGTTCTCGGGCGGGGTGACCGTCTCGCTGCAGTGAGCCGGGTCCGGGCATGAGAGGACCCCCGCACACCCGTCAGAGCTCACCTGCCCTTGCTGCCTTCCGGCCCTGGGGGAGTTCAGCGAGATGACGCCGCACGAGGGGTCGACCACCACGATACCCGACCCCGCGACCCGGCCGGAGCGAGGTCGGGCGGCCGCGAGGGGTGACGCCGGACCGCCGTCGGGCCGATTCGGACCAGCGCGCCGGGTCGGGTACCCTCGGTGGGCCAGGAGGATTCGCCTAGTGGCCTATGGCGCACGCTTGGAAAGCGTGTTGGGTGAAAGCCCTCGGGGGTTCGAATCCCCCATCCTCCGCCGTGTGATGTCTCAGGACATCGCGAGCGCCGGGACCCGCGAGGGTCCCGGCGCTTCTGCGTTCTCGGGCCGGTTCCCCGGCCGCCGAGCGTGCTGATGCGCTCTCGTGGGGAAGTTTTGGACGCCCCTGTCGTCCGGAACTTCCCCACGAGGAGCCCGGCCCGGCGGAGGACGCACGCGTCAGGCGTCGCCGTCGCCCCCGACGTACCGCTCCGGCGCCGCGAGGAACCCGCGCCACCCCCGCACGAGGTCGAGGTCGTCGTAGTCGCAGCTCCGCAGGCCCCACTCCCCCACCTCGATCAGATCGGCGCCGGGGAAGGCCGCGATCACGGGCGAGTGCGTGGAGACGACGACCTGCGACCCCGCCGCCACCTGCTCCCGCAGCAGAGCCACCAGCGCGAGGCAGCCCGAGAGGGACAGCGCGGCCTCCGGTTCGTCCAGCAGCCACAGCCCGCGCAGCCGCCACCGGTCGGAGACCAGGTCGAGAAAGGACTCGCCGTGGCTGCGCTCGTGCAGGCGCTCGGGGAACTCCGACCTCTCGAGGTAGCTGTAGAACGCGTGCATCGTCTCCGCCCGCAGGAAGAACCCCTTCTTCGAGGCACCAGCGCCGCGCACCACGCGCAGGTGTTCTCCCAGCGACGACTCGCTCGGTCGCGAGGCGTGCTGCGCCCCGGTCGAGCCGCCCTCGGCGTTCAGCCCGTAGGCGATCGCGAGCGCCTCCACCAGCGTCGACTTCCCCGACCCGTTCTCCCCGGTGATCACGGTGACGGGCCCGAGCTCGAGCCCGTCGGTCAGCACCTGGCGGACGGCGGGCAGCGTCGCGGGCCAGACGTCGGGCGGCGCGACGGCGAGCGGATCGGCCTCGATCCGCCGGACCGGGAGCGCGGCTCTCATGGGCGGCACCTCGTCCGAGGCGGCATCAGAAGATCCCGACACTTCCCAGGAGGTCGCCGCACGCATCGACGATGCGTCTCGCCTCGGCCGGTGCGTCGTCGACCTCGGACACCGTCGCGGCGTCCCCGGCGACCTGGGGATACTCGAGCTCGTTCCGACGCCGCCGGAGCACGGCGAAGGGACGCATCCCATCTCCGAACTGCGCCACCGCTGCGCGTTCGACGGCGAGATGGCCGCCGCGGCTGGTGGGGCGCAGGCCTTCCTGCTGCAGCACGGCCGAGAGTGCCTGGCGAGCGGCGTCGTAGGCGAGGACGTACGCCGAGTCGGCATCCGTCGTCGCGAGCGCCTCGGCGCTCAGGAGCGTGCGACTCGCTCTCGCCAGGAGCGGAACGCCGTCGGACGCCGCGCCGACCACCTGCTGCAGCTCTCCGTCGGCGAGCAGCCGCTCGATCACAGGCGCGCCCCGGGTCCACCTCGTCGTCCGGCTCCCCCTCGGTCCGCTCCCGCGACACGACGACCACGTGCGGAGCGGACCGTATCTCGGCGGAGAGGGGGTCCGCAGCCTCTCCCCAGCTCTCCGACGTCCTGATGACCGGGTTGACCTCGATGGCGAGCCGGCGCGCCGAGCGATCGGCGGCGTCGTAGACCTCGGCCCTCGCCACGTCCCCCACGACCAGGACGTCGACGTCCTGCGGAGGTCGTCCAGCTTCGCCGAGGTAGCGCGCCGCCCAGGACCCGAAGATCAGCACGACTTCTGCCCCGAGGTCGGAGAACTCCTCGGCCATGATCTGGCGCGGACCGAACGTGACGGCGACGAGGTCGGTGAGTGCGCGTGCGCCGGGATGGCCGGTCGCCGCGCGGACGAGGCGGTTGCGGCCGAGACTCCTACTCTCCACCACTCCCGCCTCCTCCAGACGCGCGACCTCACGATGGACGGTCGAGAGCGGGACCGCGAGCCGCTGCGACAGCTCGCTGAGCCCGAACTCGTCGTCCGGGTGCAGAAGAACGGTGGCGAGCATCTCGGCCTGCGCTCGCGACCGAAAGATCGGGAGCAGCGGAGGAGGCTGAGTTCTCATAGACGGAAGATATCTTCCGCTCAAGGGAAACAACAACGGTCGCGGACGACCGAACCCCCGCGGCCGGTGGGCCCCGGGGGTTCGGTCACACACGCGTGAGGAGGATCAGCCCTGCGTCACCAGGTCCTCGTCCACCTCGGTGCTCGGCGAGGAGTTCCCCGCCGTGCCGAGCTCGCCGCGACGCAGTGCCTCGCGCACCACGGTCTCCACGCGGGAGCCGAGCTCGGCGTCGACGTTGCTCCAGTACGCCAGCGCCTTCACGAGGATCGGCTCGGACACGCCCCCGAGCAGGTGCCCGGAGATGTTGCCGACGAGGCGGTCGCGCGCCGCGTCGTCGAGCACCTCGCGCACCAGCGTGCCGGCCTGGCCGAAGTCGTCGTCGGCCTCGCGCAGCGTGTAGGCCTGGCGCACGAACTCGGAGTCGGTCGTCCAGGAGTCGGTCTCCGTGACGGCCGAGGGGTCGGCGTGCGGGCCGCCGTAGCTGTTCGGCGCGTAGACCGGGCGGTCGGCCGGGTAGTTCTCGGTCCGCATCGCCCCGGCCTGGCTGTAGGAGCTCGCCGGCACCTTCGGCGCGTTGACCGGCACGTGGGAGTAGTTCGCGCCGATGCGGTAGCGGTGCGCGTCCGCGTAGGAGAACACGCGGCCGAGCAGCATCTTGTCCGGCGAGAGGCCGATCCCCGGCACGAGGTTCGACGGCGCGAACGCCGCCTGCTCGATCTCCGCGAAGAAGTCCTCCGGGTTGCGGTTGAGCTCGAGCGTCCCGACCTCGATGAGCGGGTAGTCCTTCTGGGACCAGACCTTCGTCAGGTCGAACGGGTTGAAGCGGTAGTCGTTCGCCTCGTCGTAGGGCATGACCTGCACGTGCAGGGTCCACGTCGGGAACTCGCCCCGGTCGATCGCCTCGACGAGGTCGCGGCGGTGGTAGTCGCCGTCGACCCCGGCCATCTCGTCGGCGTCGTCCTGGCTGAAGAACTCGATGCCCTGGTCGGTCTTGAAGTGGTACTTGACCCAGAACTTCTCACCCTCGGCGTTGACCCACTGGAAGGTGTGCGAGCCGAAGCCGTCCATGTGGCGCCACGTGCGCGGGATGCCGCGGTCACCCATGAGCCACGTGACCTGGTGGGCGGAGGCGGGCACCTGCGTCCAGAAGTCCCACTGCATGTTGTTGTCGCGCAGCCCGGTGTCGCTGCGGCGCTTCTGGCTGTGGATGAAGTCGGGGAACTGGATGGTGTCGCGGATGAAGAACACCGGGGTGTTGTTGCCCACGAGGTCGTAGTTGCCCTCGGAGGTGTAGAACTTCAACGCGAAGCCGCGCGGGTCGCGCCACGTGTCGGGGCTGCCCTGCTCACCTGCGACGGTCGAGAACCGCGCCAGCATCGGCGTCTCGGTGCCGGGCTGGAACAGCGCAGCCTTCGTGTAGCGCGAGACGTCCTTGCTCACGCGCAGGGTGCCGAACGCGCCGCCGCCCTTGGCGTGCACCACGCGCTCCGGCACGCGCTCGCGGTTGAAGTGCGCGAGCTTCTCGATCAGGTAGTGGTCGTGCAGCAGGATCGGGCCGTTCGGGCCGACGGTGAGCGAGTTCTGGTCGCTCCCGACCGGGGCTCCGAAGTCGTTGGTCGTGCGAGGGGTGCTCATACCGTTCCTTCCTGCAGGGGTGACGCCGCAGCCGGGGTCGGCTCGGGCGCGTGGTGCTGGCACCGGGAGCAGAGCCCCCAGTAGGTCACCTCCGACTCCGCGAGCGCGAAGCCGTGGTCGATGGCGGGCTGGAGGCACACCGTGTGCCCGACGGCGCAGGGCACGTCCACGATGAGGCCGCACCTCCGGCACACCAGGTGGTGGTGGTTGTCGCCGAGGTCGAGCTCGTACCTGGCGCTCCTGGCCCCGGTGGGGTCGACGCGGCGCACGAGCGCGGCGTCGGTCAGCGCGTTCAGGACGTCGTAGATCGCCTGGGTCGAGACGGAGTCCAGGCTCGTGCGCACGTCGCGCGCGATCTCCTCGGCGCTCGCGTGCGGCAACCGACGCAGCGTCGCCACGACGGCGAGGCGGGGCCGGGTGGCACGCAGGCCCCGATCCCGCAGCAGCGCCGTGTCGAGAGCCTCCATGACCGCGACGGTACGGAGATATCTGGAACGTTTCCAGTATGGGGACCCTCACCTCCTGCCTCACCCGACCTACGCTGACCCGTATGAGCGCCTACCCCGACTACCTCCCGCTCGGCCCCGCCCCGCGCCCCACCAGCGGCGAGGAGCTGCACGCCCGCGTGGTCGCGACCGCGCGACAGCAGGGGTTCGGCGGCGCGTTCGAGGCCGGTATGGAGGCGATCCTGGCCGGCACGACGATCGTGCTCGACGGCGACGACGTCGCCTCCGCCGCGGTGGACGCGACCGGCGTCGTGATCCCCGAGTCGGCCCTGACGTCGACCGATGCACACGACACGGCCGATCTGGCCGACTCCGCCAACCTCGAGAACCTCCCCGCCGTCGTCGGCGAGACGCCCGGGATCCTCCGCGTCGGCACGTTCCGCGCCCACCCGCTCACGGTGGCCGACGTCGCGATCGACGTCGACGCCGAGGTGCGCGACCTGCCGATCCGCTGGATCGACGCGGCGGACGGGAGCGTCGGCGTCGAACCCCTGCCGCCCACCGAGGCCGCCCCCGTGACCGGCCACCTGCGCATCAGCGCGCCGCAGCAGGCGGTGGTCGACGCCGTGCGCCGGATCGCGACGGCGCAGGCGGCCGCGCAGGGCCTGACGCTCGTCCGGCTCGACGTCGAGCTCACGTCGGTGGGTCCGCGCGAGGTGAGCCTGCGCGCCGAGGCGAAGCTGCGGCGCGGCATCCTGTCGGCCTCCGCGCACGCCACCGGCCGGGCGTCGGTCGACGACGCGCTGGTGCTGCGGTTCGCCGACGTGAGCCTGGGGAGTGCGAACCCCATCGTGGCGGGGCTGCTCGCCGTCGCGCGCGGGCGGGTGCGCGAGGCGACGGCGCGGCCGATCGACCTCGCGGAGCAGCTGCCGCCCGGCGTGCGCGTCAGCGGCGTGCAGCTCGAGGCCGGGGAGCACCTGCGCCTGAGCGCCCGGCTCAGCTGAGTCTCAGCGCCCGGGCCGCCAGAGCACGAGCGCGCCCGAGGTGCGCACGACGCCGGAGCCGGCCTCCGCCGTCGGGCGCGTGCGGGCGCGGCGACCGCGGGGGACGGACTCGACGTCGCCCGTGGTGCTCGCGGCGAAGACGCGCGAGCCGGGGTCGATGACCGACCGGAGGCCCTCGAGCGCCGCGAGCAGCGCCGCGTTCTCGCGCTGCAGCGCCAGGATGCGGCTGATGCCCTCGAGGTTGACCCCCTCGAGTGAGAGCCGCTGGACCTCGCGCAGCGCTGCGACGTCGCGCAGCGAATAACGACGGCCGCGCCCCGCGGTGCGGTGCGGTACCACGAGGCCGAGGCGGTCGTACTGGCGCAGCGTCTGCGCGTGCATCCCGGCGAGCTCGGCCGCGGCGGACACGGTGAGGACCGGGGCGTCGTAGGACCTGTCGGCCATCGCTGCTCCTCCCTTCCCGTGTCCGTCGCTCGAGCGGCGGGCTTCCTAGTGCGCGGCCGAGCCGGCCAGTCCCGAGCGCGGGTCGGCGTCCGCCGTCGCCTCGGCGAACGCCTCGACGGCGGCGCGCGCCGCGTCGCTGAGCCGCTCGGGGACGGCGACCTGGATGGTGACGATGAGGTCGCCGTCGCCCTTGCTGCTGCGGACGCCCTTGCCGCGCACCCGCAGGCGCTTGCCCGACGGCGAGCCCTCCGGCACTCGCACGCGCACCGATCCGCCGTCGAACGTCGGCACCGTGATGGTCGCACCGAGCGCCGCCTCCGCGAAGGTGACGGGCACGGTCAGGGCGAGGTTCGCGCCGTCGATCGAGAAGACCGGGTGGGGCGAGACGGTCACGGCGACCATGAGGTCGCCCGGCGCGCCGCCGTGCTGACCCGGGCGGCCCTTGCCGCGCAGGCGGATCTTCTGACCGTCACGCACCCCGGCGGGGATGCGGACCGTCGTCGACCTGCCCTCGACCGAGACCGGCATCTCGCCGCCCTCGACCGCGAGCCGGAACGGCAGCGTGAGCGTGGCGTTCAGGTCGGCGCCCTGCTCCGGTCCGCCGAAACCGGCGCGACGCCGGCCGCCGGGGCCGCCGGCCCCGGGCGCACCCCCGCCGAACATCCCCGAGAGGATGTCCTCGAAGCTGCCGGCACCGGCGCCGCCGAAGCGGCCGCCGCCGGGCGCACCGCCCGGCGCCCCCTGGCCGCCGCCGAACACCCCGCCGAACAGGTCCTCGAAGCTCGCACCGCCCCCGGCGCCGCCGGCCCCCGCGGTGAAGCGGGGACCGCCGCCGGCCATGGCGCGCAGGCCGTCGTACTGCTTGCGCTGCTCGGGGTCCGACAGGACGGCGTACGCCTCGCCGATCTCCTTGAACCGCGCCTCCGCCTTCGCGTCGCCGGGGTTCTGGTCCGGGTGGTGGGTCCGGGCCAGCTTGCGGTAGGCCTTCTTGACAGCGGCGTCGTCGGCGTCCTTGGGCACGCCGAGCATGGCGTAGAAGTCCTTCTCCAACCAGTCCTGGCCGCTCACGGGCGCCTCCTCACGTCATCCATCGGGTGTCGGGAAACCTCTCGGCGAGAGTCAGCAAACCTCTCGCGGATCATGGTGGGTCACTCGGGGCCGGTGACGCCCACGCGCGCCGGGCGGATCACGGCCGTGCCGCGACGGTAGCCGGGCTGGGCCACCATCGTGATCGTGGTCGCCGTGGCCTCGGCCGACGTGGCGTGCATGAGCGCCTCGTGGTGGGCGGGGTCGAACTCGTCGCCCACCTCGCCGAACCGCTCGACGCCGAACCGCGAGCTCAGCACCTGCTCGAGCTTCTCGGCCACCGCGAGGAACGGTCCCGTGAGGTCACCGTGCTGGCGGGCCAGCGCGATGTCGTCGAGCACCGGCACGACCGCCTCGACGACGTCGGCCGCCCCGCGCTCGCGCGCCGCCGCCTCCTGCTCGCGCGACCGCTTCACGAACGCGTTGTGGCGCTGCTCGGCGTTGTAGGCGTCGGCCTTGGCGCGGGCGAGCTGGTCCTGCAGGTCCAGCACCTCGGCGGCCCGGGCGTCCTCCGCGGGAGCGGCCGCGCCCTCGGCGTCGCCCTCACCCGCGGCACCCGACGGCGGGGCGGTGCTCTGGTCCGCCCCGCCGTCGGCCGCGTCACGGCGCTCGTACGTCTCCGGATCCATGCGCCGCTTGTCGCGGATCACGGGCTCCGGCTGCTCCTCGTACGAGGCGCCGCTCACTTCTTGTCGTCCTCGTCCTCGACGACCTCGGCGTCCACGACGTCCTCGTCCGCCGGGGCGTCCTGCGGCTGGGCCCCAGCGGCACCGTCGGCACCCGCGGGGGCGCCGTCGGCGTCGGCCTGGGCGTAGAGCGCCTGGCCGATCTTCTGGCTGACCTCGGACAGCGTCGCGGTCGCGGACTTCACGGCCTCGACGTCGGTGCCCTCGAGCGCGGTGCGCACCCCGGCGACGGCCTCGCGGACCTCGGAGGCGACGTCCTCGGGCAGCTTCTCGGCGTTCTCGGTGAGCAGCTTCTCGGTGGAGTAGGCGAGGTTCTCCGCGGTGTTGCGGACCTCGGCCTCCTCGCGGCGCGCGGCGTCCTCGGCGGCGTGCGCCTCGGCCTCCTTGATCATGCGGTCGATCTCCTCCTTCGGGAGGGCCGAGCCACCGGTGATCGTCATCGACTGCTCCTTGCCCGTGCCACGGTCCTTGGCGGACACGTGCACGATGCCGTTCGCGTCGATGTCGAAGGTCACCTCGATCTGCGGCAGACCGCGCGGCGCCGGCGCGATGCCGGTCAGCTCGAACGTGCCGAGCGCCTTGTTGTCCGCGGCGAAGTCGCGCTCACCCTGGTAGACCTGGATCAGCACGGAGGGCTGGTTGTCCTCGGCCGTGGAGAAGACCTCGCTGCGCTTGGTCGGGATCGCCGTGTTGCGCTCGATGAGCTTCGTCATCACGCCGCCGCGGGTCTCGATGCCGAGCGAGAGCGGCGTGACGTCGATCAGCAGGACGTCCTTGCGGTCACCCTTGATGACGCCGGCCTGGAGCGCGGCGCCGACGGCGACGACCTCGTCCGGGTTCACGCCCTTGTTGGGCTCGCGGCCGCCGGTGAGGCCCTTGACGACCTCGGTGACGGCGGGCATGCGGGTGGAGCCACCGACGAGCACGACGTGGTCGATGTCGTCGACCTTGATGCCGGCGTCCTCGATAACCTTGCGGAACGGTGCCTTGGTGCGCTCGAGCAGGTCGGAGGTCATCTGCTCGAACTGGGCGCGGGAGAGCTTCTCCTCGAGGTGGATCGGGCCGTTCTCCGTCATGGAGAGGTACTGCAGCGAGATCGTGGTCGACGTCGCCGAGGACAGCTCCTTCTTGGCGGTCTCGGCGGCCTCGCGCAGGCGCTGCAGGGCGATCTTGTCCTTGGACAGGTCGACGCCGTAGGCGTTCTTCACCTGGCTGACGAGCCACGCGACGATGGCGGCGTCCCAGTCGTCACCACCGAGGCGGTTGTCACCGCTGGTGGCGCGCACCTGGATGGTGGAGAAGTCGTCCTCGTCCTTGCCGACCTCGAGGAGCGAGACGTCGAACGTGCCGCCGCCCAGGTCGAAGACCAGGATGAGCTCGTCCTCCTTGCCGCGCTCGAGGCCGTAGGCCAGCGCGGCCGCGGTCGGCTCATTGACGATGCGCAGCACGTTGAGGCCGGCGACCTGACCGGCGTCCTTCGTCGCCTGGCGCTCGGCGTCGTTGAAGTAGGCCGGGACGGTGATGACCGCGTCGGTGACGGGCTCGCCCAGGTAGGACTCGGCGTCCTTCTTCAGCTTGCCGAGGATGCGCGCGGAGATCTCCTGCGCGCTGTAGGACTTGTCGTCGATCGCCTGGGTCCAGTCGGTGCCCATGTGGCGCTTGACGGAGGAGATCGTGCGGTCGACGTTCGTGACGGCCTGACGCTTGGCGACCTCGCCGACGAGGACCTCGCCGGACTTGGAGAACGCGACGACGGACGGCGTGGTGCGCGCGCCCTCGGCGTTCGCGATGACGGTGGGCTCGCCGCCCTCGAGGACCGAGACGACGGAGTTGGTGGTTCCGAGGTCGATGCCGACTGCTCGTGCCATGTCTGTACTGCTCCTTCCGGACGCCGCCACGGATCCCGCGGGCGTCCACCTTGAGTCTGCCGTGCTCAAGTCTGCGCCCCCGGGTCGGAGCCGTCAAGTGAACTTGAGCCTGCCTGACTCAACCTCGATGGCGTACGAGCTATTCCGTCAGCTCGGCGGGCGACCGGACCCCCGCCACGCGTTCAGTCGAGCTCGACCCGGTCCGCCTGGGGGCCGCGGTCGCTCTGACGGACCTGGTACCGGACGCGGTCGCCCTCCTGCAGCCCGTCCACGCCGCGCACCCCGGAGATGTGGACGAAGAGGTCGTCCCCACCCGCGTCGGGGACGATGAACCCGAATCCCCGGTCGACGTCGAACCGCGCCACGACACCCGACCCGCCGCGCACGGGGGCGGATCGGTCCGGGCGCTGCCGGTCCGGGCGCTGCCGGTGCCCCGCCGGAGCGCCACGCCCGGCTCCCGCGGACGGACGGCGTGAGCCGCCACCCACGATGTCGACGTCGCGGGCCAGCGGGCCGCGGTCGCCGTCCACCACGGCGAAGGTCACACGATCCCCCTCGAGGAGGTCTCGCACTCCCGAGCGCAGGGCCTTCGCGTGCACGAACACGCTGTCGCCCCCGGCGTCGGGCTCGATGAAGCCGAAGCCCTTGACGGCGTCGAAGAAGGTCACGCTGCCGTCGGCGCCGTCCGAGCCGGCCGACCCGGCCGAGCGCGCCGCGCCGGAGGCACCCCCGGCACGCTCCGCGAGCGGCAGCACGTGGTCCGCCTGCGGCCCCTTCTCGCCGTCGACCACGAGGAACGCGACCCGCTGCCCCTCGCGGACCACGCCCCCACCCACGATGGCGGAGCTGTGCACGAAGACCTCGGTGCCGTCGTCCTGCGCGAGGAAGCCGTACCCCTTGGTCGACTCGTACCAGGTCACCGTGCCGAGCACCCCGAGCGCGGAGTCGGCCGGAAGATCACCGGTGACCCGCACGCGCCTGGCCTGGGGGCCCCGGTCGGACTCACCGACCTCGAACTCGACCTGCTGACCCTCGCGGAGCCCGCGGTCGGCGTCGGCCCCGACGATCTCCGACGCGTGGATGAACAGGTCCTCGGCACCCCCACCGAGGTCGATGAAACCGAAACCCCGGTCGGTGTCGAACCAGCGGACGACTCCCTGCGGCACTGTGCACTCCTTCGTCGGATCGATCTGTCGTGACGGACGGACGTCGATTCTCCCCCACGCCTCGATGCCGGACGAGCCCCCGGCCCCCGCGCACGACCCCTCTAGACTCGAGCCCCGTCTCCGTCGACCGGCCAGCACCCCAGAAGGCGAGCACGCGTGCCCCAGTTCACCCCGCTCCTGCGCCCCTTCACCGGCAGCGACCCCGTCCACGGCGCCACGTCGCTGCGCACGCGGCTGGTCAGCCGCACCGAGCGCGAGGCGATCGGTCGCGCGATGCGCGACTCCCGTCCGGTGAGCGCGCTGGGCGGGTGGGACGTCGTCGCGGACCGCCCGCTCGCCGTCGACCTCATCGAGGCCTCGCACGCGGGCAGGCTCGAGCACCTCGTCCCCGTGCGCGTCGCGCGCATGGTCGGCTCGCCGTACGGATTCCTGCGCGGGAGCGCGGTGGTGATGGCCGACGACGTCGCGCGCCTGCCCGTCTCCGGCATCACCCCGGTCATCGGTGGCGACGCGCACCTGGGCAACTTCGGCTTCTACCGCTCCCCCGAGGGCGAGCTCGTGATGGACATCAACGACTTCGACGAGGCGCACACCGGCGCGTGGGAGTGGGACCTCGCGCGCCTGACGGCGTCCATCTGGGTCGCCGGACGCGAGAACGGGCTGACCGAGGAGAACTGCCGCACCAGCGTCGAGGCGTGCGTCCGCTCCTACGCGGGCGAGGTCGTGCGGCTCGCGCGCATCCCCCTGATCACGCGCTCATTCGAGCGGATGGACGTCACGCACCTCGACGACGCGGCCACCGACCCCGGCCTGCGCGAGAAGATCCGCCGCGCCGCGAAATCGGCCCGCAAGCGCACGAGCGACCGCGTGCTGCCGAAGCTGACCGCCCAGAACGCGCGGGGCGAGCGCGAGATCGTCCCCGACCCGCCGCTCGTGGAGCGCCTGGACGACGCCGCCGCGGAGGCCGTGGCCCGCGGCCTCGACGACTACCTCGTCAGCCTGCCCGCGCAGTGGCGCCGCGTGCTCGCCTGGTACCAGCTGGCCGACGTCGCGCACAAGGTCGTGGGGGTGGGGAGCGTCGGGCTGCGCGCCTACGTCGCGCTGCTGGAGGGGACCTCGCCCGACGACGTGCTGTTCCTGCAGCTCAAGCAGGCGCGGCGCTCCGTGCTGGCGCGGTACGTGCACGGCGAGCACGCCTGGCACGACCACCAGGGCCAGCGCGTGGTCGAGAGCCAGCAGGCGCTGCAGACCGTGTCGGACCCGCTGCTGGGGTGGACGTCGTTCGGCGGCGACCAGTACTACGTGCGCACCTTCCGCAACATGAAGGGCACGGTGCCGCTCGACGGCCTCGACGCCGCCGCGCTCGCCGACTACTCGGCCATCGTCGGCACGCTGCTGGCGAAGGGGCACGCGCGCACGTCCGGCGCGTCGATGATCGCCGCGTACCTGGGGGACGACGGCGGGGCGGACGCCGATGGCGACGACGCGGCGGGCGCGGGGGCCGAGGCCGCGGCGCAGGCGTTCGCCGCGTTCGCGCGCGGCTACGCCGACCAGACCGAGGCCGACCACGCCACGCTCGTGGCGGCGGTGCGCGCGGGCCGGCTGCCCGTCGCCGAGGGCTGCACCGGCTCGGCGTTCCGCCCGGGCGACGTCCGCAACTGAGGCGGCCGCCACGCCGTCGACCCGGCGCCGGGGACGAGCGAGCCGCTCGCGGGGAAGTTCCGGACGTGCGGGGCGTCCGGAACTTCCCCACGGGACGCGCGCGGCGGGGCTGCGCAGCACGGGCGCGCGGCGCGCGGCGCGCCTCAGATGATCAGCGACTGCCCGCCGTCGATCCACATCTCCGACCCCGTGATGTGGCTCGAGGCGTCCGAGGTCAGGAACGAGACCAGGTCACCCACCTGGGCAGCCGAGCCGGCCTCGTCACCGGTGAGCGGGATCTCGCCGTCGGGGAACGACGCGCGCACCCCGAGATCACCCACGCCGCGGTGCTCGGTGTTGTCGCCGATCTCGGTGTCGATCGCACCGGGGCAGATCACGTTGACGCGCACCTTCGCCGACGCGAGCTCGACCGCGATCATCTTCGCGAACGCCACCTGGCCCGCCTTGCTCGAGGAGTACGCCGAGGCGCCCGTGTTGCTGAACGTGCGCGTGCCGTTGATCGAGGAGACGATCACGACGGCGCCGCCCCGCACCTTCAGCAGCGGCACCGCGTACTTCACCGTGTGGAACGTGCCCGTGAGGTTGGTCGCGATCGTGTCCGACCACTCCTGCGGCGTCAGGTCCTCGAGCGAGGCCCACACCCCGTTCACCCCGGCCGAGGCGACGACGACGTCGATCCGCCCCAGCTCGTCGGCCACGCGCTCGAAGGCGACCCGCACGGAGTCGGCGTCCTCGACCTCGACCGCGAGCGGCAGCGCCCACCCGCCGGCCGCGCGCACCTCCTCCGCGGTGCTCTCCGCCGTCGAGAGCGAGTGGCCCACGACGACGACGCGCAGACCGTCCGCCGCCAGCCGCAGCGCCGCGGCGCGCCCGATCCCGGATCCCGCACCGGTGACGACGGCGACCCGGGTGCCCGCCCCGTCGTCCGTCCGCTGGTCCTCGTGGCTCACACCGTCTCCGTCCGTCGATCTCACCGGCGCCCGACGGCACCGGTCCTCACGACCGTAACCCCGCGCGGCGCCACCGGTCCGGACCGGTCCCGCGCCGCCGCACCGCCGGACGTCCCGACCCGGGGGCCGAGCGCGCCGAGCGTCGGCGACGTCAGCGGCCGCTGAGCGACATGTGCACCTGGTAGCGGTCGCCGCGGTACCAGGACGTCACGTGCTCGACGGCGCGACCACCGGCGCTCGAGGTGCGCAGGAAGACCATCACGGGCGCCCCCGCCTCGACGTCGAGCGCGGCGGCGAGATCGCCGTCGGCCACCTCGGCCCACGCCGTCTGCTCCGCGTGGTCGATCCCGACGCCGTACTCGCTCGCCAGCAGCGCGTACAGGGATCCGGTGAGGTCGTGCTCGCCGAGCTCGGGCGCCACCTCGGGCGAGTACCAGCCCGTCTCGAGCGCCATGGGCTCCCCGCCCGCGAGCCGCAGGCGCTCGATGCGCCAGGCGCGCGCACCGTCGGGCAGTCGCAGCGCCGCCCGCGCCTCGACCGGGGCGACGGCGAACGCCACCTCACGCACGAGCGTGGACGGGACGAGGCCCCGCCGTCGCACGTCGTCGGTGAACGAGGCCAGGTGCAGCGTGGACTGCACGCGCGGGCCGACGACGAACGTCCCCTTGCCGTGCACCCGGTACAGCACGCGCTCCTCCACGAGCCGGCCGATCGCCTCGCGCACGGTGGCGCGGCTGACGCCGTGCTCGGCCATGAGGTCGCGCTCGGAGGGGATCGCGTCGTGGGGGCGCCAGTCGGACCCGACGCGCGCCAGGAGCACCGCGCGCAGCCGCGCGTGCTTGGTGAGCTCCTCGCCCGAACCGTTCACCTTCGTCCCCACCCGTTGACACGATTGCTCCCCCGGCCCCATGATCCTACTGGTTCGGACCAGTGACCAACCAGTCCGGACCACCCATCGGACGCCGACGACACGAGGTTCGCCAGATGACCACCCCCGCCGCCACCCCGATCCACGCACCCCTCGCCGGGCGCGTGAGCGCCCTGGCCGACGTGCCCGACCCCGTCTTCGCCGAGGGGATCATGGGCGAGGGCGCGGCGATCGAGCCGCCCGACGCCGTCATCGACGTCGTCGCCCCCGTCTCGGGGACCCTCCTGAAGGTTCTGCCGCACGCGTTCGTCATCCTCACCCCCGCCGGGTGGGGCGTGCTCGTCCACCTCGGGATCGACACGGTCCGCCTCGAGGGCGCGGGCTTCACCGTCCACGTCACCCAGGGCGACGAGATCGAGGCGGGCGCGCCGGTCGTGACCTACGACGTCCCCGCCGTCCGCGCCGCCGGCGTCGCCACCGTCGTCCCCGTGGTGCCGCTCGAGCACACCGGTGCCGTCGCGCTCGCCGAGGGGTTGAGCCCGGGCGACGACGTCACCCCCGGCAGCCCGTTCCTCACCCTCACCGCCTGACCGCACCGCCTGACCGCACCCCGTCGCACCACCTCAGACGCCCCCTGAGCGCACCACCTCCGCACGGCCACCTGACCCCACCACGACGAAGGAAGCGCTCCATGACCGCCACCGCCGCACAGTCCGGTGCCCGCTCGGGCCGCTCGGGCCTCAGAATCCCCGGTTTCGCCCAGCTGCAACGCCTGGGCAAGAGCCTCATGCTGCCGATCGCCGTGCTCCCGGCGGCAGGCATCCTGCTGCGCCTGGGGCAGGACGACCTGCTCGGCAGCATCGAGACGCCCGTGATCGGACCGTTCTTCGACGCGATGAGCGCCGCCGGCGACGCGCTGTTCGCGAACCTCGCGCTGCTGTTCGCCGTCGGCGTCGCGATCGGGTTCGCCAAGAAGGCGGACGGGTCGACGGCGCTGGCGGCGGTCGTCGGGTACCTCGTGATGGGGAAGGTCTTCGAGGCGATGTCCCCCGTGGTGCTCGCGGGGCAGACCGACGCGGCGGGCGATCCGCTGATGATCAACTACAGCGTCTTCGGCGGCATCATCATCGGCCTGGTCACCGCGGTCCTGTTCGACCGCTTCCACACGATCGCGCTGCCGACCTACCTGGGCTTCTTCGGCGGCCGACGGTTCGTGCCGATCATCGTCTCGCTCACCGCGCTCCTGATCGCGTTCGCTATGAGCTACCTGTACCCGCTCTTCAGCGCCGGGCTCAACGGTCTGGGCGCCTTCATCGGCGGCACCGGCGCCGTCGGCGCGTTCCTGTACGGCTTCGCCAACCGCATGCTCATCCCGCTCGGCCTGCACCACATCCTGAACTCCTACGTGTGGTTCCTCCAGGGCTCCTACACCGGCCCGAACGGCGTCGTCACCGGCGAGCTGACGCGCTTCGCGGCGGGCGACCCCACCGGCGGCGCCCTGACGGCCGGCTTCTACCCCGTCCTGATGTTCGGCCTCCCGGCCGCGGCGCTCGCGATGATCCACGTGGCGCGCCCGCGCCAGAAGAAGGCCGCGATCGGCATCCTCGGCGCCGCCGCCATCACGGCGCTGGTCACCGGCATCACCGAGCCGCTCGAGTTCGCCTTCATGTTCCTGGCGTTCCCGCTCTACGTCGTCCACGCGATCCTGACCGGCCTCTCGCTGGCGATCGCCTACCTGCTCGACATCCACCTCGGCTTCTCGTTCTCCGCCGGACTCATCGACCTGCTCCTCTACGGGACGGCACCGGCCGCGAGCAACATCCCGCTGCTGGTGATCATGGGACTGGCCTACGCCGTCGTCTACTACGTCCTGTTCCGCGTGGTCATCACGCGCTGGAACCTGCGCACGCCGGGGCGCGAGGACGACGACGTCGCGGCCGCCGAGGCCGCGGCCGTCAGCAGCGAGGGCGCACCGGGCGCGACGTCGACCACGCCCGACGTCGGGCGGGTGGACCAGCTGGTCGACCCGGCCGCCGCGGCGCCGGCCACCGGCACCGCGACGGCGACCGCACCCTCCGCGCCCGCCACCTCCGACGACCGCGCCGAGCAGCTCATCGCGGCGTTCGGCGGCCGGCAGAACCTGGTGAACGTGGACGCGTGCATCACGCGGCTGCGCATGGAGGTCGTCGACAAGGACCTCGTGGACAAGGCCCGCCTGCGCCAGCTCGGCGCCGCCGGAGTGCTGGAGGTCGGGAACAACGTGCAGGCGGTGTTCGGCGTCCAGGCAGAAGCGCTGAAGACGCTCATCAACGACAGCCTGTAGGACGACCGGCGGCCGGCGCACGCGCATCGGCCGCCCCGAAGAAGGAGACCCGTGGAAGTCATCATCGTCGACCACCCGCGCGACGCGGGGGCGATCGTCGCCGACGCCGTCGCGGCGCTGCTCGCGCAGCGACCGGACGCCGTCCTCGGCCTGGCCACCGGTTCGACGCCGCTGCCGGTCTACGACGAGCTCGTCCGGCGCCACCGGGAGGAGGGCCTGTCGTTCGCGCGGGCGCGGGCCTTCCTCCTGGACGAGTACGTCGGGCTGCCGGCCGACCACCCCGAGCGCTACCGGGCGGTCATCGAGCGCGACTTCACCGGGCGGGTGGACCTCGACCCGGCGGCCGTCGTCGGTCCGGACGGCCTCGCGGCCGACCTGGCCGCCGCCGGACCGGCCTACGACGCCGCGATCCGCGACGCCGGCGGCGTCGACCTCCAGATCCTCGGGATCGGGACCGACGGCCACCTGGCCTTCAACATGCCGATGTCCAGCCTCACGAGCCGGACCCGCCTCAAGACGCTCACCCCGCGCACCCGCCAGGACAACGCCCGGTTCTTCGACGGCAACGTCGACCGCGTCCCGACGCACTGCCTCACGCAGGGCCTCGGGACGATCGCCGAGAGTCGGCACGCCGTCATGCTGGGCTTCGGCCGAGGCAAGGCGCAGGCGGTGCGCGAGTGCGTCGAGGGGCCGGTCTCCTCGCACTGGCCCGCCTCGGTCCTGCAGATGCACCCGCACGCCACGGTGATCGTCGACGCCGAGGCCGCGGACCAGCTGGCGTTCACGGAGTACTACCGCGCCGTGCGCGAGGGGAAGCCCGCGTGGCAGGGTCTGTGACCCGGCTGCGGGCCGGGCGGGCGCTGGTCGGTGGCGCGCTCACCGGCCCGGTCGCGCTCACGCTGGGCGGCGGGCGGATCACGGCGATCGAGACGGATCCGCGCGCCGTCGCGGCGCTCGACCCGCGGTCGATCGACGTCGACCTCACCGACGGCGTCCTCACCCCGGGGCTCCTCGACCTCCAGGTCAACGGATCCTTCGGCGCCGACTTCGCCGACGCCGACCCGCAGGGGTGGGCGACGGCGCTGGACGGGCTCGCCGCTCGCGGCGTCACCAGCGTCGAACCGACGATCATCACCGCCCCCTGCCCGACCTGCGTTCGGCCTTCGAGCGGCTGCGCCGCGCGGTCGAGGACAACGCGGTCACGCCGCGGCACGCCGTCGCACGCATCCTGGGCGCCCACCTCGAGGGCCCGTTCATCTCGCCCGACCGCTGCGGCACGCACCGTCCGGCCTGGATGGTGCCGCCCACCCGGGAGCACCTCGAGGCGCTCCTGGGCCACGACGCCGTCCGCGAGACCCTCCTCACGGTCACGCTCGCCCCCGAGCTACCGGGGGCCACCGAGGCGATCCAGCGTCTCGTCGGCGACGGCCGCATCGTCTCGCTCGGCCACACCGACGCCCTCGCGGCCCAGGTGCACGCGGCCGCCGACGCGGGCGCCACGATGGTCACCCACCTGTTCAACGCGCAGCGACCCCTCGGGCACCGCGAACCCGGCGTCGTCGGGGCCGCGCTCGCGGACGAGCGGCTCTTCCTCGGCACGATCCTCGACGGGCGGCACGTCGCGGCGAGCGTCGTCGGCATCGTCCTGGCCGCGGCGCGCGGCCGGGTGGTGGGTGTGACCGACGCGATCGCGACGGCGGGGCTGCCGCCGGGCACCTGGCTCACCTTCGGCGGCGCGGAGGTCGCGGGCGACGAGCACGGGGTGGGGCGCCGCCGCGACGGCACCATCGCCGGGGCCGGGATCGTGCTCGACGAGGGCGTGCGGCGGATGATCGCGGCGGGCCTCGACCCCGCCGTCGTGCTCGCCTCCTGCACCGAGGTGGCGGCGCGCTCGATCGGGCGCGACGACGTCGGGCACCTGCGAGCCGGCGCGCTCGCCGACCTCGTCTGGTGGGACTCCTCGTGGCACCCGGACCGCGTGTGGGTCGGCGGATCCGAACGCGCGACGGCGACCGGGACGGAACCGGCCCCGACGGGTCACGTCCTGGTGAGGTAAGCCTTACCTTTGCTACGGTGACGGCGCCCGACACCGCACCCGCGAAGGAGTCCCCGTGGTCCGTCACCAGCGCCTCGTCAAGCCGGAGAACCCGGGCCTCGTCCACCTGACGGTGCTGCGCAGGGAACAGCTCTCGCCGCACTGGATGCGCGTCACGCTCGGCGGTGGCGAGATCGACCGCTTCGCGCCGATGGGGTACGACCAGTGGTTCCGGCTGTTCCTGCCGCTCGGCGGCACCGAGGGTCTGGACCGGCTCCCCGCCCGCGCGAACCAGCTGATCGGCTACCTGCGCTACCTCCGGATCCCCGACGGCGTGCGCCCCGTCATGCGCAACTACACCGTGCGCGCGTTCCGCCCGGCGAGCACGACCTCGGGGGCGGAGCTCGACGTCGACCTCGTGCTGCACGGGAGCCCCGCGGACGGGAGTGCCGGACCCGCCTCGCGGTGGGCGCAGACGTGCGCGGTGGGCGAGAGCGTCGTCGTGATCGACGAGGGTCTCGGCTTCAACCCCGCCGCGGGGACCGAGCGCGTGCTGCTCGTGGGCGACGAGACGGCTCTGCCTGCCGTCGCCGGCATCTGCGCCAGCCTCCCCGCCAGCGCGACCGGACTCGCGATCGTCGAGGTGCCGACGGCCGAGGACGCGCTCGAGTTCACCCGGCCCGACGGCGTCGCGGTGCGCTGGGTGGTGCGCGAGGACCCCGGTGCGGCCGGACCGACCCAGCCCGTCCCCGGCACGCTCGCGCTCGCCGAGCTGCGCACCCTGACCGACGCCGAGGTCGATGCCGGAGAAGTCCACGCGTTCGTCGCGGGCGAGCAGGCGCTGGCGACCGGCGGCCGCCGCCACCTGGTGAACGAGCGCGGCGTCGCCAAGGAGCGCGTCTCGTTCACCGGCTACTGGCGCCTCGGTGCCGCGTCACCGACGCCGAAGGCCCAGGTGGCGGCACCCGCCGCCGGATAACGGCGTGACGCCCGCGACGCCGTCGGGCACACTGCCGCGCATGACGATCGACGCGCAGGGACGCCAGGACCCACCGCTGCAGGCCGGGGAGGTCGAGACGCTGCTCGGCTTCCTCGAGTTCCACCGCGCCACGCTCGCGTGGAAGACCGCCGACCTCGACGCTGTGGGTCTCTCGGCCACCACCGCCGCGTCAGGCCTGACACTGGGAGGTCTGCTCAAGCACCTCGCCTGCGTGGAGGAGAACTGGTTCTCCTACCGCTTCGCCGGGCGCCCGCCCGCCGAGCCGTGGGCGTCGGCCGACTGGGAGGCCGACCCCGACTGGGAGCTGACGTCGGCGGCGTCGGACACCCCCGAGGAGTTGCGGGCGCTGTGGAGCGCGTCGATCGACGCCTCCCGCGCGATCGTCGCGGAGGCGCTCGCCGACGGCGGACCGCAGGCCCTCGACACGCTGGAGCGCCGGAAGTCCGCGGACGACGGCGCCGTCAACCTGCGCTGGATCCTCGTACACATGATCGAGGAGTACAGCCGGCACAACGGCCACGCCGACCTGCTGCGCGAGGCCGTGGACGGCCTCCGGGGCGAGTGAGGCTCAGGCGTTCGGCTGCTCCGCGACCTCGACGGCGATGCGGAAGTCGGTCCCGTCCACGTCGGAGATCGTGACGGTGGTGTCGAACTCCGAGCCCGTGCTCGGGTCCGTCAGCAGGCAGTCGACGACCTCGCCGTCCACCAGGTCGACCTGGTCGTCACCGCAGCTGATCTCCGGACGCTGGCCGATCTGCTCCTCGAGCGCGTCCTCGGCCTCGGTCGCCACCTGGTCGGCAGAGACGGTCCGGTTGGCCGACGCCGAGAAGCTGCAGGCCCCGAGCACGAGGACGCCGAGGGCGGTGGTGACGGGGAGGGCGAGGCGCTTCACGGGATGATCTCCTTCTCGGGGGCGAGACTCCAACGTAGGCCCGGGCGCGGTCGCGCGGGGAGGTTGATCGCGGCGGCGGGCGCTCAGCGGCGGGCGCTCAGGCGACGACGACGTCGTCGCGCGCCACGTCCCGCCGGGTGAGGCCCGCGAGCAGGAGGCCGACGTTCTCCCCCTCGTGCGCCGTCTCGGTCCGGCGGCGGAACGCCTCGATCGCGGTGATCCGGGTGCGGGCGACGACGACGCCGTCGCGGTGGATCTCCGCGTCCCGACCGGCGGCGAACGTGCCGGAGGAGACCGTGCCGGTCACGACGAGCCCGCGCCCGGTGATCGTGAAGACGTCCTCGACCTGGAGGCGCGCGGTGCCGATGATCTCGGCGGCGGGCTCGCCGACCGGTGCGTCCGTGACGTCCTCGACGGGCGCGTCCCTGACCGACGTGAACGCACTGCCGGGCGGGGGCGACGGCGGCGCGTCGCCCGTCCGCGACGCCGTGGACGGACGAGCCATCCGCATCACGACGACGGTCATGTGGATGCCCGTGACCAGCGCGGCCGCGACCACCACCCAGACCCCGGTCTCCGGCGTCGGCAGACCGAGCACGATGCCCACCACGACGGCGACGGCGATGACGGGCGCGTTGATGAGCGCGGTACGCACGAACACGCGGTTGCGGTCGTCCGCCCGCTGCTTCACGTCTGCGGGGTCCGAGGAGAACGCGGGTGACGTGCCCGCCACGGAATCAGCGCTCCCGTAGCCCCCAAGGATCGGGGGGATCGGCGTCTGGTTCGGGATGCGCGGGTCGCCGCCGGGCGTGAAGCTCATGTCACGACCGTAGCCCGAGCGGAGTCCAGGCGCCGGACGGTACGAGGCGTCGGCGCCGAGCCCCAAGTCCGTATCGATGACCAAGATTCGAGTCTCGGTCTCCAAGACCGTACGGCGGCGGCCTTGCATCTGCCGCTCACCTCTGGTCGCGTGGACGTCAGGTGGAACGCCCACCCCCGAGAGGAGTCGCTCGTGCTGACCCTGACCGAGAACGCCCAGACCGCCGTCAACGAGATCGCCGCCAGCGCCGATCTCCCCCAGGGCGGCGGCCTCCGCATCGCCCCGTCCGCATCGCAGCCCGGTGGCCTCGACCTCGGGCTCGCGCCGGAGCCCGTCCCCGGCGACCAGGTCATCGAGACCGGCGCCGTGCCCGTCTTCGTCGAGCCGCAGGCGTCCGAGGCCCTCGACGCGCTCACGCTCGACACCGCTCCCGCGCAGCCGGGGCAGCCCGGCCCGGCGTTCCAGCTGACGCCGCAGGCCGCGACCGCCTGAGTCGCGCCTCGCGCCATCGAACGGCGCCGCCCCTCGCGAGGGGCGGCGCCGTTCGCACATTCGGTGCCGCTCCGGCGCGTCCCGACCCGTGCCGGTGTCGCGTGCCCGACTCCGCCTAGGGTGAGGCGCGTGACCTCCCGTCTGCGCCGCGCCGTCGCCCGCCTCTTCTGGCGCCTGAGCCGCTGGGAGCTGCGCTCGCAGCCGCAGCCCGACGTCCCCCGGGTGCTGATCGGCGCCCCGCACACGTCTAACTGGGACTTCGTGCTGATGCTCGCGATCGCGTGGGAGGCGGGGATCCCGCTGCGCTGGCTGGGCAAGACCTCGCTGTTCCGTGGCCCGGCGGGCCCGGTGATGCGCGCACTCGGGGGCATCGCCGTCGACCGCAGCGACCCCTCGCGCGTGGTGGAGGAGGTCCTCGCGGAGCAGCGCACCACCGGGGCGTTCTCGCTCGTGGTCACGCCCGAAGGGACGCGCGGCGGCGCGACGCACTGGAAGTCGGGCTTCTACCGGATCGCGCGGTCGGCGGACCTACCGGTGACGCTGGGGTACGTGGATCGCACCACGATGACCACGGGGCTGGGCCCGACGCTCACGATGACCGGCGACGTGCGCGCAGACATGGACCGGATCCGGGCGTTCTACGCCGACAAGGCGGGGTTCGCGCCGGGGCGGCGGATCGAGCCGCGGCTGCGGTCGGAGGATGCGGCCGGCGACGGCGGGGCCTGAGCCGGTCGTCGTCCGGCCCGTTCGCGGTCCGGGGAGTCAGTCCTCGAGCGAGATCTGCAGGAGGTGGGTGCCCAGGCGCTGGCCGAGCTTCTCGCCGATGGCGCGCAGGTGGCCCACCTCCTGGAACCCCACCTTGCGGTGCAGCGCCAGCGAGCCCTCGGCACCGTGGTCGCTCACGACGGCGATCGCCTGGCGCGCGCCGCGGCGGCGGGCCTCGTCGAGCACCTGCGTCATCAGGGCGGTGCCGACGCCACGCCCGGTGGCTGCGGCGTCGAGGTAGATGGTCTCCTCGACCGTGAGGTCGTAGGCGGGGCGCGCGCGCCAGAACGTGACGTAGGCGAAGCCGATGACGGTGCCGTCCTCGTCCTGCGCGACCAGGAAGGGCCAGCCGCGGCGGTCGATGTCGGCCGCCTTGAGCGCCCAGTCCTCCTCCGTCATCGGGACGGTCTCGAACGTCGCCGTCGAGTCGGTGACGTAGTGCGCGTAGATCCGCGCCACGTCCGCCAGGTCGGCGGCGACGAGGGGTCGGACGAGCACGGTCACGGCGTCCAGGGTACGCGGGCGTGGCCAGGGCGTCCGTGGGGCGCGACGCCGTCGAACTAGGCTGGTGCGGTGGCCATCCTCCCCATCGTCATCTCCGGCGACCCCGTCCTGCACCGCCCCGCCGCCCCCGTCACGGAGGTGACGGACGAGATCCGGCGCCTGGTCGCGGACATGTACGTGACCATGGACGAGGCGCCCGGCGTCGGGCTCGCGGCGCCCCAGGTCGGCGTCGGGCTGCGGATCTTCGTCTACTCCTACGAGGACGACCACGGTGCACCGTGGCGCGGTGTGGTCGTCAACCCCGAGCTGTGGATGACACCGACCGTTCCCGGCGACCCGGACGAGGACGAGGAGGTCGAGGGCTGCCTCTCCTTCCCGGGCGAGCGGTTCGCGCTGCGCCGCTCGGAGCGCACGGTCGTCGTCGGGACCGACCTCGAGGGAGCGCCGGTGCGCCTGGAGGTCGACGGCTGGCGCGCCCGGATCCTGCAGCACGAGTTCGACCACCTGAACGGCGTGCTCTACGTCGACCGCCTCACCGACCCCGACGACCGCGACGAGGTCGTCGACATCATCCGTGAGCAGGGGTGGGGTGAGCCCGGCCTGTCCTGGCTGCCGGGGCGCGACGACCTCGAGGGCTGAGCCGCGCCGTCAGTCGCGCAGCAGCGGACCGCTGGTGGCGCGGCGGCGCTCGACGACGAGCGCGGCCGACACCGCGACGGCGAGGGTCGCGAGGATCGCCGTCACGCGCAGGCCGCCCGCCGAGAACAGATCGAGCAGCAGCGCGGTCAGCATCTGACCGGAGATGACGGTGAGCGTGAGGACGAACGTGCCGAGGCGGCGCACCGCCCATGCGGCGGCGATCGTGATGACGGCGCCGAGCGGACCCCCGAGGTAGAGCCACCACTGCGGCGGGAAGGTCACGCCGTCGAGCCCGCCCGCGAGACCGGCGACGGCGAGGACGAGGGTGATGCCGACGGTGCCGCCGGCGGACGAGGTCAGGCCGGCGAGCACGGGGTCGCCCGTCGCGGCGACGACGCGGCCGTTCCCGGCCTGCTGCACGCAGAGGATCGCGCCCGCGAGGAAGAGCGCGATCCCGACGGCGACGCCGACCGCCGCGGTGAGCTCGCCGCCCCCGGAGGGCCCGAGGACGGCGACGCCGAGCCCGACGAGCGCGACCGCGCCCGCCAGAACCCGACGTCGGGAGAGCCGGATGGCGGCCGGGAGCCCGACGCCGCGCGCATCCAGGGTGAGCCCCGCGACGGTCTGACCGGCGACGGCGCACACCGAGGCGACGGCGACGCCCACCAGCGGGATCCCCGACGCCATCGCGAGCACGATCGGGATGCCGCAGAGCCCGACGGCGAACCACCACCACTGCGCCCGCTGCCGGATCAGCCGCGTCACGGTGCGGGCGCGGCCTCGGAGCACGATCACCAGGGCGGACGCCGCGAGGGTGCCGACGTAGGAGAGCCACCCCGAGACGACGACGCCCGTGCCGGCGACGGCGAGGTCACCGTTGACCCGACCCTGGAAGGCGATGACGGCGCCGCTCCCGGCCGCCACGAGCGCCGCGAGCAGGACGAGGCGTGGGGCGGGCCCCGGCGCGGGGGCGGGCAGTCCGGGCGGTTCGACGGGTCGGGGCGGTCGACGCGCTCGGCAGAGGGAGCGGCGGCGCCCGACCCGGGGACGTGGGGCTCGGCGGGGCGTGGCGTCACCCGTCAAGTATGGGAGGGATCCGTGACTCCCTCCCGCCGGCTGAGTTCGTCGTTCGAGGGCGGGGCCGCTCAGGCGCTTCCCAGGACCGACCGCTCCTCGCGTCCCCCGAGGGTGCCGCACCCGCCGGTGCCCCCGCGGACCGTCCACAGGCTCGACACGCCGACGCCGTCGCGCCCTCGTAACCGCAGGTCACGATTTGATAACGTCTCCCCACGTCGACATCGCGGTGACGGACGAGAGGAGGCCGCCGTGGCGATCATCCCGAATGCGTCGCACGCACCCGGCCGCCCGGTCCGGATGACTGCGCCGATCCGCACCACCGCCCCACCGCTGTCCTCCCCGCCGGTCCCCCGCCACGCGCGCCGACCGCACGCCGCCTGGACGTGGCTGGTGGTGGCGGTCTCGCTCGCCGTCGGCGTCTTCATCGCCGGCGCCGGGCCCGCAGCGTGGGCCGCGGGCCCCGCCCTCGTGCTCGTCGGCCTCGGCGGGCTAGTCCTGCGCCGCCGCCGGTCGCTCCCCGCCCTGTGGGTGGGGCTCGGGCTGACCCTCGGCATCGGGCTGCACCTCCTCCTCGAGCTGCTCCGCACCTCCTGACCCGCGGCGGACACCCACCGTCGGCCGGCCGTCGTCAGCCCGGGCCGCGCGCCTCGTGCGCCAGGATCGCCAGCTGCACCCGGTTGACCATGCCGAGCTTCGCCAGCGCCGACGACAGGTGCACCTTCACGCTCGAGGTCGACAGGTACAGGGACGCCGCGATCTCGGCGTTGGAGAGTCCCTGCGCGACGGCGTCCGCCACCTCGTGCTCCCGCGGTGTCAGCGCGGCGATCCGCACGCGAGCGGCCTCCCGCGCGACCCCGCGAGGGTCGCGTCCCGCGACGGCTTCGGAGGCCGTGGGAGACGGCGTCTCCGCGATGCCCGCGCCCGCTCCCCCACCACCCGCGGTCGCGAGCGCCACGAGGGCCCGCGTGACGTCGGGCGAGAACGCGGGCTCGCCGTCGGCTACGCGGCGCACCGCCTCGACGATCTGGGCCGGCGGCGTGTCCTTCAGGAGGTACCCGGCCGCGCCGGCGCGCAACGCCGCGACCACGGTCGCGTCGGCACCGAACGTCGTCAGCACGAGCACCCCGGGTGCGCGCGGGCCGAGCCGGGCGAGCTCCGCGGTGGCGGCGACGCCGTCGACCCGCGGCATCCGGATGTCCATGAGCACGACGTCGGGCGCGAGCGCACCGACGAGGTCGACCACCTCGGCGCCGTCGCTCGCCTCACCGACGATCGCGACGTCGGGCGCCACCTCGAGCATGAGCCGCAGCCCGGCGCGCACCAGCGGGTCGTCGTCGACGAGCAGGACCCGGATCGGCGCGCTCACGTGGTCTCCCGCGCCGTCGCCGACCCGACCCGGCCGAGCGGGACCGTGGCCCGCAGCACGAACCGGCCGTCCTCCACGGTGCTCTCGAGGCTCCCGCCGTGGTGCGCCGTCCGCTCGGCGAGACCCAGCTGACCCGTGCCTGCACCGGGCAGCTCCGCCCGGGTGAGGCCCGGGACGACGGCGTTGCTCACCACGACCTGGATCGTGCCGCCCGGAACGCCACCCGTGCACTGCACCAGCACCTCCACGGCCGCGCCGGGCGCGTGCTTGCGCGCGTTCGTCAGCCCCTCCTGCACCACCCGGTAGGCGGTCCGCTGCGCCGCGAGCGGCACCGGCACGAGCTCCGTCCCCGCGACGTCGAGCCGGACGACCTGCCCGGCCGCGCGCGCCTCACCGACGAGCGCCGGCAGCGCGGCGAGGGTCGGGGCGGGAGCGGCGCGGCCGTCGTCGGGCACCGGGGCCGGCTCGAGCGCACCCCCTCACCGGTGACGGCGCTGGCCCGCAGCACGTGCAGCACGTCGCGCAGCTCCTCGAGCGACAGGTGCGCGTTCTCCCGCACGACCGAGACCGAGGCGGCGACCTCCGGCGGGACGCTCCCCGCGGGGGCCTGCTGCAACCGGTACTCGAGCGCACCCGCATGCACGCTGAGCAGCGAGAGCCGGTGCGCGAGCACGTCGTGCATCTCCCGCGCGATCCGTGCGCGCTCCGCCTCCTGCGCGTCCGCGACCCGCCGGTGCTGCTCGCGCTGCGCGTCCCGCGCGCGCTGCTCCAGGACGCGCACGAGCTGGCGCCGCGCGCGGACCATCAGCCCCGCCGTCGTGGCCAGGCCCACCACGAGCGTCACGATGACGATCCACTCGCCGCTGCCGCCCACCTCCCCGGGGCGATACGTCAGCAGGTGGGGCAGGGCGAGGACCTGGGCGACGACGGCGACGCCGTAGCCCCAGCGCCAGCCCCGGTGCAGCGCGAGGGAGAAGAACCCCACCAGGAGCGCGATCGAGGCGCTCGTGGAGATGGCACCGACGACCGCGGCGGCGATCCCGACGGCGACCGGGTGCTCCCGGCGCCACCAGGTCGCCAGCACCATGCCGGCCCCGGTCACGAGGTCGATCGGGCGCAACCACTCCGGGATCCCGACGGGGTCGGACCAGCCCAGGGCCTCGGCCAGCCACACGGCGGCGCACACCACGAAGACGATCGAGTCGACCACCCAGTCGCGCACGGTGCGGGGCGAGCCGCGCCGTCGGCCCCCACCGCCGTCCGCGCGAGCCGGGCGCGAGCGCGGGGAGCGCGAGGACAGGAGACCGGCCTCGCCGGGGCCGAGCGCCCGGGCGAGGTCGCCGGGCAGGATCCACCTGTCGACGTCGCCGGACCCGGTCATGCGGCCAGCCTACGGAGAGCCGCCGTCGAGGGGACCTGGCCGTTCGGCCACCCGCCGTCCGCAGGACTGGCCGATCGGCCGATACCGCGGGCGGCGGCCGCACCCCAGGCTGGTCGCGGACCGCAGGACGACCGCCACCCCACTGCACGAGGAGGAGCACCGATGACCGCACCCGCCCTCGAGCTCGACCAGCTCACCAAGGTCTTCTCGGGCAACCGCGCCGCCGACGGCGTCAGCCTCGAGGTACCGCCCGGCTCGCTGACCGGTCTCGTCGGTCCCAACGGGGCCGGCAAGACCACGTCGCTGTCGATGGCGGTCGGTCTGCTCCGGCCCGACTCCGGCACGGCGCGCGTCGACGGCGTCGACGTCTGGCGCGACCCCACCCGCGCCAAGGCGCTGCTGGGGGTGCTGCCCGACGGGCTGGCGCTGCCCGAGCGACTGACGGGGAGCGAGCTGCTGCGCTACTGGGGCCTCCTGCGCGGGATGGACCCCGCCGTCGTCGCCTCGCGGACGTCCGAGCTGCTGCGGATCCTGGAGCTCGACGAGGCGGACGAGCGCGGCGTCCTCGTGCTCGAGTACTCGACCGGGATGCGCAAGAAGATCGGGCTCGCCACCGCGCTGCTGCACTCCCCGCGGGTGCTCGTGCTCGACGAGCCGTTCGAGGCCGTCGACCCCGTCAGCGCCCGGGTGCTGCGCGCCATCCTGCGCCGCTTCGTGGCCGCCGGCGGGTCGATCGTGATCTCGAGCCACGTGATGTCCCTGGTCGAGGAGATGTGCGACCGCGTCGCGATCATCGCGCGCGGTCAGGTCCTCAGCCACGGCACGCTCGCGCAGGTCCGCGGCAGCGGCAGCCTCGAGGACCGCTTCGTCGAGCTCGTGGGTGAGCGGACGATCGCGCAGGAGGAGCTGACGTGGCTGGGCTCGTGAGCACGACGCAGGCGCCCACCGGGCCGTCGTCCCTGGGCGCCGAGCTCCGTCTGCTGGTCGGGTTGCGCCGCACGATCCAGTCGCACAACGACTCGTGGAAGCGGCCGCTGGGGATCGCGCTGGGCGTCGTCGCCGTCGCCGGGACCTGGGCGGGCGTCCTGCTCGCCGCGCCGGGGGCGCGGGCCGACGTCGTCGCCGTGCTGCTCGGGATGTGGGCCGTGGGCTGGGTCGTGGGGCCGATCCTCGCCTCCGGTGCCGGGGTGCTGCGCCCGGAGTACTTCACGCTGCTGCCGCTCGAGCGCCGACGGCTCGGGCTCGGTCTGCTCGTGTCGGTCTACGTCGGCCCGGGCGCGCTCCTCACGCTCGCCGCGACGCTGTCCCTGGTCGCGTACGGCGCGAGCCTGGGAGCGTCCGGCGGCGTCGGTGCCGTCGTCGGCCTCGCCGCTGCACTGCTGTTCACGATCGGGCTCGTCGCGTTCTCGCGGGTGGTCTACGCGGTGCTGGGGGCGGCGATGCGCACGCAGGTCGGCGTCGAGATCGCCGCGGTCCAGTACGGCCTGATGATCGCCGCGATGATGGCCGGCTGGCTCGTCCTGTTCCCCGTCGGCCTCGCCGTGCCGTCCCTGCTGGCGGACGGGTTGCCCGAGGGGGAGCGACCGACGTGCTGCACGCGCTGCCGTTCGGGTGGCCCGGCGGTGCGGTCGCGGCGGTCACGCCGGTCGAGGCCGGGCTCGACGGCGGGACCGGTGCGGCGGGTGCGCTGTGGCGCGTCGGGGCGATGCTCGCGGGGGCGGCGCTCGCCGTCGCCGCCGCCGTCGCACTGCTGACGCCGCACGTCGGCAACCGGACGGCGCGACGCCGCCGTCGACCCGTGGGTTCGCACGCTCTCGCGCAGGGGGCGAGAGCGCGGCGCGACCCGCTGCTGGGGCTGCCGGCCACGCCGACGGGTGCCGTGGCCGGCAAGGAGCTGCGGACCTGGCTGCGCGACCCGTGGCGCTCGCTCGAGATCCGGACGGCGGTCTGGTTCGCGACCTTCCTCGCCGCGTTCCTGTACGTCGGCACGCTCGGCGACGTCGCGGGTCTGTTCCCGTTCGCGCCCTGGGCCGCGCTCGCGGTGGCCTTCATGGTGGGTCTCGGAGGCACCAACCTCTACGGGCAGGACGGGACCGCGCTGTGGATGCTCGCCGTCGCCGACTCGCCCGCGACCGTCCGGGCGGACGTGCGGGGGCGGCAGATCGCGATCGTCGTGGCGTTCGGCCTGCCCGCAGTGGTGCTGGCGCTGGCTCTCACGGCGCTCAGCGGTGGCTGGTCGCACCTGGTCGGCGTCGCGGCGGCGCTCGTGGCGATGCTCGGGTGCGGCGCGGGGATGTCGGCGCTCTTCTCCGTGGTCGGGGTCAGCGCCGGGGTCGATCCCGCGAAGCGGCGCAACGCGACCGACGCCGGCGAGAACCCGCTTCTGCTGCAGATCGGGTTCTGGCTCAGCGTGGTGCTGGCGGCACCGACGCTCGGGCTCGCCGTGGTGACCGTGACCCGGGCGTGGGAGGCGACGACGGCGGTGTGGTGGCCCGGTCTCCTGGTGACCGTGGGTCTGCTCAACGGTGCGCTCGTGGCCTGGGGGCTGGGCCGGATCGCGATCGCGGTGCTCGGCGCGCGGCTGCCGGAGACGTTCGCCCGCGTGCGCTATCCCGGGCTGCGACTCGCCCCGGGCGGGACGGAGGCCGCGACGGGAGTGGCGGGTGGACCGGCGTGGGCCGGGGCGCTGTCCGACGCCGCGCAGAAGTCCTACCTGGACGCCCGAGCGGCGAAGGAGAAGGAGCGGGCCGGCCGGGCGTCGTGACCCACCCCTGCGGCAGACTCGTGCCATGACCTCGCCCGACGCCCGACCCGCCTGGGACTTCCGCAACGCCTACCGGCACGGCTTCGCGCGCGTCGCCGCGGTCACGACGCCGGTCGTGCTGGCCGACCCCGCCGCGAACGCCGACGCGGTGATCGCGCAGGCGCGGGCGCTGGACGCCGACGCCGTCGCCGTCGCCGTCTTCCCGGAGCTGGGCCTGACCGGCTACTCGATCGACGACCTCGTGCTCGCCGACACGCTGCTGGACGCGGCGGAGGTCGCCGTCGCGCGCGTGGTCGAGGCGAGCGCCGACCTGCTGCCCGTGCTCGTCGTCGGCGCTCCGCTGCGCCACGGCTCGCGGATCTACAACTGCGCCGTCGTCATCCACCGCGGCCGCGTCCTGGGCGTCGCCCCGAAGTCCGCGCTGCCGAACTACCGCGAGTTCTACGAGCGGCGCTGGTACGCGCCCGGCGACGACCAGCGCGGGCAGCACATCACGCTGCGTCACCTGCCGGACGCCGAGGCGATGCCGTTCGGTCCGGACCTGCTGTTCCGCGCCGTCGACCAGCCCGACCTGACGATCTTCGCCGAGGTCTGCGAGGACTTCTGGGTGCCGATCCCGCCGTCGGCCGAGGCGGCGCTGGCCGGAGCGACCGTGCTGCTGAACCTGTCCGGCTCGCCGATCACGGTGGGGCGCGCGCAGGACCGTCACCTGCTGTCGGCCTCCTCGAGCGCGCGCGGCGTAGCCGCCTACGCCTACGCCGCCGCGGGACTGGGCGAGTCCACGAACGACGTGTCGTGGGACGGCCAGACGATGATCTACGAGAACGGCGCGCTGCTCGCCGAGACGGAGCGGTTCCCGCACACGGCGCAGGCGTCGGTGGCCGACGTCGACGTCGCCGCCCTCGCCTCCGAGCGGCTGCGGCAGGGCTCGTTCGACGACAACCGGCGCACGCACGCCGCGCGCGTGGCCGGCTTCCGGACGGTCGAGTTCACGCTGGACGCGCCCACGGGTGACGTGGGGCTGCGCCGCAGCGTCGACCGCTTCCCCTTCGTGCCCGACGACGTCGCCCGGCTCGCACAGGACTGCTACGAGGCGTTCAACATCCAGGTCTCCGGGCTGGAGCAGCGAATGCGCGCGATCGGCATGCCGAAGCTCGTGATCGGCGTCTCGGGCGGTCTCGACTCCACGCACGCGCTGCTGGTGTGCGCGCAGGCCGTGGACAGGCTGGGGCTGCCGCGGGAACACGTCCTCGCGTTCACGCTGCCGGGGTTCGCGACGTCGGAGGGCACGCGCTCGAACGCCTGGAAGCTGGGGCGGGCGCTCGGGGTGACCTTCGAGGAGATCGACATCAAGCCCGCGGCGACGGAGCTGCTCACCGCGCTCGGGCACCCGTTCGCGGCCGGCGAGCCCGTCTACGACGTCACGTTCGAGAACGTGCAGGCGGGCGTGCGGACCGACGTGCTGTTCCGCCTCGCGAACCAGCGCGGCGGGATCGTGGTCGGGACCGGGGACCTCTCGGAGCTGGCGCTCGGGTGGTGCACCTACGGGGTGGGCGACCAGATGTCGCACTACGCGGTCAACCCCGGCGTCCCGAAGACGCTGATGCAGCACCTCATCCGCTGGACGATCTCCACCGAGCAGTTCGACGGCGGGACCGACGCCGTGCTGCAGGCGGTGCTCGACACCGAGATCTCGCCCGAGCTGGTGCCCGCGGGCCAGGACGGCGCGGTCCAGTCGACCGAGCAGACCATCGGCCCGTACGCGCTGCACGACTTCGCGCTGTTCCACACGCTGCGGCGGATGTCGCCGCCCTCGAAGATCGCGTTCCTGGCCGAGCGGGCGTGGGCCGACGCCGGTGCGGGGGCGTGGCCGCCGGGGTTCCCGGAGGACGGGCGGCCCTCCTACGACCTCGCGGAGATCCGGCGCTGGCTCGAGGTGTTCCTGCGCCGCTACTTCGCGAACCAGTTCAAGCGGACGGCGATCCCGAACGGGCCGAAGGTCGCCTCGGGCGGATCGCTCTCGCCGCGCGGGGACTGGCGGATGCCGTCGGACGCGCGGGCGACGACGTGGTTGGCGGAGCTCGACGCGGCGCTCGAGCCGGTCCTCGGGGCGGCGGAGCGGGGCTGATCGGGCGCTGTGCTCGGCGGTGCGTCCGCCGGGAGCGGCTGGCTCGGTGGCCCCGCGCGGGCCCAGCGGCGTGTCGCGCCGACACGCGGACGGGCGACGCGGTGGCGCCGCGGTCAGCCGCTCACAGCGGGCGCCCCGACGACCCGCCAACGCCTCGGACAGCCACCATACTGACGCCCGTGGACCCCGGCCTCCTGCTGGCATCGCCACGCGGCCGCCGCGCTCTGGGCGCTCTCATCGGTGTCAGCGGTGTACCGGGATGGTGGGCCTCGGCGTACGGGGTCGGACCATCGCCGGCCCCGCCACGTCGCGGGGATCTCGTCACGGGGGTGGCTGATCTGAGCGTCAGGATGCTGCACCTCGCAACAGACGCCGACGCTGTTCGCGCGGCCGTCGGTTCCGCCGTCGACACGAACATGCCGTGGCAGGAGCCGGACGAGGAGGACCATCTGCTCGCCGTGTCGGGCATGGTCGAGGCGCTGAGACCCATCGCGCAGGCCCTGTGCGATGCGCCGGTCGGCTCGACTCTCGTCCGGGGCCTCGACACGCAACAGCAGCGCCACACGCGGGTGTGGGTCGAAGGCTCCGAGATACCGGCGACCGACCCGCCCGAGATCCGCGGCCTGGACGGGCGGGCCGAGCGCTGGTACGCCGCCGTCGTCGGTCAAGAGGACCGAGCGCGGCGCGAGCTTCCGCAAGACCCCACCTTCCCCTCGACGTGACATCGTCTCGCCGTCACGACTGGTACCGACACACGGGGCGTCATGGGGCGTGGGCGATACCGAACTGGCTGGAGGTCCGCGAGCACTACGACGCCGTGCATGTCACCGTCGTCGGGTATCTCACCACCGCCGGACTTGCCATCGAGATCGGCGACGGCGTCGCCACGGTGCTAGCCGGGTGGTCTCCGGACGCCACCGCCTGGCTGACCGACGTGCTGCCAAAGTCCGGACCCGACGAGCACTGGCGTCGCGACTCCGCGATGGTGCGCGGGCACGACCACGGGTGGCGCCGCGTCTGACGCTCAATCGACCTCGGCGCGCTCGACGTCGGTGTGGACGAAGTCGTCACCCTTAAAGAGGAGCGGTAATCCTGCCTCCATCGCGACCGCATAGCTCATCGCGTCTCCGAAGTTCAGGCGGGCCGGCGAGCCACTTCCACGTCCGTAACGCGCATACGCCTGTCGCGCGATTCGCGCGTGCTCCGGTGTGAAGGGCGCGACGACGGCGCCGATGTCACGCAGGAGGTCGTCAAGATCTCCATGGCGCGAGGGACCGACGACGACGGACGTCTCGACGAGCGTGGGAGCCCCGACGACGACGCGCGGCTCGCCCGCCATCGCCCGACGGAGGCCGCCCGCATCCGGTTCGTCGCGCAGCACCGCGACGAGCGCCGACGAGTCGACGATCACCGGGGAAGCCCGTTCGTGTCATAGAGGTCGTCGTCGGTGAGGAAGGGCTCGGGTCGTGCAGCAGAACGGCGCGAGATCTCCTCGAGGCGCGCCACGACGGCATCCGCGTCCCTACGCGCGATCTCTGCGGCCAGCGCCTCCTCGAGAGCGCTACGGATGGCCCCGGTCATCGAGGTTCCCCGCCGCTCGGCCAGGCTCCGAGCGAGCTCGCGCACCCGCTCGTCCTTGATATTCAGTGTCGCCATCGTTGAAATCTACCCTAGGGTAGAACACTGGCCCAGGTGGAGGACCGAGCGAATCCGCTGGCGTTCTCCAGGGCCGATCTCTGACGATGGAGCGGTGCCGACCCCTCTCCTGCGCCCCTGGATCACCGACGACGCGACGGCGCTCCGCTCCGCCGTCGCCACCTCGCCCGATCTCGTGACCCAGCTGCCGGTCGACGCGCTCGGGGACGACGCCGCGTGCGCCGCGTTCATCACCGACCACCTCGCGACGCCGTCGAAGTACGAGCGCGCCCTGGCGATCGCGGTGGACGGTGAGGCTGTGGGGAACGTCGCGATCGGCGCGATCGATCGACGCCACGGAACCGGGTGGATCTCGTACTGGCTAGCGGCGTCGGCGCGTGGGCGAGGGCTCGCCGCTCGCGCGCTCGTCACGGTCGCCGCGCGTGCGCTCGATCCCGCCGGCGACGACCTGTTCCGCCTCGAGCTGGGGCACCGCCTGAACAACCCCTCCTCGTGCGCGGTCGCCCGGCGCGCGGGGTTCGTGGCTGAGGGCGTCGAGCGCGCGAAGCTCGCCTACGGGAGCGAGCGGTTCGACGTCGAGACGCACGCGCGGCTGCGGACCGACCCCGCGCCCTCGACCGCGCCGCTGGAGGTCGCCGCCGCCGCGTGGTGACCCCACGAGTACCTCGCGGGTCCCCACAAACCCCTCGCGAGTCCCCACAAGTACCTCGCGGACCTACGGCACGGGGAGCGTGAGGCGGGCACGCAGTCCCCCGAGCGGGGCCGGCGCCATCGCCAGCACCACGTCGCCGTCCTGCTCCCTCGCCAGCTCGCGCGCGATCGCGAGCCCCAGACCGGAGCCGCCGCCGTCGCGCTCGCGCGCCTCATCCAGACGCACGAACCGCTCGAAGACCCGCTCCCGCTCGTCCTGCGGCACGCCCGCGCCGTCGTCGTCGACCGTCACCTCACCGTCCGCCACCGTGACCACCACCCGCGAGTGCGCGTGACGCACCGCGTTCGCCAGCAGGTTGCGCAGCACGCGCGTGGTCGCGACGGCGTCGCCCACCGCACCGCCCTCGCCCACCACCTCGACCTCGCCCCCGACCTCGGCAACAGCCGCCGCGACCACGTCACCGAGGACGAGCTCCGCCGCCGCCAGCGGCCGCGACCCCAGCCGCGCCAGCAGCAGCAGGTCCTCCACGAGCACCTGCACGCGCCCGACGTCGGTGCGCAGGTCCGCCACGAGCTCCTCGCGCGGGTAGGAGTCGGGGTGGGTCTGCGCGACCTCGAGCGCCGTCCCGAGCGAGGCGAGCGGCGAGCGGAGCTCGTGCGCCGCGTCCGCCACGAAGGACCGCTGCCGCTCCGCCGCCGCGCGCGCCTGCACCACCGCGACGTCGAGCCGGTCGAGCATCGCGTTCAGGGTCGTCGCGAGCGCCGCCAGCTCGCCCGAGGTCGGCACGGGCAGCGACCCGGGCCCGCCCGCGGCGACGACGGCGTCCGCCGCCACCCGCAGCTCCTCCACCGGCCGCAGCGCTCGCCCGAGCACGAGCCACACCACCGCGCCGAGCCCCAGCGCCAGCACCGGCACGACGCCGGCGAGCGACAGCGCGAGGGCGCGCACCGTGGCCGTCACGTCACCGAGCGGCACCGCGGCGACGACGAGCACCTGCGGCGGGGTGTCCGCACCGTCCGGCCCGTCGCCCTCCCCCGCACCGGCACTCGCGGGCAGGGCGGCGAGCACACCTGCCACCCGCGCCTGCCCGGCGTAGGAGCTCGTCGCCGTCACCACGACCGGCCCACCGGCCGCGTCCTCCCCCGCCCGCGCCACCAGCTCGGCGCGCACGTCGGCCGACACCACCGGCAGCGTCAGCGAGGCGTTCGACGACGTCGCCACCACCCCGCCGTCGACGGCGAGCAGCTGCACCACCTCGCCGGGCTGCGCCACGCCGAGCGCGTCGGGCAGGCGGTCGGTGCGCACCAGGTCCGCGACGGTCACGACGCGCGCGGTCGCCGCGGCGTCGAGCGCCTCGACCCGGCCGCGCTCCAGGATCTGCACGAGCGCGACCGCGCCGGCCGTGAGCGCCAGCGCGAGCGCACCCGCGGTCAGGAGGGTGAGGCGCAGCCGCAGGGTCCGCGGCCGGCCGCGCTCACGCGCCCCGCTCGCACCACGCGCCGCCATCGCTCACCCCACCGCCCGGTACCCGGCGCCCCGCACGGTCACGATCGCGTCGCGCCCGACCTTGCGGCGCAGGTACCCGACGTACTGCTCGACCACGTTGAGGTCCTCGCCGTCGCCGTCCCAGACGTGGTCGCGCAGCTCGACCTTGCCGACCACGCGGTCGCCGTGGCGCATGAGGTACTCCAGCAGCGCCAGCTCGCGCACGGTGAGGTCGACGGCGCGCCCGTCCGCGGTCACCTGCCGCGTCCCCGGGTCCAGCGTGAGCCGCCCGACGGCGAGCGCCGCCGGACGCGGCGCCGCGGGTCGGCGCACCATCGCGCGGATGCGCGCCACCAGCACCACGAAGGAGAACGGTTTCGTCAGGTAGTCGTCGGCGCCGACGTCGAGGCCGTCCGCGACGTCGTGGTCGCCGTCCTTCGCCGACAGCAGCAGCACCGGCGTCCACACGTCCTCGCCACGCAGCGCGGTCACGACGTCGTAGCCGCTGCGGCCCGGGAGCATCACGTCGAGCACGATCGCGTCGTAGTCGCCGAAGCGGGCGAGCTCGAGGCCGCGCTCGCCGTCGTGCGCGACGTCGACCGCGAAACCCTCGGCCACGAGCCCGCGCTGGATCGATCGCGCGAGGGTGCGCTCGTCGTCGACCACGAGGATGCGCATGCCCGCAAGCATCGCACCGCCGCCTCTCTCAGCCTCACCTCAGCAACGACCGTGCACAGTGGTCGTCATGAAGAGCAACCGTCTGCGCTGGGCCGTCCCCGCCGCCACCGCCGTGGCCGTGGGTGCCGCCTTCACCATCCCCTCCCTGGCCACCGCCTCGGCCGACGAGCTGCCCGAGACGACACCGGCGCAGCTGCTGGCCGCCGTCGCCCAGGCCGAGCCGACCGCGATGTCCGGCACCGCCGTCTACACCGCGCGCCTCGGGCTGCCCGAGCTGCCCGCAGAGATGACTGGCGGCGCCGACCCGCTCAACCTCCTGTCCGGCTCCTCCACGATCCGCGTGTGGACCGACGGCGCCGAGCGCTCGCGCGTCTCGCTCCTGGGCACCGCTTCGGAGTACTCCGCCGTCGTCGACGGCGCGGAGGCGTGGACCTACTCCTCCGGCAAGAACGAGGTCGTGCACGTCAGCCTCGACGCCGAGGCGCAGTCCCAGCTCGACGCCGCGAAGGCGGATGCGCAGGAGCGGGCCGACGCCGTCGACCCCGCCTCGATCCCGACGCCGGAGGTGCTCGCCGAGCAGTTCCTCGCACTCGCCGGCACCACCTCCGAGGTGACCCTGGAGGACGACGTGGTCGTCGCGGGTCGCGACGCCTACCAGCTCGAGATCGCGCCGCGCGGCGAGGGTTCCCTCGTGGACCGCGTCGTCGTCGCGTTCGACGGCGAGACGTACGCCCCGCTGTCGGTCCAGGCCTGGAGCACGCAGGACACCTCGGCGCCGGCGCTCGAGCTCGCGTTCACCGACGTCAGCATGGAGACCCCGAGCGATGCCGCCCTCGCGTTCTCGACCCCCGAGGGTGCGACCGTCGAGGAGAAGGTGATCACCGGCGAGGACCTCGCCGCCGCGGCGCCGCAGGACGAGGCCGCCGCCGACGCGCTCGACCCCGAGGCCCTCGACCCGAGCGCCCTCGCCCCGGGCGCCGGGTTCCTTCCCGAGGGCACCAGCATCAGCGGCTTCGGCTGGAGCACGGTCGTGCAGCAGCAGGGTGTCGACGTCGCGGGTCTGCTCGCCGGTGACCCCGAGGCCGCGGCCGACGCCGCCGCCCAGCTCCCGGCCTCGCCGTTCGCCGGCCGCCCGGCCGAGGACCTCGCAGCCGAGTTCGGCGCCGACCGTGCCGACGGCGGGTTCGGCCTCGACGCGAGCGCCCTGTACGAGCAGCTCACCGCGCCGGTCGACGGCGGCCGCGTCTTCAGCAGCGCGCTGCTGAGCGCCCTGGTCACCGACGACGGACGCGTCCTCGTGGGTGCCGTGCCGACCGACACGCTCCTGGCCACCGCCGGGCTGTCTTGAGCACAGCCGCCACCGCGCACGCGACCGACGACGTCCCCACCGCCCCCGAGGGTGGTGGGGACGCCGTCGTCGCCACGCGCGGACTGACGAAGCGGTTCCGCAGCGGCCAGGTCGCCGTCGACGGCATCGACCTGCGGGTGCCGCGCGGCGCCGTCTACGGTTTCCTCGGCCCCAACGGGTCCGGCAAGACCACCACGATCCGCATGCTGCTCGGCCTCGTGCAGCCGAGCGCGGGCGAGGCTCGTGTGCTCGGCGGGGCCATGCCGCGCGACAGCGCCCGGGTGCTGCCGCGCGTCGGCGCGCTGGTGGAGGGCCCCGCGTTCCAGCCCTACCTCACCGGCCGCCGCAACCTCGAGCGGCTCGACGCCGTCGACGCCACGACCGACCCGCGCACCAAACGGACCCGCATCGCCGCGGCGCTGGACCGCGTCGGCCTCACCGCCGCCGCCACCAAGCCCTACCGCCAGTACTCCCTCGGCATGAAGCAGCGGCTCGGCCTCGCCGCTGCGCTCCTGCGCCCCCGCGACCTGCTGATCCTCGACGAGCCGACCAACGGCCTGGACCCGCAGGGCACGCGCGAGGTGCGCCAGCTGATCCGCGAGCTGGCCGACGACGGCGCGAGCGTGCTCGTCTCCTCCCACCTCCTCTCGGAGATCGACCAGGTCTGCACCCACGTCGGCGTCATGAGCCGCGGCCGTCTGCTGGTCCAGGGCGAGCGCGACGTCGTCACCGCGGGCGGGCGGACGCGGGAGCGCGCCGTCGTGACGACGACGCGCGAGCACACCGAGGCGGCGTCGCGGGTGCTGGGGCGACTCGCAGGCGACGCCGGCGGGGACCCCCTCGTCACGGTCGGCACGGGTGAGGGCGACGTCGTCACCGTCACCTCACCCCTCGGGGCGGCGGCGCTGACCGACGTCGCGCCCGCGCTGGTCGCGGCGGGAGTCCCGGTGCTCGGCCTGCGCACCGACCGACCGAGCCTCGAGGACGTGTTCGTCGAGCTGACCGGGGAGGGTTTCGATGTCGCCCGCTGAGACCACGCCCGAACCGACAGAGCCCACAGAGCCCGCCGTCGCCGAGTCCCCCGACTCGCCCGACGCGCCCACCCGCCGTCGCGGCGCGTTCGGTCGCCTGCTGCGCAGCGAGCTCGGCCTCGTGCTCGGCCGCCGCCGCAACCAGCTGCTGCTCGCGCTCCTGACCTCCGTGCCGATCCTGCTCGGCATCGTGCTCGCGATCGTCAGCGACAGCGCGTACGCCGGGCAGGGGCCGGGCTTCATCGACCGGGTCGGCGGGAACGGGCTGTTCCTCGTCGTGACGTCGCTGTTCCTGTGCACCCCGTTCCTGCTCCCGCTCGTCACCTCGATCGCCGCCGGTGACGCGATCGCCGGCGAGGCGGGCGGCGGCACCCTGCGCTACCTCCTGACGGTGCCCGTGCGGCGCGGCACGCTGCTCGTGGCGAAGGCGCTGGCGTCGATGACGTTCATGCTCGTGGCGGTGACGCTCGTGACGGCGGCGGCCCTGCTCGCCGGCGGCCTGCTGTTCGGGTTCGGCGACCTCACCCTGCTCTCGGGCCAGAGCATCCCGCTGGCCGACGGCGTGCTGCGCATGCTCGGCGTCGCGGCCTACGTCGCGATGTCGCTGACGGGCCTGGTCGCCGTCGGGCTCTTCTTCTCGACCCTCGCGGAGGTGCCGGTCGGCGTGATGGCGGCGACCGTCGTCGTCGCCATCGTCTCCACCGTGCTCGACTCGCTGCCGCAGCTCTCCGCGATCCACCCGTTCCTGCTGACGCACCACTGGTTCGACTTCGCCGAGTTCCTGCGGTTCGAGCCCTCGTGGTCGCTGCTCGGCCAGGGCCTCGCGCTGCAGGCGGCCTGGGTGGCGGTCTTCGGCAGCCTCGCGTGGGCGCGCTTCACGACGGCGGACATCACGTCCTGAGGACGGGTGCGGGTGGCCGCCCCACCACCTCGGTGGAGCGACCACCCAGGATGAGGGCGCCGACTCAGCCCGGCCGCACCGGTCCGAGGTCGGAGCGGTACAGGAACGCCGCGAAGGCGTCGCGCGCGACCGGGGCGAGCGGCTGGAACAGTGCCGTCCCGTCGTTGCCGCGCCAGCCCGTCGCGATACCGCTCTGCTGCAGCCACGCGATCTCGGCGTAGAACTGGTTCGCAGGATCGACGTCCGCGAACGGCGAGGACGCCGGGAGCGTCACCTCGGGCCGACCCGAGGCCCGGTGCAGGAACGCCGCGATGGCATCGCGCGCGATCGGGTCCAGGGGGCGGAACTCCGCCCGCCCGTCCGCCGTCGGCCACCCCGTCGCGATCCCCTGCTGCGACAGCCACACGATCTCGGCGTAGAACTCATTCCCGGGGCCGACGTCGGTGAACGGCGACGACGCCGGGAGCGCAACCGCGGGCGAACCCGCCAGCCGGTGCAGGAAGGCGGCGACGGCGTCGCGCGCGACCGGAGCCAGGGGCCGGAACGCGGCCGTGCCGTCCCCGTTGTCCCACCCGGTCGAGATGCCCGAGTCCACCAGCCAGCGGATCTCGCGCTCGAAGTCCTGCCCCGCCGCGACGTCGCTGAGCACCACCGGCGCCGGCTCGAGCCACCGCGCCTCCCACGGACCCCAGAACCCCGCCTCGTTGCGCGCCCGCACCTCCACCCACTGACGCGCACGCACGTCCCAGTCCGGTGCGGCCGACCCCGCGAACGACGCCGTCACGCCGTCCGGGGCCACCGCCACCGACACCCTCGCGCCCACGCCCGGCGCGGACACGCCGTCGGCCGCCCGCACCCGGACCTCGACCTCCGTCACCGGGGACGTCGCCGGACGACGACCGGCCGAGCTCGGCTCGGTGGTGTAGGTGTCGTCGCTGGCCGTCCCGCTCACGGACAGCGCACCGTCCGCCCCGTACTCCACCTCGACCCCGGTGACACTCGGCCCCCGCGGCGACACGTACGGATCGCCCGCCGCCGTCGCCGCGTACAGCAGGCCCGCTCCGGACGCCTCCCAGAACGCATCGGCCCGCGAGTAGGCGGGGAAGAAGCCGCCCGTGCTGTCGTTCCCGATCTCCCACGTGTACGCCGGCACGCCCAGCTGCTCGTAGGCCCAGTCCAGGTCGCTGCCACCGTTGGAGTACAGGATCTCGCCCGGCTTGCCCGTCGCGAACCCGTTGCCGAAGCTCTGCCGGAAGCCCAGCGCGCGCAGCTCCTCGAGGTTGGGCACGGGTGCCGTCTCGTCGTAGCCGTAGGGGTACATGACGTAGTCGGAGTAGGCGTGGAGCGTGAGCGCCACCCCGGTGCGGTCAGCGGGCGCGGGTCGGTCCGGCCCGACCTCGTAGGACCCGAGGAGCGTGGTCAGCAGCGCCGCCTGCTCGGCCGACTCAGGCTCCGAGAACGGTGCGGACCCGCGATAGACGAGGTCCGACGGGATCGCGGAGGCCACGCCCAGACCCCACCCGGTCGGGTAGTTGCGATTCAGGTCGACGCCCGGCTGGTCGACGTTGTAGCGGTTCGGGTCCGCCCCGCCGCCCTCCGTGTCGTTCAGGTTCTTCCGGTGCCACGCCCGCGACGAGGCCGGCGGCACGGCGTCACCGGCGGCGTTCGTCGGCACACCGGCGGCGAAGGCCTCCTGGACGACCTCGATCCCGTCGGGGTTGGTCTGGGGGACGACCCAGAGCTCGGTCGTCTCCAGCAGCCGGGTCAGGTCCGGATCGGTGCCGTAGCCGTTCACGACATCCGTCACGAAGCGCCACGCCATCTCGGAGGTGATGAGCTCGCGCGCGTGGGTCTGGGCGCCGAGGACGAACCGCGGCTTGCCGCTGCCGGCGTCCTCCCAGTCGCCGTCGGTGTCGGCGCCGGCGGTGAGTCGGACGGCGAGCAGGTCGTTGCCACCGCGACCCTGCTCCTTGAGCCAGGAGTCCCCGTAGTCGACCACCTCCACCAGCTCGGGATAGGCGTCCTCCAGGTCCGTGAGGTACTGGGCGTGCGCGTCGACCGTGCGGTAGCCGCCGAAGAAGGTCTCGTACGTGCGGTCGGCGAGCCGCGCGGCGAGCGGGTACGAAACGTCGGCCGCATCAGCGGCGTCACCGTCCGCCTCGGGGGCCATCGACCCCCCGTCAGCCCCGTCAGTCCCGCCACCCGTCGTCGGTGGGACCGCCCCGTCGAGCGTCTCCGCGTAGGTGGACTGCTCGAGGACGACGAGCCCCGCCGCCTCGAGGTCGGCCCGGGTCCCCGGGTCGCCGAGCACGGTGACCTCGCTCGCCGTCGAGGTCACGACGTCGACGCCGGCGAGCGCCGCCGCCAGCTCCGACCGGTCGAGGTTGCCCGGCGCCAGGCGGAGCAGAACGGGGCTGTCGTCTGCCGGGACGGACGCGCCCCCGGCGCCAGGTGCGCCGGGCTCGGCTGACGACGGCGACGCGAGCACGAGGCCCGCCGTCGCGACGGCGAGCGTGAGGAGCGCGGACGCCGGCCGGATCGGGACGGCGGGGGTGCGGGTGGCGCGAGGGTGCGGTGGGGTCACGTGGGACGCCTCTCGGGTCGTGATCGGTCGAGGATGGGGACCAGCAGGATCGACCGATCACGACGATCTGCACCGGTGGGGCGTGAGCACGACTCTAGGGATCCGCGACGCGCCAGTCAGCCCCCGAGGAGCACGTCCGGATCGTGGGCGGCCGACGACCGACCGCCGCGTCCGATCACCGCTAGTCCCCGCCATCGAGCGGGGCCACACTGGAGCCATGCACCTCCCCGTCGACACCGAGGCCGCCCACCGGGCGGTCACGGGACGCGACCCCGCTTCGACGGCCGGCTCTACCTCGGCGTCGTCACGACGGGGATCTACTGCCGCCCCTCGTGCCCGGCCCGCACCCCGCTGCCCCAGCACTGCCAGTACTTCCCGACGGCGGCCGCCGCCGTCGCCGCCGGGTTCCGCGCGTGCCGCCGCTGCCGACCGGACGCACTACCCGGGACGCGCCACTGGGACGTGCGCGGCGACCTCGTGGCGCGCGCGGTCCGTCTCATCGCCGACGGCGCTCTCGACGAGGCCGGCGTCGCGGGCCTGGCGCAGCGGCTCGCGGTGAGCGAGCGGCACCTGCACCGCACGCTCCTGGCGGAGGTGGGCGCCTCGGCCCAGCAGCTCGGCCGCACGCGCCGCGCGCACGCCGCCCGCACCCTCATCGAGCAGACGGCGATGCCCCTGACCGACGTGGCCTTCGCGGCGGGCTTCGGCTCGCTGCGCCAGTTCAACGACGTGATGCGGGCCGAGTTCGGCGCCAGCCCGCGGACGTTCCGCCGCGCGAGCGGGTCGGGCGCGGCGCCGGCACGCCGGCGCAGGACGGTCAGGTGGCCACCGGTGCGCCCTCCATCGCGCTGCGGCTCGCCTACCGCGGCCCCCTCGCGCTCGCCCCGCTGCGCCCCACGCTGGCCGCGCACGCGATCGGCGGCGTCGAGCGCATCGAGGTCGACGGCGGGCACCTGCGGGTGGTCGACGCGCCGTCCGGCCCCGCGGTGGTGCGGCTCGAGCTCGACCCCGGCGCCGAGGTCGTGACCGCCCCGCTCGCCGCCACGTTCCGGCTCTCCGCGCTCACCGACCTGATGCCGGTCATGACGCGGGTGCGCCGCTGGCTCGACCTCGACGCCGACCCGGCGCTCGTGGCCGAGCACCTGGGCACGGACCCGGTGCTGGGTCCGCTCGTGGCCGCCCGCCCCGGCCTGCGCGTGCTGGGTTCGCTCGACGGCGCGGAGGTCGCCGTGTGCGCGGTGCTGGGGCAGCAGGTCTCGGTCGCCGTCGCCCGCGTGTTCCAGACCCGGATCGCCGCGGTCTTCGGGTCGACAGTCGGGGGCGCGGGCGTCGACGGCCCGGTCCACGTACCGGGCCGTGACGGCGGGGTGGAGACGGCACTTCGGACGTTCCCGCGCCCCGAGGTGCTCGCCGCGGCGGGGCCCGAGGCGATCCGCGACGCCGCCAACCTGACCCAGGCGCGCGCCCGCACCGTCCACACCCTGGCGACGGCGATCGCCGACGGCCTGACGCTCGAGCCCGGCGTCGACCCGGCCACCACGCGCGAGCGGCTGCTCGCGCTGCGCGGCATCGGCCCGTGGACCGCCGACTACGTCAACCTGCGGGCCCTGCGCGACCCCGACGCGTTCCTGCCGGGCGACCTCGTGCTGCGCAAGGCGCTCGCCCGCCACACCGGCGCCGCGCTGAAGGGGCTCACCCCCGCGGTGGCCGAGAACCTGTCCCTGGCGTGGCGCCCGTGGCGCTCCTACGCCCTCCAGCACCTCTGGACCGAGGAGGTCTACGCATGACCAGCACCACCAGCACGTCTCCGCTCGTGCTCGCCACGTACCCCACGCCGGCGGGCGAGGCCCACGCCGCAATCACGCCGGAGGACGGCGTCGTCCGGCTCTTCGGATGGCTCGACGCCGAGGCGAACGTCGCGCGGCTCGCACCCGCGCTCGCGGCGCGCGGCATCGAGGAGGGCGAGGGCCCCGCGTCGGTGCGCGACGCCGTCGCGCGCTACACCGCGGGCGACCTCGACGCGATCGACGCGATCGCCGTCGACCAGCCCGGGGGCGAGTTCTTCACGGCCGCGTGGACGGCGATGCGCCGGGTCCGGCCCGGGCACCCGGTTACGTACACGGAGCTCGCGACGGCGGCCGGTCGCCCCGCCGCCGTGCGCGCGGCGGCCAGCGCGTGCGCCCGCAACCGAGTCGCGCTGGTGGTGCCGTGCCACCGCGTCGTGCGCACCGACGGCGGTCTCGGCGGCTTCTACTACGGCCTGGAGATCAAGCGAGCGCTGCAGGACCACGAGGCGCGCGCCGCCGCCTGAGCGCCTCCGACCCGCCCGCCCCTGCGCCGAGGAAGGAGCAACGGTCGCGAGGAAGGACCTCGGAGGTCCTTCCTCGCGACCGTTGCTTCTTCCTCGCGGGTGCGGGTCCGTCGGAGCGAGGTCGAGCGGAGCGGGAGCGGGGGCGGACGGGGGCCGGGGGCGGACGGGACTAGGAACCGCCGGAGCCGTGCGCGCCCGGACCGGGTCCGTCCGCCGCACGGGGCTCGGAGACCGTCCCGTCGGCGCCGTGGTCCTGGAGGACGGGCTCGCTCGAACCGCCCCCATCGTTGCCCGTCGAGGCCACAGGCTCCGCGGGCGCGGCGAGCATGAGCGGTGGTGACTCCTGCACGGGGGAGGTCCCGGCCGATGCCGCCGCGGCTGCGGCCTCCGCCACGGGCGAGATCCCGACGTCGCCCGACAGCCACCGCAGCCAGCGCGTGCGCGGATCGCCCTCGAGCACGACGGCGCGCACGAGCAGCGTGAGCGGGATGGCGAGGATCGCGCCGAGCGGTCCGATCACGAACGTCCAGAACAGCACCGACAGGAAGCTGAGCGAGAGGCTGAGACTCACGGCGTCGCTCACGAACTTCGGCTGCACGAGCACCTGCAGCACGACGTTCACCACCGAGTAGATCGCGATCACGATCAGCATCAGCGGCCAACCACCCACGATCAGTGCGAGCAGCGTCGGCGGCACGAGCCCGAGCACGAAGCCGATGTTCGGGATGAAGTTGGTGACGAAGGCCAGCACGGCCCACACCGCGGGTGCGGGCACGCCGAGCCACCACAGCGCCAACCCGTCGATGGCGGCCACGACGGCGCCGAAGCTCGCGTTGACCGTGAAGTAGCGACGCACCGAGGAGTTGTAGCGGCGGATCCGGGTCACCGTGGCGAGGCGCTCGTGGCCGTAGCTGTGCTCGGCGCCGGTGTAGCGCCCGCCGTCGGCGGCCATGAAGATCACGTAGGCCAGCACGAGGAAGAACCCGGTCAGCGTCCCGAGCACGGCGCTGCCGAGCGAGGTCGCCCACCCCATGATCGAGGTCGGCTCAAGCACGTTCGCCGCGGCGTCGGCGACCTGCGTACCGAGCCCGACGCCCTCGAGCCAGTCGATGACCCCCTGGGCGAGCGCCTGCAGGTCGGAGCTGTAGTCCGCAACCAGGTCGACGAACTCCACCCCCGCCCACGTCAGCAGCAGCGCGAGCACCGCCAGGATCACGTAGGCCATCACGACGACGACGGTGGTGCCCACCCACCGCGGCCAGCCCGCGCGGTCGAACGGGTGGCGGGCGGGGTGGCAGATCACGACGATCACGGCCGCGAGCAGCAGCGGACCGAGGAACTCCCGTCCGAGGTGGAGACCGACCAGCGTCACGACTGCGGCGGCCAGCCCCACGAGGATGCGATTCATCGAGCCGTCGGGGCCGGGCGCGGTCACGGTTGCGGCGGCGCCACCGGGAGGAGCCGGGACCGTGGGGCCTGCGAGGCCGTCGGCGGATCCGGGGTACTGCTTCGGATCGGACGACGCTGCTGCTCCCACGCGGTCAGGCTAGCGCGACAGAACCGCCGACGGTGCGGACCCGTGCGGTGCAGGCCCACCGGGGCGACCGCGCAGCCCCGCCCGAGGGCCCCGGCGTCAGTACCCGAGGAAGACGTCGGTGCGCACCGTGCGCGCACCCCGCTCGTGCGCGGCAGCGGTCGCCGCGGCCACCGCGACCGGCGACCCGGACACGAGCACCTCGCGCCGATCGAGGTCGGGCACGGCGCGTGCGAGCACGGCCGCGGTCAGCGCCTCGCCGTCGACCACTTCCCACCCGGCGGGAAGCACGCCGCGCGGTGCTCCCGGGGGCACCACGAGCACGCGCCGGACACCGTCGGGCAGCGCCGCGCCCCCGGCCACCTCGACCACGTCCGCGGGGTCCTTGACCGCGTGGACGAGCACGACGTCGCGGGCTGGCAGCGTGCCGCGCGCGATCGCGTCGAGGTGGCTGAGGAACGGCGTGACGCCGATGCCGGCGCCGACGAGGGCGAGCGGGCGGTCGCCGTCGGGCAGGACGAAGTCGCCACCCACGCTCGTGACCGTGAGGCCCTCCCCCGGCCGCATCGCGGCGAGCACCGCCTTGACAGGGCTGGGCTCGGCCCCGGCGACGGCGGCGGTGCGCGTGACCAGCCGCACGCGGTCCGAGGCGGGGTCCGAGGCGATGCTCAGCACGCGGCGACGGCCCCGCACGTCGGTCAGCCCGGCGCGCGGGACGTCGATCTCGAGGTACTGCCCCGGACGCATGCGCAGCGGCGCGGACGGCGCGAAGGTCAGGTCGAGCACCGTCCCGCTGCGACGCGTCGCCTCGAGGCGAAGCACCACGCGGCGCCGGACGCCGAAGGTGAAGGCCACGACGTTCCCGACGGCGAGCGCCAGCTCCGGCGTGACCGCGACCGGCAGCTGCGCGAGCACCGGGAGGTCGGTGAACAGCGGCACGGCGTACAGCACACCCACGAGCGCGCCGACACCCACGCGCTGCCACTGCCGCGGCGGCGTCGTCAGGGGCTCGCTCAGCATGAACGCCGCGAGGAACAGGATCGGGCTCGAGGCGAGTGCGATCGTGACGGCCTCACCGAGGCTCAGGCCGCTGCGCGTGAACCCCACGAGCGTGAGCGCGACGGCGGGCACCACCAGGCTCGCCGCGTACAGCAGGCGGCGCGTGCGCCACAGCACGACCAGCCCCGTGACCACCACGACCGGCAGCAGCGCCTGGCTCCCCACCCACCAGATGCTCGCGCCGTACCCTGTCAGGCCGACCACGAGCAGACCGGCGACGGCGGGGTTGAGCACGTGCCGCCCTCGCCACGCCAGGAGGTACTTCGAGGCGCCGGCGGCGAGGCCCGCGACGGCGAGGACGACGAGGTCCTCCTGGTACCAGGGTCCTCCGGTCGGCAGGCTCGGCCACAGCACGAGCGCGAGGATCAGCCCGGTGATCACGGAGGACGGCGGGTGCGGGCTCGAGCGCGTCAGCACCGCGCCGAGCACGGTGCCGGCGAGCGTGGCGACGACGCCGACCACGAGGCTCAGCGCGATCCCGCCGGCCTCGTAGGTGAGCCGGCCGAGCGCTGCGAGCACGATCGCGACCACGCCGATCAGGGCCAGCGAGACGACCGTGAGGAGGTACATCGAGACCCGACCGAGCAGGCGGTCGGGGACGCTGAGAAGACGCCGCGCCGTCCGCAGCGCGCTCACGCGAACACCTCGCCGTAGGCGAGCGGCGCCGTCGGGCGCGTGCGCAGCTCCTCGCCGTCGCCGTCGCCGCGCGCCGGTGCCGGCCCCTGCGGCAGACCCGCGTGGCGCAGCGGTCCGCGCGTGGGCATGACGACGACGGCGTGAACGCCGTCGAGCGCGGTGAGCACCTCCTGCGGGGGCAGGAAGAACGCGGCGGTGGAGGCGGCGTCGGCGAGCATGGCGGTGCGGGCGATCGCCCAGGTCGCGGTGACGTCGGCGACCGGGGCGCCGGTGCGCGCGTCGATCACGTGGTGCAGGCCCTCGGCCCAGGCCCGGCGGTTGGTGGCCGAGGCGGCGATGGCCGCGTCACGCAGACCCACGACGCCGACGGCGCGCGACGCGTCGAACGGGTGCTCCAGCGCCACGCGCAGCGGCGGTCCGAGCGGCTGGGACGCGTCGTCGTCGCCCGCCGCCCGGCCCGCGTGACGCATGTCCCCGCCGGCGTCGACCGTGAAGGTGTGCTGCCCCGCGCGGATGAGGATGTCGGCCACGAGGTCCACGAGCCGACCCTTGCCGACGGCGCCGACGTCGAGGACGGTGCCGCGGCGGACGGTGAGCAGCGCCGTCGTGCCCTGGAAGATGCCCTCCCAGGTGGGGACGGGTGCGGGTGCGCCGGGCAGCGGCGTGAGGCGGTAGCTGGCGTCGTAGCCGAGGTGCTCGAGCGCGGCCCCGACGAGGGGGTTCACGGCGCCGTCGGTCGCCGCGTAGAGGCGCGAGTAGAGGCGGAGCATGGCCTCGCCGTCGTGCCCGACGGGGATCGTGCCGCCCTCGCGACCGAGCGCGGTGACGAGGGAGTCGGCGCGGAACCGCGACCACATGTAGTCGAACTCGGCGACGACGGCGTGGATGCGGGCCTCGACGCTGAGCGGGAGCGTCTGCGGCGTGTCGATCCGCCAGCGCGTGCCGATGCCCTCGAACTGCATGCGGCCCGCGAGTGTGGCGGTGTCAGGCACCAGCCTCGCCCTTGATGGTCTCCACGGCCTCGTTGAACCCGCCGGAGGTGAGGGAGGAGCCGGCGACCTTGTCGACCGCGAGGTCGTCGATCGCGACGCCGACGACCTCGTCGGCGATCCCGTCGACGAACTCGCCCTGGTAGCGCACCGAGTTGGGGTTGGTGGCGTTCGAGACGACGTCGACGTCCTCGACGACACCCGCGGCGAGCGTGAGCGTGACCTCGATGCTCTCCTGGCCGCCGGGCGAGACGTAGGAGCCCGTGGCGGAGTAGGTGCCGTCCGCGTAGGTTCCGCCCGCGGTGGGTGAGGAGTCGGTGGCACCGGTCCCCTCGGACTCGGTCGTCTCCTCGGGCGAGGTGCCGGACTGCGAGACGCCGTCGGTCGGGGCGGCGCCGGACCCGTCGGCGCCGCAGGCACCGAGAGCACCCACGGCGGCGAGCGAGGCGACGACGGTGACGGCGCGGCGGGCTGCGGGGGTCATGGTTCCTCCACGGTGGGACGGGTCGGGTCGAGCGGTGCGTGTGTCGGTGGTGCGTCGAACGGTGCATCAGCGGGGGGCGCCGCTCCGGCCGGAACCCCCAGTCTTCCGCATCACCGCTGCCAGTGTGTAACGGCCCCCTGGGAGTTCGCTGGACGAGACGTCCGTGAACCGCTCGGGAGGACGGTCCGGCGTCGAGCACGCATGATGGGGGCGTGAGCCCCTTCCACCCCCAGCACCGCGCCGGACGACGTCGTCCGGCACTCGGGCCCCGAGCGCTCGCCGCGGCGGGCGCGACCCTGGCCGCGGCCGTCGTGCTCGCCGGGTGCAGCGCACCCGCCCCCGCGCCGACGGCGGAGCCCGAACCGCCCGCGGTCGCACCGGAGCCGGTCGACCCGAACCGGGGCGGTCCGGCCGAGACGCTCGCGCCCGCCCCGACCGAGCCCGAGGTCGACCCGGCCACGGTCGACCCGCGAGCCTCGTTCACCCCGCACGCGTCCGAGGAACCGCCCGCCGCCGAGGTGGAGCCCGACCTCGACGGCGCACTCGCGCGCATTCTCGAGGCCCGGTCGGGCGCGGATGCCCGCGCCGTGACGCTCGAGGAGGGCCTCAACCAGATCGCGAGCGCGCAGGCGGAGCACTACGCGCGCGGTGGCGAGGGCTGGGACGGCGACCTCGGCGAGCAGCTCGCCGCGCGCGGGTACGCCACGGGGGCCGCGCGGGCGCGCACGGCGCAGGACGGCCCTGCCGCCGTCGACGCCTGGCTCGCCGACGGCGACTCGGCCGGCGATCTCCTCGACGGCCGCTACGGCGGGATCGGGCTCGCGTCCGCGCGGCTCGGGGACGGGCGCACGATGGTCGTGGCCGTGCTCGGCTACCGGGCGGACGACGGCGCGATCGCCGCGGGCTCACGAGGCGCCGCGGAGGCGCTCGACCTGACGAACGCCGAGCGCGCCGCGTCCGGGCTGCCCGCGCTGACCTCCAGCGCGGACCTCGACCGCGCCGCACAGGTGCAGGCCGACCACCAGGCCGCGATCCTGGAGATGACCCACGACGGGAACGGCGGCCTCGGGTCGCGCCTCGGCGCCGTCGGCTACCGCGCGGGGGCCGAGAACGTGGCGGTCGGGCAGCGCTCGGTGGGCGAGGTGGTCCAGGGGTGGATCGAGTCCCCGGGGCACCACGCCAACATCGTCCACCCCGATATGACGGAGATGGGCTTCGCGGTCGCGTTCGGCACCGACGGGCGCGCGTACTGGGCGCAGGTGTTCGGGAACCGCTGAGCGACCCGACGAGCGCGGGGTGGGTTCGGCGCGATGAGTTCCGGGCCCGACGGCGGTCCACCCGATCGTGGGCACCGATCGTCGGCGCCCGGTGCGAGCTCCCGGAGGTCCGTCATGTCGATGTTCACCACCTGCCTGTGGTTCCGCGGCGAAGCCGCGGAGGCCGCCGACTTCTACGTCTCGGTGTTCCCGCACTCGCGGGTCACCGACACGGCGCACTACCCGGAGGGGTCCCGCCTGGAGGCCGGGACCGTGCTCACGGTGTCGTTCGAGCTGGACGGTCAGCGGTTCCTCGCGCTGAACGGCGACGCCGACTTCCCCTTCTCCGAGGCCGTGTCGCTGCAGGTCCCGTGCGAGGACCAGGCGGAGATCGACCGCTACTGGGAGGCGCTGCTCGCGGGCGGTGGCCAGGAGTCGCAGTGCGGGTGGCTCAAGGACCGCTTCGGGTTCTCGTGGCAGGTCGTGCCGCGCGAGCCCATCTTCCGCGACGGCGACTCGCCCGAGGCGGGAGCCCGTGTGAACGACGCGCTGATGGCGATGCGGAAGATCGACCTCGCGGCGCTCGAGGCGGCGCGGCGCGGGTAGGCGGGGTGGTCGCGGCACGGTGCTCGTGCGTCGACGCGTCGTGACAGATGTCATCCGGTCGGTGGAGCGTTCCTCACCCCAGGTCGTGACGGGCCGACCTGCCGCCCGGCCTCTCGCGTTGGTGTGATGGAGACATCCCGAGAGCCGGAGCTGACCGGCCGCCACCACCGACGTCAGGAGACGCCATGGCAAACCCGATCGCCGACCTCATCGTCAACTTCCAGGAGCTCGTCTCGAACGTGCCCGACGCGGTGCAGCCGCTCGTCGTGGCCCTGGCGGGCGCCATCCCCTTCATCGAGGGCGAGGGATCGGCCGCGATCGGCATCGTCGGCGGCATCCACCCGGTCGTCGCCGCCCTGGCCGGTGCGGCGGGGAACTTCCTGTGCGTCGCCGTCCTCGTGCTGCTCGGTTCGCGCATCCGCGCCGCCGCGACCGCCGGGAAGGATGCCTCCGCCCCGTCACCGCGCCGCGAGAAGTTCCAGAAGGCGTTCACGCGCTACGGCGTCCCCGGCGTGAGCCTGCTGGGCCCCCTGCTGCTGCCGACGCAGTTCACCGCGGTGATGCTCGTGGGTGCAGGCGTCGCGAAGGGACGCGTGCTGCTGTGGCAGGCCGTGGCGATCGCCGGGTGGACGACGATCATCACCCTCATCATCACCGGCGTCATCCGGGGCGCCGGGGCCTGAGGTCGCTCAGTCCAGGTGGTCGGGGAGGCCGAGCGCCGCGAAGATGTCGGCCCCGAGGAAGACGGTCTCCTCGACCACGACGGCGTCGCGCACCACGAGCGCGTGCACGCCCCACGGCGACCACCCGCCACCCGGGTCGCGCCGGTACTGCGCGAACCCGGGTCCACCGTTGACCTCCACCGCGAGGGTCCGCGAGCCCTCGCACTCGTGCCCCGGTCCGACGAGCCACGCGAGCACGTCCTCGCGGCCGGCGAGGAAGAGCCGGAACGGCGGCATCGACATCACCGCGTCCTCGGCCAGCATGGTCGCGAGCGCCGCCATGTCGTAGCGCTCGAACGCGTCGACGAACCTCGCCACCACCGCTTCCTCGACGGCGCGGTCCCCGCCCGGGCGCGCCGCGCGCGAGCCGTCCTGCACCGCCTTCATCGTCTCGCGCGCCCGCTGCAGCTGACTGTTGGCCGCCGCGACGGAGATCTCGAGGAGCTGCGCGACCTCCGCGGCACGCCACGCCAGCACGTCGCGGAGCACCAGAACGGCACGCTGCGAGGCGGGCAGGTGCTGGAGCGCCGCGACGAACGCGAGCCGGACGCTGTCACGGGCCGCGACGACGTCGGCGGGGTCGGACACCATCTCGTCCAGCACGGGGGCGACGAACGTCTCCGCCGGGTGCGGCTGACCGAGCGAGGCGACCACGGGTGGCGAGGACTGCGACTCGAGGTCGACCGGGAGCGCGCGCCGCTTGCGCGAGGAGATCTCGTCGAGGCAGACGTTGGTGAGGATGCGGTACATCCAGGTGCGCACGCTGCTGCGGCCGTCGAACTTCTCGGCGCCGCGCCACGCCCGCACCATGGCGTTCTGCACGGCGTCTTCCGCGTCGTGGGGGGATCCGAGCATGCGGTAGGCGTAGCCGCGCAGCTCGCGCCGCAGCGCCTCGGCCTGCTCCATGACGGGCGCCGGGCGGTCGACGTCGGGGGACGTGCTCGTCGTCGCCGGGGATGTCTGTGTCTGCACGGCCATGGGTCTGGACTACCACCGGGCACCGACATCGCGCCAGGGCCTCCGACGGATCCGCCCGGATCCGCCTCAGCGCCCGCGGATGCGGTCGATCTCGCGGCGCTCGCGCTTGGTCGGCCGGCCGGCGCCGCGGTCGCGCACGGCGATGGGGGCGACGAGCTCCCGCGGCGGGGGCGGCGGGGAATGGTCGAGGTAGCAGCGCACGGCGACCGGGGCGCCGACCCGCTTGACGATCGGGTCGATCACCTCGAGCACGCGGACGCGGTCGCCGACCCGCACGGTCACCGTGGATCCGGGGCCGATCATTGTCGCGGGCTTGGCCCGGTCGCCGTCGACCTCGACGTGCCCACCACGGCACGCGGCGGCCGACGCCGAGCGCGACTTGTACAGGCGCACGGCCCAGAGCCAGCTGTCGACGCGAGCGGCGGAGGGCATCTGCGCACGGTAGCAACCCGGCAGTCGTCCCACATGTCGGACTCTGCGGGGGCACGTTGGCACACCGCGCCGACGGGCGGAGAGTGGGCCCGCACCCCTGCCACCTCGGGTGTCCGCCGTGCCCGAGAAGAGGTCGTCCGTGTCGGACAGCACGTCCCCCCGCCAGCCCACCGCCGACGAGGCGGCCTCGACGAGCACCGCCCGACGGCGCCTGCGGTTCCCCTCCTTCGGGACGCAGATCATCATCGCGCTGGTGCTCGGTGTCGCCCTCGGGTACGTCGCCCGCGAGATGGGCCCGGTCGACGACTCGACGCCGAACTGGCTCACCGACGTGCTCGGCACGATCGGGAGCTCCTTCATCAACCTGCTGCGCGCCGTCGTGCCGCCGCTCGTCTTCCTCGCGATCGTCGCGTCGATCGCGAACCTGCGGCAGGTCACGAACGCCGCCCGGCTCGCGGGCCAGACGCTGCTGTGGTTCGCGATCACGGCGCTGATCGCCGTCGCCATCGGGATCACGCTGGGGCTCGTGCTGCAGCCGGGGAACGCCACGAGCGTCTCGGCCAGTCCCGACTACGAGCCCGGGAGCACCGGGTCGTGGACCGACTTCCTCGTCGGCCTGCTGCCGACCAACGTGCTCGGGCTCGAGGGGTCGGCCGGCGAGACCGGCGAGGTCGGCTTCAGCTTCAACGTGCTGCAGATCGTCGTGATCGCGCTGGTCGTCGGCATCGCCGCCCTGAAGGTCGGGAAGCCGGCCGAACCGTTCCTGACCTTCTCGGCGTCCGCGCTCGCCGTCGTGCAGAAGGTCCTGTGGTGGATCATCCGCCTCGCACCGATCGGGACGGTGGGCCTCATCGGTCGCGCCGTCGCGACCTACGGCTGGGACCTCGTGCCCACCCTCGGCATGTTCACGGTCGCGATCTACGCCGGCCTGGCGCTGGTGCTGTTCGTGGTCTACCCGGTGCTGCTGGCCACGAACGGCCTCGCGGTCGGGCAGTACTTCCGCGGGGCGTGGCCCGCGATCCAGCTCGCGTTCGTCTCGCGCTCCTCGATCGGCACGCTGCCTCTGACGCAGCGCGTGACCGAGCGCAACCTCGGCGTTCCGCGCTCGTACGCGTCCTTCGCCGTCCCCCTCGGCGCGACCACCAAGATGGACGGCTGCGCCGCGATCTACCCGGCGGTCGCCGCGATCTTCGTCGCGCAGTTCTACGACATCCCGCTCTCGATCACCGACTACCTGCTGATCGTGTTCGTCTCGGTGGTCGGCAGCGCGGCGACGGCGGGCCTCACCGGCGCCACCGTGATGCTGACGCTCACGCTCTCCACGCTGGGCCTGCCGCTCGAGGGCGTCGGCCTGCTCATCGCTGTCGACGCGATCCTCGACATGGGTCGCACCGCGGTCAACGTGGCGGGGCAGGCGCTCGTGCCGACGATCGTCGCCAAGCGCGAGGGCATCCTCGACCGGGCGCGGTACGACGCCGCATCGGCGCAGGACCTGTTCAGCGACGACGAGGTGCCCGACGAGATCGACGGCGAGGCACGCGCCACGACGGCCGGGGCTGACCGCGAGACCGCCGGGGCGGGTACGACCCGCGCCTGAGACCCGCGCAGCGAGCCCGAGGGGCCGTCATCTCATCGGATGGCGGCCCCTCGGGCCGTTCCGGGTGCGCTCCTCGTCGGAGGGAGTCGGCCGTCTCAGTCCCGGACGACGTCCGCCATCGAGATGGACGTGTCGATGAACTGGTTCGTGTACAGGCTCTCGGGGTCGACGACGACGCCCTCGTCCAGCGCGCCCGTCTGCGTGAGCAGCCCGGTGAAGGTCTCGACCGTGGCGGCGATGCGCTCGCCGTCGATCTGCCCGAAGACGCCCGAGGCGGGGTCGTCGGTGACGATGCCCTCCCTCAGCTGGGTGGCGACCGAGTACTCCCCCACCTCCGGGGAGTAGGTCCACGACGTCTGGAACTGCTCCACCAGGTCGACGATGAGCGCGTTCGTGCGCTCGGGCTCGGCGAGGAAGTCGAGCTGCGAGCGCTGCAGGATCGGCACGAGCCGCTCCAGGCAGTCGGCCTGCGCGGTCACGTCCGCCTCGCGCACGGTGATCGGCTCCGGGTAGATCGAGTAGCCGAGCTCGTGCAGGTACTGGTACGCGACCGGCTCGTCCCACTGCGGCAGGTCGTTCTCGTAGACGTACGGCTCGTTCGTACCGAACCCCTGCTGGATGATCGAGGGGTCGGTCACGAAGCGCTGCGGCGTGCCCTCGTAGGACGCGTCGACCTGGTCACGGCTCACGATGCCCTGCTCGGCCAGGAGCGTGGGGACCACCTCGCCGCTGGTGACGATGGTCGCGCCGGTGGCCGCGACGTCGGCGATCGTGGTGGCGTCCGGGTACGTGGCCGGGTCCCACATGTAGATCTGCGGCGAGAGCGTCATCTGGCTCGTCAGCGCGACGACGGGGCGGCCCGCCGCGGCGGCCGAGATCGCCTGGTCGGTGTTCACCGCGCCGATGAGGATGTCGGTGTCGAGGTGCATGAGGTCGCTCACGCGCTGGAAGCCGACGTTCGGGCCGCCGGAGCGGACCTCGATCTCGACGCCGGTGTCCACGCCCTGGGCCACGAGCGAGCCCGTGACCGCCTTCGCGTCGGTGTCGACGGCGTAGTCGTCGCCGACCAGCTCGTACATGCCGCCGTGCTCGGCCTGGGGCTGCCAGTCCTGCTGCATCACGACCGTGGCGGGGCAGACGGCGGCGAGGTCGAGGACGGAGCCGGGCTCGGCGGGGGTGGCGCCGGGGGCGGGACCGTCGTCGGGTGCGGCTCCTCCGCCGTCGCCCGCGGCACAGGCCGACAGGACGAGCGCGACGGCGAGGGCCGCCGCGGGCAGAAGGGTGGTGGAGGTCCGGGCACGCCGGAGGGAGGGGTGGGTCATGAGGGATCCGTTTCGGGCTCTTGCGGAACCAGCCGGTGGTTCCTGGCGATTTCAGCGGCGGCGTCAGAGTACCGCCGCGGTCGGCGCCACCGGGTGCGCACGGGCCTACCCTGGTGGGGTGACGATCCTCTCCATCCAGTCCTCCGTCGCCTACGGTCACGTCGGCAACTCCGCCGCCGTGTTCCCGCTGCAGCGCATCGGCGTCGAGGTCCTGCCCGTCTACACCGTGCACTTCTCCAACCACACGGGCTACGGTGCGTGGCGCGGTCCGCTGCTCTCGCCCGACGACGTGCGCGAGGTCATCACGGGTATTGAGGAGCGCGGCGCGCTCGCCCAGGTCGACGCCGTCCTCTCGGGCTACCAGGGCGGGGAGGGCATCGGGGACGTGATCCTCGACGCCGTCGCACGCGTGAAGGCCGCGAACCCCGCGGCGATCTACGCGTGCGACCCCGTGATGGGGAATGCGAAGTCAGGCTGCTTCGTGGCGCCGGCGATCCCCGAGCTGCTGCGCGAGCGTGTGGTGCCGGCGGCCGACCTCATCACCCCGAACCAGTTCGAGCTCGGCTTCCTCACGGGCACCTCGCCCGACACGCTCGAGTCCACGCTCGCCTCGGTCGAGGCGGCGCGGGCGATGGGGCCCTCGACGGTGCTGGTCACGAGCGTCGAGCAGCCCGACCGGCCCGAGGGCACGATCGAGATGCTGGCCGTCACGCCCGAGGGCGCCTGGATCGTGCAGACGCCGCTGCTGCCGTTCAAGGCGAACGGGTCCGGCGACGTCACGGCAGCGCTGTTCACGGCGCACTACCGCCGCTCGGGCGACGCCGCGGACGCGCTGGCGCGCACGACGTCGTCCGTCTTCGACCTGCTGCAGACGACGTACGACTCGGGTGAGCGCGAGCTGCAGCTCGTGGCGGCCCAGGAGTTCTACGCGCACCCGCGCATGCAGTTCGAGGTCCGCCAGATCCACTGACCCACCTTCGCGAGAACTTTTCTGACGTACCGCGAGAGCATTTCCGACCCTCCCCGAGAGGATTGCCGACCCTCGGCAAGAGCATCAGCGACCCTCCCGGAGAGAATCGCCGACGGCGCGGCTCAGCCCCGCCCGGACCTCCCGTACCAGCGCCCCACCACGGCGCGGTCGAGCGCCGCGAACACCGAGAACACGCACACCCCGAACGTCGCCGTGAGCCCGACGGCCGTCAGCAGCGCCTCCATGTCCAGCCGCAGCGTGTAGACCCGCAGCAGCCCCCCGACGCCGATCGCCCCCTGCTGGAAGAAGAAGTCCCCCACGATCGCGCCGATCACGCTCAGGCCCGCGGCCGTCCGCAGACCGGTGAAGATCGAGGGCACGGCCGCCGGCGCCTGCAGCTTCACCAGCCGCTGCCACCGCGACGCGCGCGCGAGCGTGAACAGGTCGTGCGCGGCGGCGCTCGGCGCCGACGTCAGCCCGAAGAACGTCGAGGAGATGATCGGGAACACGGCGATGATCACCGCCACCACCACGCGCGCGGGCACGCCGTAGCCGAACCAGATCCCGATCAGCGGCGTCAGCGCGAGGATCGGGATCGTCTGCATGATGACGGCGTAGGGGTACAGGACGCGTTCGGCCCACCTCGACTGCGCCATCAGCACGGCCCACACCGTCCCGACGGCGATCGCGATCGCCAGCCCGAGCGCCGCCACCAGCGTGGTGCGCCCGAGCGCCTCGAGCATCGGCCCCATCACCGCGGGCCGCCCCAGGGTGGCGACGACCTCGTGCGGCGGCGGCAGCAGGAACCGCCGCTCGGGGCTGAGCACCACGAGGCTGACGAACGACCACACCGCCACGATCCCCGCGAGGGCCACCACGATCGAGACCGCCTGCGCGACCCACGCCCCGGTGGTGCGCGACGCCGTCGCGCGCCCCGCCGTCGGGCCCCTCACGACGCCGCCGCCAGGCGCGCGGAGACCTCGCCCGCGAGGGCGGCGAAGTCGGCGTCGTAGCGGACCTCGGGCGGCCGCGGGTGCGCCCACGGGACCGCGACCTCGGCCGCGATGCGGCCGCGCCCCATGACGAGCACGCGGTCGGAGAGGTAGACCGCCTCGCTGACGGAGTGGGTGATGAACAGGCCGCCGAACCGGCGCTGCGCGAACAGCTCCTGCAGCAGCGTCTGCAGCGAGAGCCGCGTGATCTCGTCGAGCGCGCCGAACGGCTCGTCCAGGAGCGCGAGGTCCGGCTGCGCCACGAGCGCGCGCGCGATCGAGACGCGCATCCGCATCCCGCCCGAGAGCTGGCGCGGGTGGCGCGCGGTCGCGTCCGCGAGCCCGACGGCGTCGAGCACCTCCAGCGCGCGGGCGCGCCGCTCCGCCCGCGGCACCCCGCGCAGCTCGCCCATCAGCTCGACGTTGCGCAGCGCCGTGCGCCACTCCAGGAGGGTCGCGTCCTGGAACACGAACGACGTCGCGGCCGCCGACACCTCGATCTCGCCGGCGGTGGGGGTCAGGAGGCCGGCCGCGAGCCGCAGGATCGTGGTCTTGCCGCAGCCGGAGGGGCCCACGAGGGTGACGAGCTCGCCCGGGGCGACGGTGAGGTCGACGTCGGTGAGGGCGGTCGTGCCGTCGTCGAACGTCATCGAGACGCCGGTCATGCGCAGGAGGGTGCGGCGGCGTCGCTCGGTGGGGGTGTCGGGGTTGCGTCGGGGCGGGGCGTGCGGTGATCGATCGGCACGCCGCCAGCGTAGCCAGGAGCGTGCCCCGGGGTCCGGCCGACGGCGGTCGTCCCGCCGACCGGTCCGCTGTCCCGCGCGGCCGCCCCGCCCCCGGTGCCGCGGCTCGCCCGGTGAGGCGCACTCGCCTGGGGAGGCGCATCCGCGGTGCCCCCGGCGAGTCGCGGCGGTCCGCGCGGCGTGTCGCGCCTCGACGGGCGGAGCGAGCCGCCCTGGGCGAGGCTCGGCGAGCGCCGAGTCGGCCCCGGCGTCCCTTGGCGAGGCCGCGGCGTCGCCGAACGCCGGCGGGTCGAGGCGCGGACGACGGCGGTGCCCCCGCCGCAAGCGGGTCACCATGGGTGCGTGACACCGTCCGACCCCGCGCCCGGGGTGCCCCCGACGGGTGCCGCCGCATCGACCGGCGGCCCCGCCCGCGCCGTCGACCCCGCCCGCCCGACCCGTCTGGCGAGCCCGGGTGCCGGCGCCGCGATGGTGCTGGCGAGCTGCGTCTCGCTGCAGTTCGGCGCGGCGTTCGCCGCGCAGCTGTTCCCCGCCCTCGGCCCCGGCGGGGTGACGTTCCTGCGGCTGGCGATCGCCGCCGTCGTGCTGCTGGCCGTTCTCCGGCCGGCCGTGCGGTCCTGGACCCGGGCGCAGTGGACCGCGGTGCTGCTGCTCGGCGTCGCGATGGCGGGGATGAACGCGGCGTTCTACGCCTCGATCGCGCGGATCCCGCTCGGGATCGCGGTGACGATCGAGTTCCTCGGTCCGCTGGTGCTGGCGGCGGCGCTGACGCGGCGCGCGCGTGACGCCGTGTGGGTGCTCGTGGCCGCCGGCGGTGTGCTCGCGCTGGGGCTCGGGGACGGTCACGGCAGCGGTTCCGGGGGCGACGGCGGAGCCGGGCTCGACCTCGCCGGTGTCGGCCTCGCGCTGGTCGCCGGCGCGTTCTGGGCCGGCTACATCCTCGCGAACACCCGGGTGAGCACGCGCATCCCGGGGACGGGTGGGCTCGCCGTCGCCATCGGGATCGGGGCGATCGCCGTGGCGCCGTTCGGGGGTGGGGCGGTCGCCGTCGTGGAGCAGCCGCACCTGCTGCTGCTGGCGGCCGGGACGGCGCTGCTGGCGTCGGTGATCCCGTACTCGCTCGAGCTGGCGGCGCTGCGCCGGCTCCCGCCGCGCGCCTTCAGCGTCCTGCTCAGCCTCGAGCCGGCCGTGGCGTGCCTGGCGGGGTTCCTGCTGCTCGCGCAGGCCCTGACGTGGCTGCAGGCGCTGGCGGTCGCGGTGGTGGTGGCGGCGAGCGTCGGGTCGACGCTGTCGGCGCGAGGGAAGCGGGCGCCGGGGTCGCCGCCCGCGCAGGCCGCGACGCCCTGAGCGGCGGGGCCGACGCGGGCGCCGCCGTCGGGAATTCTCTCGGGGAGGGTCGGCAATCCTCTCGCGGTACGTCAGCGAGGCTCTCGCGAACTCAGAGGCCGAGAAACGCCGCGACCTCCGGCGTCGCGGGTGAGGCACGCAGCTCCGACGGCGTCGCCACCTGCACCAGCCGGCCGTCCAGCATCACGCCCACGCGGTCGGCGACCGTGAACGCCTCGTCGTGGTCGTGCGTCACGTGCAGCGCCGTCGTGCCCGCGGCCCGCAGCACGCGCGCCACCTCACCCGCGAGGTCCTCGCGCAGCCGCCGGTCCAGCGACGAGAGCGGCTCGTCCAGCAGCAGCAGCCGCGGCGCCGGCGCCAGCGACCGCGCGAGCGCCACCCGCTGCGCCTGCCCGCCCGAGAGCGTCCCCACCGCGCGCCGCCCGTACCCCGCCAGCCCCACGAGCTCGAGCACCTCCGCCACGCGCTCGTCGCGCACCGCGCGCGAGGCGCCCCACCGCGTGCCGCGCAGCCCGTAGGAGACGTTGCGCGCGACGTCGCGGTGCGCGAACAGCTGCCCGTCCTGGAACATCAGCCCGAATCCGCGCCGGTGCGTCGGCGTCGTGGTGAGGTCCTCCCCGTCCCACGCCACCGACCCCGCCGCCAGCGGTTCGAGCCCGGCGATCGCGCGCAGCAGGCTCGACTTCCCGCACCCGGACGGGCCGAGCAGCGCCAGCACCTCGCCCCGCGGCAGGATGAGGTCCACGCCGTCGACGGCGGTCGTCACCCCCGCCGTCGCCCCGCCCCCGCGTAGCGCACGACGGCGCCGCGCACCTCGAGGCCGTTCCCGACGTCACTCACCGCCACCACCTCATACCTCTCCCGAGCGGGCGGGCCGCAGCCGCTCCGCCGTCGTCATCACGACCCCGACGATGATCGCCAGCACGACCGACGCCGCGAGCGCCATGCCGTAGTTGCCGTCGCCCGGCCGCCCGAGCAGCCGCACGATGACCACCGGCAGGGTGGGCCGGTCGGGGCGGGCGAGGAACGCCGTCGCGCCGAACTCCCCGAGCGAGACGGCGAACGCGAACCCGATCGCGAGCCCGAGCGAGCGCAGCGCGAGCGGTCCGTCCACGGTGAGGAGCACGCGCCCGGGGCCGGCCCCGAGCGTCGCGGCGGCCTGGCGCAGACGCGGGTCGATCGCGCGCAGCACCGGCAGCACGGCGCGCACCACGAGCGGGATCGCGACCATCGCCTGCGCGATCGGGATCAGGATCAGCGAGCTGCGCAGGTCCAGCGGCGGCCGGTCGAGCGCGATCAGGAAGCCGAAACCGACCGTCACGGCCGAGACGCCGAGGGGCAGCATCACGACGGCGTCGAGCGCCCCGAGCGCGCGGCGACCCAGGCGCGAGGCGGGTCGGCGCGAGAGCACGAGCGCGAGCGTCATGCCGATCACGACGGCGATGACCGTCGCGTCCACGGCCACGCGCAGCGAGTTCGCGGCGGCGTCCCAGACGCTGACGGTCAGCGCGCGATCGCCCGTGGTCGCGAGGTTGGCGTAGTGGCGGAGCGTCCACGCGCCGTCGTGCCGCAGCGAGCGCACGAGCATCGTGACCATCGGCAGGGCGATGAGGCCGATGACGACGGCGGTGATCGCGCTCGCGCCGACGTCCAGCGGGGAGGCGCCCCGACCCAGGCGCAGCGGCGAGCTCGAGCGCTCCGCCTCGACGAGCGCGAGGGCGCGCTCGCGGCTGCGACGGGCGCGACCCGAGACGGCCAGGGCGAGGGCGACGACGACGAGCTGGACGATGCTCAGCACCGATGCGGTGCGCAGGTCGAGGAACTGCGTGGTCTGCAGCCAGATCTCGACCTCGACGGTGGCGTAGCGCGACCCGCCGAGGACGAGGACGAGGGCGAACGCCGTCGCGCAGAAGAGGAAGACCAGGGCGGCCGCCGAGGCGATGGCGGGCACGAGCGCGGGGAGGGTGACGGTGAGCGCGGCACGCAGGGGGACGCGCCGAGCGCGCGGGCGGCCTCCTCGGCGCGCGGGTCGAGGCGTTCCCAGACCGTGCCGACCATGCGCACGACGAGGCCGTAGTTGAAGAAGACGAGCGCGGCGACGATCGCCGGCAGGGTGCGGTCCCAGCCGAGGAACCCCAGGGGGCCCGACGGCGCGAGGAGCGCGCGGAACGCGACGCCGACGACCACGCTCGGCAGCACGAACGGCACCGCGACGAGGGCGCGCAGCGCGCGGCGGCCGGGGAAGGTGCGGCGGTAGAGGACGTGCGCGCCGGGGATCGCGAGGGCGACGGCGATGACGGTGCCGAGGCTCGCCTGGAGCAGCGTGTGGCCGACGACGCGCCAGGTGCGGTCGCTGCCGAGCACCTCGGCGACGCCCCCGAGGTCGAGGGTGCCGCCGGAGGTGAAGCCGCGGCCGACGAGCGTGGCGACGGGGTAGGCGAAGAAGACCCCGAGGAACACGAGCGGGAGGACGACGGCGAGCCCCCACCCGACGCGCGCGAGGTGCGAGGTGCGCCGCGAGGGCCCTGCGGTGGTTGGCGAGAGACTTTCGGAGCTCCGCGAGGGGTTTTCGGGGCGTCGCGAGAGACTTTGGGGGCCCGCCGAGAGACTTTCGGGGCTCCGCGAGAGACTTTCCGGGGCATCCTTCATCGCGCGCGACTCGAACGTTCCCCGCGAAGGCCCAGAACTCTCTCGCCGACGCCCCCAACTCTCTCGAGGGCGCCCGAAAGTCTCTCGGGGACGCCCAGAAGTACCTCGCGAGTTCTCACGGGTACCTCGCGGCGCCCCACAGAACCCTCGCGGTGCCCCGCAGGGCCCTCGCGACGCCCCACACGGCACTCGCGACGCCCCACAAGCACCTCGCGAACGGTCACGGGAGGACCGTGGCCGTCCAGGTGTCGATCCAGTCCGCGCGGTTCGCGGCGATGTCGGCGGCCGGGATCTCGTGCGGCGCCGTCGCGAGCGGCGCGAAGTCCGCCCACTCGGCGGGCAGCGCCGCGGCGTCGTCGATCGGGTACACGTACATCTGCCCCGGCACGTCCTCCTGCACCGCGCCCGAGAGCAGGAAGTCCACGAACGCCTGCGCCCCCTCGGGGTTCGCCGCCCCCTCGAGCACGCCCGCGTACTCGACCTGGCGGAAGCAGGTGTCGAGCAGCGCCGCGGTGGTGGGCTCGCCGTCGTCCCCGATCGTGGCGGGCGGCGAGGACGCGTACGAGAGCACGACCGGCCGGTCGCCCTCGCCGTCGGCGCCCGAGAAGTCGACGTAGTACGCGTCGGACCAGCCGTCGACCACGAGCACGTCGTTGTCGCGCAGCGCCTCCCAGTAGCCGACCCAGCCGTCCTCGCCGTCGGACCCGTACGAGCTGATCGTCGCGAGCAGGAACGCGAGCCCGGGCGACGACGTCGCGGGGTTGGTCACGACCGTGAGGCCCGCGTTCTCCGGCAGCAGCAGATCCTCGAACGTCGCGGGCGGCTCCTGCCCGTTCTCCTCGAACCAGTCCAGGTCCACGTTGAGGCACACGTCCGAGAGGTCCACGGGCGTCAGCGCGTCCCCGAGCAGGTACGGCTCGGCGCTCGCCGGCAGATCCGGCGACGTGTACGGCGCGAGCACGCCCTCGTCGACCGCGCGCGAGGCGAACGTGTTGTCGATGCCGTAGACGACGTCGCCCAGCGGCGAGGCCTTCGTCAGCACCAGCTGGTTGACGAGCGCCCCCGCGTCCCCGGGCGCGACCTGCGTCACCGCGATCCCTGTCTCGTCGGTGAAGGCCGCGAGCACGTCCTCGCTCAGCGCGAACGAGTCGTGGGTGACGAGCGTGATCGAGGACGTCGCAGCGCTGCCCCCGCCGTCGCTCTCCGTCCCGCCGGGGCTCGTGGGCGAGGACGACGGCGTCGGGCCTCCCCCGAGCGAGCAGCCCGCGAGGGCGAGGGTGATTGCCGTCGCGACGGCGATCGGCGCCGAGCGCCGTCCGCGCGAGGCGCGGGTGGTGGTGTGGTGCATGGTGGTCCTCCCGACGTGCGTGGGAGGGCCCGGCACGCGAGTGCGCGCCGGGGAGAGGAATCCCGACTTCCTTCGCCGGTGCTAACCGGAGCAGGTTCGAGGGTCTGCGGCGGGGCCGCACTCTCAGCGCTGACGCGCTCCCCTGTCGTTCGACCCCAGCCTACGCCGCGCCCGCCGTCGCCGGCGCCGTCACACCCGTCGCGTGGCGGCGGCGAGCTGCGCGGCGAGCGCCGCCCCGCCGTCGGCGGTCCCGAGCGTCTCGATCACGAGCGGGGACGACGGCGGGCGCCGGCTCCACGGACCCGCCGTCCGCTGCGTCCGCACCGCGCCCGGGCGCACGTCCAGGACGAGCGCGTCCGGCATCCGCGCCACGTGACCCACGTCGACGAGCGCGACCTCGGCACGCGCGCCGCGGTCGACGTCGACGATCCGCGTCGCCGTCACGTGCACGCCGCCCGGGGAGAGACGGCCGGCCGCGGCCAGGACGGGCCCCGCGAGCACGAGGACCGCCCACGGCACGAGCAGCACCAGCCACCCCGGGGCCCCGCGCAGCAGCGCCAGCACGATCATCACCAGCGCCCACGCACCCATCAGCACGAGCGCGGTGTGCGCGAGCACCGTCGGGGCACCGGCCCGGCGGGGGTGCAGGACGCTCTCCTCGCCGTCGACGACGGCGGGACGCGCCAGCAGACGGGCGTCGCCTCGCGCGACGGCGGGTCGCGAGACGGCGCGCCAGGCCAGGTACCGCGCGCACCACCCCAGGATCCCGGACAGCCCGAACACCACGAGGAGCGAGCCGAACGCGACCGTCGCGGTGGTCAGGCGCGCCGTCACCGCCGCGCCGATCACGATCGACAGGAGCGACCCGCCCAGGCCGGCGACGGTGAGCAGCGCCGAGGGCCGACGGCCGAGACTCACGAGAACCAGCCGCCGATCGTGTCCTTCACACCCCCGCGAAGTCACCGATCGCCTCGACCGTGCCGGTCACCGCCTCGGCGCCGGCCTCGAAGGCGGCGCCGACGTCGGGCCCGTTCTCGAAGAAGGAGTCGATGAAGCCGTCGGAGAAGATCCCGACGCCGACACCGACGATGCCGCCCACCACGGCACCGATCGCCGTCCCCGGACCGGGGACGACCGACCCGATGAGGGCGCCGACGCCGGCACCCGCGGCCGCGCCCGCCAGCAGCCCGCCACCCTGCGAGGCGGCGATCTGCACGGGGCTCTCGCCGTCCTGGTAGTCGTTGTAGATCCCGAGACCGATGCCCACGGGGCCCAGGATGCGGCCCGCGACGCGGACCACCCGCGCACCACGGCTGGGCCCGACGTCGTCGGCCTGGACCCGCAGGTCGTTCGCGCGGTCGATGTGACCCTGGGCGACCGCGCGGTCGGCGCGGATGCGGTCCTGGTCCAGCCAACCGGGCAGGAACCGGAACTTGCGGTAGCGGCGGCTCCAGAAGGTGCTGTTGGCCGCGATGTCGTCGAGCTGGGACTGCCCCAGGGCGAACAGACGGTCGGCCTCGGCCAGCAGGGCGCTGCGCTGCGTCGCGATGCGCGCCGCGTCCGCAGCCAGGACCCCCTCGCCCAGCAGGTCCCCGATCTCGAGCATCCAGGCGGCGTGCGCCGTCGGGGTGATCGCGCCGTCGAGCGCGTTGCAGGCCGTCTCGTAGATCCGGTCGACGCGCTCGGCCTCGAACTTCACGGCGTTGTAGACGCGGATCCTCTCGTTCTGCGCGTCGTAGGCCGCGACGTCGTCGTTGTAGGTGTCCCACACGGCGTCGGAGGTCTCCCCCGCGGCATCTCGGGCTGACTCAGGCCGGGCCCGGGATCCCCGATGACGAAGCCCGTCACCACGAGGTCGCCGTCGCGGGCGTCCGCCCGGGCGTCGCTCATCAGGCCCTGGCACCGCCGCAGCTCGGACGCGAAGTCGTCCAGGTCTCCGGCGAGGTCGCGCACCGCGGCGTCGAGATCGTCGGTCGCGCCGATCGCGCGCTGCGCGATGCCGCGGAAGTCCGATCCCGCGGCGGCGTTCCAGCTCTCGCCCGCGAGACGACGGGCCGCGGTGATGGCCTCGCCCGCCGCCTCGACCGCGGGGGCCAGGGTGTCGCGCAGCCAGGTCGCCGTGCCCTCGATCGATCCCGGGCTGCCCGTGATCTCGGTGTCGATGTCGCTCACGACGGCTCCATCACACGCTCGATCTCGGAGAACGAGGCCGACTCGTCGGCGTCGGAGCGCTGGTAGTAGGAACGGGACAGCTCGACGTTCTCGGACGCCGCGGCCATCGAGGAGGCGACGTTGCCCGTGCTGGTCGCGAGCTGACCGAGCAGCGAGGTGATGCTGGGCGTCACGAGTCCGGCGTCGGGACCGTCGGGGAAGCTGAGGCCCTCGAGCGCCTCGGCGCCGTCGGAGAGACCGTTGGCGATGGTGCGCAGGTCGGCCAGGTCGACGTCGATGTCCTCGTCAGCCACGGTCGTCCTCCCGGTCGGACTCGTCGATCTCCTGCAGCCCCGGGCTGACGTCGACGAAGAGGAGGTCGTACGGGGTGTCCTCGTACGCGCGCTGCAGGGACGCGACGTCGAGCAGCACCCACGGCTGACCCTGGAGGTAGTAGCGGTCGAGCCGGTCGGGCGCCGAGTAGGTGTAGATGGCGGTGCGACCGTCCTCGACCGTGTGCATGACCAGACGGCGCGCGCGCTGGTCGGCCTCGTCCGTCGTGGGGACGTAGACGACGGGCGGCATGGGCCGGTTCGTGGGGAGAGCGGTCACGACGCGGTTCCTCTCGTGCAGGTTCGGGCGACGAGGACGAGCGTAGGGTCGCCGCGCGCGTGTGTGGGGAGGAGATCCGCGGATCGCCTCCTAGAGTGGACCGCGTGACCGTCCTCGTCGTCGCGGCGGCGATCCTCGACGATCTCGCCGCCCCCACCCGCCTCCTGGCCGCGCGCCGCAGCGCCCCGAAGACCCTCGCGGGCTCGTGGGAGTTCGCCGGGGGCAAGGTCGAACCCGGTGAGGACCCGATGGCCGCGCTCGTACGCGAGCTGGACGAGGAGCTCGGCGTCGAGATCGCGTTCGGCGACCTGGTGCCCGGATCGCTGCCGGGGCGGACCTGGCCCATCCACCGGGGCCACGAGATGCTCGTGTGGACGGCGCGGATCACCAAGGGTGAGCCCGTGCCGCTGCAGGACCACGACGAGCTGCGCTGGCTCGCGCCGGCCGACCTCCACTCGGTGCCGTGGCTGCCGGCCGACGTGCCGATCGTCGACGCCGTGGCCGCCTCGGTCTTCGCCGGCGCGTCCCCGCGGCCCTCCTGAGGAGCCCGACGGCGCGGTTCCGGGCCTCCCGGGCCGTAGGCTGGGCCTCGTGATCGAGCTCAAGACGCCCACCGAGGTCCAGCAGATGCGTCCCGCGGGGGCGTTCGTGGCGAGCGTGCTGAGCGCGCTGAAGGAGAGGGCGGCCGTCGGCGTCAACCTCCTCGAGCTCGACGAGCTGGCGCACGAGATGATCCGCGACGCCGGTGCCTCCTCCTGCTACATCGACTACCACCCGAGCTTCGGCGCGTCCCCGTTCGGCAAGGTCCTGTGCACCAGCGTCAACGACGCCGTGCTGCACGGCCTGCCCCACGACTACGTGCTCGCCGACGGCGACCTGCTCTCGGTCGACTTCGCCGCCGAGCTGAACGGCTGGGTCGCGGACTCGGCGCTCTCGGTCGTGGTGGGTACGCCCCGCCCCGAGGACCTGCGGGTCATCGAGGCCACCGAGGTGGCGCTGAAGGCCGGGATCGAGGCCGCCGTCGTCGGGAACAAGCTGGGCGACATCTCCTGGGCCATCGGCGAGGTCGCGCACCAGTACGGCTACCCGGTCAACCTCGACTTCGGCGGGCACGGCGTCGGGCGCACCATGCACGGTGAGCCCCACATCGCCAACGACGGCCGCGCGGGCCGCGGCCTGAAGATCAAGCCGGGACTCGTCGTCGCGATCGAGCCGTGGTTCCTGATCTCGACCGACGAGATCTACACGGACCCGGACGGGTGGACGCTGCGCTCGACGGACCGCTCGCGCGGCGCCCACAGCGAGCACACGGTGGCGATCACGCCGGACGGGCCGCTGATCCTCACCGACCGCGGCTGACGGCCCACCGCGACGCCGGACGAGCAAGGACGCTCGCATGCGGATCGCCCTCCTCACCCACCACTACCCCCGGAGACCGGCGCACCCCAGCGCCGGTGGGCGGCGTTCGGCCGGCGGTTCGTCAACGCGGGCCACGAGCTCCTCGTGCTCGCCCCGCCCCCGCACCACCCCGAGGGGAGGCTGACGAGCGCCCTGCCGTCCGACCAGGTCGGTGCCGCGGCGCGGGACGACGGCGGCGCTCGCGTCGTGCGGACGCGGTTCCGGGCCCACGACCACTCCCTGACGAGTCGCAGCCTGGACCAGGCGGTGGTGGCCGCCGACCAGCTCGGCCGCGGCCTCGCGCTCATGGGTCGCGGACGCGACCGCCGCCCTGACGTCGTCGTCGCGACCGCCCCCGCGCTGCCCACGATCGGCGCGGGACTCGCCCTGGGGCGTGCGCTGAGGCGGCCCGTCGTCGTCGAGATGCGTGACGCGTGGCCCGACCTGCTGGCGCCCGCCGACGTGATGCGCACGCGCGCGACCGGCGCGGGACTGTGTCGCCTCGCCGCCGGCGCCGCCGTCACGGGACTCACCCGGGCGCAGCGCTCGGCGGATCACGTCGTGACGACCACGGACTCGTTCGCCCGCGTGCTCGCGGGACGCGGCATCAGCGCGAGCGCGATAGGCAACGGTGTCTCCGACGACCTCCTCCCCGTGTTCCACCCGCCGCCGCTGGACCGTGCACGGCTGCGCGTGCTCTACCTGGGCACCACGGGCCGCAGCCAGCACCTGTCCACGGCCCTCGAGGCGGCGGCCCGCGCACGAGCCCTCGGTGTCGACGTCGCCCTCCGCATCGTCGGCTCCGGATCGGATCAGCCGCGTCTGCGCGCGCTCGCCCGGAACCTGGCGCTCGACGTCGAGCTGACGGGCCGCGTGCCGCGGACCGCCGTCGGGACGCACTACGCGTGGGCCGACACCGCCGTCGTGATGCTGCGGGACTGGCCCCCGTTCCGCTGGACCGTGCCGTCCAAGCTCTACGAAATCCTCGCCGTCGGTCGGCACGTCTCGGCCAGCGTCGACGGCGAGGCCGCCGACCTCGTGCGCGCCTCGCGCGGCGGCCACGTCGTCCCGCCGCAGGACCCGGCCGCGCTCGCCGACCTGTGGGCGAGGCTCGCGGCGGACCGCCGGCTGCTCGACGTGGGTGGGCGCCCGCGCGCGTGGGTCCTCGAGCACGCGCACCACGACCTGCTCGCACGGCGCTACCTCGCGCTGCTGGAGACGGTGGTCGCCGGGTGAGGGGCGCCGTCGACGCGGGCGCGCTGCTGCGTCAGCTCCTGCTCGGTGCGCGCACCGCCGCCGCGATGGCACGCGAGGATCCGGCCCGGCTCGTGGTGCTCGCGTCCCGGCGCGCCCCCGAGGCGTGGCGCGGACGTCTCTCGGACCTGCTCGCCGGCGGTGCCGGGCGCCGCGGCACCGGGCGCCGCGGCACCGGGCGCCGCGGCACCGGGCGCCGCGGTGCCGGGCTCCCGGGTGTGCTCGCCGCGTGGGTGCGGGGCGACGACGACGCGGCGCGCGCCGCCGTCGCCGCGCACCTGGCGACGGGACGCGCGCGACGGCCCGGCCCGGCGACGGTGCTGGCGGCCGAGATCGGCGTGCAGCTCGACGTCCCCGGGGCGGAGCGGGCGGGAACGGCCGCCACGCGGGTTCGGGCGCTCGCGCGCCGCGGTGACCTCTCCGACGCGGTCGCCGCCGCCGGACCGGGCACGACGCAGGGTCGACGGCTCGCGGCCGAGCGGACGGCGCTGACGCCCGGCACCGTGCTGGCGCCGAGCCGCCGCGCCGCGAGCGCCCGCCGACCGAGCAGGGGCGACCGGACCGGCGACGGCGGCCCACCCCGCGTGCTCCACCTCCTGACCACCTCGCTCCCCCACTCCACGAGCGGGTACGCGCTGCGGAGCCACGAGGTGCTGCGCGCGCAGCGCCGTGCCGGCATCGACGCGGTCGCGGCGACCCGTCCGGGCTACCCGGTCGACGTCGGCCGACTCGCCGTCGCCGGGCACGAGGTCCTCGACGACGTCGTCTACCACCGCCTCCCCGCCCGCCGCCGGCCACCGGCCACCGGCGCGCGTCTGCGCGACCACGCGGACGCCGCGCTCGCTCTCGCGCGCGAGGAGCGCCCCGACGTGCTGCACACGACCACGCCCTGGAGCTCCGCCGTCGTCACCCGGGCGGTGGCGCGCGACCTGGGCGTCCCGTGGGTGTACGAGGTGCGGGGCGTCCTGGAGGACACGTGGGTCGCGTCCTTCCCGCCGGAGCTGCGCGCGCGCGTCCGCGCGAGCGAGCGGTACCGGCTGTTGCGCGCACGGGAGACCGAGCTGACGCGCGCCGCGGACCGCGTCGTCGTCCTCGGGGAGACGGTGCGCGACGCGCTGGTGGCGCGCGGCGTCGATCCTGCACGTCTCGCGATCGCGCCGAACGCCGTCGAGGACCGCGCTCGCACGCCGGACCGGTCGCCTGCGCGGGCGCGGCGGGCGCTCGGACTGCCGACCGACGGCTTCTGGGTGGGTACGGTGAGCAGCCTGGTGCCCTACGAGGGGTTGGAGACCTTGATCGAGGCGGTCGCGACGGAGCGGTCCGCGGGCCGTGACGTGCGCGCGTGCCTCGTGGGCGACGGCGTCGCGCGCCCGGGCCTGCAGCGGCTCGTCGTCGAGCGGGATCTGACCGACGTGGTGCTGCTCCCGGGGCGGGTGCCCGCCGCCGAGGCCGGCCGCTGGTACCAGGCGCTCGACGTCGTGGCCGTCCCGCGCATCGACGCCGAGGTCACGCGCACCGTGGTCCCGCTCAAGCCGATGGCGGCGATGGCGCTCGGCCGCCCGCTGATCGCGAGCGACCTCCCCGCGCTGGCCGAGATCGTCGGGCGGCCGGGCGCCGGGCTCCTCACGCCCCCGGGGGACGCCGCTGCCCTGGCGCGCGCCGTCGCGCGGCTGGCCGCCGACGACGACCTGCGGCGCTCCCTCGCCCGCGCCGGTCGCGCGTACGCCGCCACCCGCACGTGGGACGCGGTCGGGCGCACCTACCGCACGCTGTACGACGGGCTGATCGAGGACGCCTCGTGACCGAGCGCCCACCCGTCACGTCGCGGCCGCGCGTGGTCGTCGACGTCGCCACGACCGGCCTGCGACCCGTGCTCGCGCGCCCGTCGCTGCCCTCCTACCTCGGGCGGATCTGGCGGCGGCGCCACTTCGTGCTCGCCGACGCGCGCGCCCAGGTCGCCACCACCTCCCGCAGCACGCTGCTCGGATCGGCGTGGCTCGTGATCAACCCGCTGCTCCACGGCGCCGTGTACTTCGTGCTGTTCGGTCTGGTGCTGCAGGCCGATCGCGGCATCGAGAACTACCTCGGGTACCTGGTGATCGGGGTGTTCCTCTTCCAGTGGACGATCCACTGCCTCACCCAGGGCTCGCGCGCCGTCACCGGCAACCGCGCGCTGATCCGCTCGTTCACGTTTCCCCGCGCCGCGCTGCCGCTCGCCGTCGTGATCCGGCAGACGATCCGGTTCCTGCCGGCACTGGCGACCATGCTCGCGCTGATCGTTCTCCTCCCGCCGCTGCTGGGGGCGATCGACCCCGGCGGCGACCCGGTCGTGCTGCGCGTGACGTGGCTGTGGCTGCTGCTCCCGGTGCCGCTCGTGCTGCAGCTCCTGCTCAACACGGGGCTCGCGCTGCTCGCGGCCCGGGCGACGGCGAGGGTGCCCGACCTCACGCAGCTGTTCCAGCTCGTGGCGCGGTTCTGGCTCTACGCCTCGGCCGTGTTCTTCTCGATCGACCGGTTCGCCGCGTGGCCCGTCCTGCACACCGTGATGTCGGTGAACCCGATGTTCCTCGTGCTCGACGTCGTGCGCGACCTCCTGCTGTACGCGACGGTGCCCGCGTGGGAGACGTGGGCGCTGCTGGCCGGATGGTCGGTGGGCCTGGTCGTGGTCGGGCTGGTCGTGTTCTGGAGCGGGGAGGAGAGCTATGGCTCCGCCTGAGGCCGACGTGCCCCGCGTGCACGTCGCGGTGGCCGACGTGCACGTCCGCTTCACCGCACCCGCGAACGCGCCGCGAGGACCCGACTCGACGCGCAGGTGGGGGCGGCCCGCCGTCGTGCCCCGCCTCGGCAACGGGCCCGCCGTCGTCGTGCGCGCCCTGGCGGGCATCTCGCTCGTGGCGCGCGCCGGGGAGGCGATCGGGGTGGTCGGCCTGAACGGCTCGGGCAAGAGCACGCTGCTGCGCACGATCGCCGGGCTCGAGCGACCGGCGCGCGGCACGGTGCTCGCCTCGAGCGCACCGGTGCTCCTGGGGGTCAACGCCGCGATGGTGGGTGCGCTCACCGGGCGCGAGAACCTGCGGCTCGGCTGTCTCGCGATGGGTATGTCGCCCGCCGAGGTCGACGCGGCGCACGACGGCGTCGTCGCCCTCGCCGGGATCGGCGACGCCGTCGACCGCCCGATGCGCACGTACTCCTCCGGGATGGCGGCCCGGCTCAGGTTCGCGATCGCGGCCGCGGCGCAGCCCGAGGTGCTGCTCATCGACGAGGCGCTGGCCACCGGCGACGCCGCGTTCCGGCAGCGCAGCACCGACCGCATCGAGCAGCTGCGCCGCGGTGCGGGCTGCGTCTTCCTCGTCTCGCACGGGGCCCGCACGATCGAGGAGACCTGCACGCGCGCGATCTGGCTGCACCAGGGTCGCCTCGTGCTCGACGGCGGCGCCGCCGAGGTCGCGCAGCGGTACGCCGGGTGGGCGGCCGAGCTCTCGGCCGGGGACGACGCGGCCGCCGCGGCGACCCTGGCCGAGGCATTCACGGAGGGCACCGACACCGTCGTCGCCCTGGACGCACGACGGGAGAGCGCATGAGCACCGGTACGAGACCCCGTGTGATGACCGTCTGGGGGACGCGACCCGAGGCGATCAAGATGGCGCCCCTGGTGCTCGCGATCGAGCGCTCCGCGGTGCTGACGGGCGTCACCGTGGTCACGGGACAGCACCGGGAGATGCTCGACCAGGTCAACCAGGTCTTCGGCATCGTGCCCGACCACGACCTCGACGTGATGAGTGCCGGTCAGTCCCTGTCACAGGTGTTCGCGCGCGTGCTGGAACGGCTCGACGCCGTCCTGGTGGCCCGGGAGCCCGACGTCGTCGTGGTGCAGGGAGACACGACGACGTCGACGGCGGCCGCGCTGGCCGCCTTCCACCGCGGCGTCCCGGTGGTGCACCTCGAGGCGGGTCTGCGGACCGGCGACCTCGCCTCTCCGTTCCCGGAGGAGGCCAACCGGGTGCTGACGTCCCGGATCGCGGCGCTGCACCTCGCTCCGACGCCGACCAGCCGCGCGAACCTGCTGCGCGAGGGAGTCGACGCGGGCGCCGTCGTGGTCACGGGGAACACGGTCATCGACGCGCTGCTGCAGGTGGTCGATCAGCCGGTGACGTTCACCGAGCCACGGCTGGCCGCGCTCGCCGGTCGTGCCGGCGAGGGTGACGGTCCGGTGCTCCTGGTCACGACGCACCGGCGCGAGAGCTGGGGCGCCCCGATGCGCGCGATCGGGGCAGCGCTGGGCGAGATCGCCCGCACGCTCCCCGATGTGACGGTGGTGCTGCCCGTCCACCGCAACCCGCTCGTGCGCGAGGCGGTGCTGCCGAGCGTGGCCGGCTTGGACAACGTGCTCGTGACCGAGCCGCTCGCCTACGCCGAGTTCGCGCACCTCACGCGCCGCGCGCACGTGGTTCTGACGGACTCGGGCGGTGTCCAGGAGGAGGCACCGAGTCTCGGGAAGCCCGTGCTGGTCATGCGTGAGACGACCGAACGCCCCGAAGCGGTCGAGGCGGGCACGGTGCGTCTGGTGGGAACCGATCCGGAGCGCATCGTGAGCGAGGTGGTCAGGCTCCTCACGGACGACGCGGCGCACGCCGCGATGGCGCGTTCGACCAACCCCTACGGGGACGGGCGCGCTGCGGCACGGGCGGTCGCCGCCGTGGCCGAGCTCCTCGGCACCGGGGCGCGCATCCCCGACTTCGCGGGCTGATCCGACCGTCTCGTGTGACGCCGACCACGCGGCTGAACCCGCCGCTGCGCGAGTGCTGAGCCGCTCGCGCAGGTCGCGCCTTCCTTGAGGGAGTCCTGGGCGAATCGCGCACGGGCGCTCAGCCGATCGAAGAGTGTGCGCTGCAGTGTTCTGGTCGTCCGGAACTCCCCGGGCGTCCCCCTCACCCGCGGAGTAGCGACCATGTCCATGACGGTCTACGCCCCCTCCCACACCGAGACCGAGCTCGACGTCTTCGAGTTCACGTCCGAGGAGCTCGTCATCGCCGAGGAGGCGAAGCGCTCCAGCGTGGTGTGCATCATCCCGGCCTACAACGAGGCGGACTCGATCGAGTCGGTGCTCGAGGGGTTGCTGGCCCAGACGCGCCTGCCGGACGCGGTGCACGTGGTCATCAACAACTCCAGCGACAACTCCTTCGAGCTGGCCCGGGCCTACGCCGGCGAGTACAGCGTGGAGCGCGGCGGCGAGGTCCAGTCCACGGCGATCTACGTGCACGACATGGGCAAGGTCGCGGACAAGAAGGTCGGCGCCCTGAACTACGGCTTCCGCCTCGCGCAGGGTGCGGACTTCCTCCTCGGGGTCGACGGCGACACCGTGATGGCGCCCGACGCGCTCGAGCTCCTGGAGGCGGAGATCTCCTCCGACCCCCGCATCGGCGGGATCTCGGCGATCTACACGGTCGACAACCACACCCGCAACCCCGTGGCCTCCCTGCTGCTGACCGGCCAGCGCGCCCAGTTCGCGGCGTTCAACCTGCAGAACCTGCTGCGCGGCCGGAACATGGCGGTGCTCGGCGGCCAGTCCTCGATCTTCCGCATGTCCGCGCTCCACGAGGTCATGCGCCAGTACCACCAGGACACGCCGTGGGTGAGCGACTCCGAGGTCGAGGACTCGCTGCTGAGCCTGCAGATCAAGAACCTCGGCTACTCCACCAAGATCAGCGCGACGGCGCGCGCCGTCGTCGGCGGCATGGACAACATCCGTGCCCTCGACGGTCAGCAGGTCAAGTGGAACTACGGCGCCATCGACCTGATGTGGCCCGGCCAGCGCGGTGACACCTCGGGCCAGCCGTTCCACCCCAACCTCCGGCTGCGGTGGCTCGAGAACATCGGGATGCTCATCAACATCTTCACGCGCGTCAGCTTCATCGCCCTGCTGGCGGGGTCGCTCTCGATCGACGCGTTCGTGTTCTCGCCGATCTGGCTCATCCCGCCGGTCGTGGCCATGGCGCTCAACGTCCGCATCGCGATGTCCATCAAGGGCCGCACCTGGCGCGACGTGCTCTTCGCCGCGACGATGATCCCCGCCGAGATCTACATGTGGGTGCGCATCGGTCACTTCGTGCGCGCCTGGACCAAGTTCCTCTCCAAGGTCCGCACGGACAACTGGGCCGCCCAGGCCCGCGCCGAGCGTGGCGCCGGCTGGGCCCACCTCACGCCGCTGATCGTCGCGGCCGCCGGTATCGCCGCCCTGATCTACGGATGGTCCACGCTGCCGATCATCGCCCAGGCGTCCATCCTGTGGGTCGGCTGGCCGATGCTCGCGGTCCTCACCGCCCTGCAGACCCTGTTCATGCTGCGCCAGCTGATGCGTCGCCAGTACGGCTACCGGGCCTGAGGTCCACCGGGGCGGCGGCCCGTCGACGGGCCACCGTCCCCGGTTCCCCGGCCCCCGGGACCCGGCCCCCTGAACCCGGGCCCTCGCGCGGTGCGCACTTTTTGCTGCTTCAGGAACGCTGAAGCAGCAAGAATGCGCACCGCGTCTTCGCACCCGGGACCGGCTCCGCCCCCTTCCCCCTGCCCCCGCCCACAGCGCTCGCTGCGCACCTTTCGGGTCTTCAGCTCCCGTGAAGGCCCCATTTGTGCGCCCGAACGACCGGACCGCACAGCGGCCGGACAGCGGCCGGGCACGGGCCAGGCAGCGGCCGGGCAGCGGCCGAGGCAGCGGCCGAGGCACGATGGGGCGATGGACGTTCCCTGGTTGCCCGAGCACGAGCTGGCCGAGTCGACCAACTGGATCGCCCCGCACCTCGGGGCGTTCGGCACGGTCGGCGGGAACGTGCCGCTCGGGTACGAGGCCTACGTGTCGGTGCGGAACGGGCAGGACAACGCTCTCGACCTCATGAGCGAGCCGTTCCCCGACATCGCGGGCTCGCGCCTCGACCACCTGCTCGCCCTCCTCGCACCCGCGACGGGCGAGCAGGACTGCTTCTTCGCGATGTGGGAGGGGTTCGGCGGGATGTTCCGCGAGCGCGACGGGTCCACGGCGGGCTTCGGCATGATGATCGGCTGGCACGAGGACGAGGCCCCGCCGTCGCGCGAAGAGATGGAGCGGAAGACACGCGAGGCGAATGACGCCTATGTCGCTCGCCTCCCGCTCCGTCCCGACCGCCCGCACCTGCGCCTCCCGTTCCGGGACTACTACGTGTGGCAGGGACCCCTCGCCTCGGCGCGGCTCTTCGCGAGCTACCCCTGGCAGCAGTCGCCGACCCTGGCGTGGCCGAGCGACCGGTCCTGGTTCGTCAACTCCGACCTCGACACGGGGACCACCGAGGTCGGTGGGCGGTCCGATGTCCTGTCCGCGCTGCTGGAGGAGCCGTGGAACGGTCGGCTCGTGCGACCCGAGGACCCGCTCGTGGACGCGGAGGGCTGAGTTGCGCCGTGCCGCAGCTCGGGCCGCGCGTGCCGTTCCCGCCGACATCGCCACCCCGACACCGCCGTCCCGACACCGCCGTCCCCGGTCGACGCCTCAGCCCGTGATCACCCCTGGCCCGAGTCGAACACGCGCCAGCTGCCGCTCACATCGGTCAGCAGGAATCCCCAGGTGATGCTCCGGCCCGCGGGCATCGACTCGTCCGTGCCCTCGGGGATGAAGGACACCTGCACGTTCACCGCGTCCTGGTAGAACGCGTACTCGTTGTAGTCGGACTCCGACAGGGTCTGCAGGATCTGGGCGTCCCGCATCGTGGCACCGGTCTCCACCCAGATCTCGAAAGGGGACCCACCGTCCTGCCCCAGACGCCGGACCATCTCGAGGTCACCCGCGTTGACCGCGTCGATGGTCGCCTGCACCACGTGGGCGGGGCTGGCGTCGGGCGGTGGCATCGCGACGGAGGATCCCGACGGTCCCGAGCACGCACCGAGCAGCAGCAGTCCGAGACCCGCTGCGGCAACCGCGTTCCCTCGTCGCATCGCCCGACCGTACCGAGCGCGGCGCCTCCGCGCCCGTCGAACGCCCGAGCTCGGCGAGCGTCCGGCGCCCCCGCGCTCGTCGGACGCCCGACGTCGGCGGGACGACGGCCCGGCGCGACCTCCGCCGTCGCCCGCGAATTGCCTGGCCGCACGCACCGCTGTCGTGCGAGCGTCGTGGCATGACCACCGCCGCCGACATCCTCGCGCTCGCGGCCGGCCACGGTCTGGACCTCGATCCGGCCGGCGCGACGCTGTCCGAGGCCGGCCTGGACTACCGCGTCGTCATGGCCGACGACGCCGACGGCCGGCGCTGGGTGCTGCGCGCGCCCCGCCGCGACGACGTCAGCGACGGCATGGCCGCGGAGGCTCGCGTCCTCGACCTGGTCGGCCCGGTGCTGGCGCGCGGCGGCGTCGCAGTCCCGGACTGGCGCGTGCGCGAACGCGACCTCGTCGCCTACCCCGCCCTGCCCGGCACCCCCGGGCTGACGCTGACGCCGGAGGGCGAGCCCGTGTGGCACGTCGACCCGCGCAGTCCCGACTACGCCGCGCGCCTGGGCCGGCTGCTCGCGCGGCTGCACGCGATCACGGCCCAGGAGGCGTCGGCCGCCGGCGTCGAGGTCCGCACGCCGGAGGAGGTGCGGCAGGCGTGGCGCGACGACGTCGCCCGGGTCACCGACGCCTTCACCGTCGCCCCGGCGCTGGCCCGGAGATGGCAGGAGTGGCTCGACGACGAGACCTGCTGGCCCGACCGCACCGTCATGACGCACGGCGAGATCTACCAGGCCCACGTCCTCCAGGGCCCCGACGGCACCTTCCTCGGCGTGCTGGACTGGACGACGGCGCGCGTCGACGACCCCGCGCGCGACCTCGTGACGCAGCTCGGCGCCGGTGGGCCGGAGATGCTCCAGGTGGCACTCGCGGCCTATGCCGAGGCGGGCGGGCGGGCCCACGACGGGCTCGCCGCCCAGGCGCAGCACCTGTGGGACGCCTCGCCGATCGGGTACGCCCTCTACGCGCTCACGACCGGCGCGGAGGCCGACCGCGCGACCGCCGCCGCGCTGCTCGACCCGCGCTGACCGGGAGGCCCGGCAGTCAGTCGACCTCGCGCCACGCGCCGCGCGTGTCGATGACGACCTTCTCGCCCAGCCCGAGCGCGGTGCGGTCCGCCGCCACGAACGCGGCGTGGTCCACGAGCAGCACCACGACGTCGGCCGTCGCGACCGCCTCGGCCAGGCCGACGAGCGACACGTCCGGCAGCGCCGCGAGCTCGGCGGGGAGCGCGGTCACGTGGGGTTCCACGACGTCGATGCGCACGCCCGGCAGCCGGGTCGCCAGCTCCGCCACGACCTCGCGCGCCGGCGACTCCCGCAGGTCGTCGATGTCCGGCTTGAACGCGAGGCCGAGGGCGGCGATCCGCGGGGCGCGGAACCGCTCGGCCGCCGCGACCACGCGGTCGACCACGCGTCCGGGCTGAGCGTCGTTGACCTCGCGGGCCGTACGGACGAGTCGTGCCTGCTCCGGCGCCGCGGACACGATGAACCACGGGTCGACGGCGATGCAGTGCCCGCCCACCCCCGGCCCTGGACGCAGGATGTCGACGCGTGGGTGACGGTTCGCCATCGCGATGAGCTCCCACACGTCCACCCCGACGTGCTCGCAGACGGCGGCGAGCTCGTTCGCGAACGCGATGTTGACGTCCCGGAACGCGTTCTCGGCGAGCTTCGCGAGCTCCGCCGTCGCCGCATCCGTCACGGGGATCTCGCCGCGGCAGAAGGTCGCGTAGAGCGCGCGTGCCCGCTCGCCCGCCGACGGTGTCAGGCCACCGACGATCCGGGCGTTCGTGACGAGCTCGACCATCGCGCGCCCCGGGAGCACGCGCTCGGGGCAGTGCGCGAACTCGACGACCGGGCGGCCCGACGAGCCGTCGCCGCTCAGGTCGGGCCGCGCGTCGAGAATGCGTGCGGCGAGGTGCCGGGTCGTCCCCGGAGGCGAGGTGGACTCCAGGATCACGAGCTCCCCGCCGCGCAGCCGGGCGGCGACGGCGTCGGCCGCGGCGTCGATGAAGCGCAGGTCGACGCGGTGGTCCTCGCGGAACGGCGTCGGGACCGCGACGACGTAGGTGCTGGCGGCCGGCATCTCGATCGATGCGGTCAGCCGTCCCCGGCGCACGGCGTCCGCGACGGCCTCCTCGAGCCCGGGCTCGACGATGACCACCTCGCCGCGGTTCACCGCGGCGACGGTGCGCGCGTCGATGTCGACCCCGACGACGCGGGACCCGTGGGCGGCCAGGACGGCCGCCGTCGGGAGTCCGATGTAGCCGAGACCGACGACGGCGACGTCGACGGCGACGGCGACGTCGCCGCTCCCGACGCCGCGCCGTCCGCGGTCCTGGGCGGGCGGTCGCTCGACGGCGGTGTCGGCGAGCCGGGTGGGCGCGTGCAGCGCACGCACCGTGGGGGGTGGGAAGAGCAGTGTCACGAGGTCGTCTCCGTGGGTGGGGAGGTCGGGCGGTCGGGGGCGCGGCGGCCGGGACGTCAGCCGGTCATCGGACCACCGCCGGCAGCACGTCGTAGGCCTCGGGATCGCTCGCCACGTGCGCGACCACCGTGTCGTCGCGGACGGCCGCCATCAGCGTCTCGAGTGCGGCGTCGTCGAGCTCGACGATGCTCTGGCCGTCCGGGCTGGTGCCCGTGCCGGAGACGGGAACCGTGAGGAAGACGATGTCGTCCGAGCCCAGACCGGACGCGAGGTCCTGGAGTCCCCTCAGCACACCCGCGTCGAAGCCCTCGTCGGCAGCGATGGAGCGCGTGACCGTGTCGAGGAGTCCGTGCGCGGCCACGGGGTTGCGCAGGGTTCCGTCGTTGCGCACCTTCGCGACCATCGCCCGCACCCACGCCTGCTGCCGCTGCACCCGGTCGAGGTCGCCGCGCGGGAGGTCCTCGCGCTCGCGGACGAAGGCGAGCGCCTCCGCGCCGGTGAGGAGCTGGTGCTGCCCCGCGGCCACCACCGTGTCCCCGACCACGAGATCGTCGGCGAGGGTGATCCGCACCCCGCCGAGGTCGTCGGTGATCTGCTGGAAGGACGTCAGGTCGGCGACGAGGAAGTGGTCGATCCGGACACCGGTGAGCGCGCTGACCGTCTCGATCGTGAGCGCCGGCCCGCCGTAGGAGAAGGCGGCGTTGATCTTCCCCGGCCGTGGCCGGGGATGTCGACCCAGGAGTCGCGCGGGATGGACATGACGACGAGGTTGCGCCGGTCGGCGGGGACGTGGACGAGCATCATCGTGTCGGTGCGCTGCGCGCCTACCTCCCACTGGGAGGGGTCACCGGCCGAGATCCGGCTGTCGGTCCCGAGCACGAGCAGGTTCATCGCGCCGTCCGGCCCCGCCTGCTGGGCGGGTGGCGGTGCGGCCGCGTCCGGAACGGTCGCCGCACCCCGCGGGATCTCCGGGAACGGGTCGCCCAACGACTCGATGTTCCCCGCGAGCGACCCCTCGAGCCACCACAGTCCGCCGAGTCCCGCCCCGACCGGGACGAGCAGCAGGACGAGGGCGACGAGGAGCGGGCGGCTGACGCGGCGGCGCGTGCCGCGGCGGGACGCCGCACGCCGCGCCACCGCGGGGCGCGTCGCCGGCACCACGCTCACGAGGCCCGCCCCCGTCGCGCGTAGGTGCGTTCCCACGTCGAGCGGAAGGCGATCTGGCTGAAGGGTCGTCGTCCGTGGTTGAGCCGCTGGGCGACGTCGGGGCAGCGCTCGGCGACGTACGCCAGCGCGTTCTGGTCGAGGGTCCAGCTCCCGCTCCGCGCGAGCCCGTGCCCGAGGTAGCGCTCGAGGTGCGTCAGCGCACCGGTCGCGAGGACGTCGCGGTTGACGGCGACGTTCCCCGCCGCGTACCTCCGCCACGGCCAGAGCGCAGGCAGGCCTCGGCTGTGGTGGAAGGCGAGCGGCAGGTCCGCGAGCCGCTCCAGGTAGGCCGTCGGGTCCGCGGTCACGGTCAGGTCGGCGTCCATCAGGTACAGGCGCGGGTAGCGCTCCAGCAACCGGCGGACCGCGAGGAACCTCGCACAGGCGTAGAACGTCCGCACCTCGGCCACGGCGGCGGGGACGGGCGTCGCGACGACGTGGATGTTCTCGGGTCTGCCGCTGCGGTTCAGAGCCGCGAGCGCGGTGGCGTAGGTCCCGACCTCCGCGGCGAGGGCCGAGGGATCGTCGGCGCCGCAGAGGAGGACGACGACGTCGACGTGAGGGAGCTGCTGAGCCAGGTGGACGAGCTGCGGCGCGTAGATGCGGAGGAACGTCTCGTCGGCCGACACCAGCAGCGCGAGCTCGCTCCCGGGCTCGCGCGCGTCCACGTGGACGAGCCCGCCCCGCACCTCCGCCGCGAGGTCGTCGGTGCCCCGCTCGACCTCCGTCGCCGTGACGTAGGTCGCCGCGCCCCGGTCGAAGGCGAAGGATCCTGCGAGCGCGGTCGCCCCGAGGTCCTCGGCACGCCGCAGGTGCGCGGCGGCCTCGTCACGGTCGGTGACGCTGGCCAGCCGTCCGAGCATGAGTTCCACGGCGGCGGCGCTCGGCTCGTCGCTCCAGCCCTCGGCGCGCGCGCGGGCGACGACGGCGGTCCGCACCCCGCCGACGTCGCGCGCGTCCAGCGCGTCCTCGAGCCCCGCCCCGAGGGCGGCCTCCAGGAGCGTCAGTCCGGCGTGCAGGTGTCGCCCCTCCGGACCGAGCGCCTCTCCCGCGTCCGCCAGCACGCGGCGCACCCCGCCGAGGCGGGAGTGTCCCCGCGGGCCGGCCAGTCCGTCGATCACGTGTCGCTCGAGGGAGCCCAGCGCGGCGGCCACGCGCGCGGGCTCGCTCGCCCGGGCGGTGGCGAGGTCGGGGCGCTCGAACGTCCGCAGCGTCGGCAGGTCCGCCGAGGCGAGTGCCCGGCGCACCAGGTCACCACGGAACGCGGCGCGGTAGCCGCCCACGTTCTGCCACCGCTCGTCACGCCGCAGCTGGTACTTGTACCGCAGGGGCCGGTGCCGCACCAGCGCCGCCTCGACCTCGGTCTCGTCCACACCGACGCTGACGAAGGCACCTTCGACCGGGAAGCAGACCCGGCCGGCACCGAGCTCCGCACCGTCCGCCACGATCGTGGCCGCGCTGGCCCACAGGTCCTCAGGCACTGCGCCTCCTCGGTCGGTTCCCCGCGGCCCCGGCACCGGAGCGCACGTCGGCGTAGAGACGGGCGTAGGTGGTCGCGTTGGCCGCCCACGTGCGCTCGCGCGCCACCCAGGCGGCTCCCCGGGCGGCGAGAACGCGACGCTCGTCCCGCCCGTCCACGAGGCGTCGCAGGAGGGCGGCGAGGTCGTCGGCGTCGTCCGCCCCGAACGTCAGGGCGGATCCGCAGTCCTCCGCGATCTCGCGGAGCGCCGCGACGTCGGAGACCACGAGGGCGCAGCCCGCCGCGAGCGCCTCGAACGGCTTCAGGGGGTGACGAGGTGGCAGACCTCGACGTCGCGGCGGGGCACGACGAACACGTCGATCAGCCCGTAGTAGGCCACGACGTCCTCGTGGGCCACGCGCCCGGTCAGGATCGCGTCGGCGAGCCCGAGGTCCGCCACCCGGGTGCGCAGGTCCGCCAGCACCGGACCGTCACCGACCACGAGCAGCCGGACGGGGTTCACGGACTCCTCGGTCAGCCGCGCGAAGGCGTCCACGAGCACGTCCAGGCCCTCGTACTCCACGACCGAGGTGATCGAGCCGATGACGACGGCGTCCGGCGGGATCCCCAGCCGGGCCGCGAGCGCGGGGTCGCGACGGGCGCGCGAGAACCGGTCGACGTCGACCGCGTTCGGCACGATCGTCACGCCCGACCCGGGGAGGCCGGCCTCGGTGATGCGGCCGAGCATCGTGCGCGCGAGCGTCACCGTGGCGTCGGCGCCGGCCCGCGCCTGCGCCTCCCGGTCGCGGCGCCAGCGGTAGGCCTCCGGGACGCCGTAGCACCCCGTGAGCGCGGCGACGTCGCGCCAGCCGTGGGTCGCTGCCGCCCGCGAGAGCCACGTCTCCTCCCAGAAGCCGCGCGCCTCGTAGACCACGGGAGTCCCGGTGGCCCGTCCGACGGCGGTCGCGAGGACCGCGTTGACGTAGTCGGAGTGGGCGTGGAGCACCTCGGGCCGGACCCGGAGCACCGTCTCGAGCAGCGCCTCGGCGTTCTCCTGCAGCCACGCCCGGTGGCCGACGGTGAACACGGATCCTCCGACGGGTCGGTGGTAGAGGACGCCGTCGACGTCGTCCACGGTCGGGACAGTGGCGCGCGTGATCCCGAGCTGCACGAAGACGTGCGGCTCCATCCCGGCCTCGGCCTGCGCCCGGGCCGTGCTCTGCGTGCGGAGCGTGTATCCCGACTGCGTGTCCGGCACGGCGCGGCCCACGACGTGGAGCACCCGTCCCACGACGCTCGGCCCCGGGGTGCGCGGTGCGAGGGTCGGGACGAACCGGCCGGCGAGCACGTCGACCTCGGCCTCGCGCAGGGCGAGCTGCTCGACGTCGCGCGCCGTGCCGACGGCGGCCGCGGACCGGAAGTGGCGCATCGCCCGCTCGTGGAACCCGCGGGCCCGCAGACCCCGTGCCAGGGTGCGTCGCGCCGCGAGCGGGAGGTCCTCACCGAGGTGGTGACGTGCGACGAGGTCGTCGGCGTCGAGCACGTCCCCGCGCTCGAGGAGCGTGAGCGCGGCGGACGAGGCGGCCTCCCGGGAGAGAGCCGGTGCGCCGACGCGACCGTCGGATCCGGGGCGACGCAGGTCGAGGAGCGCGAGCGACACGGCCAGCTCGCGCTCGAGGTCCTGGACGCGGCGCAGCGCCTCCGGGGTCGTGTCCTGCCCGGACGCCCCGGCGCCGGCCGCGAGCGCGGCGGGTGACGCCGCGGCCACCCCCAGCGGGAGGTGCCGCTCGAGCAGGCGCAGGCGGCGCTCGTCGACCACGAGCCGACGGCGCAGCTCCCGCACGCCGAGCAGCGCGACCGCCGTGGTGGCCAGGAGGAGCGAGGCGGTGACCACGGCCCACACCCGGTCGCCCACCAGCGCCGTGCCCGCGAGGGCGGCGAGCGTGGCGGCCACGAGGGCGGTGCCGGTCACGAGGACGCTGCGCACGCCCGGACCCCGGCGGGACAGGCGGTTCATGCGTATCCTCCGAGGACGAACGACGTCGCGAAGACGTGGTGGCGAGCGAGCACGCCGCGCGAGACGTTCCAGCAGGGGGTCAGCGAGTAGTCCTCGCGCGAGCGCCACCCGAGCCGGGGCTCCTGCTCCCCGCGGGCGGTCCGCCACCGCCCGGCCCCGTCGACAGCGAGGATCCGCAGGCCGGTCCCGCCACCGGTCAGGACGAGCTCGTCGGCGGGGTCGGCCCCGGAGTGGTGGACGCCCGCACTCCCGGGTTCCGACAGCTCGAGGTCGCCAGGCAGGTTCCACCACGTCTCGAAGGTGTGCTCCGCGCCGTCGAGCGAGACCACCTCGTCCTCGACGTCGAGGCGGACGCCGGGCTGCAGGCGCACGACGCGACGGTGGCGCCAGTGCCCGTGGTCGACCTCGCCCGTCACGACGTGGACGGCGCCCTCCCGTCGCACCTCGCGGACCGCGGAGCCGTATGGCGCGCGGGACCGCCGGTCGTGGTCCTCGCCGTCGGCGGAGACCGTGTTGTGCGCACACGTGCCCTCGACGTACTGCCGCTCGGGGCGGCCGTAGTAGAAGCCCTGGTCGCGGTCGGGGTGCTCGCCCGGCAGCACGTCGAGGTAGCCGAACCGGCCGCTGTCGACGAGCAGCTCGCGTCCGCGGTCGAACCACGTCACCGCGAGGTCGTCCGCGTGCTTGTGGGTGCGCGAGTGGAACGCACCCGCGAGCGTCAGGTAGGACGCGTCGCGCAGCTCCTGCGACGTCGTGGGGCGGGGCGCGCGCACGACGGCGTAGCCGGAGTCCGGGAGCAGCAGCGACTCCTCCTCGGGGGGCGTGCCCGACCGACCCCCGGTCACGACGAAGTCGGTCACGGGGTCGCGGCGCGAGCGGGTGCTGCGGGCGACCGTGCGGGCGGGTGAGTCACCGATCTGCTCGATCTCGCCGTCCGGTCGGACGAACCACCCCGTCACGTGCGCGGCGCGGTCGACCAGGGCGACGAGGTCGGGGTCCTCGATCAGCTCGTCGCCGATGGCGTCGGCCAGGGAGTCCACGACCATCCGGTGGTAGTCCGGCGAGTGCTCGCGGTGACCGCCGTCGGCCGCGAGCTGGCCGCGCACGACCTCGCGCAGGCGATCGCGACCCTGCTCGGCGATCTCGGTCATGCCGGGGAGCTCGGCGAGCCGCCGCGCGAAGGCGATCTGGCCGAGGGCGGTGTAGAGCCCGTGGTTGGTGCCGCCGTTGAACGACGACGGCGACAGAAGCGCCCGCTGGTGCGCGACGACGGCGCGGTGCAGGAGGTCCAGCTCCTGCGGCGTGCGCCCCGGCTGGGTCAGGCTGCGCTCGAAGAGGTGGGCCAGTCGGGGCGCGCGCCAGGCGAGGGCCATGTCGTACCAGGCCATCTCGGGCGCGCTCTCGTCGAGCACCGTCCGGCACCACGACAGCGCGCGCTGCACGGACCACTCGAGGAGATCGGCGTCCTCGGTCCGCTCGATCTGGTCGAGCACGGGAGCCATGAACGTCCACGCCTGGAGCTGGTAGTCCTGGGACCGGTGGGAGGCGCAGGCCGTGCGCCAGTCCACCGGCAGGTCGAGGAGACCGGCGGGAGACCGTTCCACTCCCACCCCGTGGTCGTGGTCCGGCTCACCGCCTCGGCGTCGGCCAGGCGCGACTGCCGCTCCAGCGGACGACGACGGAGCGCGACGCGTGCGGCCAGGGCCGCCCGGCTCTCGCCGTCGGCGACGACGCCGGCGAGCGCGGCCAGACCAGCGGGGGCCGCGCCCAGCTCCTCGAGCACGCGCGCGTGCTGCAGCACCTCCTGCGGCGTCGTGGCGACCGGCGCGCGCCCCGTGTCGGCGAGCTCCGCCGTCACCGCCGCGAGCTGGGCCCGGCCGCCGCCGGAGACGACCACGCGGTCCACGGCGCGCCAGGCGGCGCGCTCACGCACGCGGCGCAGCTCGAGACGCTCCGGGGTGCCCTGGTTCGACGCGGCCAGCTCCTCGACGCCGGGCCACCCCAGCACCTCCTGCTGGCGACGGAACCAGGACGCGTCCCAGTCCCCGCTGACGTCGTAGACCACGGGGAGGCCGTAGCCGCGCGCCACCCGCAGCGCGGGGACGACGTTCAGGAAGTCGGAGTGGGCGACGAGCGCGGCCGGGCGCACCTTGCGCACGATCGCCGCGAGCTTGTGGGCGGAGGACTCGAGCCAGTCGTCCAGGGGCACCTCGCTGCGGACGGGTCCGGGGAGCCGGTGGTACCGGACCCCCTCGACCTCCTCGGTCCGGTAGGTGCCCGTCACCGCCCGGAAGCCGAGCTCCGAGGCGATCTCGACCCTGAGGCCGAGCGGGCGAAGTCCCTGTGCCACCCGGTGGACGTGCCGGGCGTACGTGGTCGAGACGTCCGGCAGCGACCGACCCATGACGAGCAGGACGGTCCCCACCACGCCGCCGCGCCAGCCCTCCGGCGGCACGGAGGCGTCGAGCACGGGGTCGCGCAGCACGGCCAGCTCGGCGGCGGCGTGGGCCGAACGCCGGCGTGAGCCCGTTCCCGGGGTGGTGACCGACAGGACGTCGGCCACCGCGCCGGCCCGGGCGAGGTACCCCTGGCCGCGGAGCTCGCGGTAGAGGGCCTCGAGCGTGGACCGGCCGACACCGGGGCCCGTCGCGTGCTCCAGGAGCTGGTGGAGCGGGACGGCGTGACGCCCGGCGAGCAGCTCCTGCGCCAGCGCCTCGAGCAGCGGATCCGCGCCCGCCACCGCCGGCGCCCCGTTCCCGACCACCGGCGCTCGGCCGCTCGCCGGGAGGCGGACGGAGGCTTCCCGTCCGCCCGCCTCCACGGTGGTCATCCGACCTTGACGATCTCGATCGCCGACACCTTCGGCTGGTCGACGGTGGAGCTGAACGCGATGTTCAGCGTGCCGTCGGTCACCGCGATGGTGTTGGTCGTGATGAACGCGGTCATCGGTGCCACCCGCGCGTTGAGATCCAGGTTGGCGATCTCCACGGGTCCGCCCTCGAGGTTGACGGAGAACACGCGCTTGCCCGTGCCTCCCGCTCCCCGCCGGTGGCGCCGTGGTAGATCTCGGCGAAGTGCAGCTTGACCTCGTACGTGCCCGACGAGCTGACCGGGACGTTGTAGGAGAAGGTGCCCGGACCCGTGGTCGCCGAACGCTCGGTGCGGTAGAGCGCGTCGTTCGTGGTTCCCAGGATGTCCGTGATGGCGTTGTTGGCGTACGACTTGCCACCGGAGAAGTAGGTGTCCGCCTGCCAGGTCACCCCGCCCAGGGTCACCGCCGGACCGCCGGCGTTGATCCGGATGGGTGCCGCCACGATCGCGCTGGTGTCGATCGCTGCCGACACCGAGGGCGTGGTGTTGCCCGAGGCGTCCACGGCGACCACGCGGTAGAACGTCGTGGCGGCCGCACCGGCACCCGTGTCGCGGAACGTCGTTCCCGTCAGGAGCGCCCCACCGAGATTGGTCCACGGGCCCGTGGCCGTGGTGCCGCGCTCGATGCGGTAGCCGATGAGGTCGGCATCGGTGGACGCCGCCCACGTCAGGTCCACGCCCGTGGCGTTCGCGACGCCCGTGGGAGCCGCAGGCACCCCGGGTGCCGTGGTGTCGGACGAGGACACCGGCAGGATGTTCGTCACCAGGTAGACGTTGTCCTGGAAGTCACAGTTCGTCGGCCCGGTCCCGCACTGCGCGGGTGAGCTGATGTAGTCGTGACCGGCGAACCACGCCCCGGGGACGGTCTTGCCGCTGGCGTCCTTGACGGGCCACATCTTGACCGCCATCCACTGCGTCTGCGTGGTCGACTGACCCGCCACCGTGATGCCGAAGTTGCCCGTCGGGCTCGTCGAGATCGCGGTCTTGGTGCCGTCGCTCCTCAGCGGGTAGATCGCCTGTCCGTACGGTCCTGCGTGCGTGGCGGAGGCTCCGTTGATGGCGAAGTTCTCCGTCTGGCCGCAGCAGCCGTGGAACGCGGCGAGCTGGACCGCCTGGACCGGCTTGGTGTTGTCCAGACGCTTCCACTGGAAGGAGCGGACCTCGTCGCCGTTGAGCGGCGAACCCGGGATCTCCGACCCGTTGCCGATGCTCGTGGCCGAGGCCGGGACACCGGAGGTGGTCGTCGCGCCGTAGAGCTGGAAGATGTGCTCCAGCGACAGCTCGCTGCCACCCTCGGGCGCCGTCATGTAGCCGCCGCGCAGCTGGACCACGCGGTTGGCCGCCGCCGGGTCGCTCGTGGCCATGGTCAGCGTGCCCGTGCGCACACCGCGCGAGCCGGTGGTGGCCACGAACTTGACGGTGAGCGGGACAGAGGCGCCCGGTGCGATCAGCAGCGGGAGCGTCGGCGCACCGACGATCTCGAACTGACCGGCCGCACCACCCAGGTCCAGCGACGTGATGCGCAGGTCCTTCGTTCCTGTGTTGCCCACGGTGAGGGTGACGGTGTCGTTGTACTTGAGCGTCTGGTGCGCCTCTGACGAACCGAGGCTGTTGACGCGGTGCATCACCAGGACGTCCTCGTACAGGCCGGGGATCGGCGTGCCGTCGGCCTGGCGGACCACCTGACCGTTGGTCAGCTTGATCGTGCCGCCGATGTTCAGCACCTCGAGCGCGATCGTCCGGGTGGACGTCCGCCCCGTCGCGTCGGTGGCCGTGACCACGACCTGGTGCGTACCGACCGCGGCGACGGTGAACGGAGCCGTGTACGGCGTCGCCGCGCCCCCGTCGAGCGTGTAGCTCAGCGAGGCGAGGGTCGTGCCGGAGGCCACCGTCGCGGCCAGCTCGACGGTGGCGGCGCCACCGTTGTAGGTGCCCGCCACGGCCGTGCCGTTGACCTTCGCCGTGATGCTCGGAGCGCTGAGCGCCGTACCCGAGATCCGGACCCAGTTCAGCTTCGTGTTGACGCCCGTCGGCGTCAGCGTCAGCCTGCCGTCGGTCACGGTGACCGTGGCCGAGCCGGTGGCGAACGGTGCTGCACCCGTCGGCGTGTAGTTCGTCACCAGGGCGACGCCCTCGGCCGCGACGCCGTGCACCGAGTCGGTGTAGCCGGCGTCGCCGACCGAGACCTCCACGGTGTAGGTGCCGTTGGCGAGCGCGTGCTCCCACGTGCCGACCGAACCACCCGAGATCGGGTCGCCGCTCGTCGTCGTCGCCTGCATGAGGATCAGGCCCTGGCGCGCCTGGTCACCCGTCGGGTAGGTGATGCCCGCGGTCGCTGCGGTGCGCAGACGCGTCTGCCCGGAGCGGTCCGTCGGCGTACCCGCCACCAGCCAGCCGTGGCCCGACGCCGCCGAGAAGGAGGCACCGGTGTCGGCCGTCCACCCCGTCGGCACCGGGGCGCCCGCGGGTCGGAAGCTGTAGCCGAGCGACGTGGACGGGGTGGTCGGCGCGAGGCCGTCGCCCTTGATCGAGACCCAGTTCAGCTTGGTGTTCGTGCCACCGTTGCGAACGGTGACCCGCCCGTCCGTGACCGTCACGGTGCGCACGCCGACCTGCTGCGGCGTCGTGGCCGTCGGGACGAACGCCGTGATGACCGGCTGCCCCTCGACACGCACGCCGTGCGTGGAGTCGAGGTAGTTGGCGTCTCCGACCGAGACGGCGACCTCGTACGTGCCGTTCGGCACCGCGTACTCCCAGAACCCGCTCGTGTAGGCCGGCTGGGTGGCGTTGTCCAGGAACGCGAAGCCCTGCTGCTGCGCGGCGGCCGGGAAGGTGATCCCGCCCGTGGGGGCCGTGCGGTAGCGCGTGGCGTCCGGCCTGGCGACCGGCAGCGACGTGGCCTCGTTCATCCAGCCGTAGCCGCGGTCGGCGCTGAACGCTCCGCCGGTCTCGGCCGACCAGCCCTGGGGGACCGGGGTGCCGGCGGGCTGGAACGTCATCCTCACCTGCGCGCCGTCGGACGGGTCGTCGCCGCCCGGGTCGGGCACGTCCGTCGGGACGACGTCGATGAAGCCGATCTTGGTGTTCCGGCCGCCGACCGGGTCGATGGTCAGGTGGCCGTCCGTCACCGTCACGGTGCCCGTGGACACCTTGTGGCGTGTGTTCGACCCGGCGGCGCCCGACGGCGTGAAAGCCGTCAGGATCGTCGTGCCCTCGGCCCGGATCAGGTGGGACTCGACGTCGGTACCGACCGTGGGGTCACCCACGCCGACGGTGACCTCGTAGGTGCCGTTCGGCACCTGGAGCTCCCAGTAGGCGTTGACGTTGGTGCCGTTGAAGGTGCCGGCGACGTCCTGCGGCTGCATGTGCATGAAGCTGTCGAGCCTCGCGTCCGTCTGCGAGGAGTTGCGGTCACGACCGTTGCCGGGCGTGGTGCCGCCGACGGAGATGTCCAGGTCGTCCTCGGTGGCCTGTCCCTTCCATCCGTAGGTCAGCCCGGTGCCCTGGTCGGACCCGGTCCTCGGCCCGTAGGCCTGACCGAAGTCGCGCACGTAGCCGGAGACGAGCTCGCCGGCCGCCGTCGTGAAGTCGACCTTGATGGCGTTGCCACCGGAACCCGTGTCGGTGACCGGCCTGATGCCGGAGACGAGGAACAGGTAGTCCTGGTAGTCACCGTTGGAGGCGTCTTCGAACGCCACGATGTAGGTGTTCGCGATGAGCACGCCGCTGCGGTTCTTCGCCGGGTAGATGCGCGCCCGGTGGGCGTTGGCGGCCGGCGTGTTCAGCCGGTCCTCCGTGAACCCGTACCGGTTGAAGACTCCCGAGTAGTAGTAGAAGCCGAAGGTCGCGGCACCCGGGTCGAAGCTCATCGTGCTGCCCGCCGTCACCGGGGGCAGGAGCGACTGGTAGCCGCCACCCGCGGTGTTGGTGCCGTTGATCGCGCCGAGCTGGCGACGGTCGGCGGCCGTGCCGTCGCCCGTGTACCAGCCGAACGGGATGTTCTCCGGCGGCGCGTAGTGCGCGAGCGCCTTCCACGTCACCGGACCGGTGCCGGAGCGGACGAACAGCGGCTCCAGCACCTCCTCGCCCTGCGCGGCCGGGCTCATCCCGCCCTCGAGGTTGGTCCAGCCGACGTTGACCTCGTAGCCCAGCGTGCCGAGGACGTTGTTGAGCGAGGGCTCGTTCCCGCCCTCGATCCCGTTGGTAGCCAGACCGAACAGACCGAGCCGGATCGTGGTCCTGCCACCGTCGAGGGTGAGCACGGCCGACCGCTCGCCGGCCGTGGTGCCCGGCGTGAAGCGCACCTGGATCGTGGCCGAGGCACCGGCCGCGAGGGCGGCGGGGACGGCCGACGTCGGGACCACCGAGAACTCGGAGGCGTTCGCGCCGGTGATCGCACCCGTGAGGGCGACGGTCTCGGTCGAGGAGTTGGTGATCGTGAACGACTCGACGTCGGTCTTCTGCGCGGCGCTGGCGTTTCCGGCGTTCGACCTCGCCGCCGAGAGGACGAGCTCGTCCTTGCTGACCTTGACGGAGGCGGCCTGCTGGCTCGCCGGGACCCGCAGCAGGTACAGCTTCTGGGCCGAGCCGGAGCGGTCGTACTGGTTGACGTACAGGTTGCCGTTCCGGGTGTCCTCCACGACCTCCAGCGGGTCGTTGAAGCCTCCGACGCCCTGCATCGTCGTGTTCGGGACGCCGGTCAGACCGACCTCCGTCTGCGCGCCGAGCACCTTGCCGGTGGTCGGGTCGACCTGCATAAAGATCAGGTCGTTGTTGTTGGAGAAGCGGACGACCACGAGGGCGTTCTCGAGCTGGCCGCCGAACGTCGAGCTCTTGTACTCGATCGCACCGTTCGGGGACTTGTTGAACTCGAAGTCGTACGCGACGCCCTTGTAGTTCGACTCGGGCAGCACGCCGGAGGCGTACCTGGTCTCACGGCCCGAGGCGCCGCCGCCCCACTTCGGGGGTTGGCCGGGTCGTTGCCCTCGTGCAGGACCCACTCGCACCGCGTCGGGTTCGGGTGGCCGTAGTAGCCGCCCTCGACGACGTCGTAGAGGTGGTCGCGCTGCGTCGGGACGTTGGCCGTGGGAGGCACGGAGCGCGGCGTGTACGTCGCGTCCCGCGCGTCGCGCGCCCGGCAGGCCGCCGTGACGTCCTGACCGTTCACCGAGGCGAAGCCGGGGATGCCGGCGGCTGCCTGACGCGTGTAGGTGTTCGTCGCGCTGTTGTAGGTGACACCGGGCGTGTTGCCGCCGGCCGCCGTGCCGTTCGTGGGCACGTAGATGTGGCCGTTCGAGTGGTACACGAGGTCGTAGGCGTTGCGGATGCCGGTCGCGTAGATCTTGAGCGGGGCGTCCGTGGTGAAGGGGTCGTACGTGCCGCCCTGCGCCGTCTTGACCGAGAGCGGGTTGTCACCCTCGGCGTCGTTGACGGCCGCGCGGACCCGGGCGTGGTCGGGGTCGAAGTGGAGCAGTGCGGCCGTGAGCATCTGCTCACCGCGCTGGCCCCACGTGCCGTCGAGGTCGCCGCCGGCCTGGTTCGACCCCTGGAGGACGTAGATGTCGCCGTTCGGACCGTACGTCATCGAGTTCGTCAGGTGGTCGGACTGCGAGCGCGGCATCTCGGTGAAGACCTGCTTGCGGTTCTGCAGGTTCGTGCCGGTGAGCAGGCTGATGCCGCTGGCCCACTGGTTCTGCTCGTTGGAGACGTTCGGCGAGGTGTTGGTGACCCACAGCCTGAGGTCACCCGCCGTCGAGCTCTGGTCGAACAGGAGGCCGATCATGGCGATCCCCGCGTAGCCGAGGTTCTCCATGTTCGTCAGCGTGCCGTCGGCGTTCACGGTGAAGCGGTACAGGCCCTGACCGATGGTCGAGCCGTACAGCTTGCCGTCCGGGCCGAAGACGAACGAGGCCCAGTACTTGCCGTTGCCGATCGGCAGCTCGACCTTCTCGAACGCGATGTTCGTGAGGGGCTTGAACTCGCTGCTGCCCGGGTCGACGACGCCGGCACCGGTCGTGAAGACCGACTCGAAGGGCACCCAGGCGTTGCCGAGGCGGTCCTTGACGCCGCTGGTCACCACGAAGCGGTACGCCGTGCGGGGCGTGAGCGGCTCCGCCGGCGCGAAGTTCACGGTGTCGTTGCCGCCGGAGGTGTTGACCGAGCCTGCGACGGGGGTGTTGTCGGAGACGCGGAACAGCTGGACGTTGCCGGGCATCGTGGCGTCGTCGACGCCGTAGCCCGCGTAGGGGACCTTGATGGTTGCAGCCACGCCACCGTTGGTGTCGGCGTCGAGCGACCGGTTCTTGGGGAACACGTCCCAGATGTGCGGGTTGGCGTACTCGATCGCCTTGACGTCGACGTAGGCGATCTTCGTGTTGAAGCCACCCTTGGGGTCGAGCGTCAGACGTCCGTCCCAGACACCGACCGTCACGGTCGTCGTGCGGAACTCCGAGGCCGCCGTGGCCTGGAAGGAGTTGATGCCCACCGAGCCCTCGACGTTGATGGTGTGCTGGGAGTCGTAGGTCGACGCGCCCATCTGGTCGCCGACGGCGACGGCGACCTCGTAGAGGCCCTCCGGCACCGCGAGCTCCCACGTGCCCTCGGTCTTGACACCGTTGGTGCCGTTGCCGTTGTCGACGTCGCCGTACTGCATGTGCAGCATCGAGTCGAGTCGCTCGTCGATGCCCGGGCGGTTGCGGTCACGACCGTTGGTGGTGAGCGCGAGGGCGTGACCGTCCTCGTCGACCCAGCCGTAGGTCAGACCGGTGCCCTGGTTCGCGCTCGTGCGCGCACCGTAGGACTGGCCCCAGTCGGCCACGTACCCGGCGGCGGGGACGGCGTTGGCCGCGGTGAAGTCGACCTTCACGTCGGTCGTGTTGGGGACGCGGGGACGCGAGATCGCCTCGTTCGAGCCGGCGGAGACGTTGCCGGCCCCGTCGACCGCCACGACCGAGTAGAAGTACGTCGTGCCGTTCGTGACCGACCGGTCCACGTAGGTGGTGCCGGTGACGAGACCGGTGCCGGAGACGACCGTGCCGTTGTTCGCCGACCCGGCCTCGAGGGACCGCTTGACGCGGTAGCCCACCGTGTCCGTCGAGGTGGACGCCGCCCAGGTCAGGGTGACGGAGGTGTCACCCGGGAGCTGGGTCAGAGCCGTGGGAGCGACGGGCGCCTCGGTGTCGGGCACGAAGGTCCACCCGCCCTGCACCTCGTTCGACCTGCCGGACTGGTTGCCGGCGCCGTCGACGGCCGTGACCACGTAGTAGTACGTCGTGTTGGCGACGGCCGTGGTGTCGGCGAAGGTCCGCGTGGTCAGCAGGGCGCTGTTCAGCGGCGTGCCGAGCGGCGCTCCGGCCGCGGTGGCCCGGTACACGCGGTACCCGACCGTGTCGGTCGAGGTGCTGGCCGCCCAGGCGAGGCTGACCGAGGAGTCGGCCGCCGTGGCGGTCAGGCCGGTCGGCGCGGTGGGGGTGCGGTGTCCGCACCGCTGCGAGTGTGCTCGACCTTCAGCTTGGCGGCGGACTTGCCCTGGTAGTACTCGACGACGAGCGTGTGCGGTCCGTTGCCGAGCTGGACGGTGGCCGTGCGCGGCTCCTTGCCGTTCGATGCGAACCACGCGTCGATCACGAGCGTGCCGTCGACGCGCAGGCGCATGCCGTCGTCGTGGAGCGCCGTGAACGTGTAGCTGCCGGCGCCCTCGTCGATGGTCCGCGTGAAGCGGGCGGAGTACTCGGCAGCGGGGATGCCGTTGCCGGGTGCGACGCCCGAGGCGTGGGCGAGGTCGAGCGCGCTGGTGCAGGTCTCCGCGATCGGGGCGCCGGCGAGGGCGCGGCCCGCGAAGTAGGTACCCGACCACCTGGTGGTGGCGCAGACCGGCGGCTCGGCGCCGGCGGTGAAGGCGACGTCGACCTTGACGCGTGCGGCTGACTTGCCCTGGTAGTACTCCACCACGACCGTGTGCGGGCCGGACCCGAGGTCGACCTTGGCGGTGCGGACGTCGCGCTGGTGGGAGGCGAACCAGGCGTCCAGCACGGTGGTGCCGTCGACGATGATCCGGAGCCCGTCGTCGTTGGAGGCGGTGAAGGTGTACGTGCCGGCACCCTGGTTCAGGGTCGAGGTGAAGCGTGCCGAGTACTCGGTGGAGGGCACCCCGTCACGGATCGTGCCGCCGGCGGCGTGACCCTGGTCGATCACCGTGAGGCAGTCCTCGGCGATCGGGACTCCGGCGAGGTTGCGACCGGCGAAGTACTGGGTGGTCCACCTCGTGGCGGCGCAGGTGGCCGGTGGCTCACCGGCCGAGTAGGTCATGTCGACCTTGAGTCGCGCTGCGGACCTTCCCTGGTAGTACTCCACGACGACCTGGTGGGGCCCCGCTGCCAGGTCGACCGACGCTGTCTTGACCTCCTTGCCGTTCGAGGCGGCCCAGGCGTTGATGACGAGCGAGCCGTCGACGTAGAGGCGCATGCCGTCGTCGTGCACGGCGGTGAAGGTGTAGGTCCCGGCGCCGCGGTCCACCGTGGTGGTGAAGCGGGCCGAGTACTCGGCCGCGGGAACGCCGTTCCCGAGGGCGACGCCCGAGGCGTGGGCCTGGTCGATCGTCGCGACGCAGTCCTTCGCGATCGGCACGCCGGCCAGGGCGCGTCCGGCGAAGTACTGCACCGACCACCGGTTCGTGGCACACACCTCGGGTCCACCACCGGGCACCGTGACGGACACGGTGTTGGAGGCACCCGAGCGACCGCCCGCACCGACCGCGACGAGCGCGTAGCGGTAGGTGGAGTCGGCAGCGACCGTCGAGTCGGTGTAGCTCGTGCCCGTGAGACCGGACGCGAGGGGCGTTCCCGTGACGGCGACCGTGGCCGACGTCGAGCGGTACAGGTCGTACGTGGTCGCACCCTGGACACCGGCCCAGGTCAGGGCGGCGTTGCTGCCCTGGAGCGAGCCGGACAGGACGGGCGCCGCGGGGGCGACCGGTGCAGCCGGGATCGCGGCAGAAGCCTCGTTCGAGGCGCCGGAGACGAGTCCGGTGCTGCCGACCGCGACGACCGCGTAGTGGTACGTGGTGCCGGCGGCGACGGTGGTGTCCGAGAACGCCGAGGCCGTGAGCGGCGCGGCGTTCAGCGGGGCGCCGTCGGTGGCGACGGGCGAGGTGGTGGAGCGGAACACGTTCCACGTGACGTCCGCCGCGGTGGCCCACGTGAGGCTGACCGACGCGTTGTTGGCGCCGAGCGCGGCGGCCAGGTCGGTCGGGGCACCCGGGGCGACCGGCGCCGCGGGGACCTGCAGGGTGGCCTCGGCCGAGGCCGGGGAGGCTCCGCCGTCGTTCCTCGCGACGACGACGTAGTGGTACGTGCTGCCGACGCTCAGGCCGGTGTCCGCGAACGTGGGCTCGGTGAGCCCGGCGGCCAGGGGCCGGCCGGTGGTGGCGACGGGCGACGTCGATGACCGGAAGACCTCGTACTCCTCCGCGCCGTCGACCGCGGACCAGGCGAGCGTGGCCGACGTCCTGTCGGCGCCGAGCGTGGCCGTCACGCCCTGCGGGGCGAGGGGAGCCTCGACGGCGTCGGCGACCCGGGAGATCTCGAGGAACGACAGCTTGGTGTTGATCCCGCCGGGTTCGATCGTGAGCTGGCCGTCGGTGACCTCGACCGTCGCGACGCCCTGCTCGAACTGGGCCCCGGAGGTCGCGGTGGGCTTGACGTCGGCGACGAGCGTCTCGCCCTCGACCGTCAGCGTGTGAGTGCTGTTGTAGTTGCCCGCCGAGGTGTCCCCGACCGCCGCGACGACGGTGTAGGTCCCGTTCGGGACGTCCTGGACGTAGACCCCGCGCTCACCGTTCACGCCGGCCGTCCCGGGAGGCGTCGCCTCCCCGTACGCCATGTGGATGATCGACAGCAGGCGGGGGTCGCTCTGCTGGCCCGCGTCCGCGGTGCGCACCCGTGTGTTGGCGGCGAAGTCGAACGGGGTGGCGTCGTCCGCCGTGACCCAGCCGGCACCTGCGGATGCCGTGTACGGCGCGCCGGAGTTCTTCGTGTAGCCGGTCGCGGCCGCGCCGGCCGCGGTGGTGAAGTCGATCTTCGCGACGGGTTCGCCCTCGGGAGCGGGGCTCGTGGCCGCGACGGTCGCGGCCGGGGAGACGTTGCCCGAGGCGTCGACCGCGACGACGGCGTAGTTCCACGTCTGACCGACGAAGGTGTCGTTGTCGGTGAAGGTCGTGCCGGTCAGCGGCGCCGCGCCGCCGAGCCCGGTGCCGGTGGTGGGAACGGGCGTGGTGGCGGACCGGTAGACGCGGTAGCCGGCCAGGTCGGTGTCGGCCGGGGCCGTCCACGCCAGCGGGGTCGAGTCGGTGGCGGCCGCAGCGGTCAGGTTGCCGACGGCGGCGGGCGGCGTGGTGTCGAGCTGCGCGGCGGTGAATCGTTCGAACGGCACGGCGATCGCCGTGGCGTCGGGCATGTTGCGCTTGGTCGCGAACACGCCGCCGACACCGGTGACGCCCGCCGCCTTCAGGTTGCCCTGGACCAGGGCGCCGTCGACGAAGTTCCGCGGCACCGGGATGGTGCCGATGGCCACGCTCGCGCCGCTGCCGATGGCGTAGGTGCCGGTAGCCGTGTTGCTCGTGCCGTCGACGTCGAGCGTGAGCGTCACCGGCGTCGAGCCGGCGATCGTGGTCCTGGTCGTGCTGAAGAGCTTCTGGGTGGTGGTGTTGCTGGCGTCGGTGTTGGCCGAGCCGTTGACCTCGCTGATGAGCTGGATCTGACGGCCGTTGGCGTCGGGTGCCGCGACGACGAACTTCACGTAGTTGTCGTCCGTGGGGCCGAACCAGAGACCGGCCTGCGCCGCGCTCGTGGCGGCGTCCGGCAGCTGGAGCGTGGTCGTGAGGCGGACCTTCTTGTCGACCGTGTCGAGCGGGACCCCCAGGGTGTTGTCCTGCTTGTTCTTCGTCACGTCGTTGCCGGTCGGACCGTTGACGAGGAAGGCGATGCCCTTGGTCGCCGTCACGGTGAGTCGGCCGCCCGAGACCGCGAGGTTCTGGGGCAGGTACGCGGTGCGCTGCGCGGGGTCGCTCGCGGTGATCTTGGCGCTGGCCGGCTGGACGAGGCTGAAACCGGTGGCCACGTCGCCGGCGGCGTTCAGGCCGCCGTCGGTACCGGTGAACTCCAGCACGACGTCGTTGTCGGGGGTCACCGCGGCTCCGGTGAGCGGCGAGTACGGGGCCGAGGCCCACGTGGTCGGGTCCTGCGGGACCTCGGCGATCGGCACCGCGGCGGCCGGGACGGCGGACGCCACGACCGTGAGCGTGACGGCGGTCGCCGAGAGTGCGGCGACCGCACGAGTCACGAGCCGGCGGGTGCGGGCCGGCCCGCGGATCGTGCCGACCGGGGCAGTTCTGGGCATGCGAGGTCCTCTCGAGCAGGGAATGACCGATCGCGTTGCGCAGGGGCGGGAGAACTCCGTCGACACCGTCGTCGAGACCATTCCCGGTTGCGCAGGTCGCTTGGGGGAGAAAGTAGGCGCGCCGTCGCGGGCGCCACAAGAGTGTGAATTACGTTCGCAGCCCCACCCCGTCGACCCGCTGCCGGAGCGATCGCCATCCATGCAGGTCAGATGCACTTGAGTCGCTCGACGTCTGAATCAGGCCCTACTCACAACTCGGTATAAACTGAGGGAATTCAAGCCATCCTTGAGTTACGCAAGGATTGCTCGCAAAGGTCCCGCAGGTGCTCTACGAAGGTCGCTCGACCTTTGCTTCGAGTTTGCGATGAATGCGGTATCGGCCCTCGGGAGACGTCGCCGCCGACGTCGGAAACTGCCTCCGGTCGTGGCCGGCCGCACCGACGGGCGGCGGTGGCCGCTGCCCGTCAGCCCAGCAGCCGCACCACGAGATCGGCCCCGTCCGCCGTCGCGACGATGCCGCGCGCATTGACCTCGTCGCTGCCGAGGGCGTGCTCCCGCGCCGCCGCGGGCGATCGACCGAACGCCTCGTGCCTCGCCACGAGCCGCTCCCGGCGCAGGTCGTCCGGCGGCGCGAGGAACCAGACCTCGTCCAGCAGCGGCCGCACGCCCGACCACGGGGACCCCGTGCGCAGCAGGTAGTTCCCCTCCGTGATGACGAGCGGCACCTCGGGACGCACCGCGATCCCACCCGCGACCGGCTCCTCGATCTCGCGGTGGAACCGCGGGGCGAGGACGACGCCGTCGAGCGCCGGATCGCCTCCGTCGCTCGACGCGACCTGCTCGCGGAGGCGGCGCAGCAGCGCGGCGTAGCCCGCGCCGTCGAACGTGTCGGGCGCCCCCTTGCGCGCGGTCCGCCCGAGCGCGTCGAGCACCTCGCCGGCGAGGTGGAAGCCGTCCATCGGCACGACGACGGCGCGCGCCGGCCCCAGCGCGGCAGCGAGCCGATGGGCGAGGTGGGACTTGCCCGCACCGGGCGCGCCGGTGATGCCGAGGATGCGCCGGCTGCCCTCGTCCGCGAGGGCGTCGGCGCGCGCGACGAGGTCGGCGAGGGCGACCTCGCGAGGCGTCACCGCGCCGCCTCGGGGGTGGCCGGTAGGTGCGCCAGCCACGCGCGCGGTCCGGTGTGCTGCACCCGGAGCGAGGCGACCTCGACGGCGTGCACGACGGCGTCGGGCACCTCCTGCCCGCGCGCGACGGCGTGGGCGTAGGCGCCGTGGAAGGCGTCGCCCGCCCCGAGGGTGTCGACGGCGCGGACGGCCGGGACGGGGGCGTCACCGTGGTCGTCGTCGGCCGCCCACCAGGAGACCGGGTCGTCGCCGCGCGTCACGACGACGACCGGGGCACCGAGGCGGCTCAGCTCCCGGGCGGAGTCGTCGACGTCGTGCGTCCCGGGGGCGCGGGCGTCGGCCGAGGCGACCACGTGGTCCGCGGCGGGGACGAGTTCGGCCATGACCGGCTTCCAGCGCCCGAGGTCGAGCACGACCGGGGTCCCGGCGGCTCGTGCCGACGCGGCCGCCGCGATCGCCAGGCGGGGGTGGTGACCGTCGAGGAGCACGACGTCGACGGCGGCCGCGAGCGCCGCGAGATCGGGCGGAGGCGGGGCGTCGCTCGCGACGGCGTCGGAGCCGACGACGCTGCGACGCCCGGTCGCGGTCTGGACGGTGGCGGCGGAGACGGGTGGGTCGGTCCGTGCGTCAGGGGTGGTGTCGAGGACCGTGACGCCGTGCCGCTCGAGGTCCGCGCGCACGAGCTGCGCGGCCGCGGAGGCGCCGAGCGCGGTCAGCAGGGTGGCCCGGCCGCCGAGCGCGGCGAAGGTGACGGCGGCGTTCGCGGCCGGGCCGCCCGCGGAGAGGTGCGTGGCGGTGGCGGTGACCTTCTCGTCGGGGCCGGGCGCGCGGTCGACGTGGTGGGCGACGTCCAGCGTGGCCAGACCGACGAACAGCCCGCGGGGCGGGCGGGGCGGGGTGGGCATGCCCCCATCCTGCCCGCCCGCCCTCGCCCACGCCCTCGCTGACGACGGCACACCCCTCGCTGACAGCGGCTGGGTCTCGCTCACAGCGGCTGAGTGCGGCCCGAGCGAGCGGCCACGAGCGTCGCCGCTGCTCAGAAGGGGCTGCTCACGGACCGCCCCGCCACCAGCCGCTGTGGGCGAGGGGCCAGCCGCTCTGAGCGAGGGCTGCTGCCCGGGAGGAGTGGCCACCTCCGGGTCGAGCGTTGACGCACCGCGCGGGTTGTCCACAGCCGTCCCCACTCGCCGACGCTGCACGCCACCATCGACCGGTGGACACCCTCACCCGTATCCGCCGCCTCGGTGGCGCAGCACGCTTCAGTGAGATCGGCACGTCCCGCTACCAGCTGCAGCGGCTGGTAGCCACGGGCGCCCTGGTCCTGGTCGAGCGGGGGTGCTACGCCCTGCCCGACGCACCTGCCGCCGTCCGTCTCGCCGCGCAGCAGAACGGCGCGGTCTCGTGCGTGTCCGCCCTGCGCCACTACGGCGTCGACATCGCGGGCGACTCCTCGCTGGTCCACGTCTCGGTGCCTCGCGGCCGCGGAACCGCGCGCCGCCGCCCCACGGGTGTCCGGCGGCACCACGAGGACGTCGCGACCGGTTCGACGGCGCGGATCGTCCCGTTCGCCGTCGCCGCGGTCCGCGCCGCGCTGTGCCTGCCCTACGACGATGCGGTGGCTGCGCTCGACCGGGTGGCGCACGGTCGTCCGGCGTCGTTCCTCCGTCAGGTGATCGAGGACGTCGCGGCCGTGAGCGGGACGCGCGCCCAGGCCCTCGAGCTCGACGTGGACGGACGGTCACGCTCGCGCATCGAGACGCTGGCCCGGCTCGCGCTCCGCCGTGCCGGGCTCGCGGTCGTCCCCGGGGCGGTCGTGCCGGGGGTCGGGGAGGTGGACCTGCTGGTGGAGGGATGGATCATCGTCGAGCTGGACGGGTACGCCTTCCACAGTGACCGGCGGGCCTTTCGCCGCGATCGCGCGCGCGACCGGAACGCCGCCCGGCTGGGGTTCCTCGTGCTGCGGTTCGCGTTCGAGGACAGCGATCCCGCGGCGGTCGTCGCGGCGGTCTCAGAGATCGTCCGGGCGCACGGGGACGGCGGCGCGCGCGAGCCCGGCGGCACCGTCCCGCCGAACATCCGTGCCGCGGTCGTGGAGCTGCGGGCCGACGCCGTCGGCGCTGGGACCCGTGTCCAGGGATGGCGTCACCTGCGGGGCCGCGACCTCCAGGCCGTCAGGACCTCGGTCGCGGCCCTCGCTGAGAGCGGCTGAGTCTCGCTCACAGCGGCTGATGGTGCTGCAACTGGGTGCGGCGCGGCGTCAGCCCAGGTCAGACGGGGTACGACGACAAACCTCTCGCCACCAGCCGCTGTGAGCGAGACTCAGCCGCTCACAGCGAGGATCCGACGGCGGATGGGCGCGGGGCGGTCGTCGCGGGGCGAGGGCTGTGCCGTCGTGGGCGAGGGACCGGCGCACGCATCCGCACCGCCTCAGCCCCCCGCGCGCCCCCGCCCGCGACCGGCCCCCGCACCCCCGCCGGGGCTGTGCGAGCTCCGCACCTCCTCGACCTCCTCGGGCGTCAGCTCCATCAGGTCCACGCCCACCTTCAGCGAGGACCCCTTGCCCGGGGTGTACACGATCCCGCGCAGCGGCGAGACGTCGCGGTAGTCGCGGCCCCAGCCGAGCACCACGTAGCGGTTGTCGATGAACTGGTCGTTGGTCGGGTCCACGTGCAGCCAGCCACCGCCCGGCACCCACACCGAGGCCCACGCGTGCGACGCGTCCACCCCCGCAGCTTCGGCCGCCCGGGCGGCGGGTTCGTCTCGATGTAGCCCGACACGTACCGCGCCGCGAGCCCCATCGAGCGCACGCACGCGATCATCAGGTGCGCGAAGTCCTGGCACACGCCCTGCCGCTTCTCGAGGAGCTCCGGCAGCCGGGTGTGGATCGTCGTCGAGCCCGACTTGTACTCCAGCTCGGTGTTGATCCGCGTGCACAGGTCCGCCACCACGTGCGCGAGCGGCGTGCCCGGCCCGAACGACGGCGCCGCGAACGATCGCACCTCCTCGGTCACGTCGATCATCTGCGAGGCGAGCATCGCCTCCGAGACCGCGATCACCGCGTCGCCGTTGACCCCGTGGCTCGTGTCGCCGCCACGCCCCGGCGCCCCGAGGGTGTGGGTCACCTCCGCGGCCTGGCTCCACGAGATCATCGGCATCCGGTCGATCTGCGCCTGCTTGCGCGTCACGGTCAGCACCGACTCCGCCAGCACCTCGAGCTCGGTGTGCTCGGTGTCGATCTTGAAGAAGCTGGAGCGGTTGCCGTGGAAGTCTCGGTGCTCGCCCGTCTGCGCGGCGGTCGGCGAGATGTGCAGCGCCGAGGTGTGCACCTGCTGCCCGCCGCCCTCGCGCGGCAGCATGACGGCGCGCCCGTAGGAGCTCGTCACCGCCTCGGGGTAGGTGTAGGTCGTGCGGTGGGCGAGCCGGTAGTGGCGGGCCCCGCTGCGCTCCTCGCGCCCCCTGCTGGTCACGGCGTCTCCTCGCCCTCGTCGGCACCGTCGCCACCGTCGCCGTCGCCCGCCCCGCGTGCCGACGGCGTCGCGAACGTCCCCGAGGCGTCCAGCCACGGGACCGGGACGGGTTGGGTCAGGTGCACGCGCGCGATCTCGTCGCCGAGCTCGCGCAGCCGCCACGCCATCGACTCCAGGGTGGTGGCGAGCGTGCTCCGCCGCCCGTCGTCGTCGGGCGCGGCCACGGTGGTCAGGTCGACCTCGTCGAGGAGGTCGACGACGTCGCCCAGCAGCTCGTCGCGCGTCCGCGTCCCGCGGGCCGGGGCGGGTACCTCCCCCAGCGAGGCGGCGAGCTCGCGCAGCTGGAACCGCAGGGAGCGGGGGTTGTGCTCGTCGAGCAGCAGCAGCGCGAGCAGCGGTTCGACGCGCGGCTGCGCCTGGTAGCGGCGTCGGTAGGTGATGACGCTCTCGTGCGCGATGAGCACCGACTCCAGCACGAGGATCTCGTCGGCGCGCGCGTGCACGGCCGGCAGCGTCGCCGCGAGCACGTCGACGAGCTGCTGGGCGCGCTCGAGCCGGCGCCCGGCGTCCATGAGGCACCACCCGACGTCGCGCTCCATCGACTCCGCGAGGATGCCGGCGATCGCGAGCAGCCCCTCGAGCAGCCGCGAGGAGACGGTCTCGATGTCGGCGGCCGCCTCGGGGTCTCGGTCGCGGCGACGGCGGTGCGCGGCCAGCGCCCGCTCCAGCGAGGCCAGCGCGACCCACGTGTCGGAGGAGAGCTGGTCGCGCACGGACGAGGCCGAGCGCGCCATGCGGGCGAGCGCGTGCGCCACCGTGCCGGGCTGGGCGGCCTCGAGCACGAGGTGGACCGGCTCGCCCTCCCCGACGACGTCGGCCAGCAGCTGCCGCAGCACGCCCAGTACCACCGGCTCCCCGACGCCGGGCCGCGGCGTCACCTCGACGGCGTAGTCGCTGAAGCGGTCGCCGACTGCCCGCACGAGCCGCGTGGTCCCCTCCGCCCGCTCGCTGTAACGGCCGAACCAGAACAGGTCCTCGGCCGCGCCGGGGGAGATCGACGTCGGCAGGTTCGCAGGTGCGGGGGCCGAGTCCTCGGCCCAGGCGTCGCCGTCGGAGTTCGGCAGGGAGGACAGGACCCAGACGTCCTTGGCGGCGTCGTGCGGACCAGGTTCGGCGACGTCGGACCCCGGCGCCGCCACGCGCGCCACTCCGCCGGACATCACCTCGTACCCCTCCTCGCCCGAGACGGCGAAGGTCCGCAGCTGCGTGGGACGGGCCTCGAGCCGGTCCCCGTCGACGGCGGGGGTGGTCGACGCCTCGACGCGCTCCTGCCCCACCCACAGGTAGGGCTCGGTCGCGATGCGCACCGACAGATCGGCGCGCTCCGCGATCGTGAGCTCCCACCCGCGCAGCACGGGCGCGCCCGGGGCGGTCGAGCGCACGACGAGGCGGTCGAGGTTCGCGATCACGTGCGAGCACATCGAGCGTTCCCCGCACCAGTAGGTGACGGTCGAGGGGATGATCAGCTCCTCGCCCAGGATGCTGCGCGCGAGCCGGGGCAGGTAGGTGAGCAGGCCGGGGTTGTCGACGACGCCGCTCCCCAGCGGGTTCACGATCGAGACCGCGCCCGCGCGCGCCGCCTCCACGAGCCCGGGGACGCCGAGGCGGGAGTCGCCGCGCAGGTCCAGCGGGTCGCAGTACTCGGCGTCCACGTGGCGCAGCAGCACGTCGACGGGCTCGCGCTTCCCGAGCGAGCGCATCCACAGCCGGCCGTCCTCGACGACGAGGTCCTCACCCTCCACGAGCGGGTAGCCCAGCATCGTGGCGAGGTAGGCCTGGTCGAAGGCCGCGGGCGAGTACGGCCCGGGGGTCAGCAGCGCGGCGCGCGGCGACGAGCCGGCACCGGCGGGCGCGGCGGCGCGCACGGCGCGGCGCATCGCCTGGAAGAAGGGCCCGATCCGGCGGATGCGCGCGTGGCGGTAGAGGCCGGAGAGGACCTCGGCCACGATGCGGCGGTCCTGCATCGCGAAGCCGAGGCCCGACGGCGTCTGGGCGCGGTCCGCGAGCACCTGCCAGCTCCCGTCGGCGTTGCGCGCGAGGTCGGTGCCGACCATGAACAGCTGGTGCGGCCCGGGGTTGACGATGTCGTTGACCGCTCGGACGAAGCCCGGGTGGCCGAGCACGAGCGCGGGCGGCAGCAGACCCTCGGTGAGCAGCCGCCCCTTCCCGTAGACGTCCGTGAGCACGTGGTCCAGCAGGAGCGCGCGCTGGCGCAGGCCGGCCTCGACGTGGGCCCACTGGGCCTCGTCGAACAGCACCGGCAGCGGGTCGAGGAGCCAGGGGCGCTCGTCGGAGCCCGCACCCTGGCGGACGCCGTTGGTGGCGAGGAGCTCGACCACGTCCTCGGCGCGCGAGGCGAGCGAGGACCCGTCGTGCAGGTCGACGAGGTGCGCCATCTGGGCCCACGCCTCGCGCGCGGCCCCGGTGGACTGCAGCATCTCGTCGTGGCCGGGGCCGGCCGCCCGGTAGCCGGCGAGCAGGTCAGTCATCGGTTCTCGTCACACTTCTCAAGCGTTGGTCAAGGCGGCGATGTCAACGGCGACGCGAGCGTCGGGCGACTTGGTCAGGATATGACCTGGCGCGGGTCGCGTCACGCACCGACCGCGGATGACGGCACGGGGTTCCCGATGTCGGACCCCGGTGCTCTGATGGTGGCCTGCGGCGGCGAGGGTCCGCCGCGGGGAGGACGGCGACCATGACCTCACCGACCGGGCGGGCGCTGCCCACGGGGCCGACGGGCCGCACGATCGTCGTGCTGGACGAGCGCGAGACCCCTGCCCCCGACCTCCTGCGCCGCCTCGGCGTCTCGTGCGTCAGCGCGCGCGACCTCCCGCGGGGAGGCGGTGCGCCCGGGGCGTCGGCCACCTCGGCGGCGGCCGCGCCGTCCGACGGCGGCGAGCTCCCCGCGGGGACGGCCGTGGTGCTCGACGCCCTCGGCATCGCGATCATGACGGAGCCGCCAGGGATCCTGCTCGAGGCGGCGCAGGACCCGGGCGCCGCCGTCGTCTCGGCCGAGCCCGAGGTGTGGGTGCACGCCACCGCGACACCGCCCGTCGCCCCGCCCGCCGGCGGCGCGTTCGCCGACACCGCCACCGCGGCGTGGGGGCTGCTCGCGACGGGCGTGGTCGGGGCGGGGGCGGGTGCGGCGTCGACCCCCTGGGACGGTGACGGCGTCGTCGTGGCCGTGCTCGACACGGGGGTCGACGCCGAGCACCCCGACCTCGCCGGCCGCATCGTGACGGCGCGGTCGTTCGTCGACGGCGAGGGCGCGCACGACCGCAACGGTCACGGCACGCACGTGGCCGGGACGGTCGCGGGCGCGCGGGAGCCGGCCGGCGGCGGACCGCGCTACGGGGTGGCACCCGGCGCCCGTCTGCTGGTGGGCAAGGTCCTGGGGGACGACGGGAGCGGCACCTCGGGCGGTGTCCTCGAGGGGCTGAACTGGGCGGTCGAGCAGGGCGCCCACGTCGTGTCGATGTCGCTGGGCACCCCGGTCGCCGTCGGCGAGCCGCATCTGCGCTACTACGAGGCGGCGGCCCGCGCGGCGCTCGCCGCAGGGACGGTGGTGATCGCGGCCGCGGGCAACGACGGACCGGAACCGGTGAACTCCCCCGCGAACTGCCCGTCGGTCATGGCCGTGGCGGCGCTGGACACCCGGCTGCGCCGCGCGGACTTCTCGTGCATCGGCCTCAACGGTGACGGCGGCGAGGTCGACATCGCCGCGCCCGGCGTCGCGATCCTGTCCGCCCACCCGCTCGCCCTCGCGCCGACGGCGGTGCTCGACGGCACGAGCATGGCCACGCCGCACGTCTCGGGGCTGGCGGCGCTCGCCGCCCAGGCGACCGGGTCCCGCGGTCGCGACCTGTGGGAGCACCTCGTCACGACCGCCGCGCCGCTGGCCGACTCCGCGCGCGACGTGGGTCGGGGTCTGGCGGTGGCGCCCCCGCACTCGTCATGATGGGGTGCACACCCCGCGCAGGCCGCCGGGGTGCGGCGATCAGGAGGGACCCCGCGTGCGCAGGAACCGCGAATCGATCCCGGACTCGGTGTCGGACCTCGACGCCGTCGACGCGCGGACGGGGGCGGTCGTGCGGCACCCCCGGCCCGAGCACGACGGCGGGGGTGGATCCGGACACCCGGAGGCGCCCGGCTCGGACTCAGCGCCGCGGACGTCGGTGGTCGTGACGGTCGACGGCGACCTGCCCCGGGCCCTCCCGGCGCTCCGGGACGCCGGGCTGCGCATCGAGCGGACGCTCACCGCGCTGTCGGTGGTGACGGGGACGGTCGAGATCGGGCGCGAAGGAGCGATCGCGGCGATCCGCGGCGTCCACGTCGAGCGCGAGCAGACGGTGCGCGCGACGGCGGGTCCCGCCGCCTGAGTCAGGCTCCTGCGCCGCCCACCGGGGCCTCGACCGCGCCCCACCGGACGACCTGGTCGACGGCGTCGAGCCGGGCGGCGGCGGCGACCTCGTCCCCGCGGCCGCGGGCGGCGAGCTCCCGTCCCGATCCGCTCGCGGACACGAGGTGGACGACGGCGCGGCGCAGCCCGACGAACGCCTCGCACGCCACGGCGGCCTCGGGCGAGCTGTGGTCGGTGCCCCGCTCGGCGAGCGCGGCGATCACGGCACCGACACCGAGCTGGTCCTCGACGGTCACGCGTCCCTCCTCGCCCGCGGCGATCACGGCGATCGACGTGCGGCGCCCGCGCTCGTGCTGGATCGCGAGGCACGCCGTCGCGACGGCGGCGGCGTTGGTCAGGCCGCCGAGGAGCACGTCCGCGCCGCGCGCGATCTCGCGGTCGAGCGCCGTCGCGAGGTCGTCGTCGAGCGACCCGAGCACGTCGACGGCCACGACGACGTCGGCGGGCTCCAGCCGCGCGAGCCCGCTCGCACCCCACTCGAGCCGGACCTGGTAGCCACCCTGCGCCACGTGCTCCGGGAGCGGGCCGATCGAGGTCGAGGTCATCGCGCGACCGCCTCGGCCGGAACCGGCGCGTCGTGCGCGTCGGGCACGGCGGCGACGTCGCCACCCGCAGCGCGCTCGCCCCGCCGCTCGACCGCGCGGCTCGCCAGCGCCAGCGCCAGACCCGCGACGGCGAGCGCCACGCCCACCCACGTCGGCGCCTCGTACCCGAGGCCGGCCGAGATGACGGCGGCGCCGAGCGCGGCACCGAGGAAGTTGCCGATGTTCAGCGAGGAGTGGTTGAGCGCGGCGGCCAGGGTCTGCGAGTCGCCCGCGACGTCCATGAGACGGGTCTGGATCGTGGGCGAGAGCGCGGACGCGACCGCCCCCACGAGGAAGAGCAGCGGCAGGAGCAGCGCGGCCGTGCTCGCGGTCAGCGCGAGCACCACCATGACGACGATGAACACGGGGAACAGTCGTAGCACGGAGCGCAGGGCCCCACGGTCCGCGAGCACGCCGCCGGCGAAGTTGCCCACCGTCATCCCGACACCCACGAGGACCAGCGCCCAGGGCACGACGCCCTGACCGAGGCCCGCGACGTCGTTCACGAGCGGGGCGACGTAGCTGTAGATCGCGAAGAAGCCGCCGAAGCCGATCGAGCCGATCCCGAGCGCGAACCAGACCTGCCCCCGGCGCAGCGAGCTGAGCTCGCGGCGCACGGTCGCACCGGCGTCGCCCTGCTGCTGGGGGACGAGGAGGGCGACGGCGAGCGTGGCGGCCACGAAGACACCCGTCACCGCGAGGTAGGCCACCCGCCAGCCCTGCCGCTGACCGAGCGCGGTGATGAGCGGGACGCCGACGACGTTGGCGACCGTCAGGCCCGAGAGGACCAGGGCGACCCCCTTGCCGCGATTGCCCGGACCCATGAGCTGCGCCGCCACGAGCGCGGCGATGCCGAAGTAGGCGCCGTGCGGCAGACCGGCGACGAAGCGCGCCACGATCGCGAGCTCGTAGGTGGGCGCCGCGGCGGACAGCAGGGTGGCGACCGCGAACGCGCTGGTGAAGATGACCAGGAGCCGGCGGCGCGGGAAGCGCGCCACCGTGGCGGCGATCGTCGGGGCGCCGAGGACGACACCGAGCGCGTAGGCCGAGATGAAACCACCCGTGTGCGCGATCGCCTGCTCCGACCCGGAGGTCCACGTCTCCGGGAGCAGGTCCTGGGCGATCTGCGGCAGCAGCCCCATCGCGACGAACTCCGTCGTGCCGATCCCGAAGCCGCCGAGCGCGAGCGCGAGGAGCGCGAGGCGGGTGCGGGCTCGCGAGAGCGGCGGGCGCGGCGTGGAAGTCCGGGGGCCCGGGGCGTCCCAGGGGGCTGCGGTGTCGGCGGTCGCGGGGTTCTCGGCGCTGGTCATGAGGGTTCGCCTCCTCGGGCTGTGCGGTGAGGTGCGCACCGAGCGGTGCGGGGCGGCGGCGCACGATTGGGGCGTCTCCGTCAATCGTAACGATTCGATAGCTCGTCACGCTACGCCTCACCCCACCCCGCGGCGTGCTCTCCACCACACCGCGGGTGCGGTGTTCAGGAGTCGGTCTCGGTGAAGGTGGTTGCGACCCAGTAGACCTCGTCGGCCGCGAGGAGCTGCACCTCGACCGGGTCCAGTGGATCCAGGGGCGTGCCGTCGCCGTCGGCACCCAGGCCCATGCCTGCGGTGCCGTCGTCGCACCGCTGATCGGTGATGCGGTCGCTCCCGTTGACCCGGAGCGTGATCCGGCCCTCGCCCAGGCAGAACATCTTGAAGAACTTCCCCAGCTCCGTCCCGGGGATGTCGAAGACGGCGCTGCCGCGCCCGGCGTGCGGGGTGACGAGCACCTCCTCGAGCCGTGACTCGCCGTCGAGTAGGCGCTCGGCGGCATCGATCGCGTAGTCGAGGGAAGGCTCCTCGCGCCCGGTCGGATCCGAACACCCCGCGACGGTCGCGGCGACCACCCCGAGCGTCGCGGCAAGGCGTGCAGGGGAACGGCGGCCTCGTCGTGTCGTCATCGATCCACGCTAGGCGACCTGGTGTCGTCGCGCCCGGTGGGCGCGGCCCTCTCGGAGGTCTCGACCTAGGATCGCCAGGTGCCCGCCACGTCCGTCATGCCCGCCGCCCTGCGCGGAGCCGTCGAGGCCGAGCTCGCCGATGCGCGCGGCGCGCGCACGACGTCGGACGCGCGTCGCCTCTCGGACCGCTACCTCGCCGACCGCCCCGCCGACCGGCCCATCGTCGCGAGCCCCGACGACGCCGCCGCGTACGTCACCGCGCGGATGCCCGCCACGTTCGCCGCCGTCGCGTTCGCCCTCGCACAGGTGCGCGACGCCGTCCCGCACCTCGCGCCGCGCAGCCTCCTCGACCTCGGCAGCGGCTCCGGCGCCGCGACGTGGGCGGCGTGGGACGTCTTCGGCAGCCTCGAGCGCGCCGACCTCCTCGACTACTCGCGGCCCATGCTCGCCGCGGCGGAGCGGATGCTCGCGCACGCCGACCTGGCCGTCACCACCACCCTCGCGGATGCGAGCGCCACCCACCCCACCGCGGCGTCGCCGTCGGACCCCACGCACGACCTAGCCGTCGCCGCCTTCGTCCTGTCGGAGATCACGACGGCGCAGCGCACCGCCGTCGTCGAGCGCCTCACGGCCGCGGCGAGCGGCGCCATCGTCGTCGTCGAACCCGGGACGCCCGCCGGCTTCCGCCGCGTCCTGGCGGTCCGTGACCAGCTCCTCGCCGCCGGCTGGCGCGTCGTGGCGCCGTGCCCGCACTCCGGCGCGTGCCCCCTCGCCGGGGACGACGCCGACTGGTGCCACGCCGCCGTCCGACTCGAGCGCAGCCGCGCGCACCGCCAGGCCAAGGCCGGTGAGCGCTCGTTCGAGGACGAGAAGCTGGCCTACGTCGCCGCCGTCCCTCCGGACTCCCCTGACGCCGCCGACCTCCCCGCCGCGCGCGTGCTGCGCCACCCGCAGACCCACCCCGGCCACATCCGGCTCGAGCTGTGCACGGCCGCGGGCGAGCACGAGCGAGCCGTCGTGACCAAGCGCGACAAGGAGGCGTTCCGGGCGGCGCGCAAGGTCGAGTGGGGTCAGGCGTGGCGGACGGGGCCGCGCGCGTGAGCGCCGTCGCACTCACCGCGATGACGACCGCGCTCGCGCTGCTCACCCGTCTGCCCTGGGCGCAGAGCGAGTGGTGGCGTGCGGTCGTCGCGCGCTCGGAGCGGGGCGGCAACGCACTCGTCGAGGGCTATGGATGGACGAGCTACGTGCCGCTGTCCGGCGAGACGTTCATGTCCACGACGCGCCTGCCGGAGTGGCAGGTGTGGGTGCCACTCGCCGTCGGGCTCGTGGTGTGTCTCGTGCCGCCGCTGTGGCTGCGCGTGCGCGTCGTCGTCACGCTCGCGCACGAGCTCGGTCACGCCGCGGCGGGCGTCGTCGTCGGGCGCCGGTTCACGGGTTTCGTGGTGCGCTCGGACATGTCCGGGCACGCGGTCACGGTCGGGAAGCCGCGCGGCCCCGGCCTCGCGTGGACCACCTGGTCGGGCTACCCCGCGCCCGCGCTCCTCGCGGTCGGGCTCGTGGCGGCGGCCATCTCGGGCTGGGCGCCGCTCGTGCTCGGCGTCGTCACGCTCGTCTGCCTGGTCTGCCTGGTGTTCGTGCGCTCGTGGGCGACGGCGGGGGTCACCCTCGCGGTCGGCCTCGCCGCCGGGGCGCTGTGGTGGTGGCGGTCGGACGAGCGCTCGAGCACGGTGCTGCTCGTCGTCGCGGCGGTCCTGCTGGTCGGGGCGTGGCGGCACGTCTTCGCCGTCGCCCGCGCCCCGCGCCACTCCGACCCCGCGGAGATGTCGCGCCTGACGGGGCTGCCCGGGTGGTTCTGGGTCGGCACGCACCTGGTCACGGTCGCTGCGGCGACGGCGGCGATCGCCTGGCTCCTGCTGCGCGCCGCGACCTGAGGATCACCGGGCCGCGCGCGCCGTGCGTGCAGCCGCGACGAAGGCCCGCGCGACGTCGAGGTCCGCCGTGAGCCAGCTCCCGCCGTCGCTCGTCCCGCCCAGGGGCGCACCGGCGTCGGGCTCCTGCCGCCGCGACGCGGAGGCGTGCACGGCGTCGACCCCCGCGGCCGCGAGGTCCGCGACCGTCCCGGCCGTGACGCCACCGCCCGCCATGATCTGCAGCCGGCCGCCCGCGGCCTCCACCATGCGGCGCAGGGTCGCCTCCCCGCGGGCGCTGTCGGCGCACCACCCGAGGTCAGCACACGCGCGACGCCGCCGCCCACCAGCGCCGCGACGGCCGCGACCGGGTCCGCCACGGTGTCCACGACGCGGTGCACCGTGACCTCGCGTCCCCCGGCCACCTCGACGGCGCGCGCGACCAGCGCGAGGTCGAGCTCGGTCCCGCCGCCCGAGGCCGCCTGCGCCGCACCGACGACCACGCCGTCGGCCCCGCGCTCGACCGCGGCGCGGACGTCGGCGAGCACGAGGTCGCGCTCGCCGTCGTCGTAGACGAACCCGCCCCCGCGCGGCCGCACGAGCACGTGCACCTCCGGGCCGCCCGCCGCCCGCGCGGCGACGGCGAGGTCGAGCAGGCCGGTCGACGGCGTGACGCCGCCGGTCTCGAGCGCGGCGCACAGCTCGATGCGGTCCGCCCCGGCGGCGGCCGCGACGGCGACGCCGCGCGGGTCCTGGACGGCGATCTCGACGGCGAGGGTGGAACCGGTCATGGTGACCTCCGGTGGTGTCGGGTCGGGCTAGGGTGCCTTCAGGAAGGTGATCTCGCGCAGGACCTGCATCCACACGGTCCAGACCCAGGCGACCTGCGCCACCGCCAGGCCGGCCAGGAGGAGCGACGTCCACGCGCGGGCCGCCCACGCTGGACGCGGGACGAGCGCGACGAGCACGATCGCGAGCGGGAACGCCAGCAGCAGGAACCGCAGTTGGCTGGAGATGAGGTCCCCGACCGCCGCGAGGTAGAGCACGTACGCGGCCGACCACACCCACAGCTCGAGGCCGATCCGTCGCGGGCCGCGCAGCGCGCCGAGCACCAGGAGCCCGACGATCAGCGTGACGGCGCCGATCGTCAGCCCCACCCCGAGCGGCGAGAACGTCTCCACGCGCGTGAACCCCGCGAAGAGCCCGATGCCGCGATCGGGGCGCCACGCGCCCTGCGTCAGCACGTAGGCGTCGACCTGCCCCGTGACGGCACCCGCGATCAGCGGCCAGATGCCGCCCGAGAGCCCGGCCACGCCCAGCAGCCCCACCCCGGTGACCACCTCGCGCCGTGTCATCGCCTCGCGCCCGGCGCGGGCCTCGCGCCAGCGCAGGAGCAGGTGCACCGCGACCACCACCGCCATCGGCAGCGCGACGGCGCGCGTGAACCCCAGGGCCGCGACGGCGAGCATCGCCCAGCAGTAGCGCCGTCGCACGACCAGCAGCAGCGTCGTCGCCACGAGCAGGAGCGCGAGCGACTCGGTGTAGGCCACCTGGAGCACGACGGCGGAGGGGAAGAAGGCCACGAGGGCGACGGTGGCGAGCGGGAGGCCGGGGCGCGCCGCGACGGCGTGGGGCGCCGCGACTGTCACGAGGCGGTGCACCACGAGGAGGGCCGCCGCCCCGATCACGAGCGAGACCAGTGGCGCGACGACGATCCAGGTGCCGCCGGTCGCCGTCGTGATCGCCCGGACGATTCCGGGGTAGAGCGGGAAGAAGGCCCACTCGTTGATGACGACGACGCCGTCGCGCACCGGCAGGGCGTCCGGGTAGCCGCCGGCCCAGATGCGCTCGTACCACCAGGCGTCCCACCAGCGGCCGACGAAGACGCCATACGGCGGGCGGCCCTCGGGGTTGGGCCACCAGCCCTCGAACGACGGGCCCTGGTGGGTGCGCGCGATCAGGAGCGCGCCGGTGACGAGCACGCGGGAGGCGGCGTAGACGCCGAGCACGTGCCAGACCCAGCGAGGGGGCGCGGGAGCGTGCGGATCCCGCGGAGGTCGGGGCGACGCCGCGGCCGCCCGGGTGCGTGCGGCGGGGCTTCGGCGCCACGCGTCGTCGTCACGCGGGCAACGCTAGCCTGCCGCTGGCCTGCAGGGCCGCGCCGCTGCGCGGTTCGGGGAGGCTGCCCGGGACGCGGACGAGCCGCCGCCCCGGAGGGCGACGGCTCGTCGTGCCGGTGCCGCCGGCAGGCTCAGGCGGGGTCCGTGCGCCCGCCCTCGTCCTCCTGGCGCTGCAGGGTCTCACCGTCCGCTGGCGGGTCGCCGGCGAGCGGGTCGGTCGCGCTCTCCCCCGCCTCGCCGAGGCGGGAGTTGAGGTGCGGCTCGTGCTCGGTGTCGCGGCGGTCGATCTCGCCGGCCTCGTAGGTGGGCTCACCGATCGGTTCGCTCATGGTGGTCGTCCTCTCGTGTGGTGCTGGTGGTGGTCTCGCGGTCCGGCGCTCAGCCCTGACCGGCCTCGGGGCCCGTCCTCGGGTTGAGCATGTCCGGGTCGCCGTCGGGGTCGAGGTCGTCGTCACCCGGCGCACCCGGTGCGGCAGCGTCGTCGCCGTCGCCGTCGTCCGAGCGGCGGCGCTGCCGGTCCGGGGGTTGAGCATGTCGGGATCGGCGTCGGGGTCCGGGTTCGCACCGCTGGTCGCGTCGCGCCCGTCCGTCGGTTCGCTCATGGTCCTCTCCTTCGATCGCCGTCGCCCCCTGCTCCTCCATCGTGCGCCCGCGGGCGTGGGCCGACAAGGATCCTGTGCCGCGCCCGCCGGAGGTGGGAGACCCGCGGGCCACGCCGCGCCGTCGGGGTGCGAGGGTGGAGGCAGGAGCACGACGGCGATCGGGACGGGTGAGCAGCATGGGTGAGCAGGGTGTGTACTCCAAGCCGGGTGAGGCGTTCGAGCGGGACACCCGCTACATCACCACCCGCGTGACGCGCGACGGCGCGGAGGGGTGGCCGGTCGAGGCCGGGCGGTACCGGCTCGTGGCCGCCCGCGCGTGCCCGTGGGCGAACCGCACGCTGATCGTGCGCCGCCTCCTCGGGCTCGAGGACGCGATCTCGGTGGGGCTGCCCGGTCCGACGCACGACGAGCTGTCCTGGACCTTCGACCTCGACCCGGACGGGAAGGACCCCGTGCTCGGGATCCACCACCTGCGCGACGCGTTCCTCGCGCGCGATCCGGAGTACCCGCGCGGCATCACGGTGCCGGCGCTCGTGGACGTGCCGAGCGGCGCCGTCGCCACGAACGACTTCGCGCAGATCACGCTGGACCTCTCCACCGAGTGGACCGCGTTCCACCGCGACGGCGCGCCCGACCTCCTGCCCGCGGCCCACCGCGAGGAGATGGAGGAGGTCATGCGCCGCGTGTACACCGAGGTGAACAACGGCGTGTACCGCTGCGGCTTCGCCGGCTCGCAGTCCTCCTACGACGAGGCGTACGAGCGGTTGTGGACCTCGCTGGACTGGCTCGAGGAGCGCCTGACCACGCGGCGCTACCTCGTCGGTGACACGATCACCGAGGCCGACGTGCGGCTGTTCACCACCCTTGCCCGCTTCGACGCGGTCTACCACGGGCACTTCAAGTGCAACCGGAACCTGCTGCGCGAGATGCCGGCGCTGTGGGGGTACGCGCGCGACCTGTTCCAGACGCCGGGGTTCGGTGACACGGTCGACTTCGCGCAGATCAAGAGCCACTACTACGAGGTGCACCGCGACCTGAACCCGTCGGGCATCGTGCCGCTCGGGCCGTCGCTGGACGGCTGGGTGTCGCCGCACGGCCGCGAAGAGCTGGGCGGCCGCCCGTTCGGCGACGGTACGGCACCCGGACCGGTGCGGGACGACGAGCGCGTCGACCCGGCCCACACCCCCTGCGCTGACCGCGAGAGACTTTGGGACGTTCCCGAGAGACTTCGGGGCGACCGCGAGAGACTTCAGGGCACCCGCGAGAGACTTCGGAACGACCGCGAGCGATGACGGCGGTCCGAAAGTCTCTCGGGAACACCCCAAAGTCTCTCGGGAACGCCCGAAAGTCTCTCGCGGAGGGTGGGTCAGGGGCGGAGCAGGGCCAGCGGCAGCACGACACCGTCGATCACGCGCTCCAGCAGCTCCGGTGAGAACACCTCGCCGGAGAACGCCTTCGCGTAGAAGATCACCGCGGGCCCCACGACGGCGATGAGGTCGAGATCGCGGTCGGGCGCCACCTCCCCGCGCACCTGGGCACGCTCGAGCAGACCGCGCAGCACCGTGACCCGGTCGCGCGCGAGCCGCTGGTGCAGCTGGTCGGCGATCTCGGGATGGTCCCGCGCCGGTCCGAGCAGGTCCGTGGCGGCGTCCTCGCGCGCCCGGTGGATCAGCGCGGGGATCGTCATGAGGTCACCGCGCAGGCTCCCGGTGTCCGGCACCGCGTCCAGCGTCAGCGCCGGGATCGCCGTCGTCATCGCCTCGACGGCGAGGTGCACCTTCGTGGTCCAGCGCCGGTACACGGTGGCCTTGCCGACCCCGGCGCGCTCCGCGACATCGTCCATCGTCATCGCGTCGAAGCCGCGCTCGACGAGCAGCTGGTGGGCGGCCGCGACGATCGCGGCGTCCTTCGCGGCGTCGCGACGCCGACCCGGACGGCGAGGTTCCGGCGCCTCGACCGCATCGAGCGGTTCGCGAACCGCGGCGCCGTCGTCGTGCAGCTCGTCCTCCATCACGGCTCCATCCTCACCCGCGACGCGTCGCCCACGTCACACACCTTTTCCGATACCGGCGGTTCCGATACTAGCGGTTCTGTATTAGCGTGCTGCTTCGCCAGCACCTCGCACCCCAGGAGCACGTCATGTCCGCCACTCCGACCAGCTCGACCACCCCGCCCGCGCCGACAGCGACGACCGCGACCACCACCGCCGGCGACCACCGCTGGCTCGTCCTCACGACCCTCGCGCTCGCCCAGCTGATGGTCGTGCTCGACGCAACCATCGTGAACATCGCCCTGCCCTCGGCGCAGACCGCCCTGGGCTTCGACGACAACGACCGCCAGTGGGTCGTCACCGCCTACGCCCTCGCGTTCGGCAGCCTCCTGCTCGTCGGCGGACGCCTCAGCGACATCCTGGGCCGCCGTCGGATGTTCCTCGTCGGACTCGTCGGCTTCGCCGGCGCGTCCGCGCTCGGGGGCATCGCCGACTCCTTCGGCACGCTCGTGGCCGCCCGGGCCCTGCAGGGCGCGTTCGCCGCCGTCCTCGCACCCGCGGCCCTCTCCTCGCTCACCACCACGTTCACGCAGCCGCGCGAGCGGGCGCGCGCGTTCGGCATCTTCGGCGCGATCGCCGGCATGGGCGGCGCGATCGGCCTGCTCCTCGGCGGCCTCCTCACCGAGACCCTGAGCTGGCGCTGGAACCTCTACGTCAACGTGCCGATCGCCGTCGTGGCCCTCGTGGGTGGGCTGGTCCTCCTGCCGCGTCACTCCGGCCGCGGCGCGCAGCGCCCCGCGGTGCTCGACGTCGTGCTCGGCTCGGGCGGTCTGTTCACCCTGGTCTTCGGCTTCTCGCAGGCCGAACCCCGCGGGTGGGGCGACGTGCTGACGTGGGGCCCGCTCGCCGTCGGCGTCGTGCTCCTCGTGGCGTTCGCGCTGCGCCAGCGCCACGGATCGGCCCCGCTGCTCCCGCTCCCGATCGTCACCGACCGCGACCGCGGCGCCGCGTTCCTCGGCATCCTCGTGGCCGGCTCGGGGATGTTCGGTGCGTTCCTGTTCGTCACCTACTACCTGCAGTCGGTGCTCGGCTACTCGCCGATGCGCACGGGCCTGGCGTTCATGCCGATGGTGCTGGCGATCATCGTGACGGCGCAGCTGCAGACCAACCTGCTCGTGCCCCGGTTCGGGCCGAAGCTCCTCGTCCCCGTCGGCATGCTCGCGGGCGCTGCCGGGATGCTCAGCTTCACCCTCCTGGACGCCACCAGCACCTACCCCCACCTCCTGCCCGGCTTCGTCCTGCTCGGGATCGGGATGGGTTCGATCATGCCGGTCTCGATCCAGACCGCCACGCTCGGCGTCGCGCCCGCGCAGGCCGGTGCGGCCTCGGCGGCCGTCTCCACGAGCCAGCAGATCGGCGGCGCCATCGGCACGGCGGTGCTCAACACCATCGCGACGACGGCGACGGCCACCGCACTCGCCGGCGCCGCCGCGGGCGATCCCGCCGCACGGGTCGAGGCGGCCCTGCACGGGTTCTCGACGGCCTACACGTGGTCGGCGGGCATCTTCGCCGTCGGGTTCGTGCTGACCGCGACGCTGTACCGCCGGCGCGGCGACCGTGCGGCGCGGGCGGCCTCCGCCGCCGAGCGGCCGGCGACGGTCGGCGCCGCGGACGCCCCCGCCCTCGCGCACTGATCAGCCCACGGCACCTTCCGGCGCCGCCCGGCATCGCCCCACCGCTTCGCTGCGCACGAATCGGGCCTTCAACCGCCGTGAAGACCCGATTCGTGCGCAGCGAACGATCCGGGGCGCCGGGGGCGCGGGGCAACGGGGCCGCGGGGTCACCGGGACACGGGGGCGCTCCGCCCTGGAACGACACGAGGCCGGTCCCCGCGGGGACCGGCCTCGTGCTGCGCTTCGGAGCGGATGACGGGAATCGAACCCGCGCTATCAGCTTGGGAAGCTGAAGTTCTACCATTGAACTACATCCGCACGCCGCCACGACGGGCAGCGACACCCACTGTAACCGCTCGCGCGGACCGAGCGAAACGGACACGGCCGCAACGCCGCGCGGCGGTAGCGTGAGCCCGTGCTGCTCTCCGACCGCGACATCACCGCCGAGCTCGACGCCGGGCGCGTGCGCCTGGACCCCTACGACCCCGCGATGGTGCAGCCGAGCTCGGTCGACGTCCGGCTCGACCGCTTCTTCCGGCTCTTCGACAACCACAAGTACCCGGTCATCGACCCCGCCCAGGACCAGAGCGAGCTCACGCGTCTGGTGGAGGTCGCCCCGGACGAGGCGTTCGTGCTCCACCCGGGCGAGTTCGTGCTCGGCGCCACGCACGAGCTGGTCACGCTGCCCGACGACGTCGCGGCCCGCCTCGAGGGCAAGTCCTCGCTCGGCCGCCTCGGCCTCCTGACCCACTCCACGGCCGGCTTCATCGACCCCGGTTTCACCGGCCACGTCACCCTGGAGCTGAGCAACGTCGCCACCCTCCCGATCACCCTGTGGCCGGGGATGAAGATCGGGCAGCTCTGCTTCTTCCGCCTCTCCAGCCCCGCGATGAACCCCTACGGCAGCGGCGCGTCCGGATCGCGCTACCAGGGCCAGCGCGGCCCGACGGCGTCGCGATCGCACCTGAACTTCCACCGCACCTCCGTGGAGTGACGGGGGTGAGCGCCGAGGCCGACACCACCCGCGCGCCCCGGCTCGCACCCGCCGTCGCGGCCCACCACCACCTGCTCCTGCTCGCCGGAGACGTCGAGCCGGACGAGCTCGAGACCCTCGTGCTCTCGCTCGTGGTCGGCGCCCGGTGGACCACCCCGCCGTCGGCCACGCTGCCGGGCGTCCTGGACCTCCTGCCCGACGCCGACCGTCACTCCCGCGCGACGCTCACCGGCCCCTGGGCCGCCGACGCCGCACGCGACGCGCTCGGCCTGCCGGAGTGGGCCGAGACCGTCGTCGTGGTCGACGTCGACCCCGAGCGGTCCGCGCCCGCCCCCGCGCTCGCGGGTGGCTACGGCGACCTGCTCGACGCGTTCGGGCTCACCCACCCCGAGGGCCTGGAGCGGCAGGTGCTCGACGTCGTGCACGCGTGCGCCCGCCGGCTCGCCGGAGCGGTGCGCACCAGCACGGGGGTGCTGCTGGAACCGCACCCCGACTCCGCCGTCGATCTCGTGGTGCACGCCCCGACGTGGCTCGACCCCGAGGCGCTCGCGCACGTGCTGGAGCCGGCGCTGCCCGGTCTGGAGCTCATGCCCGGGGCCGATGCCGCGGCCGCGGAGGGCCACCACCTGGACGGGTACGGCGCGTCCTGGACCGATGTCCGGACCTCGAACGACGGCGAGGACGACGGCGCAGCGCACCTCGCGATCGACGTCGAGGCCGCGGAGGTGCTCCCGCCCGCGCTGCGCACAGCCGCGTGGACGAGCGGCGGCGTCCTGTCCTACGCCGTGCGGTGGGCCGAGCACGACCGGACGCCGACGGCGCGGGCCGGCCTGCGCCGTCGGGCCGGGATCCGGGCACGCATCGGGCGTGCGGCGCTCGCGCTGCACGAGGCCGTCGGCGGCGCGATCCTCGACGAGGACGGGTTCCTCGTCGCGCCGGAGCAGCTCGCGCAGGAGCTCGCGAACGACCCCCGCACGCCGGCGACCTACGGCAGCGTGACCCGGCGCAGCTGCGAGTAGCTCTCCGTCAGGACGCCGTCCTCGAGCACGACGTCGATGTCGCCGTCACCGCCCATCCCGCCCACGACGGCGCCCGTCGCGCCGTCGAGCACCGTCCAGGTCTCGCGCTCGACCCCGACGAGCACGCGAGAGCCCGCCACCAGCACCTCCGGGTACTGCCGCGAGTCCAGCTCGGTGGTCCAGGCGATGCCGAGGGTGGCCGGGTCGAGCGCCGTGATCGTGACGACGGTGGCCTCGTCGTAGTCGTCGCGGTCCTCCTCCGTGACGAGGATCGGCAGGGCCGCGGTGCCGGTGACCTGCGGCCAGTCGTCGGCGAGGTCGAGCGGCTCGCCGAGGCGCCCGGTGGCCGCGTCGACCATCCGGTACTCCTCGCCGTAGTCACCGCCGTTGCGCGTGTAGTCGAGCGCGATCGCCACCGCGCCGTCGCGCCCGATGCTGGTGCGCAGCGAGACGTCCTCGCTGGACCACAGCGTGTCGCCGGCCACGGTCAGACCCTCGAGACGGCGGTCCGTGCCGCCCTCGCAGACGACGACCTCCTCCACGATCGCGCCGGACCAGCACTCCTTCACGGCGGTCACGCCGGTGGAGTCCATCAGGACCGCGCCCATCGACCCGGACAGGACCGCGCCCTCGCCGACCGTCGTCAGCCGGGCCGAGCTGCTGAGCTCCCAGCCTCTCTCGTCGTCCTCGCGGGCGAGGCTCTCGATCAGCTCCCGGTCGAGACCGCCGACGTCCTCGCTCCAGACCGGCAGGCCGGCGTTGTTCCACCACCGCAGGGTGGTCGAGCCGTCCTCGGGGTCGATCCGGTCCAGGGTCACGTACGCGGTCGTGGTCGCCGCGATCATCGCGACCGGCTGGGGGTGCGCCAGCGCTCGGTCTCCTCGCCCGAGGTGACGTCGTGCACGACGGCGACGGTCGCGCCGTCCTCCTCGCCCGCGCAGGCCACGCGGGAGGCGAGCTCCGGCGTGCCGTAGGGGACGGCGGCGCACCGGGGGTCCTGCATCGTCACGAGGTCGGTGCTCGAGCCGTCCGCGAGCGAGACCGACCGGACGGTCGCCGTGATCGTGTCGTCGTAGGGCGCGTCAGAGAACCTGCCGACGGCGTGCTCCCCCACGACCGCCATGCCGCCGACCGGCGTCGTGTAGGAGCGGGCGCCACCGATGGGGTCGCCGACCAGCCGCCCGTCGCTCAGCCGCGTGGACCAGATCTCCTGGCTGGTGTCGGGCTCGCCGTCGACCACCGGGTCGCGCGGGTAGCTGCTCCCGCCGCTGCTCCCGCCCGACTGGATCCCGCCGACGACCGCGCCCACGAGCACGACGCCCGCGACGCCGAACACGACCCAGGGCACGCGCGACGTCGTCCGGCCCGTGCCGCCGCCGCGACCGCCGCCGCGGACCGGGTAGCCGGTGCGGGACGAGCCGGAACCGCCGGACCCACCGGAACCGGCCGATCCACCTCTGCCGCCGGAGCCCCGCGAGGGCGACGGCGAGACGGGGGCCGAGGGCATGCCCGGCTGCCGCGCCGGCGGTGTGCCGTAGAGCGCGGCACCGCCCGAGCCGCGACGACCGCGGTTGCGGGTCGGCGGGACGGGGGCGGGCCCGTCGGCGCCTGCACGCCGGAGGACGCCTGGGCGCTGGAGGGCGGGGTGATGCTCGAGCCGGCGGGGAGCACCGGGCGCCCGCCCGGCTGCATCGCGGGGTCGGTCGATCCCGACGTCGTCCCCGAGGACGATCCCGCGCCCGAACCCGACGTCGGCGGGGCGGGCGTGGCGGACGGCAGCGGGAACCCGGTCAGGCCCCCGCTGAAGTCGTAGGCCGGTGGCAGCTCGACGTCGTCATCCGGTTCAGGCACGCCACGAGGGTACGGCGTGGGACCGCGGCGGTGCGGAGACGGGTGCGCAACGGGTGCGCACGGAGCCCGAGGCACGCATCACGTGGTCCGGGTACAGCCTGGCGGGTAGAGTAGACCACTGCTCCCCGCCGCCGCTACCAGACGGGACCGCGATGCTCCAGATCCTCCTGCTGCACGTCGCAGCAGCCGTGATCGGCCCCCTCCTCCTGAACAGATTCGGACGGCGCATGTTCGCCGTCCTCGGTCTCGCGCCCGCGAGCGCAGCCGTGTGGGCGCTGACCCACACCGGCGAGATCATGGCCGGCCGCGAGGTCGTCGAGACCTACACCTGGGTCCCCGAGCTCGACCTCGAGATCACCTTCCGCCTGGACACGCTGTCGTGGTTCATGGTGCTGATCGTGGGTGCCGTCGGCGCGCTCGTGCTGGCCTACTGCGCCTGGTACTTCGCGTCCGTCGCGAAGGGCAAGGGCCGCTTCGGCGGCGTCTTCGTCGCGTTCGCCGGCGCGATGCTCGGCCTGGTCGCGACCGACTCGACGCTCATGCTCTACCTGTTCTGGGAGCTGACCACGGTCTTCTCCTACCTGCTCATCGGCCACTACAGCGAGCGCAAGGTCTCGCGCCGCGCCGCGATGCAGGCGATCATCGTGACGACGTTCGGCGGCCTGGTCATGCTGGGCGGCATCATCGTCCTCGGCCAGGTCGAGGGCGGCTCGTACTCGCTGCGCGAGCTCGTCGCCCAGCCGCCCGCGATGACGATGCTGACGTCCGTCGCGATCATCTGCGTGCTGGTCGGCGCCGTCAGCAAGTCCGCGCTGATCCCGTTCCACTTCTGGCTCCCGGCCGCGATGGCCGCCCCGACGCCGGTGAGCGCCTACCTGCACGCCGCCGCGATGGTGAAGGCGGGCGTCTACCTCGTCGCGCGCCTCGCGCCCGGGTTCTCGACGTGGGCGTCGTGGGAGTGGCCGCTGCTGGTGCTCGCCTCGCTCACGATGATCGTCGGCGGCTACCGCGCGATGCGACAGTGGGACCTCAAGCTCGTGCTCGCCTACGGCACCGTCAGCCAGCTCGGTCTGCTGATCATGCTCGTGGGGCAGAGCGACCGCGCCGTCGCCCTCGCCGGCATCGCCATGATCGGCAGCCACGCGATGTTCAAGGCGACCCTGTTCCTCACGGTCGGCATCGTCGACGCCGCGGCGGGCACGCGCGACATCCACCAGCTCTCCAACCTCAAGCGCACCATGCCGTTCCTCGCCGTGGTCGCGGCGCTCGCGATCGCCTCGATGATCGGCATCGCCCCGATGGCGGGCTACGTCGCCAAGGAGGCGGCGCTCGAGGGCCTGGTGCACGACGGCGGTCCGCGCAGCACCGCGCTCCTCGTGGTCCTCGTCGTCGGCTCGGTGCTGACCGTCGCCTACGGACTCCGCTTCTGGTGGGGCGCGTTCGCCCGCAAGGACGGACTCGAGGACACGCCGACCGACCGCGAGGCGTGGCCGATGTTCGTCCCGCCGACGATCCTGGCGCTCGCCGGCCTCGCCGCGGGCCTCGCACCGAAGCTCGGCGACCGCCTGCTGGCCCCCTACGCCGAGACCTACCCCGAGGGCGACCCCGGCTACCTGACCCTGTGGGGCGGGTTCGGCCTCCCGCTCTACCTGACGGTCGGCATCCTCGTGGGCGGCGCCGCACTGTTCTGGTGGCGCGGCCGCGACTCCGGTCTGCAGCGCCGCGAGAGCTTCGCGTTCGACGCCGAGGACCTCTACCGCCGCTTCATGCGCCGCCTCGACCGCGCCGCCGGGGTGGCGACCTCCATCACCCAGCGCGGATCGCTCCCGGTCTACCTCGCGGTGATCCTCGTGGTCGCGGTGATCGCGGCGACGACGGCGATCCTGGCCGGCGAGACCCCGATCGGCGACGTCCGGGCCTGGGACTCCCCCGCGCAGCTCGTCATCGGCGTCGTGATCGTCGTCTCGGCCGTGGCGGCCGCCCGCGCCCGTCGCCGCCTCAAGGCGATCCTCCTGCTCGGCATCTCGGGCTACGGCGTCGCGTTCCTCTACGAGATCCACGGCGCGCCCGACCTCGCGCTCACGCAGGTGCTGGTCGAGACGGTCACGCTGCTCGTGTTCGTGCTCGTGCTGCGCCGCCTGCCCGCCTACTTCTCCAACCGGCCGCTGGCCGACAGCCGCTGGCTCCGCGCGGCGCTCGGCGTCGCCGTCGGCGTCGTCGTGAGCGTGATCGCCCTCATCGCGACGAGCGCGCGCACCGCCGACCCCGTGTCGGTGGACTTCCCGCGCGAGGCCTACGACTACGGGTACGGCTACAACATCGTCAACGTCACGCTGGTCGACATCCGCGCGTGGGACACGATGGGCGAGATCTCGGTGCTCCTCGTGGCCGCCACCGGCGTCGCCTCGCTGGTCTTCCTGCGGGTGCGCACGGCACGCGTCGAGCGCGCCGCGGACCTGAGCGGCCAGCGCCTCGGCGACGTCTGGACCCAGGGGCCGCCGGCGGCGAGCGCCTCGTGCACCTCCAGGCGCGCGGCGTCGAGGCGCCCGGCGAGCAGCCCGACGGCGCGCTCCGCAACCAGCGCTGGCTCTCAGCCGGGGCGACCCTGGCGCCGCAGCGCCGCTCGGTGATCCTCGAGATCGCGACGCGCCTGCTGTTCCACACGATGGTCGTGTTCTCGGTCTTCCTGCTGTTCTCGGGCCACAACGCGCCCGGCGGCGGGTTCGCCGGTGGCCTCGTGGCCGGCGTCGCGCTCGTGCTGCGCTACCTCGCGGGCGGCCGCTACGAGCTCGGTGAGGCGGCCCCGGTCAACGCGGGCGCCCTGCTCGGCTCGGGCCTGTTCCTCTCGGCGGGCGCGGGCGTCGTGCCGATGTTCTTCGGCGGCACCGTGCTGCAGTCGGCGGTCCTGGAGTTCGACGGCGGGCCGCTGGGCACCGTCAAGTTCGTCACCACGCTGTTCTTCGACATCGGCGTCTACCTGGTCGTGATCGGCCTCGTGCTCGACGTGCTGCGCACGCTCGGGGCGGAGATCGACCGCCAGGGCGAGGCCGACGGCGCCCAGGCGCGCGAGATCGGGCACGACGACTCCGAGGGCGCCGACGGCACCGAACCCGACGCCGGCGGGGGCGAACCCGCCGCCAGCAGCACCGGACCGACGCAGGAGGGAGCACGATGATCGTCGCGGACACCACCCCGAGCCTCGTGCTCGTCGTCGTGATGGGCGCCCTGATCGCCACGGGCGTCTACCTCCTGCTGGAGCGCAGCCTCACGCGCGTGCTCATCGGCGTCGCCCTCGTGGGCAACGGCGTCAACATGCTGATCCTCATCGCCGGCGGCGCCGCGGGCGCCCCGCCGCTGATCAACGCGTCCGAGGGCGAGGAGATGAGCGACCCGCTGCCGCAGGCGCTCGTCCTCACCGCCATCGTCATCACGCTCGGCTTCACCGCCTTCATCCTCGCGATGGCCTACCGCTCGTGGCAGCTGCACGGCCACGACGAGGTCCAGGACGACGTCGAGGACCGTCGCATCGCCCGTCGCGCCGAGCGCGGCGAGGACGACGCCCGCTCCGACGAGGCCGCCGGGAACGCCGCGCTCGAGGCCGCCCAGGTGCGTGACGAGACCGAGGACGTCCCCGACTCCGAGACCCCTGGAGGTGCGCGATGACCTGGCTCGTCCCGCTTCCCGTCGTCATCCCGCTGATCTGCGCGGGTCTCGCGCTCACGCAGGCGCGCCGACCCCGTGTCCAGGCCGCCATCTCGCTGACCGCGCTCGGCGCGGTGCTCGCCGTCGCCGTCGCGCTGCTGTTCGCCGCCGACGGCGGTCCCCTGGTGGTCAACGTCGGCGGCTGGGCCGCCCCGGTCGGCATCGCCCTCGTGGTGGACCGGCTCGCCGCGCTGATGCTCGTGGTCTCGAGCCTCGTGCTGCTCGGCGTGCTCTGGTACTCCGTGGGTCAGCGCACCTCCGACGTCGAGGACGACGAGACCCCGGTCTCCGTCTTCCACCCCACCTACCTCGTGCTCGCCGCAGGCGTGGCGAACGCGTTCGTCTCCGGCGACCTGTTCAACATCTACGTCGCGTTCGAGATCGTGCTGGGCGCGAGCTTCGTGCTCATCACGCTCGGCGCCACGAGCGACAGGATCCGGGCCGGGACGATCTACGTGATCGTCTCGCTGCTGTCCTCGGTGCTGTTCCTCGTGGCCATCGCCCTCATCTACGCCGCGACCGGCACGCTCAACCTGGCCCAGCTCGGCCAGCGCCTGCCCGAGCTGCCCGAGGGCACGCAGCTCGTCCTGCAGGTCATGCTCCTGCTCGGGTTCGCGATCAAGGCGGCGGTGTTCCCGCTCTCGGCCTGGTTGCCCGACTCCTACCCGACGGCGCCCGCCCCCGTCACGGCCGTGTTCGCCGGCCTGCTGACGAAGGTCGGGGTCTACGCGATCATCCGCACGCAGACCGTGCTCTTCCCGGGCGGGGCGCTGGACGACGTGCTGCTCGTGATCGCGCTGCTGACGATGGTGGTGGGCATCCTCGGCGCCGTCGCGCAGGACGACCTGAAACGTCTGCTCTCGTTCACGCTCGTGAGCCACATCGGCTACATGATCTTCGGCGTCGCCGTCGCCTCGCAGGTGGGCCTCGCAGCCACGGTCTTCTACGTGGCGCACCACATCACCGTGCAGACCGCGCTGTTCCTCGTCACCGGCCTCATCGAGCAGCGGGGCGGCACGACGTCGCTCGCGCGGCTCGGCGGGCTGGCGAAGCTCGCACCCGCGCTGGCGATCGTGTTCTTCATCCCCGCGATGAACCTCGCCGGGATCCCGCCGCTGTCGGGCTTCCTGGGCAAGGTCGGTCTGCTGCAGGCCGGCATCGACCTGGGCACCCCGCTGGGGTACGCGGTGGTGGCGGCGGGTCTGCTGACCTCCTCCTCACGCTGTACGCGATCATCAAAGCCTGGAACAAGGCGTTCTGGCAGACGGCGCCGCAGGAGCTGCCGAAGGTCCGCACACCGCGCAGCACCTTCGGCCCGGCGGCCGCGCTGGTCGTCGCGAGCTGCGCGATCACCTTCCTGGCGGGTCCGCTGTTCCGGTACGCCGACGACGCGGCGCGCGACCTGCGGGCGCGCTCGCCCTACATCGACGCCGTCCTCGTCGACGGGGCCCGGGGCGACGGCGAGTCCGCCGAGGCCGACACCGGGAGCGACAGCGACGGCCCGGAGGACTCCTCGCCCGAGCAGCCGACCGGTTCGGGCGCCCGCACCGGAAGTGAGAACCGATGACCGCACGGGACCGCAACGCCCAGGACCTCGCGACCAGCCCGGCCGCGACCGTGGCCGCGGAGGCACCCGTCCGCAAGGGACGGCTCGGGCGACCCTCGATCCCCGCCGTGGTGTGGCTGACGCTCGTCTGGCTCCTGCTGTGGGGCGACTTCTCGCTCGCGAACCTGCTGGGCGGCCTCGCCGTCGCGACGCTCGTGGCCACGGTGCTCCCGCTGCCGCGCGTGCCGTTCGCGGGGCGCCCCTCGGTGCTCGGCGTCCTCCGGCTGCTGGGCACGCTCGCCGTCGACATCGTGGTGGCCTCGGCCCAGGTGACCGCCGTCGCGCTCCGGCTGGGGCGTGACCCGCGCAGCGGTGTCATCCGCGTCCAGCTTCGCTCGCGCTCGGACCTGTACCTGACGCTGACCGCCGACTTCTGCTCCCTCGTGCCCGGCTCGATCATCGTCGAGGCCCACCGCGCGACCAGCACCCTGTACCTGCACGTGCTCGACCTCGAGGCCGCCGGGGCCGTGGAGCGGGCCCGCGCGAACGTGCTCGAGCAGGAGGCCCGCATCCTGTACGCGCTCGCCTCGGACGAGGAGATCGCCCGCGCCGGGCTGCCCCGTCGTCGCCTCGGCGGCGCCGGTCGCGGCGGGGCCTCGGCGGTCCCCGCCCCGGCAGCCGGATCGGAGGAGAACCGATGAACATCGTCGTGGTGATCGTCTGCGGCGTCATGGTCACGATCGGTGCCGTGTGCGCCGTCGTCCGCGCCGAACGCGGTCCGAGCATGCTGGACCGCGTGGTCGCGGTCGACGTCGTGGTGGCGGGCGTCCTGGCCGCCGTCGCCCTCGTCTCGGCCTGGACGCTGCGCACCGACCTCGTGCCGGTGCTCGTGGTGCTGGCCCTGGTCGGCTTCCTCGGGTCGGTGACGGTCGCGCGCTTCGCGGCCGCCGACTCCGACGACGACAAGCGCATCATGACCCGCGAGGAGGCGGCCGCCGAGCAGGCGGCCCGCCGTCGGGCCGAGCTCGAGGACGGGGGTGAGGCGTCGTGATCACCGAGGGAGGTGTGCTCGACACCGTCATGCACGTGGCGGCGGCGATCTGCTTCGTGGCGGGGTCGTTCCTCGCGATGGTGGCCGGGATCGGCATCGCGCGGTTCCCGGACCTGCTCGCCCGGATGCACGCGGCCACCAAGCCGCAGGTCCTCGGTCTCGCGCTGCTCATGGCGGGGCTCGCGCTCGAGATCCGCACCGGCGTCGTCATCTGGACGCTCGTGCTGGTGGTGGCGCTGCAGCTCATCACCGCGCCGGTCTCGGCCCACATGGTCGGGCGGGCGGGGTACCGGACCGATCAGGTCCGCGACGACCTGCTGGTCGTGGACGAGCTGACCCAGGACCTGGCCGAGATCGAGCGGACCACGCCCGCCGGCGTGCGTCCGTCGGGCGCGTCCGCGCCGGCGTCGGGCGAGGCGCCCGGGGAGTCCGAGGGTGACGAGGTCATGGCGACGACCGACCCGCGCCCCCACGAGGAGCCGCACGAGCGCTAACCGGCGGCGGACGGCGACCCCGGGTCGCCGTCCGCACCGAGGGTCGGGTCAGACCGCGTCGTCGACCCGCTTGGCGATCGCGCGGGTGACGGCCCGCGTGGTGCCCGCGCGGGCGAGCGCCGCGAGGGCGCCGGAGATGGCGGCGAACACGACGAGCTCGCGCACCGACGCGTCGTCGCCGTGCGACGGCGGCTCGTGGCCGGTGACCTTGCGCCACACGAGGCTCAGGGCCTTCGTGGCGACGAAGCCTGCAGCCATGACGGCGAGGGTCGTGACGATCTTCTGGTTGGTCTCGCTGCTCATGTCGCGAGCCTAGTGCGGGCACGTCCGGGGGCGGCTCCCGGACACCGACCCGGGACCTTGGTCCCGGGTGCCCGGTGGCGTTCCCCACATTCTGACGAGCCTGGGTGATACGTCAGATACGTGCGAGAATGGTGCCCATGCCGAAGATCATCGGGTCGACGCTGGCCGAGCACCGCGCACAGGTGCGCTCTCGGCTGTTCGCCGCGCTGTCGGCGCTGATGGAGCGCGAGGGCTTCGACGCGATCACGCTGGCGGACATCGCGGGCGAGGCCGGCGTGGGTCGCACCGCCGTCTACAACCACTTCCCCGACAAGGAGTCGCTCCTCCTCGGGTTCATCGAGAACGAGACGACCTCGTACATCGCGGCGCTGGAGGAGTCCCTCCTCGGGGTCGAGGACCCGGTCGAGCAGCTGCGGACCTACGTGCAGCAGCAGATCCGCCTCAAGCGCGTCTACCACCTCGCGCCCGGCCCGGACCTGCGCACGGTCGTCAGCCGCAACACGATGCTGCGCCTGCGCGAGCACATCTCCCAGATCGAGGCCCCGCTGCGGCGCATCCTGATCCAGGGCATCGGCACGGGGCGCTTCCCGCGCCAGGACCTCGACGCCGTCGTACCCCTCATCAACTCCTGCCTCAACGCGCGCCACGTGCCGGAGGAGGGCTCGCGGCGCAACCGCGCGATCGAGGAGACCGTGGCCTTCGTGATGCGCGCCGTCGGCGTCGACCCGACCGTCGCGGTGCGCCGCACCGCCTGAGGCGCACCGCTCCCGCGCGGTGCGCCTCGGGCAACGTCAGCGGGTCGCGCGGCGGATCGCTGACACCCCCACGGCGAGCCCGACGGCGAGCGTCGCCGCCGCGGCCAGGAAGCCCCAGACCACGTCGATCGTGAATCCGCCGGCGAACAGCACCCGTTCGGCGTCGACCAGGTAGGTGATGGGGTTGAACCGCGAGGCCACCTGCATCCACCCCGGCCCGGACTCCAGCGGCAGCATCATGCCCGCCAGCAGCAGGAGCGGGAACGTCACGGACTGCTGCACCGTCCAGAAGAGCCACTCCCGGTTCTTCGACGCGAGGCCGAGCGCGTAGGAGAGCGATCCGAGGCCGATGCCGAACAGGCCCAGCATCACGAGCCCGAGCGCGACCCCCGCGACGTGGATCTCGAACCCGAAGGGGATCGCCGCCAGCGTGAGGATCAGCGCCTGCGCCACCAGCGGCACGAACTCCTTCAGCGCTCGCCCGACGATGATCGAGGCGCGCGAGAGCGGTGAGGCGAGGATGCGCTCGTAGCTGCCCATCTGCATCTCGAAGAGCAGGTTCGACCCGGTCATCCCGGTGCCGAAGAGCGCGATCATCACCAGCAGGCCCGGGAGGAACCACTGGATGGTCGACTCGCCGGCGGCCGCCGCCCCGGGACCGGCCATCGCCCCGCCCACGAGGCCCGAGAGCAGCGGGGCGAACAGCAGCAGGAACACGATCGGCTGCCCGAGCGCGAAGACCTGCGAGAACGGGTCGCGCAGCGTGAGCCGCAGCTCGCGCCACGCGACGGCCGCCGTGTCGTGCACGAAACGGGCCACCGGGCTCGTCGGCACGGCCGAGGCGGGCGACGGCGCGGCCCCGGGGGTCGTCGACGTCGCGGCGCTCATGCCGCACCTCCCGCGCTCCCGGACCCGCCGGACCCGCCGGGCCCACCGGCGGCCGACGCCATCGCGGCGACCGCGGCGGCGTCGTCGCCCGACTCCGACTCCTCGCGCAGCGACCGGCCGGTGAGGTTGAGGAACACGTCGTCGAGCGTCGCCTCGGCGATCGACGCCGTCGCCGGTCGCAGGCCCGCACCCTCGAGCAGGTGCAGGAGCACGGGCAGGAGGGCGGGACCGTCGTCCAGCTCGAGCCGCAGGCCGCCCGGCACGGTCGCCGCCGGAGCCGCCGCCGTCGCCGTCGTCGTCGCACCGGGCTGCGCGAGGCCACCGGCGACGCGTGCGTCGGCCGCGAGCACCTCCCGGGCCCGGCGCGCCTCCGCCTCGCTCGCCCAGGTGAGGGTGACGACGTCGGAGGCGTGCGTGTGGCGCAGGGCCGTCGGGGTGTCGTCCGCGATGATCGACCCCTGGTCGATGACGACGACGCGTTCTGCCATCCGGTCGGCCTCCTCGAGGTAGTGGGTGGTGAGCACGAGCGTCATCCCGAACTCGTGCCGCATGCGCTGGACGTGCTCCCACAGGTTGGCCCGGCTGGCCGGGTCCATCCCGGTGCTCGGCTCGTCGAGGAACAGCAGCGGCGGGCGGTTCAGCAGCCCCATCGCGACGTCGAGCCGCCGCCGCTGACCACCCGAGAGGGTGTTGACGGTGCGCTTCTCGAGCCCGACGAGGTCGAGGGCGGAGAGCAGGTCGGCCGCGCGCCGCCGTCCCTCGGCCGCGGGGACGCCGTAGAACTGCGCCTGGCTGGCGAGCTCGTCCGCGACGCGGAAGTAGTGGCCGGCGCTGTTGCCCTGACCGATGTAGCCGATGGCGCGCCGCACGCGGTCGGGGTGCGCCACGACGTCGTGCCCCGCGACGGTCGCCTCGCCGGCGGTGGGCGCGAGCAGGCCCGTGAGCATCTTCAGGGTGGTGGACTTGCCGGCGCCGTTCGGGCCGAGGATCGCGACGAGCTCGCCGTCCGCGACCGACAGGTCGATGCCGCGCACCGCCTCGACCACGCTCGCCTTCCTCGTGAAGGTCCGTCTCAGACCTCGGGTGGTGATCATCGTTCTCCGTACGCCGTACCGAAAGAGGGACGGCGTTACAGTACGACGTACGGACAAGAAGGGGAAGCCCCCGCCGCGTCACGGGCGGCGGGCACCGGCGGACGAGAGGATCGTGGCGAGATGCAGGAGCGGGAGACGGCCGGTGCGAGCCTGCGCGACCTCGTCGACGCGCACGCCGAGCAGGTGGGACACGTCGCCGTCGAGCCCTCCGCGGAGGAACGGCGCCGCCTCGAGCTGCTCTGGCTGCCGCCCGAGCCCAGCGCGCGCGGGCGGCGCCCCCGCTTCACGCGGGCGGAGGTCGTGGCCGCCGGGCTCGCCGTCGCCGCCTCCGACGGCCTCGGCGGTGTCACGATGCGCCGCGTCGCGGGCGAGCTCGGCGCGGGTGCGATGAGCCTCTACACCTACGTCCCCGGCCGCGATGAGCTGGTCGACCTCATGATCGACGCCGCCTACGCCGAGCTCGACCTCCCCACCGACGGCGGCACGTGGCGCGAGGGTCTGCTGCGCTACGCCGACTCGCTCCTGCGGATGTACGCCGCGCACCCCTGGCTGCTCGACCTCAACCAGTGGCGCCTCCCGCTGGCCCCGCACGTGCTCGACGCCGAGGAGGCCGGGTTGCGGGTGCTCGCCGCCACCCCGCTCACCCCCGAGGAGGTCGTCGGCATCCGCGACCTGCTCGAGACCTTCGTGCACGGCCTGGCCCGCGAGCTCGCTCAGGAGCGGCGCGACGGCGACCAGGGCGTGTCGCAGGAGGACTACTGGACGCAGCAGAGCCACTTCTGGGAGACGCACTTCGACCCGGAGCGGTATCCGACGATGACGCGGATGTGGCTCGCGGGCGCGTTCGAGGTGGACCGCTCCGGCACCGAGCAGGCGCTCGCCCCGCTCCTGGCGGCGGTGGAGCGGGCGATCGCCGCCGCGTCCGCCGGAAGCTAGTCAGCGCCTCAGGGGGCGGGGTGGCGCAGCCCGAGGTCGTTGAAGAGGGCGGCGTTGAGGTCGAACGCGACCGCGGCCTCGGCCACGACGGCGCCCGTGCCCTCGCTCGTCAGCGGTGCGGCGTCCAGGCGAGCCCGGTAGGCGTCCTTGTACGGCTTGGGCTTGGGGATGTCGGCGAACGTGTAGAACGTCAGCTCCTCCGGAGTCATGCCGTAGTGGCGCTGCAGCATGCGCGCAACGATCTGGCCGCCGGAGAGGTCGCCCAGGTAGCGCGTGTAGTGGTGCGCGAGCAGGTGCTCGGGCCGCGCGATCGCGTCGAGGCGGGCCGTGTAGGCGAGCGTGGCGGGCACGAGCGTGCGCTCCTCGCGCCAGCCCGGACCGGCCAGGATCGCCAGGTCGGCCTCGAGGCTCGGCACCCGCAGCAGCTCCGGCAGCACGAAGGGAGCCGCCACGGCGTCGTCGCGGAGGCGTTCGCCGGCCGCCTCGAGCGCCGTGTAGATCGCGTGGTGCTGCCGCGTCAGGTCGATGTAGGCATCACGGCCGAGCGCGCCACCCATGAGGTCGCTCACGAAGGACCGCGTCTCGGCGTGCTCGTGCTGCGGGCGGGTGGCCTCGCGCAGCAGCACCGAGAGCGTCGGCGGGGCCGTGGCCTCGGGGGCGACGGCCGCCGACCCGACGGCGTCGGCGGCAGGGACGCCGGTGGCGGGCGGGGCGGCGGGCTCGAGCGTCTCGGTCATGGTCTTCCTCGTTCTGACAACTTGTCACGACAGTCTGTCATGACCATTCAGATAAGGAAAGCCTTACCTGCGCGATTGCACCAGGGGTGTCTCAGGCCTCGGACGACGCCTTCCGCCGCCTGACCGCGACCACGGCCGCCGTCGTCGACCCGATCGCGGCCGCGGCCGTGGTCCCGGCGATGATCCACGGCGCGGCGGACGACGAGCCGCTCTCGTCATCCGCCGTCGCCGCGCCGTCCTCGGCCGCCGCCGCTGCGCTCGCGGGAGGCTCCTCCGCGGACGCCGACCCCTCGGCGCTCGCGTCCTCACCCTGATCGGCCGGCGCCTCCTCGGCCGGCGCCTCGGCCGGCGACACCTCGACGGCGGGCTCCTCGACCGGAGCGGCCCCCTCCGCCGTCGTGAACGAGATCGGCGTGAAGGTCTCGTTGTTGGCGTTGACGACGCCGTGCGCCCCGAACGTGATGACGCCGCAGGTCTCCACGCGGCAGTCGAGCTCGCGCGGGTTCGCGCCGGAGGCGTCGGTGACCTGCAGCACCGGACCGGGGATCACGAGGTCGGTGGCCCACGAGCCGTCGAGCGCGACCTCCGAGCCGTTGGCCTCGGACGCGGTGGTGGACCCCGGGAAGGTGACGAACTTCTGGTAGCCGGAGTTCTCCGCCGCCTGCACGTCCGGCTGGTAGGCGTAGGTGACGCCGAAGCCGCCGCCCGCGCTGGGCTGCCACGCGCCGTCGGCGACCCACCCGAACAGCACGTAGATGCCGCCGAAGCCGCCGTCGATCGACTGGAAGCCCGATCCGGTGAGGGTCAGCGTCGTCGGGCCGTCGGGCGAGGCCGTCGCCTCCCCCAGGGGCCCGACGGCGGAGACGCTCGCCCCGGTCGGGCCCGGCTGAGGAGCGGGGGCGGCGACCGCGGGGGCACCCGTGCCGGCCGCGGCTCCCAGCAGCACGCCGGCCCCCGCGAGGGCGAGGGCGGCCCGACGCGGCGTCGATCGAGTGGTGCGGCTGCGCCGTCGAGCGGCGGCGGGTGCAGGGGCGACGGCGCTCATGGCGTGATCTCCTCGTCGACGAGCGGGTGCGGGGCAGGTTCGCGGGTGACCCGTGGGGTGCGCGGCTGCCGCAGCGGCAGCACGATCGGCCCCGGGTGGTCGGGGTGGTGCACGACCTCCACCGGGTGGCCGTAGACCTCGGTCAGCAGCGCGGACGTCAGCACGTCGTCCGGCGGACCCTCGGCGCGGACGCGCCCGCCGCTGAGCAGCACGACGCGGTCGGCGTAGGCCCCGGCGAGGCTGAGGTCGTGCAGGACCACCACGACGGCGGCGCCCCCGTCGACCAGGTGGCGCACCTGCGTCAGCAGCGCCTCCTGGTGGCGGATGTCGAGCGCGGCGGTCGGCTCGTCCAGCAGGAGCACGGGCGTGCGCTGCGCGAGCGCGCGGGCGAACGAGGTCCTGGCCTTCTCGCCGCCCGACAGCGAGGGGAAGCGGCGCGGCGCGAGGTGGGTGACGTCGGCCCGGGACATCGACTCGCCGACCACGGCGTCGTCGTCGTCCTCCGCCGCGGTGCCGCGCCAGGGTGCCCGGCCCATCGCGACCACCTCGGTGACCGTGAACGCGAAGCTCAGCTGGGACTCCTGGACCTGGACCGCGCGCACGCGGGCCAGCTCGCGCACGGGCGTGCGGCGCAGCTCGACGCCGAGCACGGCCACGTCGCCGACCTGCGGCTCGAGGTCGCCGGCGAGCACGGACAGCAGCGTCGACTTGCCCGCGCCGTTGGGGCCGACCAGCGCGACGAGCTCCCCGGGGCGGACCTCGAGCCCGACGCCGTCGAGGATCGTGGACCCGCCGAGCACGACACCGACACCGGACGCGACCATCAGGGGCGCCTCGGGCGACGCCGTGGCGCCCGTCGGGACCGGATCCTGGGGCGACGCCGTCACGACCAGCCCCCGCCCCGCGGCGCGTGCGGCGCAGCAGCCAGAAGAAGAACGGACCACCGATGATCGCCGTCAGCATGCCGATCGGCAGGTCGGCGTAGGGCACGACCGTGCGTGCCACGAGGTCGGCCGCCAGCAGCACGACGGCGCCGCCCAGGACCGCGGCGGGCACGAGCACGCGGTGCGCCGGCCCGACGACCATGCGGATGACGTGCGGCACCACGAGCCCCACGAACGCGATGATCCCGGCGAAGGCGACGGCCGCGCTGGTGGCGACGGCGACCAGCACGATCACGCCGATCCGCAGGCGCTCGACGTCGAGCCCGACGTGCCGCGCGGAGCGCTCGCCGAGCGCGAGGAGGTCGAGCTGCCGCGCCACGAGCGCCGCGCCGACGATGCCGATCACGATCAGCGGTGCGGCGACGGCGACCTGCACCCAGCGCGTCCCGTTCAGCGAGCCGAGCTGCCAGAACACGATCTCCTCGCGCGCCTGGGTGTCCCCCAGGAAGGTCATGAACGCGATGACGGCACCGGCGACGGCGTTGACCGCCACCCCGGTCAGCACCAGGGTGACCACCTCGGTGCGCCCGTTCTGCCGTGCGGTGGCGTAGGCGAGGATCGTCGCGAGCAGGCCCCCGAGGAACGCCGCGAGCGCGACGCCCCACTCGCCCATCGCCGTCCAGCCGAGCACGATCACGAGGCACGCGCCCGCGGCGGCGCCCGAGGAGACGCCGACGACGCCGGGCTCGGCCAGCGGGTTGCCGAAGACGCCCTGCATCAGCACGCCGCCGACGGCGAGGCCGGCCCCGACGAGCACCGCGAGCGTCACGCGCGGGAACCGGACGGTCCACAGCGCGCTCTCGCCGTTGGGGTGCGTCACGGGCACACCGGTCTCGATGCCGACGCGGCGCAGGACCGAGGAGATCACCTCGAGCGGCGGGATGCGCAGCTGGCCGACGCCGGCCGAGACGATCACGAGCACGACGAGCGCGACGGCGAGGCCGAAGAGCAGGAGGGCGATGCGGCGGGCGGGCACGCCGGTGGCGAGGTCGGACCGCCGACGGGCGAGGTGGAGCACGAAGGGGAGCCTACATTAGGTAAGGCACCCCTCATCGCGGTATAAGTAAGGCCTCCGTGCCCAAATTCGGGTACGCCCACCCCCTCGGAGGCCGTCCCCGTGTCCAGAGCACCATCCCTCGCTGCGCCTCGGCGCCGCACCGTCGCGAGCGTCCTCGCCGGCGCCCTCGTGGCCGCCGTCGCCCTCGTGGGCGGCGCCTCACCCGCCACCGCCGTCCCCGCCGACGTCGCGGGCGCCACGCTGTCCTGGGGCGTGAAGCAGTCCTTCCGCGACTACATCGCGAGCCCGATCGCCCGGGGCACGGCGACGACGTCGGGCGGCGTGAGCGGGACGGGTCCCTACACCTGGCCGGCCGGCGCGGGCACGACGGACAACGTCTCGGCCGTGGCCGACGCGCGCTTCTCCGGCGGCGTCCAGTTCTCCGGGCACGACGGGCAGCTCGACGTCCGCCTGACGAACCCGCGCGTGATCATCGAGGGCACGAGCGGCTCGCTGGTGCTCGACTCCTACTCCCGCGCGATGGACGGCACCATCTCCGAGCGCGCCGGCGTCACCTTCGCGACCCTCACCGTGCCCCAGCCCGTCAACGACGCCTCCACCGTGACGTTCTCCGGCGTCGGCGCCACGCTGACCGCCGACGGCGCCGCCGCGTTCGCGGGCTTCTACCCGGCGGGGACGGCCCTCGACCCGCTGAACCTGACGCTGCCGTACACGGTCCCCGCCGCCGCGACGAGCACCGCGCTGGCCTCCTCGGCGAACCCGTCGACCGCCGGCGCGGAGGTCGTCCTCACCGCCACGGTGACGCCGGCCGCGGCCGGTCAGGTGACGTTCCGCGACGGCGCGACGACCCTCGGGACCTCCCCGGTCACCGACGGCACGGCGACCCTGGCCACGAGCGACCTCGCCGCGGGCGACCACTCCGTGACGGCCGAGTTCGTGCCCGCCGACGCCACCCACCTCGGTTCCACCTCCGCCGCGCTGACGCAGGTGGTCGAGGCCGCCGCGCCCGCCCCGGTGTTCGACCCGGCGATCGCGGTCTTCCTGGCCGACGGCGTCACGCCCTACACCGGCCAGCCCGTCTACGACGGCGACTCCCTCGTCGTGAAGGGCTCCGGCTTCGACCCCGCCGCCAACGTCGGCGGCCGCGGCGCACCCATCCCGAACACGCTGCCGCAGGGCAGCTACGTCGTCCTCGGCGCCTTCGCCGAGAGCTGGAAGCCCTCCGCGGGCGCCCCCAGCGCCAGCCGCAAGGTCGTCTCCCAGAAGTGGGCCCTGGCCGAGTCGGTCCTGACCCAGGTCCCCGCGCAGTACCAGAGCGCCATCCGCAACCAGTGGGTGGACATCTCCGCCGAGGGCGACTTCACCGCCACCCTCGCCGTCACCGCCCCCACCGCCACGCCCGCCGCCCCGACCGGGGCCACCTGGGGCGTCTACACCTACGGCGCCGGCGGCGTCACCAACGCCGCGCAGGAGCTCGCCACCCCCGTCAACTACCAGGGCGAGCGGCCCGCCGCCCCGGTCTTCGACCCGGCGATCGCGGTCTTCCTGGCCGACGGCGTCACGCCCTACACCGGCCAGCCCGTCTACGACGGCGACTCCCTCGTGGTGAAGGGCTCCGGCTTCGATCCCGCCGCCAACGTCGGCACCCGCCCGCCGCTCGCTGGCGTCCCGGCCGGCGTCTACGCCGTCCTCGGCAACTTCTCACCGTCCTGGAGGCCGTCGACGGCGGCGCCGTCCTCCCACCGTCGGGTCGCCGACCAGAAGTGGGCCGCCCCGGGTGAGCCCGCGGCACTGGCGGGCAACCCGCAGTACACCCCTGACGGCCGAGGGCACGTTCACCGCGACGCTCGAGGCGAAGGCCCTGACGACCCTGGCGCCCGACGGCGTGTGGGGCGTCTACACCTACCCCGCCTCGGGCGCGACGAACGCGGCGCACGAGCTCGCCGTCGCCGTCGACCACCGCGGCGCGCGCCCGGTCGAGCCGCCGGTCGTCGAGCCGCCGGTCGCGAACCCCGTCATCACGGTCACGCCGAGCACCGACCTCGACCCCGCCGTCGACAACGTCCTGACCGTCTCGGGCACCGGCTACACCGGGCCCGGCGCCGCCGTCGGCGCCTACGTCCTGGTGGGCGAGACCTCGGTCTGGTCCGGGCAGGGCGCCCTCCCGAGCGACGGCTGGGTCGCGCAGATCCACGTCCCCGCCGCACGCTTCTCGGGTGGCGCCTTCACCGCCGAGATCACTGTGCCCGCCGGCGCGCTGGAGGCCGGCAAGACCTACCAGGTCGCCACCTCCGCGGCCCACTGGTTCTCCGTCAGCGACCGCACCCTCGACGCCTTCGCGCCACTCACGGTCAAGGCGGCCGACACCGAGCCGCCGGTGGTCCTGCCCGAGCCCGAGCTCGTCGTGACGCCGTCGACCGATCTCGACCCACGCGGCGCGACGATCACGATCGAAGGCCGCAACTACCGCGACATCGCGCGCGACGACGCCGGTTTCTTCCTGTCCGTCGGTTACGTGACGCCGGGCTGGGAGCCGTCCGAGGGCGGCACCACGGCGCACCGCACCGCCCCCTCGCACTACACCTCGCGTGTGTCCGCCGCCGAGCCCGGCGAGCGCAAGGTCCAGTGGTCGGCGAACGCCGACGGCACGGTGAACTTCACCCAGACCATCGAGATCGACCTCGCCACGCTCGAGGCGAACCTCGCCCAGGTCCGCGAGCGCGGCCGGGCGCTCGAGGGTGCCGAGCTCGCCGTCGTCACATACGGGACCGAGGCGGTCACGGGCCTGCAGCCCGAGAACGAGCTGGCGACGCCGTTCTCGTTCGCGCCGGTGCCGGTCGAGCCCGAGCCGGGCGGCCGACCCGCGATCACGGTCTCGCCGAGCACGGACCTGGATCCCGCCGTCGGGCACGTCCTGACGATCACCGGGACCGGCTTCACGGGTGACGGCGCCGCCAACGGCGCCTACGTGCTGGTGGGTGAGACCTCGGTCTGGTCCGGGAACGGGCCGCTGCCCAGCTCCGGCTGGATCGCCCAGGCCTGGGTCCCGAAGGCCCTCATCACCGACGGCGCCTTCACCACCCGTCTGACCGTGCCCGCCGGCACCCTCGAGGCGGGCAAGAGCTACCACGTCGCCACCTCCGCGGCCCACCAGCTCTCGATCAGCGACCGCACGATGGACGCCTTCGCGCCGGTCACGGTCAAGGTGGCGGACACCGAGCCCCCGGTGACCACGACGCCGGAGATCTCCCTCCCGGCGGCCACCGTGAAGCAGGGCGAGCCGTTCGCGTTCACCGGGACCGGGTTCCTCCCCGGGGAGCAGGTGCGCGGCGTTGTCACCTCGGAGCCGGTCGTCCTCCCGACGCAGACCGCCGACGAGAGCGGCGCGGTCGCCTTCGCGTGGACGGTCCCGGCCGACTTCCCCACGGGTACGCACACGATCACGATGACGTCGGACTCCGCCGAGGTCGCCCGGACCTTCACGGTCGAGGCCGCCGCGGTCGACCCGGGTGAGACCCCGGTCGTGACGCCGCCCGTCACGCCGCCCGGCGCCCAGTGCCAGGCGATCACGGCCGGGTCGGTCACCTGGGGCGTGAAGGAGTCCTTCCGCAGCTACGTCGCCGGACCCATCGCGAGAGGTTCCGTCACCACCAGCGCCGGCGCGACCGCGAGCGGTTCCGCCTACACGTGGGCCGGTGCGACGGGCACCTACTCCCCCGACGCCCGCGCGGGTGAGGCGGCGACGACCGGCACCGTGAGCTTCGACGGCCACGGCGGCCAGCTCGCCCTGCGCCTGAGCGACCCGCGCGTGCAGATCACCTCCCCCACGGAGGCGATCCTCCTCGTGGACGTCTCGAGCAAGGCGCTCACCTCCGGCACCGTGACCGAGACCGACGCGGTCCCGTTCGCGACGCTGGACATCGCGGGAGCCTCCGTCACCCCGGGTGCGATCAGCGTGAGCGGCGCGGCCGCGACGCTGACCGAGGCCGGCGCGGAGAACTTCGCCGGCTTCTACCCGGCCGGCACGGCGCTCGACCCGGTGTCGTTCCAGCTGTCGCTGGGTGCGAGCACCGACTGCGTGCCGCCGACCGTCGTCAACCCCGGCCTGATCGGTGGCGGCAACGGTGGCGGGACCGGCTCCGGTCCCGGTGCGGGCGACGGCGCGGGCGCCCCGGCCACCCCGGCCGGCACGGGTACCGGCGCGTCCGGCACGACCCCGCGCAACGGCGGTTCCGCGGCGCAGCAGTGCGTCGCCCAGGGCGTGGGTGGCGGCACCCTGAGCTGGGGCGTCAAGTCCAGCTTCCGCACCTACGTGACCGGCCCGATCGCCGGCGGTTCGATCACGACGTCGGGCGTGAGCCAGTCCGGCGGCGCGTTCGTGTGGGGCGGCGGCAGCGGCGCCTTCAACGAGGCCGACGCCAAGGGCCGGGTCTCCTACTCCGGCACCGTCGCCTTCGCCGGTCACGGCGGGCAGCTCGACCTGAAGATCAGCAACCCGCGGGTCCAGGTCAACGGCTCTGGCTCGGCCGCCCTGATCGCCGACATCACGTCGAAGGGCCTCAACGCGCCCGACGTCGCGAAGAACGGCGTGACGATCGCGACCCTGGCGCTCCCGGCGTCGTCGACGAGCGGCGGCTCGATCGCCTGGAACGGCGCGTCGGCCACGCTGACGGCAGCGGGCGCGGAGGCGTTCGGCGGCTTCTACCAGGCGGGCACCGCGATGGACCCCGTGTCCTTCTCGTTCCCGCTGGGCGGCGACGTCGAGTGCACCTCCGCCACGGGCACCCTCGCGGACACCGGCGCCGACGCCGTCGGCACCGCGGGCCTCGCGGCTCTCGGCCTGCTGCTGGCCGGCATCGCGCTGGTCGCGGTGCGCCGCCGGAGCGCCACGGCCTGACGCCCGATCGCGCACGACGGCGACCGCTCACCCCTCGGGGTGGGCGGCCGTCGTCGTGTGCGCCTCCGACGTGGCGGGTTCTCGGTCGCTTCTCCTAGGCGATATGGAGTTGAGAGCGTGGGACAACGAGATGGGAGGACAAGGTACCCCCGCAGACTTCAGGCGTCGGGTGGTGCATGTGCTGGCGTCGGGTCGGAGTGTGACGAGCCTGGAAGCCAAACTCGGGTCAGCGACCAGACGATCTACGACTGGCGGCACCAAGACCGCGTGGACCGGGGTGAGATCGATGGGCTGACCGGTTTCGAGAAGGCCGAGTTCCCGCGGCGCATAAGTAGATCGTCGACCCGCAGACCCAGGTGACGGTCGCCACTAAGGCGATGGAAGGGCTCACGGCCGAGGCCGACTTAAAGGTTTCACGGGCGTTGACGTTGTCGCAGCCGACGGGCTCCCGGTCCAGGCTGCTTGCCGGCTGCTGGGCGTGTCGAATCGGGTTACTACTCCTCGCGACGTCAGCTACCCGCGTCGCACGATTTATCACCAAGGATCGGACTCAAGAGGGCAAAATCTACTCCTGCGTTACCCTAAACGCCATCTCGCGCAGAGCGGTCAGCTGGCCAAACGACCTCTCCCCCACCGCAGCACTGACGACCGACGCCCCGGGGATGGCGATCGAGTCACGCCTGCGCGGGTCCTGAAAAACACCGGGCGATCACCGCGACCGCCCAGTTGAATGGAACGAATCTGACCGTGGTTACGCTGGGGTCCCCCGTCACGCCGTCGGGATTAGGCCTTCGGCAGCAGCAACGCCAGGGGGCAGCAGTCGAATGGTTCGCGTCACCGTGTCGTATTCAATGAAGCGACTCTTGTGCAGTTGCTTCAGGACGTCTTTGCGAAAGGACGGAAGTCCGGGGTGTTCAAGCCAGCGGACCAAATCAGCTTCTTGCACGTCACCGGGCTCAGTCAACAAGAGCAAGAGGGTCTGCTGCTTCCAAGTGAGGCCCTTCCGCAATACCCGCTTCTTGTCCTCGTGCGCCCAGACCCACGCGACCTCGCGCTGAACTAGGCAATCCACAACAGCGGTCGCCTCTTCCGTCGTCAGGGCGTGAAGCAACCGTACAAGCTCCGCGACGAGCCACTTGGCCTTGTAGAGCACGACAGTTGCGTCCATGTGGTTCGGGTCGACATCGGCGCCAGCATGGCCCACCCCTCGGTTGCTCCGAACATCATATAGCCCGATCATCATCCGCGGGATCAGGATGCGCGCCGAGCGGCTATTCGGAACCTGCTGGTAGGCGCTCTCCATCTCCCAGCATTTGTTCGGGAACCGGCTCGGCTTCTCGGCGCGCGCGGGATAGGCGCCTCCTTCTAGCCATCCCTTGCAGATGGTGTAGACGGCCTCACACAATTTGCCACCATTAAGCTCCGATGGCTCCCAGCGATGCTCCCGATAGTTTTTAACGATTTCGTTGAACGCGTTCAGCAGATCATCGCGGAGCGTGCTAGGCAGAACGGCCAGCGCGCCCTCCGGCGCTAACGCCACGTCAGGAGCCGTCCTCGCCGCCCAGCATGCCCTGAACGTACCTAAGGCCCTCGTGGGTCACCTTATAGGTCTTGTTCGCCTGGCGACTATTGCCAGACTTCTTCAACTGGATCACTCGTTGCGGCTTCTTACGCATATTACTGCTCAATGCGTCGGTGATGTTGGGGATCGAGTGCCCTAGGTTCTTGAGCTCAGCATTGAGGAGGCGCGAGGCCCACGACTCGCGAGCCTCGTGCACCTGCACCCAATAGGCAGCGACAAGCGCCCTGTCCTCGTTGGTCTTCGGCGAGGCAGCAGCGAACAACTCTGCGAAGTGCTGATAGTTGGGCGCCTCTTCAGCGATCTCGACATCGGTCACTTCTGGAGCAGCAGCCTCGCTGTCGACCGCCGCACTCCCGCCTACCCGTCGAATGGCAGGCGACATGGCCACGTCGTACCTGTCGGCCGCCCATCGCAGAACACGGGCACGCGCGTCCTCCTCCAAGTCCGTGAGTGCCGTTGCAACTGCCGACATAGCCTCGATCTCGGGGTCGCCCATGGTTCCTCCCACTGGTTCATGCGCATCAAGAACATTGCCAATGCTACCACCAGTGCCGAGCATCGTGTTCGATCGACTCACTGCCGTGTCCTCGATCGAGCGAACGATGTCCGCAGAGAAGGCAGCGCCCACCTGTGCAACTCCGTCCGTCGGGCTGCGGCCGCGATACCCAACGACTAACGGTGTGACGAGAACCAGCGATGGCGGTAGCGCGCGGCAGCCAACGCACTCAGCGCGACCAGAAACATCACCACTCGGGCGGCACGGCGGTGCTCACATAGGAGGCGGTGCTCACATAGGAGTTGGCATAGGCGTCGCAACCGTGCTTCTGTCCGCCTCGACGGGCGTCCTCCTCGGAGTCCTGGTGGTGCACGCGTTGCAGACGCTGATGCGGCGGCCCAGCGGATACGGACTCCTGCTCGCCTTCTTCGAGGCAGGGAGCGTCATCGGAGCGCTGCTGATGCCTCGCCTGCGGGAGCGACTGGGGACCCGCCGGTCGCTCCAGACCTCCGCCGCGCTCGGCGCCCTCGCCACTCTCGGCCTGGCCGCGGCACGCGCCCCGGTGCCCGCTGCCGCCGCACTTGTTCTGCTCGGAGTGGCCACCATGACCTGGAACACCCTCGCCGTCACCCTCCGCCAGGAACTGACCCCCGCCACCTCCTGGGGCGTGTCACCAGTGCGTTCACGGTGCTCGGCGTCGGCGCTGCCCCCGTCGCCGCCCCGCTCGGCGGCCTGATCGCCTCGACCGCGACCACGTCGGTCGCGATCGCCGTCGCCGGAGTGCTGTGCGCGCTCGCGAGCGTCGCCCTCGTGCGCCTGCCCGACGTCGACAACGGCGGTCCATCCGTCCAGGACGGTGACTAACGCGGCCGGAACTGGCCGCCGTGTGAGCGTCCCGCGCACCTCTCGTGAAACTCGCCGGGCCGCAGCCGTCCCGCACGCGCCCCGTCGTACGTTCGGAGCTCACCCACACGAGGAGCAGCCCCATGAGCGCCGACGCCTACGACGCCTTCGCCGTCGAGTACGACCGGGAGAACTCCCGCAGCCTGCTGAACTCCTACTACTCGCGGCCCGCCACGCTGGACCTCCTGGGCGACGTCGCCGGCCGCCGCATCCTCGACGCCGGCTGCGGTTCGGGCCCGCTGGCGGCGGAGCTCGTCGCCCGCGGTGCCGACGTCGTCGGGTTCGACGGCAGCCCGGCCATGATCGCGATCGCCCGCGATCGACTCGGCGACGCCGTGCCGCTCACGGTCCACGACCTCGCGCAACCGCTGCCCTACGAGGACGAGACGTTCGACGACGTCGTGGCCTCCCTCGTGCTGCACTACCTCGAGGACTGGTCCGCTCTTCTGGCGGAGATCCGGCGGGTGCTCAAGCCCGGCGGTCGGCTCGTCGCGAGCGTCAACCACCCGTTCGTGCGCCAGTACAACGCCATGGAGGAGAACTACTTCGCCACCTACCGCTACGGCGAGGAGGTGGAGCTCGCCGGTCGCACGACCACCCTGACCTTCTGGCACCGCCCGCTGCAGGACGTCATCCGGGCGTTCGTCGACGCCGACCTCGACCTGCGCGTGGTCGGCGAGCCCCCGCCGTCGCCCGACACCCCGGCCGATCTGCTGCCGCCCCGCATCGCCAGCGGTGAGCGGAGCGCGTTCCTGTGCTTCCTCTTCCTCCGCGCGGACAAGCCGGGGCCGGGCTCAGGACCCGTCGCGGGGTGAGCGCTCCGGCGAGGGCGCGGGCTCCTGGTCGATGCGGACCCAGATCTGACCGCACAGCAGACCGATGGATCCCGCGACCGCCGCGATGACGATCGCCAGCGTGAACGACGTCGCCACGATGACGCCCGCCACGACGAAGAGGGACACCATGAATCCCAGCGCGTTCAGCAGCAGCGAGAACTTGCTCGACCACCGCTGCATGCGTCGCGACCGGGCCGTCGCACCGCCGACGGGCATGCGACGGTCGAGGAAGAGCGCGATGAGGAGCAGCGGCACCACCTGGAGGGCGCCTTCGTACACGAGGGTGGTCACGGCGTCATTCTCCCCGGACTCGTGACGTTCCGCCCCGCGGGCCTGTCGCCCAGCCTCGAGCACCCCTAGGGTCTGCGCATGGGACGCATCGTCATCGAGCAGATCATCACCGCCGACGGGTTCGTGCAGGACTCGGAGGGAGGGATGAAGTTCATGGACGCCGCGCCGATCGACAGCGCCGACTCCGACCAGCTCGAGATGCTCGAGCGCGTCGGTGCGATCGTGCTCGGGCGCAGGACGTACGAGATGTTCGCCGGCTACTGGCCCACGGTCGACCCGGCGGACGAGCCCGTGGCGGCGCCGATCAACTCGCTCCCCAAGCACGTCGTCAGCCGCACGCTCGAGGTCGCTCCCTGGGGTCGGCACGAGGCGGCGATCCTCGAGCGCGCAGGGGCCGTGGCGACGCTCGAACGACTGCGCACCGAGGTCGACGGCGACCTGCTCGTGTGGGGCAGCCTGCAGCTCACGGATGCGCTGTTTCGCGCCGGTCTCGTCGACGTGCTGCGCCTGCGCCAGGTCCCCAGCCTGATCGGGGACGGGCGTGGACCGACCCCCTCCGATCTCGACCAGACCGTCATCACGCAGGTCGCGAGCCACGTGGGGAGCAACTGGGTGACCACCGAGTACGCCGTCCGCTGAGCGGTTGCCGGCTCAGGCCGCGGCGCCCTCGCCCCGGCCGCGGCGGGCGCGCCGCACCCCGATCACGACGGCGACCGCCACCACCAGCGCCACGAGCACCAGCGCCGACCACGGCACGACCACGATCGAGGCGCCCACGACCGCCGGATCCGCGACGCTGCCGTCGACGCCCGTCGTGGTGACCGTCAGGTCCACGTCGACCGGTCCGAGGAGCCACGCGTCTCCGACGTCGAACGCCACCGGCACGGCGCTGCCCGGCATCACCTCGACGGGCTCGGCCGTGCGCGTCACGCTGCCGGTCGGCGAGGAGGCCACGAGCCCCGCGGCCACGACCGCCCGGACGTCGCCGGTGTTCGTCACCGTCGCCGTCACGGTGCCCGACGGCGTCCCCCACGGCACGGGCGAGGGCGACAGGGAGGTGACGACGTCGCTCGCCGCCACCGTCAGCGTCGTCTCACCCGCCACGCGCACGTGGATGCGCGAGCCGAGGCGCCGGTCGAGCCGGACATCGCCGTCGGCCGCCTGGACGAACGACGTCACGATGCCGCCGGGGTGGTCGCCGGGTGCGGCGTCCGCGGGCACGGTCAGCGTGAACGGCACCTCGACCGACTGCGCGCCCTCGAGCGTCAGGGTCGGCGCGGGCGAGGTGACCCAGGTGCCGAGGTCGGTGGACGGCTCGCCGTCGGGCAGCAGGTCGAGGTGGCCCGACGCCGTCGTGAACGCGTCCGCGGCGTAGACCTGCAGCTCGAGCGGTGTCGCGCCGAGGTTCGTGACCACGAGGGCGTCCTCGACGACGTCACCCGGCGCCAGCTCGTAGGCGAAGTTCGGGCGGCCCGCGCCGAGGTCGTTGTCGGCGGGGCGCACGCTCCAGGTGAGGTCGCCGGTGGCGGGCGCAGCCGCCGCGTCGGGGCCCGACGGCGCAGCGAGCGCGAGCGGCGCCGTCGCCGACGCCAGGGTCACGACCGCGACGGCGAGCGCGCGCAGCGCCACCCGCACGGGTGAAGCGCCGGGACGCGGGGCGCGGCGGGACGGGACGGCGGTCATCGCGATCCTCCGGTGACGGGACGTGACGGGACGTAACGGGACGGACGGAGCCCGGGCCGCGCCGTCGTGCGACGACGCGACCCGGGCACCGGCGGTGGATCAGCCCAGCGCGGTCAGCGTGAGCGTGGAGGTGTACGCGCCGGCTGCGGTGCCGGTCGGGGCCAGCAGCGTCAGCGCCGTCGCGACCTCCGCCTGGCCCGCACCCGTCGCCGAGGCGAGCGTGCGCTGCTCCGACAGGCCCGCACCGGACCCGGCCGAGACAGCGGGGCCGGCCTGCAGCCCTGCCGCGGTTCCGGTCGCCGCGGGTGCCCAGCCGAGCGCCGAGGCGGAGAACGAGCTGGCGGCGGAGGCGAAGTCGCTCGCCCGGCCGCTGAGGGACCAGCCGGCGCCGTCGGTGCGCGTGTCGCTCACCGTGATCGCGTGCAGCGACCCGGTGGCCGAGAACCCGGCGTCGCTCGCGCTCGCGCGGCCGAGGCTGACGGCGGACGTGCCGTTGATCGTCCAGGAGAGCGCACCGGGCTCGGGCTCCGGCTCCGGGTCGGTGACGACGGGGACCTCGACCTCGATCGGCACCTCGCCGTCGCCCGGCTCCGGCTCCGGCTCCGGCTCGGGGGTCGTGGCGATCTCCCACGCGACGTCGATCGGCTTGGCGGGCTTCTTCGGGTCGGCCGCGCCGCCCGAGGAGTACCAGTAGGCGGCCTGGCCGGTCTTGCCGTTGAAGTCGACGAACGACTGCGGGAACGCGCCCCACGCGCTGCCGGTGCGGACCTGGTTGACGCCCTCGCCCGACACCTCGACGCCGGCGTAGTCCGGCGTGACCGTGAGGCCCTGGGCCGTCACCTCGACGCCGCTGAGGTCGGCCAGCACGATCTCCTCGGGGGCCAGCGGCACCCACTGGGACATGTCCTCCATGGAGGTGCCGTAGCCCGAGGCGGTCCCGGTCAGCGTGCCCGTGCCGTCGGCGGCGACGGTGAGCTCGGGGTCGCTGACGCTCCAGTAGGTGAGGCCGCCGTAGAAGACGATCGTGAGGTCGCCCTCCCACGCGATCTGCGCGGTGCCGGCCTCGACGTCGACCTGCCCCGTGCCGGCGGCGAAGACGGCGCGGTTGGCGGTGGTACTGCCGGGCTGCGGCGTGACGTTGCCGCTCCCGGAAGGGTTCTGGCACTTGGTCGCCCACGTCGGCGCGACGTACCCGGCCGGCGAGTTCTTCTCGATCGAGACGTTGCCCTCGGAGGGCTTGTAGAAACCGTCCGCCTCGGTCCACAGGCGGGAGGAGCCCGTGTCGCCGGCCAGGCCGGCCGTGAGGAAGTTGCAGCCGCCGAAGTAGGCGCCGCCGCCGGACTCGTCGTTGAGGGCCCAGGTGAGGCTGACGCCGTCGACGGACGACGGTGCCGCGGAGGCCGGCGCGGCGAGGGCGAGCGCGGAGCCGGACGCGAGCGCCGCCGTCGCGACACCGGCACCGATCCGGCGCAGCACCGGCAAGGCGTGGAGGGATCTCATCGGGTGGTTCTCCTTCGTGGTGTGGTGGCGCCCCGGACGGGACGCCGCTGGGTGGACGAGCGCGGGGCGGGTGGTCAGGTGGCGCGGGACCACGGGAGGACGAACCACCCGCGCGGGAAGCCGACGACGGCGAGCGAGCCGAGGCCGAACACCCCGGTGAGCGCGAGCGCCAGCCGCTCCGCCGGGTCGACGCCGGCGGGCGCACCGCCCGGGATGAGGGCGCGGTCGGGCAGCGCAGTCTCGGCCGGGAGCACCTGCGGCAGCGCGAGCGGCACGCCGTCGGCCGCCGCGACCACGGGGGTGGGCGCCACGGGCCCCGCCGGCGCCGCGCGGCCGCGGTTCGCGCCGTTCGCGGTGCCCGACGGCGACGACCCACCGCCGGCGGTACCCGCGCCGTCGCCGTCCGCGCCGATGCCGGCTCCCGCGCCGCCGCCCGGCCCGGTCAGCGACGGCAACCCGCCGCCGGCCCCGCCGTCGGGCCGCACCGCGCCGGACGAACCCTCGCCGCTGTCGACCGGGTCGGCGGCGTCGTAGCTGACGTAGAGCGTGGTGGCGGGCTTCGCCGGATCGCGCAGACCGCCGGAGGAGTACCAGTAGGCCAGCTGCCCCGTCTGGGCCTGGAAGTCGACGAAGCTCTGCGGGAACGACCCGGCGCTGGGCGTGCCGGTGACCTGCGGCGTCGCGCCCGCGGGGAGGGTGACACCCACGCCGAGGTAGCGCGGCAGCGTCGAGAAGCCGGTCCGCGTGGCGGGGACGTCGGCGAGGTCGGCAAGCACGACGCGCGTGGCGGGCAGCGCCGTCCACCGGCTCATGTCCTCCATGTCGGTGCCGTACCCGCCGGCGGTCGCGCTGAGGGTGCCGCGGCCGCCCGAGATCTCCAGCACCGGGTCGGAGAACCACCAGTAGGTCAGGCCGCCGTAGAACACGACCGTCACGCCGCCGTCCCACTCGATGCGCACGTCGCCGCTGTCGGGATCGACGGTGCCGGTGCCGCCGTCGATCACGGCCTCGATGCCCGTACCGACGAACGAGCTGGAGCTGACGGGGCTGCCGGTCGGGTCGAGGCAGCGGTCGGCGAACGGGACGGCGCGGCGCTGCGTCAGGCCGCCGTCGGTCGCGTACGGCTTCTCGATGGTGACGGCGCCGTCCGTGGTCGCGTAGAAGCCGTCGGCCTCGCTCCACACCCGGCCGCCGCCCGTGTCCCCCACCTCGCCGGCGGACAGGAAGTTGCAGCCGCCGAAGAAGGCCCCGGAACCGGCCTCGACGTTCAGACCCCAGCGCAGCTGGGCGTCCGTGATCGTCAGGGCCTCGGGGGGCGTCCCGGTGGCGGGGATCTCGACCTGGAGGCGGACGTCGGCGGCGGCCGGGGTCGCGAGCGCACCGATCGTCAGCGCGGCGGCGGCGGTCGCGGTCAGAAGGCCGGCGACGGCGGCGGCCCCGCGGGTCCGGTCCGGTCGACGGCTCACGAGGTGCCCCCGGTCGTGACGGACCGGCGCACCCGCGGGAGGGTCGCCGTCGACGACGCGTCCTGATCGGCGGGTGCGGGCGGTGCGGGCGGCACGGGCGGCACCGCCGGCAGCGCCTCCAGCGTCTCGGTGGCCGGAGCCCGCACCGGCTCCCACGGTGCCGACCTCGTGGGCGGCTCCTGCTCGGCGGGCGCGCCGGGCTCGTCGGAGGACGCGGCCGCGGCCACCGCCGCGGCGCGGGCCGCCCGCCGCCGTCGCCGTCGGCGGACCAGGGCGGTGACGCCCGAGACGATCAGGAGCGCGAGCAGCAGGAGGCCCGCCCCGGCCGCCGCGAGGAACGGCCACCCCGGGCCGGCCTCGGCCGCGGCGGCCGCGTCCTGCGCCGCGGCGGCGGCCAGCACCGGGTCCGCCACGACCGTGAGCAGGACCTCGGGCGTCTCGCCCGAGGCTGCGCCGACGAGCGAGAGCGTGTGCGAGCCCGTGCGGATGTCGGCGGGGAGCGTGACGACGCCCGCGACCTCGCCGGCGGCACCGGCGACGAGCGGACCCGCCGCGGCGAGCCCGCCGCTGAGCGAGGCCACGACCTGCTCCCCCGGCGTGAAGCCCTGCCCGGTGAACGCCACGACGCGGCCGACGACGACGGTGCGAGCCTCCACGCCGAGCGTCGCCGGGGCGCGGGGCGCCGCTTCCTCGTCGGAGCCCTCCGCCGCCTCGCCCTCGCCCGCCGCGGCGTCGCCCTCGGCCTCGGCGGCTCCGGCGTCGGTCGCACCCGCGGGGGCGGCTCCGTCGTCGGACGATCCCTGCTCGCTGCCGGCCGAGGTGCCGGCCGCGGGCCCGCCCGAGCTCGCACCGGCGTCGGGCGCGCCCGCCCCGCCGGTGGCCGCGAACGTCACCGGCGTGAACGTCTCGTTGGTCGCGTTCTTGACGCCGTGCGCGCCGATGGTGATGACGCCGCAGGTGACGGCGCGGCAGTCGACCTCGGTGGGCGCGTTCGACCGGTCGAGCCCGGTGAAGACCGGACCGGGGACCACGAGCGAGGCCGACCAGGTGCCGTCGGCGGCGAGCGTGCCGTGGGCCTCCCCGCCGTCGAGCTGCCGGGGAACGCGATGAAGCGGCTGTACCCGGCGTTCTGGCCGGACTCGGCGTCGGGCACGTAGACGTAGCTCTGCCCGGTGGCGCCGCCGTTGCTCGGGGCCCAGCCGCCCCCGGTCGGGTCGTCGACCCAGCCGAACAGCACGTAGATGCCGCCGAAGCCGCCCTGGACGGACTGGAAGCCGGAACCGCTCAGGCGCAGCGTGGTCGCGCCGTCGACCGCGGCGGTGGCCGTGCCCAGGTCGCTCGTGACCGCGACCCGGCCGACGGCGGCGGCGGGCTGCGCCGTCGTGGCCGTGAGCGCGCCCGCGCCGAGGACGGCGAGGCCGAGCGCGGCAGCGAGCGCACGGCCGATGCGGCTGGACCTCGCCACGGGGCGGCGGCGCGCGCTCACGAGGCGACCTGCGCGGCGTCGGGCGCGTAGAGGGCGACGGCGAGGGCCTCGAGCACCTCGGCGCTCGCCGGGCCGAAGCTGAGGATCTCCGTGTCGGCCATGTCGACGAAGCGGCGGTTCTCCCCGGCCGGCGTGCTCGCGAGGGCGGGGACCGCCTCGAGGAGGCCGTCGACGCCGCCGGTCGACTCGAGCCCCTTCGTCATGAGCAGCACGACCTCGGGCTGCATCGCGATGAGGCCCTCGTCGGTGACGGGCTGCATGCCGGTCCAGCCGATCTCGGTGGCGACGTCGACGCCGCCCAGGCCCGTGATCAGGGAGTCGGTGCCCGAGCCCTGGCCGAACAGGTAGTAGATCCCGGAACCGCCGCGCACGTAGAGGAACACGGTGCGCAGGCCCTCGCCGGCCGGCGGAGCGATCTCGGCGATCTCGGCGCGCGCCGTGTCGATCCGCTCCTGCGTGCGCTCGGCGAGCGCCTCGCCCTCGTCGGGGAGCCCGACGGCGGCCGCCACCTGGCGGATGAGGTCGTCGACCGTCTCGAGGCTGCGCTCGGCGTCGACCACGACGACGGGGATCCCTGCCTCGCGCATCTGCAGCACGACGTCCCACGGTCCGAGCGAGGTGTCGGTGATGATCAGCGTCGGGGCCAGCTCGAGGATCGCCTCGGCGTTGAGCTCGTGCCCGCTCGGGGTGACGAGCGGGAGGTGGCTGACCTCGGGGAAGGCCGAGGAGGTGTCGCGGCCGACGAGGTTCTCGCCCAGGCCCAGCTCGTAGACCGTGCGGGCGGTGGAGCCGTACAGGTCGAGCGCGAGGATGCGGCTCGCGTCGTGCACGGTGACCGAGGTGCCCTGCGCGTCGGTGACGGTCAGCGGCAGCTCGGGCTCCGGGTTCTCGGCGATCGGGTCGACCGAGGCGGACGCGAGGCGAGCGGTGCTGGGGCCGACGTAGGAGTGCGGGTCCGCGACCGGCTGGACGTCGGCGAGGGTCGGGCCGCCGGGGGCCGCCGGGTCGTCACCTCCCTCGGGAGCTCCGCCGCCGCACGCCACGAGCAGGGCGAGGACGGGTACCAGGGCGAGCATCCGCGCGCGCCCGGACCACGAAGAACCGTTCGACATGCAGGTGAGCCTACCCTCACCCAGGCAAGCCTTACCTGTGACCTGCGTCGCGAGGCACTTCGGGGCACCGGCGAGAGACTTCGGGACACTCGCGAGAGACTTCTCGCGTGAGCAGCGCCCCCGACACCCCCGCGACCCTCGCCCTGGACGCGGCGGGCACCTCCTTCACCGCCCACACCTACGACCACGACCCGCGCGCCACCTCCTTCGGACTCGAGGCCGCGGAGAAGCTCGGCATCGATCCCGCGCAGGTCTACAAGACCCTGATGGTCGACGTCGACGGCGCCCTCGTCGTCGCGATCGCCCCCGTCGCCGGGCGCGTCGACCTCAAGGAGGTGGCGCGCGCCGTCGGCGGCCGACGTGCGGCGATGGCCGATCCGGCGCAGGCGCAGCGCCGTACGGGCTACGTCGTCGGCGGCATCTCCCCGATCGGGCAGAAGACGCACCACCGGACCGTGCTCGACTCCTCCGCGATCCTGCTCGAGACCCTGCTCGTCTCCGGCGGCCGCCGCGGCCTGGACCTCGAGCTGGCACCGGACGACCTGCTCGCGATCACCGGTGGGGAGTACGCCGACATCGCCCGGGACTGATGTCATCACCCGGGTCTACCCTCGCGCCATGAGCGACGACGCCGACCTCCTCCCCTGGCTCCTCGACACCGATCCAGCCCTGCGGTGGCAGGTGGAGCGCGACCTCGCGGACGAGCCGGAGAGCGTGTGGTCCGCGACCCGCGCCCGCACCGCCACCGAGGGCTTCGGCGCCCGTCTGCTCGCGCTGCAGGACCCCGAGGGCTCGTGGGCGGGCGGCGCCCACTTCCCCACCCGCCGCGACGACCGCGCGCTCCGCACCCCGGAGAGGATGACGCGCAGCCGTGGACGGCGACGTCGTGGAGCCTCGCCTCCCTGCGGGAGTGGGGCGTGCCGGCGTCCGCGCTGGGCGACACCGCCGACCGCATCCGCGCGAATGTGCGCTGGGAGTACGAAAACCTGCCCTACTGGGACGGCGAGACGGACGTGTGCATCAACGCGAGCACGCTCGCGAGCGGTGCGTGGCTCGGGACCGACGTCGAGCCGATCGTCGCGTTCTTCACCGAGCACCAGCTGGCCGACGGCGGGTGGAACTGCGAGTGGGTGGAGGGGTCGACGCGCTCGTCCTTCCACTCCACCCTGAACGCCCTGCGCGGCATGCTCGCGTGGGAGCAGCTGACTGGCCGCGACGACCTGCGCGAGGTCCGCCTGCGCGGTCAGGAGTACCTGCTCGAGCGCCGCCTCCTGACGCGGGCGAGCACCGGTGAGCGCGTCGGCCCGTGGGTCGAGCACCTCGTCCACCCCGTGCGCTGGATCTACACGGCGCTCGGCGCGCTCGACCACCTGCGGAACGCGGGGGTGCACGACGGCGTCGCCCCCGACCCGCGTGCGGCCGACGCCGTCGCCGTGGTCCGCGAGGCCCGGCGCGACGACGGCACCTGGGCCCCCAACGTGCGCCTCGCGGGCGAGCGCTGGTTCGAGGTCGACGTCGAGAAGGGCGAACCCTCGCCGTGGCTGACGTTCACCGCGCTGCGCGCGCTGCACTGGTGGGACGAGGCGCACGACGGCGAGGCGTGAGCCGGCAGCGCGCGGACCGGCACCTCGTGAGCGGCGCATCGTCGCCTACGGTCGGACGGTGAGCATCCTCGACGGCGCCCCCGCCCATCAGCCGCGACGTCGCAGGCGAGGCCGCGGCGTCGTCGCCCTCCTCGTGGCGCTGCTGATCCTGGCAGGTCTGGCCGTGGCAGCCGACCGCATCGTGGTGGGCCAGGTCGAGCAGCAGGTCGCGACCGGGCTCGAGGACGGGCTGGCGGCCACGAACGTCACCGCGGAGGTCGACGGCGTCCCGTTCCTCACGCAGCTCGTCGCCGGCGAGATCACCCGCGTCGACATCACCGCCGACTCCGCTGTGCTCGAGGACATCCCGTTCACCGACGTCGACGCCGTCGTCGGCGCCATCGCGTTCGACCTGGGCACGCGTGAGATCGGCCGGGCGGGCGACCTCACGGCGTCGGGGACGCTCGCGACCGCGGACCTGCAGAACCTGCTGGAGCGCGAGCTCACGGATCTCGACGTGACGCTCGCGACGCGCGACGGCGCCGTCGTCGCCGCCACCGAGGTGGTCGGTGGCCTCACGCTCGAGGCCCGGCTGACGCCCCGGGCGGCCGACGGGAGCATCGCCGTCGACGTCGAGACCGTCACGATCGCCGACCTCGAGGTCTCCGTCGACGACCTGCCGAACGCCCTCGCGCAGCGCCTGACCGACCTGCGCGTCGACGTGCCCGGCCTCCCCGACGGGCTGGGCATCACGAACCTGGACGTGATCGACGCCGGTGTCCGCGTCACGGTCGCGGGCACCGACGTCGACCTCACCGGTGTGAGCTGAGCTGACTCAGCCGGCTGACGCCGCCCCGCCCAGGACGTCGGGGAGCTCGCGCGTCTCGCCGAGCACGTGCTCCGCCAGGAACCCCTCGACCACCTCGTACCAAACCTTCGCGTGCTGCGGGGTGAGGATCCAGTGGTTCTCGTCCGGGTAGTACAGGAAGCGGTGCACGGTCGAGCCGTCCTCGGCGGCCGGCAGGCCGGAGGAGGAGAGCAGCTCCGTCCACAGCCGCAGCCCCTCGCCGATCGGGACGCGGTAGTCCTTGTCGCCGTGGATGACGAGCATCGGGGTGCGGATGTCCCCGACGAACGCGTGCGGGGAGTGCTTCGCCGCCATCTCGGGCGTCATCTCGCGCTGCCAGTAGTAGGAGGCGTCCGTCGTCGGCCCGAACTGGTCCAGCGCCCACAGGCTCGCGTGCGTCACGACGGCGTCGAACCGGTCCGTGTGACCCGCAACCCAGTTCGCCATGTAGCCGCCGAACGAGCCGCCCATCGCGGCCGTGCGCGAGGCGTCGACGTCGTCACGCTGCTCGACGGCGTCCGTCGCGGCCATGAGGTCGGTGTAGGGCGCATCGCCCCACGCGCCCCAGCCGCGCTGCACGAACTCCTGCCCGTACCCGGTCGAGAGCGCGGGGTCCGGCAGCAGGACGGCGTAGCCGCGAGCGACCATGATCCACGGGTTCCAGCGCCAGCTCCATGCGTTCCAGGACCCCAGGGGTCCGCCGTGGATCCACAGCAGCAGCGGCGCCGGGTTCTCGGCCGATGCTCCCTCGGGCAGCGCGAGCCACGAGCGCACGGTGTGCGTCGAACCGTCCGGGTCGGTCACGGTCGTGGCGACGTCCTCGAGCCGCCCCGGCAGAGTCGGTCGCTCCGACGGCGCGCGCAGCACGCGCACGCGGTCCTCGGCGGTGACGCCCTCGGCCAGATCGAGGCGCACGACCTCGGCCGGGGAGGCGTAGGAGCTGCGGGTGGCGAACGCGTGCGTCCCGGCGGGGTCGACGACGACGCTGCCGAACGCGCCCTCGGCCGTCAGGCGCTCGGGAGCGGCGTCGCCGTCCAGCGCGACCCGGAAGACCGGCGAGTGGCCGTGCTCGTCCGCCGTCACGAGCAGACCGGAGGAGTCCGGGAGCCACGTGAGCGAGGCGGGCCAGCGGTCCCAGTCGGCGGCGAGCCGGCGCGGCGTACCGCCCGTGGCAGGGACGACCCACGCCGTGCGGCGCGGCGCCTCCTGCGGCGACGTGATCGAGCTGGCGATGTAGGCCACCCACGCGCCGTCGGGGCTGATGGCCGGCTCGTCGAGGTCGGCCTCGTTCTCCCGGACGAGCGTGCGCCTCTCCCCCGTGGCGACGTCGATCCGCACGAGGTGCGACTGGGCCGCGAGCCCCGCGAAGGTGCTCCACGAGGCGACGGCGAAGGTGCCGTCGTCGGAAATCGCACTCGAGGCCTCCACGAGCGCCCGCCCGGCGTCCGGCGTCAGGTCGCGGGTGCCGCGCTCGTCGTCGGGCCCGGGCTCGTCGGGTGCCGCGGCGAGTGCGTCGCCGTCGTCCCCGTCCCCCGCGGGCGCGAGCGGTGCGCCCTCCACCACGAAGAGGCGCGGCGCGTCCGGGCCGAGGTCGTGGTCCCAGTAGCGCACCGGGTAGCCGCTGTGCAGGATCGCCGCGACCTTGTTCTCCGAGCGCGCCTTCCGCAGGCGGCGCTCGCTCGCCTCGTCCGTGGCGCCGGGCAGGGTGTCCGCGGAGACGAGGACGGTGTCGGCGGCGCGCGCCGGGTGGACGGCGGAGATCCCGCCCGGGCGGCGCACGAGCGGGTACGCCTCGCCGCCACCGGCGGGCAGGCGCCAGACGCACGGCTTCGCGTCATCGCCGTCGCCCGGCCGGGTGGCGACGAAGAGCAGGTCGCCGGCGGCGGTGAACGCCGGGCCACCCTCGCCCTTCGCGCCGCGCGTCAGGCGGCGGGCGGGGGCCTCGCCGTCGGGATCGATCTCCCACAGCGCGGTGCTCCAGCGGGTGCGATCGGCGTCGAGCGCGGCCTGCGAGGCGACGAGCCGGCGGCCGTCCGGGGACAGCGCCAGCGCGCCGAGACGCGGGAGCGCGAGGTAGTCGTCGAGGTCGTGGAACGGGGTCGCCGCGGGGGTGTCGGTCATCTCCCTGGTCTATCACGCACGCCTGACACGCCTGCGCCCGGCGCCGATCGAACGCCCGCCCACCCCGTCGAGCCCCCGCCCCGACTCCGACCCGCCTCCCCGGGGGCCTCCGCAGACCGCTCGTGGGGAAGTTCCGCAGGCCTGAGCCTGCGAAAGTTCCCCACGAGCGGTCGGCGGGCTCGGGCCGGGCCCGGGCGCCGTGGTTGGCGGGCGCAGGCCGGGCGCGAGCGCCGGCCGGGCGCGGGCCGAGCCCGGGAACCACCGGGCCCGCGGAATCCGCCCGGGACGCCCACGCCCGACGCGCCTACTGTGGAGAGATGGTCAACTACCGCTACCTCGGCAACTCCGGTCTGAAGATCTCCGAGATCACCTACGGCAACTGGCTCACCCACGGTTCGCAGGTCGAGAACGACGCGGCCACGGCGTGCGTGCGCGCCGCCCTCGACGCCGGCATCTCCACCTTCGACACCGCGGACGTCTACGCGAACACCAAGGCCGAGCAGGTGCTCGGTGACGCGCTGAAGGGCGAGCGCCGCGAGTCCCTCGAGATCTTCACGAAGGTCTACTGGCCGACCGGCCCCGGCGGGCCGAACGACACGGGCCTGTCGCGCAAGCACGTCATGGAGTCGATCAACGGCTCGCTCACGCGCCTCGGCACCGACTACGTCGACCTCTACCAGGCGCACCGGTTCGACACCGAGACGCCGCTCGAGGAGACGATGCAGGCGTTCGCCGACATCGTCCGCCAGGGCAAGGCGCTCTACATCGGTGTGAGCGAGTGGACGGCCGACCAGATCCGCGCCGGCCACGCCCTGGCGAAGGAGCTCGGCTTCCAGCTCATCTCCTCGCAGCCGCAGTACTCGATGCTGTGGCGCGTCATCGAGGACGAGGTCGTGCCCACCTCGGCCGAGCTCGGCATCTCCCAGATCGTGTGGTCGCCGATCGCGCAGGGCGTCCTCACCGGCAAGTACGTGCCCGGCGCCGAGCTGCCGGCCGGGTCGCGCGCCACGGACGAGAAGGGCGGCGCCAACATGATCAAGCGCTTCATGCGCGACGACGTGCTGCAGCGCGTGCAGGACCTCAAGCCCGTCGCCGACGAGCTCGACCTCTCGCTCGCGCAGCTCGCCGTCGCGTGGGTGCTCCAGAACGACAACGTCGCCGCCGCGCTCATCGGCGCCTCGCGTCCCGAGCAGGTCCACGAGAACGTCAAGGCCTCGGGCGTCGTCATCCCGGCCGAGCTCCTGGAGAAGATCGACACGATCCTTGGCGACGTCGTCGAGCGCGACGCCGCGAAGACGGCCGAGACCGCGCCGCAGGGGCGCGTGGCCTGACCTCGAGACGCCGCGCCGTTCCGCCCGCGGGACGGACCGACGGCGATGCGATCCCCCGGGTCCGCTCCCAGCGGGCCCGGGAGATCGCTGGTCTCAGCCCCGGCGTCGTCCCGCGCGCGACGCGAAGGCATCCAGCGAGTCCAGCACCTCGGGTGCGTGCCAGACGCGGTTGCGCTGCCGGCCGACGACGCTCGGACTCAGGGCGCCCGCGTCCTCCAGCGCGTCGATCGCTCCTTGAGCCGTGGGGTAGGAGACCCCCAGGGTGCGTTGGACGTGACGGACGTCGACGACGGGCTGGCCGATCACGACATCGAGTGCTCGCCAGACGGCGGCGTCCCGCCGCGCGGTGACGCGTTCACGCCAGGTCTCGCGGACGTCGTGCAGATCGCCCACGAGGCGGCGGCCGTTCGCGACGGCGGTCTCGGCAGCGTCGGCGAAGGTGAGGATGATCGGTTCGAGATCGCCCTCCCGATAGGCGCCGAGCGCCAGGAAGTAGCCGTCTGTGTCGGCCAGCAGCCCGGCCGACACAGGCACCGTGATGCGCTGCGTCACACCGGCACCACGCAGCATCGACTGGGCCAACGCGCGGCCCGTGCGTCCGTTCCCGTCGACGAAGGGGTGGATGGTCTCGAAATGGGCGTGCACGAGGGCGACGTGTGCGAGCGCGGGGATCTGGCGCCGCCGAGCGAGTGCGACGAGGTCGGCCATCGAGACCGCGACGCGCTCGGGAGCGGGCGGGACGAAGGCCGCCTCGGTGGGGGCGCGGCCACCGATCCAGACCGGGACGTCGCGATAGCGCCCGGGCATCGCGCGCTCCTGACCGTGCAGGAGCGTCTCGTGCATCGTGAGGATCGAGGCTTCGCTGATGTCGTCGGCGAGATCGAGGGCCGCCCGCATGGCGCGGACGTTGGCGGAGACCGTGCGGGCGTTCCGGCTGGCTTCGCCGCCGAGGCCGGTGAGCTCGGCGAGGGCGAGCTGGCGGGCGCCGACGGTCAGGTCCTCGATCTGGGACGAGGCGGCCGACTCCGAGCGGAGCAGGACCGAGGTGATGGGGGCGATCTCGCTGTCGCCGAAGATGCTCGACGCCTCGGCGTCGAACCTGGCCATCTCGACAGCGGCCTCGCCGACCCGCGCGGCGGCCGAGGCGCTCAGGTGTGGCTCGACGCCGGCGACCTCAGGCGTCAGAGCCGAGCGGTACTTCCCCGCCAGCTCCGCGTGGGCCCGGCGTGAGAGCGTCCCCTCCGTGGGTACCCACATCTGGTCTTCCCAATCGAGCGCGGGCCATGTCCCCATCCTTGAACTCCGCTCCTCGTTGTTCAAGGATCGTAGCGCAAGACTGAACGACGACCGGGGTCACTCACGGACGGCGGCGGCGGACGACCGCCGCAGTCGGTCAGTCCTCGTACGTCAGCAGCGCCGCGACGTCGTCGACCCCGTGCCTCGACAGCAGCGCGCGCGGCTGCAGGAACGCCAGCTCCATCACCACCGCGACCCCCGCGAGCTCGCCGCCGAGGCGCCGGACGAGCTCCGCCGTCGCGACGACCGTGCCGCCGGTGGCGAGCACGTCGTCCACGATCAGCACCCGCGCACCCGGCGCGATCGCGTCCGCGTGCACCGCGAGCGTCTCGCTGCTGTACTCCAGCTCGAACGACGTCTCCACCACCGCGCGCGGCAGCTTGCCGGGCTTGCGCACCGGCACGAAGGCCGCGCCCAGCGCGAGCGCGACCGGCGCTCCGAACAGGAAGCCGCGCGCCTCCATCCCGCACACCGCGTCGATGCCCGACGGCGCCGCCGCCACGAGCGCGTCCACGCACGCCGCGTAGCCCCGCGGCGAGGCGAGCAGCGGGGTGATGTCCTTGAAGACGACGCCGGGCTTCGGGTGGTCGGGAACGTCCGCGATGAGCGCGCGCAGGTCGGCGTTCGCGAGGGTCTCGGTCACCGGGTGGTCTCCTGATCGGGTCGGGACGGCGTCGAGCCGCCGGCCATCCGCGCGAGCCGCGCGTTGTACGCCTCGAGCTCCGCGCCGCCGTCGCGGTCGGACGCGCGGTCGAGCCGCTTCGCGGCCCGCTCGTCGTCACGGATCCACGCGAGCCCCAGGGCGACCGCGAGCGCGAGCGACGGCACCTCGCCGAAGCCCCACGCGAACGCGCCGCCCCACTGCTGGTCCGCGAGCGCGTCCACACCCCACGGCAGCCCCAGCCCGCCGAACCACGAGGACGCCAGCAACGACTCCCCCATCGTCAGCGACAGCCCGAAGAACGCGTGGAACGCCATCGTGGAGAAGAGGAGCACGAGCCGCAGCGGGTAGCTGGGCCGCTTCGGGCCGGGGTCGACGCCCACCAGGACGTTCACGAACATGTACCCGGCGAGCGTGAAGTGCACGATCATCCCGAGGTGCGCGAGGTGATTCGTCAGCGACAGCTCGAACAGCGGCGTGTAGTAGAAGACGATCATGCTTCCCGCGACGTTCACCGCCGCGACGACCGGCTGCGCGAACACGCCCGCCACCCGCGAGTGCACGAGCGCCAGCAGCAGCTCGCGCGGCCCGCGCGTCCCGTCGCCGCGCGCGGGCAGCGCGCGCACCGCGAGCGTCACCGGCGCACCCAGCACGAGGAAGATCGGCGCGAGCATCACGAGCACCATGTGCTGCACCATGTGCGCGCTGAAGAGGATGTGGCCGTACACGGCCGCGCCGCCGCTGGAGGTCCACGCGATCAGTCCGAGCCCCACGAGCAGGGACGCCACGCGCGCGAGCGGCCACGCGTCCCCGCGCCGCCGCAGGCGGGCGTACCACGTGAGGATCACGACGGCGGCGCTCACCACCCCGGTCAGCACCAGCACGTCAGGGGAGAAGCCCGTGACCCAGCCCAGCAGCGTCGGCTCGGCCGGCACGGGCGCGCCCGTGATCGCCTCGGCGGGGCTGACGTCCTGCGGCACGGTGTCCGGCACCGGCGGTGCCGTGTTCGACAGCGCCGCGGCGATGCCCATCGTCGTGCCGGCGATGAGGATCTCGACGGCGACGAGCCGCCAGAACGCGAACGTCCGGCGCGGTGAGCCCCCGTGAGCGCCGGGATGGTCCGACGGCGGTGCCAACACCCGGCGGCCCCGAGCGCCACGACCGCGGCGACCTTGAGGATGAGCAGGACCCCGTAGGCCGTCCCGAGGTCGCGGAGCGAGCCCATCCGGATCCAGGCGCTGACGACGCCGGAGACCGCCACGAGCGCGTACGCCCAGACCGCGGTGCGCGAGAAGCGCGTGGCGGCCGCGACGACGTCGCGCCCCAGCCGACCGGCGACCAGCGCGAGCACCGCGAGACCGCCGATCCACACGGTCACGCCCGCGAGGTGGAGCCACAGGCTCCCGACGGCGAGCGTGTGGTTGGCCGCGCCGGCCGCGTGGCCGGTCTGCGCGACGGGGGCGAGGGCCGCCAGCGAGACGATCGCCGCCGTCAGCGCCGAGACGTAGCCGTTCGCGGCGACGGCGATCAGCGAGGTGAGCGCGGTGAGCAGCAGGGCCCACAGCATGGCCTGGCCCAGCTCGATCTGGGTGAGGAAGACGCCCAGCTCCGCACCGAAGTTCTCGCCGCCGATCGGCTGGCCGGAGACGCGGGCGTAGGTCCCGAGCAGCTGCACGACGAGCGCCGCGGTCCACACCACCGAGGCCACCGCGGCGGTCCGCTGCGCGAACGCCCAGGAGTCCGCCCCCGCCGCGGACGACGTCGTCCTGCGCGGCAGCACCACCGCCGCCAGGACGAGCGCCCCGATCGTCACGGTCGCCGCGACCTGGACGACGACGTCGGCCACGGGCAGCCCCCAGCGCACCAGGGCTCCGGGGTCGGCGAGCACGGTCGGGGTCGCGGCACCCGAGAGGGCGATCCCGACGAGGGTCGCGACGACGGCGAGCACGGCCCCGACGACCAGGGTCGCCGCGAGAGGGACCCCGGTGCGCGGGGACGGGACGGCGACACGCCCCGCGGCGCCGGGCGCCGCGGGGCGTGTCGTCGAGGTGGCCACGTCCTCAGGGTACGGCCGTGGGCTGGGAGAGCCCGATCACCTCACGCGCGATCAGCCTTCGCGGGTCGCCCACCGCTGCATGAAGGCCGCCATGGCATCGCGGTTGACGTGCTCGAGGGGGCGGTAGATGGACGTACCGTCGTTCCCGACCCACCCCGTCGCGATTCCCGTCGAGGCGAGCCACGAGATCTCCGTGAAGAAGTCCTGACCGGGAGCGACGTCGGTGAAGGACGAGGTCGCCGGTGCCTGGACATCCTGCGGATCGGCCAGGCGGAACAGGAACGCCGCCATGGCGTCGCGCGCGATCGGCTCGAGCGGGCGGAAGGAGTACGTCCCGTCCCCGTTGTCCCAGCCCGTGGAGATCCTCTCGGCGTGCAGCCAGGCGATCTCCTTGTAGAACTGGTTGTCCGTGCTCACGTCCGTGAACGGGGAGACCTCCGGTGCGTCGAAGTCCGGCTCGTCGGCCAGGCGGTACAGGAACGCCGCCATCGCATCACGCGCCACCGGCGTCACCGGACGGAACTCCTTGCTCCCGTCCGGCAGGTCCCAGCCCCGCGCGATCCCGCGCTCCGCCAGCCACCCGATCTCCGCCGCGAACTTCGTCTCGGGCATCACGTCGACGAACGTCACCGGCGCCGGCGGCTCGGACTCCGACGTGACAGTCAGCGCCGCGGTCGCCTCCCCTGCGAGGCGACCCCCAGCGCCACGACGTCGTACGCGCCGGGCTGCGTGCCGACCGGAACGGTGAGCTCGACCGCAGCCTCACCCTCACCGTCGGCACGACCGGTCGCCAGCGGCTCGGCCCCGGGCTCCGCACCCGGCACCCCCAGCCGCACCTCGACCGCATCACCGGCGGGCAGACCCGAGACCGAGGCGGTCACCGTCCCGCCCGGAGCCACCTGGTCGACGTCGAGCGCCACGCTCGGGCTCCAGCTCGCCTCGAGGATGTCCGGACCCCACGCCTCGATCTCCGCGAGCGTCGCGAAGTCCTTGCCGTTCACCTCCGACAGCGCCACGAGCTTCACGTAGCGGGCCGCGCGTGGAGCAAAGACCGCGTCCTGGCGCTCACCGCTGTTGACGAACGTGCCGGACGCCGCCGGCTCGCCCCAGTCCCCCTCGACGGTCGAGACGGACTCCGAGGTGTAGACCTCGTAGTCCGCGATCCGGCCGTTGTCACCGCCGATCACCCGACCCCAGACCCCTACGCCGCACGTCTCGATCGACTGACCCAGGTCGACCACGATGGAGTGCGGGTGTTCGAGCTGCTCGGGACTCCACTGGGCCGCCCAGAAAGTCCGTGGGTCTCCGTCGACCGCGGCGACCGCGGGACCGTTGGGCGCGACCTCACCGGTCAGCTGCTCCGAGCTGAACCCGGTCACCCCCACCGGACGGGTCCGACCGGCGGCGCAGATGGGTGCCACGCGTGTGCGGCCGGACGCGACGACCTCGTTCGCAGCCGTGACAGCCTCGAACGACACCGAACCCGTCACGGACGACGCCGATGCGTTGGTGAGCGTGAACGTCTGCTCGAAGGCTGCGCCGGTCGGCAGGTCACCCACCTCGGTCTCCTGGGGGTCGATCGTCCAGCCCCGTGGCACCTCGGTGACGCGGAGCGTGAGGTCCGAGAGCTGCTCGCTCGAGGTGTTCTCGAGCGCCGCGGTCACGGTTGCCGTTGACCCCGGCTCAACGCCGGAAGGCTCCGCGTCGACGGTGAGAAGAGCCGTGGCCTCCACCTGCCAGACCGTGCGCCCCCAGTCGGCGGGGGTCTGCACGATCCGTCCGTCCTCGACGGTCTTGGGCTCGGCGTACGCGACCGGAACGTCCACCAGGTCCTTGGCGACGGACAGGTGCTGCTGCGACGCGGCGTTGACGATCTCGTAACCACCGTCGACCGTCGAGAACTCCCACCGCTGCATCGTCGAGCCGTCGCACCCCTGCGCCGTCACGTCCGCACCGATCTCGATCGGCACCGCCTGTCGGATCGTGCCGTCCCGGGAGACCCCCAGGCACAGGCCCTCAGAGTCGGTCAAGGTGTAGTAGTCGTCCGGGGTGGGCTCGAGGTTCCACGCGGTGACCTGCTCCCCGATCGCGAGCGAACCGTCAGGCGCAGCACTCAAGGTTCCGCCCTCCGCGACGAGGCGGACCTGACCGGCGTCGAGCGGGAGCACCTCGCCGGCATCCCACAGCGGCGGTCGACCGATGTCGTCCATCGTCGCGCGGAAGTCGCCGTAGGTCGTCCACGGGTGGGAGTTCGACCACGTGGACTGGCCCACGAACCTGATCGCCTCGAACATCCGCTCCTGGACCGTGTTCTCGGCCTCGTTCGGGGTGCCGTCGTCGGGCCACATGCTGAACTTCGCACCGGTGATGAGCTCGTTCGGCCCGACGTCGCCGATCTCGTAGAAGTTCTCCGGGGTCCATCGCTGCTCGTACAACCCACGCGCGTTGACGTTGTAGCCGCCGCGAATGTGATAGAGGTCCACCGAGGCGTTCATCATGCGGTGACCCCAGTCCATGAACTGCTCGGGGTCGACCGTGCTCTCGAGCGGCCGCCACCACTCGATCACGATGTCCGTGTCGAAGTCGACGAACTCGTTGTCGGTCTGCACGCCGTCGTTCCAGATCCGCAGGGTCTTCCCGCGCGACTTCACGAACTCGTTGACACGGTTGACGTACCAGGCCACGACGTCGTCGGGCGTGGCCTCGGGGTCGATGGTCTCGGAGGCGAACTCCTGGATCTGGGGGAAGTCCTCGTAGCCGCTGAAGATCATGTACTCGTCCACGCCCATGTGCCAGTACTCGGAGTCGAAGACCTCGAAGTACTCGTCGATGAGCGTCGTGTAGAACTCGAAGGACTCGTCGCGCGTGATGTCCATCCGGTACTCGTCGCGTTCACCGTCCCGGTTCTGCAGCTGGAGCTCCGGCATGTTCTCGAGCCAGATCGCCATGTGCCCCGGCGAGTTGATCTCCGGGATGACGTCGATGTTGTAGCGACCGGCCTTCTCCACCAGCTCGGCGACCTGCTCCTTGCTGTAGTAGGACCAGGTGTGGGTCTGCGGGTAGGCGTCCACCTTGAGCTTGAGCTCGAGCAGCAGGTAGTTGAGCTTGAAGTACGACATCTCGTCGAGGAGTCGATCGATGAAGTCCGTCGAGATGCCGATGATGCAGGCGCATAGCGTGATGCCGCGCTCCTCGTACTCCGGCTGGTCCACAGCGCTTCCCGGCGCCAGCGTCGTGGAGCCCGTCAGCAGCTGCACCAGCGTGCGCGTGCCGTAGAAGACACCCGCCGGCTCGGCCGCCGTGATGGTCACCGACTCGGCGACCTCGAGCTCGTACCCCTCCTCACCCAGATCGTCCCGCGCGGGGTCGAGGACGAGCTCGACGTCGCCCGCACCCGCCTCGCCACCCGTCTCGACCTCGACGACGTCGACGACCTCGCTGAGCTCGGCCGCCGTCATCTCCGCGGTGGCCGAGAGCTGGTCCGCGTCCTCGAGCACGATGGCGGTGCCGTCGGTCAGCTCGAACCCGGCCCCCGCTCCGCCCGGCTCCCACCCGTCCACCGAGGGAACGACCGAGGACCTCGGGTCCGGTCCCACCGGCGCCGGAGGCTCGGGTGCCGCCGCCGCCGGCACAGCGACCAGCGCCGCCAGTCCCGTCATGACGACGGCGAGCGCCCCGCCCGCCGCCCTCCTCGCACGTGTTCGCGTCCTCGACATCCGACCTCCCCAGGATCTGGCACCCGCGGGCCGGCGCGACCTCGCGCCAGTCGTGGCCCACCGCAGCCCTGGTGGCCGCGGAGGTGCACGACCCGATCGTAGACAGCGGATGTCACATTCACAAGAGAAAGTGATATCGATGCCATCGTTCATGTAGGTGGCCCGTGCCCGAAGTGGGGACCGCTACCCGCACCCGGCCGAGCCCGGACGAGCGCACGGGTGGCAGACTGACTGGCGTTCGCCACCGACCGGCACCTCCAGCCGTTCACCACCGTCTCCAGCTACGAACGGGGCCTCCTTGTCCACTCATCTGGCACCGAAGACCAGTCCGATCTCCTACGACGACGGTCAGCGCGCCACCGAGCTGCTCGCGCGCCTGGGTGAGGTCTTCGACCAGCGCATCGTGGGTCAGCGGGGCCTGCGGACGGCACTCGTCACCTCGCTCCTGGCCGGCGGGCACGTGCTCCTCGAGTCCGTACCGGGCCTCGCCAAGACGCTGAGCGCCCAGACGCTCGCCTCCGGGGTGAGCGGCACGTTCCGCCGCATCCAGTGCACGCCCGACCTCATGCCGAACGACATCATCGGCACCCAGATCTACAACTACGCGACGGGCGAGTTCTCCACCCAGCTCGGCCCGGTGCACGCCAACCTGGTGCTGCTGGACGAGATCAACCGCTCCAGCGCCAAGACGCAGTCGGCGATGCTCGAGGCGATGCAGGAGAAGCAGACCTCGATCGGCGGCGAGATCTACCCGCTCCCCAAGCCGTTCATGGTGCTGGCCACGCAGAACCCCATCGAGGAGGAGGGCACCTACGTGCTGCCCGAGGCCCAGATGGACCGCTTCCTCATGAAGGAGGTGCTGACCTACCCCGGGCCCGAGGATGAGGTCGACATCCTCCAGCGCATGTCCAGCGGCTCGCTCTCCGCCCCGCTGACGACCGAGCCCATCACCATCGAGGACACGGTCTTCCTGCAGAAGCTGGTCGACAAGGTCTACGTCGACACGGCGATCAAGCAGTACATCGTGGCGCTCATCAACACCACGCGCGGCGGCGGTCCGCGCCCGCTTCCCGGTTTCAACCAGCACGTCCGGGTCGGCGCCTCGCCGCGCGGCTCGATCGCACTGATGCGCGTCGGCCAGGCGCTCGCGCTGCAGAACGGCCGCGCCTACGTCGTCCCGGACGACGTCAAGCAGCTGCGCCACGCCGTCCTGCGCCACCGCATCGTGCGCACCTACGACGCGCTGGCCAACAACGTGCCGCCGGAGTCGCTCATCGACGCGGTGTTCGCGGCGGTCCCGAGCCCGTGAGCACCACCGGCCCGAGCACGCCGAGCAGGTCGGGCACCGTCGGCTCGAGCCAGGCGCACTCGCGCCTGGCCGCCGTGCGCGCGCGCCTCGACCTGCCGCTCGTGCGTCGCGCCGCCGGTCTGCTCGACGGCCGCCACCGCTCGATCTTCTCCGGCCACGGCCAGGACTTCGACGAGATGGCCCTCTACCTGCCGGGCGACGACGTCGGCGACATCGACTGGAAGGCGTCCGCGAGCACAGGTCACCCCGTGATCCGTCGCTTCCAGCGCGAGTCCAACCTCGCGATGGTGCTGGCGGTCGACACCGGCCGCAACATGGCCGCGCTCGCCCCCGACGGCAGCACGAAGGCCGACATCGCGCGGTTCGTGGCCGACGTCATCGGCTACCTCGCCCGCGGCCGCGGCGACCAGCTCGCCCTCGTGGCGGGCGACCGCGAGCGCGTGGTGCAGATCCCGGCGCGCGGCGGCACGGAGCACATGGAGATGCTCCTGCGACGCATCGATGCGATGTTCGCGCTCGACGCCCCGCCCTCGAACATCACGCACGTGCTCGACCGGGTGCTGACCTGGTTCACGCGCCGCAGCCTCGTCGTCGTGATCACCGACGAGGTGCGACCGCCGCTGGAGGCCGAGCAGACCGTCAAGCGGCTGCGCACGCGCCACGAGCTGCTCGTGGTCCAGGTGGCCGACGCGCTCCCCACCGCGTTCGGGGACGAGGCGGTCGACGACGTCGACGCCCCGCTCGGGATCCCCGAGTTCCTGCGCGCCCGCGCGGACATGGCGGAGGAGGCGCGCGACGCCGTCGCCCGCCGCCGCTCCGACGTCCAGGCGATGCTGCGCCGCTACGGCGTGCAGACCGTGACCGTCTCCAGCGAGGCCGACGCCGTCGACCGCCTCATGGACCTGCTGCGCAGGAGTCGCCGTGCGCGCCAGTGACCTCACCTCGATCGCGGACGGGCTCGTGCTGGCCGTCCCGGCCGACCCCCAGCCTCCCGCGCAGTACTCCTGGTGGGTGTGGGGGCTCGCGTTGCTGCTGATCGCCCTGGTCGCCGCCTGGTACTGGTGGGTCGTGTGGTCCACGCGCGCCCGCACCGTCCAGGCGCGCCGCAGCCGGACCGACGTCTACGCCGCGATCCGCACGGAGCAGCTCGCCGCCGTCGACGCCGCCTACGGCCGCTACACCAGCGGCGAGTCGGACCTGCGCACGCTGCACCTCGACCTCAACCACACGATCCGGCAGTTCGCCACGCAGCGGGCCGGCATCGACGTCTCCTCCCTGACCGTGCGCGAGCTCGGCCGGCTCGAGCACGGCGGCGCCATCCAGGAGCTCCTGGAGGACTACCAGGAGCCGGCGTTCGCCGCCGCGTCGGACAACCACGCCGAGCACGCCGCCGACCAGGCGCGGGAGGTGATCCGCACGTGGTGACCAGCGCCCTGGAGCGCCCGTGGCTGATCGCGCTCGCCGTCGTCGTCCTCCTCGCCGTGGCCGTGTTCGGCTACCTGACCCGCACCGGCCCGCAGCGCCCCGACGGCGTGCGGTGGGTCGCGAACGCCTCCTACCTGACGCAGCTCGCCTCGTTCCGCAGCCGCCTCACGCGCTACCGCGTGGGCCTGGGCGCGGTCGCCGTCGTGGCACTGACGGGTGGCGTCGCGGCCGGCGTGCTGCTCGCGCGGCCGGTGGACCGGCAGGTGCTGAACTCCGAGCTCGCCACGCGCGACATCGTGCTGTGCCTGGACGTGTCCGGCTCGATGGTGGAGTACGACGCCGAGATCGTCGACCAGTTCCTCACCCTGGTGGAGGGGTTCGACGGCGAGCGCATCGCCCTGTCGATCTGGAACCAGACCTCGCGCACCGTCTTCCCGCTGACGGACGACTACGCCCTGATCGCGGAGGAGCTCGAGGCCGCGCGCACCGCGCTCGACTTCGACATCAACGCCTACTACAACGGCTCCTACGACGAGGACGCCCTCGACCGCCTCCTTGCCTTCATCACCGGCACGGAGCTGGGCGGGGAGCAGTCGAGCTCCCTCATCGGCGACGGCCTCGCCAGCTGCGGCCTGCTGTTCGACGAGGCCGACTCCGAGCGCTCGCGCACGATCATCCTCGCCTCGGACAACCAGGTGCTCGGCACGCCGATCTACTCCCTCCCGGACGCGGCCGACGCCGTCGCCGAGCGCGAGATCGGCCTCATCGGCATCTACGCCGGGGCGAGCACGAACACCTCGGCGGCCGAGCAGAAGGAGTACGAGGACGTCGTGGCCGCGCAGGAGGGCCTGTACTTCGAGGCGTCCGACCCCAGCGCCGTCGACGCCATCATCGACCGCATCCAGTCCCAGCAGGCCATCGACCTGGACGCGACGCCCGAGGTGGTGGTGACCGACCGCCCGGTCCTGCCCGCGACGATCCTCGTGGTCGCGTTCGGCGCGCTCGTCGTCCTGCTCTGGAGGCTGCGCACATGACGCTCCAACCGCTGTGGCCCCTGTGGGCGCTCGTGCTCGTGGCCGTCCCGCTGCTCGCGTTCTGCGCGGTGATGCTGGTGCGGCAGCGCAAGCACCGCGGCGCCTGGGCGAGGCGCTCCGGCGTCGCGCTCGCGCTCGTGGCGCTGCTGCTGGGCCCGTCGGTCGTGGACCGCACCGGCTCGACCCTGCAGAGCAACGCCGAGGTCTTCTTCGTCGTCGACCGCACCGGCTCGATGGCCGCGGAGGACTACGACGGCGCGTCCCCGCGCCTGGACGGCGTGCGCCACGACGTCGAGGCGATCGTCGAGGCGTTCCCCGGCGGTCGGTACACCGTGATCGGGTGGGACTCGCAGGCGACGCGGCAGCTGCCGCTGACCACCGACGCCCGCGCCGTGCGCTCCTGGGCCGACACGGTGCGCCAGGAGCTGACCACCTACTCCGCGGGCTCGCAGGTCGACCGGCCGTACGCGGCCCTCGAGCAGGCCCTCGTGGGCGCGGCCGAACGCAACCCGAACAACGTCCGTCTCGTCTACTTCATGTCCGACGGCGAGAACACCGACGGCTCCGACTCCTCGGCCGACGCCGAGCTCACCTCCTTCGCGCCGCTGGCGCCGCTGGTCGACGGCGGTGCCGTGCTCGGGTACGGGACGGCGGAGGGCGGGCGGATGCGCAGCTACGACGGCGTCACCCCCGCCGAGCAGGCGCCCTACATCACCGACCCCACGCGGGGTGGGGCCGAGGCGGTCTCCGTGATCGACGAGGTCACGCTGCGCACCATCGCCGAGCAGCTCGGGGTCACCTACGCCCACCGCATCACGCCCGACTCGGTGGAGGGCGTCACTGCCGGCATCGACCTGGCCGACATCGCCGGCGACGGACGCCGCGAGGAGGTCCTGTACCGCCCGGTGCTGTGGCCGCTCGCCGCGATCGCGCTCGGCCTCATCACGTGGGAGATGTTCGTCATCGCCCGCGCCTACCCCACCCGGCTCGGACCGGACGGCTTCGAGACCCGCAGGAAGGTCGGTGCCCGATGAGCTCCACCCTCACCTCGCTGCCCGCGCCGGGACGGTTCGAGACGGTCGAGCAGGCGCAGGAGGCGCGCGCCCTCGCGGAGGCGGCCGCGCGCCGTCGCACGCTCCTGACGTGGTCCTCGCCCGTGGTGGCCATCGTCCTGCTGGCGGCCATCTACCTGCTGACGATCACCGCCGTCGTGATCGTGGGCGAGCGCTCCTACGGCAACCAGAGCTTCGCGACGGCGACGCGCCAGTTCTCCTGGCTGCAGAACGTCAACGCGCTCGAGCGCTGGAAGCCGCACTACAACGCGGGGACGGCGCGCTACGCGGGCGGCGGGTTCTTCTCCGCCTCGCAGGAGCTGGAGCGGGCGCTCGAGCTGGTCCCCAAGGGCACGGACGGCGAGCGCGGGGCGGACGAGTGCCGCGTGGCGATGAACCTCTCGCTGACCTACGAGGGCCTGGGCGACGAGGCGGCGCGCGCCGAGGATCCGGCGATGGCGCTCGCCTACTACGAGCAGGCGCTCGCGCAGCTCGAGGGCTGCGCCTCGGGCGGCGGCGGCGACTCCGACCAGCAGCAGGAGGCGCAGGAGAGCCAGGACCGCCAGGAGGGCAAGCAGGGCGAGCAGGAGCAGGAGCAGCAGCCGGGCGAGGAGGGCGACGGCGACCCCGCCGACCCCGACACCGACCCCGGTGAGGACCCGGCCGACCCGAGCGACGACCCCTCCGGCGACGACCCGGCGCCCGAGGAGCCGACCGAGGACCAGACGGGCGCCTCGCAGGACCCCGAGCTGTCGGACGAGGAGCGCGAGGTGGCCGAGCGCAACGCCGAGGCCGAGCGTCAGCGGCAGCAGGAGGAGCAGCAGGAGGGTGGCGGGTCCGGGGGCGGCCAGGGCTGGTGAGGCGCGGCCGGTGACGTCGGTCCCGTCGCCGGTTCACCCCGCGTCGTCGGCGATCCGCGCCGTGCGCACACCCGAGCACGCCGCGACGGCGACGGCCGCCAGGAACACCGCGGCGACCACCAGGAGCGTGGTCCGCAGCGGCAGCGCCGTCGCGAGCGCACCACCCGCGAGTGCGCCCACCACGGCGGCGGTGCGGTTGGCCGAGCGGTAGGTCGCGCTGACGCGGCCGAGCATCGCGCGCGGCGTGACGTCGTGGCGCAGACCCATCTCACTGGGTTCCTCGGCACCCATCGAGACCCCGATCACCGCCTGGCAGAGCGCGAGGTAGGTCACGAGGAGCGCCGTCGGCGCCGTCACGGGTGCGAACGCGACCGCCGCCCAGCCCAGCGCGCACACCAGTCGGCTCACGACGACGACCCGGCCCTCGCCGAGCAGGCGTGCGAGTCGGGTGGCGAGCAGCGCACCCGCCACCCCGCCGACACCCGCGGCGGTGAGAATCAGGCCGTACGCGGCCGCCGGGAGCGCGAGCGTGCGCAGCACCAGCAGCCCGAGCACCACGACGGCGACGGCGTTCGCCACGAACCACACGTGCGTCGAGACCGCGAGCGGGCCCAGCACCCGGTGCCCGTAGGTGAAGCGCACCCCGCGCGCGACGGCGCGCAGCACGGGCTCGCGCTCGGCCGCCGGCACCTCCTCCGCCTCTGCGGTGCGCGGCATACGGGCGACGGCGAGCGCGCCCCCGAGGCGGGTCAGCGAGACCGCCGCCAGCGCAACCGGCGCCCCGAGGAGCGACGTGAGCCCGCCGGCCGCCGCCGGCGCGAGCGACTGGGTCACGGTCATCGACTGCGCGACGCGCGCGTTCGCTGCCACCAGCTCGGTGCGCGGGACGAGGTCGGGCACCCACGACTGCTCCGCCGCGGCTGTGAAGACGGCGCAGCACCCCGCGAGGAACAGGACGGCGACGGCGGCCGGGAGCGTCAGCAGCCCGAGCACGTGCAGAAGCGGGATCGCCAGGAGCAGCCCGGCCTGGGCGAGGTGCGTGGACAGCAGCACGGGACGGCGTCGCCACCGGTCGACGTACGCGCCCGCGACGAGCCCGACGAGCAGGTAGGGCACGAGCTGTGCCGCCCGCACGAGGCCCACCTCGAACTCGCTCGCGCTCAGCACGTCGATGACCAGGACGTCGACGGCGACGGCACCGATCGCGAGGGCGGCGGACCCCGCCGTGGTCGAGAGCCAGAACAGGCGGAAGGGGCGACGCCGCAGCGGCTCGCGCGCCGCGCCGTCGCTCTGCCCCATCGCCCCACGGTAGCGACCGCGCTCGCCCGGCCCCGGATAGGCGCTCGTGGGAAGTTTCGCAGGCCTGAGCCTGCGGAACTTCCCCACGAGCGTGGATGCGGGCGGGTGCCCAGGCTCAGCGGCCGGCCGGAGGTCCCGCGGGCGTGGCGACGAAGGTGAGCGGCTCGCCGAGCGGCGGTGCGCCGTCGACCGCGATCAGGATCTGCTCGAGCAGCAGCTGCGTGGTCCTCGCGCGCAGGTAGGCGGGCATCGCGTCCGGGCCGCGGGGCGGGCGCGCGTCGCGGCGCGCGCCCACCAGTGCCGCCTGGAGGGATGCGCGGTCACCGGCGTCGAGCGCGACGGTCCGTGGCTCGGCAGCGTCGAGCCGGCGCGCGAGCCGCGTCGCGAGGTCGAGCACGGCCGCGCTCTCCTGCCTCGCGTTCAGGTCCTGGGTCTCCGGCCGGTCCAGCAGCGACCCCAGCAGAACGCCGGCGCCCCGCCGCTCGTCGCCGTGCCAGCGCAGCGGGCGGTGCGGGGTCGCGCCGTCGGCCACGGGCTGACGGCGGCCCTCCTCCTTGGCCGCCAGCCGCAGGTCCACGTGACGCCGGAGCGCCGCGCGCGACCGGACCCGCTCGTCGGCCAGCGCGTCGATCGCCGGTTCGAGGAACTCGGGCGCCTCCGGATCGACACCCAGGCGCAGCTCCAGGTACGTCCAGGTGGCGGAGAAACCGAGCGGCCGGCTGATCTCGAGGGCGGAGGCCAGCGCCCGCAGACGGTAGCCGTGAGAGCGACCCCGGTCGCGGACGGTACGGACCTGCAGACTCCACCCCATCCGGGCACTCTAGCCACGCCGGTCGCCGCCTCGTGGGGAACTTTCGGACGTCGGAGGCGTCCGGAACTTCCCCACGAGCGCCGGGCGGACCGGGCGGGCCCGGCGGCGGGGCGGGCGCGCCGACCCGCGGGCGTCAGCCCCAGACGAGCGCGTGCGCCGGGTCCTCGAGCACGCGCGCGACGTCGGCCAGCACGCGGGCGCCGAGCTCGCCGTCGACCAGGCGGTGGTCGAAGGACAGCGCGAGCTGCGTGACCCAGCGGGCCTTGATCTTCCCCTTGTGCACCCACGGCCGCTGCGCGATCGCGCCGAACGCGAGGATCGCGGACTCCCCGGGTTGAGGATCGGGGTACCCGTGTCGGTCCCGAAGACGCCGACGTTCGTGATGGTGATCGTGCCGTCGCTCATCTCGGCGGGCTGCGTGCGCCCGGCGCGAGCGGTCTGCGTCAGGTGCGCGATCTCCTGCGCGAGCTGGTGCAGCGTCATGCTGTGGACGTTCTTGATGTTCGGGACCACGAGCCCGCGCGGGGTCGCGGCCGCGATGCCGAGGTTCGTGTAGTGCTTGTAGACGATCTCCTGGCGCTCCTCGTCCCAGGACGCGCTGACCTCCGGGTGGCGGCGCGTCGCGAGGATGAGCGCCCGGGCCGCGATGAGCAGCGGCGTGACGCGGACGTCGGCGAACTCGCGGTCCTCGCGCAGCTTCGCGACGAGCTTCATCGTGCGCGTGACGTCGACCGTCTGGAACACCGTGACGTGCGGCGCCGTGAAAGCCGAGGCCACCATCGCCTCCGCGGTCCGGCGGCGCACCGAGCGCACGGGGACGCGGGTCTGGCGGCCGTCGGCCGAGACGACGCCGTCGATGAGCCACGGCCCGTCGTCGGCGGGGTAGGTCGCGAGCGAGCGCGGCTCGCCCTGACGGGCTCGGGCGATCACGTCGTCGCGCGTGATGATCCCGCCCGGGCCCGACGGCGTGACCGTCTCCAGCGCGATCCCCAGGTCCTTCGCGAGCTTCCGCACCGGCGGCTTGGCGAGCATCGGTGCGCCGGTCGACGACGGCGTCGAGACCAGTGCCGCCGGGCGCTCGGGCGCCGGGGCGGGGGTGGGTGCGGGCGTGGGTTCGGAGGTGGGCGACGGCGCGGGCGGGGCCTCCGCCGTCGGGGCCTCGTCCGCCGTCGCGCCCGAGTCCTGCGGGGTGGCGGGCGCGCCGCGGCGTGGGCGCCGCGCCGTCGCCGCGTGCGACGTGCCGTAGCCCACCAGGACGCCGCCGGAGGTCTCGGGCTCGTCGGTCGACCCGTGCGCCGGGGCCGGCGGGACGGGCGCGACGTCGGGGGCATGAGCGACGGAGACGTCGCCGTCGCCCCCCGTAGCCGGCGCCTCGCCGTCGGGATCCGTGTCGACGACGACGATCGCCGTGCCGACGTCGACCGTCTGCCCGGCGGTCACGAGCAGCTCGGCCACCACACCGTCCCAGGGGCTCGGGAGCTCCACGAGCGACTTGGCGGTCTCGATCTCGACGATCACCTGGTTGACGCTCACGGTGTCGCCGACGGCGACGCGCCACTCGACGATGTCGGCCTCGGTGAGGCCCTCGCCGACGTCGGGGAGGGCGAAGCGCTGCAGCTGGGGCACGGGGGTCCTTGGTGTTCGGGCGCGGTTCGGGCGCGGGGTCGGGGCGCGGCTCAGTACGCGAGCGCGCGGTCCACGGCGTCGAGGATGCGGTCGAGCGAGGGCAGGTACTCGGTCTCGACCGCAGCGGCGGGGTAGGGCGTGTGGAAACCGCCGACGCGCAGCACGGGGGCCTCCAGGTGGTGGAAGCAGCGCTCCGTGACGGCCGCGGCGATCTCGGCGCCGGGGCCGAAGAACATCGGAGCCTCGTGCGCCACCACCAGGCGCGTGGTCCGCTCGACCGACTCCACGAGGGTGTCGACGTCGATCGGAGAGATCGAGCGCAGGTCGACGACCTCGACGTCGTGCCCCTCCTGCTGCGCGACCTGCGCGGCCGCGAGCGCCGTCGCGACCGTGGGGCCGTACGCCGCGATCGTGAGGTCGGCGCCGGGGCGGACGATGCGCGCGTGGTGCAGCGACCGCCAGCCGTCGGGGCCGAGGTCGACGCCGCTCCCCGAGAGGTCGACCTCGCCCTTGTCCCAGTAGCGCGACTTGGGCTCGAGGAAGATGACCGGGTCGGGCGAGGCGATGGACTGCTGGATCATCGCGTAGGCGTCGGCAGAGGTGGCGGGCGTGACGATCCGCAGGCCCGCGGTGTGCGCGAACAGGGCCTCGGGCGACTCGCTGTGGTGCTCGATCGCGCCGATGTTGCCGCCGTAGGGGATGCGGATGACGACGGGGACCTCGAGAAGGCCCTTCGAGCGGTAGCGCAGCTTGGCCAGCTGCGTGGTGATCTGGTCGAACGCGGGGAAGACGAACCCGTCGAACTGGATCTCGACGACGGGCCGGTAGCCCGCCATCGCCAGGCCGATCGCCGTGCCGAGGATTCCCGACTCCGCCAGCGGGGAGTCGACCACGCGCTGCGTGCCGAACTCGGCCTGGAGCCCGTCGGTGACGCGGAAGACGCCGCCGAGGCGGCCGATGTCCTCGCCCATGAGCATCACGCGGTCGTCGGTGGCCAGCGCGCGGCGCAGGCCGGCGTTGATCGCCTTCGCGAGCGGGAGGCGCTCGGTGCCCGTCGGGGCGGGAGCGGTGGTGACGGTCATCGGGCGGCCACCGCGCGGTCGGCGTCGGCGTCGCCGGCCGCGAAGCCCGCCTCGTACCGCTGGAACCACGCGCTCTCCTGCTCCACGAGCGGGTGCCGGTCGGCGTAGACGTGCTCGAACATCGAGCTCGCGGGCGGCGGGGTGAGCGCGCGGCAGTAGGCGCGCACACCGGCGGTGAGCTCGGCGGCGTCGGCCTCGACGGCGGCGAAGAAGTCGGCGTCGGCGTGGCCCTCCGCACGCAGCAGCGCGGCGAGGCGCTCGATCGGGTCGCGCCGCGCCCAGGCCTCCTCCTCGGCGCGCTCGCGGTAGCGGGTGGGGTCGTCCGACGTCGTGTGCGCGCCCATCCGGTAGGTGACGGCCTCGATGAACGTGGGCCCGCCGCCGGCGCGCGCCCGCTCGAGAGCCGCCTCGGTGACGGCGCGGACGGCGAGGACGTCGTTGCCGTCCACCCGCACGCTCGGGACGCCGAAGCCGGTGCCGCGCTCGACGAGCGGGACCGTGGTCTGGACCGTGGTCGGCGCGGAGATGGCCCACTGGTTGTTCTGGCAGAAGAACACGACGGGGGCGTTGGTGGTCGCTGCGAAGACGAGGGCCTCGTTGACGTCGCCCTGCGCCGTCGCGCCGTCACCGAAGTAGGCCACGACGGCGCGGTCGCGGTCCGTGCCGGTGCCGACGTCGCCGTCGCGCTGGACGCCCATCGCGTAGCCGGTGGCGTGCAGCGTGTGCGAGCCGATGACCAGCGTGTACAGGTGGAAGCCGTGCGCGGTGGGGTCCCAGCCGCCGTGCTGCGTGCCGCGGAACAGGTGCAGCAGCTCGTGCAGCGGGAGACCGCGGACGTGGGCGACGCCGTGCTCGCGGTAGGAGGGGAAGACGTGGTCGCGCTCGCGGAGCGCGTGGGCGGAGCCGATCTGGGCGGCCTCCTGGCCGCGGCACTCGGGCCACAGGCCGAGCTCGCCCTGGCGCTGGAGGCTCGTGGCCTCGCGGTCGAAGGCCCGGGTGAGGGCCATGTCGCGGTACATCGCGCGCAGCTCCTGCGGCGTGACGCGCGCCGACGCCGCGGCGTAGAGGCCGTGACCGCTGAGCTCGAGCGCCTCCTGCGCGAGGCGGGTGCCGTCCGGCGCGACGAGCCGGACGGTGCCGGCCGTCTCGCACGGGTCCGGCCAGGTCAGCTCGGTGCTCGCCGTCGGCGCGACGGGGGTCTCGGTGCGGCTCACGTGGCTCCTCGGGTGGTGAGGTCAGGCGGTGGGCGACGGACGGCGGCTGCGACGGTCGGTCGTGGGACCTACGCAGCCGTAACCTACGGATGCGTAGCCTACGGTAGCGTAACTTGCCGTCGTCGTCGCGCTCCCGCGGCGCCGCCGCGCGGCCCGCGGCGATGGTCCTGGTCGTCGTCGACCGCCTCGCCCGCCCGACCCCCTCCGCGGCTTCAGCCGGCTGCGAGGAACTCCCCCGCGACGTCGAGCACCAGGTCGCACGCGTCCCGGTCGCCGACGCTGATCCGGACGCCCTCGCCCGCGAACGGGCGCACGAGCAGGCCCGCCTCGGCGAAGGCCCGGGCCAGCACGCCGGCGCGGTCGCCGACGCCGAGCCACACGAAGTTGCCCTGCGCGTCGGGCACGTCCCAGCCCTGGCCGCGCAGACCGGCGACGAGGCGGTCGCGCTCGACCACGAGCGCGTCGACGCGATCGAGCAGCGCGTCCCGCTGCCGCAGCGACTCCACGGCCGCGACCTGCGCGAGCGCGTTGACACCGAACGGGGTGGAGGCGGCGCGGAAGCCGGCGATCAGCCGCGCGCGCCCGACGGCGTAGCCCACCCGCAGGCCGGCCAGGCCGTAGGCCTTGGAGAAGGTCCGCAGCACCACGAGCCGGTTGTGGCCCGGCAGGAGGGAGGCGGAGTCGACGACGGCGGGGTCGCGCACGAACTCGACGTAGGCCTCGTCCAGGAGCACCAGGACGTCGCTCGGCGCCTCGGCGAGCACGCGCTCGACCTCGGCCTGCGTGAGCACCGGGCCGGTGGGGTTGTTCGGCGTGCACAGGAGGATCGCGCGCGTGCGCCCGGTGATCGCGGCGAGCATCGCGTCGACGTCGTGGCGCCCGTCGGGCGTGAGCGGCACCGGGACGGAGGTTGCCCCCGTGACGGCGACGGCGATGGGGTAGGCCTCGAAGGAGCGCCACGCGTGGACGACCTCGTCCCCCTCCTGGCACAGGGCGCGCAGGATCGTCTCGAGCACCGCGGTCGAACCGTTGCCGACGACGACCTGGTCGGTCTCGACCCCGTGCAGCTCCGCCAGGGCGGCGATGAGCTCGCTCGTGGCCATGTCGGGGTAGCGGTTGAGGTCTGCGGCGGCATCGGTGACCGCGGTCAGCACCCCGGGCAGCGGCGGATAGGGGTTCTCGTTGGAGGAGAGCTTCTCGACCATCGCCCCCTGCGGGCGGGCGCCCGGGACGTAGACCGGCAGGGCGAGCACCGGCTCGCGGAGACGAACCTTGCGGGGGAGCTGGACATGCGTCCAAGCATGCCCGAGCGCGCGGTGCCCCACCGCTGCGCCGAGTCGCGGTGCGAGACTGGGGTCATGAAGGAGCTCCTCTGGCGAAGCGTCGTGTCGGCCGGTGCGGTGTGGGTGGCCGACGCCCTGATCCGCGGCATCTCGGTGACCGAGGTCGCGCAGTGGTGGCAGCAGGTGCTCGTCTACCTCGTGGTCGGCGCCGTGCTCGCGATCGTCCAGATGATCATCAAGCCGATCGTGGCGGCGCTGACGTTCCTCCTCTACATCCTGACGCTGGGGCTGTTCGGGATCGTCGTGAACGCGCTGATGCTCATGCTCGTCTCCGCCGTGACCGGCAACTTCGCGTGGGGCCTGCAGGTCGACGGGTTCTGGCCGGCCGCCGTGCTGGGCGGGATCGTCGTCTCGATCGCGACGATGATCCTGGCTGCGGTGCTGCCGCGGCCGCAGCGGCGGCGGGGCTGACGGGGCGGGCTACTTCACGCTGCCGCGGTAGGTCGCGGCCGTCACGACGGCGTCCTCCCCGGCCCAGTAGGGAGCCATCTCCTCCTCCCACTCGCGCAGCTGGGCGAAGTCGCCGTTCTCGATCATCTCGGCGGTCTCGATGTAGAGATCCATGCCGTGCCCCCTGATCGGACCGGCATCGGTCCCGTCCGCAGCGAGGTGTCGTACGACGTCGACCTCGTTCTCGGCGGCGCCGCCGTCCCGTGCGCCCATGTCGCCGGAGAACGCCGGGACGGCGTCCTCGACGTTCGCTACGTTCAGGACCGCGACGCCCTCCGGAGGCGCCTGCATATGGGACACCGGTGAGCCGAAGGTGACCACTCCCTTGACGTCGAAGCGATCACGGAACGCGGGTTTCGAGGCGAGCCGGGTCATCACCATTCCACCGAAGGAGTGACCAGCCAGAACTACAGGCTCGTCGGCAGGGATTCCGGCTTGCTCCATCGCTGCGAGGACGAACACCTCACCCGTACTCCCGAGCCCTGAGTAGCTGCCCAGAGTCTGCTGCCAGTTGAAGGGCTGAAAGGGGTGGACGCCCTTCGCGCCGTGAACCGAGACGACCCAACTGACTCGACCGTTCTGCTCGACGCGCTGGATATCGATCACACCGTCGGCCCCGCCCGCGTCCTCGTCCACCAGGCCCACCCGCCTGGCGACGTCGGAAAGGCCGGAGGCTGCTGGCTCCCCCAGGGCCGGCGCCGGCGGATCGAGAACTACCTGGCGTGCGATGAACCCACCGCTACCGGCCACGAACGGGCCATAGAGCCCGCCGGCGGAAAGGTAGGGCGCGAGTATCTGGGTGATCGAGGCGAGGTGCGCCACATCGAGATCGTCGACCAGACGGGAGATGCTCGAACCGTGGATCGGGTTTCGCCCGGACGCCATGTCGAGGCCCGCGTTGATGCCCAGCTCGGCGAAGAACCCCATCGGGATCAGCGGCAACGAGCCGAGGAACGGGATCGAGAAGGCGGGGCGAGCTTCGGCCTCGGCCTCCTCGTAGCCGCGGTTGGCCTCACGGACCGCGCTGGCTCGCTCACTGGCTGCCGCCTCGAGTGCGGTCGCGGCAACGATGGCTTGCATGAGCGCTGTCATCGCGACCCCGCGGGCGCCGTCCGGTGTCTCGGCCAGGCCGAGGACGCGGCCGTGCGCGGCCGCCAGGGCTGCCGACGCGCGTTCCGCACCGGTTCGGGCGGCATCCAGGTCGAAGGCGAGGTCCTCGATCTCCTGCGAATCGACGGTGATGTAGAGCGAGGTCATGCCACGGTCCTCTCGATGGGGCGGATCGGGGCCGGTCGGGCGGGAACGACCGGCGCGGGCTGCAGCAGCGCCCAGAAGGTCGAGCCGCCGCTGGGCGGGTATCCCTGGAGCGCGAGGTGCGCGTCAATTCGCGAGGAGTGGAGCAGCGCGAGCGCCCTCTCGGCCTCGTCGATCCGATCGCGCAACGCCTGGGCGAGCGCGACGTCCGCCCGCCACGCCTGCGCGTACCCGACCGCGGCGTCACCGCTCCAGATCGTGGGTTCCGCGCGGAGAACTGCGACCCACGAGTCGTAGGCGTGCGTAGAAGCGTCGCCAGCGTTGATCGGAATCGGTGTCATGCGGCGAGGCTAGGAACGCGACCGCGCCGCCGGAAGGCCCACCCGACCCGCCGTGCACGGCGACGACGCCCGCCACGCCTGGGGACACCGCGCCCTGCGCCACCGCCGCAGATCCGGATCCGGACCCGCCCGCCCGACCCCCGGGCACGCCGTCGGCGCCTGCGCGCGATGCGGAACAATGGCGGCATGCCGACCTCCGAGCAGACCGCCGCGCCGTCCGAGCAGCCCCAGCAGAGCGACCCCACCCGCCCCTGGGCCGCGCTCGCCGACGACCCGACCATCGCGCTCGGTCCGCTCGACGGCCGCTACCGCTCCGACGTCGCGCCGCTCGTGGACCACCTGTCCGAGGCCGCGCTCAACCGCGCCCGCCTCCACGTCGAGGTCGAGTGGCTCATCCACCTGACGGCGACCGGCGCGATCCCCGGCGCGCCCACGCTCACCGAGGCCGAGGTCGCGTACCTGCGCGACGTCGTCGCGACCTTCGGCCCCGAGCAGATCGCCGAGCTCGGCGCGATCGAGGCCGAGACGCGGCACGACGTCAAGGCCGTCGAGTACTTCCTCAAGCGCCGTCTGGCCGACGCCGCCGGCGTGCTCGAGCGGACGTCGCTGCCCGCGGCGAGCGAGCTGGTGCACATCTTCTGCACGAGCGAGGACATCAACAACCTGGCCTACGCCGTCACGGTGCGCTCCGCCGTCCACGACGTGTGGCTGCCGGCCGCGCACGGGGTGGCCGACGCCGTCGCCGACCTCGCGCGCGACCAGGCCGCGACGCCGATGCTCGCGCGCACGCACGGCCAGCCCGCCACGCCCGTCACGCTCGGCAAGGAGCTCGCCGTGCTCGCGCACCGCCTGCGCCGCCAGCTCGCGCGCATCGCCGCGGACGAGACGCTCGGCAAGATCAACGGCGCCACCGGCACGTTCGGTGCGCACGCGATCTCGGTGCCCGGGACGGACTGGGAGGAGGTCGCGCGGACGTTCGTCGAGGGCCTGGGCCTGACCTGGAACCCGCTGACGACGCAGATCGAGAGCCACGACTGGCAGGCGGAGCTGTACTCCGACGTCGCGCGCTTCAACCGCGTGCTGCACAACCTCGCGACCGACGTGTGGACCTACATCTCGCTCGGCTACTTCGCGCAGCGGCTCTCGGCGCAGGGGTCGACCGGCTCCTCGACGATGCCGCACAAGGTCAACCCGATCCGGTTCGAGAACGCCGAGGCCAACCTCGAGGTCTCGAGCGCGCTGCTGGACAACCTGTCCGCCACGCTCGTCACCTCGCGTCTCCAGCGCGACCTCACCGACTCCTCCAGCCAGCGCACGATCGGGATCGCGTTCGGGCACTCGCTGCTCGCGATCGCTAACGTCACGCGCGGGCTCGCGGGGCTCGACGTCGACGCCGCCGCGATGGCGCGCGACCTCGACGCGAACTGGGAGGTGCTCGGGGAGGCCGTGCAGTCCGCGATGCGCGCGGCCGGGATCGCCGGCGCGTCGGGGATGGCCGACCCCTACGAGCGACTGAAGGAGCTGACGCGCGGGCGTCGCGTGGACGGTGACGGGATGCGCGCGTTCATCGGCGACCTCGGGCTGCCGGGCGACGTCGAGGCGCGGCTGCTCGCGATGACGCCCGCGGACTACACGGGGTACGCCGAGCGGCTCGTGGCGCACCTGGGCTGAGGCGCGCCGGTCGGGCGGGCGACGGCGGGACGCGCGTCGGGAATCCTCTCGCGGAGGGTCAGCAATCCTCTCGCGAAGGCGGTGGCGCCTCGCGAGGGTCAGGGGCGGCGGGTGAGGACGAACAGGCGGGGGCGGTGGCCCTTCGCGAAGTACTGCGGGCGCGCCACCACCCTCCAGCGCGGGTCCGCGCCCAGCACCGTCTCGAAGCGGCGGATGTCGTGGGTCAGCACGCCCGCGCGCACGTCCGGCGCTCCCAGGTGGTCGATCGCGTCGAGCAGTCGCTCGTACAGCGTCGCGTTCGTCTCGTGCTCGCCGAGCAGCTCGCCCCAGGGCGGGTTCGCCACCACGACGTCGTAGCCCCCCGCGAGCGCCGCGTCCGCCGGGAGGTCGGCCACGTCCGCCACGCGCGTGACCACCCGCCCGCGGGCGCGGGCCGCGCGCTGGTGCGCCGCCGTCGCCCGGATCGCCTCGGCGCTCACGTCGACGGCGAGCACCTCCCCGCGCCCCCGCGCGCCAGGCGCTCGATCACGATCGTGCCGGAGCCGCACATGACGTCGGCGAACCGGTCGGACTCCCCCACCCCCAGCTCGTCCACGACGGCGGCCGCGATCGTCGCGTTCAGCGCCCCCGGGTAGCGCTCGGTGCGCCAGGCGCGGGTGGCGAGCGGACGCGGCGTCGTGCGCACCAGCGCCTCCCAGCCCGGCCCGTGCGAGGCGCGGCGCACCCGCACGAGGAGGTCGCCGTCGTCGGGATCGACCTCGAGCCCCGCCACCGCCGCCAGCTCGGAGGCGAGCCGCTGCATCTGCGGCGTGTGCGAGCCGGCCGCCTCGAGCCGCAGCGCCGTGAACCGCACGCGCGGCCGCTGCCGCGCCACCAGCGCGAGCACGTCGGCGAACGCCCGCGTCACCTCGGTGGCGAGCAGCCCGGTCGGCCGCGGGGCGGGCGAGGTCAGCACCGCGTGGGCGGCGACGGCGGTACGCAGCCCCGCCAGCACGCCCAGCGCCGCGGGGGTCGCCGGGACGGTGAGCGCGAGCTCCTCGGCGTCGTCCGGCACCTGCGGGTTCGCCGCCAGCCCCGCGCGCTCGAGCTCGCGGCCCAGCGCGGGGGCGACACCTGGCAGCACGCTGAGCACGACAGCGAGGCGTGGCTCCGACACCGATTCCGAGCGCGACCCCTCGCCCAGGGAGGCTGGCCCGGGCGGGTGAGCCCCCACCCGGCGTGTCGGTCCGGCGTTTCGGGTCGGTTCGGGAGGTCGAGCCGCCGTGGGCGAGGGTGCCGCGTCGGGTCGGTCGTGGGCGTCACCGGGGTCGCGGCGTCAGTCGCGGTAGCCGCGCTGCATGAGGCGCGAGATCGTCACACCGGCCGCGGCGACCACGAGCATCCCGCCCGCCACGAGCATGATCCCCGCGGGGATGCCGAGGATGATCCGCTCCACGCGCACCACCTCGGTGCCGGCGTCGACGGCCCCGTAGATCGACGGGCCGAACGTGACGTCGTCGGACAGCTGGGACGGGTTCGAGATGGTCTGGTCGACCACCGTCATCACGGCCGTGCCGCCGTACGGCTCGAGCCAGTCCGCCAGCAGCGGCGACGTCGCGACGTCGACCGGACCGGAGAAGCGCACGGTGGCGGACGACGGCGTGGAGGTGCGGTCGAGCCGCTCGGTCCCGATCACGTAGGTGCTGAGGTCGACCGGCAGCGCGCCGCCCGCCGTCAGGAGCACCGGCGCGATCGGCTCGGGGCTCGCGAAGCGCATCTCGACCACCGGGGTCGAGCGGGCGTCCAGCGACTCGGGCGCCGGGTCCAGGGAGATCTCGGAGATCGTCCAGCCGGCGCCGACGTAGCGCTCCAGCGCGGAGGCGGTCTCCTCGCCGATCTCGAACCCCTGGTTCTGGTAGTAGCCGATGATCGCCGCGGCCGAGTTGGGGTCGTGGGGGCGCGCGCCGTCGCCCACGGGAGCGAGCGCCGTGTCGGGCCGGAGCCAGAACGGGGTGTCGTCACCGCCGCCGAAGGACTGCAGGTCGGGCCACCACTCCTCCTCCTCGATGACCTCGGGCGATCCGGCGTCGACGAACGCCTGCATGAGGTCGGGGTCGGCGATCGCCATCAGCGGGCGGGTCGGCGTCGCGATGAGGACGATCGCCGGCTCGGTCGCGTCGCTGCGGCCCTGGAGGTCGTACTCGAGCAGCATCCGCTGCTGCCCGTCGGCCCAGCTCACCACGGTGCGCTGGGCGCTGATGTCGAGGTCACCCTCGCTCACGAGCACCGGCCCGGCCGCGGTGGCGGGTGCGGCGAGCCCCAGGGTGGCCGCGAGCGCCGCCGTCGCCAGCAGGGTGCGACGCGTGCGAGGTCCGGGGCGGGCGGCGCGACCAGTCATGGGTCCCACCGTATGGGGCGGGGCGGGGACGGGCGGGCGGGCGTCCGCGATGCCCACAGAATCGTCACGAACTCGTTATCGGGAAACTTCGCCCTATACCCCCAGGGGGTAGGGGTGTATGGTCGACGGCGAAGGAGGCACCATGCCCGGTTACGCAGGGACGAAGGACGACTACGCCAAGCGGATGCGGCGGATCGAGGGCCAGGTCCGCGGCATCGCCCGCATGATCGACGAGGACACCTACTGCATCGACGTGCTGACCCAGGTCGCCGCCGTCACGAAGGCACTCCAGGCCGTCAGCCTCGGTCTCGTCGAGGACCACCTGAGCCACTGCGTGGTCGACGCCGCGCGCACCTCCCCCGAGGACGGCCAGATCAAGGTGCGTGAGGCGGCCGACGCCATCGCGCGCCTCGTGCGCAGCTGACCCCCGCCCGACCCACCACCCCACCCCGAGGAGACACCATGACCACGCTCACCACCATCGACGTCACCGGTATGACCTGCGGCCACTGCGTCTCGGCCGTCACGAACGAGCTGAACGAGGTCGACGGCGTCGAGCGCGTGACCGTCGAGCTCGTGAACGGCGGCACGTCGCACGTGACCGTGTTCTCCGACGACGAGCTCCCGGCCGACGCGCTGCGCGCCGCGATCGACGAGGCCGGCTACGAGACCACCGGCATCGAGAGCCACGACGCCGAGCAGGAGTTCGAGCAGCTCGCCCAGGTGCGCGAGCACGAGGCTGAGAAGGACTCGTGACCACGCCGACGCACGACACGCCTCCTCCTCCGCACCGGGTCGAGCCGCTGGGCGAGATCGACCTCGCGGTCGAGGGGATGACGTGCGCGAGCTGCGTCGCCCGGGTCGAGCGCAAGCTGTCGCGGCTGCCCGGCGTCACGGCCGAGGTCAACCTCGCGCTCGAGCAGGCGCACGTCGTGCTCACCGAGCCCGCGAGCGACGACGAGCTGCTCGCCGCCGTCGCGAGCGCCGGGTACACCGCACGCGTGATCGGGCGCGAGGTGCCGACGGCGGAGCACGACTCCCACGACGGCCACCACGGCCACCACCACGCGAACGACTACAGCGCGGACGCCGCGGATCACGACGCGTCCGACCTCTCGGCCCCCGTGGCCGACCGGGGGACGGTGCTGCGCCGTCGGCTGGTCGTCGCCTCGATCCTGACCCTGCCGGTCCTGGTCCTGTCGATGGTGCCGCCGCTGCAGTTCGCCGGCTGGCAGTGGGTCGTCGCGGCGCTCACGCTGCCGGTCGTGACGTGGGCGGCGTGGCCGTTCCACGTCGCCGCTGCGCGCGCCGGGCGGCACGGCTCCTCGACCATGGACACGCTCGTCTCGCTCGGCGTGATCGCCGCGTCGCTGTGGTCGCTGTGGGCGCTCGTGCTCGGCGGCGCCGGGATGATCGGCATGCGCATGGAGCCGACACTCGTGCCCCGCCTCGGCGGGGCGGGCGAGCACGGCGGGATGCCGGAGCTCTACTTCGAGGTCGCCGCCGTCGTCGTGACCTTCCTGCTGGCCGGCCGGTACGCGGAGCACCGCGCGCGGCGCTCCTCGGGCGACGCGCTGCGCAGCCTGCTCGAGCTCGGCGCCAAGGAGGCCGTGCTGGTCGAGACCGCGGCGGACGGCACGCGCACCGAGCGGTCCGTGCCGATCGGCGACCTCGCCGTCGGTGACCTGTTCGCGGTGCGCCCGGGCGGGGCCATCGCGACCGACGGCGAGGTGGTCGAGGGGCGATCCGCCGTCGACACCTCGCTGCTGACGGGCGAACCCGTCCCGGTCGACGTCGGACCCGGCGACACCGTCACCGGCGCGACGGTCAACACCTCCGGCGCGCTGCTCGTGCGCGCGACGCGCATCGGGTCCGACACCGCGCTCGCGCAGATCTCGCGACTCGTCTCGCGCGCGCAGACCGGCAAGGCCCCGGTGCAGCGCCTCGCGGACCGCATCTCGGCGGTGTTCGTGCCGATCGTGGTGCTGCTCGCGCTCGCGACGCTCGGGGTCTGGCTGACGATCGGGGCGTTGGGCGGCACGAGCGGACAGAGCGGTCAGGGCCTCAGCACCGGCGAGGTGCAGGTGGCGTTCACGGCCGCCGTCGCCGTCCTGATCATCGCGTGCCCCTGCGCGCTCGGCCTCGCGACGCCGACGGCGCTGCTGGTCGGCACCGGGCGCGGCGCGCGGCTCGGCATCCTCATCAAGGGTCCGGAGATCCTCGAGGCCACGCGCCGCGTGGACGTCGCCGTGCTCGACAAGACCGGGACGATCACGGCCGGGCGGATGGCCGTGACCGAGGTCGCCGCCGCCCGTGGGGACGACGACGCCGCGCGCGCCGAGGTGCTCGCCCTCGCGGGGGCGCTCGAGCGCAGCTCGGAGCACCCGATCGCGCGGGCGGTCGTGGCCGCCGCCGAGACGGCCGGTGGCGCCGCCCCCGAGGTGACGGACTTCGACTCCGCCGCCGGGTTCGGCGTGAGCGGGCGGCTGACGGACGGCGCGCGCGTCGCCGTCGGGCGCCCGGGCTGGATCGCGGAGCAGGGCGAGGTGCCGGCGGTGGTGGGCGACGCCGTCGCGCGCCTCGAGGCGACCGGCGCGACGACCGTGGTCCTCGCGCGGGGCGACGCAGGCGGGGCCCTGACGGCGATCGGCGTGATCGCGCTGGCCGACGAGATCAAGGAGACCTCGCGGGAGGCGGTCGCCGAGCTCGTGGCGCTCGGGATCGAGCCCGTGCTGCTGACGGGTGACCAGGAGGCCGCCGCACGGACGGTGGCGGACGCGGTCGGGATCGAGCGCGTCGTCGCCGGCGTGCTGCCCGAGGGCAAGGTGGCCGAGGTCGAGCGGCTGCAGGCCGCCGGCCGCGTGGTGGCGATGGTCGGCGACGGCGTGAATGACGCCGCGGCGCTCGCGCAGGCCGACCTGGGCCTCGCGATGGGGACGGGCACCGACGTCGCGATCGAGGCGAGCGACCTCACGCTGGTGCGGGGCGACCTGCGCAGCGCACCGCGCGCGATCGCGCTGTCGCGACGGACGCTGCGGGTCATCAAGCAGAACCTGTTCTGGGCGTTCGCCTACAACGTGGCCGCGATCCCGCTGGCGGCGCTCGCGCTGCTCAACCCGATGATCGCGGGTGCCGCGATGGCCGCCAGCTCGGTCATCGTGGTGACGAACTCGCTGCGGCTGCGCTCCGCCTGAGGCCGGCGCGGCGCCGCCGGCCACCGCGCACCGGCCACCCGCCACCCGCCACCCGCCGCCGGCCACCAGCCACCGTGAGGAAGAAGCAACGGTCGTGGGGAAGGAGCAGCCCGCTCCTTCCCCACGACCGTTGCTTCTTCCTCACGCACCTCGGAGGCTCAGCGGAAGCGTCGACCCTCGTCGTTGCGGTAGGCCAGGACCGCCATCGTCGCGAACACCGCCGTCCACGCCAGGAACACCGGGATTGCGTAGCCGACGTCGCTCTGCCCCGTGGTCGCGAGCACCATCACCTCGCGTGCCGCGCGGCTGGGGAGCCCCGTCGAGACGAGGTCGAGCCAGCCGGGGAACATGTTCGGCGGCAGGAACAGACCGCCGGCGAACGCGAGCGGGAACAGCACGACCTGCACGACGGCGATGGCCGCCTTCGCCGACATCGAGTAGCCGATGGCGAGCCCGAGCAGGGTGAACGGCACCGCGACGGCCAGGACCGCCGCGACCGCGACCACCAGTCGCAGCGCCGACAGCGACGCCTCGGTGAAGATCGCCCCCACGAGCCCCAGCGGGACGAGCGAGATCGCGGTGAAGCACAGGCCGTTCAGGACGCGCCCGACCAGGCGCGGCCCGGCCCCGGCCGGCAGCGTGCGGACGTAGCCGTCGAAGGGCTGGCCGCGGTCCTCGGCCACGCCCGTGCCGTGGGTGAACAGGCAGGCCGACATCACCGCGAAGACGCCGAGCTGGGCGATCGCCTGCGTCGCGATCACGGGGTCGTCGGCGACGGCGGAGTTCGGCACCACGAAGAAGAACGCCGCGAGCGCCGGGAAGAGCGCCGCGCTGATGACGGCGATCGGCACGCGCACGGTCTCGAGGAACTGCGCGCGCAGGTGGATCAGCGTGAGGCGCGCGAACGCGACCGGGCGCGCGTCGGCGTCCTGCGCGGTGCGGACCTCGCGGGTGGTGCGGGCGGGGGTGGCGGTGTCGGGGGTGCTCATCGGAGCGCTCCGTTCGCGGTCGTGCCGGTCGGGCCGGTCATGGCGAGGAAGGCCTCCTCGAGGCTCGCGCCCCGCACCTCGAGGCCGGTGAAGTCGACGTCGCCGCGCACGATCGCGCGCACGACGGCGTCGGAGTCGGTCGTGAGGACCGAGGTGCGCCCGTCGGCGATGGTGACGTCGACGACGCCGTCGAGCCCCCGCAGGCGGGTCTCGTCGGCCGGGTCGGCCAGGGTCAGCCGGACGTGACGGGCGCCGACGCGCGCCAGGATCGTGGGGAGGTCGTCGTCGGCGAGCACGCGCCCGCCGTCGATCACGACGACGCGCTGCGCGAGCGCCTCGATCTCCTCCAGGTAGTGGCTCGTGACGACGACGCACGCACCGCTCGCCTGGTAGCCGCGCACGGCCTCCCACAGCACGCGCCGGGCGTCGACGTCGAGGCCCGTGGTCGGCTCGTCCAGCAGCACGATCCGGGGCCGCCCCACGATCGCGAGGGCGACGGCGAGCCGCCGCTTCTGGCCGCCGGAGAGTCCCCCGGTCTGACGCGAGGCGAGGTCGGTCAGGCCGAACATCTCGATCAGCTCACCGGTCGGCAGCGGCGAGGGGTAGTGGGCGCCGACGAAGTCGACGACCTCCCGCACCTTGAGCGTGCCGGGCAGCCCGGTCTCCTGCGGGGTGGTGCCGAGCAGGATGCGGCTCGCGGCGTCGCGGGGGTCGCGGCCGAAGAGACGGACCGTGCCGCGCGTAGGGCGCCGCAGGCCGGAGACGAGGCTCAGGAGCGTGGACTTGCCGGCGCCGTTGGGGCCGAGCATGCCGACGAGCTGACCCTCCTCGAGGGTGAGCGAGACGTCGTCGAGCGCGGTGACGGCGTCGAACGTGCGCGTCACCCCCTCGAGCACGGCCGCGGGGACGGGACTGGTGGTGCTCATGCGGTGCCTCCCAGGATGGCGGTCAGGGCGGTGCGGTAGCCGGCGAGGGCGGTGCGACCGGCGTCGGACAGGGCGAGGTAGGTGACGGGCGTGCGCTTCTCGTGCGTCTTCGTGACCTCGACGTAGCCGGCGTCCTCCAGCTTGCGCAGGTGGGTGGAGAGGTTGCCGGCGGTCATGTCGAGCTCCGAGCGCAGGCGCGGGAAGGCGATGACGTCCCCGGGGACGAGCTCGGCCAGCACGACGACGATCCGCAGCCGGGCGGGGGCGTGGATCACGGGATCGAGGTCGGTCACGGCCGGCTCCCGCGCACGGCGCGGCGGCTGCGGACCACGTGCGCGACGACGGCACCCAGCAGCAGTCCGCCACCCCCGCGGTCGCCATGAGGAGGTAGTTGCCGGGCGTGCCGGCGAGGGCGCCGATCCCTGCCATGAGCGCGATCCAGACACCGAGCACGAACCACGGCACGTCACGCTCCATCGCGCCGCCCGCCATGTAGAGGGCGCCGACGACGAGGCACGGCAGCGCGGCACCGACGATGCCGGAGATCTCCGGCGAGACGTCCGCCCGACCGAGGCCCGCGAACACCAGGCCGACGGCGATGAAGGCGACGCACCAGGTCCAGCCGTACATCGCCCCCGTCACGACGCGCGCTCCGCGCAGGCCGCGCGAGCGGCGGAGCACGTGGGCGATCGTGACGGCGACCGCGGCGGCCAGCAGGGCGTAGAACACGGTGAAGGCCCAGCCGGACGGGCGGTCGGCGCCCGGCGCGCGAGCGGTCAGCCACAGGACGCCGAAGCCGAACAGCCAGGCGAGGCCCCAGACCGCGTAGATGAGGCGCGGGTCGGGGGTGAGGCGGCTGCCGACGCGGCCGCCGTCGCCGAGGATGCGGGCGGCGACGGCGGGGTCGAGGGCGTCGTCGTCCGGGTGCGGCGTTCCGTGTGTCGTCATGCAGACAGGTTTGCAGAGCAAACTCGTTTGCGTCAAGAGGCGCGCGTGGAGCTGTTCGGATGGCGCTGGGGACTGCGGCGACACGAGCGGCGGCGACCGTCCGGGCAGCAAAGAGGCCGGCCTCCGGTTCGCCCCACCGAAGGCCGGCCGATGCCAGTTCTACCACAGCGGATTCACCACCAGAACCCCCTGTCCGGTGATCGAACACGATCGAAACCAGTGTGAATCGAGAGAGAACGTTCACATCTGCACCGCTGCATCCAGACCCTGCTCAGCACGAGGTGGTAGAACGCTCGGGTGAGCGACATCAGCGACGCGGTCCCCCTCTCGACCGCCGCACGCAGGCGCCGACTGACCCAGGAGATCTGGCTCGTGCTCGGCGTCGCGATCCTCGGGAGCGCGACCTACGCCGTCCTGAACCTGATCGACCGCTACACGATCGACGTCCCGCTCCAGCAGCAGTCGGCGGCGCTGAACGTCACCCAGAACGAGCGCCCCTGGCTCGACCTCCTGTACCAGCTGCGCCGCATCGCGCTCATCGCGCTGCCGGCGCTCCTGGCGCTGTACCTCCTGTCCGCGAACGGGCGCAGCGCCGTCCGCCGCATCGGCCTCACGCTCGCCCGTCCGGGGCGCGACCTCCTGCACGGGATCGCACTCGCGGCCGCCGTCGGCATCCCCGGCCTCGGCGTGTACGCGCTGGGGCGGGCACTCGGCGTGACCGTGGAGGTGCGGCCCGCCGCGCTCGACGCCGTCTGGTGGACCGTCCCGGTGCTGATCCTCGCCGCGCTCGCGAACGGGTTCCTGGAGGAGGTCGTCGTGGTCGGCTACCTCGCCGAGCGGCTGCGGGACCTGCGCTGGGGGGTCGCCGCGATCATCGTGGCCAGCTCGCTCCTGCGCGGCAGCTACCACCTCTACCAGGGGCCCGGGATGGCGATCGGCAACGTCGCGATGGGCGTCCTGTTCGCCTGGTACTACCTCGTGCCGAGGTGGGGTGGGCGGGTCATGCCGCTCGTCGTCGCCCACACGCTGATCGACGTCGTCGCGTTCGTCGGATACGCGCTGATCCCGGCGGCGTGGCTCGCGGCCATCGGCGTCGGCTGATGCGCCTCCCCCGGCAGCGGGGGGCACGAGCCTAGACTCGCCCGCGTGAGCGACAGGCCGGTCCCGGGGGCGACGGGCTCGCCGGAGCAGACCGGGGCCGACGACGAGGGCCTCGTGACCTCCGACGTGCCCGGGTACCAGCGCACGCAACGACTGGACCGCGCGAGCCTCGAGCAGTCCGATGCGGCCACCGGTCCCGAGCCGGCCCCCGGTCCCGAGCCGGCCCCCGGCGCCCCGCCGGCCCCCGGCGCCCCGCCGCCACCGGAGCCGCAGGAGACGAAGCTCCAGCACGACACCGCCGAGATCGCCGCGCGCCTGCCCGCGCCCGCCGCACCCAGCCGCCCGACCGGGCGCACGGTCGAGGTCGTGGATCTGCCCGTCTACCGCCTCCGGCGCCCGGGCGACCTGCTGGCCGCCGTCGTCACCACTCTCGGCATCGCCCTCGTGCTCCTGCTGGCCGTGTTCGCGCACGCCACGACCGAGGGCGTCACGGAGGACGTGCGCGGCGCGATCCCCGGCACGCTCCAGAGCGTGCTGCTCGCCCCGGTGAACCTCCTCGAGGGCGTGGTGACGTTCCTGCTGCCGATCGTCATCGCCGTCGAACGCCTCTTCCGCCGACAGGTGCGGCTCGTGGGCGAGGCGGTCGCGGCCGCGCTCGTCGCGGGGCTGGCGACCGCCGGGGCCGCCTGGCTCCTGGAGACCGTGGGGCCGGACGTGCTGGTCGACGGCGTCGCTACCCCCGCCGGGACCACGCTCGTGCCGCTCATCGCGGCGCTGACCGCGTTCCTGACGATCGTGGCCGCGACCGACCGCCGCGGCCTCGCGACCTGGACCTGGAACCTGCTGTGGATCACGCTCGTGCTCCTCGTGCTGCGCGGCGGCATCACGCTGCCCGGTGCGCTGGCGTCCGTGCTGCTCGGGCGCACGCTCGGCCTCCTGGTCCGCTACGTCACGGGCGTGCTCGGGGACCGCGCCTACGGGGAGCAGCTCCTCAAGGCGCTGCGCCGGGCGGGGATCGACCCCGTCTCGGTCACCCGCGTGGTCGACGGAACGCCGATCTCCGACGCCCGGCCCACGCTCGTCACCACCGATGCGCCCATCGGCTACCGGTCGGAGACGGAGGCGGCGACGGACGCCGTCGCGCTCGCCCAGGCCGAGCTGGACGAGGTCGCGGCGGGTGAGGCGGTCGAGGTCGAGGAGGGCGACGGCGCCCCCTCCCCCGGCCGCACCCGGCCCGCGCCGGCCCCCGTCTCGCCGTCGTCCGCCACAACTTCCCCCTCCACGACCGCGACCTGGGAGTACACCGAGGAGGAGCGCGCGCGGCTGCACCAGACCGCCGAGCGGCCGGCCGTGACCGGGGCCGACGGCGCGGCCGGCCGCTCGGGCGCGGGCGCGTCGCCCCGGCGCCCCGTCGACGGCGGCCGCCCGGAGCTGCGCACGGCCTCTGCCGTCGTGGGCGAGGAGGCCGGGGAGAACCGCATCTACTCGGTGCGCGACGCCGACGGCCGCGTCTGGGACGTGGGTGTGCTCGACGACGACCGGCAGGTGCTCGGGGTCCTGGCCACGTTCTGGAAGGCGCTGCGGCTGCGCGGCCTCCAGCGCCGCACGGTGGTGTCGCTGCAGGCCTCGGTCGAGCGCGCGAGCCTGCTCAACTATGCGGCGGAGTCCGCCGGGGTGCGCACGCCGAAGCTGCGCGGCATCGCGACGGTCCAGGGCAGCGCCGTCCTGGTCTCCGAGCACGTCACCGGCTCCCAGACGTTCGGCGACATCCAGACCCGCCGCCTGACCGACCGCGTCCTCGACCGCATCTGGGAGCAGGTCCGCATCGCGCACGCCGCCGGCCTCGCGCACCGCGACCTCGACGACACCTCGATCCTCATCGACGGCGCCGATCGCGTCTGGCTCACGGGCTGGGTCGACGGCGAGATCGCCTCGCCGTCGCTCGCCCGCCGCCTCGACCTCACGCACGTGCTGGCGCTGCTCGCGCTGCGCGTCGGCTCCGAGCGCGCGATGGCGAGCGCGAACCGCAACCTCAACCAGCCGCAGCTCGCCTCGATCGCACCGATCCTGCAGCCCGTCGCGCTCCCCGAGCGCACGCGCGCCGACGCGCGCCGCAACCGCGCCGTGCTCAAGGAGGTGCAGGAGCTGCTGGTCCGCGTCATCCCGACGGCGGCCGACGCACCCCCGATGCAGCTGCGCCGGTTCTCGGTGCGCACGATCGTGACGGTGACGGTCGCCGTCGTCGCCGTCGTGGTCCTGCTCACCTCGATCAACATCAACCAGATGGTCGGGTTCGTGCGGGACGCGAACCCGTGGTGGCTGGCGGCGGCGTTCGGCTTCGGCCTCTCGACCTACCTCGGCTCGGCCATGACGCTCAAGGCGTTCTCGCCGGTCACGATCCCGCTGTGGCGCACCACGCTCGTGCAGATCGCGGCGTCGGTGGTGGCGCTCGTGGCACCCGCGGGCGTGGGTCCGGCCGCGCTGAACCTGCGCTACATGCAGAAGCAGCGGCTGGACACCCCGATGGCGCTGGCGACGGTCGCGCTCGTGCAGATCTCGCAGTTCGTCACCACGGTGCTGCTGCTGATCGCGGTCGCGCTGCTGACCGGGTCCTCGGGCGCGCTGGACCAGCTGCCCTCGGGCGCGGTGCTGATCGGTGTGCTGGTGGTGCTCGCGGTCGTCGGCTCCGCGATGGTCGTGCCGCGGCTGCGGCGCTGGGTGCTGGCGAAGGTCACACCGACCCTCAAGCAGATCTGGCCGCGGCTCGTGTGGGTCGTGGGCCAGCCCGGCCGCCTGCTCGCGGGGCTCGTCGGCAACGTGATCATGACCGTCGGGTACATCGCCGCGTTCGGCCTCACGCTGTACGCGTTCGACGCGAGCATCCCGCTCACCACCCTCGCGATCGTCTACCTCGTCTCCAACACGGCGGGGTCCGCGGTGCCGACGCCGGGTGGTGTCGGTGCGGTCGAGGGTGCGCTCACGGCCGGTCTCACCGCGGCGGGGGTCCCGACGGCGGCCGCCCTGGCCACGGCGTTCGTCTTCCGTCTCCTCACGTTCTGGGGGCGGGTGCCGCTCGGCTGGCTCGCGCTCCGCCGCCTGCAGAAGCGCAACCACGTCTGACGCCCTCGCGTGTAGGACAATGACTGCCACCATGAACTCCTTCTCCTTCGCTGCGCTGACGGACGTCGGTACCGTGCGCACGAACAACGAGGACTCCGCCCTGGCCAGCTGTGAGCTGCTCGCGCTGGCCGACGGCATGGGTGGACACGCCGCCGGGGAGGTGGCCTCCGCCGTCGTGATGCACGCGCTCAGCCGCCTGCTCGCGCCCGGTGCCGACGTCACGCCGGACGCGGTGACGGCCGCGACGCGCGAGGCGCGCGACGCGCTGCGCGGCATGTCCGGCGCCGACGCCGAGATGGAGGGGATGGGCACGACGCTGGTGGGGCTCGGCGTCGGGCCCGAGGGTGTGGTGCTGATGCACGTGGGCGACTCGCGCCTGTACCGGGTGCGGAGGGGCGAGGTCGCGCAGATCACGACCGACCACACCCACGTGCAACGCCTCGTCGACTCCGGCCGCCTCGCCCCCGGCGACGTGCGCCACCACCCCTACCGCTCGGTCATCCTGCGGTCGATCGACGACACCAGCGACGACCTGCCGGACGTGACCGTGACGAGCGACGTCGTCGCCGGCGATCGCGTGATGCTGTGCAGCGACGGGCTCTCGGACTACGTGGACCACGAGGCGATCGTCGCCGGGCTCCTGGCGGGGTCCCCGCTGGACGCGGCGCGGCGCCTGATGCGCGACGCGCTGGACGCCGGCACCCGCGACAACGTGACCGTGATCGTGGCCGACGTGCACGACCCCGACCTGGAGCAGGACGCCGACTTCGTGCCGGAACCGCCCGTCGTGGTCGGCGCCTCGCTCGGTCAGGCGCAGCTCGAGGGCGGGGCGCTCGGGGTCCTGCTCGAGGCCTTCCCCGAGGCGGCGACGCTCATCGACACGGTGCCGCGCGCACCCGTGGCGGAGATCGACGAGGACACGCTGCCGCCGCGGGGTGGCGGTGCGGGTGGCGGTGCGGGTGGCGCGGCCGGGGGCGGAGCTGACGCAGGAGGTGGTGCCGGAGCTGGAGCGGGCACGACCGCCGGTGCCGGTGCCGGCCCGAGGACGACCGCCGAGGCCCCGTCCGAGCTCGAGGACACCGATCCGGGCGCGGCCTGGACCGTGACCGCGCCGCCTCCGGCGCACGCGACCGTCGTGGCGGAGCGCGAGGAGCCGGTTTCCGAGGAGCCTCTTCTGGAGGAGCCCGTTCTGGAGGGCTCGGAGCCCGCGGGCCCGGGGCGCGCGGGCGCGTCGGCCGACGGCGCACCGGCCCACGAGTTCGAGGTCGCGGGCACCGCCGCCACGAGCACCGCGGCCGCGAGCACCGCCGTCGACACGACGGTCGGACCCGACTGGACCGCGACCCTCCCGGTGCCCCCGCCCGCACCGGACCCCGCGCACGAGACAGTGCCCGTGCCGCCGCCCGCGCCCGACGCGGACCCGACCCCCGGTCCGCGCTCGGACGACGACCTCGAGGCCCTCTTCGGGCCGGGCTCCGACCGCGACGCCCGCGGCCGTCGGACCGAGCACGCCGACGTCCCCGCCGCCCCTGCGCCCGTGGCCGGTGGCCAGGCGCCCGACGAGGCCGCCGATCGCGACGACCGCACCGGCTCGTCCGCGGCCGAGGCTGCGCCGTCGCCGTCGCCGTCGCCGTCCGTCTCGCACCGACCCACGGTGCGGGACGCGGTGTGGCTGGGACTCGTCGTCGTGGCCTTCACGTCGGTGACGCTGTCGGTCTGGCTCACGCAGTCCTGAGCGCGTGTCGGTGGGTCGACCTACGATCGAGCGCGTGGACACCTTCCCCGCCTACCGGGCCGACGACGACCGCTACTCGACCATGACCTACGCCCGCGCGGGCGCCTCGGGGCTCAAGCTGCCCCGCATCTCGCTCGGGCTCTGGCACAACTTCGGTGACACCGGGGACCGCCGCACGCAGCGCGACATGCTGCGCGCCGCGTTCGACAACGGGGTGACGCACTTCGACCTCGCCAACAACTACGGACCGCCCTACGGTGCGGCCGAGGAGAGCTTCGGTCGGCACTTCGCGGCGGACTGGCGGCCCTACCGCGACGAGCTGCTGATCTCCTCCAAGGCCGGGTACGACATGTGGCCCGGCCCGTACGGGGACGGCGGTTCGCGCAAGTACCTCGTGGCGTCCCTGGACCAGTCGCTGCAGCGCATGGGCCTGGACTACGTCGACGTGTTCTACTCCCACCGCCGCGACCCCGAGACGCCGCTCGAGGAGACGATGGGCGCGCTCGACTCGATCGTGCGCGCGGGCAAGGCCCTGTACGTCGGCATCTCGAGCTACAACGCGGCCGACACCCTGCGGGCAGCCGAGATCCTGCGCGAGCTCGGCACCCCGCTGACGCTGCACCAGCCCCGCTACTCGATGCTGGACCGCTGGATCGAGGAGCCGGGTGCGAACGGGAGCGACGACGATCGCAGCCTCCTGGAGGTGCTGGACGCGACCGGCGTCGGCTCGATCGTGTTCTCGCCGCTCGAGCAGGGGCTGCTGACCTCGCGCTACCTCGACGGGATTCCCGAGGACTCCCGCGCGGGCAGCGACAAGCGGTACCTCACGAGCGACAACCTCACGCCCGACCGGCTGGCGAAGGTGCGCGCGCTCGCGCCGATCGCGGAGGGCCGCGGGCAGACGATCGCGCAGCTCGCGCTGTCCTGGGTGCTGCGCGGTGGCCGGGTGACGTCCGCGATCGTGGGGGCGTCGTCGGTCGAGCAGCTGCTCGGGACGGTGGCCGCCGGGTCCGCGCCGGACCTGACGGCGGAGGAGATCGCCGCCGTCGACGAGGCGCTGACCGCGACGGCCTGACGCCGGGTCTGGCGCGGCGCGCCGCGGGCCTGGGGCCGGCGCGGGCCCTGGGGCCGGCACAGGCACTGGGGCCAGCCAGGGCACTGGGGCCGGCACAGGCGCCAAGTCGCGCGCCGCCGCCGCTCAGAACGCCGGGTGCTGCTCGAGCTGGCTGCTCGAGCAGCACCCGGCGTTCTCGCTGTAGCGCCACCGCCGGCCGCCACCGCCACCGCCGTTCGGGCCGCCGCCGCCACCGGCACCGGCACCGGCACCGGCACCGGCACCGGCACCGGCACCGGCACCGAGAATGCGCCTGGCCGCTCAAAGCGCCCGATTCAGCAGCGAGGAGCATTCTCGGCATCACCGTCCGTCATCGAGAATGCGCCTGGCTGCTCGCAGTCGCCGTTTCAGCAGCCAGGCGCATTCTCAGCCGGCGGGCTCGAGGGCGGGCGTCGAGCGACAGGCAGGCGGGCCGGCGGGCGGGCCGGCGGGCGGGCGGGCGGGCCGGCGGGCCAGCGGGCTAGCGGGCCAGCGGGCTGGCCAGCAGGCGAGCGGGCCAGCGGGCCAGCGGGCGGCGTGCGAGCGGGCGGCCACCCCGGGGCGGGCGCTAGCGTGGCGGCATGCCCCCCGAGATCCCCGGTGTCGATGTCGGCGCGATCATCGGGCGAGGCGGCAACGCCGTCGTGCACGCGGGGGTGCAGCGCGCGGTGCAGCGGCCGGTCGCGGTCAAGATCGACACCCGGGCGGTCACCGACGAGCGCGACCGCCGACGGTTCGCGCGCGAGGCGACGGCCGCCGGACGCATCTCGAGCCACCCGCACGTCGTCTCGCTGATCGACGCCGGCACCACCGCCGACCACCACCCCTACCTCGTCATGGAGCTGTGCGAGGGCGGGTCGCTCGCGGACGTCATCCGGCGCGAGGGCCCGCTGCCGGTGGTCGACGCGCTCGACATCGGCATCGCCGTCACCGGTGCGCTCGCCGCGGCGCACGAGGCTGGAATCCTGCACCGCGACGTCAAGCCCGGCAACGTCCTCATCGACGCGTTCGGCACGCCCCGCCTCTCCGACTTCGGACTCGCGGCGCGCGCGGTGGTCGACGACGAGACGTTCTCCGCGACGCTCGAGGCTCTCACCCCCGCCTACGCGCCGCCGGAGGCGTTCGAGGCCGGGATCCCGACGGCGCGCTCCGACGTCTGGTCGATGGGCGCGACGATCTACGCGATGCTCGTCGGCGGTGCGCCGCGGCGCCGTCCCGACGGCGGGTCGCTCTCGCTCAGCGAGCTCGTCGCAGCGCTCCCCGCGCGGCTGCCGCTGCCGGAGGCCGAGGGCGCCGCCGCCGTCATGGAGGTGCTCTGGCGCGCGACCGCCTACGACGCCGCGCGCCGTCACCCCTCCGCCGCTGACCTGCGCGAGGACCTGCGCCGAGTGCGGAACCGGCTCGGGCCGGCGACCGGTCACGTCGGCGGGCCGGAGGTGACGGTCGTGATGGGGCCGCCGACGCTGGCACCGGCTGCGACCGGCTCGGTGGCCACGGCCGGCGGGATGGCCCGGGCGGGTGCGGGTGCGGCGACGCGGACCGGTGTCGATCCGGCCGCGGAACCTGGCGGCGGCTCGGGCGGTGGCCCGACGGCGGGCAGTGATTCGCGAGGCGCCGCACCGGCCGGCAGCCCACCTGACGCCGCCGGGCGCTCGTGGCCCCGCCGACGGCGCTGGCTCCCGGTCGCCCTGACGGTCGCGGCGCTGGTCGTGGGCGGCGCGGCTGGATCGGTCGCGACCCGGGCGGGCATCACGACGGCGACGGAGTCCGGGAGCGGTGCGAACGACGAGCCCGTGCCGGGCACCGCCGGCACAGGTGGCGCCGAGGACACCGAGGGACGCGACGGCGCCGGCTCCGACGACGCGACGGGGACGGGCGGCGGCGACGGAACGGACGGCGGTGTCTCGGGCACCGACCCGGGCGGGACCGGTGCGACGCCGTCGGGCTCCGGGAACGAGACCGGATCCGCGGCACCCGCGCTCCCGGAGGACGAGTGCTGGGGCGGCATCGTCTCGATCAGCGGCAACGTCACCGCGAGCCCCACCTCGTGCGCGCAGCCGCACGCGTGGGAGAGCTACGCCGTCGGCAGCCTGGACGAGGGCGCGGCGTCCGCGCGGTCGGACGACGTCGCCGCCGACCCGCAGGTGCTCGCCACCTGCACGCCCGACGCGCTCGAGACCTACCTGGGCCGCGCCGTCGACCCGGCGAGCGTGCGGCTCGAGGTGATCCCGCCGTCGGAGGCCGCGTTCCTCGCGGGTGAACGGGGCTTCGCGTGCGTCGTCGCCCCAACCGACGGCGGCGACCTCACGGCGTCGATGCGCGGCTGACCCCCACCTCGCACCCGTTCACCGAGAACGCCTGGTGCTGCTCGGCCGGCGCCTCCGAGCAGCACCCGCCGTTCTCGGCCGATCACCTCAGCGTCGAGAACGCTCCTCGCTGCTCCTGGCGACTCGACGAGCAGCACCCGCCGTTCTCGACAGGGAGCGGGTGGGGCGGGCGCGCCTCGCCTCCCGCAGCGGCCCCCTCGCTCACGACGGCACCTCCCTCGCCTACGACGGCGGTCCGCATCGCGGACACCCGGCTGGCGCCCCTCGCTGGGGGCGGCTGGGGCCTCGCTCACAGCGGCTGGTGGTGGCGTCGACCGCCCACTCTCCCGCTCCCGACCCCCTGACCTGCGCAAATGCGGACCGTCAGCCAACGGCGTCGCCACTAGCCGCTGTGCGCGAGGACCCAGCCGCCCTCAGCGAGGGGTGCCGGGCGTCCGCGCGCGGGCGTCCGAGGTGCGGACTGCCGTCGTGGGCGAGGGCGTCGCCGTCGTGGGCGAGGGGCGCAGCACGGATGGCGCACCCGCGTCAGGCGACGAGCGCGCCCGACGGCGTGGGCACGTCGACGCGCGCGCCGACATCAGCGCCGGCGTCGGCCGCGACCCCAGCCCCGGCCCCGGCCCCGGCGTCACGCCACAGCCGCGCGTACGCGCCGTCCGCCGCCAGCAGCTGCGCGTGCGTACCCTGCTCGAGCACACGCCCGCCGTCGAGCACGGCGATGACGTCGGCGTCCCGCACGGTCGAGAGGCGGTGCGCGATCGTGATGGTCGTGCGCCCGCGCGCGACGGCGTCGAGCGCCTCCTGCACCGCACGCTCGGTCGTGTTGTCGAGCGCCGAGGTCGCCTCGTCGAGCACGAGCACGCGCGGGTCGCGCAGCAGCGTCCGCGCAATCGCGACGCGCTGGCGCTCCCCGCCGGAGAAGCGGTGACCGCGCGCGCCGACCAGGGTCTCGTAGCCGTCGGGGAGCGCCGTCACGACGTCGTGCAGCCGCGCCGCACGCGCCGCCGCCTCGATCTCGGCGTCGGTCGCGTCCGGCCGAGCAGCGCGCAGGTTGTCGGCCACGCTCGCGTGCAGCAGGTAGGACTCCTGCGAGACGACGCCGACGGCGGCCGCGAGGTCGGCGAGCGCGAAGTCACGCACGTCCACGCCGTCGATCCGCACCGCCCCGGTGGTGACGTCGTGCAGGCGCGGCACGAGCGAGGACAGGGTCGTCTTGCCCGAACCGGTCGCCCCGACCAGCGCCAGGTGCCCACCCGCCGGCACGCTCAGGGAGACGTGCGAGACGGCGTCGCGATCGGCACCGGGGTAGCGGAAGGTGACGTCGTCGAACGTGACGGCGCCCGAGACGTCCGTGAACGGGACGGGATCGGCCGGGTCGTCGATGAGCACCGGGAGGTCGAGGTGCTCGAACAGCCGCGAGAACAGGGCGGTCGAGGCGGTGAGCTGGACGCCGACGTCGAGCAGCCCCGTGAGCGGCCGGAACAGCCCGCCCTGCAGCGCGGTGAACGCCACGAGCGTGCCGATCGTCATGCCGCCGGAGGTCACCGGGAACCCGGCCGCGAGGTAGAGGACCGCGGGCATGGCGGCGAAGATGACCGTCATCGTGGCCATGCGCCAGCGGCCGGCGAGCTGCGCGGCGACCTCGAGCCCGAGCATCCCGCGCGAGGAGGTCGTGAACCGCTCGGCGAGCGCGGGGCCGCTGCCGAGCGTCTTGGCGAGGGTCACGCCGCTGACCGAGAGCGACTCGTCGATCTGACCGTGCAGGTCCGCGAGCGCCGCCTGGCGCCGCGCCGTGACGTCGCGACGCATCACCGCGACTTTGCGGCTGATCCAGATCGCGGGCGGGATCACGACGAGCGAGAGGAGGGTGAGGCGCCAGCTCAGCGCGAGCATCGCGACCAGCGTGCCCACGACAGTGGTGACGTTCGCGGCGGCCGACGTCGCCGAGCTGGTGACGACGTTCTGCACGCCCGCGATGTCGTTCGTCAGGCGCGAGGTCACCTCGCCGGCGCGCGTGCGGGTGAAGAAGCCGAGGTCCTGGCGCTGCAGGTGCGCGAACAGCTGCGTGCGCAGCCGGTGCATGATCCGCTGGCCAACGCCGGTCGCGAGCCACGTCTGCAGCACGCCGATGACGGCGGTCGCCGCGGCCACGGCGATGAGCGCGACGACGCAGCGCACCAGGAGCGCGACGTCCTGGCGCGGGAGAGCGTGGTCGATGATCTCGCGGGTGAGGAACGGCGTCGCCAGGCCGATCGCCGAGGAGGCGACGATCAGGGCGACGACGACGGCGAGGCGCCCCGTGTAGGGCGCGAACAGTCCGCCGATGCGGCGGTAGGAGACGGGGTGCGCGGCGAGCTGCGCGACGTCGGCGGGGTCACGGCGGGCGGGTTCACCGCGGCCGCGGTGGGGGGCGGGCGTCGGGGCGCCGCCGGGACGGCCGGTGCGGGCGTCGGGGTTCGGGGTGGGGTGTGCGGTGATGGTGGGCTCCTCTCGTCCGGACACATGCTGAGGCTACCTCACGATGAGGTAGTTCCGCTATCACCGGTAGTGTGGGCCGCATGACATCTCCCGACGGGGCCTCCCGGCCGCCGGCGAGGCCTGCCGGCTTCGCGCGCACCGGCGTCCCCGAGGCCGACCTCGTCCTCGAGGCCGCCCGCGCGCTGCGCCGCACGTGGGGCGAGGGCCTCGCGGCGCACGACCTCACCCCGCACGAGTCGCGCGCGCTGCGGGTGGTGGTGCGCTCCTGCGGCGGGAGGCACCCGGGTGGACTCGGGCACGAGCACGAGCACGGGCACGACGGCGGGGCGGGCGACCCTGCGCCGTCGGGCGGGGCAGCGAGCGGGACGGCACTCGAGGAGGAGGCAGCCGGGCCGACGGGCACCGGGGCGCCGTCGCACAGGTCCGCCGAGCAGGGTGGGCGCGCGCCGTCGGACGCCCCACGCCTGGCCGACATCGCGACGGCGCTGCGCATCGCCCCCCGCTCGGCCACCGAGGTCGTGGACCGGCTGGCCGCGCGCGGCCTGGTGGAGCGCCGCCCGAGCGTGGCCGACCGTCGGGCCATCGAGGTGGTGCCCACCGAGGCTGGCCTGGCGGAGCACGGCGCCGTCGAGCGCTCGTGGACCGAGGCGGCCCACCGCTTCCTGACGCCGCTCGACGACGCCGAGCGCCGTCAGCTCGCGGCACTCCTGGACCGGCTCGTGCACCACGACTGATCGCCCAGCGTTGCCTCGCGGGGAACTTTCAGACGCCCTGGCTGTCTAAATCTTCCCCACGACGCCGGCGGACCGACCCGCGGCGCGGCTCGTGGGGAAATGTCGCAGGCTCAGGCCTGCGTCACGTCCCCGCGAGAGGCCCGGCAGGGACGGGCGATGGCCTCGAGCGAAGCGCTCATGGACGACCCGCGCGTCCGGGCCCAGCCCGTCGACACGACGTGACCGCCTCAGCTCTCGTGGGGAACTTCCGGACGTCTCGGCCGTCCGGAACTTCCCCACGAGCGGGGTCCGAGCAGCGGCCGGGCGCCTCTCAGCCGAGCTGCGGCGTCATCGTCCCCGGGTCCAGCGGGACCGAGGTGTGCTCGTGGACGATGCGCCACCCGCCGTCGTCCGCCCCGCCCTCCCCCGCGCCGGTGCGCCGCAGCACCCACGTCAGCCGGTTCCACATCCCGTAGCGCTCGGAGCCGTCGGGCTCTACGATCGCGTAGCGGACGCGGCCGGTCGCCGTCGCGAGATCGCCCTCCGACCAGATCGCCAGGTCCGCCACGTCCGCCACGTTGCGATCGCCGTCGGCGATGCTGGCGAACCACATCGCCACCTGCTCGCGCCACGCGGTGATCCCGTCGATCGCCTCGACGACCATCGAGTCGTGCACCACGACGGCGTCGTCGTACAGCGCGAGGAACGCCTCGAGGTCGTGCGCGGCGGCGGCCTGGCCGTAGGTGCGGGCGAAGCCGTCGACGGCGCGGGCGACGTCGTCGCGGGAGTGCGTGCTGGTCATGGCAACCTCCGGTGGATCGTGGTGCGGTCGAGGTGATGACCGCCCCGGGCCCGGCAACTCATCGGTGGACCATCGGTCGCCGGCACGACGGCGATCCTCTCGGCGTACGTCGGCAGAGCTCTCGAGGTACGTCAGGAAAGCTCTCGCGAACGACAGTCAGCCTCATCGCGGAGGGTCGGCAAACCTCTCGGGGTACGTCAGCAAAGCTCTCGCGGTCACCAGGGGCGCAGGGTCGGGGCGTCGTCGCGGTAGCGCGAGAAGTCGGCGCGCTCGGCGTCGGAGAACGCGCGCGGCCGGCCCGAGCCCCGGTCGACCTGCACCATCCGCGAGCACGCGCGCAGCAGCGGCGTCCCCGCGCTCGCCCGCACCTCGTAGCCGAAGTCCACCGACGACGTCCCGATCCGCGACACCCACACCTCCACGGTCACGGGGTCGGACGTGAACGGCACCGCCGCGAGGTAGTCGATCTCGTGCTTGACGACGACGAGCACCGCGTCCGTGACGACGCCCGCCACGTCCACGCCCATCCGCGGGAAGGTCGCGAACCGCGCGTCGTCGAGGAACCGCAGGAAGGCGGCGTTGTTGACGTGGCCGAACAGGTCGACGTCGGACCACCGGACCGGCATCTCGATGCGCGCGCGCCGCTCCCCGGGCCCACGGACTCCCCGGGCCCACTGGCTCGACGCCAGCACCGCCGCTCACGCCGGCACCACCGCCCGGAACCCGCCGACACCCTCGCGGGCGAGCCGGCGCACCCCCGCGACGTCGACCCCCGGCGGCAGCAGCGAGCGCACCGCCATCGTCGCGGCGGAGTCCGCCACCCGCCCGACGTCCTCCGCCTCGCCCCCGCTCGCGTGGAAGCGGTACTGCACGCCCTCGTTCAGGCTCAGCGCCGTGCTGACGAACTCAGCCGGCTCGACCGGCTGCAGATCCCCGCCCTCGACGCCGGCGGCGACGATCTCGGCGAGCGCCTGCGTGAGCTCCGCGTAGGCGACGTGGAAGTCCTCGAAGACGTCGGGCTGGTCGACCGCCGCCTCCTCGAGGCTGTAGAAGTTCAGCGGCGCCGAGCACATCTGAACGACGTCGAGGTACAGCACGACGTAGAGCCGCACCGCCGCGGCCTCGCTCTCCGCCAGGAGCGCCCGGGCCGCCGTCAGCGACCACCGGTTCTGGTCCATGATCGAGCGGAGGATCTCGTCCTTCGAGCGGAACCAGTAGTAGATCGAGGACTGCCGCAGCCCCGCGGCGCCGGCGATCTGGCTCATGCGCGTGGCGTGGAAGCCCTGGCGGGCGAAGAGCGCGGCGGCCGCCGTCACGATCCCGGTCCGGGGGTCGTCCGTGACGACCCCGCTGCGGCGCGGGCGCCCACCGGCCGAGGGGGTGCTCACCATCCTGCGATGGTAACGACGACGGTGGCGCGCCCGAGCCCCGACGGCTCCCGGTGCCGGTGAGCTGCGGCCGGCGCCGGGACCCGTCGGGGCCTCACGAGCCTCAGCTCGACGGCGCGATCAGCGCGTCGTAGTCCTCGGGCTCGCCCGCGAGGATCCCGAACCGCACCGCCGCGGCCGCGTAGTCCTGCAGCGGCTGGGTGTCGAGGTCGTTGGGGAACATCGGGAGGTTGACGACGGCGGCGACATCCGCGTCGATCCCCATCTGCGAGGTGGCCGCCTCGCGCACGAGCTCGGGGTTCTCCTCCGCGAACTCGTTCACCTCGGCCATCGCCTCGCGGAACGCGGCGACCACCTCGGGGTCGCTCTCGGCGAACTGGCGCGACGTCGTGTAGTAGCCGCTGACCTCCTCGGGGAAGGACTGCGCGCCCGGTGAGATGACGCGGACCCAGCCCTCCTCGAGCGCGGGGGCGACGAACGGCTCCGAGACCCAGATCGCGTCGACGTCGCCCCGGCGCAGCGCCTCGCTCATGTCGGCGAACGGCAGCTGCGTCCACGAGAGCGTGTCGGCGTCCAGGTCGAGGTTCTCGAAGACCTGGCGGATGTGGACCTCGCCGATGTTCTGCAGCGTGTTGACGGCGATGTTCTTGCCCTCGAGGTCGGCCGGCTCGGTGATCCCCGAGTCCGGGAGCACGAGCACCGCGTGGTCGTCGAGCTCGAGCTCGCCGTGGGGCGCCCACGCCGAGTGCGCGAGGCTGAGCGGGAGGCCCTCGCCGAACGCGGCGAGCAGGCTGACGGTGTTGGAGTAGCCGAACTGGTTCTCGCCGCTCAGCACGCTCGGGATGACGGCCGCGCCGCCGTCGGCGAAGTTCACCTCGACGTCGAGCCCGTGCTCCTCGAAGATCCCCTCCTCGATGCCGACGAACAGCGGCGCGCTCAGGATCGCGGGGATCGTGCCGATGCTGACGGGGGTGAGCTCGCCGTCGGCGCCGGCGGATCCGGCGGCCGAGTCGGCGCCGCCGCTGCAGGCCGCCACGGCGGTCAGGGATCCGGCCATCAGCAGACCGAGCGCGACGCGGGTGCGGGGGTGGTGGGACATGACTCTCCTCGGGGCGAAAGGGAGGTGCGGGGTGGGTGGGGCGGGGGGCGGAACAGGCGGGTGGAGCGGGGGCGGGGCGGGTGCAGCGGGGTGGGACGGGTGAACCGGGGCGGGTGGACAGGATCGGGGTCAGGCGGCGTCGGCGTCGCGCACCATGTCGCGGATGCGGCCGAACACGTGGGCGCGGAGCTCGGCGAACCGGGGCAGCGACTTCGTGGTGATCTGGTCGCGCTGGTCGGGCAGGTCGATGTCGACGATCTCGGCGATGCGGCTGGGCGAGCGCGTGACGGTGGCGACGCGGTTGCTGAGGTAGACGGACTCGTCGACGTCGTGGGTGACGAACACGATCGTCGTGCCGGTCTCCTCGCGCACGCGCAGCAGGAGGTCCTCGAGGTCGGCGCGGGTCTGGGCGTCGACGGAGGCGAACGGCTCGTCCATGATCAGCACCGCGGGGCGGTAGGCGATGGCGCGGGCGATCGCGACGCGCTGCTGCATACCGCCGGAGAGCTGGAACGGCTTCTTCTCCGCGGCGTCGCCGAGCCCCACCTCCGCGAGCGCCCGCGCCACGCGCTCGCGCCGCTCGGCCGGGTCGCTCCCCTTCTTCATCAGGGGCAGCTCGACGTTCCTGGCCACGGTGACCCAGGGCAGCAGCGAGCGGGCGTAGTCCTGGAAGACGACGGCGAACTCCGGCGGCGGCCCCTCGATCCGGCGGCCGCGGAAGAACACCCCGCCGCCGGTGACGGGGTCGAGGCCCGAGATGCAGCGCAGCAGCGTGGTCTTGCCCGCCCCGGAGGGGCCGACGATGCTGAACAGCTCCCCTCCTGCACGGTGAACGACATCCCGGCGACGGCGGTGAATCCTCCGGAACGCGTCGGATAGGTCTTCTCGAGATCGGTGACGGTCAGCACGCGGAGCTCCCTGGTGGGTGGGTGGAGAACGGGTGGTGAGGTGGGACGAGGGGTCAGTGCTGCCCGGGTCGGGGGTCGCACCAGCGCAGGAGCGAGCGCTCCAGCACCGCCCAGGCGGACGTGAGCGCGAGGCCCAGCAGGCCGAGCACGACGATCCCCGACCACATCGAGACGAGCTGGAACGTCGCCTGCGCCTGGGTGATGACGAACCCGAGACCGCGCTGGGCGCCGACCATCTCGCTGGTCACCATGAGGATCAGCGCGAGCGGGATCGCGAGCCGCACCCCCACGAGGGCCCGCGGCAGCGCGGCGGGGAGCACGACGTACGCCTGCCGCTGCACCCCGGTGATCCGGAAGGCGCGCGCGGAGTCGGTGAGCGTGCGGTCGCGGCGGCGCACGCCGTCGGCCGTGTTCAGGAGCACGGGCCACAGGCACCCGAGCGCGATGAGGAACACCTTCATCTCGTCCCCGACGCCGAAGATCATCATCGCGAACGGGATCAGCGCCGTCGCGGGCACGGCGCGCGCGAACTCCAGCGCGGGCGAGACGGTCTGCTCGACGGCGCGGGACTGGCCGAGCAGCAGCCCCAGCAGCAGGCCGAGCGCGACGCCGATCCCGAGGCCGGCGCCCAGGGTGCGCAGACTCGCGCCGAGGTGGCCGAGCCCCTCCGCCGTCGGCCAGTAGGTCCAGGCGCGCTCGAGGATCGTCGCGAGCGGCGGGAAGTAGACGTTCTCGCTGCTCGCCGAGAGCAGGAACCACGCGGCCAGCGCGCCGGCGCCGCCGATCGTCGCGAGCACGCCGCGCGCCCGCGGCGTCGAGAGCCGGGCGACGGCGCCGGACGCGCGCGCGGCGCGCCGGGTACGGGCGGACCGGGTGTCGGTCGCAGCGTCTGAGCCGGCCGGAGTGGTCGCGCGTCGGGGGTCGACGGCGGAGGCGCCGGCTCCGGTCCGGGCGGACGAAGCGGTGGAGGCGTTCGAGCCGGTCGTCGCGATCATCGGGTTCCGTCCTGTCCGTGTGCGGCGTTGACGCGGCGCGTGATCGCGCCGACCGCGGCGTTGAGCGCGATGCCCGCCATACCGCTGACCGCGATGTAGGCGTACATCCGGGCCGGGTTGCCCGCCGTGCGGGCGATGGTGATCTCCGAGCCGAGGCCGGGCATCTGGATGATGATCTCGGCCGTCACCACGAGGATGAGGCTGGTGGAGGTGGCCAGCCGCGCCGCCGTCATCAGCTGCGGCAGCATGCTGGGGAGCTGGATCCAGCGGATGCGCTGGAGCGTCCCGAGCCCGAAGACCCGGGCCGTGTCGAGCGCGATCGGCGGCGCCGAGCGGATCCCGGCGACCACCGGGACCAGCACCTGCCAGAACGCCGCGAACACCGCCAGGAACAGCGCCGAGCGCGATCCCGTGCCGATCGTCAGCACCACGAGCGGGATGAGCGCCACCGACGGGACCGGCCGCAGGAACTCGATGACCGGCCGCAGCAGCGCCTCCAGCGGCGGCAGCAGCCCCAGGAGCGTGCCGACGGCGGTGCCCAGCCCCAGCGCGAGCGCGAGCGCGCCCCACCACGTCAGGACCGTGGCGCCGAGCGCCTGCAGGAGGCGACCGCCGGTGACCTCGGCGGCGAGCGCCGTCGCGATCTCGCTGACGGGCGGGAAGTAGGAGGCGGGCAGCACGCCCGTCCGGGTCGCCACCTCCTGCGCCAGCAGCAGGCCGGCGACGGCGAGCGCGGGCCGCACGAACGCGCGCGAGCCGTCGCGGCGCACCCGCCGGCGCGGGGCGACGGACGCCGCCACGGCGGTCACGACGCCGCCTCGAGGTAGCGCTCGATCTGCAGGTTCGTGCCGCTGCTCGCGTACTGCGTCCGCGTCGTCGGGAAGTCGAAGTGCAGGCGCGAGTACTCGACCATGCGGTGGGCGGGCCCGGTCCGACGGCGCTCGAGCTCGCGGAGCGCGGCGGGCACGTCCGGGGTCTCGCGCAGGCAGGCGGCCAGGACCTCGCCGTCGATCAGGGCCTGGTTGGCCCCCTGCGCCATGCCGGGGTACATCGGGTGGGCGGCGTCGCCGATGAGCGCGACCCGGCCGTCCACCCAGCGGTCGAGATGCTCGGCGTAGTGCGCGATCTCGCGCCCGATGAGCGAGTCGGGCTGCGAGGCGGCGATGATCGCCGGGACGGGTGTGCGGGTCCAGCCGCCGTAGGTCCGGGTGACCTCCTCGAGCGTGGTGTGCCCGGCGAGCGTGCCGTACCAGTAGGCGTGCGTGTCGTCGATCGGGATCCAGCCGAAGTGGCCCTGCGGTCCGTAGACGTCGGCCTGGACGTCGGTGGGGACCCCGGCGTCGGCGCACGCGAACACGCCGCGCCAGCGCCAGTAGCCCTCGTCGGTGAAGACCGGCGGGCCGCCGAGCATCTGGTTGCGCAGCCGCGAGCCGATGCCGTCCGTGGCCAGGAGCAGGTCGCCGGTCTCGGTGCCGCCGCCCGCGAGGTGCACGGTCACGCCGTCGTCGGTCTGCTCGTAGCGCTCCACGTGGTGGCCGAGCGCGAGCTCCTCGGTGGTGAGCCCCGAGGCGAGCAGCGCGTTCAGCCGGCGGCGGCGCGCGCCCGTGATCGGGGCGCCCAGCTCGCGGGCCCACCCGCTGACGTCGACGTCGGAGGTGATCGCGCCGTCGCTGTCCAGGGCCCACCAGCGGTTCATCGTGGCGGCCTCGGCCAGGAACCGCTCCCCCAGCCCGAGCCCCTGCAGCACCCGTACGCCGTTGGGCCAGATGTTGAGGCCCACGCCGGCCGTGCGCAGCTCGGGCTCGCGCTCGAACAGGCGCACCTGCCAGCCGTCCTGCTTGAGCTGCAGCGCCGCGCCCAGGCCGGCGACGCCGGCCCCGCAGATCAGTGCGCGCCTCATGCCGCGGCCTCCTCGTCGGCCTGGCCGACCGTGCGCGGGTCGCCACCGCTGAGGCGCTCGAGCGCGCGCAGCAGGGCCGAGTGGTCGAGCGAACCGTCGCCCGCCGCCCGCAGCGACTGCACGAGCTGGGCCACCAGGCCCGTAACCGGGACGGCGATGCCCGCCGCCTGCGCGGCGCCGAGGGCGATGCCGAGGTCCTTGTGGTGCAGGTCGATCCGGAACCCGGGGGTGAAGTCGCGCGCCACCATGCCGGCGGCCTTGTTCTCCAGCACCCGGCTGGTGGCCAGGCCACCGCCGATCACGCGGAGCGCGGCCTCGACGTCGGCCCCCGACCGCTCCAGCAGGAGCACGGCCTCGGCGAGGATCGCGATGTTGCCGGCCACGATCATCTGGTTGGCCGCCTTCACCCGCTGGCCGGACCCGGGCGGGCCGACGTGCGCCGTCGTGGCGGAGAACGGGGCGACGACGTCGATCGCGCGGCCCACGGCCACCGGCTCGCCGCCGAGCATCACGGCCAGCCGGCCCGCGACGGCGCCGACCTCGCCCCCGCTGACGGGCGCGTCCACGAGCTCGAGGCCGCGCTCGCGCAGCTGCGCGGCGATGTCGACGGCGGCGTCGGGCGCGATCGTGCTGCAGTCGATCACGAGGCCGCCGGGGGCCATCGCCCCGGCGACACCGCCGGCGCCGTCGACCCCGAGCAGCACCTCGCGCACCTGCGGCGCGTCGGGCAGCACGGTCACGACGACGTCGCACGCCCGCCCGACCTCGGCGGCGTCGGCCGCGGCGACGGCGCCGTCCGCGACCAGCGACTCCACCGCCGGGGCGGAGCGGTTCCAGCAGACCACCTCGTGGCCCGCGGCCAGGAGGTGCCCGGCCATGGGGCGGCCCATCACCCCGAGTCCGATGAATCCGATACGCATGTGCTCTCTCCTGTCAGTAGCCGCGGTCGAGGTCGACGACGTTGCGCAGCTCCTCGCCGCGCGCGAGGCGGCCGAGGTTGTCGACGAAGAGGTCGACCTGGCGCTCGCCGAGGAGCTGGGAGGCGTGGGAGTCGTGCGGGAGGACCTGCGCGCCGGGTGCGTCCCAGAGCGGGTCGTCGGCGGGCAGCGGCTCGGTGACGTGGCAGTCGATGAGCGCGCCGCGCAGGTGGCCGGAGTGCAGCGCCGCGACGAGCGCGTCGGCGTCGACGATCGCGCCGCGGGCGACGTTCGCGATCCAGCCGCCGGGCTTCATCGCCGCGAGCGTGCCCGCGTCCACCAGCCCGCGGGTGGCGGGGGTGAGCGGTGCGGCGACGAGGAGGTAGTCGGTCTCGGCGAGCACCTCGTGCAGCTGCGCCGTCGGCACGGTGCGGTCGAAGGTCTCGACCGGGTTCCCGCGCCGGTTGACCCCGATCGTGCGCATGCCGAGCGCGGTGGCGATGCGCGCCGTCGTGGTGCCGATGTTGCCGGTGCCCAGCACGGTCAGGACCGCGCCGGCGAGCTCGCGGGCGGGGAGCTCGACCCACCGGTGCGCGGCCTGGTGCTCCCAGCGCTCGCGCGTCATCTTGGCGTCGGCGAGGATGCCGGCCACGACCGTCTCGGCGATCGCGGGGGCGGAGACGCCCGAGGCGTTGGCGAGCGGGACGCCCGGGGGCATGATCCCCACGAGGTGCTCGGCGCCGGCGCTCATGGACTGCAGCAGCCGGAGCTCGGGGGTGAGGAGCAGGTCGAGGCCGCGCCGCGTCAGGATCCCCTGCTCGACGTCGAGCGCGCTCTTGCTGCCCGAGGTCTCCACCATGATCGCGTGGGGTGCGCGCTCGGGTCCGCGGCCGGCGTCGAGATCGTCGACCGGCAGGTGCTCCAGCCGGACGTCGGGCGCGGCGGCGAGGATGCGCTCGCGCTGCGACGGCGTGAGCCACAGCCCGCGGTCGGGGTCGGTCGCGTCCTGGACCGCCTTGGGCAGTCCGGCGACCACGACGTCGAGGGTCATCGGGATGTCTCCTTCTCACGGGATGGTGCGGGGGTGCCCAGCAGCGTGCGCAGGGCGTGGTCGACGAGGTCCTGCTCCGCGGCGCGGACCCCGGGGCGGCCGGCGACGTGGCCGAGCGGGGAGTCCAGGGGGCGCAGCTCGCCGCGGGGCAGGTGGGCCGCCTCGCGCTTGTTCTCGGCGAGCGTGAAGTAGCGGTCGGTGGTGCCCGGCACGAGGAGGGTGCGGGCGGTGATCGAGGCCAGGGCGGGTGCGAGGCCGCCACGGCCGCGGCCGAGGTCGGCGGCGTGCCACATCCGCAGAGTGACGAGGAGGTCGTCGGCGTCGTGCGCGGTGTGGTCGCGGCCCCAGGCGGCGACGAGGTCCGTGACGTCGTCGTACCCGAGCTCGCGGTACAGCTCGTCGTCGAGGAAGGCCTCGCTCCAGGCCCAGCCGCAGTACGCGCGGCCGAACGCGTCCCGGCCCTCGGGGCGCGCGGGCGAGGGGTGGGTGGGGTCGGTGGGGTGGCTGTCGACGACGCGGCCGTCGGAGGCCAGCACGGCCCCGACCGACTCGAGGAAGAGCCGGTTGGCCGGCGAGCACCGCGCCGCCGAGCACAGGGCCAGCACCGCGTCCACGCGCTCGCCCCAGCGCGCGGCGAGCTCGAGCGCCTGCACCCCGGCGAGGGACCAGCCAGCCACGAGGGCGACGCGGTCGACGCCGAGGTGGTCCAGCAAGAGCTCGGTGGCCGCGACGGTGTCGCGGACGTCGAGGCGCGGGAAGCGGGCGGTGGCCGGCGTGGTCGACGGCGAGGTGGACTCGCCGCCCCCGAGGTGCCCCACGACGACCACCGTGCAGCGGGCGGGATCGAGCGGCCGCCCCGGCCCGATCCACGGGTCGTAGCTGGTGGTGGACCCGGTGTAGTAGGTCGGGAGCACCACGACGGGCCGGCCGGCGGCGAGGTCGCCGTGGATCCGGTGGGCCACCTGCACGCCGAGCAGCACCTCGCCCGAGACGAGGGTGAGGTCGCCGAGCGGCGCGTGCCGGAGGGCGGGGCGCGCCGTCGCCGTCGTGCTGGTGGTTGTTGCCGTGGTGGTCATCGCTCGCCTCCGTCCGTCCCCGTGGGTCTCAGTGCGTCGCTCGTCGGTGCCGCTCGTTCGGGTCGCTCAGAAGAACCGCAGGTAGCGGTTCATCTCCCAGTCGGTGACGGCCGTCGTGTAGGAGGCCCACTCGTCGCGCTTGTACTCGATGAAGGAGGCGTGGAGCGCGTCGCCACAGACCTGGGCGGCCAGCGGGTCGGCCTCGAACGCGTCGACGGCCTCCTCGAGGGTGCGCGGGAGCACGACGAGGCCGCGCTCGGCGTACTCGCTCGGGTCGATCGCGTGCAGGTTCTCGGTGTGGAAGCTCGCGAGCTCGGCCTTCTCGCGCACGCCCTCGAGCCCGGCGGCGAGCAGCATGGCGGCGGCGAGGTGGGGGTTGCAGGCCGAGTCGACGGCGCGGCACTCCACGCGTCCGCCGCCGAGCGGGATGCGGAGCATGTTGGTGCGGTTGTTGTTGCCCGCGCTGGCGAAGATCGGGGCCCAGGTGGAGCCGGACATGCTGCCCTGGCGCACGAGGCGCTTGTAGCTGTTGACGGTGGGGGCGATGACGGCGCAGATGGCCGCGGCGTGCTTCACGATGCCGGCGGCGAAGTGGTAGCCGAGCTCGCTGAGGCCGGCGCCGCGGGGGTCGTCGTCGCTCTCGAAGAGGTTGGCGCCGGCGACGTCGGCGAGCGACATGTTGAAGTGGGCGCCGGAGCCGCTGCGGTCGGCGAAGGGCTTGGGCATGAAGGTCGCGTACGCGCCGTGGCGGCGGGCGACCTCGCCCGCCATGGTGCGGAAGAGGACCACGCGGTCGGCCATCGTCATGCCGTCGGCGTAGGCGAAGTCGATCTCGAACTGTCCCTGGGCGTCCTCGTGGTCGAAGGAGTAGACGTCCCAGCCGAGCTCGTTCATGTGGTCGACGAGCTCGCCGACCCAGTCGAGGTTGTCCAGCAGCGCGGGGATCGTGTAGCAGGGCTTGTCGAGCACGTCGCGGTCGCTGACGTTGTCCGTCGGCGTGGTGCCCTCGCGCAGCACGAAGAACTCGGTCTCGACGCCGAGGTTGAAGGTGAGGCCGAGCTCGGCGGCCGCGGCCACCTGCCGGGCGAGCACGTTGCGGGTCGAGGCCTCGAACGGCTCGCCGCCCACGCGCAGCTCGGACAGGTACATGGCGACGTCGCGGCGCCACGGGAGGATCACGCCGCGGTCCAGGTCGGGGACGGCGGAGAGCTCCTCCTCGTTGACCTCCTGCGGCAGGCCGTCGAGCGCGGCGCCGGTGAAGAGCTCGGAGCCCGCGGCCATCTGCTCGGTGTGGGAGACGGGCACCATCTTGCCCTTGAGGTTGCCGTGCAGGTCGGTGTAGCCGGCGATGGCGAAGCGCACGCCGGCGTCCGTCAGCCGGTCGGACAGGGTGGCCGCGCGGGTGGCGGGGAGCGCATCGGTGCGGGGATCGGTGAGCGTCATCGGACTGCGTTCCTCCTAGGTTTCAACGACTTATCGAAACCGTAGGAGCGGGAGGTTTCCCCTGGGCGACGGGTCTGTTTCGGGTGTGTGACCGTTGGCCGGGACGACTACGGCGCGGGAGGATCCACCTCTACTGGCCGTGAGTGAACACCCTGCTGCTTCATCATCGACGTCTACTCTCGGATGATCGTGGGCTGGCGGGCAGCGCTGACGATGCGGACCGAGACCGTGCTGGGCGCGATCGAGATGGCACGTTGGTCTCGCGGCACGGACCTGGCGGGGCTGCGGTGTCAAAGCGATGCCGGGTCTCAATTCACGAGTCTGCGCTACGGCGAGCGACTCGCCGAGATCGGGGCAACCTCTTCGATCGGGACGGTCGGCGATTCCTACGACAACGCGCTGGCCGAGAAACGCGATGGTCGCCGCGACGAGAGCGCGGCCATCACCGGCAGGCTGGTTGGACATGTCTCCTGCAACGACCATGACGCGGGAACGGGTGACCCGGCGGGCACCCACCTCGTTGCGTGGATGGGTGCCCGCCAATCGGGGATCAGACGATCAGGAGGACCTTCAGGGCCTCGCGGGCGTCCATCGCGGCGTACCCGGCGGGGGCGTCGTCCAGGGTCACGGTGCGGTCGAAGACCTTGCCCGGGTTGATGGTGCCCTCCAGCACGAGCGGGATGTTCTGCTCGATGTAGACGCGCACCGGTGCAGGTCCACCGGTCAGGGTGATGTTCTTGCCGAACAGCGACCCGAAGCCCACCGGGGCCTCCTCGTACTGCGGCACTCCCACCCGGGAGATCACGCCGCCGGTGCGCACCACGCCGTAGGACTGCTCGTAGGCGGGCATGTGTCCCACCGCCTCCAGCACGACGTGGCTGCCCTCGCCGCCGGTGAGCTCGAGAACCTTGGCCACGCCTTCCTCGCCGCGCTCGGCCACCACGTCGGTGGCGCCGAACTCACGCCCCAGGTCGGTGCGGGAGGTGTGACGGCCCATCAGGATGATCTGCTCGGCGCCCAGCTGCTTGGCCGCCAGGACCGCCGAGAGCCCCACGGCGCCGTCACCGATGACGGTCACGGTCTTGCCGGCCTGAACGTGGCCCATGTGGGCGGCGTGGTAGCCGGTGAGGTAGACGTCCGAGAGGGTCAGCAGACTCGGGAACAGGTCGGTGTCGTTCTCGCTCAAGCCGGGGACCTTGACCAGGCTGCCGTCGGCCAGCGGGATGCGGGACAGCTCGGCCTGCAGGCCACCGGTCTCGGGCGAGCCGTAGAAGCCGCCGTGCTTGCACGCGGTGTGGAACCCGTCGCGGCAGAAGGAGCAGGTGTTGTCGCTGAAGGAGAACGGGGCGATCACGAAGTCACCCTTGGACACGGTCGTGACCTGCGACCCGGTCTCCTCGACGATCCCGATCAGCTCGTGCCCCATCGGGACACCGTGCTCGTCGTTGTCCATGGAGTGGTAGGGGTGCAGGTCCGACCCGCAGATGCACGCCCGCACGGTGCGCACGATCGCGTCGGTGGGGTTCTGGATAGTGGGGTCGGCGACGTCCTGGATACGGACGTCACCGGCGCCGAACATGTATGCGGCCTTCATGCTGGGTGTTCCTCTGCTGCTCGGGGGTGGTGGGGGCTACTCGGACAGGACGCGCTTGGCGGTACTCATGGCGCCCATGCCCTTGGGCCAGCCGGCGTAGAACGCCACGTGGGTGATCGCCTCGATCAGCTCCTCCTGGGTGAGGGCGTTCTCGATGCCGCGGCCCAGGTGGAAGGCGAGCTGGTCCAGGTCGCCGCCGGCGGCCAGCACCGCCACCGTCACCAGGCTCCTGTCACGAGGGGACAGCTCAGGTCGGTTCCAGACGTCCTCGAACAGCACGTCATCGGTCAGCGCGGCGAACTTGGGGGCGAAGTCGCCCAGCGAGCTGCGCCCGCCGCCGACCTGCCGGGGAGTGGAATCCTGAGCCATGGTGCCTCCTTGAAGGAACGGACCGATCTGCATGTGGCACCTACTGCAGCACGCCCTCACGGGCGCGTGGGAGGACCCCGTTATGCACGTACTCCCAGTTCCTGTCTCGAGCGCGCAGACCGGCCTACCGTCGCTGTCATGGACAACAGCACCGAGGTCCGAGAGTTCCTCGCTGCCCGCCGCGCCCGGCTGAGCCCGGCCGACGTCGGGCTCCCCGATCCGGGTGGTCGACGACGCCGCGTGCAGGGGCTGCGCCGCGAGGAGGTTGCGATCCTGGCCGGTGTCTCCACCGAGTACTACGCCCGCCTGGAACGGGGCCAGATCGCCGGCGTCTCCGACCAGGTGCTCGATGCCCTGGCCGGGGTGCTCCAGCTGAACGAGGACGAGCGCGAACACCTGACCAACCTGGCCCGCGCCGCGCAGACCTCACGACGCCCCCGCCGCCCCCACCGGGCAGCGTCACCCCTACGTCCCAGCCTGGAAGCCGCGCTCAATGCCATCACCGGCGCCCCCGCATTCATCCGCAACGGCGCGATGGACATCCTCGCCGTCAACGACCTCGGCCGCGCGTTCTACCAGCCCCTGTACGCCGCCCCGCCCGCCCAGCCCAACCTGGCAATCTTCAACGTCTTCGCGCCCGCGGCCCAGACCTTCTACTCCGACTGGATCGCCGCGGTGGACGCCACCGTGGCCGTGCTCCGTCAGGAAGCCGGCCGCGACCCCTACAACAAGCGCATCACCGAAGTCATCGGCGAGCTGTCGACCCGCAGCGAGACGTTCCGGGACCGGTGGGCCAACGCCCAGGTCCGACGCCACGACGCCACCGCCAAGACCGCCCTGCACCCCGTCGTGGGAGACATCACCCTCCAGCTCGTCGGGACCAGCCTCATCGCCGAACCGGGCCTGTCCCTGATGATCTACACCGCCCTGCCCGGTACCCCCGCCCAGGACCAGCTCCACCTGCTGGGCACCTGGGCCGCCACCCACACCGACAGCGACGAGGACGCCGCAGCACACACCCACCCCGAGGAGCAGAGATGAACATCGAACCCCGCACCGAGACCACCAAGAACCCGCCCGAGCAGTTCGCCGGCGACGTCTGGCTCGACCCGATCGTGGCCCCCCACGACGACGACCAGCGCGCCACCGTCGGCCTGGTCCGGTTCGCCCCCGGCGCCCGGACCGCCTGGCACTCCCACGCCCGCGGCCAGTACCTGCACGTCACCGCAGGCATCGGACGCTTCGGCACCCGCGACGGCCAGATCATCGAGGTGCACGCGGGCCAGACCCTCTACACGCCCCCGGCGAGGAGCACTTCCACGCCACCGCGCCCGGCACCTTCATGGAGCACCTCGCGATTCTGGAGGCCGCCGACGACCCCTCCTCCACCACGACCTGGGCCGAACACATCACCGACGACGACTACGCGGGTCGCTGACGGCCCCTCCAGAGCCCGGACCTCACCACCAGCACCCGGAAGGCGGATCGATCGACCATGCACACCAGAATTCTCGGACAGGGACTCGAAGTCTCGGCCGTCGGACTCGGTGCGATGGGAATGTCCCAGAGCTACGGACCCAACCCCGGCGATCGCGACGAGATGATTGCGGTCCTGCGATCGGCGATCGAGGAGGGCGTGACCTTCTTCGACACCGCCGAGGTCTACGGGCCCTACGACAACGAGAAACTCGTCGGCGAGGCACTCGCCCCCGTGCGTGACGACGTCGTGATAGCGACGAAGTTTGGGTGGGACATCCGAGACGGACAGACCGTCGGTCTCAACAGCCGACCCGAGCAGATCCGTCGCGTCGCAGAAGAATCGCTCACCCGGCTGCGGAGCGACCGCATCGACCTGTTCTACCAGCACCGCGTCGACCCCGCCGTTCCGATCGCCGACGTCGCCGGAACGGTCGGCGACCTGGTCGCGGAAGGCAAGGTGCGCCACCTGGGGCTGTCCGAGGCCTCCTCCGCAACGATCCGCGCCGCCCACGCCACCCACCCCGTCACCGCTGTCCAGAGCGAGTACTCGTTGTGGACGCGAGACCCCGAGGTCGAGGTCCTCGCGACCCTTCGCGAGCTCGGGATCGGGTTCGTCCCCTTCAGCCCCCTGGGCAAGGGCTTCCTGACCGGGACGGTCGACACCACCACCTCGTTCGCAGAGGACGACATCCGGCACCGCGTACCTCGCTTCGAGGCGGACAACCTCGCGGCCAACCAGGCTCTGGTCCAGCACGTCATGCAGCTGGCGCGGACGAAGGGCGCGGCCGCCGGGCAGATCGCGCTGGCGTGGTTGCTCGCGCAAGCGCCATTCATCGTGCCGATCCCGGGAACACGTCGGACGGCACGGATCGCGGAGAACTCGGCCTCGACCTCCGTGGCACTCTCGGCCGACGAAATTGCAGATCTCAACGCCCTCGCCCAGCATGTCGGGGTCCACGGCGACCGCTACAACGCCACCCACATGGGGTACGTCGACCGCTGAGCGAGCGCCCGGGAAGGGTCACCGGCGGCAGTACTCACGAGAACCCCCGCAGCCCGCGCGGCGTACCGGGCTCGACCAGCTGCACTCGCACACCGGACTGCGATCGAACGACGCGAAGTGCCCGGCCCTGGCCCGGCTCGACGGCCACGACACGCAAGGCTCGTTCATCGTCCGGCCCGACGGGTGCGACGCGAATGCCTGAGCGTCGAGGCGCGACGTCGGTCCCCGTGCGCGCCCGGGCCTCGTGGGTCCAGACGTCCAGGAGGTGCGCCACCGGTCCTGGGTGCGGGCGAGGTCCGGCGAACCACGCGGACGTAGGGCTGTCTCGCCCCGGGTCTGATGGAGGCTCTCAATCCCAGGGAGGATGAGGGTCATGGTGGCACCGAGGAATATCCCGAGGAGCTTCGGGGGCGAGCGGTCCGGCTCGCGGTGGATGCGAGGAAGGATCCTGGGTCGCGCTCGGGCGCGGTGCGTCGGATCGGTGAGCAGCTCGGGATCAATGCCGAGACGTTGCGAGGCTGGGTGATGCAGGCCGAAGTCGATGAAGGGTCTCGTCCGGGCACCAGCACCAGCGATGCCCAGCGCCTGGCCGAGCTCGAGCGTGAGAACCGGGAGCTGCGCCGGGCGAACGCGATCCTGCGCAGCGCGTCGGCTTTTTCGCGGCGGAGCTCGACCGCCCACAGCGCTGCTCGTGGACTACATCGACAGCCACAAGCAGGAGTTCGCCAGTTGTGCCGATCTGCGCCGTGCTGCAGATCGCTGCGAGCACCTACTACGCCCACCGGTCCCGACCACCCTCGGCCAGGTCGGTCACCGACGCGTCCCGATTAGAGGTGATCCGCAAGGTCCATGCCGAGAACTACGGGGTCTACGGGGCGCGCAAGGTTCACGCCGCGATGCTCCGCCGGGGCGTCCCCGTGGCGCGCTGCACGGTCGAGCGGCTGATGAGAGGCGACGGCCTGCGCGGGATCACGCGAGCGAAGGGCGCCCGGACCACGATCCCCGGTCGCGGGCCGGACACACGACCGGACATGGTGGAGCACAACTTCACCGCGACTGCTCCTGATCGGCTCTGGGTCGCTGACATCACCTACGTGCGCACATTCTCCGGCTGGGTCTACGCCGCGTTCGTCACCGATGTCTTCTCCCGCCGCGTCGTGGGCTGGCAGCTGTCCACGAGCCTGCGCACCGATCTGGCCCTGGACGCTCTGGAGATGGGGATCTGGACCCGCCAGCGCGCCGGCCACGACGTGAGCGGTCTGACGCACTACTCCGACAAAGGAGTCCAGTACCTCGCGGTGCGCTACACCCAGCGGCTCGCCGAGGCCGGAGCAGTGGCCTCGGTCGGATCCACCGGTGACTCCTACGACAACGCGCTGGCCGAGGCGTTCAACTCGCTGTTCAAAGCCGAGCTCGCCCGTAACCGCGGACCCTGGCGCAGCATCGACGACCTCGAGATCGCCACCGCCGAGTACATCGACTGGTTCAACCACCGACGCCTGCACGGCGAGATCGGACTCATCCCACCCGCCGAACACGAGACCAACCACTACCGTCACAACCACGCGTCCACACCCGTCGACGCATCACTTCACAGCCGCTAACAAACCCGGGGCGAGACACTCCAACCGCTCGAGCTCGGCCAGGCAGGCGCGGGCGATCAAGTCCGACAGGCCCCGCACCCCCGTCTGCGCCTGGGTGTTGAGCAGGGCCGCGCGCATCCGGGCGGCGTCCTCGTTCGGGCTGATAGAAGCTGACTCTCTCGCGTGCAGCTGCGACGGTCGTGCCGGCGGCCCACGCGGGATCGGGCCGGCGCGGCTCGACGGCGTGGCAGGCGACGCACGACGAAACTGACCACCCGCTGGCTTCGAGTGCGCTCGAGCACCGCACACTGGGAGCTGTGACCTACTCGATCGCCGAGGTGGCGGACCGGACCGCACTGACGACGCACACGCTGCGCTACTACGAGCGCGACGACCTGCTGCTGCAGCCGGTGTCACGCGACGGGGCCGGCCGTCGCCGCTACGACGACGAGGACGTGCGCTGGATCGTCATGCTGACCCGCCTGCGCTCGACCGGGATGCCGATCCGCGAGGTCCGCCGGTACGCCGAGCTCGTCCGGAACGGCCCGGGCAACGAGGACGAGCGCCTCGAGATCCTGCGGGGACATCGGCGCGACGTGCTTGCCCAGCTGGCCGCGGTGACCGCCCACCTCGGCGCGATCGAGGGCAAGATCGCGCTCTACGAGGACGCCCTCGCTCGGGGGTCTTGACCTCGAGCGCACTCGAAGGTCTTGGATCGAGGACATGAGCAACTCCACCTCCCACCCCGATCTCACCACCACCACGCTCGGCACCGCCGCCCCGCTCACCGTGTCCTCCCTCGGGCTCGGCTGCATGGGGATGTCCGACTTCTACGGGACCCGCGACGAGGACGAGGCGGTGCGGACGATCCACCGCGCGCTCGACCTCGGCGTGACCTTCCTGGACACCGCGGACATGTACGGGCCGTTCACCAACGAGCAGCTAGTCGGCCGGGCGATCGCCCGCAGCACCCAGGGGCGCGACGGCGTGCAGCTCGCGACGAAGTTCGGCAACGAGCGCCTCGCCGACGGGACGACCGTCGGCGTCAACGGCCGCCCCGAGTACGTCCGCGCAGCGGCCGACGCGTCCCTGCGGCGCCTCGGCGTCGACGTGATCGATCTCTACTACCAGCACCGAGTCGACCGCGACGTGCCGATCGAGGAGACCGTCGGCGCGATGGCCGAGCTCGTGCAGGCCGGCAAGGTCCGGTACCTGGGGCTGTCCGAGGCGGCGCCCGACACCATCCGACGCGCCCACGCCGTGCACCCGATCACCGCGCTGCAGACCGAGTACTCGCTCTTCACCCGCGACCTCGAGGACGACGTCCGCCCGGTGCTCGCCGAGCTCGGCATCGGACTCGTTCCCTACTCGCCGCTGGGCCGCGGGCTGCTCACGGGCTCGATCACGACGACGGCGGACCTCGACGCCGGCGACTCGCGGGCGAGCGGCTACTTCCCGCGCTTCCGGGGCGATGCGCTCGAGGCGAACCTGCGGCTGGTCGCCGCCGTGCGCGCCCTGGCGGACCGGCTCGGCTGCACCCCGGGCCAGCTCGCGCTCGCCTGGGTGCTCAGCCACGACGGCGTCGACGGCCTCGGCGTCGCCCCGATCCCCGGCACCAAGAGGGTGCGCTACCTCGAGGAGAACGTCGCCGCCACCTCCGTCGAGCTCACCCCGGAGCTGCTGGCCGAGCTCGAGGAGGCCGTGCCGCGCGACGCCGTCTCCGGCGCCCGGTACGGGGACATGTCGACGATCGACCGCTGAGCCGGGCCCACGCTCGGGCTGGTCGCCGGCGCCCACCGACCCAGCCACCTACCCTGACCACGTGCCCCTCACCACCACCCCCGCCGGCCTCGTCGTCCTGCCCGGGGCCGGGGGCGACCGCGACCAGCCCGCCCTCGTCGCGATCGAGCGCGACCTCGCGCAGGCAGCCCCGAACCTTCGGGTCGTCCGGGCCCACTTCGCGAACCGGGACGCCGGGAAGAAGGGGCCGGAGCGGCCCGCCGTCGCCGTCGCGCACGTCGCCGCCCTGGTGAGCGAGCTCGCGCGCGAGCTTGACGTGCCGACGTCGCGCATCGCCGTCGGCGGCCGATCCTTCGGTGGGCGGATGGCGTCGATGGCGGTCGCGGACGGCCTCGCCGTCGCCGGCCTGCTCCTGCTCTCCTACCCGCTGCACCCGCCCGGACGGCCCGAGAACCTGCGCACCGACCACCTGGGCGCGATCACCGCACCGACCCTGGCCGTCACCGGCGAGCGCGATCCGTTCGGGACGCCCACCGAGATGCGCGAGCACCTCGCCGCGATCACGGGCCCGACCGAGATCGTCCTGGTCCCGGGCAACCACTCCCCCGCGCTCGGTCCGGTGCTCGCCGCCGTGCGCGCGTGGGTAGGCGCCTCAGCTCAGTGGCCGCGGCTCCCGGCGGGAGAAAGTAAAGTTGCGCGCTAGTTGCAGAAATCGCCGATCGAACTCACGCACTTCACCGTGATTTCATCATGCCAGGATGGCAGCTGAGCACGTATTTCTCGTTCGGAGCCGAACCCAAGATCGGGGGCGCCAACTCCAATCTGGAAACCGAGCCTTGTGAGATCGAGAAGAAGTTCGCGCGGAGACGTAGGGATGCGCCGCCGAGGACGAAGGCGTGCACCTCCCAGACGTCAGATGGCCGTGACGTCGTCCAACTCTCCATGGCTCGCCAGTGACGCCCGCGGCGAGGCACCGATTCATAGTGGAAGTGTTCCAGGCCGCGCGCCTCGAGGACGGCCACTTGGCCCTTGAGCGGCCACTCGGCGTTTCGTAGATCGAGCAGGATCGACGCATTTTCCCATACGGGATCATATCGGCACGAGACGACTAGCGCTCCCTCGAGGGCGTCTTTTGTCCGCCAGATATCAATTGGATCCGGAGGGAGCAGCGCGGCGCCGTCGTGGTAGACATCCTCGATCTTCATGATCTGACCCTAACGTCGCAGTCGAGCCTGGCCAGGTTGGGTTGAGACGCTCTTTCGGCGAGACCGTACGCGGAGACCTCGCCGCCGTGCGCGCGTGGGTAGGCGCCTGACCCCACCGAACGGGTCAGCGCGCCCCGAAGATCGCCGTCCCGACGCGCACCGTCGTCGCACCCTCCTCGATCGCGACCTCGAGGTCGCCCGACATCCCCATCGACAGCTCGTCCATGCCGACGCCGTCGATCCCCGCCTCGCGCACCCGCGCGGCGGCCGCGGCGAGCTCGCGGAAGCAGCGGCGCGCCTCGGCGTCGTCCCCGCCGCGCGTCGCGATCGTCATGAGGCCGCGCACGTGCAGGCGGTCGTAGCCGGCCGCCGCCCGCACGAGCGACTCCGCGTCGGCCGGCGCGACGCCGGACTTGGCAGCCTCGCCCGACGTGTTCACCTGGACCAGGACCTCCAGCATCCGGTCCGCGGCGTCCAGCCGGCGCTGCAGCGTCTCGGCCAGCGCCGGGCGGTCCAGCGAGTGAAGCTCGTGGGCGTGCGCGGCGACGTCGCGCGCCTTGTTCGTCTGCAGCGGCCCGAGGAACGCCCAGCGCGGCGCCAGATCCGCCAGGTCCGCCGCCTTGGCGGTCAGCTCCTGCGCGCGCGACTCCCCCAGCGCCTCGCACCCGGCCTCGACCGCCAGGCGCACGACGTCGGCCGGCACCGTCTTGCTCACGGCCAGCAGCCGGACCTCGGCCGGGTCCCGCCCCGCAGTGCGCGCCGCGGCGTCGATCCGCGCGCGCACCGCCGCGAGGCGTGAGCGCAGGCCCTCGGCCAGGTCCGATCCGTCCACGCCACCAGCCTGTCACGGTCGGCCGGCGTCGCCCTCGTCCCGTAGAGTTCGGATGGCCAAACTTTTTGTGTGGGAGAGCCGGAGGCGAGCGGTGGGACGAGCGGGACGCAGCACGGCCGAGGGTGCGCACGAGCGGCGGCGAGCCCCGCGGATGGTGCGGCGCGCGGCGGCCGCGATCGCCACGGGGGCCGCGCTCGCCGTCGCCCTCACCGCCTGTGCGACCGGGGGCGCGCCCGAGGAGGCCGGGACGAGCCCCGACGACGGCCGCCCCCGCGTGCTCACCACCTTCACCGTGCTCGCCGACATCGTGGGCAACGTGGCGGGCGAGCACGTCGTCGTGGAGTCCCTGACCCGCGTGGGCGCGGAGATCCACGGCTACGAGCCCACGCCGCAGGACGTCGCCCGCGCCTCGCGTGCCGACATCGTGCTGGACAACGGCCTCGGGCTCGAGGCGTGGTTCGCCGCGTTCACCGCCGACTCCGGCGCCCCGCACGTCACGCTCACCGACGATGTCGAGACCATCCCGATCGGCGCCGGCAGCGAGTACACGGGCGCCGCCAACCCGCACGCGTGGATGTCGCCGAGCAACGTGCGCCACTACCTCGACGCGACCGTCGCCGCGCTCAGCGACCTCGCACCCGAGCACGCCGACGACTTCGCCGCCAACGCCGACGCCTACGCCGCGCAGGTCGAGCAGGTCCGCGCCGAGCTCGTCACCGCGATCGCCGAGGTCCCCGCCGACCAGCGCGTGCTCGTCACCTGCGAGGGCGCCTTCTCCTACCTCGCCGCCGACGTCGGGCTCGAGGAGGTCTACCTGTGGCCCGTCAACGCCGAGCAGCAGTCCACGCCGCGCCAGGTCGCCGCCGTCATCGACCAGGTCCGCGAGCGCGACGTGCCCGCGGTCTTCTGCGAGTCCACCGTGTCGGCCGCCGGCATGGAGCAGGTCGCGGCCGAGACGGGCGCGGCCTTCGCCGGCACGCTCTACGTCGACTCGCTCTCCGAGCCCGACGGGCCCGTGCCCACCTACCTCGACCTCCTGCGCCACGACGCGCGCACCATCGCCGACGGGCTCACGGGGGCGACGTCGTGAGCGGGGGCCGGCGGCGTCGAGATGCGCGGGGTGACGGTCCGCTACGGCGACGTCGTCGCCCTCGACCGCGCCGACCTCACCGCACCTGCCGGCCGGGTCTGCGCGCTCATCGGCACCAACGGTTCCGGCAAGTCCAGCCTCCTCAAGGCCGCGCTCGGCCTGGTCCGGCCCGGCGGCGGCACGGTGACCGTGGCCGGCACCACCCCGCGCGAAACCCGACGGCGTGCCCGCGTCTCGTCCGTGCCCCAGGCCGAGCAGGTGGACGTGACGTTCCCGCTCGACGTGCGCGCCGTCGTCGGGCAGGGGCGCTACGGCCACCTCGGGCCCACGCGCCGGCTGCGGCCCGCCGACCACGAGGCCGTCGAGAACGCCCTCGCGCGCGTCGGCCTCACCGCCCTCGCCGACCGCACCATCGCGGCGCTCTCGGGCGGGCAGCGCAAGCGCGCGTTCGTCGCGCGCGCGCTCGCGCAGGAGGCCGACGTGCTGCTGCTCGACGAGCCGTTCGCCGGGGTCGACCGGCCCTCGCAGGACACCATCACCGCGCTGCTGCGCGAGCTGGCCGACGGCGGTGCGTGCGTCGTCGTCGCCACCCACGACCTCGCGGGGCTGGGTGCGCTCGCCGACACGGCGGCACTGCTGGCCGGGGGACGCGTCGTCGTGCACGACACCCCCGAGGTGGTGCTGCGGCCCGAGAATCTCGTGCGGGCGTTCGGGCTCGGGGGCGAGCGATGACCGGGCTCTCGCCGACCGAGCTGCTGGAGCCGCTGCAGTACGCGTTCATGCAGCGCGCGCTGCTCGTGGCCGTGCTGGCGGCGCTCGTATGCGGGCTGCTCTCGTGCTGGCTCGTGCTCATGGGGTGGTCGCTCATGGGCGACGCCGTCTCGCACGCGGTGCTGCCCGGCGTCGTGCTCGCCTACGTGGTCGGGGCGCCGTTCGCGCTCGGGGCGGTGATCTTCGGTGCCGGCGCCGTCGGGCTCATCGGGGTGGTGCGCGGGCGCGGGCGGATCCGGGATGACGCGGCGATCGGCGTCGTGTTCACGTCCCTGTTCGCGCTCGGGCTCGTGCTCGTGTCCGTGACGCCGAGCCAGGTGGACCTCGGGCACATCGTGTTCGGGAACCTGCTGGGGGTCTCCACGGCCGACGTGGTGCAGGTGCTCGTGGTGGCCGCCGTCGTGACCGCGGCGCTGCTGGTCAAGCGGCGCGACCTGACGCTGCTCGCCTTCGACCCGACCCACGCGCACGCGATCGGGCTCTCGCCGCGGCGGCTCGAGGTGCTCCTGCTGGGGGCGCTCGCGCTGACCAGCGTGGTGGCGCTGCAGGCGGTCGGGGTGGTGCTGGTGGTCGCGCTGCTCGTCATCCCCGGCGCGACGGCGCGGCTCCTGACCGAGCGCTTCGGGCGGATGCTCGTGATCGCGCCCGGCCTCGCCGTGGCGTGCGCGCTCGTGGGGGTGTGGTCGAGCTACCTGCTGGACACCGCGAGCGGGCCGTCGATCGTGGTGGCGCTGGGGATATGCTTCACGATGGCGTTCCTGGTGGCGCCGCGGCACGGGGTGGTGCCGCAGGCGTGGCGCCGGCGGCGGGACGGGCGGACACGACGCCCCGCCGCCGTGAGCGGCTGATCGCGGCGGTCAGAGGACCTGGGCGAAGCGCTCCAGCTGGGCGAGGCGGTCGTCGCCGACCGGGGTGAGGACGACGCAGGTCGCGCCCGCGTCGTGGCGTGCGGCGATCTTGGCGCGCACGGCCTCGGGGGTGCCCGCCAGGGTGAGCGCGTCGATCCACGCGGCCGGGGCCGCCGCGGCGAACGCGTCCGGCGACCCGGTGCTGGCGCGCAGCGCGGCAAGCTCCTCGGCGAAGTCCAGGTCGACCAGGTGCGGCGCCCAGTCCGGCTCCCCGACCACGGCCATCGCGGGGCGGACGTGCTCGAGGGCGCGCTCGCCGTCGTCGTCGATCGCGGCGACGTCGTAGGTGATGAGCTCGTGCGGACCCTCGGCGGCGATGTGGCGCAGCGCGGCGCGGACGTAGCTGGGCGGTGCGGGCTCGGCCAGGAGCGTGCCGTCGGCGATCCGGCCGGACAGCGCGAGCGAGCGCGGGCCGCGCACCCCGAGCAGTACGGGCGGGACGACGTCGGGGAGCTCGGTGAACTCCTCGTGCTCCAGCGTCACGTGGCGGCCCTGAGTGATGGGCCGGCCGCGCAGGACGGCGCGCACCGCCGTCGTCGTCTCCTCCAGGAGGGTGAGCGGACTGGCGGGCCACAGGCCGAGGCTGCGCATCCAGCCGGGCATGCCGTGGCCGAGGCCGGCGATCAGGCGGCCGGGGAAGAGCTGGCCCAGGGTGGCGATCTCCATCGCGGCGAAGGCGGGGTGGCGCGCGGCGGCGGGGGCGATGCCGATCCCGACGGCGATGCGCTCGGTCGCGGTCAGCGCGGCGGCGGCCTGGGCGATGCCGCCGCGGAAGCCGAGGTCCTCCACGACCCACAGCTCGTCGAAGCCGAGTTCGTCGGCGCGGCGGGCGAAGGGCAGGACGTCGGCGGGCGGGAGGTCGCGCGGGAGCATGACGCCGATGCGGCGGGTGGGGCGGGTGGAGGGCTGCGCCGTGGTGGGCGGGGCGGCCGGAGTGGGCGGGGCTGTGGTGGCGGGAGCGTCGTCGGTCACCGTCCCATCCTGCCCGGCCGCCGCCACCGCGGCCGGCTTCGCTGCGCACAGACCGGGTCTTCACCGGCCCGGAAGGCCCGATCTGTGCGCAGCGAACGGGTGGGGCGCGCGCCGGGAGGCCGGCAGGCGGGGCGGCGGCAGGCGGGGCGGCCGGCAGGCGGGGCGGCCGGCAGGCGGGGCGGCCGGCAGGCGGGGCGGCCGGCAGGCGGGGCGGCCGGCAGGCGGGGCGGCCGGCAGGCGGGGCGGCCGGCAGGCGGGGCAGGGGCGGCGGCAGGCGGGGCAGGGGCGGCGGCAGGCGGGGCGCCGCCGCGCGCCGCTTCGCTGCGCACAGACCGGGCCTTCACCGGCCCGGAAGGCCCGATCTGTGCGCAGCGAACGGGTGGGGCGCGCGCGGTGTGCAATTTCTGCTGCTTCAGGGGGCGTCAAGCAGCAGAAAGTGCGCACGGCGCGGCGGGCCGGGTGGCCGGTAGGCCGGCGGCGGGCCGCCGGCCGGGGCGTCAGGCGCGGTAGCCGTACTGGCGGCGGGTGAGCTGGCGCAGCATGAACAGGGTCTGCAGCGCGGTCAGCACCGCCAGCATCGGCCAGCCGACCCACAGGATGGACGCCTGCGCGACGATCGGCAGCGTCGTCCAGCCGTAGACCAGCGCGCCGACCCCCGTCAGCGCCACGATCAGCGGGCTCAGGTGCGCCCAGCCGGCGCCGCGCTCGGCACGCGCCTGCGCGGCCCAGTTGTCCGTGCGGACCTTCGACAGGAACTTCGTCCAGGCCCGGAAGAAGTGGCCGATCCGCACCCACATGTAGATCTCCGCCGGCACCATCGACGCCGCGAACAGCACGTCGCGCCAGGTGCGGCCCTGGATCGACATCGCGATGCGCACGTTCAGCGCCATCGCCACCACCGGCGGGATCAGCCACAGCGGCGAGAACACGAACGCACTGATCGACAGCGACCCCGCGAGCAGCAGCAGGAAGCTCACCCGCGTGAAGACGTTGATCAGCATCCCGGCGTTCTCCAGCCACCGCAGCCGGAGGTTGGGGTGGAACGGCTGCCCCGAGGTGTCGCCCCGCTGCCCCGGCCACATCAGGTCGATGGCGCCGTAGTTCCACTTCACCTGCTGCCCGTCCAGCGCCCGCAGGTTGTCCATGCCGCCGACGACGGCACGCGCCGTCGCCGAGATCTTCGTGGAGTAGCCCAGGTTCTTGATCTGCAGGCTCAGCAGCGAGTCCTCCACCTCCGAGTCGCTCACCCAGGGGGTGTCCTGGTGGTACTGCGCCATCACCTCGCGCAGCGCCGAGATCCGGAAGATCGACGCCTGGCCCCCGAGCACCGCCATGTTCCGGCCGCGCAGCAGGTTCTGCAGGTTGAACGCCGCGAACTGCGCCCGCTGACCCGTCAGCAGCAGCGACGCCACCGGGTGCCGCGTGTGGTTGTCGACCGTGTAGATCGCCGAGATGCCGCCGATGCGCGGGTCCGAGGAGATCTCCGCCTCCAGCAGCTCGAGCGCGTCCGGGGACATGACCGTGTCGCCGTCCACACCCAGCAGGAAGTCTGCGTCCTCGGCGAGGCGGAAGCCGTAGTTGAGGGCGCCGACCTTCTTGTCGGCGACCTTGCCCATGTCGTGCACGTAGATCGCCGTGGACTGGATGACCCCGCCACGCTCGACGCTGTACTCCCCGGCGTAGGCGCGGGCGAGCTCGAAGGAGTTGTCGCTGGAGTTGTTGATGACGACGTGGACCGCGTCCGGCAGGCGCGTCTGCGCCAGCAACCCCTCGAGCACCGACTCGATCGAGTCCGCCTCGTTGTACGCCGGAATGATGCACACCACGCTCGCGCGACGCGCCTCCCGGTCCATCACGAGGTCGCCGGCGGCGAAGTCGAAGACCTCAGCGCTCGCCTCCTCGTGGGACGGTTCGGTCTGGGCGTAGACGGTGATGTCGGAACCGGTCATCGGGCACTCCACGGGGCGGGCCCGGTCCTCGGACCGGGCGTGGCGGGGTCGGCGTCGACCCTCTCCGCCGGCCCCGAGGCCCCATGCGCCTTGACCTTGGTTTGCGTGAGCAAAGTCGTCGACACGGAAGATATACCCGACGTCGGCGCGCGTCTACGGCGTCCGGGTGTCGGCCCTGTCACGGGGGCGCATCACACCCGGCCCGGCAGGGTCAGTCGGCCGGCGCCTTCGACTCCAGCGCGATCTGCTGGGCGTCCAGGGAGGCCAGCGCCGCCTCCAGCGACGACGACGAGAACGCCCCCGCCTCCCGTGCCCGGAGCAGCTCGCGCCGCTGGGCGTCGATCAGCCGGAGGCGCACCGCTCGGAGCGCAGCGACGTCCGTCGGCGTCCGCCCACCCAGCGCCACGTCCGCGCCCGCGCCCGCCGCGCCTGCACCCGCGTCGGCGCCTCCCGCGCCGCTGCTCGCGTCGTCACCCCCGCCGTCGCAGCCGCCCCGGCCCCGGCGTCCGCCCCCGCCCCGGGCTCGCCTCCCGCACCGGCCCCGGCCCCCGGCGTCACCAACCGCGCGAGCTTCTCGCGCACCCGGGCCGGGACCTCGCCGTCGGGTGCCTCGGCCAGCTCCGCGACCGACGCCCGCAGCAGGTGGTCGGCGAGCCGGGTCCGCTCGGCCGCGACCTCGCCCGGATCGGGCATCGCCGGCCGCAGCCACCGCACGACCATCGCGAGCGTGCCGCCCTGCACGAGCAGCGACGTCGCCGCCACGACGAACGCGATCAGCACCAGCAGGTGGCGGTTCGGCACGGTGGTCGGGAGCGTCTGGGCCGCCACGAGGGTGACGACGCCGCGCATCCCCGCCCAGGTCAGCACCCCGCCCTCGCGCCACCCGAGCGGCGCGGCGTCGTAGTAGTCGAGGTCGTGGCGCTTGCGCGCGATCCGCCGTCGGACGGCGCCGAGGCGGCGCGGGGTCTCGCCGTCGTCCGCCCCCGCGACCATCGCCGCGACCTCCTGCTCCTTGCGCTCGAGCCAGACGCGCAGGTCGCCGGAGCGCCGTCCGTGGCGGTTGAGCAGCCGCACCAGCAGCGCGACGTACCCCGCCCGCACCACGAGCGCGGCCAGCAGACCCAGGAGCCCGACGCCGACCGCCAGCCCCACACCGCCGCTCGAGCCCTGGACCTGGTTGAGGATCGCGCTGAGCTCCAGGCCCATCAGCAGGAAGATCGCGCCCTCGAGCACCAGCTCCACCACGCGCCAGGTCTGCACGTCCGAGGCGCGGTGCCCGGGGCTGAGCCAGCGCGGCGCGCCGTGCCCCGTCACGAGCCCGGCCACGACCGCCGCCACGAGCCCCGACGCGTCGAGCAGCTCCACCGGGATCGAGGCCACGAACGGCACCGCGAACGAGATCACGGTGTTCACGCCGGGGTCGCTCACCCGGGCGCGCACGCGCAGGTTCAGCCACCCGACGAGCCACCCGACCGCGACGGCGATCACCACCGACCGCGCGAAGTCGCCGACGACGTCGCCCGCCGTCGTCGTCACGCCCGCGAGCACCGACACGGCGACGGCGGAGCGCAGCAGCGCGAGCGCCGTCGCGTCGTTCAGCAGGCTCTCGCCCTGCAGCACCGCCGTGATGCGGGGGGCGACGCCGACGCGCCGCACGATCGAGGTCGCGACGGCGTCCGTGGGGCTCACGATCGCGCCGAGCGCGATGCCGGCCGCGAGCGGCAGGCCCGGGATCAGCGCGTGGAAGAGGAAGCCGAGGGCGACGGCGGAGACCGCCACCAGCGCCACCGACATCCCGCTGATCGCGCGGAAGTCGCGCCGGAAGTCCATCGCCGGCATCGCGACGGCGGCCGCGTACAGGAGAGGCGGCAGCACGCCGGCCAGGATCCACTCCGGATCGACCTCGATCTCGGGCGTGACCGGCAGCACGCTGATCGCGATACCGAGGACCACCAGGATCAGCGGCGACGCGATGCGCAGGCGCGGGCCGACGCTCGCCGCCCACGCGATCGCCAGCAGACCCGCCACCCCCACCGCAAGGAACTCCACGGCGCCAGGATGCCCTACCCGGGGGCGGTCGGCGGGCCGTCAGCCGGCGCGGACCTCGCCCAGCACCCGGGTGAGGGCGGCGATCGCGCGCGCGACGTCGTCGTCGTCCGTCCTCGCGTTCGAGACCGAGACGCGCAGGACGCTGCGGCCGCGCCAGGTCGACGGCGTCATCCAGGTGGTGCCCTCGCGCAGGAGCGCGGCGGCGACGGCGCGCGTCTCGACGTCGCCGCGGAACGCGACGCACACCTGGGTGTAGACGACGTCGTTGACGACGGTGACGCCGTCGAGCGCCGCCAGCTCGCGGGCGAACCGGGCGGCGTGGTCGGCGAAGCCCGCGACCATGGCGGCCAGGCCGTCGCGGCCGAGCTCGCGCAGCGCGGCCCAGACGGTGAAGCCGCGCGCGCGGCGCGAGAACTCGGGTACGGCGGCCAGAGGGTCGGGGCGCTCGTCCTGGATGAGGTAGGCGGCGCGCTCCCCCATCGCGGCGTGCAGCGCGGCGGGGTCGGCGACGATCGCGAGGCCCGAGTCGTAGGGGACGTTCAGGGTCTTGTGGGCGTCGGTGGCCCAGGAGTCGGCGCCTTCCAGGCCCGCGGTCAGGTGGCGGTGCCGGGGCGAGGCGGCGGCCCACAGGCCGAACGCGCCGTCCACGTGCACCCACGCGCCGTAGCGGTGGGCGATCGCGACCGCCTCGCCGGGGTCGAACGCGCCGGAGTGCACATCGCCCGCCTGCAGCACCACGATGCGGGGGCGGCCGGGGTGGCCCTGCTCGTCGGCCGCGAGGGCCTGCTCGAGGGCGTCGGGGCGGAGGCGGCCCTGGTCGTCGGCGGCGACGACGACGCTGCGCGACTGGCCGAGGCCGAGGTAGCGCAGGGCGAGGTCGACGGTGACGTGGCGCTCGGCACCGACGAAGACGCCGGGTGCGGGGGCGCCGAGGAGACCGTCGCGCTCGACGTCCCAGCCGGCGCGCGCCAGGACCGCGTGGCGGGCGGCCGCGAGGCACGTGAAGTTCGCCATCTGGCCGCCGGTGACGAAGCCGACGGCGGCGGTGGGCGGGAGGTGGAGGGCGTCGAGGAGCCACGTCGTCGCGACGCGCTCGACGGCGGCGCCCGCCGGGGAGCCGGCCAGGAGGCTCGCGTTCTGGTCCCAGGCGGCGGTGAGCCAGTCGGCCGCGAGCGCCGAGTCGAGGACGCCGCCGCGCACCCAGCCGAAGTAGCGGCCCGACGGCGTGGCCACCAGCCCGGGGGTCGCGGCAGCGACGAGCTCGCGCACGACGTCGGCGGGGTCGGCGCCCTGCTGCGGGAACGGGCGGGCGAGGGCGGCCTCGACCTGGTCGACGTCGTGGGTCGCGTTGACCGGACGGGTATCGAGGGAGGCCAGCCACGCGTGGGCGGCGGTGGCCGCCTCGGCGAGCGCGCGCGGGGGTTGCGGCGCGTGCGACATGCGGGGTCCTCGAGTCTGGGGCTGGGCTGGTTGGGCTGGGATGGCTGGTGGGGCCGGGACGTCCTGCGGGAACGCCCGGACGAGCCTACGTCCGCCGCGGCCTCCCCTCCGCGCGGCGCGGTCGCCGGCGACGCGGCCCCGGGACGGACCGGCCGGGCCGCTCGGGAGGTCCGGCCGGTCCTTCGGGCGGTGTGGCTGCCCGTTCGGGCGGTCCGGCTGCCCGTTCGGGCGGTCCGGCTGGTCCTTCGGGCGGTCTGTTCGTCTCTGAACGACCACCCTCGAGCGTCCGACCTGCGGCGATGCACGGAACGCGGCAGTCGCCGCCCGGTCAGACCGCCCGACGGTCCCGACGAACCGCCCGAGCACGCGTCCGGACCGCCCGACGATCAGGTCGAACCGCCCGACGGCCAGGTCGAACCGCCCGAGCGACCCACCGAACCGCCCAACCGAATGGACCGATGCTCCTGGCCGGACGGCCGGCCGCGTGAGCGACCGGGCGGCGGCGCCGCATAGGGTCGAGCCGTGACCACCCGCGCGATCTTCCTCGACGTCGACGGCACCCTCGCGATCCACGGCGAGGTCCCCCGGGCAACCTCGAGGCCGTGCGCCGGGTGCAGGCCGCCGGCCACCACGTGCTGCTGGCCACCGGCCGGCCCCGCTCGATGATCGGTGCCCTGCTCGACCTCGGCTTCCACGGTGCCGTGGCCAGCGCGGGCGGGTACGTCGAGATCGGCGGTGAGATCCTCACCGACGCCGCCATCGACCCGGACGTCGTGGCCCGCACCGTCCGGGTCCTGCTGGCGCACAGCGTCCCCTTCCTGCTCGAGGGGTCCACCGCGCTCGCCGGCCCGGAGAATGCCACCGAGCACCTCGAGCGGGTGCTGCAGACGGTGGCGCCGACCGGTCGCCCGCCCGTCGAGGCGCTCCGCACCGAGGCCGAGCTGGCCGCGTTCCCCGCGTCGAAGATCGCCTACTTCGACTCCCCCGTGCCGCACGAGCAGCTCGTCGCGGAGATCGGCGACGGCATCGACGTGGTCCCCAGCTCGATCCCCGAGATCGGGCACGGGGCCGGGGAGCTCTTCAGCGCGGGGCTGTCGAAGGCCGACGGTCTGGCGACCGCCGCCGCGGCGCTCGGCGTCGACCAGGCGGACGTCATCGCCGTCGGCGACGGGCCCAACGACATCGAGATGCTCGCGTGGGCCGGGCTCGGGGTGGCCGTGACGGGCTCGCGGCCCGAGGTGCTCGCCGTCGCTGACGCGACCGTGGCGGGCCCCGAGGAGTCCGGTCTCGCCGAGCTGTTCGCGCGGCTCGACCTCATCGGCTGAGGAGGCGGCCGTCCCGTCGTGAGGTGTGGCCGTCCCGCCGTGAGGTCCCGCCGCCCGGAGCGGCCCGCCACACCGGCGCGTCCGCCCGACACGCCGGTACCCGCCGCCGCCACACCTCACGGCGGGACGGACCCACCTCACGACGGGACGCCCCCCGCCCACCCACCCGCGACCGCCTGGGAGAATCGGTCCGTGAGCGCCCCCGACATCCGCCTGATCGCCATCGACCTGGACGGGACGCTGCTGGACTCCGGCAAGCAGCTCGACCCCGACTTCCCCGCCCTCCTGAGCGCCCTGACGGAGCGCGGCATCGCCGTCGTCCCGGCCAGCGGCCGCCAGCACGAGAGCATCCGCCTCGCGATCGCGGGCGCGGACCCCGTCGCGGACCAGGCGCCGCAGGACGCCCCCGTCGGCGCCGGCCGCGAGGCGGTCGACGCGCTCGCGATCATCGCCGAGAACGGCGCTCTGGCGGCCCGCGGCGGCGAGGTCGTCGCGCTCGACGGGGTCCCGGCAGCCGCCGTCGCGCACGTCCTGGACGCCGTCGCCCGCTACACCGCCGGGGGCGGGACGGCCGCCGTCGTGCTGGCCGGCGCGCACACGGCGTGGGTCGGGACGGACGCGGTCGCCGCGCTGCCCGACTTCGTCACCACGGCCCAGCCCTACTACCCGATGCTCGAGGTCGTCCCGGACCTGCGGGAGATCGAGGGCGAGGTCCTCAAGATCGCCGTGTGGGACCCGAACGGCTCCGAGACCGGCGTCGCGACGGCGATCGGCGAGGTCCCCGGGTCGCGCGTGCTGATCTCGGCGGGGGTCTGGGTGGACGTCATGAGCCCGACGGCGGACAAGGGCACCGCGCTCGCCGCGCTCCAGGACGAGCTGGGCATCACGCCCGCGCAGACCATGGCGTTCGGCGACTTCCCCAACGATCTCGGCATGCTGGCGCGCGCCGAGTGGTCCTACGCGATGGCCGGCGCGCACCCCGAGGTCACGGCCGCGGCGCGGTATACGGCGCCGTCCAACGACGACAGCGGCGTGGTGCGCACGATCCGCGAGGTGCTGGCGCTCTAGCGGGTCGGCCGGTGGCGCGGCCCGGCGAGCACCCGGTCGGTCGCCGCCATCAGGCCGACCCCGACCGCCCCGACCACGAGATCGCTCGCGGTGAACGTCGTGCCGAGCACGAGCCGCGCCGGCGCGAACGCCTCCCCGATCGCCGCGGGCAGGCCGGTGAGCTGCAGCAGCTCGATGCCGAGCACGACGGCGAGCGCCACGACGGCGAGTCGGCCCACCGACGCGTCGGGCGCCACGATCGCCACCAGCACGTAGACGAGCGCCGCGTACAGGAGGCCGCCCGCGACGTCGCCCGCCGCCCCCGGCAGCGCGAACCGGCCCAGCAGCCCGAGGCCGACCAGGAGCACGGCGATCAGCGCGAGGCCGACGCGCGAGCGGCGCCCCGGCACGACGGCGGCGCGGACGCTGCGGGTCTCCGGTTCGCTCACCCCTCCAGCCCATCACACGTCGGTGGAAATGCGGTGGCGAGCCGGCGCGTCCCGGGTGAGGGTGGAGGCATGACTTCGCCCACCGACACGACCGACCTCCCGCCCCCGGCCGGTGCGCCCGACGCCGCGACCGACACGACCGATCCCCTCACGGACGAGCTGCGCGAGGCCCTGCGCGAGGCCGAGGACGAGCCGAGCGCCGGCGTCGTGCGCATCGACGAGGGCGGGCGCACGCTGCTCACCCGCGCGTGGGGCCTGGCCGACCGCCGCCACGCCGTCGCGATGACGCCGGAGCACACGATCGCCGTCGCGAGCGGCGCCAAGGGCTTCACGGCGCTGACCGTGATGAGCCTGGTGGCCGACGGCACGCTCACCCTCGCCACCCCCGCGCGCCAGCTGCTCGGTGACGACCTCCCGCTCGTGGACGACGCCGTCACGATCGAGCACCTGCTCGCGCACCGCGCGGGGATCGGCGACTACCTCGACGACGACGCCGACACCGCCGAGTACCTGCTGCCGGGCGCGATGAGTGGCTACGTCGACCCCGAGGACTACCTCGAGGTGCTCGGCGGGCACGCGCAGGAGTTCGCGCCGGGGACCGACTTCGCGTACTGCAACGGCGGCTACGTGCTGCTGGCGATCCTGGCGCAGCGCGCGTCCGGCACACCGTTCCACGAGCTGGTGCGGACGCGGGTGATCGAGCCGGCGGGGCTGACGGGGACGGCCTACCTGCGCAGCGACGCGCTACCCGCGAACGCGGCGGTGGGCTACGTCGAGGTCGACGGCGAGTGGCGCACCAACGTGCACCACCTCCCGGTGGTCGGGGGTGGGGACGGCGGGATCTGGACGACGGCGGCCGACCTGGTCACGTTCTGGGACGCGCTGCTCGCGGGTCGGATCGTGCCGCGCGAGCTGGTGGAGGAGATGCTGCGGGAGCGGACGGCCGAGACCGACGACGAGCTCGCCTACGGGCTCGGGTTCTACCTGCCGGAGCCGGGTGTCGTGCAGCTGATCGGGCAGGACGCGGGGGCGTCGTTCTCCTCGCGGCACACGATCGCGACGGCGCGCACCGCCTCGGTCCTCACGACGACGGCCGACGCCGCGTGGGACGTCGAGAGCGCCATCCGCTGACGCCTGCGGGCCTTCGCGAGGCACCCTCCTTCGCGAGGCGCCCCCTCCGCGAGGTGCCCCTCCGCGAGAGCTTTGCCGACCCTCCCCGAGAGGATTCCCGACGCTCGCTGCTCTCGCCACGCGCCGCCCGCCGTCGCCGACGTGCGAGTGGGGAAGTTCCGCAGGCCTGAGCCTGCGGAACTTCCCCACGAGGGCCACGGCGGTCACCGACGCGGTGCGGCTAACCCAGCTGCCGCCGGTATCCGAGCTCGGCCGCCGTCACGCCCGGGATCACCTCGACGCGCCGCACGCCGTCGTGCTCCCACCCGGTCGCCTCGTAGAAGCCGATCGCGCGCGCGTTGCCCTCGAGCACCCAGAGCATCGCGTCGGTGTAGCCGGCACGGGTGAGCCGCGCCGTCGCCGTCGCCATCAGCTCGCGGCCGACGCCGCCGCGCCAGGCCTCCGGGTCGACGTACAGGAACAGCTCGGCCGTGCTGGCGCTCTCGCCGTGGTCGCTGCCGCGCACCGGCCCGGTCCCGACGAAGCCGACGACGGCGCCGCCCCGCTCGGCCACGTGCGTCACCGGGCCGGGGGTGTCGTCGGGCGTGCCGTCCTGCGCCTGGAGGAGCTGCGCCCACCACTGGCCGCGCGCCACGGGGTCGAGGTCGGCGAGCACGTCGGCCGGGAGGAGGCCGTCGTACCCGCGCTGCCACGAGCGCACGTGGATCGCGCCGAGGGTGGTGGCGTCGTCGGGACGGGCGCGGCGGACGGTGGTGGTCATCGAGCCATGGTGGCGACGACGGCGCGCGCGGTCCAGCGCTTTCGCGTCGGTTGACGACGGCGTGGGTCGGCAATCCTCTCGGGGAGGGTCAGCAAAGCTCTCGCGAAAGCAGCAGGGCCTTCGCCATCAGGCGGGGCCGATCAGGCCCGCCGTGATCTCCGCCGAGAGGGTCACGAGCGGCAGCCCGCCGCCCGGGTGCGACGAGCCGCCCACCAGGTACAGCCCCCGCACCGGCCCGCGGTTCGCCGGCCGCAGGAACGCCGACGCCGACTTGTTGGACGACGTCCCGTAGATCGCCCCGCCGGGCGCCAGCACCGAGCGCTCGAGGTCCGCCGGCGAGCGCGTCTCCACCCACCGCACGTACGGCCGCACGTCGAGCCCCCGCCGCGCCATGACGTCGAGGATCCGCCGCCCGTACGCCTCCGCGAGCCCCGGCGCGTCCCAGTCCGCGCCCCGCGCGGGGTCGTGCCGCGGCGCGTTCACGAGCACGAACCACGCGCCCTCCCCGCGCGTCAGCCCGGCCGACCCGCCGGGCACGATCGCGGCGTCCTGCGGCGCGGTCACGTACACGGTCGGGTCGTCCACCGGTCGCGGCCCACCGCCGCCGTGCCAGCGCCCGTACCGCCCGACCCCGAACACGGCGTCGAACTCGTCGTCGTAGTCGCGCGGGAACAGCACGCGGTGGTGCGCCGCCCGCTCACGCAGCGACGCCGGCAGCCCCTCCAGCGCGAGCAGCAGCACGAAGCCCGCGAGCGACGGCGTCGCGCGCCGCAGCGCCCGCAGCCGTCGCCTCGCCCCGGCCCCCGCGAGCAGCTCGCCGTACACCTGGCTCGCGTCGGCGTTCGCGACGACGACGTCCGCCGCCACCCGCTCCCCGCCGGCCGTCACGACGCCGGTGACGCGCGCGCCGTCGTGCTCGATCGACGCGACCCGCACCCCCGTGCGAATCTCTGCCCCGCGGTCCCGCGCCCGGCGAGCAATGGCCGCGCCGAGCGCGCGCAGCCCGCCGCGCACGTACCAGGAGCCGAACGCCTGCTCCGCGTACGGCACCGTCGCGAGGGCCGACGGCGCACGCCGCGGATCGCTGCCCGTGTAGGTCGCGTAGCGGTCGAGCATCGCGCGCAGCCGCGGATCGTGCAGGCGCCGCGCGCCGAAGGCCCGCAGGCTCAGCCACGGCGCGATGGTCGTCAGGTTCGCGGTGTCCGACGACATCGCCGCCAGCGTGCCGCGGCCGATCGGCGAGCGCAGGAACGGCTGCTCGGCGACGTCCCAGATCGCGGCGGCGTCGCGCGTGAACGCGGCCCACTGCTCGCCCGTCCCGGCGCCGAGCGCGGCGTCCAGGGCGGCGGGAATCTCCTCGATCCGGCCCGGGAGGTCGACGCCCGTGCCGTCGGGGAAGGTGTAGCGGCAGGCGACGTCGAGGCGTTCGAGGTCGACGGCGTCGGCCAGCGGCGCACCCGTCGCGTCGAACAGGTCCTCGAAGACCTGCGGCATCGTGACGAGCGACGGGCCCGTGTCGAAGACGTAGCCGTCGCGCTCGTAGGTGCCGAGCTTGCCGCCGATCGCGTCGGCGGCCTCCAGGACCGTGACGCGGTGGCCGAGCGCGGCCAGGCGTGCGGCGGCGGCGAGGCCACCGACGCCCGCGCCGATCACGACGACCCGGCCCGCGCCGTCGCGCGCCCCGCCGTCGCCCCTCACGGCCGCCACCCCCGCCGTGCGGCCGGGTAGGTCCGCCCGCGCCACTCCAGCCGCCCGCTGATCGCGCGCCGGTAGGCGGGCAGCACCGCGAGCGGGCTGATCGGACCGAGCAGCGTCTCGGCGAGGTCGACGGCGCGCGTCCGCCCCACGAGCAGGTTCACCACCGCCCGGTCGATCAGGCCGAGCCCGCGCACGAGGCGGACGAGCGGCGTCGGGCGCAGGAGCCACGGCAGCGTGTACGTCATCACGAAGAACGCCGCCGACCCGACCATCACCAGCCGCGACTCGCGGTGCAGCCCCGGCATGCTCTTGGCCATCCCCACGACGGCAGCGGCGTAGGAGTCGTACATCCGCACCTCGATCGCCTCCCCGCCGAGCACGACGTCGAAGCGCGCCCCCGCGTCCCGCGCACGCCGCGCGAGGCGCACGTCCTCCAGCAGCTCGCCGCGCACGGCGGCGTGCCCGCCCGCGCGCTCGTAGGCCTCGCGCCGGAACGCCATCACCTGGCCGTTGGCCGCGAGCGCACCGTGCCCCCGCGACCGGATGATCGGCACCGGCGCGTTCCCGACGAAGGCGGCGTCCACCAGCGGCACCATGACGCGCTCGCCGAACGATCCGACGAGGTGGCGCGGGAAGACGGTCAGCAGGTCCGCGCGTCCCCGGTCCATCTCGGCCACGAGCCGGGCGAGGGCGCCGGGGCGCCAGGTGACGTCGGCGTCGGTGAAGACGAGGAGGTGCGGGCGGGTGTCGTCGGGAGCGGCCTCGGCGCCGTCGCCCGTCACGGCGTCCGCCAGCTGCTGGCACGCCCACGTCTTACCCACCCAGCCCTCGGGCAGGGGCCGCCCGGCGATCACCTGGGCGCCGGCGTCGCGTGCCACGCGGGCCGTCCCGTCGGAGGAGTGGTCGTCGAGCACGACGACGTCGTCCGCCCCCTGGGCGAGCAGGTGCGGGAGCGTCGCGGGCAGGGTCGTGGCCTCGTCCCGCGCGGGGACGAGGAGGCTGACGCGGTAGCGGTCGAGTGCGCCGTCGGGCACGCCGTCGGGCGCCGCACCCTCCGGCGCGCGCAGCCGCCGCAGGCCGAGGGCGTTCAGGACCAGCGCCATCGCGCGGTAGGCGAGGTAGGTCAGCGCGAGGCCGCCGGCGACGGCGGAGGTGACACCCGCCGTCGTCGGCCGGCGGTCCCCGAGGGCGAACCGGGCCAGGCGCTCGCGCTTCATCGCGGGCACCGATCGGTCGGCGCAGGTTCGCGCCTGCTCGGGACGCCGGTCAGCCACGCGAGCGCCCGCACGGCCCACCCGACGGAGTCGCGACGCCGGGACGTCCCGTGCAGGAGCACGCGGTAGCCGGGCACGGGGTGCTCGGGGTGGGCGGCGGCGACGTCGTCGGCCAGCCGCGCCGACTCCTGCCGCAGGCGCTCCGCGAGCGCGGTGGTGAGGGCGGCGACGTCGCTCGACGTGGTGCCGCGGGGCCCCGTGCTCAGCGGCTGCCCCATCCGCACGAGCACCTCGGGCTGCGGGGCGCCGCGCGTCACGACGGCGAGCGCGACGGGGACGAGCGGCGCGCCCGCCGTCCGCGCGACCCAGGCGGCTCCGGGGTGCAGCGGCGCGAGCCGGCCGCGCGGCTGGAGCTCGCCCTCCGGGAAGACGACCGCCCAGCGTCCCGCGGCGGCGGCGCGCACGAGGTCGCGGGCGCCGCCCGTGTCGACGGCACCGACCAGGCGCAGGAACGGGAACGCGGCGAGGCGACGCGCGGTCATCATGACGGCGGGGCGGGTGCCGACGGCGCCGGCGAGCGCGGCGAGCACGTAGCCGTCCCACCACGAGGAGTGCGTCGAGGCGAGGACGGCGCCGCCGCGGGGAAGGTCGCCGGCGACCGCGATGCTGTCGAACGACCGGCGCAGGCTGCGGCCGACGCTGTGCGCCACGAGGGCGCGCCCGAGGGCGTCGGGGAAGAGCTGGGGCATCAGCGAACGTTCGCGGAGCGGGCGAGGGCGCGGACCAGCGGGAGCGCCACCGTGCCCATCACCACGCCGCCGGCGACGGCGACCGACGGGCGCGACCAGAACGTCAGGTTGCCCAGGACGCACGAGACGTAGGTCCACAGGTAGACGGCGTACGGCACGGCGTCGGCGCGCTGCGCCTGCGGCCGCCCGAGCGGTCGGGCGTCGCTGCGCCGTCGCGCGCGGCCGTGCCACGCCTCCAGCAGCGCCGCCACGACCACCGACGTCAGGAACCACCCCGCGTAGTTCGTCAGCGGGATCCCGGGCGTCCCGGGCAGCGACGGCTCGGGGTTGGCCCAGCCCCAGTTCCCGGCGTCGACCATCTGCGGGTCGAGGAACACGTCCCACGCCGTCAGCGCCAGCGCCGCGACCCCGAGACGCGCGACGCGCCGCAGCCCGCCGCCCTCGCCCACGAGCCGGGTGGCGACCACGAGCGCCGGGTACGCGAGCGTCAGCCACGCGAGCAGGACGAGCACCGAGACGCCCGCCAGCTCCGGTCCGAGCGTGCCGGTGTAGGCGTACTCGCCGAAAGGGAAGCCGGTCGCGATGCCGACCGCCTCGGCCACCCACGTCGCCGCGGCCACGATCGCGACCATCCCGGCCCCGAACCGCCAGCCCCCGACGGACGTGGCGTGCAGCGCCGCCGTCGCGCCCATGAGCACGACGCTCGCGACCGTGCGGGGGATCGACCCGCCGTCGAGCGCGAAGGTTCCCTGCACCGCGACGGCGGCCGCGAACGTCACCCACGCCGCGCGCCCGGCGAGGCGCCGGCCGCGGTGCGCCGTCGCGAGCGTCCCGTGGCGGGCGACGGCGCGCGCCGCCTCCGAGCGTCCGGTCGCCCTCGCGCGGGGTGCGGGAGCCGGTGTCGCGACGGCGGGGGTGGCACCGCGCTCGCGAGCCTCGCGGGCCTCGCGGCGCTCGCGCAGCGACCGGGACAGCCTCCGGTAGGCCAGCACCCCGACGGCGACGCCCGCCCCGACGGCGGCCGCGACGTGCGCCGGGCGCACCCCGCCGAGCGGCGCGGTCGGGGGCGGCAGGACGGCGAGCGCGCTCACGAAGCGGTCCGCGTCGACGCGTCCGACGGTGACTCGTCCGACGGTGACTCGCCCGACGGCGGCGCATCCGTCTCGGACGCACCCGCCCCCAGCGTCCGCTCGATCCCGGGCGCCCGCCACAGCGGCAGCGGTCCGGGCGAACTGTCGCCGCGCAGCTTCTTCAGCACCAGCTCGGCCGAGATGAGGCACATCGGCACACCGACGCCGGGCACCGTCGTCGCGCCCGCGTAGTACAGGCCCTCGACCTTCCGCGAGGCGGGACCGCGGCGGAACATCGCCGACTGGCGCAGCACGTGCGCGGGGCCGAGCATGCCGTCACGCCAGGAGTGGTACTCGGTGCCGAAGTCGGCCGGACCGAGCGTGTGGCGCACCGTGATCCGCTCGGCGAGGTCGGGCACGCCGGCCCAGCGGGCCACCTGGTCGATCGCGAGGTCGGCGATGCGCTCGACGGCGGGGTCCGCCCCCGACCCTGCGCCGCGGCGCTGCCCGGGTACCCGCTCCCGTGCCCGAGCCCGATCTCGCCCGAGACGGGCACGAGGAGGAACAGGTTCTCGCTGCCCGCGGGAGCCACGCCGTCGTCGGTCGCCGAGGGCCGGCACACGTACAGCGAGGTCGTCTCCGGCGTCGCGCTGCCCTGGAAGACCGCGTCGAGCCCGACCTCCCAGTCGCGCGTGAGCATGAGGGTGTGGTGCGGCAGGCTCGGCAGCTCGCCCGAGACGCCGAGCATGACGAGCACGCTCGAGGGTCCCGGCTTCGTGCGGGTCCAGGCCCGCTCGGGCCAGGTCTGCAGATCGGGCGCGAGCAGCTGAGTCTCGGTGTGGTGCATGTCCGCGGCGGAGACGACGATCTCCGCGCGCGTCCGTCGGTGCTCACCGCCGGCGTCCGTCCACTCGACCCCGCGGACCTGCCCGCGCGAGCCGACCGGGAGGGCCGGGCCGCGCCGTCGGGCGGCGACGATCTGCGTGACCTCCGCGTCCAGCGTGATCCGCACCCCCTCGGCGAGCGCCCGCTCGTGCAGCGCGTGCACGAACGCGGTGAAGCCGCCGGTCGGGTAGCGCACGCCCTCGACGAGGTCGATGTGGCTCATCAGGTGGTAGATGGCGGGGGCCTCGCGCGGGTCGACCCCGAGGAAGATCGCGTTGTACTGCAGCATCTGGCGCAGCAGCGGGTGCTGGAACCGGGCGTCGGACCAGCGCGTGAGCGTCGTGGAGAGCCAGCGCACGAGGTCGCGCGAGGCGCGCCGCAGGCGCTCGCCGCTGATGTCCGGAACGGACGAGAACGGGTTGTAGAGGAACTCCGCCAGGGAGATCTCCAGCGCCCGACGGGCCGAGTCGAGGTACTCGCGGAGCTGCTGCCCCGCGCCGGGCTCGAGGCTCTCGGCGAGGTCGGCGACGGCGTCGAGACCGCGCGGCACGTCCAGGCGGTCGACGGCGGAGCTCGGGTCCGCCTCCCCCGCCAGGATCGTGTAGCTGTCCAGCACGTGCAGGTCGAGCATCTCCTCGATGCTCGTGCCGATGAGCTCGGCGTAGTGCGCGAACACGTCCGCCATCAGGTACCAGGACGGTCCGGTGTCGAAGCGGAACCCCGCGTCGTCGATCCACCCGGCGCGCCCGCCGACGCGCGAGCCGCGCTCGAGGATCTCCACCTCGTGCCCCTCGCGCGCGAGCAGGGTGGCCGTGGCCAGCCCCGCGATACCTGCACCGATCACGACGACGCGCGCCACGGAGCCTCCTTCAGGACGACGGCGGCCACGAGGCGCGCCTTGACGGGTGCGGGGACGGAGATCCGCCGCCGCGCGAGCTGGTCGGCCGGGGTGGCCTCGATGCGCCGGTTGAGCTCGGCGAAGAGCGCGAGCGCGGCGCCGACGCCGGCGCGGCAGTCGCGCGGCAGGAGCGCGAGCCCGCGGCGGGCGGTGGCGACGTCGGCGTCGACCCGGTCCACCCACAGGCGCTTGGTGGCCTCGTCGACGACGGCGTGGCTCGCGCTCGTCGCCGTCGCCCCGGATTCCTCGCCCGGCAGGTATCCGCGGCCGCGCGCGGCGTCGTCGGCGAGGTCCCGCAGGAAGTTGACGTTCTGGAAGGCGGCACCGAGGGCGCGGGCGCTGGCGGTCATGACCTCGCGGTCGGCGTCGGGCACCGTGCGGCCCGCGAGGAAGACCTGCAGGCACATGAGCCCGACGACCTCGGCGCTGCCGTAGACGTAGGCCTCCTGCTCGGCCGCGTCGAGGTCGTGCGGGTCGAGGTCCATCTCCATCGAGGCGAAGAACGGCCGCGTCAGGCTCGCGTCGATGCCGCTGGCACGGGCGGCGACGGCGAAGGCGTGCACCACGAGGTTCGTGCTGAACCCCGAGGCGATCGCGGCGTCGACCTCCGCCTCGAGCGCGCGCAGGGCGGTGAGCTGCTCGGGGAGCGTGAGCCCCGCGGCGGACCCGACGCCGTCGACCACCTCGTCCGCGACGCGCACGAGCGCGTAGACGGACGCGATCGCGGTGCGGCAGCGGGGCGCGAGGAGGCGCGTGGCGAGACCGAAGGACGTCGAGTAGCTGGCGATGACGCGCTGGGCGGAGTCCTGCGCGACGCGGGTGTAGCGCGTGAGGGCGGCGGCGTTGACCGTCGCGTCGGCTCCGCTGCTGCCTCTGCTGCGCTCGGGCACGCTCACGAGCGCCGCTCCGTCAGGGCCGCCACCAGGGCCTGCAGCACGCCGCGCAGCGCTCCGGCCTCGTCCGCGATGCGGCGCGCGTCCGTGAGGGCGCGCTCGAGGTCGTCCTGCGCGGCGGCCCGCGCCCCGCTGGACTCCAGCAGCGCGAGGACGCGCGCGGCGTCGTCGGGCGTGATGTCGGCCCGGCCGAGGTGGGAGGAGATCTCGGCCCACTCCGGTGTGCTGCTCGCGTGCGCCATCACGGCGGTGTACTTGCCCTCGCGGATGTCGCTGACGGGGTCCTTGCCGACGAGCGCGGGGTCGCCGAAGAGCCCGAGCAGATCGTCCTGGAGCTGGAACGCGAGGCCGAGCGCGGCGGCGAAGTCCTCGAGCTCGTCGGGCACGTCGGCCTCGAGCGCGATCAGCGCCCACAGGAGCGGGAGGCGCACGGTGTAGGCGCCGGTCTTGGACTGCGACATGGTCAGCACGTCCGCGAGGCTCGGGCGGTGCGCGCGCAGCGAGTAGCCGACGTCGGCCAGCTCGCCCGCGACCGAGTGCTGCAGCGTCTCCTGGAGCAGCTCGAGCAGGCGGCGGCGGACGTCGGCGGGCGCGTCGATGCGTGCGAGGCACTGGTGCGCCTGGGAGAGCACGAGGTCGCCTGCGAGGATCCCGGCGGCCTCGCCGACGGCGCGGCGCTCGGCGTCGGAGGCGCCCTCGGCGGTGATCTCCCGGCCGATGCGGGCGATGAGGTTCGGGCGGCCGCGCCGCACCGTGTCGTGGTCGATCACGTCGTCGTGCAGCAGGAAGGCGAGGTGCAGCATCTCGACGGCGACGGCGAGCTCGAGCACCGCCTCGCGGCGCGCGTCGTGCGCGGGGTCGGGGGTGATGTCGGCGGTGTTGCTGGTGGCGCTGGTGTCGCTGGCGGCGCTCACGGTGTCAGCGACGGCGAGCAGGATCGCCGGGCGCACGAGCTTGCCCTCGACGAGGTTCTCGCCGATGACGCCCCAGATCTGCGCCAGCTCGGGGCTGTAGGCGGCGGCGCGGCGACCCTGCTCGCGCGGGATCTGCGCCAGGCGACGGCGGACCTCGGTGACGCCGTCGACGTCGACGAAGTCGGCGATGCGTGGCGAGGCCACGCGCAGTGCTTCGGGCATCCGGCCCTCCTGATAGCTGAACGACCGAGCGGATGGCCGGGACGTCTCGCCCCCGTGACACCGGCGCCACGCTCGAAGTTCGATCATCCGTCATTTCGGGCGCAGAGTCCCGCACCGCCGTGGGCGGGCGGGTGGGTGCCCGCGGGGCGGCACCGAGCCCCGCCGAGTTGCGCCCCGCGCAGCGTCGCGCCCCGCCGAGGTGCGACATCACCGCCGAGAAGCGCCTCGCGCCGGCGCGCCTCGACGCAGATGTCGCATCTCGGTGGCGTCGTGCCGCGCGCGAGCGGCGTGCGCGGATCGCGAGGGGCCGCTGTCGGCGCCCGGTCCCGTGAGGTGGCGCCGCCCGATGGCGCGTGGCTACGCTCGCGGGACGCGACTGCCGTGGCACCGTCCGGTTGCCTTCCGCGATCCGAACGGGTGCTTCGTGCCTCCTGCCGTCTCCCTGCGAGCCCTGCCCGGTGACTACGTGATCGCGCGGTTCCCCGCCGGCACCGACACCGGCTCGTTGCTCCCCGACCTCCTGCGCTCCGCCGGCCTGGTCTCCGTCACGCGGACCGATCGAGAGGTCTCGATCGTGTGCGACGCCGCCCTCGCGCCGCCCGGGGCGGAGGTCGACGGCGAGTGGCGGGCGCTCTACGCCGACGGCGCGATCCCGTTCGGGCTAACCGGCGTCGTCGCGTCCCTTGTCGATCCGCTCGCGGCGATCGGCTGCCCGGTCTTCGTCGTCTCCACCTTCGACGGCGACGTGCTGATGACGCCGGGCGACCGCCACGCCGACGCGGTCGGCGCCCTTCGCGCCGCAGGACACACGATCGCGGCCGCGACCGACCATGGCTGAGGCCGTGCGGGACGCGCGGATCTACTTCATCGGCGACTCCTACGTCGCCGGTACCGGTGACCCCGAGGCTCTCGCTGGGTCGGCCGCGTCGCGGCAGCAGCCATCGCGGACGGCGTCCGCTGTCGCCCTACAACCTCGGCATCCGCGGTCACACCGGACCGCAGATCGCGGCGCGCGTGGCCACCGAGGTGCCCCCTCGGCTCGCCCGGGCCACCGACCCGCGCCTGGTCGTGTCGTTCGGCGCGAACGACACCAGGGAGGTCGACGGCGCACGCCGGGCCACCCTTGCCGAGTCGCTCACCGCACTCGAGGACATCCGCTCGGCGATCGACGTCCCGCTGCTGGTGGTCGGGCCGCCGGCGGTCGTGGACGCCGCGCAGAACCGACGACTCGAGGAGCTGGACGCCGCGCTGCACGCGTCGGCCGAACGGCTCGGCGTGCCGTACGTGGGGCTCTACGCCTCCACGAGCACGTCACCGCTGTGGGAGCGCGAGATCGTGGACAGCGACGGGTACCACCCTGGGGCCGAGGGGTACGGGCTGCTCGCCGAGATCGTCGTGCCGCGCGTGCTCGGGTGGCTGCGGACCTGACGATTCTCCGGGGCCGACCTCGTCGTGGCGTCGTCCCACGACCGCACTGCTCGTCCCTCGACGCCCACGACACCGCGAAGGTCGATGGCGTCCCCTCCTAGGCTGACCCCATGGCCAATGCCCTCCTGGTCGCCGGGGCACGCGAGTCGATCGAGGTCGCTCTGCCTGCTCGCGCCCACCTCCGCCCGCTTCTCGACTCCGAGCGCGAGATCGTGTCGAGTCTGTACCGACAGACGTACGTCGCCACCCCTCACGAGATGACAGAGGCCGAGGCGCGCGACGAGATCGACCGGACGTGGGCTGGTGAGTACGGCCGACTCGTGATGGAGGCGACGCTCGGCGTCTGGGTCGGGGACGAGCTGGCGGGCGCGATCGTGACCGTGCAGGACCCGCCGTGGGACGACGTGCCTCGCGGTCCCTTCATCCTCGACCTGTTCGTCCACCCGGCCCACCGCCGTACTGGTCTCGGTCGAGCCCTCGTCCAGACCGTTCAGGGCACGCTCCGATCCGGTATCGCGCTCCGCGTCGACGACTCCGCACCGGAGGCCCGTTCCCTGTACCGCGCCCTCGGCTTCCGGCCTCCGGCCGCAGCACGGTAGAGCGACACCGCCAGGCCGGCCCGGTCGACGACGCGCGTGGTGGGACCGACCGCCACACCGCCGACCTCGGTGGGGTCGACGCGTCGACACTCCGGGGACGGGCCTTTGGTCCCGCGCCGCGCGAACGCCGCGTCCCTAGTCTCGAGAAGTGGCCCGATCGGCCACTCGACACTGTGGAGGACGCGATGAGCACAGAGACCCCGGCGGACGTCAGCACGGATGCGTGGGCCGGCTTCCGGCCGGGTGCGTGGCAGGACGGCGTGGACGTCCGTGACTTCATCCAGCGGAACTACACGCCCTACGAGGGTGACGCCGCCTTCCTCGCCGGACCGACGGCGAAGACGCTGCGGACGTGGGAGACGCTCGAGCGCGACTACCTCTCGGCGGAGCGCGAGCGCCGGGTGTACGACGTCGACACCACCACGCCCGCCGACGTCGACGCCTTCGCCCCGGGCTGGATCAGCGAGGACGACGACGTCGTGGTCGGTCTGCAGACCGACGTACCCCTCAAGCGGGCCATGATGCCCAACGGCGGCTGGCGCATGGTGGAGACGGCGATCTCCGAGGCGGGCAAGCAGGTCGACCCCGCCGTGCGGGAGATCTTCACGAAGTACCGCAAGACCCACAACGAGGGGGTCTTCGACATCTACACGCCCCGTATCCGCGCCGCGCGGTCGGCGCACATCATCACCGGACTGCCCGACTCCTACGGCCGCGGCCGCATCATCGGCGACTACCGGCGCGTGGCGCTCTACGGCGTCGACGCCCTGATCGAGGGCAAGCGGCGGGACAAGGACACCGGGGTGGACCAGCCGTTCTCCGAGAGCTGGGCGCGGCGCCGCGAGGAGCACTCCGAGCAGATCCGTGCGCTGCTGAAGCTCAAGCGCCTCGGCGAGCAGTACGGGTTCGACCTCGCCCGCCCCGCCCGCACGGCGCAGGAGGCGGTGCAGTGGACGTACCTGGGCTACCTCGCCTCGGTGAAGAGCCAGGACGGCGCCGCGATGAGCATCGGCCGGCTCTCGCCGTTCTTCGACGTCTACCTCGAGCGCGACCTCGCCGCGGGCACGATCACCGAGACCGACGCGCAGGAGATCATCGACGCCCTCGTGATCAAGCTGCGCATCGTCCGCTTCCTGCGCACGATCGACTACGACCAGATCTTCTCCGGCGACCCGTACTGGGCCACCTGGTCAGACGCCGGGATGAGCGAGGACGGGCGCACCCAGGTCACGCGGACCTCGTTCCGACTGCTGCAGACGCTGCGCAACCTCGGCCCGGCGCCGGAGCCGAACATCACGATCTTCTGGGACGACGCGCTCCCCGCCGGCTACAAGGAGATGTGTGCCGCGATCTCGATCGAGACCTCGGCCGTCCAGTACGAGTCCGACCGCGAGATCCGCGGTCACTGGGGCGACGACGCCGCGATCGCGTGCTGCGTCTCGCCCATGGCCGTGGGCAAGCAGATGCAGTTCTTCGGGGCCAGGGTCAACGCGGCGAAGGCGCTGCTGTACGCGATCAACGGCGGTCGGGACGAGATGACCGGGGCGCAGGTGGTCGCGGGTCACGACGCCGTGACCGGGGACGCCCCGCTGGACTTCGACGACGTGTGGGCCCGGTACGACGCGATGCTCGACTGGGTCGTGGGCACCTACGTCGAGGCGCTGAACATCATCCACTACAGCCACGACCGCTACGCCTACGAGGCGATCGAGATGGCGCTGCACGACGACGAGATCGTCCGCACCCTGGGGTGCGGCATCGCCGGCCTCTCGATCGTGGCCGACAGCCTCTCGGCTATCCGGTACGCCACCGTGACGCCGGTCCGGGACGAGACCGGGCTGGTCGTGGACTACCTGACCGAAGGCGAGTACCCGGTCTACGGGAACGACGACGACCGCGCCGACGAGATCGCCGCGCTGGTGGTCCGCACGGTCATGGCGAAGATCCGCGCGCTGCCGACCTACCGCGACGCGATCCCGACGCAGTCGGTGCTGACCATCACCTCGAACGTCGTCTACGGCCGCGCCACGGGCTCCTTCCCGTCCGGCCACCGCCGTGGCGAGCCGTTCTCCCCCGGCGCCAACCCGGAGAACGGGCGGGACACGCACGGGATGGTCGCGAGCATGATGAGCGTCGGCAAGCTCGACTACGACGACGCGCTGGACGGCATCTCGCTGACCAACACGATCACGCCGTCGGCGCTCGGACGGACCAGGGACGAGCAGGTCGGCAACCTCGTGGGGATCCTCGACGCCGGGATGGGCGAGGGTCTGTTCCACGCGAACATCAACGTCCTGAACAAGGACACGCTGGTGGACGCGATGGAGCACCCGGAGAACTACCCGCAGCTGACGATCCGGGTCTCCGGCTACGCCGTGAACTTCGTCAAGCTCACCCGCGAGCAGCAGCGCGACGTGCTCGCGCGGACGTTCCACGCCTCGGTCTGAACGGCGGACGACGGCGGAGGGCGCGACCGTGGGCACCGACACCCTGGGTGGTCTCGCGACGGCGGACGGGCTCGACCGGCCAGAACGCCTGGCCGGTCTGCGGTCGGGCGAGATCGGCCTGGTGCACTCGTGGGAGCTCGTGACCGCCGTCGACGGACCCGGCACCCGGATGACGACGTTCCTGGCGGGCTGCCCCCTGCGCTGCCTGTACTGCCACAACCCGGACACCATGTCGGCCCGCTCCGGCACCCCGGTCGCGGCGGCGGACCTGCTCGCGCGGATCCGCCGCTACCGCGGGGTGATCCGGGCGACCGGGGGCGGGATCACGCTCTCGGGGGGCGAGGTGCTGCGGCAGCCGGCCTTCGCCTCGCGCATCCTCCGGGGTGCCCGCGAGATGGGCATCCACACCGCGATCGACACGTCGGGGTTCCTGGGCGCCCGCACCACGGACGCGTTCCTGGCCGACGTCGACCTCGTGCTGCTCGACGTGAAGTCCGGCGATCCGGAGACCTACCGCCGCGTGACCGGCCGCGAGCTCGCGCCCACGCTCGCGTTCGGGCGGCGGCTCGCCGACCTCGGCATCGAGACGTGGATCCGCTTCGTCCAGGTGCCGGGGGTCACCGACGTCGATGCCAACATCACCCCGATCGTGGACTACGCCGCGTCGCTGCCGACCGTCAGCCGCGTGGAGGTGCTGCCCTTCCACCAGATGGGCCGCGACAAGTGGGCGCAGGCGGGGCTGCGCTACGAGCTCGGCGACGTCGAGCCGCCGACGCCGGAGCGCACCGAGGAGGTCCGGGCGATGTTCCGCGCCGCGGGCCTGACCACGTACTGAGCCCCGCTCCGACGGGACGAAGGTCCCCGGGACCTCGGACTCAGGTCCCACGGGAATCGCGCTCCTAGCGTGAAGTCATCACTGGGACGACCCGAGGAGCACACCGTGACCACGACAACCGACAGCCGGGCGACGCACGACGTCGAGGGAGTCGCACCGGACGTCGTCACCGCGCCCACCCCGGCAGCGGCCCCCCGCTCGACCCGATGGTCGAGCACATCGACGACCTCGTCGCGCGGGCGCAGGCCGCGCTGACGCAGTACGCCTCGTTCGACCAGGAGACGGTCGACCACATCGTCGCCAAGGCCGCCGTCGCGGCTCTGGACGAGCACGGCCACCTGGCCGACCTCGCCGTCGCCGAGACGGGCCGCGGGCTCTTCGAGGACAAGGCCGTGAAGAACATCTTCGCGTGCGAGCACGTCACGCACTCGATGTCGGGGCTGCGCACCGTGGGCGTCATCTCGCGCGACGAGCTGACCGGCATCACCGAGATCGCCGAGCCCGTCGGCGTCGTGTGCGGGGTCACGCCGGTGACCAACCCGACCTCGACGGCGATCTTCAAGTCGCTGATCGCGCTGAAGACGCGCAACCCGATCGTCTTCGCCTTCCACCCCGGCGCCCAGGAGTGCTCGGTCGCCGCCGCGACCGTGGTCAGGGACGCGGCCGTCGCCGCCGGCGCACCCGCCGACTGCATCCAGTGGGTGACGATGCCGTCGCTGGCCGCGACCGGGGCGCTGATGAACCACCCCGGCGTCGCCCTCATCCTCGCCACGGGTGGCAACGCGATGGTGCGCGCGGCGTACTCGTGCGGGAAGCCCGCCCTCGGCGTCGGCGCCGGGAACGTGCCCGCGTACATCACCCGGACGGCGAAGCTCGAGCGGGCGGTCAACGACGTCGTCCTGTCGAAGGCGTTCGACAACGGCATGATCTGCGCCTCCGAGCAGGCGGTCGTCCTCGACACCGAGATCTACGACGAGGCGCTTGCCGAGTTCACCCGGCTGCACGCCCACGTCGTGAGCGCGCACGAGAAGGCCCTGCTGGAACGGTTCGTCTTCGGTGTGGAGGCGCACGACGCCGGGTGCGGCGGCGCGAAGCTGAACGCCGCCGTCGTCGGCCGCTCGCCCGGGTGGATCGCAGCCCAGGCCGGCTTCGAGGTCCCGGCCGACACGTCCGTGATCCTCGTGGAGGTCGACGACGTCGGGCCGTCGGAGCCGCTGACGCGCGAGAAGCTCGCGCCGGTGCTCGCGGTGCTGCGGGCGACGTCGACCGAGGAGGGCATCCGGCTGTCGGAGCGCATGGTCGAGTTCGACGGGCTCGGTCACTCCGCCGCCATCCACTCCGAGGACGCCTCGCTGGCGGAGGAGTTCGGCTCCCGAGTCAAGGCCGTCCGCATCATCACGAACGCGCCGAGCTCCCTCGGCGGCATCGGCGACATCTACAACGCCTTCATCCCCTCGCTCACGCTCGGGTGCGGCTCCTACGGGCACAACTCGGTGTCCAACAACGTCTCGGCGGTCAACCTCGTGAACATCAAGCGCATCGGCCGCCGCAACAACAACCTGCAGTGGTTCAAGGTGCCGGCGAAGACCTACTTCGAGCGTCACGCGATCCGCTACCTGACGGACATGCCCGACGTCGAACGCGTCACCATCGTCACCGACGCCACCATGACGACGCTCGGGTTCGTCGACCGCGTCATCGACGTGCTGAACCGCCGCGCCGGCAAGGTCGCGCTGCAGATCATCGACCAGGTCGAGCCCGAACCCAGCGTGGGCACCGTGCAGCGCGGCGCCGAGCAGATGCGCCACTTCCGACCCGACACGATCATCGCGCTCGGCGGCGGTTCACCGATGGACGCCGCCAAGGTGATGTGGCTGCTGTACGAGCACCCGGAGGTGAACTTCTCCGATCTCAAGCAGAAGTTCTTCGACGTGCGCAAGCGCGCCTTCACCTTCCCCACGCTCGGGTCGCTGGCGCACCTCGTGTGCATCCCGACGACGTCGGGCACCGGCGCCGAGGTGACCCCGTTCGCGGTCATCTCCGACCCGGGGACCGGCCGGAAGTACCCGCTGGCGGACTACGCCCTGACCCCGTCCGTCGCGATCATCGACCCGGCCCTGACGGAGCTGATGCCGGCCTCGCTCGCGGCCGACTCGGGGTTCGACGCGCTCACGCACGCGACCGAGGCCTACGTCAGCGTCTACGCGAACGACTTCACCGACGGCATGGCGCTGCAGGCGATCCGACTGATCTTCGACAACCTCGAGGCGTCCGTGACCGGCGACGCGCAGGATCCGGCCACGGCGACGGCGCGCGAGAAGATGCACAACGCCGGCACCATCGCCGGTATGAGCTTCGGCAACGCGTTCCTGGGGATCGTGCACGCCATGGCCCACGTGGTCGGCTCGACCTTCCACCTCGTGCACGGGCGCACCAACGCCACGCTGCTGCCGCACGTCATCCGGTACAACGGCCAGGTCCCGACCAAGCTGACGAGCTGGCCGAAGTACGAGCACTACGTGGCACCCGAGCGCTTCCAGGAGATCGCCCGGCACCTCGGCCTGCCGGCGAGCACCCCGGCCGAGGGCGTGGAGTCCTACGCGCGGGCGGTCGAGGAGCTGCGCGACCGCGTCGGCATCCCGTCGTCGTTCCGGGCGCAGGGGGTGGACGAGACCGAGTTCGTCTCGCGGCTCGACGAGGTCGCGACCGGTGCCTACGAGGACCAGTGCGCGCCGGCCAACCCGCGCATGCCGATGCGCGAGGACATGAAGGAGCTCATGCTCGCCGCGTACTACGGCACGTCCGACAAGGACTGACCGCCCGCGTCACCGCACGATCGGCCGCCGGGGCACCGCCGCCCCGGCGGCCAGCGACGCCGGCACGTCGAGCACGCGCTGGTTGGCGCTGCCGCGGAACGCGAGCGAGGTGTCGCGTAGGGACAGGTCGAACGGGCCGTCCACGAGCACGTCGAGCTCGCGCAGCAGCTCGCCCTTGTCCTCCCCCGCGGCCAGCAGCTGCTCGATCGTGTAGCCGCTCCAGCACCACACGTCCTTCGCGGCGCCGAAGCGCTCGCGGACCCGCCGCACGAGGCGCAGGCAGACGCCGGTGTTGAGGAAGGGTTCGCCACCCAGCAGGCTCAGCCCCTGCACCGCCTCGTGCGCGAGGTCGGCCAGGATGCGCTCCTCAAGGGCGTCGTCAGAGGGCGTGCCGTAGCGGAAGCTCCAGGCGGCCTCGTTGAAGCAGCCCTCGCACGCGAACAGGCACCCGCTGACGTACAGGCTGCAGCGCACGCCCTCGCCGTCGACCATCACGAAGGGCTTGTAGTCCGCCACGTGTCCGGCGCTGACGCGCGCCGAGCGCCAGCGGGCGGGGTCAGGGGCGCGCACGGGCGGGGTCGTCGACGTCGGCGGCGTCGTCCGCCGTCACCCCGTCCGCCAGGTGCTTGGCGCGCGAGGAGATCTCCACGTGGCGCCCGTGCACCATCGGGCGCTGCTGCGGGTTGCCGAGGTAGCCGCACGTGCGCTTGACGACGTCGCACGTGCGCGGATCGCCGTTGCCGCACGCGGGGCAGGCGAACCCCTCGCCGTCGGGGTGAACTCGCCGGTGAAGTCGCACGCGTAGCAGCGGTCGACGGGCGTGTTCGTCCCGAGGTAGGCGATGCGGTCGTAGGCGTAGTCCCACACGGCCTCGAGCGCACGGGGGTTGGTGCGGAGCACGGGGTACTCGCAGTAGTGGATGAAGCCGCCGGAGGACAGGCGGGGGTAGTCCATCTCGAAGTCGATCTTCTCGAACGGTGTCGGGTGCTTGCGCACGTCGTAGTGGAACGAGTTGGTGTAGTAGTCCTTCTCCGTGATGTCGGGCACCGCGCCGAAGCGGGCGCGGTCGAGGCGGCAGAACCTGTCGGTGAGCGACTCGCTCGGGGTCGCGTAGACGGAGAACTGGTAGCCGTACCGCTGCGTCCAGGCCGTGGCGCCGGCATTCAGCGCGCGCAGCACGTCCAGGGTGAAGGCCTTTGCCCCGGGATCGTCCTCCCACGCGCCGCCGTGGAAGACGGCCGCGGTCTCGTACAGGCCGATGTAGCCGAGCGAGACCGTCGCCCGGCCGTCACGGAAGAGGTCGTCGACGGCGTCCTCCGGCCCGAGTCGCCGGCCGAACGCACCGTGCTGGTAAAGGATCGGGGCGTTCCCGGGCACCGCCTCCCGGCACCGCTCGACACGGTGCACCAGGGCGTCGTGCACCGTGGCGAGCCGCTGCGTCAGCAGCTCCCAGAACCGTGCCCGGTCGCCGCGGGACTCGAGCGCGATGCGTGGCAGGTTGAGCGTGACCACGCCGAGGTTCATCCGGCCCTCGACGACGTCGCGCCCCTCCTCGTCCCGCCAGCCCTGCAGGAACGAGCGGCAGCCCATCGGCACCTTGAAGGAGCCGGTGGTCGACACCACCTGGTCGTAGCTCAGCACGTCCGGGTACATCCGCCGGGTCGAGCACTCCAGCGCGAGCTGCTTGATGGCGTAACCGGGGTCGGCGGGATCGAGGTTGAGACCTCGCCGCAGCGTGAAGATCAGCTTGGGGAAGACCGCCGTGCGACGCTCGCGCCCCAGGCCCTGGATGCGGACCTCGAGGATCGCCCGCTGGATCTCGCGCGCGAGCCACCCCTGTCCGAGGCCGAACCCGAGGGAGGTGAACGGCGTCTGCCCGTTGGTGGTGAACAGCGTGTTGATCTCGTACTCGAGGCTCTGCATCGCCTCGTGCACGTCTGTCCGGGTGGCCTCGCGCGCGTACTCCTCGCGCCGCTCCGGCTCGGTGATCCACCGCACCGCCTCCGCGCGGTGGCGCTCGAGGTCGAGGGCCGCGTATGGCGCGAGCACCTCGTCGATCCGGTTGACCGAGCAGCCGCCGTACTGGCTGGAGGAGACGTTCGCGATGATCTGGGAGATCTGCGCCGTCGCGGTGCGGATCGAGCGTGGCGAGGAGACCTGGGCGTTGCCGATGCGGAACCCGTCCCGCAGCATCGTGGCGACGTCGATGAGGCAGCAGTTCGTCATCGGCGAGTACGGCTGGTAGTCCAGGTCGTGCACGTGCAGGTCACCGCTCGCGTGCGCGGCCGCGACGTGCGGCGGCAGCATCCGCAGACCGATCGTGCGGGCCACCGCCCCGGCCGTGAGGTCGCGGTGGGTGGTGAAGACGTCGCTGTCCTTGTTGGCGTTCTCGTCGACGACGGCGGAGTCCTTCGCCAGCAGCGCCGCGATCGCGAGCTCGAGGTCGCCCGGCTCGGGTGCCGCGGGCGGTGTGAGGGCGGGTGCGGCGGGGGCGTGGGGGGCGACGGGGATCACGGCACTCTGTTCTCTGACGGCTCCGCCGGGCACCACCACATGTGGCGTGGACTGCACGGTTGACACGCTAGATCTGGTGCTCGCGAGCCGACCGGGACCTTCGTCCCCGGGCATCACAGCTCGCGCGGGGCTTCCGCGGGGACGATGCGCAGCCCCGCAGCGGTCGCCCGGTAGGTCCAGGGGCGCCGGACGGTCAGGCTGCCGAACGCCACGGCGGAACCGACCTTGAGCTCGTCGCCTGTGGTGAGATCCACCAGGACGATCGCCCATGTGGCCCTGCTCCCGAGGGACCGCTCGTCGCAGCGCTGCACCTCGAAGCTCGTACCGGCCGGGAGCACCCGATCGACGCTCAGGAACCGAGCCAGCGCCTGCACCTGCTTGCCGTCCAACCTGACTCATCCACTCCATCAGCAGGGCGCGGGCCACTGCCCCGCGGCGGGTCCGATCGCCCGCCCCACGACGCTAGGCGCGCCCTACGAGGCCGTCGCAGGACCTTTGGCGGCGGGACGCGACCCCGCGGCGGGTATTTCCGGCGCGACTGCTCCACCCCCGGCTGAACGCGCGTCACCCAGCTGCCACCGGGTGAGGACCTAGGGCCCAGGGACGGCCGTGGCGGGTCGGGGAAGATGGTTCACGTACCCACCGGCGCACCGAGAAAGCAGATCCACCATGACGACGTCCACCTCGTCCAAAGTTCCTGCGACTGCCGGCCTCGTCAGCATCATTGCCGGGATCGTCTTCGTCGTCGCGGGTGCGGTGACGTGGGGACTGGTCTCCAGCAACCTCAAGGCGGAGGAGATCACCGTCGCGGAGGACGCTGCGGCGTTCGGGGGCCGGCTCGTCCAGGATCCTTTCACCGCATTCGCGCAGGCGGACATCATCAACCAGCACGCACTCGCCGCCAGTGACGGCCAGACCTACGCCGAGCTCGGCACCGCGATCGCCGAGGCCAGGGCAGCAGGAGCGACGGACGACTCCGAGGAGGTCACCGCCCTCCAGGGGCAGCGGGCCACGGTGATGAACGCCTCGTTCCTGCGGGCCTCGCTGTTCACCTCGGTCGTCGCCTTCGGTGTGGCCGCACTGGTGATCGGCCTCGGGGTGATGTTCACCCTGATCGGGGTCGCGCTCCGCAAAGTCACCGTCGCAGCGGCCCCTGTCACCATCTCGACCCCCGCGGAGACGCCGGCTCGGCCCTGAACGACGTCCGACCGGCGCACCGCAGGCACACGCTGGCGGCACCAGACGCCGCAGCAAGCTCCGAGGCGGACCCCACGGGCCCCGCAGCGGAATGGAGGGCTACTCGCCGGTACTAGCCCTGCCTGAACGGCCCCGTCGATCGACGGGGCCGTTCGGCACACCTGGACACGTCCCGCACCGTACGCATCGTGCGCACGGGAATCGGCCCGGTCAGTCCGCCGCGTCCCGGGCGGCGACAACGCCGACTCGCGCTCCATACAGCACGAAGCCGAGGATCGCAGCGGTGGAGACGAGCAGACCGATCAGCACGGCGGGCATCGGTACGGGGACGAGGGCGACGAGGCCGCCGACGATGCAGGCGGCCCCGCCGTAGATCGTCGGTCGCCGAGCGCGGACGTGCGCCGCTCGCCACGCCTCCTCGGAGGCGAGCGTGGCGGCAACACGGATGCCGGCCACCTGGTTCCGCTTCAGTCGGCCGGCGGCCGCGGCATCCGCTGTCCAGATCAGGAGGAGCCCCGCCCCCGTCATCACGAACGCGAGGACGCCTCGAGCGCCCCACTCCTCCGCCATGCCTCTCAACGTAGCTCGGTCGCGCGGAGCGCGCCCAGGTCCCACCGCGTCAGTGCCCACCCCGCAGCCCGAGCAGCAGGCTCAGCGCGATCGCGACCATCACGACGGCGACGCCGACGTCGAGCACGCGCCACGCCGTCGGGCGCGCGAACACCGGGCGCAGGAGCCGCGCGCCGAACCCGAGCGCAGCGAACCACGCGACGCTCGCGACCACGGCGCCGCCGGCGAAGGCCCACGGGGCGCTCGAGGCCGCGGCCACGGTGCCCAGCAGCACGACCGTGTCGAGGTAGACGTGCGGGTTCAGCCAGGTCAGCGCGAGCGCCGTCAGGGAGACGCCCCGGCGTCCGGCACGGCCAGCGCGACCCGCCCCCTCGCCGTCGGCCACGAGCGCCTGCGGCCGCAGCGCCCGCCGCGCGGCGCCGAACCCGTAGACCAGCAGCACCGCCGCCCCCGCGATCGTCACGCCGACGAGCACCCCGCGGTGGCTCTGCACCACCGCCCCGACCCCGGCGGCACCGAGCGCGATGAGCACCGCGTCGCTCGCGGCGCAGATCGCGACGACGAGCCCCACGTGCTCGCGGCGCAGGCCCTGGCGCAGCACGAAGGCGTTCTGCGCACCGATGGCGATGATGAGGCCGAGGCCGAAGGCGAGCCCGGAGAGCGCTGTCGTGATCACGGACGTCGACGCTAGGCACCACCGACACCGAACACCAGCGAATGTTCCTGACGATGCTGAAGCAGCGCTTCAGGTAGCGTCCTGCCGTGGACTGGGACCTGCCGCAGCTGCGCGCACTCGCCGCCGCCGTCGACCACGGCAGCCTCGACGCGGCGGCCCGCGCCCTGCACGTCACACCGTCCGCCGTGAGCCAGCGCATCCGCGCCCTGGAGCAGCACGCCGGCGCCGTCCTGATCCGTCGCACCCGGCCCGTCGCCCCGACCGACGCCGGCGCCGCCGTCCTGCGGCTCGCGCGCCAGATCGACGCCCTCGCGCGCGACGTCGAGACCGACCTCTCCGCCGACGGCGCGCCCCCCGCCTCCGCATCGCCGTCAACGCCGACTCGCTCGCGACCTGGGTGCTGCCGGCGTTGGCACCTCTGGCCGCGCGAGCGAGGGTCGAGCTCCTGCGCGCCGACCAGGACCGCACGGCCGACCTCCTGCGCGACGGCAGCGTGATGGGAGCCGTCACGAGCGAGGCCGCGCCCGTGCAGGGCTGCACGAGCCGGCCACTCGGGACGATGCGCTACCACCCGGTCGCCTCGCCGGCCTTCATCGAGCGGTGGTTCACCGGCGGCGTCACGCGCGAGGCGCTCGGGCGCGCGCCCGTGGTGGTGTTCGACGACGCGGACGCCCTGCAGCACGCGGCCCTGCGCGACCGCGGCGTGACGGCGACGCCACCCCACCACGTCGTGCCCGCGTCGACGCAGTTCGCCGACGCGGTGGCGCTGTCCTACGGCTGGGGCATGCTGCCCGAGCATCAGATCCGCGAGCACGGCGCGAGCCTCGTGCGGCTCGACCGCAGCGGTCGGTGGCGCGCCGACGTCGCGCTGCACTGGCAGCAGTGGGGTCTGCGGACGCCGACGCTCGACGCCGCCGCGGACCTGCTGCGAGCGGCGGCCGCCGAGGCGCTGCGGCGCACCCCGGCGGAGCCGCGCACCTGACTCAGCCGGCCGCGGCCGTCCGGTCGGCGCCGGTCGAGCGGTCCAGCACCCCGAGGCCGCCGTCGAGCGCCGCGGTCAGCCGCTGGAGCATCTCGGCGACGACCAGCCGGTCGTGGGCCGGCATCGCGCGCACCACGCCGTCGACCCCCGCATCACCGCGTCGCCGCCCGGCCCCGCGGCGCGCACGACGACGTCCGTCACCACCAGCCGCAGCGACCGCCGGTCCTCCGGGTGCGGCTCGCGACGCACGTACCCCCGGCGCTCGAGGCGGTCGACGAGGCCGCTGACCGACGCGTCAGTCATGCCGAGCGCGAGCGCGAGCTCGCGCTGCCGGACGTCGTGACCGTCGCGTGCAGCCAGCAGGAGGTGCCGCACGGCCGCGGTGTCGCCGTCACTCAGTCCCAGGACGTCACCGAGACGCGCCAGCGCAGCGGTCTCGGCCTCCCGGTAGCGCCGCAGCAGCGTGAGGACGGCGACGGCGTCCGGGCGCTCGCCGCGGCCGTACCAGTACGGCGCCGCGGCCGTCGCCGACGGCCGCCGAGCGGCTTCGGAACTCGTCCTGGACATCTCCGACCCCTCATGTAGTGTTGCTAACAGTTAGACCAGCGAAGTGTTGCCACCGAGGCTACGCCGACCGGACAGGAAGCACCAGGAACCCGTCATGACCACCACCCCCGCAGCCCTCGCCGCCGACACCGTCGCGGACGCGACCGGCACGACGCCCCCGGACCACACCGCCGCCGTCGAGGTCCTCGCCTCGCAGCAGAGCGTCAGCAGCCCGGTCGCCCTCTCGGCGACCGCGCCGCCTCCCGGCACCACCACCGCGACCATCGCGGTCGGCGCCGTCCCCGTCCTCGACGAGACGATCTCCGTCGAGGAGCCCCGGCCGGAGCCCGACGTCGACATGGAGATCGACCTCACCGACGTCATGGCGAAGCGGGCCGTCGACGCCGACGCCGCCCGGTTTGCCCACCCCAGCGCCTGGCGCTCCCGCGCCGACGCCGCCGTGCGCCGCGAGGAGGAGGTCCTGCGGGCGACCACGATCATCCGCTCGGCCTCGATCGTCGTGGAGGGGCCGCCGACGGCGCTCGTCCTGCGCGTCGAGTGCGAGATGGCCAGCGAGGCGGTTCCGCTCGAGGTGATGCGTCACCTCAACGACGAGCTCCCGCTGCGACTGGCCGACGCCGTCGGGCACCCGCTCCCGGAGCGTCACCTCGAGCTGACCATCGCGCACCACACCGCGACCGACGCCGCCTGACACCCCACCCCGAACCGAACCACCAGACCGGAGAGACCGATGCGCGCACAGCCCACCCGGACCCTGCTCAGCCCGTCGACGACCGGGACCCGCACCGCCGCGGTACCGACACACTCGAACACGCGCATTGCCGCGGTGCCCGTCACGACCACGGCCCACCGGCAGCTCGCGCCCGCCGAGCTCTTCGAGCGTCTGGCCAAGCACGGCACGCTCGGCAAGCGCCTCGGTCGCCTCCTCGGCGTCACGACGACGTGGGCCACCACGCGCTGGATCGCCGGCACCGAGCGCGGCACGGTGCGCCCGACGTTCCACATCCGCGTGCCGAGCCCCTGCCCGGGCCGCGAGGCCGGCGAGCTCGTCACCGAGCGGCTGCAGCGCCACGGGTGGGGCTGGCGCCTCATCGCCGACGGCGAGTACTTCCGTGTGGACGCCCGGCGCGAGGGTCACACGCTCACGATCACGGCCCGCGCGAACGTCGTCACCTTCACCGTGACCGGTGCGCCGCTGGCCATCGGCCCGACGCAGGCCCGCCTGCTGCTCGCCGGTGTCTACGAGGACGACGCCCCGGCCTGACCGGCCGCCGCCGCGCCGGGATCAGCTCACGTCCGGCGTCGCACCCCCGAGGGCGACGGCGTGCTCCGCCGCCTGCTGCACGAGGAACCGGACGTCGACGTCGCGACCCTCCTCCACCCGCTTGCTGACCATCGTCACCGGGTAGAGGGCGGCCCCGGGTGCGACGGCGAGACCGGGCGTCGCGCCCCACTCGTCGTGCACAACTACCCACGGCACGCCGAGGATCGAGGCGAGGACGTCCCCGAGGACGACGCCCAGGGCCTGCAGCTTGACCGTCTCGTCCGCGCCGATGCCGTCGCGCAGCAGCGCCTCGACGACCGAGAGCCGCACGCCGTCGTCGGCGAGGTCGAGATCACCGCCCGGACCGCTGACCGACGCCGCCACCCAGGCACGCATGCCGTCGAGCATCGCCGCCCACTCGCCGTCGAGCGGGTGGAAGGTCACCGGCGGTGGAGCCGCTTCCCGTTCTCCTTCGTGAGACATCCCGACCCTTCCGTCGCCTGCGGTCCGGCGACCATCGTGCCCGGGCGGACGACGCACGATGTCGGTGGTCGGGGCGACGATGGGGTGATGCCTGCTCCCGCCGCGGCCACCACCGCCTCGACGCCCCCGACGATCCTCGACGTCACGCGGATCTACGCCGAGCGCGCCGCGATGTACTCGCCGCGGGGGCAGGAGATCCTCTCCCGGTGGCCCGACGCCGAGATCGTCCCCGTCGAGAGCCACTGGCGCATCCCCGAGCTGCACGGCGACGAGACGAACGTGCGGCGCTGGGTGCGCATCAAGCGCGAGGCGCTCGTGCTCGGCGAGAAGAAGGCGCTGAGCGTCCGTCCGAACGGGCGGTCGGCGGACTTCATCGCGCCCTCGAGCGCGAACGGCTGCGCGATGGCGTGCGCCTACTGCTACGTGCCGCGCCGCAAGGGGTACAGCAACCCCATCACGGTCTTCACGAACATCGACCAGATCCGGGGCTCGATCGCCCGGCACGCCGCGCGCCAGGGCCCGAAGGCGGAGCCCAACCAGTGCGACCCGACCGACTGGGTCTACGACATCGGCGAGAACAGCGACTGCAGCGTCGACGCGCTCGTGAGCGACAACGTCGCCGACCTCGTCGACCTGTTCGGCCGGACGCCGGGCGCGAAGGCCAGCTTCGCCACGAAGTGGGTGAACCGCGACCTGCTCGATCTCGACCCGCGCGGCGGCACGCGCGTGCGCTTCTCGCTGATGCCGGCCGCGATGGCGAAGCTCGTCGACATCCGGACCGCGCCGATCCCGGAGCGACTCGCCGCGATCAACGACTTCGTCGAGGCCGGGTACGAGGTGCACCTCAACTTCTCCCCCGTCATCGTGGCCGACGGGTGGCTCGAGGCCTGGGCCGAGCTCCTGGACCAGCTCGACGCCGCCACGAGCGCCCGCACCAAGGCCCAGCTCGCGTGCGAGGTCATCTTCCTCACGCACAACGAGCAGCTCCACGAGGTCAACCTCGGCTGGCACCCGCGCGCGGAGGACGTGCTGTGGCGGCCCGACCTCCAGGAGGAGAAGGTGTCCCAGAACGGTGCGACCAACGTGCGCTACCGGTGGCAGGACAAGCAGCGCCACGTGGCGCAGCTGCTGGACCTGCTCGCCCGCCGCGCACCGTGGTGCCCCGTGCGCTACGCGTTCTGACCTGCGCCGCCCGGGCCCGCGCGGCGGCGTGCACTAGGGGCCGCCACCGCCCCCGCGGTGACGGCCCCTCGCCGTGCGTCGCCCTGCTCCCCCTGCGGGGCAGGATCGGGTGCGCCCCTCCCGCGCCACCCCCGGTGGCACCGGAGCTCCGTGACCGCGTCATCCCCCTGCTGCGACGCGGACCAGGATCAACCCGACACCTACCTCGACGGGCGAGCGCTGCCGATATGACGCCGCGACCCGTGTGATCCGCGTCACACCAAGGCGGTCGCTTCGCGAGACGAGGACGACACCGGGCCTTAGGTGAGGCTAGCCTCACCTGGCCGACGCACTCGTCGGCGACCACCCCGCGCCGACCACGTCCCGCGTCCCGTCGGCGCGCGCCCCTGGAGAACCATGAGACGACGCACCACCGCGCACCGGACGGCTGCCCTCGCCGTCGGCGTGCTGAGCCTGACCGCGGTCCTCGCGGCCGCACCCGCGGGTGCGGCGCCGGCCGACGCGGCACCCGCCGCAGCGGCACCCGCCGCGCACACCCTGACCCGGACCGTCGAGGCCGGCGGCATCACCCGCAGCCAGGCGCTCGACGCCGCCGCCGGGCGCCTGTACCTCCCGATCGACCGCGGCGAGCTGACGCCCGGTGCCGTGACCTGGATCGACGCCGCGACCGGTGAGCCCTCCGGCGTCACGATCGAGCTGACCTCGGCCGAGCCGTCGCTCCTCGCGGTGAACGCCGACCGCGGCGAGCTGTACGTGAGCCACTACCGCGACGGCGTCGTGAGCGTGGTCGACACCGCCACCGGCACGCTGGAGGGCACCATCAGCGGCGCGCCGAGGACGCCCGTCAGCCTCGACGTCGACCCCACGACCGGCGACGTCTACGCGACCGGTGACACCGTCGTCGTCATCGACCCCGAGACGCGCACCGCGGGCGCCCCCGTGGCGGTCACGACCCAGCGCTACCCGCTGGTCAAGGACGCCGTGTTCGACGACGACCGCCGCGTGCTGTGGGTCGCCGAGGGCCGCGGCAACGTCATCACCGCCGTCAGCGCCGTCACGGGCGCCTGGGTCTCCTCGCTCGCCATCCCCGTGGGCTCGTTCAGCTACGACGGCGAGCGGCTCGGCGGGCGGGCGGCCGCGCTCGCCGTCGACGAGGAGCTCGGTCACCTCTACGCGGCGGTCGCCCCGACCCTCAGCGACACCTGGGACGACAACCGACTCATCACGATCGACACCACCAGCGGCCTGCACCTCGGCTCGCCGATCACCCTGGGCGAGACGACCCGCGAGATCGCGGTCAACCCCGTCACGCACGAGGTCTACGCCGCCAACGGCTTCTCCAACACCCTCGGCGTCGTCAGCCCCGCCACCTGGAGCGTCAGCGAGACCCTCGACTTCACGGCGGCGGGCGTCACGTCCGGCACCGGGGCCGCCGAGGCGAACGTCTGGTCCGTCGTGGCCGCGCCGACCGGGACGCGCGCCTTCGTCACGCACCCCTACCGCACGGCGCGCACGAGCGTCGTCGACCGCACCGGCGACGTCCCCGCCGTGACGCCGCTCGCCCCCGCTCCCGGGCAGGTCGAGCCGCCCGAGCCCGAGCAGCCGGTCAACCCGGCCTGGCCCGGACCCGAGGCCACCGCCTCCCCCGCCCCGCTGGGCGCCTCGGCGCTGGAGGGCGCCACGCTCGCCTGGTCGGTGTCGGACTACGCGAGCGAGTGGACCGCCACGTCCTACGACGACGTCGCGCGCGCCTCGGACGGCACGTTCGCCTTCACCGGTGGCACGGGCTGGCAGGACCCGGCGACGGGTGCGACCCGCGTGAGCTGGTCCGACGGGTTCCGCCTGCACCCCTACCCGGGGCTCGCGCCCGACGTCACCCTGACGTTCGGCAACCCGACGCTGAGCGTCGACGGCGACGGCTCCGGCGACCTCGTCATGGACGTCGCCTGGACCGTCTCGCCCACCGTCACCAGCGACGGCTACGCCCGCGTGCAGGTCGCGACGTTCGCCCCGGGCGAGGCGGGCGTGGCCGCCGACGGGACGGTCACGTTCACGCGCTCCCCGGAGTACGCCGGCCGGTCCTGGACGGCCCCCGACGGCCGCGTCCTCCCGGACGCGTTCCCGGGCGAGCTGCTCGACCACCTCGCACCCGACGTGCGGCCGTGGTTCTACGCCAGCGGGTCGAGCCTGGACGCGACGAAGGTCCCCACGCCCGTCACCGCGACGTGGGGCGCCCCCGCACCCCTGACCTTCGCGGACGTCCCGGCCGGGATGCCGTTCGCGGAGGAGATCGGCTGGCTCGCCGAGCGCCGCGTGACGACCGGCTGGGTCCTGCCCGACGGCACGCGCGAGTTCCGCCCGGTGACGCCGGTGGCGCGCGACGCGATGGCCGCGTTCCTCTACCGCCTGGCCGGACGCCCGGCGCACGAGGCGCCGACGACCTCACCCTTCGTCGACGTCGCCCCGGGCGACCAGTTCTACGACGAGATCACCTGGCTGTACGAGGCCGAGATCTCGACCGGCTGGGTCGGCCAGGACGGCGCCCGCGAGTTCCGACCGCTCGCCCCCGTGGCGCGCGACGCGATGGCGGCGTTCCTGTTCCGGTTCGCCGGCGTGAACGACGGCACCGCCGACGGCGAGACCTACGCGACCCCGGCGACGAGCCGCTTCGCCGACGTCACGCCCGGGACGCAGTTCTTCACCGAGATGTCGTGGCTGGCCGACCGCGGGATCTCGACGGGCTGGCCCCAGGAGGACGGCCCGGCGCTCTTCGGCCCGCTGCGCGACGTCAACCGCGACGCGATGGCGGCGTTCATGTACCGGCTCGCGACCAGCGACGTGAGCTCGGACGCCTGAGTCCGGTACTCGCACGGCGCCCGGACCCCGGGCGCACGGAGCCCGTCGGCGTTCACCCGCCGGCGGGCTCCTGCGTCGCCCGGCGGGTCTCGTCGACCGCGTCGGTCGCGGGGGTCTCGTGGCTTGCCTCGGCCGCGGTCTCGTGGTGCCCGCCGAACTGGCTGCGCATCGCCGACTGCACCTTGTCCTGGTAGTCGTTGAGGTCGCGCGAGGAGAACCGGGCGTTCAGGGAGGCCTGGATGACGTTGGCCGGTACGCCCTCCTCGACGGCGGCCAGCACGGTCCAGCGGCCCTCGCCCGAGTCCGAGACGCGGCCGCCGAAGGCGTCGAGGTCGGGGTCGGCCGCGAGCGCCGCCGCCGTGAGGTCCACGAGCCAGGAGCCGACGACGCTGCCGCGGCGCCACACCTCGGCGACCTCGGCCACGTCGATCTCGTACTGGTAGAACTCGGGGTTGCGCAGCGGCGTCGTCTCGGCGTCGACCGCGTGCGTGCGGAGCCCGACGTCGGCGTTCTTGATGATCGACAGGCCCTCGGCGACGGCCGCCATCATCCCGTACTCGATCCCGTTGTGGACCATCTTCACGAAGTGGCCGGCGCCGCTCGGACCGCAGTGCAGGTAGCCCTCCTGGGCGGTGCCGCCGGGGGTGCGCCCGGGGGTGGGCTCCACCCCGGCGTCCGCCCCGTCGCCGGGCGCGATCGTGCGCCAGATCGGGTCGAGGCGCGCGACGGCGTCGTCGTCGCCCCCGATCATGAGGCAGTAGCCGCGATCGAGCCCCCACACCCCGCCCGACGTGCCGCAGTCGACGTAGTGGATGCCGCGCTCGGCGAGCTGCGCGGAGCGGGCGATGTCGTCGCGGTAGTAGGAGTTGCCGCCGTCGATGATCGTGTCGTCGGCCGCCAGGAGCTCGGCGAGCTGGTCCACCGTGCCGCCGACGTAGCCGGCCGGGACCATCACCCAGACGTTGCGCGGGCCCTCGAGCCGCTCCACGAGCTCGGCGAGGCTGTGCGCGGGCACCGCGCCCTCGGCCGCGAGCGCGTCGATCGCGGCGGCGTCGACGTCGTAGACCACGCACTCGTGGCCGCCGCGCATGAGGCGACGCACGAGGTTCGCGCCCATCCGACCCAGTCCGACCATTCCCAGCTGCATGCGATCTCCTCGCGGTGGTTCGTCTTGACTCGTGCAGCCATCGTGTCACCGCTGCCCCACCTGGCGGGTCCTGGCGCTCACGAGGTGGCGCGGATGCGGTGCTCGGTCGGCGTCCAGCCGCGGGCGCGGGGCTTGACGACCGTGCCCGCGAGCACGCGTTCGAGCTCGGTGCGGCGCTCCTCGAGCCGGGCGGCGGTCGCGGCGTCGACCTCCTCGAGCAGCTCGACGCCGACAGTCCCGTCCTCACGCACCGCCCAGCCGCCGACGACGCGGCCGTCCGCCCAGACCGTGGGTCCGGCGTTGCCGTTGCGGTCGAACAGCCGCGGGCCGTGCGCGCCGAGGTGGAAGTCGCGGTGCCTCCACCCCATCGTGGTGGGGTCGAGCGCGGGGAGCAGCGCCACCCAGGGCGGCGGCGCGGCCACGGGGCCGGCGTCGTCGGCGCTCACGACGGCGTCGCCCGCCGCGGTCGTGACCGGTACGGTCGCGCCGGCCTCGGCCAGGGCGGCGAGCGTGGCGCGGGTGTGGGTGCGGGTCCAGCCGGTCCACCACTGGAGGTCGTCGGGCGTGACGGGGCCGTAGCGCTCCACGTAGCGGCGTGCGACGTGCAGCGAGCCCGCCGCCGTCGTCGTCCCGACCACCCCGGGCGCGATGTCTCGTCCGAGCCAGGCGTGCGGGGCCGACCAGCGCACCTGGCTGGAGGTCCAGCCGCCCACGACGCTCGCGCGCACGACCGTGCCCTCGCAGGACCAGAGCGTCAGGAGGCGGCTCGCGACGCCCTGCTCGGCGGTGTCCGTGCCGCGCGTGAACCGCATGCGGGCGGCCAGGAGCGGGTCGGCGGCCGCGAGGTCCTTCGTGGTGAAGGGCTCGCTCGCACCCGCGACGAAGGCGAGCCCGACGGCGTCGGCCCGCGCCAGCCACGCCTCGGGCTCGTTCGTCACGCCGCCCTCGACCAGCAGCGCGTGGGTGCGACGGCGCTGCACCGCGGCGACCGACGTCGCCGTCGCCGCGAGGAACGCGGGCGCCTCGTCCGTCGGGACCGCGAAGAGCGTGCGTCGCAGTGTGAGGATCCGCACGAGGCTGCGGTCGACGTCGAGGGCGCGGCGGAGGTCGTCGGCGACGGTGGGCGCATCCGTGCGCGCCCAGGCCGCGAGCGCCGTCGCGGCCGGATCGGTGCCGTGCAGCGCGACGACGGCGCGCGCGGCCTCCTCCGCCGTCGCGACGGGGGCGGCGAGGGCGTGGCGACGGCCGAGACGGGCGCGGCGCTCGGCGTCGGGGATCTCGCGGGTCACGGGCACGCCGTCAGGACAGGTAGAACGCCGTCGTCGCCCGGACCGCCGCTGCGACCTCGCTCGGGTCGCCGCCGGCGGCGAGGTGCGCCTCGCCCCACGCCGCCGCGCTCCCCCGGACGTAGGCGCGACCCAGTTCCGAGGCACGGAAGTCGGAGTGGTCGGGGGACTCGCCGTGATGGAGCAGGATCGCCAGTCCCCGCAGGTGCAGGTCCCACCCGACGCCACCGGCGCCGGGGCCGTAGGTGGGGAACATCGGTTCCACCACGGACGCCGCGTGGACCAGCTCGAGCCAAGTGCGCCCGGGGCCGTCGACCGCCAGGCGGATCTCGACCTCGCTCGTCCCGGGCCAGGCGTCCGCCTCGGGACCGAACATCCAGGACACCCGCAGCAGGTGCGGGGGCTCGCAGCGCAGGATGTCGCCGTGCTCGGCGCCGGCGACCTCGAAGGATCCTCCCGCGCGCAGGTCTCCGGTGACCGGTCCCATCCAGCGCGCGAGGCGTTCGACGTCGGTTAGCGCGCTCCACACGTCGTCCAGCTCGGCGCGGTACACCCGCCGGAGCTCCATGGTGTACGCGTCGCCGGCCGGCAGGTGCGCCGATCCCATCGCGCGGCCGACCGCCGCGAGCTCGTCCAGCACGTCCCTCATCGTCGTACTCCTCCCTCTCGTGGTCCGGTGCCGATCACCGGACTCTGGTCAAGCCGTCCCCGTCGCCGCGCTCCCACCAGCCACCTCGTGCGACCCGGGGCCCGCGCGCCCCTGTGCTCGCGCCGCACGTCGGCCGCGGGCGAGCTCGGTCCCGAGGGCGTCGAGACGGTGCTCCCAGAGCGGGCGGAACCGGCCGAGCCACGCGTCGACCTCGCTGAGCGGCGCGGGTTCGACGGCGTAGTACCGACGCGCACCCTCGGCTCGCACGGAGGCGAACCCGGCGTCCCGCAGGACGCGGAGGTGCTGAGAGACGGCGGGCTGCGAGATCCCGAACTCCTCCCTGACGACGTCGGTGATCGCGCCGGAGGTGAGCTCGCCGTCGGCGAGCAGCTCCAGCACACGACGCCGCACCGGGTCGCCGATGACGGTGAGTGCGTGCACGAAGAAATCGTATCAGTACCTGCTAATATTCGCATAGGCTTCTATCATCGTAAGGATCGCCGGGTGGCATTGACCTTTACTTTTGTTTGCGAAAGAATCTCCGCAAGCGGCGCCGCTGGAGGCTGGCGCTCACGTCGAAGGAGATGTGCGCAGATGCGACGAACAGGACTGATCACGACCGCGACGGCCCTGGTGGCGGCGCTGGCTCTCGCCGCCTGCAGCGGCGACGGCGGCTCGGGTGGCGGCGGCGGGGACGACGGATCCGCCGACGGCCCCGTGACCCTCGAGTACTGGGCGTGGGGCACCACCCAGAAGCCGCTCGTGGACGCGTGGAACGCGGCCAACCCCGACATCCGGGTGCGCCACACCGACGTCGGCGGCGGGTCGGACACGGCCGCGCGCCTGGTCACCTCCACGCGGGCGGGCAACGCACCCGACGTCGCCCAGGTCGAGTACCAGACGCTGCCCGCGATGATCGTGGCCGGTGTGGCCTCGGACATCACGGACGCGACGTCCGACATCGCCGACGAGTTCGCCGAGGGCATCTGGAACCAGGCCACGTTCGACGGCGTCACCTACGGCGTGCCGCAGGACGCCGGGCCGCAGACGCTGAACTACAACGCCGCCCGCTTCGCCGAGCTCGGCATCGAGGTCCCCACCACGTGGGAGGAGTTCGCGGAGGCGGCCGAGGCCGTCAAGGCCGCCGACCCGAACGCCTACATCACCACGTTCGCACCCGGTGAGTTCGGCGGCTTCGCGGGGTTCGCGCAGCAGGCGGGGGCCGAGTGGTGGTCGGTCGACGGCGACACCTGGACGGTCGAGATCGACGGCGAGGAGTCCCGTGCCGTCGCCGAGTACTGGCAGGACCTCATCGACCGCGACCTCGTGCTCGCCGAGCCCCTCCTGACCCCGGAGTGGAACGCCGCGCTGAACGACGGGCGCATCCTGTCCTGGCCCGCCGGCCTCTGGGCCGCCGGCGTCCTGTACGGCGTGGCCGAGGGCATGACGGGCGACTGGGCGATGGCCCCGCTGCCGCAGTGGACGGCGGGCGAGAGCGCCGTCGGCTTCCAGGGCGGGTCCGCGGTGATCGTGACCACCTCCTCCGACAACGCCGACGCGGCGGCGAAGTTCGCCGCGTGGATCGGGGCCTCGGAGGAGGGCGCGGCCATCCAGATCGAGCAGGGTCAGTACCCCGCCTCGCTCCCGGGTCAGCAGCTCACGCTCGAGAGCGACCCGCCGCTGCTGATGCCGCAGCAGGAGGACTACTGGGAGGTCGCCGCCGCGATCGCGGCCGACACGATCCCGCAGATCAGCTGGGGCCCGAACGTCAACGTCGCCTCCTCGGCGTTCCAGGACGCGATGTCCGCGGCCGTGACGGAGGGCCGCCCCTGACCGAGGCGCTCGCCGAGACCGAGCGCGTCGTGATCGACGACATGACCACGTCCGGCTTCACGGTCGCCGGCGACTGACCCAGCTCGGCCGGTCGGCGTCCCGCACCGTCGGGGCGCCGACCGGCCGGAAGGACCACCATGACCACCACCGCCACCCCCACGACCGCCACCACCACCGCGTCGGCGCCCGTCCGCCGCACGCGTCGCCGCTGGCTCGCGCCGTACGTGTTCCTCGCACCGGCGGGGGTCCTGTTCCTGCTGTTCCTCGCCGTGCCGATCGGGTACGCCGTCTACCTCAGCCTCCGCGGGCTGCGCGTGACCGGCTCCGGACCCTTCGGCGTCCGCGAGGAGACCTGGGTCGGGTTCAGCAACTACGCCCGCACCTTCACCGACACCGAGTTCCTGGCCGGCTTCGGCCGCCTGGCCGTCTACGGCGCCATCGCGATCCCGCTCACGCTCGGTCTCGCGCTGCTCTTCGCGCTGCTGCTGGACCTCCCGCGGGTGCGGGCGGCCCGCTTCTCGCGGGTCTCGATCTTCATCCCCTACGCGGTGCCCGGCGTCATCGCCTCGCTGCTGTGGGGCTTCCTGTACCTGCCGTCCACGAGCCCCGCCAACCACGTGCTGCGGCAGCTGGGTCTGCCCGACCTGATCATGCTGCAGGGCAACGCGCTGTTCCCCGCGATCGCGAACATCGCAATCTGGGGCGGGGTCGGCTTCAACATGATCATCATCTACACGTCGCTGCGCGGCATCCCGAACGAGCTGCACGAGGCTGCGCGGATCGACGGCGCCGACGAGCGCACCATCGCGCGCCGCATCAAGATCCCGCTGGTGGCGCCGGCGCTCGTGCTCACGGGTCTGTTCGCCCTGATCGGGACGCTCCAGGTCTACGGCGAGCCGACGACGCTGCGCCCGATGACCAACGACATCTCCCAGACGTGGGTCCCGCTCATGAAGATCTACCGCGACGCGTTCGTGCGCGACGACCTCTCGCTCGCCGCGGCGAGCTCCGTGGTGCTCGCCGTCGCGACGCTCGTGATGTCCGTCATCCTGCTTCGCCTCACGCGCGGCAGCTCCTTCGGAGGTGAGAAGTGACCGCCACCGCCACGCGCCCGCGCATCGTCGCGCAGCCCAGCACGCCCCAGGCGCGGCGCCGGGCGCAGCGCCGCCCCGTCGTCGCGAGCCTCGTGCTGCTCGGCGGTGCGATCTACTGCCTCGTGCCCGTGGTCTGGGTGGTGATCGCCTCGACGAAGTCGAACACCGAGCTGTTCACGACGTTCACGTTCCTGCCCGGCACGGGTCTGCTCGACAACATCGACGACCTCTTCACGCTCCGCGACGGGGTGTTCCCCCTGTGGGCGCTGAACAGCGCGATCTACGCCGGTGGCGGCGCGCTGCTCGCGACCCTCGTCTCGACCATGGCCGGGTACGCCCTCGCGAAGTTCGACTTCCCGGGCCGCCAGATCTGGTTCTACGCCATCCTCGCCGGGGTGCTGCTGCCGGGCATCACCCTGGCGGTCCCGCAGTACCTGCTGATGTCGATGATCGGTCTGGCCGGCAGCCACTGGTCGGTGCTGCTCCCGAGCATCATCTCGCCGTTCGGCATCTTCCTCGCGCGCGTCTTCGCCAGCAGCGCGATCCCCGCCGACACCCTCGAGGCCGCGCGCATCGACGGCGCGGGCGAGGCCCGGATCTTCGGGTCGATTGTGCTCCCGATGATGGTCCCGGGGATGGTGACGGTCTTCCTCCTGCAGTTCGTCGGCATCTGGAACAACTTCCTGCTGCCGTTCATCATGCTCTCGGACGAGAGCCGCTACCCCCTCACCGTCGGCCTCTACACGCTCCTCTCCCAGGGATCGGGAACGCCCTCGCTCTACAGCCTCGCCATCATCGGCTCGGCCGTCAGCATCATCCCGCTGATCGTGATGATGCTGGTGCTGCAGCGCTACTGGCGGCTCGACCTCGTGAGCGGAGGGCTCAAGGGATGACCTCGAACCACACGGAACGACCCGCGCCGATCCTCTTCGGCGGCGACTACAACCCCGAGCAGTGGCCCCGCGAGACCTGGGTGGAGGACGTCGCGCTGATGCGTCGTGCACGGGTCAACACCGTGACGCTCGGCGTGTTCGCGTGGTCCGCGCTCGAGCCCGAGGAGGGCGCCTTCACGCCGGAGTGGCTCGACGAGATCATCGGCATGCTGGACGAGGCGGGGATCGGGTTCTTCCTCTCGACGCCGACCGCCTCCCCGCCGCCCTGGTTCTCCCTGGCCCACCCGGACGCGCTGCCCGTGCGGCCCGACGGCGTGCGGCTGAGCCACGGCTCGCGCGACACGTACGCGATCAGCGCCCCCGCCTACCGTGCCGCCGCCCGGCGCATCGCGCGCCTGCTGGCGGAGCGATACGGCACCCACCCGCGGCTGCGCGGGTGGCACGTGCACAACGAGTACGGCACGCTCGACCACGGACCCCACGCGGCGGCGGCGTTCCGACGCTGGCTGCGCGAGCGGTACGCGGACCTGGACGCGCTGAACGCGGCGTGGACCACGGCGTTCTGGTCGCAGCGCTACTCCTCGTGGGAGGAGATCACCCCGCCGCGCGCCACGCAGTACCTGGCGAACCCGGCGCACGCGATCGACTTCCGGCGCTTCTGCTCCGACGAGATGCTCGCCGCGTTCACCGAGCAGCGCGAGGAGATCCGCGCCGCCGGCTCCACGGCCCCGGTCACCACGAACTTCATGCTGCCGACCTGGAACCACCTCGAGCAGTGGTCGTGGGCCCGCGAGCAGGACGTGGTCTCGATCGACCACTACCTCGACACCACCGGGCCCGACGGCGAGGCCCACGTCGCGTACGGCTCCGACCTCACGCGCTCCTGGGCGGGCGGCGCGTGGCTGCTCATGGAGCAGAACGCGGTCGGCATCCGGGTGGGCGACCGGACGTACACGAAGGCGGGCGACCGCACGATCCGGCACTCGCTCGGCTACGTCGCCCGCGGCTCGCAGAGCTCGCTGTTCTTCCAGTGGCGCGCGAGCGCCGGCGGTTCGGAGCAGTGGCACGGCGCGCTCGTGCCGCACGCGGGCGGCGACAGCCGCGCGTTCGCGACGACCGAGCGCCTCGGGGCCACCCTGGCGAGCCTGGCGGAGGTGACGGCGCTCCCGGCCGACGGCCCCCTCGTGGCGGCCGACGTCGCGATCGTGTGGGACGCCGACAGCTGGTGGGCCCTCGAGACGCCCCACCTCCCGAACGACGCCGTGCGCTACTCCGACCAGGTGCGCAGCACCCACCGCTCGTTCTGGCGCGCCGGCGTCCCGGTCGACTTCGTCGCGCCCGGCGCCGACCTCTCGCGCTACCGCCTGGTGGTGCTGGCGTGCGCCTACACGCTGCCCGCGGACGCCGAGGCCTGGCTGCGGCGCTACGTGGAGGACGGGGGCGACGTCGTCGTGACCTTCCTCAGCGGTGTCGCGGACGAGCACCTGCGCATCGTCACGGGCGGCTACCCCGGCCTGCTGCGCGGTCTCCTGGGGGTCGCCTCCGAGGAGGTCCACGTGCTGGCGCCGGAGGAGTCGGTCCGGCTCGACGACGGCGGCCTCGCGGGCGACTGGACCGAGCACGTGCGCCTCGAGGGGGCGCGGGCGGTGTCCCGGATGGTCGACGGCCCGCTCGCCGGCGGGCCGGCGATCACGCGTCACGACGTCGGCACGGGCCATGCGTACTACGTCTCCCTCGCCCTGGACCAGGACTCGCGCGACGCCTTCCTGGCCGCGCGAGCGGCCGACGTCGGCGCGCGGCCGACGCTGCCGGGCGCGAGCGAGCTGGGGGTCGAGGCGGTGCTGCGCCGCGGCGCCGACGCCGACCACCTGTTCCTGCTGCACCACGGAGACGCCGACGTGGTGGTGCGGGGACCGGGCACGGACCTGCTGACGGGGGCGACGGCGGACGAGGCCGACGGCCTGCGCGTACCGGCCGGGGGCGCCGCGGTGCTGCGGCTGGCGCACGGGGACCCGCGCGGCGGGGCGCACGAGATCGCGCGCGCCCGCTGACGCCGGGCGCGCGGGCTAGCCCTTCCGCTGCCCGCGCGTCCCGCGACGGTCGGGCTCACCCTCGCCGTGCGTCAGGCGGATCTCGCGGCCGCGTCGGACGTCCTCCTCGGCCCTGGCGGCCCGCTTCTCGGCGGCGCGGGTGTCGCGGGCGGGGAGCTGCAGGTCGCGCTCCGCGGCGATCCCGGCCTGGAGCTGACGGGCCCGCTCGAGCTCGGCGTCGACCTCGGCCCCGAAGAGCAGCGCGAGGTTGGTGACCCAGAGCCACAGCAGGAAGATCACCACGCCGGCGAGCGAGCCGTAGGTGGCGTCGTAGCTGGAGAAGTTGGCCACGTAGAACCCGAGGCCGAGCGAGGCCAGCAGCCACGTCCCGATGGCGATCAGCGCGCCGACGCTGATCCAGCGCACCTTCGGCTGACGCACGTTCGGCGTCGCGTGGTAGAGCAGCGCGACGGCGAGCACCACCAGTCCCAGCACGACGGGCCACCGCGCGATGCTCCACACCGTCACGGCCCCGTCGCTGGCACCGATCAGGTCCCCCACCGACCGGGCCAGCCCGCCCGAGAGGACCAGCGCCGCGACCACCAGGGCGGCGATGACGACCAGTGCCAGGGTGACCAGGAGCAGCACGGGGCGCAGCTTCCAGATCGGCCGCCCCTCCTCGATCTCGTAGATGCGGTTCATCCCCCGCGAGAACGCCGCCACGTAGCCCGAGGCGGACCACAGCGCCGTCGCGAGTCCGGCGGCCAGCGCGAGTCCGGCGGCCGGTGCCTGCGCCAGCTGCTCGACGATCGGCGTGATCGTCTCCAGCGCCTCGGCGGGGACGACGCCGTCGAGCGTGTCCGTCACGCCCCGCACCATCTGCTGGGGGTCGCCGACCAGGCTCAGGATCGACACCAGCGCCAGGATCGCCGGGGCGACCGCGAGCACGGCGTAGTAGGTCAGCGCCGCGGCCAGGTCGATCGCCTGGTCCTCGGTGAACTCCCGCACGCTCGTGCGCAGCACGTGCGTCCAGGACCGCTTCGTCAGGTCGTCGGGCGAGTCGGGCTTGCGCGGGTCGTCCGGGTCGGGGGCGCGGGTCGTCGTCGAGTGCTGGTTCCTCCGATCGGCCATCCCACCAGCCTGCGCCGCCGGTTGCTAGAAGGCCAGGGTGTTGGCGTCAGCCCCGGTCCGCCGCGCGCTGCTGGGCGATGAGGTCGCGGTACCACCAGCCGGAGTCCTTCACCGTGCGCGTGAGGTCGTCGTAGTCCACCCGCACCATCCCGAACCGGCGATCGTAGCCCCACGCCCACTCGAAGTTGTCCATGAACGACCACAGGAAGTAGCCCCGCACGTCCGCACCGGCCTCGCGGGCCCGGCCGACGGCGTCGACGTGGTCGCGCACGTAGGCCAGCCGCTGGGGGTCGTGCACCGCGCCGTCGGGCGAGACGACGTCCTCGAACGCCGCCCCGTTCTCGGTCACGTACAGCGGCAGGTCCGGGAACCGGCGCGAGACGTCGGTCAGCAGCTCCACGAGACCCTCGGGCTCGATGTTCCACCCCATGCGCGTGTGCGGTCCGGGCTGCGCGAGGAACTCCAGGCGGTCCGACCCCACCCAGGCGCTGTGCGGCGACGTCTGGTGACCGTCGGCGCCCGGGCGGCCGTCGCCGACGGGCGGCACGCCGTCGCGCACGAGCGAGGTGTTGTAGTAGTTGATGCCGAGCGAGTCGAGCGGGACGGCGATGCTCGCCTCGTCGCCGTCGCGCACGAAGGACCAGTCGGTGACCGCGCGGGTGTCCGCCAGCAGCTCGGCCGGGTAGGCGCCCTCGAGCATCGGGCCGACGAAGGCCTCGTTCGCGAGCCGGTCGACCCGCGCCTTCGCCCCGACGTCGGCGGCGTCCTGGCTCGCCGCACGCACGACGTGCAGGTTGAGCACCACCGACAGGTCCACGCCGCCCGAGGCGTGCTCGCGCACGGCGCGGCCGGCGAGCCCGTGGCCCAGATTCAGGTGGTGCACCGCCGCGAGCGCCGCCGCGCCGTCGGTGATCCCGGGCGCGTGCACCCCGGACGCGTGCCCGAGGTAGGCGCTGCAGTACGGCTCGTTCAGCGTCGTCCAGCGCCGCACGCGGTCCCCCAGCGCGTCCGCGACCCACGCGGAGTACTGCGCGAACCGCTCGGCGGTGCTCCGCACCGGCCAGCCGCCCTCGTCCTGCACCCACTGCGGCAGGTCCCAGTGGTAGAGCGTGAGCACCGGCTCGATGCCCGCACCCAGCAGCTCGTCCACCAGCCGGTCGTAGAACGCGAGGCCCGCGGCGTTCGGACCGCCGGTCGCGGTGGGCTGGACGCGCGGCCACGCCACCGAGAACCGGTAGGCCCCGAGGCCGAGGTCCCGCATGAGCGCGACGTCGGAGGCGTAGCGGTGGTAGTGGTCCGCGGCGACCGAGCCGTCGTCCCCGTTCAGCGTGCGACCCGCCGCCGCGAAGGTGTCCCAGATGCAGGGGGTGCGGCCTCCGGCCGTCGCCGCGCCCTCCACCTGGTAGGCGGCGGTCGCGCTCCCCCAGAGGAAGTCGGCGGGGAACACGTGTCCGCTGGGCAGGAGGGAGGTCATGCGGTCCTCACGATCGTCGGCGTCGGGGTGGGGCCGGGCGGGGGTGGCAGGGTCGAGGGCGCGGGCTCCCGCACCGGGACGCCGCGCAGGTCGTTCGCGCTGCGCAGCACGTCCGGGCGCAGCAGCTCCTCGGGGTCGAGCTGCGCCGTCGTGCTCACGCGGAGCGTGGCGGTGGCACCGGCCGGGAGCGTGACGAGGGCGTCGTCGACGACGGCGTCCGCCGCCACGCGATCGGCCAGCAGCGTCGCGTCGCGCACGAGCGACCGCGCCCGCAGCGTCACCTCGTAGCCACCGGGCACGGCGCGCGCCGTGGCGGCGAGTGCGTCCGGCGCCAGTGCGAGGTCGACGTCCTCGACGGCGCCGTGCACGACCCTCAGGTCGTCGGCGGTCGCCGTGATCACCTCACGGGTCGGGTCGGCGAGGTCCGCGACCGACGCCGGGAGCGGCAGGATCCCGACGGCGCGGGGCGCGACGTCGCACTCGTGCTCCACGGCGGCCGCCACCTCCCCCGTGACGCTCTCGCGGGTGAGTCGCACGCGCGCCGCCCACGGCTCGTCGGTGTCGTTGACGAGCGCGAGGGCGCCTGCGCCGTCGCGCTCGACGACCTCGAGGAGGCGGGGCGCGAAGGCCCGCCGGACGGCGTACCAGGCGGGCTTGCGCCGCTCGAGCGAGTCGATCAGTGCCCACGACGTCACGGGCCAGCAGTCGTTGAGCTGCCACACGATCGCGCCGGCCGTGCGCGGCCACCACGAGCGGTAGTGGCCGATCGCGTGCGCGAGCGCGCGCGCCTGGTTGAGCTGCCCGGCCCACAGCCAGTCCTCCCAGCGGGCCGGGACCCCGAGGTGCGGCGCCATCCCGCGATCGAGCTTGCCGTTGCCGTCGACCGCCTTCTGGTGCAACAGCCACACGGGGTCGTGGCGCGGGTCGGGGGCGTCGGCGAGCGCGCCGCCGTCGGCCGCGGCGATGTGATCGGCGATCGTGCGCGACGTCGGCGGGCCCTGGAAGCCGAACTCCGAGCAGAACCGCGGGACGTCGTCGCGGTAGGCGGTGTAGTCGAGACGGTTCCAGACCTGCCACTGGTGGTGCGTGCCGTGGTCGGGGTCGTTGGGGTGCACCTGCTCCGGCGCCCGCCCCGGCGTGCCCGGGCTGTTGTCGTTGTAGGGGCGCGTGGGGTCGAGCTCGGCGACGATCCCGGGCAGCAGGACGCGGGCGTGGTGCTCGCCCCAGGTCAGACCCGCCAGCCGCTCCTTCCAGCCCCAGTCCTCGTGGCCCCAGAGGTTCTCGTTGCCTCCGTTCCAGATCACGAGCGAGGGGTGGGGCGCGAGCCGCGTGACGTGCTCGCGCGCCTCGGCCGCGATCTCGGAGCGCAGCGGCTCCTCCTCGGGGTAGGCGCCGCACGCGAGCAGGAAGTCCTGCCACACGAGCAGGCCGCGCTCGTCGGCGGCCTCGTAGAAGTCGCGGCTCTCGTACACGCCCCCGCCCCACACGCGCAGGAGGTTGACGTTGGCCGCGATGGCCTGGTCCTGGCGGCGCTCGACGCGCTCCCGCGTCAGGCGCGTGAGCAGGTGGTCGTCGGGGATCCAGTTCACGCCCCTGACCTGGATCGGTCGCCGGTTGACCTCGAGCACGAAGCCCGTGCCGTGTTCGTCGGCCTCGGTGCGCAGCTCGACGTGGCGGAAGCCGATGCGGCGGTGGAAGGTGTCGAGCGGCTCGCCGTCGCGGCCTGCGCCGTCGTCGTGCAGCGTGACCGTGAGGTCGTGCAGGGGCTGCGCGCCGTACCCGACCGGCCACCAGGCGGGTGCGTCCGGCACCTCGAGGTCGAGCACGACGGCGTCCGCGCCCGCCCCGCAGACCACCTCGGCGAAGGCCCCGGCGACCTCGGCGCGGACGCGGAGGTCGCCGTCGGGCACGAGGCCCGAGCGCTCGATCTCAATGTGCACGCGCACGGTGCCGACGCCGTCGGGCCGCAGGTCGGCGAGCGGGCGGACGACGGCCAGCCGCGCCGTGCGCCACCGGTGCAGGCGCACGGGGCGCCAGATGCCGGCCGTGCGCAGGTCGGGACCCCAGTCCCAGCCGAAGGAGCACGCCATCTTGCGGATGTGGGTGAACGGGGCCGTGCTGGCGGAGTTCGCGCCCGGGCGGGCGCCGAGGCGCTCGACCTGCTCGTCGGCGTACCGCGTCGCGGACATGAACGCGACGGCGAGGTCGCGCGGGGCACCGTCGGCCTCGTCGCGGACGTCGAGGCGGTAGGAGCGGTGCATGTTGGCGGTCTCGGCGAGCACGCGGTCGCCCAGGGTCACCGTGGCGACCGTGTCGAGGCCCTCGATGACGAGGTCGACTCGCTCGTCGGTCGCCGCCGGCGCGATCACCAGCTCGCGGCGGTAGTCCCAGTCGACGTCCCACATCCATCGGACGCGCGCCTCGCCGTCGCCGGTGAACGGGTCGTCGATGAGACCCGCGTCCAGCAGGTCGGTGTGGACGGTGCCGGGGACTGTCGCGGGCACGGTCGCCGCCGCGATCGGGTCCGGGGCGTCCCCGGCCGCGACCCGGAGGCTCCACCCGTCGTGCAGCGTCGTGTCGCTCACCGCACGACCTCCGTGACGTGGAGCAGGCAGGCCTGCTCGGGCTTCTGGTGGGGCATCTGCAGGCCGGCGGTGCCGAGCGCGGCACCGGTGAGGGTCGCACCGCTCCCCCACCAGGGCGGCGCCAGGAGGCGGGGCGGTTCGACGCCGTCGGGCCAGGTGGGGCGCACGACGTAGGTGCGAGCCGGGTCGAGGCCGGGCAGGGTGAGCCGGCCGGGGGCGCGAGCTCCGACGTCGTGACGGCGACGACGGCGTACAGCGCCTCGCCGGCGGCGGGCGCGACCACGCCGTGGAGCCAGGTGGCGGGGTCGGGGTGGTCGGAGCGGACGACGTCGCCGTGGTGCAGGAGCGAGCGGTGGCGCCGGTGGAACGCGACCCAGGCGGCGACCTCGGCGAGCGTGGCCGGGTCCTCCCGCCGGACGCGGGAGAGGTCCCACTCGATCCCGAAGTGGCCGAACAGCGCCGTGACCGCGCGGAAGGCGAGCGACTGCGCGCGGCCGGTCGTGTGCGAGCGGGGCGAACCGATGTGGGTACCCACGAGCTCCGGCGGGACGAGCAGACCAGTCCACCGCTGCGTCTGCTGCCGTTCCAGCGCGTCGAGGCAGTCGCTGGCCCAGATCCGGTCCGTCCGCTCGAGTATCCCGAGGTCGACGCGCCCGCCGCCCGAGGAGCAGGACTCGACCTCCAGGTGGGGGTGGCGCGCCCGCAGCTCGTCCAGCAGCCGGTAGAGCGCCAGGGTCTGGTCGCGCACGCCGGCACGGCCGGTCGCGGGGTGGCCCGCGTCCACGAGATCGCGGTTGTGGTCCCACTTGAGGTAGTCGATGCGGTACTCCGACACGAGGGCGTCCAGGCGCCCGGCGATGTACCGGTGGGCGTCGGGGTTGGCGAGGTCCAGGACCTGCTGCCCGCGCGAGGCCGGGGGCATCCGGTCGCCGCCGGACATGATCCAGTCCGGGTGGGCGCGGGCGAGGTCGGAGTCCGGGCTGATCATCTCCGGCTCGACCCACAGCCCCACCTGCATGCCGCGGGCGCGGACGTGGTCCACGAGCGGGTGGAGGCCGCGGGGCCACACGTCGGCGTCGACGTACCAGTCCCCCAGCGCGACGCCGTCGTGGCGCCGGCCGCGGAACCACCCGTCGTCGAGCACGAAGCGCTCGACCCCGACCTCGGCCGCGGCGTCGGCGAGCTCGGTCAGCACGTCGAGGTCGTGGTCGAAGTAGACCGCCTCCCAGGTGTTGAGCACGACGGGGCGGGGGTCGCGCGGGTGGTGCGGGCGGGCGCGCAGGTGCGCGTGGAAGCGGGACGCGACGGCGTCGAGGCCATCGCCGTAGGAGGCGTGGATCGTCGGTGCCGTGTACCTCTCACCGGGGGCGAGGACGACCTCGCCGGGCAGCAGGAGCTCACCGCCGCCCAGCAGCGCCGGGCCCGTGGGGACGCGCTCCGCGACGTGGACGTGGTTGCCGCTCCACGCCGTGTGGACCGCCCACGCCTCACCCGAGCGGAACCCGACGCCGGGCGTCGCGGCGACCATCAGGAGGGTCGCGTCGGTCCCCGTGCGCCCGCGGCGGCCCTCGCGCACGTGGGTGCCGAGCGTGAAGTCGTGGCGCTGCGGCGAGCGCTCACGCGTCCAGCGACCCGTGAGGTCCAGCAGCTCGCGCGCCTGCGGCGGGACCGGCAGGAGGAGCTGCAGGCGGTCGAGGACGTAGTCGGACGCACCCGTGTTGCGCAGGTCCGCCGACGCCGTGACCAGGCCCGAGGGCAGGAGGGCGAGGCGCAGCGTCAGGGCGAGGTCGAGATGGGGGTCGACGGCGTGGACGGTGACGGTTCCGCCGGCGGGGGCGGCGATCGCGGCGTCGTCGACCTCGGAGACCTCGGAGACCTCGAAGAGGGGCGTGAAGCCCGCCCCGTTCCGGTGGCCCTGGAGGCCCGGGGTCCCGCTCCACCCGACGGCCGCCTCCGGCAGGACGCCGACGGGCACCTCGACGTCCATCGTGTTGAGCGCGATCGGCGGTCGCGACGTCTCGGCGAGCGCGAGCAGCGCGTCCGGCCCGAGATCGCCGAGGTCGGCGCCCCAGTGCACCACCCGGGGCAGCCGGGGGCCGCGGGTGTCGAGGACGAGACTGACGCCGGCGGCGCGCAGGTAGCGCACGGGGGCGGGTGGAGCTGATGGCACGGTGACCTCCCTGTCACGCAATACTTTTGCAACAGAAAGTATTGCGGTCAAGCCGAGGCCGCCTGGTGGTCGGACGCGGTGGTCGACCGGACGTCAACTCGTGGCGAAGCGGCGGTCCTCCGCGCTCGTCACGAAGTCCTGCACCGCGAGGACCGCCGCGCCCCTGGCCCACGCCCCGAACCCCATCGGGTGCACGTCGAGCTCGACGTCGGACGCCCAGGGCGGTCGGCTCTCCGCGATCCCGCGGCGGACCTCGGACATCGCCGCCTCGGCCAGCCCGATCCCCTCACCACTCAGCACCACGAGGTCGGTGAGCGATCCGTCCACCACGCTCGCCACCAGCCTCCCGAGCTGGAACGCCGCGCTCTTCACGACGGCGAGACACGCCTCGTCGCCCTCCTGGGCACGGCGCAGCACCGCGTCGGCGTCCAGGTCCTCGCCGGTGACCGCGGTCGCGGCGCGGGCGATCGCCGCCGAGGACAGGTACGCCGAGGCTGCACCTCGCGGCGCGCCGGGCTGCTGCGGACCACCCGGGTCCAGGACGTGGTTGCCGAGCCCCCGAGGTCTGCTGCGGCGCTGCGCACGATCCGGTCGTGCACGACGAGCGCGTACCCGATCCCCGCACCGATCGTGACGACGGCGAAGGAGGAGCGCCCGCGCGCCGACCCGAACCAGTGCAGGGCCTCGGTGAGCGCGACGACGTCGTTGTCCACCACGGCCGGCAGGCCGGTCTCGCGCGTGAGCATCGGCGCGAGGTCGACGTCCTCCCACCCCAGGAACGGGCCCCGCACCACGGTCGCGCGATCGCGGGCGTGCCCCCCGAGCGAGACCCCGATCCCGCGCAGGGCGCCGGGGTCCGCCCCGAACCCCCGCACCGCCGCACCGATCTCCCGCACGACGGCGGCGGGCTCGGTGTCGGTCAGCGCCACCTGACGCTCGGCGAGGACGGTCGCGCGCAGGTCGGTGAGCACGGCGAACAGGTCACGCCCCGTCAGCTTGACGCCCACGACGAGGTGGTCGCCCGCGCGCACGTCCAGCGGCAGCCGCGGCCTGCCCTGGTGGGCCGTCCGGCGCGCCGAACCCTCGGCGACGAGTCCCTCGTCGACGAGGGGCTTCGTGAGGCGCGTCAGGCTCGCGAGCGTGAGCTCGTACGTGCTGGCGAGCTCGGTCCGGGAGGCCTCGCCGTGCACGAGGATCCGGCGCAGGATGGCGCGCGCGGTGCGGGGCATGGCGTCGAGGGCGACCTTCGGACCGGCGGGCACGAGCGTCACCGTACAAGAGGGGACCGTCGCCGCCCGTGCGGCCGCCCGCCCGCGCTCGACCTAGAGTGCTCGGATGTCCAGCGTGTGGCTCGAGGTCGTCGGATGGGTGGGATCCGGGCTCGTCGTCTGGTCCCTGATGCAGGCGCGGGTGCTGCGCTTCCGCTGGATGAACCTCGCGGGTTCGGCGATCGCGGCCGGCTACAACGCGTGGCTGGAGATCTGGCCGTTCGCGGCGATGAACGGCATCATCACGGTGATCAACGTCTACTGGTTGATCCGTCTGCACCGCGAGGCGCACGACGCCGGTGTCTACGAGGTCGTCGAGGTCCGCCCCGACGATCCGTGGCTGCGCCACGTGCTTCGGGTGCACGCACGGGACGTCGCGACGTTCCACCCCTCGTTCGCGCTCGAGGACGCGGGCGACGGCGGTGCCGGCGCCGACGACCGCCGTCGCCACGCCTTCCTCGTGGTGCGGCGCGACGAGACCGTGGGCTCGGTGATCGTGCGTGACGACGGGGAGGGGACGGCCGCCGTCGAGCTCGACTGGGTGACCCCGCGCTTCCGCGACTTCACCCCGGGCGAGTTCGTGCACCGCGGCGGCGGCGTCTTCGCCGGCAAGGGCTACCGCCGCATCGTGTGGGACGACCCGGCGCCCGGCGCGCGGGACTACCTCGAGCGGATGGGATTCACTCCGGAGGGCGACGGCGAGCGCGGCTCCCGGAGGTGGGTGCGGGCCGTGGCGTGACTCCCGACCGCTCGGTGGTGAGGCGGGTGCGGGAGGTGCGCTCCGCCGTCGGGCCCGGGCGTCAGTCCCGCCGCAGCCGCTGCATCAGCATGACGCGGATGCCGCCCGGACCGCGCACGTAGGTCAGCCGGTACAGGCCGAGGTGCTCGGCCACGCAGCGCACCGGGTAGCAGCCGTGGCGGGCGGCGACCGCGAGCGAGGCGTCGATGTCGTCGACCTCGAACGCGACGCGGTGGAGCCCGGCCTGGTTCGAGGGCACCGGCCGGGACGGCACGGGCTCGGGGTGGAGGTACTCCACGAGCTGCAGCCGGCCGCGGCCGTCCGGTGTCGTGAGCATGGTGAGGCGGACGTCGCTGTCGTCGAGGCCGACCAGGGTGTCGACCCACTCCCCGCCCACCTCGTCGTGCCCCAGGACGCGCAGACCGAGGTCGGTGAAGAACGCGATCGTCTCCTGCATGTCCTGCACGACGATCCCGACGTTGTCCAGGGTGATCGGCATGGCCGGGACCCTACCGCCCGGGTCGGCGGCGTGGGTCCCGGGCCGCCCGGTGGTTTCGACTGGCGATCGCGCTCAGCACTCCACGACGTTCACGGCAAGGCCGCCCGTCGAGGTCTCCTTGTACTTGGTCGACATGTCGAGGCCGGTCTGGCGCATCGTCTCGATGACGGTGTCGAGCGAGACGACGTGCGACCCGTCGCCCTGCAGAGCGAGCCGCGCTGCCGAGACGGCGGTGCCCGCGGCGATGGCGTTGCGCTCGATGCACGGCACCTGCACCAGCCCGCCGACGGGGTCGCACGTGAGGCCCAGGTTGTGCTCCATCGCGATCTCGGCGGCGTTCTCGACCTGTTCCGGTGTGCCGCCGAGGACCGCGCACAGCGCCCCGGCAGCCATCGAGCACGCCGACCCGACCTCGCCCTGGCAGCCCGCCTCGGCGCCCGAGATCGAGGCGTTGCGCTTGTAGAGGTTGCCGATGGCGCCCGCGACGAGGAGGTAGCGGCGCATCGCGCGGCGGGCGGCGCCGTCGTCGAGCGCGGGGTGGGTGCGCAGGAAGTGGCGCCCGACGGCGGGGATGATGCCGGCCGCGCCGTTCGTCGGGGCCGTCACCACCCGTCCGCCGTCGGCGTTCTCCTCGTTGACCGCCATCGCGAACGCCTGCAGCCACTCGATGGAGAGGTCGCCGGTGGGGTGGGTGGTGGGGTGGGTGGTGGGGTGGTGGGCCTGCTGCGCCTCGAGCGCCCCCGTGCCTCCAGCGCCTCGAGGCGGGCGCGCTGGGCCGATGCCCGACGGCGCACCCCCAGCCGCCCGGGCAGCTGGCCCTCGTTCGTGAGACCCGCGTCCACGCAGGCGGACATCGCTGCCCAGACGGCGTCGAGGCCGGCCGCCACGTCGATCTCCGGGCGCAGCGCGGCCTCCTGCGCCCAGGCGACCTCCGCGATGTCCGCGCCGGTGCGGCGGCAGACCTCGAGGAGCTCGGTCGCGGAGTCGAAGGACGTCAGGTCGGCCGCCCTCGCGCTCGTCGGTGCGGCGCTCGGTGGAGCTGCGACGGTCGGGGGAGCTGGGGCGGTCGGGCCGAGCGCGGGCGCGGCGGGCGCACCACGACCGGGGAGGGTGGCGGCGTCGCCGTCCGGGGTTTCGGCGAGCACGGCGGCGAGGTCGCTGTCCCCGCCGTCCGTCAGCTCCTCCTCCCAGACGACGAACCCGCCGCCGATCGAGTACGCGACGGCCTCGTGGAGGACGTGAGCGGCGCCGTCGTCAGCCGTGGTGGAGGCGGTGAGGCGGATGCCGTTGGGGTGGCCCGGGAGCCGGGTGAGCGGGGCGAGGCGGATGTCTCGCCGGGCCATCGTCAGGCGGTGGCCGCCGGCCAGCTCGATCTCCGCGCCGTCGCCGAGCGCCTCCCACGCACCGGGGACCTCCTCGACGTCGCAGGTGCGCGGGTCCAGACCGCGCAGGCCGGCGACGACGGCGTCGGGCGTCCCGTGCCCCTCACCGGTGGCACCCAGGGAGCCGCACAGCACGACGGCGACCTTGTCGACGCGAGCGAGCAGCCCGCGCTCGGACAGGTTCGCGACGAAGGTGGCGGCCGCGCGCATGGGTCCGACGGTGTGTGAGCTCGACGGTCCGATGCCGACCGAGAAGAGCTCCAGGGCGCTGATGTACGTCACGGGGCCTCCTCCGGTCGCTGGTCGTCGGGCGGCGGCGCCCGTGCGTCCACGGTAGCCCCGTGACGGGGTGGTGGCGTCCGGCATGTGGACGGCCGGGGGCGTGCGGCTACCTCGCCGTGGCGATCGCGGGTGGAGGGGCCGACGGGTCGACCGGCTATCCACAGGTCTTCGCCGGCATCGCCGGATGTCAGTGGTCAGGGATACCGTTGCTACATCAGTTCGAGGCGACTCGAAGCCGTGGGCGACGGTGGTGTGGCAGGGGGTGGGTGGCGTGGCGGTCGAACCGTTGGTGCGTGTCGAGCAGGAGTGGACGGCGGCCTCGCCAGCGGTCGCGGCGTCGTCGTCACGCGGGACGACAGCCGCGGCGTCGGCGGGGACGTCACCCAGCTCGGCGCCAGACGCTGGAGCAGCCGGGAGCGTCACCGCCGCGGCGGACGCGGTTCGTCGGGCGGTCGGGGACCTCGCACGGGCAGTCGCCGCAGCGGGTGCAAGTGGGCCGGCAGCTCCGAGCGGGCCGGGCGGGGACGCGCGCGCGGGGGCGTGGGCGGGGGCGCGGCTCCCGGGGCGCGGCGCCGACCGAGGAGCTCACCGCCGCACTGGCCGTGCTCGACGGTGCGACGTCGGTGCTGGGGGTCGCCCGGGCCGACGTCCTCGGACTGGTGCGCGCCTCCCGCCGCTGGCAGACGTCCGGCCGCTCCCGAGATTTCGCGGACTGGCGCGGAACGACGACCGGTCAGGGTCGCGGGAGCGCCCTCGGCGAGGAGCGTGTCGTCGACGCCATGGCGTCGCTGCCCGCGGTGACCGACGCCGCCAGGTCGGGCGACGTCAGTCACGGACACCTGTCGGCGGTCGCCGGTGTGCTCGCCGGAGCCTCCGAGCGGACGCGACAGCGGCTCGTCGAGGTGGAGGACCAGATCCTGGAGGCTGCCCGTCAGCTCCCCGTGCCGCAGCTGCGCCGCAACCTGAACGCGCTGGCCACCGCGTGGGACGCCGACGCCGCTGACGCCGAGTTCCACGCCGTCCGCGAGCAGCGCCACCTGCGGCTCACGGCACGCGGCGGGAGCCTGCGCCTCGACGGACTCCTCGACCCCGTCGCGGGCGAGACGCTGCGCACGGCGCTGGAGGCTCTGACTCCCGCGCCCCACCCGGACGACACCCGGACCCCGGACCAGCGCCGCGCCGATGCGCTCGTCGAGCTGGCGGGAGCCGCACTGTCGACGGGGGCGCACAAGGCCGGCGCGCAGGTGCGGCCTCACCTGACCGTTCTCATGCGCGAGGACACCTGGCAGGTCCTGATGCGTCGGCAGCGCGTGACGGCGGGGCAGTCAGGTTCGCCCGAGCAGGGCCGTCCCGCCTGTCCGACCGGTTCGACGACCGAGGCCAGGACGACCATCGCGAACGGGACCGCGATCGGCAGCGGCACGCGGCTCCCGGACGCCGCAGACACGTCCGCAACCGCCACCGCCACGCCGACGGCTCGCCGCCCCCGCCCCATCGCGGGACGAACCACAGAGGCCTTCCGTGACTCGGGCCTTGCGAGCGAGCCGCCGCTCGCACAGCTGGGCAACGGGTCGCTGATCCCGTTCGCCGCGCTCGAGGTGCTGGCGTGCGACGCGCAGGTCCAACGCCTGGTGCTCGACCCGGTCGGTCAGCCGGTCGACGTGGGTCGGACCCAGCGCACCTACACGGGTGACCTCCGTCGGGCCGTCCAGACCCGCGACCGCCACTGCCAGTGGCCCGGCTGCAGCCTCCGTGCCACCTGGGGCGAGGTCCACCACCTCCAGCACTGGGCGCACGGTGGTCCGACGTCGATCGCCAACGCCATCACGCTGTGCACCCGCCACCACCACGACGTCCACCGCGACGAGATCCGGATCAGCCCCGTCGCCGGCGGGTTCCGATTCGTCACGCCGAGCGGTGTTCGGATCGGCACGACGACGAGGCTCCACGACGACCTGCTGGTGCCCGCGGCCCGCCCACCGGCTACCGCACCGACCGCCCCACCGGCTCCACCGCCCCCACCGCCCCCACCGGCCCCACCGGCCCCACCGGCCCCACCGGCCCCACCGGCCCCACCGGCCCCACCGGCCCCACCGGCCCCACCGACGATCGTTCCGCCGGCTCCCCTACCCACTCCGACGACGACTCACCGTCTGTCCCGACTCGAGCCGCGGCGCGCCGACCCCGGCGCCGTCGCATTCCCCGACGGCGTTCGTCCGAAGGAACCACCCCTCGCCCCACGGGGCTCTCGCGGCGCGCCTCCGGATCCGGGACCGTCGCACGACCCTGCCCACGGCCGCGGCTCACCCGAACGCGCTGCCGCCCTGTGGTGACCCGTGGAGTCGCGCGAGCGGGGGCGACTGCAGCGGTGTTCCGTCGCCTGGTCCCGCGCCCGCGGTCGAAACAGGTTGCGTGGTCCCACGCGGGACGTCAGCAAGGGTTCGCGTCGTTCGGCGCACACGGCGGCAGGCCGTGTCGCGGTCTGCCGTGCGCGGCGGCAGGCCGTGGCACGGCCCGAGGAGCGCGGCAGCAGGCCGTGGCACGGCCCGACGAGCGCGGCAGCAGGCCGTGGCACGGCCCGACGAGCGCGGCAGCAGGCCGTGGCACGGCCCGACGAGCGCGGCGACAGGCCGTGGCACCATCCGACGAGCGCGGCGGGCCGTCGAACCGTCCGACATGCGCGGCGACAGGTCATCGCGCAGTCCGGCACTGCGGCGGTGAGTCGTCAGGCAGTCCGGCGAACGAGCAGCCGGCTCTTCTCCGCACCGATCCCCCACCGAGCTCCCGCGTCCCTCTAGGGTGACCGGCATGTCACAGGACTGGTCGCAGAACCGAGCCATCCGGGACCTCAACGAGGCCATGGCCGCGCAGGCCGCCGCCGCGAGCGCTCGGCAGCGCGCCGTCGAGCGCCGCATCCAGGCCCTGCAGGGTGACCTGACGACCAAGGTCGACACCCTCACCTTCCAGCTCAACGCCCTCATCGAGCTCGGCGACATCCGAGACGAGCTCACCCTGTACATCCCGACGCGTCGCGCGCGCGACGCGGCCGTCGCCCTCACCCGCGCCGTCCTGCGCGGGGACGGGGACCTCACCTACCTCCGCCAGTCGCCCGACCTCGCCTCCGACGGTGACTACTGGCTCGTCCCGGCGGCGCTCGCCATCGTGGATGCGCGCCAGGGCACCCTCGACGCGGACGCGGCCGACACCGCGCTGCGGCTCGACCGGGGCCGGGCCGCCCCGTTCCTCGTGGCCGTCACCACCCTCGTGGGCCACCCCGAGCTCACCACCTCGATGCTCGACAGCTGCTTCCAGGGCCTCGCATCCGGTCCCCCCACCGGCACCCCCGCGTTCGGGAGCGCCGAGGGCGAGGCCCCCGCGGCTCCCGCGGCGGCCGGCGGAGGGCGCACCCGCGGCGCCTCACGCGGTTCGAGCACGTCGACCGTCCGCGGGTTCCGCACCCCGTCCGAACCCGACACCTCCTCCTCGGAGAAGGTCACCCACACCGAACGCGTGCTGTGGCGCGCCGCGACCGCCGGCATGCTCGGCCAGGACGCGGTGACCACGGTGCGCAACGCCGTCGCCGCCCGCCTCGCCCTGGCCCAGCCCACCTCGTGGTCGCGCAGCACGGGCGACCTGCTCCACGAGGCCCCCGCCTCGGGCACCTCACGTCGGGCCCGGACCCGCTCGCGAACCTCTCGCAGGAGGAGTCGCCGTCCGGTCGACGGAGCGCCACCCCCGCCACGACGAACCGCGAGGCCGTCCTGAGCTCGTGGTCCCTGTGGGCGGACCGCGTGGCCGGGCACGAGCTCCGGGGCAACCGCGCCGTCGGGGCCGCCGACCTCACGGCCGGGGGCTGGGGCAGCCCGGAGGGTGAGCGCCCGACGCGCGAGGTGGACCCCGTCGTCTGTCTCGAACGCATCGTGATGTCGCTCGCCGTCGAGGGCGGCCCCCGCGAGCGGGAGCTGCTCGACCGCGCGAACCTGCTGGAGACCCACCTCGGCAAGGTCTCCGACCGCGAGGCGCAGTGGTGGTCGCAGCCGGCGGGCGGCGTCGTCGAGCTCGTGGTGGCGGACGCCCGCGGCACGGACGTCGACGCCGCCGCCCTCGTCGCACCGCTCGTGGCACCCCAGCTCCTGCGGGCCGCCGACCAGCACCGCGACCAGCTCCTCGCGTCGCCGCCCCCGAGCGAGTCGGTCACGCTCGTGGGCACGACCGTCACGGTCACACCGGACGACGACGGCGCGGCCGCCGCCGACCAGGCCCAGCGCCGCTACCTCGACCAGCCGATCCCCGGCCCCCAGCTCTGGCTCGTCGGCGCGCTGGCGGGCCTCGCGCTCGTCTTCGTGGTGCTGGCGCTCGTCACCTCACCCGGTTGGTGGGTGCTCGTGGTCGGCCTCGCCATCGGTGCCGCGGCCGCCTACCTCGCCCCGCTGCGCCGCGCGAGCGACGAGCGCGCCCGCCGCGAGCAGACGATCCACCGCTTCACGAGCGCCCTGGAGCAGGCGCGCCAGAAGGTGCGCCAGGGTGCGGCGTCGCTCGAGGTCAGCCGCGAGACGGTCCACCACGGCCACGCCGCGATGACGCGCTCGCTCGAGAAGATCGCGCCCGCGGCGCGCTAGTCCGACAGCGGGACGCCCGCTAGTCCGACAGCGGGACGCCGTCCTCGCGGACGCCGGACCACCGCGCCGCCGACCTGATCCGCCCCACCCGACCATCCCGCGTCGACAGCCCGCCCTCAGCGAGGCGCGACCGCCGGGACGCCGTCGTCGGCGAGCCGCTGGAACAGCACGTGGTCGCGCCAGGCGCCGTCGATGCTGAGGAACCCGGGTGCGAGCCCGTACCGGCTGAAGCCGCTCTTCGCGAGCACCCGCTGCGACGCGAGGTTGTCGACGAGCGTCCCCGCCTCGAGCCGGTGCAGCTCGAGCGGGCCGAAGGCCAGCGCACAGGCGTCGGCGACCGCCGCCGTCGCCAGTCCCCGGCCCCCGGCGCCCTGCGCGACCCAGTAGCCGAGCGCACCCGAGCAGAAGGCGCCGCGCGCGATCGACGTGACCGTGAGGCGACCGACGATCGCGCCGTCGTCGACGATCACCAGCGGGAGCGCGGTCCCCGCCGCCCGCGAGTCCAGGAGCGTCTCCGCAAGTCGCGCCTGGCCGTCCCGCGTGAAGAAGGACTCGGGCCGTCGCGGCTCGAACGGCGCGAGGAACGCGCGCTCGCGCACGACCAGGTCGGCCAGCTCGGCCGCATCCTCGACGGCGAGCGCCCGGGTGACGCTCACCGCAGCGTCACGAGCCGGTCGAGGTCGTCGTCGGGCAGGACGTCGGCGACGGCGGTGACCTCCATCGCACCCATCGTCGCCGTCCCGTGGTGCACCGAGAGGAACGCTGTCGACGACGCGTCCTGGCCCGTCGCGATCCGCACGAGCGAGCCGCGGGGCGCGAGCGTCGTCGCGTCCACCACGCACCAGCGGCCGTCCACGAACGCCTCGGCCACCGCGTGGAAGTCCATCGGGGTCAACCCGGGCGCGTAGACCGAGACGAGGCGCGCCGGGACGTCCAGCGCCCGCAGCAGTGCGACGACGAGGTGGGCGTAGTCCCGGCACACCCCCTGACGCGCCAGCAGGGTGCGGACCGCGCCGTCCGTGGGCAGCGACGCCCCGGGAACATAGGCGAGCCGCGTCCCGACCCAGGAGCTCACCGCCGCCAGGAGCGGGGCGCCGCTCAGGCCGGCGAACTCGCTGCGCGCGGTCGGCGCGAGCGAGTCGGACTCGCAGTAGCGGCTCGGGCGGAGGAACGCGATCGTGTCGGCCTCGGTGGGCTCGGCGGGTTCGGCCAGGCGCGTGAGGCTGGCGCGGTAGTCGATGCTGACCGGGCCCGCACCCGCCTCGACGACGTGCAGGCGAGTCCCGTGCGAAGCGAGGAGCTCGCGCGGCTCGACGGCGTCGCCGGCGGCCGTGACCGTCAGCGACTCGGTCGCCCCGGCGTCGAGGTGCTCCTGCGCGACCGCGATCTCGAGGACCAGCGTGGCCGGCGTGGTGACGTCGAGCTCGAGGTGGGCCGTGACGGTGCGCTCCATGCCCCCAGTCTGGGGGACGTGGTGCGCGATGCATCGGGTGGGCCTCGACGGGTCGGCGCGCTCCGCCCGGTCGACCCGGTCCGCGCCGTCGACCCGGTGCGCCCGGTCCGCGCGGTCCCCCCGGTCCAGAGGAGACCATCGTGGCCGACGCGATGAGCGACCTAGTCGGCGAGCCGCGCCGGGAAGCCGCCCGTCGCGATGGGTCCCCAGCGCTCGAGCGTGATCCGGATGAGGCACTTGCCCTGCGCGACCATCGCGGCGCGGTACTCGTCCCAGTCGGGGTGCTCACCGCTGATGGCGCGGAAGTAGTCGACGAGGGGCTCGACAGCGTCCGGCAGCTCGATGACCTCGGCCGTCCCGTCGACCTGCACCCACGGGTCGTTGAACTCGGCGCCGAGCGACATCAGCGACGCCGCCGGGTTGCGCCGCAGGTTCGCGACCTTCGCCCGCTCGGGGTAGGTCGAGATGACGACGCGGCCCTCGCCGTCGACCCCGTAGCTGACCGGGCTGAGCTGCGGCGATCCGTCGCGGCGCGTGGTGACCAGGACCCCGTCGTGCCGCGAGCCGAGGAACTCCTCCAGCTCGGTGCGCTCGACGCGGGTGTTCGTGGCGATGGAACGAGGCATGCCCCGAACCTAGCAACCAAGGCTCCTCGAGGCCCTCGAGCGGGGAGATGCGACGGCGGCCGCCCACCGAGGTGGACGGCCGCCGCCGACGAGGTGGCTGGCCCGACAGTCGCCTCGCGGCGAACGGCCGCTCGTAGCGGCATAGGTGAGGCCCGGGGACATGTACCGGGCCAGCCAGGGGATACAACCACGCGTCGCCCGAGGTATTCCCGCCCAGACGGATCCGTTCGGCGTCGGGTCGGGCGACCTCAGTAGGCCGCGGTGAACCGCACCCGCCGATGGGCGGGGTTCTCGATCTCGTCGACGATCGCGAGCGCGAGGTCGGCGCCGGAGATGGCGGAGCGGCCGTCGGCGTCGACCAGGAGCACGTCCCCGCCCACGCGGTAGCGGCCCGTCGCCTCGCCCGGCGCGTACGAGCCGAACCCGGCAGCCGGGCTGACGTAGAACCAGTCGAGCTCGGCGGGGGTGGCGCGCAGGTCCTCGAGCACGCCCGCCGCCTCCAGCGCCTCGGCCCTGAATGCCTCGGGGAAGTCGGGGGTCGTGACCAGGAGCGGACCGTCCGGCGCGACCTGCAGCGACCCGGCACCGCCGATGACGCCGAGGCGGACCCCCGCCTCGGGTGCGGCGGCCGCGAGAGCCGCGACGACGGAGCGCACCCTCCCCTCGAGCTCACCACGCGGGGCGAGGGAGGAGAGGACGACGTCGGCGTCCGCGAGCGCCGTCGGGACGAACGCCGGGTCGAGAGCGGAGAGGGTGGCGTAGGTGACGCCGTCGACCGGTGCGGCAGGGGCGTGGCGCGAGTACGAGGTCACCTGGTGGCCGCGACGAGCGGCCTCCGCGACGACGTGCCCGCCCGCGTAGCCGGTGCCGCCGAGAACTGAGATGCGTGCCATGGACTGCCTTTCGATCGCCGGCGTGGGTGGTCCCGCCGTTGCAACAGTCACCATAGGTAACTAACCTCCGAGTGGTAAGTAGGCACCTTGCGGTAACCACCTCGGAAGGCGGGACCATGACGACGACCGACACCCTCGACCCCCTCGTCTGGGACCCCTACGTGCGCGACTGCCCCACGCGCGCGCTGCTCGACCGGATCGGCGACCGCTGGACGGTGCTCGTCATCGGCGCGCTGGCCGACGGGCCGCAGCGGTTCTCGCAGATCGCGCGGCGCGTGGACGGCGTCTCGCAGAAGATGCTGACCCAGACCCTGCGCGCGCTCGAGGCGGACGGGCTCGTCACCCGCACGCAGTACCCCGAGATCCCGCCGCGCGTGGAGTACGAGCTCACCGCCGTCGGGCACACGCTGCGCGACCCGCTGCGCGCGCTGGAGGAGTGGGCCGTGACCCACATGCCCGCGGTGCTGGCCGCCCGCGCGGCGCGGGGGTAGCGCCCGCGATCACACCCCGGCTCCCGCCCGCGACCCCTGCTCGCGCACCGGGGTGGGTGCGGCGGGTGCAGACCGTCGAGCCGTCGCTCGGAGCGACGGTGGCCACCACCAGCGCCACGCCGACGGCGGTCGGTGGTGTTCCAGCCCGATCGCGACGTCGCCGACGGCCTTCACCCAGACCTCGCCGTCGGCGTCGACACGGTCGGCACCGCCGGACCGACCCGACCCTCCCGACCCGCCGCGCCCGGCCGACCCGCCGTTGGGCGGAGCGGATCCGTCCCGGCCGCCCGCGAACCACCGCTGCTCGCACGCCCGCACGAGCACGTCGAGCCGCTCCCTGGCCGGCGCGGGCAGCCGCGCCTCGTCGGCGATGACAGCGGCCGCCGCGCGCAGGCTGGCGGACCGGGGCACCACGACGGCGTGGTCGAGCGCGAGGTCCTCGACCTCCTCCCACGCGGCCGCGGCCCCCGCCCCGCCGCCGCGCGCCGCGACGGCGAGCCGGCGCCGTCCCCGCCGCCAGCGCCAGGCCTGCGGACCCGTGAGCAGCGCGAGCGCGACGAGCAGCGCGATCTCCCCGCGCCCGACGTGCGTCCACGGCCCGGCGTCGGCGCCGTCGCCCGAGCCGGCACTCCCGGCACCTCCGGCGGTCGCGCCGTCGGAGGGATCGGTGGGCGACGGCGTCGCCCCGTCCCCCGGCGTCGTCGCGCCCGCCGTCGGGTCGGCACCCGTCTCCTCCGGCTGCTCGGGCGCGGCCGAGGAGTTCGGGTCGCCGGGGGTGGGGTCCTGCGTCCCGGGGTCGGGCGCCTCCGGCTGCGCGCCACCCCCGGCGTCGGCCGGGTCGAGGCCGGCGACGGCGGGCGCCGCCTGGCCGCCCTGCCCGCCCCCGCCCGGGGTGGGGTCGAAGCGGACCCAGCCCGCGCCGTCGAACCGGACCTCGACCCACGCGTGGGCGTTGTGGCTGGTGACGGTGGTGACACCGGCCGCGTCGGTGGTGCCCGAGCCGAAGCCGACCACCACCCGCGCCGGGATGTCGAGCGAGCGCAGCATGACGCCCATGGCCGAGGCGTACTGCTCGCAGTAGCCGCGCCGCAGCTCGAGGAAGTCCACCAGCGCGTCACCGCTCGTCCCCTCCGGCACGCGCAGGCTGTAGACGAACCCGTTCGACGCCGTCGTGAACCAGCGCTGGAGCGCCAGTGCCTGGTCGAACGAGGTGCTCGCACCCTGCGTCGCCTCCTGCGCGAGCCGGCGCACCCGCGGATCGAGGTCGCCGACCTCGATCTCGTCACGACGAGGGGAGACGGTGTCGGCGCGGAGCTCCTCGACCGAGGGGAGCGCGGGGTCGAGCCGGAGGCTGTAGTCGTCGATCTCGGTCGGCTCGTCGTCGTAGTAGGTGTCGAGGCCGGGGTCGTGGCGCAGCCCGCCGTCGGCCGTGACGCCCGTCGTGCCCTCGAGCACGGGCAGGAAGCGCGAGGTCAGGTCGAGCGTCTCGATGTCGACCTCGGTCCCCCCGGCCCCCTGCGGCGGGCGGTCCCGCTCGAGGTCCTCGGTGATGGCCCAGCCGGAGTCGTTGGTCCACTCCGTCAGCGCGGCCGTGCGCAGGTAGCGGGGACCGGCGGGCGAGGTGAAGCGCAGCAGCGGGCGGTCGTCGCCGCGCAGGAGGTCGCCGACGAGGCCCGTGAACGGCGACGCCGTGCCGATGCCGGCCGACGTGGTGCGCTCGAGGCGGCCGTCCGCCCGCACCCCGGACGCGTTCGTGGCCGCGAGCGCCGCCACGAGGGCGAGCACGCCGAGGCCCGCCGCGCCCGCGCGCGCCGCCGGGCTCGCGGGGTGGCTCGCGGTGTGGCCCGCGCGTCCGCCGCGGCCCCCCGCCCGGCCACTGGCGACCCGCGACGAGCGCGCCGGTCCGGCCGCCGCCAGCACGGCGACGTAGGCGGCGCCGGGTGCCACGAGCGCGAACCACGGCAGCGCGGTCGGGTCGAAGGTCGCGCCCGTGGCGACGACGGCGGCCGCCGGCAGCGCGACGAGCGCCGGGACGCGGGCGGCGAGCGCGTCCACCACGACGGCGGTGAGGCCCACCACGCCCGTGAGCACCACCTCGACGGCGGGCACCACCCCCGCGGGCGCACCCGAGACCTCGATGTGGGCCAGCGCGATGCGCGCCACCTCGCCGACGTCGGCCGGTGAGCGCACGCCGAACACGAGCGCGAGCAGGCCGGCGAGGGCCACGAGCTGGACGAGCGTGACGCCGAGGGCGGGCAGCCGCGTGGGGCGCAGCGCGAGCCCGAGCCCGACGACCCACGCGGTCGCGAGGGTCGGCCAGAGGACCCAGTCGCTGCCGACGAGCACCTCGTCGATCGCGAGCAGGCTCGCCAGGAGCATGACGGCCGCGAGGACGCGGACCGGCCAGGGCGACAGGGGGCGCGCGGCGGGACGCGGGTCGGAGCGCCGCGTCCGGGGCGCGGGGCCGCGCGTCGTGCCGCGCGCAGCCCCGCCCGGGGTCGACGTCGTGGTGCGCGCACGCACGGGAGCCTGGGTCATCGCGGCACCTCCCCCACCTGGACGACCCGCGGCGTGCGGCCGCCGTCACCGGGATCACCGGGTCGCGCACCGCCACCGCGCCGGTCGGGACCGGCCCCGTCACGCCGTGCCGGTCCGGCGGGTGCTCCTCCGATAAACGCACCGCCGGCGTCCCCGTCGCCGCGGCCGGCACCGCTCCACCCCGAGCCGCCCCGGACGGCCGCACCCCCGCACAGCCGCCGCCAGGCGTCGGCGAGGTGAGCCCCGCCGTCGGGCGTCGCGGCGTCGGTGACGTCCACGGTCACGACGCGCCAGCCGGCGCCGCGCAGCACGTCCACGCACGTGGGCGCGTCCCCGACCACGAGCGCGAGCGCGGTGCCGCGCCGCAGGGCCGCGAGCGCCGTCGCCTCGCTCGCCGTCAGCGGCCCGACGACGGCGACGACCGCGTCCGGCGACCCCGTCACGACGGGGTGCCACGGGCTCTCCCCGGGCGGCTCCCCCACGACGGCGAGCGCGGCCAGCAGGTCGTCGGCGACGTCGTGCCCGCTGACGATCGCGGCACCCGCGTGGTCGGTGAGGTCGACCTCGACGTCCTGCTCGAGCAGGTGGTGGCCGATCGAGGCGGCGAGCGCGACGGCGACCTCGAGACCGTCCGGCGCCGCGCCGTCGGGGCTGAACGCGGCGTTCTCCGGCGTCGGGCCGCCGGGTGCGGGGCGACCGGCGGCGCGGCGCGAGTCCTCGCGTCCCGCGCCCGGCCCGTCGGGCCGGTTCACCGGGGATTCAGCACCGACACCACCCGCCGGCCGCCGCGCGTCGAGCACGAGCGCGGCCGAGCCGAGCGTCGTCGGGCCGGCGACCCTGACCACGAGGTCGTCGAGCAGCCGGGCGGAGGCGCGCCAGTGGATGGTGCGCGGGTCGTCCCCGGCGCGGTAGGCGCGCACCCCCGCATCGGGGTCGCCGCCGCCGGGCTGCCCTGTCGGGGCGCCGCGGCCGGTCGAGGTGCGGCCCACCAGCCCGCGCGGCAGGCCGGTCAGGGGCAGCACGGTGGGGAGCACGAGCAGCTCGGCAGAGGCCGGGAGGACCCGCACCACGCGGGCGAGACCGAGCGGGTCGTGCATCGTCACGCGGGGCGAGGGCACGCGGTAGGCACCCCGACGGCGCGCGCGCAGCGGGAGCGAGAGCGCGGTCCGCTCGGCGGGCGGGACCGGGGGGACGGTGCGACGCACACCGGTCAGCAGGTCGGTGATCCCGGGTTGCACGAGGTCGAGGGGGCGCGTGGTGCGGGGGCCGACGTTGCGCAGGCGCAGCCGCAGCGAGCCGACCTCGCCGGCCTGCAGCCGGACGGGTTCGACGCGGTGGTCGGCCTCGAGCGTGGGGCGCCGGGTCGCGACGGCGAGCCACGCCAGCACGCTCAGCGCGAGTGGGAGGACCCCGAGGAAGACGAGGTCGCGCTCGCGCAGCGCGACCGCCGCCACCACGAGCCCGGCGCCCAGGAGCACCGACCAGCGCCCGCGCGGCGTCAGGGTCGGGCCGCGCCGGGACGAACGGAGACCGGCACCCGTCCCGCGGTCGCGCCGGACCGCACCACCGCCGCGCCCGCGCCGTCCAGGGACGCCCGCCGGGGCGCCGTCGCCCTCAGGCCCGGTCACCGCGCGGCACCGCGGTCCGGGAGAGCAGGCCCTCGAGCAGCTCGTGCGCCGTCGGGCGGGCACGGCCCGGTCCGACCGGCGCGAGCATGAGGCGGTGGGCGAGGACGGGGACGGCGAGGTCGGCCACGTCGTCGGGCACGACGTAGTCCCGACCCGCCATCGCCGCCGCGGCCCGCGCCGCCCGGCTGAGGTGGAGCGCGGCGCGCGGCGAGGCGCCCAGCAGCACCTCGGGCAGGGTGCGCGTGCCGCGCACGAGCGTCAGCAGGTACTCGCGCACCACGGGGGCCACGTACACGCGGGCGACGGCGTCCGCCAGTCGCGCGACGCCGTCGGCGTCCGTGATGCGACGCACCTGCGAGAGCGGGTCGACGTCGGCGCGGTCCTCGAGCATCGCGAGCTCGGCCTCACGCCCGGGGTAGCCGATCGTGGTCTGGGCGAGGAAGCGGTCGCGCTGCGCCTCGGGCAGCGGGTAGGTGCCCTCCATCTCGACCGGGTTCTGCGTGGCCAGCACGAGGAACGGGCGCCGCAGGACGTAGGTGCGGCCGTCGACCGAGACCTGGCTCTCCTCCATCGCCTCGAGCAGCGCCGACTGGGTGCGGGGCGAGGCGCGGTTGATCTCGTCGGCCACCACGATCGAGGCGAACACGGGGCCGGGCCGGAACTCGAACTCGGACGTGACCCGGTTGTAGATGCTGGCGCCGGTGACGTCGCTCGGCATCAGGTCGGGGGTGAACTGCACGCGCGAGACGGGCGCGTCCACCGCCCGCGACAGCGCCTTGGCCAGGCTGGTCTTCCCGGTGCCGGGGACGTCCTCGATGAGGAGGTGGCCCTCGCTCAGCAGGCACACGACGGCGAGGCGGACCACGTCCTCCTTGCCCACCAGCACGCGCGAGACCGCGTCCGCGACGCGCTGCGCGACGTCAGCGACCTCGGTGACGTCGGCGGGCGTCGTCGTGGGTGGCGCGGCCGCGGCGGGGTCGAGGTGGTCGATGTCGTGATCGCTCGTCAACGCGCGCTCCCTCGGACGTGAGCGAGGAGTGCTCCGGCGCTCGGTCACCCCAGTCTCGCAAAGATCGTCCGGACGTGCGGGTCGAGGCTGCGGGCACCGACCGTCCACGCCGTCGCGCCCACCCTCCTCACGCCCGAGCCCGGCGCTCCCGGGCCGCCCGGACCGCCCGCAGGCGCGGCCACGTCCGCACCGCCAGGACGACGGCGCCGGGCACCGTCGAGACGAGCGCCAGCAGACCGTAGGCGATCGAGACGGCGAGACCGAGGCTCGCGGGGTGGCCGGAGGTCTCGAACACCCAGCCGGCCGCCGCCTCCCGCGGCCCCCAGCCGCCGACCCCGAGCGGGACCGACATCCCGCCGAGCGCGACGGCGGCCAGGCCCGGCAGCTCCGCCGGCGGGAACCGGGGCGCGACGGCGATCGCCGCGAGGACGAACATCGCGACGAACGTGGCCCATCCGAGCAGCGACAGCGCGGTGATCCGGGCGACCTCGCGCCCGCCGAGCCCGCGCAGCCACCGCCGGCTCAGGACGGCCGCGGCGAGCGCGACGGCGAGCGCGGCGACCGCGACCAGCGGCGCGAGCGGGAGCAGCACGACGCCCGCCGCCGCGAACACGATCGTCGTGCCGACCAGGCGCTCGGCGGCGACGGCGCGGACGCTGCTGGTCAGCGCCTGGCGTGCGGCGGGGGCCTCGTGGTCGCTGCTGTCGTCCAGGGCCCGCACCAGGTCGCCGCCGACACCCCCGGGCAGGACGCCGTTGAGGAACGCGGACTGCCAGCAGCGTGCGACCGCGGACCGGGTCGTGAGCGGGATGCCGTGGTGGCGGGCGACGACGCGCGCCCGCAGTCCCTGCAGCACCACCCCGAGACCCCCGAGGAGCGCGCCGCCGAGCAGCGCCCACCACGGCAGCGACGTCAGGGCGTCCGCGAACGGCCCCCAGCCCCAGGCGGCGCCGAGCGCCACCAGGAGCCCGACGCTCACGAGCACCTGCGCCGCGGCGATCGCGATCACCCGGGCGCGGGTACGGGAACGGGCGCCGGGGTCGGGACCGGTCACGGGACGCGTCGGTCGCGGGGCGGGAGGCTCAGCAGGTCGACGTGGCCCACCCGCACCCGCAGCTCCCCGCGCTCCAGCTGCTGCTCGCGTCGCCGCCACCACGCCTGCGCGCGGTCGGCGGACGACGGGTCCTGCTCGGCGACGACGTCGGCACGGTCGCGCACGTAGCGCCGCACGAGCGCGGCGTCGTCCGCGTCCGTCGCGCCGCCCGTCCCGAGGACCCAGTCGGTGGACCGCAGGTGCACCCGCGCACCGCGGGCGCGCAGGGCGGCCGCGACGACGTCGGCGGCCCCGGGTCCCAGGAGCCCGCCGCGCCGCTGGTGGGCGTCGAAGGTCGCGGCGACGAACGCGTCGTCGGGGTCGGACGGGTGCAGCTCGACCTCGCCGGTGACGCTCAGGCTCAGGAGCGCGGGGATCCCGGGTCGACCGACCGGTGCGAGGGCGTCGAGGAGGTGCCCGACGTCGTCGGGCCGCAGCAGGTCCAGGAGCGCCGCGCACGTCACCAGCGTCGCCGGGCCCTCCGGCTCGAGGTCGGCGAGGAGGTCGGTCAGGCAGTCGGCACCGGCGAGGACCCACCGCGCCTCGACCCCGGGCGCGGCCTCGCCGGTGTCCGCGACGGCGGCGAGATCGGCGTCGTGGTCCACGAGGCTCCACCGCTGGCGGCCCGGCAGCCGCGGGGCGAGCCACGCGAGGTTCGACCCCGTGCCGGCGCCGAGGTCGACCACGTCCCACGCGGCCGCCTCGTCCGCGCCGACCTCGCGCAGGTGCTCGCGCAGCAGGGCCAGCAGGTCGCGGGCGCGCTCGCGCGCGCGGTGGTCGGCCGAGCGCCGCAGTGCGAGCCAGTCCGCCTCGACGGGTCGCTCTACCATCCGATCGCCTCCCTGATCCGTACCGCCGTCGCGTCCCACCCGCTGAGGTGCTCGCGGTGACGCCGCGCCGCACGGGACCACTCCGCCCGCAGCGTCGCATCCGCCAGCCACCGCTCGAGCACGGCGGCCAGGGACGCGCCGTCGGTCACGTCGACCGCGGCTCCGGGCAGCGGGAGGTCGGCCCGGACGCCGTCGCCGCGCAGAGCCTCGACCGCGCCGGTCCCCGCGGCCACGACCGCCGGCACCCCGCGGGCCAGCGCCTCCGTGACGACCATCCCGTAGGTCTCGGCGAGCGAGGGCAGGACCAGCAGGTCGCAGCCGTCCCAGACCGCGTCCAGCTCCTCGCCCGTGCGGGGGCCCAGAACCTCGACGTGCGGGCCGAGACGCGCAGCGGTGCCGCGCACGGCCGAGGCGTAGGCGGGATCCGCACCCTCCGGTCCGACGACGAGCGCCGAGAACCGGGTCGCGGGCCGCGCCCCGGGGGCCTCGAGAGCGGCGAGCGCCTCGAGCGCCGCCACCGCGTTCTTGCGCGGCGTGAGGGCCCCGAGCACGAGCAGCCGCGGCGGCCGGCTCCCCCGGGCGAGCCTGGCCGGATCGACCCCCGGGGTCGCGACGGCGACGCGGGTGAGACCGTGGCGCACCGCCAGGTCCTCGCGGGTCCACCGGCTCGTCGCGACGACCGCGTCGGCCCCGACCAGCGCGCGGCGCTCCGCGGCGGCGAGCGCGAGGGCGTCGTCGCCCGCACCAGGCCCCGAACCGGAACCCGCACCGGCACCGGCCCGCCCGCCCTCGAGCGCCAGCGGTAGGTGCACGAGCACCGTCACGCGCGTGCCGGAGGCCCTCGCCGCGGCGAGCTCGTCCGGCGCGGCGGAGGCGATCAGGCCGTCGACGACGACGTCGTCGTGACGCGCGAGCGCCCGCCGCAGCTCGTCCCGGTCGGCGGGTCCGGGGGTGGGCCAGCGACCGGGGATCCGCTCCTCCCCCACCTCGAGGCCGGCCGCGCGCAGCTCCTCGAGCACCCGCCGGTCGTAGGCGCTGCCGCCGGACGGTCCCGGCAGGCCACCGGGGACGACGAGGGCCCGGCCGCGGCCCTCAGGCACGCAGGTCGACGTCGTGGGCGACCCACGCGTCGGGGTGCTCGCGCACGACGACCCCGACCCCCGCGATGTCCTCACCCGCGCGCTCGGCCAGGGACTGCGCGACGTGACCCGCGACGGCCTCGGTGGTGCTCAGCCGACCCGCGAAGACCGGCGACTCGTCGAGGTTGGCGTACCGCAGCGGGTCGAGGACCTCGGCCAGCTGCCGGCTCGCCTCACCGATGTCCATCACGACGGCGTGCGGTCCCAGCTGCTCGCGGCGCCAGGTCGCCTCGATCACGAGCGTGGCCCCGTGCATCCCCTGCGCCGGGCCGAAGAACGGGTCGGGCAGGGTGTGGGCGATCATCACGTGGTCACGGACGGTCAGGCTGTACACGGCTTCCTCCAGGTCGTTCGGTCGCGGCCCCCGGGTAGGCCACCGCGACACATCCTGCCGACCCGGGGCGTCCGAGCCCGGCCATCGCGTCGGCGATGTCGGCGAAGTCGACGTCGCCGCCGATGAGGACGTCGAAGGCCGGGTCGGCGAGGGCCGCGAGCGCCGTCGCCATCCGCGCCCGCAGGTCGCGCCGGTGCCGACGGGCGCGCCCCACCCGACCCACCTGGCTGGCCGTGATCCTCAGCCGGCGGGCGTGGAAGTCCTCCCCGAGCGGAACGCGCGGGGCGGTCGCACCGAACCAGGAGACCTCGACCAGCTCGGCCTCGTCGCCGAGCAGGCGGAGCGCGAGGTCGAGCCCCGACTCGCTCGCCGAGACGTGGAGGACGAGGTCGCAGTCCCCGGCCGCGTCGTCGGGCGCGACGGCGTCCAGACCCTGCGCGGCGAGGCGCCGCCGCGCGTCGTCGTCGACCTCCACGACCTGCAGGCGATCGAGGGGGAACCCGCGCAGCAGCAGGGCGAGGGCACCGCCGACGAGGCCACCACCCACGACCGCGACGCGGTCGCCGAGGCACGGCGGGGCGTCCCACAGGGCGTTGAGCGCGGTCTCGACCGTGCCGGCGAGGACCGCGCGGCGGGAGGGCACGCCGTCGGGGACCGGGGCGAGCGCCGCGACCGGGACGACGTAGCGGTCCTGGTGCGGGTACAGGCAGAACACCCGCCGCCCGCGCCACGCGGCCGGGCCGTGCTCGACGACCCCGACCGAGAGGTAGCCGTACTTCACCGGGAACGGGAGGTCGCCGGCCTGGAAGGGCGCCCGCATGCGCTGCGTCTGCGAGGCCGGCACGAGCCCGCGCCGCACCAGCGTCTCGGTCCCGCGGCTGATGCCGCTCCAGAGCGTGCGCACGACGGCGTCGTCCGGCCCCGGCTCGGGCAGGTCCTCGGGGCGCAGCTCACCCTCGTCCGGTCCCGTCGCCCACCAGGCGAGGGCGCCGCCGGCGCTCACGACCGTCCCCCCGCGGCGTGCCGGCGCTCGAGGGCGACGACGTCGCGGCCGAACGAGATCGCCAGCAGGGCGAGGGCGGCCGCGGTGATCGCGGCGGCGAGCGCGGGAGGCACGACCGGCAGGAGCGCGAGGACGAGGCCGACCCCTGGACGGCCGCGACGACGCGCCGGAACTGGCTGAAGCGCAGCTCGCCGCGCAGCGCGGGGCGCCACCACCCGATCAGCACGAAGGCGTACCGCATCCCCCCGACCAGGAGCGCGAACCAGCCGACGACCGGCACGAGCAGCGCGGAGAGCACCAGCAGGAGCGCGGCGTCGGACTCCATGTCGAGCCGGCCGCCCGCCTCGCTCGCGGTCCCGGTGCGCCGCGCGACCCACCCGTCGACCGCGTCCAGGGCGAGCGCGACGCCGGCGACCGCGGCCAGCGGCCAGGTGCGGACCGGCACCTGGCCGACGAGCGCGAGCACGGTGGTGGCGGCGACGACACCGATGAGGGCCGTGCGCGCCAGCGTGACGAGGTCGGCCGGACCCGCCGCCGGCGGCCGGCGCCGCAGGACCGACGCCGCGGCGAGACCGGGGACGACCAGGGCGGCCAGCACGGCGGCCGACCCCGGGAGGGGGCCGGCGCCGACGACGGCGGCCAGCGACCCGGCGGCGAGCACGGCGCCGACGGGGGCGGCCACGGGGACCGCCACGGCGACGGTCGCCCGGCGGCCGCGCGGCGGTGCTGCGGGGACGACGGCGGAGGGCGTCCGCTCGCGCGACGTCGGCCTCCCGGCGGTCGTCGACGAGGGTCCTGGCATCCCCCGATCCTAGGCGGGCCCGGTCCCCGGGCCCCGGCCCGGTCCCGTCCCGCCCTCGGCCGCGCCGCGCGCCCACGAGCCCGCCGTAGGCCCGTCGCGCGCCTCGCCGTAGGCTGGCGAGAAGAGATGTCGCGCCACCCGGGTGCCGGCACGCAGCCGATGCGGAGGCGGGTGGTGGTGCACGAGGGCACGGACGTCCTGCCGGCCGTCGCCGTCGAGCGTGTCGCCTCGACCTGGCTGCCGACCGACCACGCCCGCTTCCGGATGCACGGCTTCCGCGACAGCAACGGTGTCGAGCACGTCGCGCTCGTCCACGGTGACGTCGCCGGCGCTCCCGACCCCGTCCTGCTCCGCATGCACTCCGAGTGCCTCACGGGTGACGCGCTCGGGTCGCGCCGCTGCGACTGCGGCGAGCAGCTGCAGGCGTCGATGGCCCGGATCGCGGCCGCCGGGGTCGGGGTCGTGATCTACGTGCGGGGGCACGAGGGGCGCGGGATCGGCCTGCTGGAGAAGCTGCGCGCCTACGCGCTGCAGGACCGTGGCGTCGACACCGTCGACGCCAACCTCGCGCTCGGGCACCCGGCCGACGCGCGCACCTTCGACGCCGCTGCGGCGATCCTGCGGGACCTGGGCGTCCAGCGCGTCGACCTGCTGAGCTCCAACCCGCTGAAGGAGCACGCGCTGACGGCGCTGAACGTCGAGGTCAGCCGCCGTCGGGGTCTGGACGTCCTCGACCGCGCGGACAACGCGGCCTACCTCGAGACCAAGCGCCGCCGCATGTCGCACGACGCGGCCGGACGGACGTCGTCGCCGCCGCCGCCGCCATCGTCGAAGCCGACCTCGCACCCGACCTCGGCCCCCACCACCACCACCGCCACCGACGCCGAGGTGTGGCGCAGCCTCCTGGCGGGCCGCCCCGCCGCCGACCCCGACCACGAGCTCGTGCGCCGGTACGGGCCGCTGGCGACCGCCCCGCGGGTGGTCGTGGCGCAGCTCGCGCAGAGCGCGGACGGGTTCATCACCTCGGCGGCGGGGACGGGCGACGTCGTGACCGGCCCCGAGGACCACCGGCACCTGCACCGGCTGCGCGCGCTGGTGGACGCCGTCGTCGTCGGGGTCACCACGGTCGTCGTCGACGACCCGCGCCTGACCGTGCGGGAGACCGAGGGCGACGACCCGGTGCGCGTCGTCCTGGACCCGCACGGGCGCGCGCCCCGCACCGCCGGCGTGTTCACCGACGGCCTGGCGCCGACGCTCTGGCTGACGGGCCGGCCCGACGTGCGACCGCCGTCGGACCAGGTCGAGGTGGTGCACCTGGCCGGACCCGACGGCGGCCCCCTCGCCGCCGCGCGGGTGCCGGGTGCCGTCGTCGCGATCCTGCGCGAGCGGGGCCGGGGTCGCGTGCTCGTCGAGGGCGGCGGCCGGACCGTGTCGTCCTTCCTCGCCGCGGGCGCGCTGGACCGGCTCTACCTCACGACGGCGCCGATCCTCATGGGTGGCGGTGTGCCGGGCCTGCGCTTCGAGGCCCTCGGCTCCCGGACCGGGATCCACCGACCGACGGTGCGCCGCCACCTCCTCGGCGCGGACACCTGCACGGAGTTCGACCTCTCGGTCGGCTGACGCGGACCACCCCCTCCGGGTGGTCCCCGCCGTAGCGTGGGGGCACCGCACGCGAGCAGCAGACGAGGGGACCACCATGCTGGGAGTGCACTCCGAGGTCGGCGATCTCGCCCAGGTGGTGCTGCACGAGCCGGGGCTCGAGCTCTACCGGCTCACGCCCGACAACGTGACCGGGCTGCTGTTCGACGACGTCATGTGGGTCGAGCGGGCGCAGGCCGAGCACCGCGCGTTCCAGCGGGCGCTGCGCGACCGCGGCGTCGTCGTGCACCTGTTCCGCGACCTGCTGGAGACCGCGCTCGACGAGCCCGGCGCGCGCGAGCTGGTGCAGTCCGAGCTCGTCACGGCGCAGCACGTCGGCGGCGGGCTGGAGCGCCACCTCACCGACCTGGTGGGGGCGATGCCCGCCAGTGACCTCGCGGGGGTGCTGATCGGCGGGCTGCTGAGGAGCGAGGCGGCGCAGGCGCTGCCGCGCGCCTCCAGCCTGCTGCTGTCGGTGCTGGACGACGACGACTTCCTCCTCCCGCCGCTGCCCAACCACCTCTACCAGCGTGACAACGTGGCGTGGATCTACGACGGCGTCGTCGTCAACCCGATGGCCCACCCCGCCCGGCAGCGCGAGGGGCTGAACTCCCGGCTCGTGCTCAACCACCACCCGCTGTTCACGGCCCAGCGCGTCCCGTTCCTGCGCGGCAACGACGCCGGGCACCACGCGCCCGCGACGGTCGAGGGCGGGGACGTGCTCGTGATCGGGAACCGCACGGTGATGGTCGGGCTCGGCGAGCGCACCGCACCGCAGGGCGTGGAGGCCCTCGCGCACGCGCTGTTCGCGGCCGACGCCGTCGACCGCGTCGTGGTGGTCGAGCTGCCGCGCACGCGCGCGTTCATGCACCTCGACACGGCGATGACGATGATCGACACCGCGACCTTCAGCGTCTACCCGCACCTGCCGGAGTCGCTGCGCTCGTACTCGCTGGTGGCGGAGCCCGGGGTGCCCCAGGGGACTTCACCGTGACGGAGAACGGCGACCTGTTCGGCGTCGTGGCCGAGGCCCTCGGGGTGGAGCGCGTGCAGGTGCTGCGCGCGCCGACGGACCGGTTCGAGGCGGCGCGCGAGCAGTGGGACGACGGCAACAACTTCCTCGCGGTCTCGCCCGGGGTGGTGCTCGGGTACGAGCGGAACACGACCACCAACCGCTTCCTCGCCGACCACGGGATCGAGGTCGTGCCCCTGGTAGGTTCCGAGCTCGGCCGGGGGCGCGGCGGTCCTCGGTGCATGAGCTGCCCGATCGAGCGCGCGCCCGCGTAGCGCCCTCGCCCCGCGACGGAAGGACGCCCCGGTGACCGACCCCGCCCCCGAGAGGTTTGTCGACGTACCCCGAGAGGATTCCCGACCCTCCCCGAGAGCACTGCCGACGCACCCCGAGAGGTTTGCGGACGTATCCCGAGAGGATCACCGACCCGCGTCGCCCTCCCCGGCGGACGACGGCGACGCCTGGGTCCCGGCGTCGCCCCGCCTCGTCACGGCGAGGGTCGTCACGGCGCTCGCGGTGACGCCGCTGCCGATCGCTGCGGGAGCGGTCCTCGGCCTCCTCGTCTCGTCGTGGTGGTGGCTCCTCGCGGCGCCGTTCGCGCTCGGGCTCCTGTCCACGCTCGTGCGCAGCCGCCGGTACGTCGCCTCGCTGGGGCACGCCGAACGCGCCGAGGACCTCGTCGTGCGCGAGGGGCTCTGGAGCCGCTCGACGACCGTCGTCCCCTACGGCCGTCTGCAGCACGTGACCCTCACCGAGGGCCCGATCGACTCCCGGTTCGGCCTCGCCCGGCTCGAGATCCACACGGCGGCGAGCGGTACGACCACCGTGCCCGGCCTGCCCGTCGCCGACGCCCGTGCGCTGCGGGCACGCCTCGCTCGACGCACCGGCGGGCGGGACGAGGGACTGTGACGGGCGACGGCGACGGCGGCCTCGACGACGCCCCCGCCCCGGACGACCCGCGCTGGCGCCGTCGCCCCCTGCGGGCACTTGTCGCGCAGTCCGCGCGCACGATCCTCGCGGGGGCGGCGATCGTTCTCGCCGTCGTGCGCAACGAGATCGACGGCTGGATCCAGGGGGATCCGTTCGAGCCGGGCCTCGCCGTCGTGGTCGCGGGGATCGTGGCCGTGGGTGTGGCTCTGGTGCTCGCGGATCGCGCCGTGAACCGCCACCAGGTGCGCTACGCGATCACTGACCGCGGGCTGCACGTCCGCCGGCGCGGTCTCAGCTCGACCGCGACGACGTACCCCGCCGCCCGCATCGACGGCGTCGAGATCGCCCAGAGCATCACCGACCGGCTGTTCGGGCTCGCGACGCTCAAGGTCGAGGTGTCCGGCGGTGCCTCCTCGGGCGGTGCGGTCACCGGGCTGCCGCTCGCGGACGCACGTGAGTGGCGCGACGCGCTGCTGGTCCGGCGCGACGCCGCGAGGCGGGCCGCGACCCCCGGCAGCTCGCCGACCGGCGGTGACGACGGCGACGCCCCACCTCTGCGGGCCCACGAGCATCGCGAGGACGACGGCGGCGCCCCCGTCCCGCCAGCGACCACCTCGCCCGCACCGCCGGACGATCCGCCGCCCGGCCGCCTCCTCCTCGCCCCCGGCCCCGACCGCGCGCGCCGGTACGCGCTCCGCGCCGTCCAGCCGTGGGCCGCCGCGGTGGCGTGCCTGGTCGGCGGGACGCTCGCCGTGGTCGGCCTGGTCCGGGGCGAGGTGGGCGGTTCACTCGGCCTGCTCCTGGCCGCGGGCGCGGCCGGATTCGGGGCGGTGCGGACCGTCGTCGAGCGGTGGCGCCGCGTGGCGACCTGGCAGGTGCACGAGCACGACGGCGATCTCGTCGTCAGCCGCGGGCGCTGGAGTCGCACCCGGCGCACCGTGCGCGCCGGGCGGGTCTGCGCCGTCGTGCTGACGCAGGGGCCGATCGACCGGCGCTCGGGCTGGTGGACGCTGAAGGTGGCCGTGCCGGCGCTCGGGTCGTCGGCGGGTGAGGACGGGGCGGACACCGTGGCCGTCGCAGCGACGGCGGACGAGGTTCGGCGCCTCACCCGGGCGCTTCTCCCCGGGCTCGACGAGGCGATGCACCGCGAGCTGGCCGCGGCGCTCGGGGCGGCGCGACCGCCGTCGACCTGGCTGCTCGCCCAGCCCTACGCGCGCCTGTTCTCGCCGCTGACCTGGCGCACCACCGGGCTGCGCACCGACGAGGCGCACGTCCTCGCGCGCGGCGGCCGGTGGTCGCGGTGGGTGCGCGTGGTCGACCGCACGCGCATCCAGCGCGTGACGACCGAGACCGGGCCGCGCGACCGCCGCCGGGGCGGCGCGAACCTCACGATCCACCTGCCGCCGGGACCCGCGGTGCGCACGGTGGTGCCGCACCTCGAGGCGGGGGCTGCGGGCGCGCTGCGCGACGAGCTCGCGCTCACGCGGGCCCTGGGCGCGAGCGCCCGCCCTCGCTAGGGTCGAACGGTGACCTCACCTCCCGCGCACGTGCTGGACCTCTTCGCGGTCGAGGGCGTCCCCACCCCGCTGCCGGGCGGACAGGGTGGCAGCGTGCTCGTGGGCGACCTCGTGCTCAGCCCGGGCCGCGACGCCGTCGTGCAGCGCTGGCTCAGCCCCGTGCTGGCACGGCTCGCCCACGATCTCGACACCTCGGCGAGCCGCCGCAGCTTCCGCATCGCGATGCCGGTCCCCGCGCGCGACGGCGAGTGGGTCGTCGACGGGTGGGGTGCGAGCCGGTACGAGCCCGGGACGACGGCGTGCCACGACCTCGACGTCGCCCTCGCCGCGGGCCGGCTGCTCCACGCCCGGTTCGCCTCCCTCGTCCCGCACCGGCCCGACGTGCTCGCCACGCGCACCGACCGGTGGGCGCGCGCCGAGCGGCAGGCGTTCGGCGAGGCGCCGATCGACCCCGCCGTGGCGGCGCACCCTCCTCGCACCGCTGCTGGCCGAGCTGGTGGCGGTGGCCGGCGACGACCCCGACCAGCTCATCCACGCCGACCTCGCGGGGAACGTGCTGATCGACGGCGCGGGCGCCGCCGTCGTGATCGACGTCGCGCCCGCCTGGCGGCCGCAGCGCTGGGCGGAGGCCGTCTGCGTGCTCGACTCGGTGATGTGGCACGGCGCCGCACCGACCGCGCTCGACAAGTGGCGCACCGGCGTCGAGCGCGAGGCGATGCTGCGCGCGCTCGCGTTCCGCCTCCTCGCGGACGACCCGGTCGCGCCCGAGCGCTACCGGCCCGCGCTGAAGGCGCTGGGCGTCGTGGGTCCGCGCGGTCTCGCGCGCGCCGGCAGCGGGGTGACGGCATGAGCCGCGACGGCGTCGCCCCGGGCGTCGTGGCGCGTGCCGCCGGGCAGGTGGCCCTCGGCGGCCTCATGCTCGCCGCCGGGACGGCGCACCTGCGGCGCACGCGCGGCTACCGCGTCGTGGTGCCGCGCTGGTTCCCCGGTGACCCCGACCGCGTGATCGTGGCCTCCGGCGTCGTCGAGCTCGCGATCGGCGGGGCGCTCGTGACCGTGTGGCGCCAGCCCGCGCGTGCGTGGGTGGGGGTCACGACGGCGGCGTTCCTCGTGGCCGTCTGGCCCGGCAACGTCTCCCAGTACCTCGAGCGGCGCGACGCCGGGCCGCTGCTCGACTCCGACCTCAAGCGGCTCGTGCGGCTCCCGCTTCAGGTGCCGCTCATCGCGGGTGCGCTGGCGGCGGGTGACGTCGCGCGCGTGCTCGGTGGTCGGGCTCGCGACGACCGGGCCCGCACCGCCGTCGCTGACTAGGCTCGCCGCATGCCGAGCCCCCGCATCGTCGCCGTCTGCACCGTGCACGCCCTCGTGGAGGATCCCGGGACGATCGGGGTCACCGCGATCGACAAGCGCCCCGTCACCGGCGCGGTCAAGGTGGGGCCGTACGGCGTCCGCGCCGACGTCCAGGCCGACCGCAAGCACCACGGCGGGCTCGACAAGGCGCTGTACGCCTACGCGCAGGAGGACGCCGAGCACTGGGCCGCCGAGCTCGGCCGTGAGGTGCCGCCGGGCTTCTTCGGCGAGAACCTGCGCACCGAGGGCATCGACGTCAACGACGCACGAATCGGGGAGATCTGGCGTATCGGCGGCGGCGAGGGCGGGGACGCCACCGGCCCCGGGGGCGAGGGCGTCGAGGTCCAGGTCACCATGCCGCGCACCCCGTGCGCCACGTTCGCGCGCTGGATCGGCGGTGAGCACCAGCGCGGCTGGGTGCGCCGGTTCTCCGACGCCCGCCGCCTCGGCCCCTACCTCCGGGTCCTGCGCGGCGGACGGATCACCGCGGGCGACCCGATCACCGTGATCGAGCGGCCGGACGGCCCGAGCATCGTCGACGCCTACCGCGCCCCGGCCACCGCGCGCGCCTGAGCCCTCACCCCTCCTCGAGCACGACGAGCGGCCCCTCGTCCGCCGTCGGCACCTCGAACCCGTCCACGATCCGGCGCAGGGTCGCCTCGCTGATCACGACGTCGTCCGGCCCGGCCCCCGTGCGGGCGGAGACGCGCGCGAGGAGCGTCGGCCACGGCACCCGGAGGTACCAGGTCGTGACTTCGGCACCGAGCGGCGCGAGCAGCGCGCGGTACTCCGTGCGCAGCGACCGCCGCCAGAACGACGTGTCGACGACGACGTCCCGCCCCTCCCGCACCAGCGCCACCAGCCGCTCCTGCACCAGGGCGTGCACCTCCTCCTGGGCCCCGGCCGGCAGCGGGTAGTCGACGTGACCGAGGCGCGCGGCCTCCTGGTCCCAGCCGAGCCGCACCCAGCCCTCGCGCTCGAGCCGCCGCGCCGTCGTCGACTTGCCGGACCCGGCCGGTCCGCACAGCAGGATCACGCGCGGGGTGCTCATGCGGCCACCGTAGAACCCGGGCCGCGCGAGGCGTACGTTCGGCACGAAGCCGAGACTCGAGGAGCCACCCGTGAGAAGCACCGACGTCCTGACCGACGCGTTCGCCCGCGTCCCCGACCTGCTGCGCCACGCGCTGGAGGGCGCCGACCCCGCCGCGCTCACCCGCCGCCTCGACCCCGAGGCCAACACCCTGGCCTGGCTCGCGTGGCACACCGGGCGCGAGCAGGACGCCCAGCTCGCCGACCTCGCGGGCACCGAGCAGGTCTGGACCGGCGAGGGCTGGGCCGACCGCGCCCGCCTCCCCTGCCGACGGGCGACATGGGCTACGGCCACTCCCCCGACGAGGTCGCCCAGGTCGACGCACCGGCCGACGTGCTCCTGGGGTACGCGGACGCCGTCGAGCGCGCGGCCCGTGCCTACCTCGCGACGCTGTCGGACGACGACCTCGACGCCGTCGTCGACGACGACTGGGACCCGCCCGTCACGCGCGGCGCGCGGCTGGTGAGCGTCGTGGCCGACGCGTTCGAGCACGCCGGCCAGGCCGCGTTCCTGCGCGGGCTCCTCGACCGGTCCTGACCCGGGCGCGAGCGGTGCGGCGCAGCTGGGCGACGGCCCGACCTCCCGCACCCGCCCGCACCGCCGGCTCGATCACCGGACGGTGGTGTCCAACCGACCCACCGGCTCGTGCGCGGCACCCGCGACGGCGGCCCACGCGTCCGCGTCGAGCCCGAGCTCCGTGCGCAGGAATGCGGTCGTGACGCGCCGCACGAGGTCGACCATCGCCGGGCTCTCGTCGGTCGTCTCGGTCGAGCGGTAGTCCTGGATGCCGCCGAGCATGTGCCCGCCGCCGTGCAGCGTGAGCAGGTGCCGGGCGCCGGGGCTGAGGTGGAAGACGTCGGTGAACCAGTCCGGGCCGCGGGTGGAGAGCGCCGACTGGTCCGCGTCGCCGGCGACGACGAGCGACGGCGTCGCGAGCCCGCTGAAGTCGGGGCTCATGAAGGCGAAGTGCTCCTGCGCGAACGGGACGAGGTCACCGCGGGCGATGCCCGTGGTGGACAGCAGCACGCCGGCGCGGACCCGGGTGTCGGTGCGGTCCTCGCCGGGGCGACCCGCGGCGTCGAGCACCCGGGCCCCCAGCAGCATGCCGACGGTCTGCCCGCCCCAGGAGTGCCCGGCGACCGCCAGCCGCTCGGTGTCGACGCGCCCCGCCAGTCCCGGTAGGGCGGCGACGAGCGTGTCGAGCTCGTCGATCACGCGCACGACGTCGTCGACCCGCGTCCTCCAGATCCCCGGGGTGCGGGGATCGTCCGGCGCGAGGTCGAGCGAGGCCGAGTCGAGGAACGTCGGCTGCACGACGACGAACCCGTGCGCGGCCCAGTGGTCCACGAGGGGGTCGGCCGCCGTCATCGACTGCCGGTAGCCGTGCGCGAAGGCGATGACGGGCAGGCCGCTGCCCTCGGCCGGCGCGGTGACGCGCACCTGGAGGTCGTCACCCCGCCCGGGGGCCGGCAGGACGACGGGCCGCACGCTGAGGACGCGCGTGGTGGTGCGGGGGAGGAATCGGTGGACGGCACGGGGCACCTCTCGGGGGATCACGGCGTCGACTGCGAAACGGATCGACGTTCCACACGATACGGAACACTGTTCCGGTGTGCAAGCGAAAGTGGATCAATGTTCCGGTTGGCGGCTGGGCGTGGGACGATCACGCGGTGACCTCCGCAGCGACACCCCCGACCCCGGGAAGGGCCTCGGGCTCCGGCGACCACGCCGATCCCGACGCGCGCCCCGCCGGCGGCAGCCCCGGCTCGGACCTCGGCTCCCGCACCACCGCCCCGCTGCGGCGCGACGTCGCCCGCAACCAGGGCGCGCTGCTGGAGGCCGCCGCCCGCGTCTTCACGACCTCGGGCGTGGGTGCCCCCGTCCGCGAGATCGCCGCCGCCGCCGGGGTCGGCGTCGCCACGCTCTACCGCCACTTCCCCACGCGGGCCGACCTCGTGGTCGCCGTGTACCGCCACCAGATCGAGGAGTGCGCCGCGGCCGGGCCGTCACTCCTGGCGTCGGCGCCCGGGCCGTTCGAGGCGACCCTGAGCTGGGTGCACCTCTTCGTGGACTTCCTCGGCACGAAGCACGGCCTGTCCCGGGTGTGGGAGGGCGACGCCGAGGAGTTCGGCGCGCTGCACGCGCTCTTCGTCGAGCGCCTCGTCCCGGTCCTGACCGACCTGCTCGACGCCGGCCGCGCCGCCGGCGAGGTCGTCGCGCCGATCTCGGCCTACCGGCTGCTGCGCGCGGTCGGCGACCTGGTCGCGTGGAGCCCGCAGGACCCCGACTACGACGTCCGCGAGGTCGTGACGCTGCTGGTCAGCGGCCTGCGGCAGGCCCAGCCGGACCGGCTCGGAGACACGGCGGGCTGACGCGCCGCCGCAGCGGTGGCGGGACCACCGCCGGGCGGGGAGGATCGCGACATGGGTTCACGAGCCGTGCGGGTGCCGATCTGGGTGGTCGCCGCCCTCGCATCGTCCGGCGCAACGGGTGTCTCCGCCTGCTCCTCCTACCCGTGCACGACCGAGGGGTACTCGAGCACGATCGTGGTGGAGGTCGAGGGGCGACGGTCCGATATCGCCGACCTGGAGCTCTGCGTGGAGGATCGCTGCTCCTCCGACGACGACGTCACCGACCCCAGCAGGCTGATCGCCCACGGGCCGCCGACGCGTGCGGACGACGGGAGCCGATGGACCTTCGGCGTCGCGCTGCACCGCGACCACCTCGTCGTCCGTGCACTCGCCGCCGACGGGAGCATCCTCCGTGAGACACCGGTCTCGGTCGACTTCAGACGTGTGGGTGGGAGCGCACGCTGCGGCGGACCTCAGGAGGCGATCGTCCGCATCGACGTCTGACCGACGTCGGAGCCGGGCGCTCAGACGCCGATCTCGCCCCGGATCGCGACGACGGCGGCCCCTCCCACCCACAGCGCCCCACCGGCGTCGCGGGTGATCGAGACGCGGCCGTCGTGCCCGACCATCCGCCCCTGCGCGGCCGTGAAGGGTGCGCTCACGCGGCCGGTGTCGATCAGCCACTGCGCCGCCGAGGCGTTGAGGCTCCCGGTCACGGGGTCCTCCACGAGGCCGCCCTCGCCGTCGACGATGAGCGCCCGGATCTCGACGCGCGGCTCGCCGTCGAGCGCCTCCGCACGCAGGCCGACGACGCCGATCGAGCGTTCGACGCCGTCACGTGCCGGCTCCGGCCGCACCGCGAGCACCGCGTCGGCGTCGCGCAGCAGGACGCCGATCCACCCCGGCCCGTTGTCGATCCAGCGGACCTCGAGGACCGCGTCGGCGTCGGCCTCGAGCCCGAGCGTGCGCACGACGGCGTCGCGCTCGTCCGTCTCGGGCGTCCCGGAGCGCAGGAGCGAGGGCGCCTCGAAGGCGAGTGCGACGGCGTCGGCCGCAGCGCCACCGGCACCGGCCCCGTCGCCGTCGCGACCCTCACCGCCCGCACCCTCCGCGATCTCGCGCACGGTGACGAGCCCGACCCCGCACTCCTGCACCACGCGGCCCGCGACGGCGGGCGACCCGCCGGCGTCGAGCCAGGCAGCCGCCGTGCCGAGCGTCGGGTGCCCCGCGAACGGCAGCTCGCGCCGGCCGGCGAAGATGCGCACGCGGTAGTCGGCGCCCGGGTCGGTGGGCGGCAGGAGGAAGGTGCACTCCGAGAGGTTGGTCCACGCCGAGACGTCGGCCATCTGCTCGTCGGTGAGCCCGACGGCGTCGTGCACCACCGCGAGGGGATTGCCGGCGAAGGGCCGGGCACCGAAGACGTCGACCTGGCGGAACGGGCGCGTGGTGGGCATGGTCGCGAGCGTAGACCCGGCACGCACCCGTGCACTCGCGATGGGACCGTTCACAACCGCCCACATGTGACGCAACCGTGTCGAGAACATTTCCACCCGGTCACGGGAGACGCCCTTGGCCGCTGTCAGGTTCCGCACCGGTAAATCTTTGGCGAGATGACACCCTCCGGTCGCGGAACGTCCCCCGCGGGTTTACAACTTCTCTCGTGGACTCCCCCGAGAACCCCTTGCGTCCCCCTGCCCAGCCGCGGCGCCGTCGCCGCCCGATCCTCGCCGCGCTCCTCGCGGCCACCGTCCTCCCCGTCGCCGCCCTCCCCGCGGCCGCGGTCCCCGTCTCCACCGACACCTTCGCCCCCGTCCCGCTCACCACCGAGACCGTCGCCCCCGAGGCGGTCACGGCCCCGGACACGGGTGCGGCGCTCGAGGCGGAGGCCCTCGCGCGCGAGGCGTCCCCGACCGCCGAGACCCCCGAGGGGATCAGCCTCGTCGGCGGTGTCACGGCCCCTCGCTACGACTACGGCACCGCCATCCGCGAGCGGATCTTCATCCCCGTCGCGGGTGTGGACCAGGACGGCGACGGCGTCGACGACGTCACCGCGATCGACATCGTCCGCCCGGCCGCCACCGAGACCGGCCTGATGTCGCCCGCGATCATCGACCCCTCGCCGTACTACACGACGCTCGGGCGCGGCAACGAGGCCCAGCTCCTCAACGACAACCTGGGCGGCGCCTCCGACGTCAGCCCGCTGTACTACGACAACTACTTCGTGCCGCGCGGCTACACCGTGATCCACGCGCAGATGAACGGCACCGGCTTCTCCAACGGCTGCCCGTTCCACGGCGGTGCGGGCGACATCGAGAGCCTCAAGGTCGTCGTCGACTGGCTGAACGGCCGCGTCGCGGGGTACGACAAGGACGGCGCCCCCGCGCTCGCCGACTGGCACAACGGCAAGTCGGCGATGTTCGGCAAGTCCTACGACGGCACGCTCGCCAACGGCGTCGCGGCGACCGGCGTCGAGGGCCTGGAGACCATCGTGCCGATCGAGGCGATCACGCAGTGGTACCGCTACTCGCGCACGAACGGCATCCGCCACAACACGCACTACCCCCAGTCGCTCTCGAACACCGTCACCAACCCCGACCGTCGCGCGCTGTGCGCGCCGTCGCGGGCCTGGATGAACACCGTCGACGGCGACACGGACGGCGACGTCAACGACTTCTGGCAGGAGCGCAACTACCAGCTCGACGCCGACAAGGTCACGGCCGCCGTCTTCGCGATCCAGGGGCTCAACGACGACAACGTCCGCATGAGCCAGTTCAACGAGTGGTGGGACGCGCTCGCCGCGAACGACGTGCCGCGCAAGGTGTGGCTGCCGCGCCAGGGCCACATCGACCCGTTCGACTTCCGCCGCACGGTGTGGGTCGACACGATCCACCGCTGGTACGACCACTGGCTCATGGGCATCGACAACGGGATCATGGACGAGCCCGAGTCGATGGTCGAGCAGGGTGTCGAGGAGTACGTCGACGAGGCCTCCTGGCCCGCACCGGGCACCGAGGACGTCGCCGTCCACCTCACCGCCACCACCGCCGGTGCCGCCGGTTCACTCGCTCTGCAGCCGGCCACCGCGGTCGAGACCCTGAGCTTCACCAACGCCGCCGCCTCGATCAACGAGAACGCGCTGGTCGGGACCCCCGAGGGCCAGCAGGACACGCGTCTGGTGTTCCTGTCCGAGCCGCTCGAGGCCGACCTGCGCGTCTCGGGCACGCCGCGCATCGAGCTGGACGCGTCGCTCTCGACCGAGCAGGCCAACCTCGGCGCGATGCTGGTCGACTACGGCACGGCCGAGCGCGTCTCGCGCTCGGGCGACGGTTCACGCAACACCACGATCCGCACGTGCTGGGGCGCCAGCTGGGGTCCGGCAACCGCGACCCCCGAGACCTTCAAGATCACCGACTCCAGCTGCTACCTGGAGAAGGAGCGCGTCCTGGCGACGGCGGACTTCTTCCGCCTCTCGCGCGGCGCGCTCGACTCCTCCAACCGCGAGTCGCTGATCTCCGGCGAGGCGACCCCGGTCGTGCCCGGGCAGGAGTACGGGTTCGACTTCGACATGGAGCCCTACGACTACATCTTCCCGGCGGGCCACCGCATCGGCGTCGCCGTCTCCACGAACGTGTCGGGCTACAGCAACGACGGCACGCGCGGCTCCACGGTCACCGTGGACGCCACCACCTCGACCATCGTGCTCCCGATCGTGGGTGGCACCGGTGCGGCCGTGGCCTCCGGGGCGCTCGGTGAGGCGGCCGACGTCACGCTCGACTTCGACCTCGGCGGCGAGGGCACCGCGCCCGTCGAGCCGCAGGTCCTGCCCTACGGCGCGGTCCCGACCGTGCCGGCCGAGCCGACGGACGACACCCTCGTGTTCGCCGGCTGGTTCGCCGACGAGGCGCGCACCGTGCCGTTCGACTTCACCGCGCCGCTGACGGCGAGCGCGACGGCGTACGCCGCGTGGGTCACGGTCGCCGAGGCGGCGGTGTCGCTCGAGGTCACGGCGTCGGCCACGACGGCGATCGTGGGCCAGAGCGTCGACCTCACCGTCACCGCGTCCGACGCCGAGGGCGACCCTCGGCGACGTCACGTCGCTCGTGACGTTCTCCTCCACCAGCCCGGGCGTGACGTTCACCGGCGCGACCGCGACGCTGGGCGAGGTGGGCGACGCCGTCGTGACCGCGACGCTCGGCGCGGCGAGCGGCGAGGCGACGATCGCCGTCGCCGCCCTGCCGTTCGTGGACGTGCCGCTCGGCACGCTGTTCTTCGACGAGATCCGCTGGCTCGCGGAGGCGGGCATCTCGACCGGGTGGGACGTCGGCGACGGGCAGAAGGAGTTCCGCCCGCTCAACCCCGTGGCGCGCGACGCGATGGCGGCGTTCCTGTACCGGATGACGAAGCCGGAGGGCTTCACGCCGCCGGCGGTCTCGCCGTTCACCGACGTGCCGGTGGGCTCGCAGTTCTACACGGAGATCGCCTGGCTCGACGCCGCGGGCATCTCGACCGGGTGGGTCATGCCGGACGGGACGCGCCAGTTCCGCCCGCTCGAGCCGATCAACCGTGACGCGATGGCGGCGTTCCTGTACCGCCTCGCCGACGTCGAGGACTACGTGCCGGCCGCGCCGATGCCGTTCGCCGACGTCGCGCCGGGCGCGCAGTTCGCGACCGAGATCGCGTGGGTGGCCGAGGTCGGGATCTCGACCGGCTGGGTCGGCAACGACGGAACGGTCATCTTCCGCCCCGTGACGCCGATCGCGCGCGACGCCATCGCGGCGTTCCTGTCGCGGTACGACGCGCTGGACTGATCCGCCGCAGCGGTGACGGGGACGGCCCCGCTCGACACTCGTCGGGCGGGGCCGTTCCGCGCCTCGGGTCGGCCAGCCCCGCCCGGGGGCGATCGCTCGCTAAGGTGTCGCCGACCCCCACCCCCAGGAGACGAGCATGACGCCGCCGCGCCGGCCCCACCCGCTCCAGAACCAGCCCGGTGAGCGCGACCTCCCGGTCCGACCCTCCTGGCGTGCGCTCGGGCGCGCGCGGCGCGCCGTCGGACTCCCGCCCGCCGCGCCGGCCCTGAACGCCGTCGTCCTCTGCGGCGTCCTCGTCGTCGTGACGGGGGCGATGTTCTGGAACAGCCAGGTCGGCCCCGGTGGCACCGAGAACGGCGTGGCGCAGGCCTGGCGGGACGCCCCGCCGGCGATGCTCGCGATCTGGGCCGGCATCGTCGGCTTCGCGCTGGCGCTGCTCGCCACGGCGCTGGTGGTGGCGTCGCGGCAGCGCCGCTCCTCGTGCGCGCGCAGCGCGCCTACTACGACGTCCGAGGGCTGGGCGCGCCCGACGACGAGCTGCGGCGGGTCCTGCGGGTCGCCGCGCCGTGGGTGCACCGGTTCGGCGGGTGGCCGCTGACCCTCGAGGTGTTCCCGCTCGCGGACGGGCTGACCCCGCGGCAGCGCCGCGCCGTCGCCATCCTGTCCCCGGGCACGGCCGAGGACCACCGCAACGACCTCGCCGCCTCGTGGGGCGTCGCGCACCGCACGGACCTGCTGACGCAGATCGACGAGGGCCTCGCGACAGGTGTGCACTCCGCCGCCTTCGCCGCGGCCGGCCGTTTCGGCGAGCCCGCGATCCTCGAGCAGATCGCCGCGACCACCGACGTCCCCCTCGACGACCTGGTCGACCTCGTCAACCCGCGCGCCGACGGGGTGCCGCAGCTGCTGTGGGGCTGGGACCTAATCCGACTGCACACCATCCTGCGCTCGGGCGTGTCCGCGGGCTACGTCGACCCCGCGACGGCGCTCCCCCGCCTTCACCGCATCGCCGACCTCGTCACCACCCTCTTCCCCACCGAGGAGTCGCTGGTGCGCAACCTCCTCGTGGGGCACGCGTTCTGGGCCGGGCTCGAAGGTCGTGCCGAGACGCGCAGCCGCGTCGCGCTGGCGCAGGAGGACCTCGCGGGCGAGTGGCCGCGCACCCTCGGGCCGTGGCCCGCGCCGCCCGCCGGCGGTGTCGAGCTGGTGCCGCCAATGGCGGACGGGTTCGCGACGGCGTGAGTCGCCGCCCCGCTCAGCCCCGCTGCTGAGCGCCTCCGCGATCGCGGCGACCGCCGTCGGGTAGCGCTCCGGCTCGGGCCCGGAGTAGGTGAGCCGGACGTGCGGCCCCGAGGGCTCGGCGGCCGCAATGCCCCGAGAAGACCGTCGCGGCGGATGCGCAACCGAGGACCCACAGCTCATGAGGCGCCGCGGCTCTCCTGTCGCGGCGCGACGAGTTGGACTGATCGATACCGATGCGCAACCGGAGCACCGCACAACGGCGACAACCCCGCCAAACACGCGCCGGGCGGGGCCTTCTCGCCCCTGCCAGTCGCTACGTCGTCAGAGACCGAGAACTCGGTAGGTCTCCGCCCCGAACCCAGCCGCCTTGTGCGCCTTCAGCACGTCGAGCGCAGCATCTCTGCTTCCGACGAGATCTGCTACCAGAGCGATAGCTTCGTCCAGGTCGATCGCCGCGGGGGACTGAGCGAGCTCCAAGACCGGGAACTGTTCCAACATCCGGGAGTTCCGCACTCTGCTGGGCGTCTCGCCCCGCGACCGCGCTGCAATACACGCGAGGACGAGGTTCAACGCCGCTCTACGCTCCCCTGCCACTTCGCGACGCGCCATCTCAGACTCGAAAGGCAAGTCCTCATGAAAATTCACACTGAGTATGACCGACGTCAGAAGGGCACGGAGCTCCTCGACCTGCTTCTCCAGCCGCTCGATCCGCCGATCACTCATACACGGCCACCTCCCCCGCCGCTACAGAACAAGCCACAGAGCACCCTCGACCGCGTTGGCAATGACGTTGGCAGTTCCGTGGCCAAGAGAGTCCTTGAGTCCGTTATACACCGCAGATCTAACCTGGTGAGTCGCGAGATCGGGCAGATTTGCAACGTCTTCGATGACGTCGGCAACCTCGCTGGAATTGTTCTTCAGAGCCGCCCGCGCTCCGTCATCTAGCCAGTCGTCTGCGACCCTGACGAAAGCGTCGGCCCCGCCGCGAACGAGGCCGGCAACCCCGCGCAGCGCCTGCTTGACGACCCAGCTCTTCACCCCGAGCGGCTGCACCTCTGCGCCCGCTCGCACCGGCGTCCGCGAATCTAGCTGGGCCGCGGCCGTATGGCCATGGCCCACGCCCTGTGCCCTCATCTCCACCGGCGCACTAGCGGCAGCCGGCTGCACCCACAGCAAACCCCCGACAGTCACCATGGCGGCGCCGATGATCATCCGCGCCCGGCCTCTGAAACGGCCGACCCTCACGTACGATGTGCCAATCATGACAATCCCCCTCCCGTCGCCGTCTCAGCATTCTCCGAATGGATGAGCTGGACCCTGCAGGCCGCCTTCTAGCAAAGGCCTCGAGTTCCCGTAGCGCATTTCAACGAAGCGCCCCAAGCCTCCGCCACCAAGACGCTAGCACGATATTTGGACGGACGCCAGAAACCCGCAGACGGTTCTTCTCAAAACAGTTCTCGCCGGGCACTTCCCAGCGCATCCGGCCGCTACCCCATGCCCTCGTCGGCGAACGCGGTCAAGTCAAAACCCTCCCGGTCCCGTACCGACGCCCGACTCACTCCGATAGCCGAGGCTCAGCGCGTCTGGCGCAACGGCCGCGCCGCCTCGAGCGGTGCTGTCCACCGCGCCCGTCCGGTAAGCAAGCGGCCGTGGCTACCGCCGGCGGGGTCGAGCTGGTGCCGCCGACGGGCGGACGGGTTCACGACGGCGTGAGTCGCCGCGGCGCTCAGCCCCGCTGCTCCCGCAGCGCCTCCGCGATCGCGGCGACCGCGCTCGGGTAGCGCTCCGGCTCGGGCCCCGAGTAGGTGAGCCTGATGTGCGGCCCCGAGGGCTCGGCCGGGAACCACTCGTCGCCCGGTGCGATGAGCACGCGCCGCGCAGCTGCCGCCCGGGTCAGCTTCTCCAGGTCGGTGCCCTCGGGCAGCCGGACCCACAGGCTGAGGCCGCCGGTGGGCACGTGGTCGACCGCCGCCTCGGGCAGGTGCGTCCGCAGCGCGGCGAGCAGACCGTCGCGGCGGGCGCGCAGCCGCGGGCCCAGGGCGCGCAGGTGGGTGCGCCAGGCGGGCTGGGTCACGACGTCGAGCGCCGCCGCCTGCAGCACCCCGCTGACGTACATGGTCCCCGCGGCGAGGTCCGCCTCGATGCGGTCGCGCGCCGGACCGCGCGCGATGACCGCACCGACCCGCACGGCCGGGGACAGGCTCTTGGTGAGCGAGCGCAGGTGGATGACGTGACCGCCGTCGTCCATCCGGGCGAGCGGACGGGCCTGCGCGTCGATGCCGAAGTCGTGCGCCCAGTCGTCCTCGACGAGGAACGCCGAGCGGGCGCGCACGACGTCGAGCACCGCCCGCGCACGGTCGTCGCTCCACCGCGCCCCGTGCGGGTTGGACCACGTCGGCTGCGCGTAGAAGGCCCGGGCCCCGGTGCGGTCCATCGCGCTCGCGACCTCCTCGGGGTCGGGCCCGTGCGGACCGCTGGGCACGGGCACGAGCTCGACACCGGCCTGCGCCGCGGCGACGACGGCACCCCAGTAGGTCGGCGACTCGACCACGAGCGGCCGGTCGCGCCCGACGATCGCGCGGAAGATCGCGCTCAGACCGCTCTGGCTGCCGGGGAGGACGAGGACGTCGCGGGCCGAGACCGGGGAGGCGGCGGTGCCGAAGCCGCCGTCCCCGGCGAGATCCGCCGCGAACCACGCGCGCAGCTCGAGCAGGCCCGCCGCGGGTGCGCGGCGCACCGACGCCTCCGAGCGCGCGGCGCGCGCCAGCGCCGCCCGGACCGCGGCGGCGGGCAGCAGGTCGCTCACGGGGTAGCCCGAGTGCAGCGCGACGGCGTCGGGATCCGCCGAGCGCTGCGTCGGCGACGCGCGCGGGTAGCGCACGTGGGGCGCGCCGAGCGCGGCGCTCTGCCAGCCGAGGTCGACCGGACCGCGGGGCGCACGACGGCGCACGAACGTGCCCACGCCCGGCCGGCTCTCGACCAGTCCGGCCGCGGCGAGCCGGTGCAGCACCTTCTGCACCGTGACCGGGCTCGCCCCGTGGCGGGCGCTCAGGGTGCGGCTCGAGGGCAGCCTGGTCCCCGCCGGCGCGGCCGCGACCCAGGCAGCGAGCTCGGCGTGGATCCGGTCGCTGCTACCGTTGGTCATGACGGCCAATGATAGCGCTACTGCGGTCCGAACCAGCCCGCTACCGACAGCCCCGCCGGCCGCGACCGGGCTCGGGTGGGGCCTGCTCGGCGTCCTCGCCTTCTCCTTCACCCTCCCCTCACGCGCATCGCGGTCGCCTCGCTCGACCCGGTGTTCGTCGGGTCGGCGCGCGCTGTCGTCGCCGCCGCGCTGGCGGGCCTCGCGCTCGCGATCACCCGGCAGCGGCGACCCTCACGCACCCAGGCGCTGCGACTCGCGGCCGTGGCGGGCGGCGTCGTCCTGGGGTTCCCGCTCCTGACGTCGCTCGCGCTCACGACGGCGCCGGCCGGCCACGGGGCCGTCGTCGTCGGGCTGCTCCCGGTCGCGACGGCAGCGGCCGTCGTCGTGCGCACCGGCGAGCGCCCGGGCCGGGCGTTCTGGGTGCTCGCCGGCCTCGGCGCACTCGCGGGCACCGCCTTCGCGGCGCTGCAGTCCGGGGGCGGGCTGCACCTGGCGCCGTCGGACCTCCTGCTCCTGGGCGCGGTGCTCGCCGGGGCCGTCGGGTACGCCGAGGGCGGGCTGCTCGCGCGCGAGCTGGGGTCGTGGCAGACCGTCTCGTGGGCGCTCGTGCTCGCGGCGCCGGTGACGATCGCCGTCGCGAGCGCCTCGGCCGTCCACGAGGCGCCGGTCGCGGGTCCGCAGGCGTGGGCGGCGTTCGCCTACCTCGCGGCGGTGAGCATGTTCCTGGGGTTCTTCGCGTGGTACCGGGGCCTCGCGATCGGCCCGATGGCCCAGGTCAGCCAGGTGCAGCTCGTGCAGCCGGTGCTGAGCTTCGCGTGGGCCGGCCTCATCCTGCACGAGCACATCGGGTGGCCGACGGCGCTGGGCGGCCTGGTCGTCGTCGTCCTCGCGGGGGCGTCTGTGCGGACGCGGCTGCGGCGCGCCGAGAGGCCCGGACGAGGGGGCGCCTCCTCGTCGCGCCTCCCGGGGCGTACGGGCGGATGATGGGGCGATGCGCGTCAACGTCGTGGTGAGCGGTCGGGTGCAGGGTGTCGGTTTCCGGTGGAGCACGGTGAGCGAGGCAGAACGGCTCGGGCTGGCAGGGTGGGTGCGCAACCTCGCCGACGGCACGGTGGAGGCCGAGGTCGAGGGTCCGGAGGACGCCGTCGCGGCGATGGTCGCGTGGCTGCACCACGGGCCCGACGCGGCGGAGGTCGCGGGTGCGCAGGTGCACGACGTTCCGCCGACCGGCCGGGACGGGTTCGAGCAGCTCTGAGGCCACGCTCCGCGCCGCCGGCGGCGTCAGCCCCGCAGGCCCTCGAGCACCTCCAGCGTGGTGCGCCAGGCCGGGCTGCCGGGGTCGATCACCACGAAGTGGTCCCCCTCGACCTCGACCAGCTCGGCGTCGGCGCCCGCCGCGCTCGCCGCCCGCACGTAGTCGGCGGACTGACGCAGCGGCACGATCGTGTCCGCGCGCCCGTGCACGGCGCGCACCGGCACGTCCAGGGGCAGCTGCATCGTCGGGTCGGTGAGCGGGTAGCGATCGGCGAACGCGGTCGAGTCCGGCCCGCCCCCGATCAGGTCCGTGACGGCGCTGCCCCCGACGCCGTCGCGCACCGCGCCCGCGAGGTCGAGCACGCCGGCCTGCGGCACCGCGGCCGTGACGACGACGGCGGGATCGCCCCAGCCCGCAGCTCGCTCACCCGCGTCACCGTCACCGCCCGTCGGCAGCGCCGCCCGCCCCGCGGCCCACACCGCGAGGTGCCCGCCGGCCGAGTGGCCCAGCGTGATGACGGTGCCGAGGTCGAGGTCGGGCACCTGCGCGAGCGCGTCGATCCCCGCGGCGACGTCGTCGAACGTGGCCGGGTAGCCGCCGCCACCGCCCACGCGGCGGTACTCCAGGTTCCACGCCACCCAGCCCTGCTCGGCGAGCGAGGCCGCGAGCGGTCGGCCGAGCGACGCGTCGTACTGCGCACGCCAGAAGCCGCCGTGGATCACGACGACGACGCCCTTGGCTGCGCCCTCGGGAAGCGTCAGCTCGGCGTACTGCGAGGGGTCGTCGCCGTAGTCGATGCGCACCGGCTCGAGGGCGACGGCGTCGCCCGGGTCACCCGGGGCGGCGGCACGCGGCGCGCACGCCGCCAGACCGCCGACACCCGCGAGGCCGAGGAGGGTCAGGAGGCGACGGCGGTTCATCCCCCACCCAAGCCGACGACGCCGTCGCGCGCCAGACGGGTGAGCACCCGGGGTGGTGGACCACCGGATCCGCCCACCACCCCGGCCGCCGCGCCTGCTAGCGTCACGCGTTCCGCGCGGCCCGCGTCAATCGAAGCACCCGCATCGTCCGAGGGGGACCACCATGACCAGCGCCACCACGCCCGAGCGCCGGATCCGCCAGCTCGAGACCCGCGTCCGCGAGCTGGCGGCCGTCGTCCGCGCCGCCGTGTGCGCCGTCGCGGCGGCCGCGCTCGTCGTCGGCCTTCTGGTTCCCCTACCTGACGGTCGAGACGCCCGACCCGGACCGCTCACCCGGGGACGACCGCGAGTACGCGACCGTGTCGCTCCTAAGCTTCGGGTTCCGGATGCTGGGCGGCGACCTCGGTGAGACCACCCCGCCGTTCGCGGTCGGTTACCTTGGCCTCTCGCTCGTCGCGCTCATCGCCGTCGCGGCGCTGTGGCGTGTCGCCTCGGGGGGAACGGTGCCCGTGTGGCTCGTGCGCTCGACCCTGACGCTGCTGGTGATCGGCACCGTGATCGCCACGATCCTCGGCTTCGTCGCGGACGAGGACAGCGAGCGCGCCACGTTCCACGTGACGTTCGCGGTGTTCGTGATCGGCATCGTGCTGACGTTCGTCGCCACCGACCGCCGGATCAGCGAGCTGGGCGCCGAGACCGCAGACCGTCGGGGCTGAGGTCCACGACCCCGCGGCCAGCCACGTGAGCGCCGGATCAGTACCGGTGCGCGACGTCGACCGCGCGCCGCTCGACCACCACCGCCATCTGCGTCCACTCGCTCGCGCTGCTGAACAGGCCGAGCACGACGTCGTCGCCCAGGTCCCACAGGTCGACCTCGTCCGTGCCGTGCACCTCGACGATGTTGGCCGCGCGCGAGCCGTCCACGTGCGGCGCCGTGCGCGGCTCGCCCCACCGGGCCACGAGCGCCGCGCGCACCGCCGCGATGGTCGGCGCGACGAGCGGCGCGTGCTCCGCCGTCACCCCACCGGACGGCTCGATCACCGTGAGCTCGTGCCCCCACGGGACCGACGTCAACGAGATGCCCTGGCGCCGGCCGAACTTCACCCCCGTGATGCGGGGCTCGTCGACGAGCTCCTCCAGCGCGGCGACGACGGCGGCGGGGTCGACGTCCGGAGCGGCCGTCGGGCCCGGTTCGGCGGTGAAGCGCGACTCGCGAACCTCCTCGCCCTTCACCTCGGCCACCCAGGCGGCGAACGGATCGGGGTCGCGCACGCTCCAGTGCGCCGGGACCTCGACGTCGAGCTCCGCCTCGACCCATGCGCGGAAGTCCGCGAGCGCCGCGACGGACTCGCCGTCCTCCTCCTCGTCCGGCTCCTCCTCGATGGCCCAGTCGCGCAGCTCGAGGTAGCCGATCGCGACGAGGCGGAGGAAGTCGACGGCGTCGTCGGCGAGCAGGGAGCGCTCGCCCTCGGACCCGAGCATCACGACTCGTACGGCGCCGGCGTCGTCCGGGTCGAGCCACAGCGCCGCGAAGCTGCCGGTCCCGTCCGTCTGGCACAGGGGCACCAGTCGGTCGTGCCCGGGCTCGCCCGGCTCGAACCAGCCCGCGAGCGTGAGCGACGGCGAGAACACGACGCCCAGCTCGGCGCTGCCGGCGTACGGCGTCAGCACGTACCCGCCGGCGGTCTCGTGCCCCCACCCCCGCGACTCCATGAAGTCCCACGCGCGCAGCAGCGGCTCGGGGAGGGCGAGGCCCGGCGGGAGGGACGGCGTCATCAGATCGGCGAGGCGCGACATGCCCCGATCGTGCCAGCGCCGCCGCCCCCGCGGGGGTTCGGGACTCAAGCGTCGGCGAGCACCACGAGCTCCTGCGTCGCGCGCGTCATGGCGACGTAGCGGTCGACGGCGGAGGTCGCGCCGTCGTCGCCGTCACCCACGAGCACGACGAGGTCGAACTCGAGGCCCTTGGCGAGCTCCGGCGTCAGGACGGACACGCGGGAGTCGTCGACGCCGTCGGGCAGCGCGAGCGCCGTGCCCGCCGCACCCGCGCCACCCGACGCGATCACGCACGCGACGCCGTCGGGACGCCCCGCGAACCACGCCTGGAGCACCCCGCCCAGCTCGGCCACCTGCCCGAACCGCACCGGCACCCCGGACTCGCGCACCGACGTCGGCACGTTGGCGTCCGGCAGCACCGCGCGGATCACCGGCGCAGCCTGCGCCATCACCTCCGACGGCGTGCGGTAGTTCACGCGCAGCGTCGCCTCCCGGACCCGCGTGAGGCCCACGCGGGCCAGCCGCTCGTGCCAGGTGCCGTCGAACCCGTGGCGCGCCTGCGCGCGGTCCCCGACGATCGTGAGACTGCGGGTGGGGCAGCGCGCGAGGATCATCGACCACTCGGCATCGGTCAGCTCCTGCGCCTCGTCGACCACCACGTGCGCGAACGGGCCGGCGAGCTCGTCACCCCGCGGGTGGTGGCCGTCGGTGTCGTCGGCGTCGCCGTCGAGAGAGCTGCGCAGGTCCTCGACGCGGAGCATCGACATGATCATCATCTCGCTGTCGTCGGAGGCGACGAGCTCCTCGGTCACCCGCGCGCGGTAGTCGCGGTCGGCCGCCGTCGCCGCCTCCCGCGCGCGCCGGCGCCGTTCGGCGTCGCGGTCCCCCAGCCGGCGCCGCGCGGCGTCCAGCAGCGGGAGGTCGGCGGTGGTCCAGGAGTGCGGGTCGGGGCGCTGCAGGGCGGCGATCTCGGCGGGCGTCAGCGACGGCGCGCACCGCTCGAGGTAGGCCGGGACCGTCCACAGGTCGCCGACCAGGTCCTCGGCCTCAAGCAGCGGCCAGGCGCGCGCGAGGGTGTCGCGCAGCTCGGCGTCGCCCTGCAGGACGCGCTCGAGCGCCGCCCGCGGGACCTCGGGGGTCTCGGCGTCGTCACCGCCGTCGTCGAGCCCACCGTCCCCGTCACCCAGGTGCTCGGCGAGCTGGTCGGCCAGGACGCCCACGATCGCGTCCCACACCTGGGCGCGCGCCTCGTTGTGGGGCGTCCCGGGTTCGGGCGCGGCGAACGCCTCCGCCCAGTCCTCGCGCGTCAGCCGGAGGTCGGCCCACGGCGTCGCGACGTCGAACGGGCGCGTCGGCGGCTCCTCGTACAGGGCGACGGCCGGCTCGATCGCCGCCACGAGCGCGGTACGCGCCTTGAGGGCGGCCACGCCCGGATCGCGCTCGACGGCGGCGCGCGCCCCTGCGGCAGCAGATCGCGCAGCGTGCACGTGCGCACGCCGTCCTCGCCCAGCGCCGGCAGGACGTCGGCGACGAAGTCGAGGTAGGGCTGGTGCGGCCCGACGACGAGCACGCCCCCGCGCCCGGCGTCCACCCCGGGTTCGGCGTGCAGGAGGTAGGCGGCCCGGTGCAGCGCGACCACCGTCTTGCCGGTGCCCGGTCCGCCGTCGACGACGAGCGCCCCGGGCGACGGTGCGCGCACGGGCGGGCAGGTCGGGGCGTGGGAGGGACGGCGGGTCGGACGGGCGCTCGGAGGGCGTGGCGGGGGTCGCTGAGGCTGGCACGATCGAGGATTCTGCGCCGGTCCAGGGGCCTTGCCGCAAGCCCCCACCTGCGCTGTACCTTGGAAAGGGCCGGGACGACGGCGAGCTCACACCGCCCGGGCACGCACCACGATCAGCGGCGAGGACGCCGCGTCGAAGCTCCCGCCCACGAAGTCGCCCCGCACCTCCTCGACCGCGAACCCTGCCCCGGCCAGCTGCCGCTCCAGCAGTGCGACGTCGCGGAACACCAGCTCGCCGGACTCGACCACGTGCTCACCACCCACCTCGAACACGTTGTGCGCGTCGAGGCGGATCCGGGTGCCGGCGGCGCCCTCCTCGAGGACGGTCGTCGTCATCCACTCGCGCAGGTCGCCGTGGGAGGTCGCGCGGGTCGACGGCGGCTGCGCCGCCCACGCCTCCCACGCGTGTCGCGCGGGGTTGCGGCTCTCGAACGCGAGGGTCGCGCCGTCGCGCACCGCACCGCGGAGGTCGGCGAGCGTGCGCTCCCACGCCGGGTCGGTGATGTGCTGCGCGACGTTCCCTGTCATGACGGCGTAGTCGGCGGGGCGGACGGGGCCGCCGGGCTGGGCGGGGCCGCCGGGGCGGTCGGAGCCGCCGGGCTGGGCGGAGCCGGCGGTGTGGCGGGTGCCGATCGGGTCGGCGAGTACGCGCGAGTCACCCTCCACCCAGGTGACCCGCTCCCCACCGGGGCGGCGTCGCGCGACGGCGAGCATCGCCGTCGACGGATCGACGCCGATCACCTCGCGACCGGGCCGCGCGAACGAGACGGTCAGCATGCCGGTGCCGCACCCGAGGTCGAGGATGCGGCGGGCGTCGATCTCGTCGGCGAGCGCGCGGTAGTGGTCGTGATCGGGTCCGTCGGGGTTGTCGAGGTCGTACAGGTCCACCAGGCGCGGGTCGTCGAAGCTCATCGGGGCGAGGCTAGGCCGACGCTTCCCGTTCCGCCCGATCTTTTCGCCGGCCGCCCCCACGGCGGACACATCGACTGCTGCACCGCACGCGGTCACCCGATCGACTGCTGCACCACCCGCGGATAGCAGTCGGTATCCGCGGGTGGTGCAGCAGTCGACGACCGACGGTGACCGCACCCACGAACACCCGATCGACTGTTGCCTCCCGCATGGATAGCGGATCGAGTGTTGCGTCCGGCACGGATACCCACCCGTATCCGTGCGGGGCGCAACACTCGATCCCGGCCGCCGACCGTCACTGCGGTCGGCGCCGGTCAACACCGTCCGCATCGCGCGGTACGGCGACCACCTGAACCGCATCAGAGAAGACGATCCGGCCCGGATCGTGCGTCTCCACCCTCCGACATGCGACGCCGTGTCTGGCGAGCAGCAGCAGGTAGGGCCGGACGGCGGCCACGAGGTGGCCCGCCGCCGGTCCGAACCACGCGGCCGCCCGCGGATCGGAGTAGGCGTCGGCCGGAGGATGCGGGTAGGCGTGGTCGAACCAGTCGTTACCCGCCCGCCACACGCCCCACTCGTCCGAGGCCAGCCGCCCCGCTCGCGCCAACCCGTTCGCCAGGGCGAACACTCCGACGCGTCGCCCGCGCGCGTCGAGCTCCGGGGTCTCGAAGCGGGTGTACACCCCGCGAGGGTAGCGACGACGCCACCGCCCCCACGACGCCCCCGCCACCTGACACGATGGCCGGATGCGCGCGACTCCTCCCGACCGCACCGGCTCGACCGTCGTCGTCACCGGGGGCACCGGCGGTCTCGGCTACTTCACGGCCGAGCGCCTCGCCTCGACGGGCGCGCACGTCGTCATCACCGCGCGCGACGGCGAGCGCGGCCGCCGCGCCGCCGCCTCGATCGCGCGGCACGTGCCGGGGGCGAGCGTCGACGTCGTCGCCCTCGACCTCACCGATCCCGACTCCGTCGCCGCGGCCGCCGACGTGCTCACCGCCCTCGACCGCATCGACGCGCTCGTCCTCAACGCCGGCTCCACGCAGCCGCCGCGCGAGCGCACCCTCACCGCGGACGGCATCGAGGTGACGATGGCGGCGAACGTCGTGGGGCACGCGGCGCTCGTCGGACACCTGTGGCCCACCCTCACCGCCGACCGCACGTCCACGGGCCCGACGACGCCACCCGCCACCCCGCCGGTCCGCATCGTCGGTCTCGGCAGCCTCGCCACGCGCATCGTCGGCTTCGACGTCGCGGCTCTCGTCGCCGATCACGCCTACCACCCGTTCGCGACCTACGCGCGGACGAAGCACGTGGTGCACGCCTTCATCAGCGAGCTCGCCCGACGCGACTGCGGCGCCGGGGTGCAGGCGCTGCTCGCGCACCCGGGCTACGCCGTCGACGCCCTCTCGCCCGCCCGGCCTGGGATCGTCGTCCCGGGGCGGTTCGAGCGCCTCCCGATCGCCCAGGGCAAGCACGACGGCGCGCGCCCCACCCTGCGCGCCGTCCTCGACCCGAGCCTGCCCGACGGCGCGATGGTCGGCCCGCGCTGGACCACGCGGGGCGCCCCGGTGCTCACCACGCCCGTCGCCTCGAGCACGACGCCGGAGGCCGGCGCCGCCGTGTGGGACCTGCTGTCGGGGTGGACCCGCGGCGCGCTCCCGCGCACCCTGCCGGTCCCGACCCGCTGACGCGCGGACCCGCGGGTCGGCGGTCGCGGGTCAGCGGGTCGGTGGGTCAGTGGGTCACGACGTCGCCGTCGCCCCCTGCACGACACCGTCGAACCGGCGGAGGAACGCCGCCGTCGCATCGCGGGCGATCGGTGCGAGCGGCTGGAAGACGCTCGTGCCGTCGTTGCCCACCCACCCCGTGGCGACGCCGTTCTGGGTGAGCCAGACGATCTCGTCGTAGTACGCCACCCCCGGTGCGACGTCGGTGAACGGCGACGCCGCGGGCGGCGTCACCGCAGGTCGGCCGGCGGCGCGATGGAGGAACGCCGCCATCGCGTCACGTCCGATCGGATCCAGCGGGCGGAAGTGCGGCTTCTCCCCCGCGCCGCCCGGCCAGCCGGTCGCGATCCCCTGCGCCGACAGCCACGTGATCTCGCGGTAGAACTGGTCACCCGGCGCGACATCGGCGAAGGGGGACTCGGTGGGCGCCGTGTACGCGTCGTCACCGATCAGCCGGAACAGGAACGCGGCCATCGCGTCACGCGCGACGGGTTCCAGCGGACGGAACTCCGCCGTCCCGTCGGGCAGCGGCCATCCCGTTGCGATCCCGGTCTCGACCAGCCAGGCGATGTCCTGGCCGAAGAGCGCGTCCGGACCGACATCGACGAACGGGGCCGAGGACGGCAGGCCGGGAGCCACCTCGACCTCCATGAGGTTCAGCGGTACACCGGCAGCACCGAGCTGGACCCGCACGTGCTTCCCCTGCGCCCCGTCGGGCAGCTCGACCACGCTCCCCGACGGCGCCGCGTCCACGCGTCCCTCGAACGGAACCGTCACGACACCGTCGGCCGCGAGCTCGTCGGCCGTCAGCGGGCGCGCGGGGAAGGGCTCGGAGGACACCGACACCGTGAGGTCGGCCAGCCGCTCGGTGCAGCAGTCCTCGCGGTTGAAGAGGCGAACCTCGCCGAGGTCGGTGACGTCCTCGAGATCGACCTCCCACCAGGCGACACCCTGGTCCTCGTCAGCCGTGCTGGCCAGGCCGCTGGTCCGGCTGCCGTCGACCGCGCGTGCCGCACCGTTGTCCGAACCCGGCTCGGTGTACGTGGTGGACTGACGTGCCGGTCGCCCCTCCGCGAGGTTGAGCTTCGTGGTCGAGACGGGGAAGACCAGCTCCTGGGCCGTCCCGCCGCTGACCTGCACGCGGAGCTGACCGTCACCGGCGCCCACCAGCGGGGTCAGGGAGATCGGGACCTCCACGAACGAGCGGCGATCGATGCGCGGCACCTCGACACGAGGCTGCTCGATCCGCCACCCCGGGGGAGCGGCGAGGTTCAGCTCGAGGTCGTCGACGGCGTCGCCGGACGGGTTGGCCAGCCGCAGCGTGGTCGACGCCGTCGTCCCGGCCGTGGCCTCGACGCTCTCGCTGAGCTCGGCCCGCAGGAGCGGGTCGGTCCCGGGGGTGGAGATGGCGAAGCTGTGGGCGATGTCGTTGGACGGCTCGAGACCGGAGGTGTCGAGCACGATCGCACCGTCCGCCGCGCGGGACCACGGGACCTGGGCGTCCGAGCCGAGCAGGGAGACGGTGGTCGCGGCGGTGAAGGGCAGGTCGCCACCGAGCGTCAGCTCGTCCTCGGGCCAGTCGAGCGCCGTGGCGTAGAGCGTGTCGTCGCCCATCGTGTACCGGACGTCGGTCGCGCTCGCGGGCTCCTCCGCACGCTGCCAGTAGGAGGTCCCATAGATCGCGTCGCCGTTCACCTCGAGCCACTCCCCGACCTGCGCGAGCCGCTCCTGCTGGATCTCGGGGATCGTCCCGTCAGCTCTCGGGCCGATGTTGAGCAGCAGGTTGCCGTTCTTGCTGACGATGTCGACGAGGCTGTCGACGATCTCGTCCGCCGTCTGGTAGTCGGCGTCGGTCTCTCGCTGGTTGTAGCCGTACGACCTCCCGATCCCGCGGCTCGACTCCCACTTGCTGGTCTCGATCTCGCTCCGGACCTCGTACTCGGGCGTCTGGAAGTCCAGCTCCTCGGGATCATCGCGCCCCTGGTCGATCTTGCAGCGGTCGGTGACCACGACCTCCTTGGGCACGTCGCGGTTCTTGGCCTGGTTGTAGAAGTCGGCGACCACGCCGCCCATGTCCCAGGTCGCGGCGTCGACGTCCCACTCCCCGTCGCACCACAGGATGTCCGGGTCGTAGGAGTCGATCAGGTCCTCGATCTGCGGATGCATGTAGTCCGCGACGTAGTCGCTCCCCGCGGGCAGGTCGATCCCGGTGTACGGCAGCTGCTCGCCGGTGTAGGGGTTCGTCCGCTGCTCCGCGTTGGGGGCACCCGCGTGCCACCACTCCAGCAGCGAGTAGTAGAAGCCCGCCTTCAGCCGCCCGTCCTCGCGCACCGCACCCATGAGCTCTCCGGCGAGGTCGCGGCCCGGCCCCCGGTCGACGGTGTCGCGGCCCGTGGGCGAGTCCCACAGCGCGATGCCGTCGTGGTGCTTGCTCGTCAGCACGACGTAGCGCGCTCCGGCGTCGGCGATCGTGTCGACCCACGCGTCCGGATCGAACTGCGCCGGGTCCCAGTCCTCGAGGAACTGGTCGTAGTCGTAGTCCTCGCCGTAGGTGTCGCGGTGGTAGCGGTAGAAGGCACTCTCCGGGTTCGTCATGTACTTGCCGTACCACTCGGCGTAGTTCTCGCCGCCGTGGTCGTCCTCCCCGGCCGCCCAGGCGGGGACCGAGTAGGCACCCCAGTGGATGAAGATGCCGAACTTGGCGTCGTCGAACCACTCCGGCAGGGGGTGGGAGTTGAGCGAGGCGGGGCTCGCGTCGTAGTCGGGGAGTTCGGTGTCGGCCGCTGCGGGTGGCGCTGCGGCGAGCGCGGTCGTCAGCGACAGCGGCAGAGCCGAGGTGATCAGCGCGGCGGTCACCGCCCGGCGCCTCGTCCTCGTGGTGCGTTCGGTCACGGTGGCTCCTCATCGATCGGATGAGGTCCCACGCCGGCGCGCGGGACCGTCGCCCCGGAATCGCCCTTCGACGGGCGTATCGATGCCCGACCCCGTAGCCCCTTGCACGGTCCCCGGGTCGACCGCGACCCGGGTGCGCCCGACGAGCGGGCGACCGCGGTGCAAGGCTACGAGCGAAACGTCCGACGATCAAGCACTTCCGCGCGCCGACGCCGGCCCTGCGATCGAGTCACGCCGACCCGCACCCGGGATCCGCGCCACCCTGCTCCGCCCCCGGCCCGAGCAGCACGCGCCAGATCCAGGCCGCCGCGACGTCGAGCCCCGGCCGCGGCTCCATCGCGATCCAGGCGCCCACGACGGCGACCACCGACCCGGCGATCCCGGCCGCGGCGACGTCGATCGGCATGCCGTCGAAGACCTGGGTGCGCGAGGACTCGATCCCCTCGCGCGCGAGGCCCTGGACGTGCTGCTGCAGCCGCGCCACGGCCACGAGCGAGCCGTGCGGCCCGAACACCCGCGCGTAGACGTCGATGTTTCCCTCGAAGTGCCCGAGGTAGGCCACGATCGCCGCGATCGCGTCGGTCTCGATGAGCTCCATCAGCGGCGGCAGCGCCGCACCGTCCCCCGCGAGGGCGGAGTCGATCGCGTCGGCCAGCAGCGTGTCCTTGTCGGAGTAGTGCTGGTAGAAGCTGCTGCGGTTGACCCCGGCATGCTCGACGATGTCGGCGATCGTCACGTCCTCGAGGTCGCGGGTGCCGAGCAGGTCGAAGAGCGCGCGCTGCAGGCTGTGACGGGTGCGGGCGATCCGAGGGTCCACGGGGTGCATCCTTCCAGGCGGTCCGGCCGGCAGAGCGACTTGTCACACACTTGTCGCTTTTCCGACATCTGTCCATTAGCGTAGGCCACGGCTCGACGGCGCGCCTCCCTGTCCGCACGTGACGAAAGGCCTCTCGTGGCACGTCTCCTCTTCCGGATCGGTCGGTACGCCTCGGCGCACGCTGTCCGCTTCATCCTCGGCTGGGTCGCGGTGCTCGCCGTGGCCGCCGGCTCCTTCCTCGCGTTCGGCGGCACGCTCGCCACCAGCTTCGACATCCCCGGCACGGAGACCTCCCGCGTCACGCAGGAGATCGCCGACGAGGTCGGCGGCAGCACCGGCGCCACCGGCACGGTCGTCTTCCACAGCTCCGACGACGCCGCGCTCACCCCCGAGCAGCAGGCGGACATCTCCGCGACGCTCGCGGAGATCGGTGAGCTCGACGGCGTCGCCGCCGTCGTCGACCCCTTCGCCACCGAGGCCGAGCGCGCGGCGCAGGCGGAGCAGCTCGCCGCCGGCCAGGCGCAGATCGCCCAGCTCCCGGCGGACCAGCAGGCCGCCGCCGGGGCCCCCGTGCTCGAGGCCGGTCAGCGCCTCCTCGACGCCGCCGCCGAGCTGCGCACGGTGTCGGAGGACGGCACGGCCGCGCTCGGGACCGTCATCTTCGAGCAGACGGCCTTCGAGCTGCCCGCCGAGGTCAAGGAGTCGGTGGTCGAGGCCGCGCAGGACGCGTCGATCGACGGCGTGGAGGTCGACGTCTCCTCCGCCATCGCCACCGAGGTGGCGGGGCTGCTCGGACCGGGCGAGATCATCGGCGTGATCGTCGCGCTCATCGTCCTCGTGGTCATGTTCCGCGCGCTCCTGCCCGCGTTCACGCCGCTGGCGTCCTCGATCGTGGGCGTCGGGGTCGGCGTGGCCGGCGCGATGGCGGCCTCCGACGTCGTGGAGATGTCCAACGTGACGCCGGTCCTCGGCGTGATGCTCGGCCTCGCGGTCGGCATCGACTACTCGCTGTTCATCATGAGCCGGCACCGCCGGCAGCTGCTCGCCGGCATGGACCTGCGCGAGTCCATCGGGCTGGCGAACGGCACGGCGGGCAACGCCGTCGTCTTCGCCGGCTCGACCGTGATCGTCGCGCTGCTCGCCCTGAACGTCACCGGGATCAACTTCCTGGGCGTCATGGGCAGCGTGGGTGCGGTCTGCGTGCTCGTGGCGGTGCTCGTCTCGGTGACGCTGACCCCCGCGCTGCTCGGGCTGCTCGGCACACGCGTCCTCAGCCGCCGTGCGCGCCGCACGGTCGGTCACACGCACCACACCGACACCACGCCGACGCCGATGCGCACCTCGCGCGCCGTCGCCGGCGGTCTCGTGGGGATCCTCGCGCTCCTGGTCATCGCGATCCCGGCCCTCGACATGCGCCTGGGGCTGCCGGACGGCTCGACCGAGCCGACCGACACCACCGCGTACCGCGCCTACGAGACCACCGCCCGCGAGTTCGGCGCGGGCGCCGACGGTCCCCTCGTCGTCTCCACGCGGCTCGCCGAGCCCGCGACGGAGGAGACGCTCACCCTGGTCCAGGCCGACCTGGCCGACGAGCTGATGGCGTGGGACGCCGTCGCGGCCGTCGCCCCGGCCGGCGTCTCGCCCGACCTGGACTTCATGATCTTCCAGGTCATCCCGACGGACGGTCCCTCGAGCGAGTCGACCGAGGAGCTGGTGCACGACCTGCGCGCGGCCTCACCCCTGGACGACGGCACCGAGCTCGGCGTGGCCGGTGCCGCGAGCGGCAACATCGACGTCTCCGACCGACTGTCGGACGCCCTCCCGGTCTACCTGGCCGTCGTCGTCGGGCTCTCGCTGATCATCCTGGTCCTCGTGTTCCGCTCGCTCCTGGTGCCGCTCATCGCGACGGCGGGCTACGTGCTCTCCCTCGTGGCGGCGTTCGGTGCGATCGTGGCGGTATACCAGTGGGGCTGGCTCAGCGGCGTCTTCGGCGTCGAGACCCCCGGACCGGTGCTGAGCTTCGCGCCGATCATCATCATGGGCGTGCTGTTCGGGCTGGCGATGGACTACCAGCTGTTCCTCGTCTCGGGGATGCGCGAGGCGTACGTCCACGGGACGCCGGCCCGCGCCGCGGTCGTGGCCGGCCGCCGGAGCGGACGCGCCGTCGTCACGGCCGCCGCGATCATCATGGTCTCGGTCTTCGGCGGGTTCGTGTTCTCGCACCTGGCGATGGTCCGCCCGCTCGGGTTCGGGCTCGCGATCGGCGTCCTGTTCGACGCGTTCGTGGTGCGCATGCTGATCGTCCCGGCGCTCATGCACCTGTTCGGTGACAGGGCGTGGTGGCTGCCGCGCTGGCTCGACCGCATCCTGCCGAACGTCGACGTCGAGGGTTCGGCCCTCGAGCGCAGCCACCCGGTGCCCGGCGAGACCCACGCTGGCGGCGCCGCGGCGGGCGACGGCGAGCGGGCCGCCGACACCGACGGCCCTGTCCCCGCGGGCCACGGCAGGCACACGGGCTGAGCCCCGCACCCCACCGCGCGCCGACCGTGCGGTGACGCGACCCCGGACCACCTTCGGTCCGGGGTCGCGCTGCTTCCGGGGCGGCGGGAGGTCCGGCCGCCGGGCCGGTCAGTCCGCCGGATCCGACCGCTCGGTCGACTCCTCCGCCGCGGTCACCGGCAGACGCACGAGCCGCCGCAGCGCGAGGCGGGCGGGGACGGCGTACGCGAGGACGAGCGGACGCGGTCCCCGGATGCGGAGCCACGTCCGGGCACCGCCGTCACCCGCGGGCCCGACGCCGTGCGCGAGGTCCAGCTCGACGGGCCCGGACCGCGCGGTCCACGACCAGGTGCGGGTGCTCTCGTCGACGGCAGTCACGACGACCTCGGCGCGCAGCCCCAGCGGTCCGCGCACCACCCCCTCACGCCGGCGCGCAGGCGCGGCCCGAGCCCGTCGACACGGGTGATGTACGGCCCCCAGACCGACCACCGCGACGGGTCCGCGTACCGCTCCCAGACCACGTCGGGCGAGACGCTCCCCGTCGTCCGGATCGCGAGCGTCGAGCGGGATCGTCGCGGGGCACCGGTCATGGTGCTCGACGGTACGCGCCTGCGTAGACTTCCAGCCGCCGTTCGAGAGTGGAGGATCCGTGGAGCGCGAGGACCGCCTGTCCCGTCTGGTCGACTACATCGTCGAGCACGGCTCGGTGCACGTCGACGACGTCGTGGCGACCTTCGACATCTCCCCGGCGACCGCGCGACGCGACCTCGACGCGCTCGCCGAGCAGCAGCTCGTGAGTCGCACGCGCGGCGGTGCCGTCAGCAACAGCACCTCCGGCGACACGCCCCTGCGCTACCGGACGGTCCGGCACGGCGGCGCCAAGCGCGCCATCGCCTCGGCCGTGGCCGCGATGGTCACGCCGGGCGAGGTGATCGCGTTCAACGGCGGGACGACGACGACCGCGGCCGCCTTCGAGGTCGGCATCCGCACGGCGGCCGACCCGGCGTTCCACGACGTCACGACCACGGTGGTGACGAACGCCGTCAACATCGCCAACGACCTGGTGGTGCGACCGGCGCTGCGGATCGTCGTCACCGGCGGGGTCGCGAGGCCGCGCTCGTACGAGCTGGTGGGTCCGCTGGCCTCGCTGAAGCTGCCCGACATCACGATCGACACGCTGTTCCTGGGGGCGCACGCGCTCGACGTCGAGCGCGGCTACTTCACCCACCACGACGGCGAGGCCGCGATCAACGCGGAGCTCGTGCGCCTCGCGCGCCGGACGGTCGCCGTCGTGGACTCCTCCAAGCTCGGGGCGACGGCGTTCGCCAGGATCTGCGGGGTCGACGACGTCGACGTGCTCCTGACCGACGCCGGGGCGGACCCCGGGTCGCTGGACCGGGTGCGGGAGCACGGGGTCGACGTCGTCACGGTCGGGGGCCCGGGCGAGGGCTGAGCCACCGCGGCCTCGAGCCCCGGAGCACCTCCGCGAGCGAGAGCGGCGCGCGCCCGGTGAGGCGCTCGACGTCGTCCGTCACCGCCGCCACCTCGCCGACGGCGATCGCGATGTAGGTCGAGATCCACGCCTCGACCTGCCACGCCGGCGCGCCGAAGGCGGCGCGCGAGGCGTGCGCCTCCGGCAGCGTCTCGTCGACGTACCGCGTGGGGCGGCCGGTGACCTCGGTGACGACGGCGGCCACCTCGCCCAGCGTGAGCGCCTCCGGACCGGTGAGCTCGTAGGCGCGACCGGCGTGCGCGTCGGGATCGACCAGCACGGCGGCGGCCGCACGGGCGACGTCGGCGCGGGCGACCGCGCCGACGCGCCCCGCGCCGGCGGGGCCGCGGATCGCGCCGCTCTCGTCGGCGAACTCCGGCAGCAGGTCGAGGTAGAAGGAGTCGCGCAGGAACGTGTGGGCGACGCCGGTGGCCCGCAGGTGCTCCTCGGTGGCCCAGTGGTCGCGCGCGAGGGTGAAGGTCGCGTCCGGCGCCGCGCCGAGGAACGACGTGTAGACGACGTGGCGAACACCCGCCTCGACGGCGGCGTCGACCACGGTGCGGTGCTGCTCCAGACGATCGGCGCTCTCCGAGGCCGACACGAGCAGGAGCGTGTCGACCCCGGCGAGCGCGAGGCGGGCCGCGTCGCCGTCGCCGTAGCTCGCCATCACCACCTCGTGCGGGCCCTCCGGCGCGCGCGACGGGTCGCGGACGACCAGGCGCAGACGCTCGCCGCGTGCGGCGAGGTCGGCGGTCACGGCACGGCCGAGGTGGCCGGTGGCGCCGGTGACGGCGATGAGACGGCTCTGCACGAGGACCTCCGGGGCGACGACGGCGGGTCTCGCCACCGTACTGCGCCGGCGGCCCGTGGCCCCGGGTCGCTCTCGGGGCGGGGTCTCGCCACCGTACTGCGCCGGCGGCCCGTGGCCCCGGGTCGCTCTCGGGGCGGGGTCACTCCACCACCCCGCAGGCGGGGGCGGCTGGCTACCCTGGGCGCATCCGCACCCGAGGGCGGCGCGGCGACGGCGGAGAGGAGCGGCGTGTCCACGGTCTGGGTCGCACTGGCGCTGATGATCCTGATGGCGCTCGCCGGTCTGCTGATCCTGGTCACCGCGCTGCGGGAGCGTCGCGCGGCCGACCCAGGCACCCCACGCCGCACCGCCGCGACGCTGCGCGCGCTCGCCGGGGGCGTGATCCTCGGTGGCGTGCTCGCCGGCCTGGGCGGGGCGTTCCTGCCGATGCAGTACGCGATCGTCGCGCTCCCGTTCCTGGGACTGACGGCGGCGGTCGTCCTCGGCCTCCCGCTCCTCGTCGCGTCCGCGATCGTGTCGGCGCGTGACGGGCGCCGACCGCGCTGACCGCGGAGGCGATCGCACCGCCGTCGTAGGATCGCGGTGATGGAACCGGCGGCGAGGACGACGCGCCTGCGGCGAGGAGTGACCGCCGCCGCGGTTTCGACCCTCGTCGCCCTCGCCTTCCACCTCCTGGCCGGTGGCGCGGTGCCCGGCGTGCTCGGCGTCGTCGCGCCCCTCCTCCTGACCTCCGTGGTCGGGATGAGCGCGGGCGGGCGACGCCCCAGCTTCTGGGGCCTCCTCGCCACCGCGACCTCGGCACAGGTGCTGTTCCACACCCTCTTCTCCTTCGGGGCGACCTCGACGGGCGGCCAGGGTGGGCACGGCGGCCACACCGTGACTGCGGCCGAGATCGCGGCCACGACGGCCCACCACGCCGCCACGACGGCGGGTCACGGCTGGATGTGGCAGGCGCACCTGGTCGCCGGCGTCGTGACCGCCGTGACGCTGCACCGCGGCGAGCTCGCCGTGACGTGGCTGCGCACCCTGCTGGCCGCCCTCGCCGCCCGCGTCCTGGTCCCGACGTCCCCGGCGACGCCCGTCCCGGGTGCACGCGTCGCCGCACCGGTCCTGCCGACCGTCGTGCGCCCGACCCTCCTGCGGGTCCTGGCCGCAGCGCCCCGCCGCGGCCCACCGGTGCCGGTCCTCACCTGACCGACCGCCCGTCGCGCACCTGCCGCCGGGTGGTGCCACCACACACCCGGAAGGCACACCCGTGCCCGCACACCCCTCACCGGGGGCGCGACCGGTGCGCTCGGCGACGGCTGCCGCCGTCGCCGCGCTGACCGCTGCGCTCGCCCTCGTCGCCCTCGCATCCCCACCGGCGCAGGCCCACGACCAGCTCGTGGCCTCCAGCCCCGCCGACGGTGCCCACCTGGACGCCGCACCGACCGAGATCCGGCTGAGCTTCAGCGGTGAGCCGCTCGAGCTCGGCACGAAGGCGATGGTCACCACCGCGCAGGATCCCGCCCGGGACCTCGCGCTGGGGACCAGCGTCGACGGCCGCGACGTCGTCACCGAGGTGGCGGACCTGCCGGACGGTCACTACGACGTCCGCTGGCGCGTGATCTCCTCCGACGGCCACCCGATCTCGGGACTGATCCCGTTCTCGGTCGGGGACGCGGGGCAGCGGCCGGCGACGGCGGGCACGACCGCGCCGGAGGTCGGCGCGGACGGACCGGACGAGTCGGGTGCCTCGGGCACCCCGAGCGCGTCCGACGCCTCGCCGGCGGTGCAGGCCCCCGGTGACGGCGCGCCCCTGCGCACCGTGGCCGTGGCCGTGGCCGGAGCCGGCGCAGCCGTCCTCGCCGTGTGGTTGATCGGTCGGGTGCGCCGCCGGGCGCGATGACGCCCGCCCCACCCCCACCCCCTCACTTCTTCTGGAGCACCTCATGAGCAGCACCACGATCACCCCTGCCCGCACGACCGCGCTCGCCCTGGCCGCGGCACTGACCCTGGCCGCCTGCGGCACCGGGGCCGACGACTCCGCGCCCGCCGCCGCGACGCCGTCCGGCGGCGACGCGCTGACGATCGCCGACGCCTGGGTCAAGGCCGAGGACGAGGGCATGACCGCCGCCTTCGGCACCCTGGAGAACCCGACCGACGCCGACGTGGAGGTCGTCTCGGTCAGCTCGCCCGCGGCCACCGCGATGGAGCTGCACGAGACGGCGACGGACGACGCCGGCCAGATGGTCATGCGCGAGGTCGGGTCGTTCGTCGTCCCGGCCGGGGGCAGCGTCGAGCTCTCCCCGGAGGCGACCACCTCATGTTCATGGGTCTGCCGGACCCCATCACCGCCGGTGACGACGTCGACATCACCCTCACCCTGGCCGACGGCTCGGACCTGGAGTTCGTCGCCGTCGCGAAGGACTACGAGGGCGCCAACGAGTCCTACGAGCGCGACGGCGGGACGGACCACGGCGACATGGGCGACAGCGACACGGGCCACGGCGAGACGGCGCACGGCGACCACGAGGGCACGGACCACTGATGTCCGAGCCCGAGAAGCGCTCGGGCACCAGCCGGCGGCAGCTCCTCCTCGGGGGGCCGCCGCCGGCTGGGGCGCCGCCCTGGCGCTCGGCACCGACGCGCTCACGCGCTCCGCACCTGTGGCGGTGGCGGCCCCGGAGGACGCGAACGGCTCCATGGTCGTCCCCTTCCACGGCCCGGACCAGGCGGGCCTGACGGTTCGTCCGCAGGCGTGGTCGACCTTCCTCGCGCTCGATCTCCTGGCCGAGACCGATGCCGACGGTCTGCGGCGGCTGATGCGGCTCCTGTCCGACGACGCGTCCCGGCTCACGAGCGGTGAGCCCGCGCTGGCCGACTCGGAACCGGAGCTGGCCACGCGACCGGCGCGGCTGACGGTGACGTTCGGCTTCGGGCCCGCGTTCGTCGCACGCGCCGGTGGTGAGGTCCCCGCCTGGCTGGGGCCGCTCCCGGCCTTCGCCGTCGACCGCCTCGAGGAGGCCTGGTCGCACGGCGACCTGCTGCTGGAGATCGCCTCCGACGACCCGACGACCCTCGCCCACGCCACCCGGATGCTGCTCAAGGACACGCGGTCGTTCGCGACCGTGCGGTGGGTGCAGCGCGGGTTCCGGCGCGCCCACGGTTCGATGGCCAACGGCACGACCATGCGCAACCTGTTCGGGCAGGTCGACGGCACGGTCAACCCGGGGCCCGCGTCGGCGGACTTCGACGGCCTGGTCCGCATCCGCGACGGCGGGTGGCTCACCGGCGGCACCAGCCTCGTGGTGCGCCGCACCGCGATGGACCTGGAGGGGTGGGACCGGCTCGACCGGCCCGGCCGCGAGGCCTCGGTCGGCCGGAGGTTGGACACCGGCGCCCCGCTGACCGGTGGTGGCGAGCACACCGAACCGGACTTCGAGGCGCGCGACGCCGTGGGCTTCCCCGTCATCGCGGAGTTCTCGCACGTCCGGCGCGCGCGTTCGGACGATCCTCGGGAGCGCTTCTACCGGCGGGGCTACAACTACGACGACACGCCCGCACCCGGGCAGATCAGTAATTCGGGACTGATCTTCGCCTGCTTCCAGGCCGACCCGCTCACGCAGTTCGTACCGGTCCAGCAACGACTGTCGGACCTGGACCTGCTGAACGAGTGGACGACGCCCATCGGCTCCGCCGTGTTCGCGATCCCGCCCGGGTGCGACGAGGGCGGGTTCGTCGGTCAGACCCTGCTGATCGACTGAACCGCCGGTCGGGTCGGTCAGTCGCGGTCGCCGCCGATCAGGGCGTCCAGCACGTCGAGGGTCGACTCCCAGCCCTCGGCGTACTCGACCGACTGGCGCTCGTCCGGCCAGGGGCCGGTGTGCCGGATGACGACCCGCGTCGCCCTCCCCTCCGGCACGAGACGGATGTCGACCGCCTCGTCGACCGAGACGCCGTCGGCGTCGCTCCATGTCCAGGTGAGCGCGAGATGCTCCCGAGGCGTGCACGAGACGATCTCGCCGGAGAGGTCGATGCCCGCGCTCGCCACGCTGATGCGGTAGCTACCGCCGACGCGCGAGGGAATGTCGAGCTCGACGTCGGCCCAGTGCGACCACCACCAGGGGCGCAGCCCCTCGGCCGTGGTGAGGGCTCGCCAGACGGTCGCCGGACCCGCCGACAACGAGCGTTCCAGCTGCACGGGGTGCTCCGTGAGTCGTGTCCAGGCGTGCTGCGCGGCGATCTCGACGTCGGCAGGTGCACCCGCGGTCCGTGCCGCTGCCCCGAGCTGCGCGGACAGCACCGCCAGCCCGTCCTCCCAGCCCCCGCCGTAGCCGACGAGGTGCCGGGGGTCGAGCCGTGCGTGGTCGATCCGGAGCTCGGTCCGGTCGTCAGCCCGTGGCGTGAGCGTGATGGACACCGTGCTGGAGCTGCCGCCGTAGGTCCAGTCGTAGACGAGCCGGCGGGGCGCGCGGCACGAGACGAGACGTCCCTGCGCGAGGGGCTCGTCCGGCTCGCCGACGGCGACCCGGAACGCGTCGCCCACCTCCACCGGGAGGGTCTCGATCCGTCCGAACCATCGCGCGAGCCGGTCCGGATCGGTGAGCGCCGACCAGAGGTCCTCGGCACCGGTCCGGTAGGTGCGTCGCAGCTGCAGTGCGGGCGCGTCGGCCGAGCCCGTGAGGGCACGACGCAGGTCGGTCGTGCTCGTGTCGTCAGCGGTCATCGATCCCCCTCGTCGGTGCGCGCGGCCCGGCGGCCGCGAGCGATCTCCGTCTCCAGCGCGTCCAGCCGCGGCGACCAGAACCGTCGCTGCTCGTCGAGCCAGCGCTGGACGTCGTCGAGCGCCTCCGGTACGAGCCGGTAGAGCCGACGACTGCCGTCGGGCCGGCTCGTCGCGAAGCCCGCCTCACGCAGCAGGCGCAGGTGGTTCGAGACGGCGGGCTGCGAGATCCCGAACTCGGCGCGAACGGCGGTCACGATCTCTCCCGCCGCGACCTCGGTGCCCCCGCGGTGCCCCTGCGCCACGAGCTCGACGACACGGCGCCGAACCGGGTCGCCGAGGATGTCGAACGCGTGCATGGAGCGACCATATCAGTTGGGACTGATATGTCTCGAAGGAAGGTGTGAGCGCGGCGCCGCCCCCGGCTGGTCGGGTGACCTGCCGGGGGCGGCGTCGTCGTGCGCGTCGTGCTGTGGTGCTGGTGACGCTGGGGGTGTCAGCTGTCGGTGTTGCCGCCGACGTTGCTGAAGCCCGCGTCGTCGTAGCGGTGCAGGAACGCCGCCATCGCGTCACGGTTGATCGGGTTCACCGGGCGGTAGATCGCCGTCCCGTCGTTCCCGAGCCACCCCGTGGAGATGCCCTCCGCGACGAGCCAGGTGATCTCGTCGTAGTACTGCGTCTCCGGCGTGATGTCCGTGAACGGTGAGACCGCCGGCCCCGTGAACTCCGGGCTGTCGGCCATCCGGTACAGGAACGCCGCCATCGCGTCACGGTTGATCGGCTCCAGCGGACGGAACGAGAACGTCCCGTCCCCGTTGTCCCAGCCCGTGGAGATCCCCTCGGCGTGCAGCCAGGCGATCTCCTTGTAGAACTGGTTGTCCGTGCTCACGTCCGTGAACGGCGACGTGGTCGGCGCGGTGAACTCCGGGGAGTTGGACTGGCGGTAGAGGAACGCCGCCATGGCGTCACGCGCGATCGGGGTCACCGGTCGGAACTCACGCCCCGCCTCGGTCTCCCAACCCGTGGAGATGCCGTTGTCGAACAGCCACGAGATGTCGGAGAAGAACTGCATCCCGATCGGCACGTCCACGAACGGCACCGGCGTGGGATCGCCGGCCTCGACGCCGGTGAGGTACTCGAAGCCCTCGGCGGCGAACACGTCGTTGGCCGGGGACCCGTCGTACTCCATCACGAACAGGTCGACGTCCTGCTCCACCGCCTCGGCCAGGATCTCCTGCAGCGGCACCTCGCCCTCGCCCAGGTTGACGAAGGTCGGGCGCGGGTTCGTCTCGGGGTCGTACCCGCCCACGCCGGTCGCGTCCTTGATGTGCAGCAGGTCGATCCGCTCACCGTGCTCGGCGAGCAGCTCCACCACGTCGACGTCGGCGTGCTCGGCCCAGGCCACGTCCACCTGGAAGGTGACGAGCTCGGGGTCGGTCTCCATGACCAGGATCTCCCACGCCGAGCGGGTCTCGCCCTCGTGCTCGAACATCGTGGCGAACTCGACCGCGTGGTTGTGACCGAAGAACTTCCCGGTCCCGTTCGCCACCGAGGCCGCACCGAGGCGGTCCATCGTCTCCGCCGTCGCCAGGACGTCCTCGTAGGAACCGAACCCGGGAGCGGCGAACCCGCCGGAGCCCACGTACCGCTGACCCAGCACCGTCGCCCTCTCGAGGGTCTGCGGGAACTGCGCCTCGGTCACCTCGGCCCCACCGTTGTGCGCCGACGGGATGGCGATCCCGTAGGAGTCGGCTAGCGCACGCGTCTCCTGCGCCGACAGCCCCGCGAACGTCCGGGAGAACGGCTCGATGTTCTCGAAACCGATCGTCGACAGACGGTCCATGACCGGGACGATGCCGTCCTGGTTGACCCAGTTGTTCAGCGAGAACATGCCCATGGACACCTGCTCCACCGGGATCTGGACGTTCTCGCCGTCGCCGTCGTCACCGCCGGCCGGGAGGCCGGTGATGTACTCGAAGCCCTCGGTGGCGAAGGACTCGCCGTCGGGGGTGCGGTCGTACTCGAGCGTGTAGAGCTCCACGCCGACCTCCTGCGCCTTGGCCAGGATGGCCTGCAGCGGCACGTCGCCCTCACCGAGGTTGACGAAGGACGGACCGGTCGCGGCGCCGAGGTTCGTGGCGTCCTTGATGTGGAGCAGCTCGATGCGGTCCCCGTACTCGTCGAGCAGGTCGACGACGTCGACGCCGGCGTGAGTGGCCCACGCGACGTCGAGCTGGAAGGTGACCAGGTCCTCGTCGGTGTTCTGCGCCAGGATCTCCCAGGCGGACAGCTCCTCGTCGGCGTGGTCGCCGGCGGGGAAGACGGTCGTGAACTCCGAGGCGTGGTTGTGGCCGAAGAACTTCCCGACCTCGGCCTCGACCGACGCGGCGCCGAGACGGTTCATCGTCTCCGCCGTCGCGAGCGTGTCCGGCAGCGTGTCCAGACCGGGGGCGGCGAACCCGCCGGACCCGACCCACTGCTGACCGAGCGTGGAGACGTACTCGAGCGTCTCGTCGAACGTGGTCTCGTCGGTGTTGTAGTGCGAGGTGAGCACGCTCAGACCGAGGTCGTCGGTGATCTCGCGGAACTCCGACGCCTCGTAGGGCTCGAGGTTCGCGCCGTACGGCTCGACGTTCTCGTAGCCGATCTCCGCGAGGCGCTCGAGGACCGGCTCGAGGCCGACCTCCTCGGTCCACGGACCGAGGGAGTACATGCCCATCGAGACCTGCTCCACAGGGATGTGGATGGGGTCCGGCTCCTCGCCCGCGGGGATCTGCGTGACGCCGTCGCCGTCCACCAGCCACGAGTCGAGCTCGAGGCCGGCGCTGCCGGTGACGAACAGCTCGCCGGTGCCCTCCGGGAACGCGACCGCGCCACCGTCGGCGCCGGTGAACGCGACGTCGGCCCACCCGTCGGAGGCGATGCTCGCCGTCGCGAACGGCTCGGCGTCCGCCGCGCCCCAGCGCAGCTCGACCGTGCCCTCGCCCTGCGCCCGTGCGGTCACGCCGTCGATGCCGACGAAGTTGACCGGCGTGTAGGACAGCTGGCCGCCCTCGCCGAACACGACCTTCTGGAAGGCCTGCGCGGACTGATCGGCGACGCGCTCGGCGCCGGCGATCGTGTTGCTGTGCTCGGCCTGCTGGTCGCGCACGTTCAGGACCGTGGAGACCTCGGTGCGTGCCGGGTCGACCTCGTCCGTGCCGTTGTCGAAGTACGTCGCCACGATGACGCCGTACAGCTTCTCGGTCTCACCGTGCTCGACGGCGTCGGCCGGGGTGTTCATCGTGCCCTCGCACGTCTGGGTCCGCGACTCGAGCGGGTGCGCGTGCGTGTCGTGCCCGAGACCGAAGGTCCAGGACAGGTTCTCGCAGACGATCTCGTCGCCGTCCTCGGCGTCGGTGGCCGTGTACCGGTACGGCACGGCGTCACCCCACGAGAAGAACCCGCCGTCGGCCGGGTAGTTCAGCGTCAGCTCGGGCGCCTCGTTGCCGACCGTCACCACGGTGCTCGTGGCGGTGGACTTGCCCTGCGGGTCGGTGACGCGCAGCGTGACGGCGTAGGTGCCGACCTGCTCGAACGTCTCCTGGGCGGAGACGCCCTCGGCGTCGAACGTCCCGTCGCGGTCGAAGTCCCACTCGTAGGTGAGCTCCTCGCCCTCCGGGTCGTAGGACTGCGAACCGTCGAACGTGACGGTGACGGGAGCCGTGGCCGAGGAGGCCGGGTCCGCCGTCGCGATCGCGACCGGGGACTTGTTCTCCGGAGCCCACTCGACGCGGTACAGGCCCGCCTCGGGGTTCTGCCGGAAGAAGCCCTTGCCGTAGTCGAGCACGTACATCGCGCCGTCGGGGCCGATCTCCATGTCGATCGGACCGGACCACGTCGGCTGGTTGTTGGTCTCGAGAGCCTCGTTGGGCATGAAGTTCTCGATCTCGGTGACCGCGCCGTCCCAGTCCACACCCTCGTCGGTGCCGAGCCCCTCGAGGCTGATGGCGGCGACGTAGTCCTGGCTGAACTCGTACATGAACGCCTTGCCGTCCCAGTACTCGGGCAGCTGGCCGGGGTTCTCGATCGTCTCGTCGTAGCGGAAGACCGGGCCGCCCATCGGGCCCTGGCCGCCGTTGGGCGAGAACTCGACGAGCTCGTCGAACGGCTGGTCACCCGGGTTGTCGCCGTAGTAGAGCTGCGGCGCGGTGGCCGGCGGGAGCGTCTCGAGACCGGTGTTCCAGCGCGAGTTGTTCACCGCGCCGGCCTCGCAGTCGAAGAACTCGCGCGGTGCGGAGTTCTCGAAGTCCCACTCGTTGTAGTTGGCGTTGGGGCCGTGGCAGTACGGCCAGCCGCCGTTCATCGCGACGGTCGTGGACTGCCACTCGACGTAGCCCATCGGACCGCGCTCGTCGCTCGCGACGCCGGAGTCCGGCCCGTAGTCGGCCCACGTCAGGGCGCCGGAGGCGGGGTCGACCGCCATCCGGAACGGGTTGCGCAGACCGCCGACGTAGATCTCCGGGCGCGTGCCCTCGGTCCCCACGGGGAAGAGGTTGCCCTCGGGGATCGAGTAGCTGGCGTCGTCGTTCACCGCGATGCGCAGGATCGCGCCGCGCAGGTCGTTGGTGTTGCCGGCGCCGCGACGGGCGTCGACGCCCGGGTTCATGCCGGGGGCGTCGTTGTTCGGCGCGAAGCCGTTGGCACCGGGGGCGCTGGCGGGCGTGTTGTCGCCCGTGCCGAGCAGCAGGTTGCCGTCGAGGTCGAAGTCGATGTCACCGCCGACGTGGCAGCACTGACCGCGCTGGGCCTCGACCTTGAGGATGACCTCCTCGTTGTCCAGGTCGAGGGTGCGCGCCTCGAAGTCCCACTGGACGCGCGTCAGCTGGTTGTAGCCGCGCCAGATGTCCCAGTAGGAGTCGTCCTCACCCTCGGGGAGCGACGTGGGGGCCGACCCCTCGGGCGTGGTCTCGGGGTAGTTCTCGCCCTCGTCGTTGCTCATCACCCGGGGGGCGTAGAACAGGTAGATCCACCCGTTCTCCTCGAAGTCGGGGTCCAGCGCCAGGCTCTGGAGACCGTCCTCGGAGTTGTTGTAGACGTCGATGTCCGCGATCTGCGTCGTGGCACCGGTGCTCGGGTCCGTGTGGCGGATGACGCCGTCGCGCGCCGTGTGCAGCACGGTCAGGTCGGGCAGCACGCTCAGCCCGATGGGCTCGCCCACGTCCTTGGCCAGGAGCACGCGCTCGTAGTTGGCCCAGTCGGTGGGGTCCGTCGGGTCGGCCGCCACCACGGGGGCCTCGTGGTCGTGGCCCGGGTGGGCCATCGCCGCGGTGGGGGGCAGTACGAGCGCCCCCACCGCTGCAGCGAGCACACCGGCTCGCAGCTTCCTTCTCATCACAGTGCACTTCCTTCGTCGTCGAACGTTGTGCGACGTGGCGGCCCCGGTCAGGTGGGCCCCACGGCGGGTTGTTCGGGCGTTGGTCCCTGCTGCTCCTTCCTGTCCGCCCCCGACGGCTCGACCGCGTGTGCGATCGAGAAGACTCAGCCCCCGGACGCGCTCAGCGGGTCGAGAACGCGGCGTCGAACGCGGCGTCCGACGGGTCGAAGGCGTGGGTCCGCACGAACTCCAGCGCCTGGGGCGCGCCGATCAGGCGGTCCATCCCGGCGTCCTCCCACTCCACCGACAGCGGGCCGGTGTAGCCGATGGTGTTGAGCATCCGGAACGCGTCCTCCCACGGCACGTCGCCGCGGCCCGTGGAGATGAAGTCCCAGCCGCGGCGCGGGTCGGCCCACGGCAGGTGGGAGCCGAGACGACCGTTGCGGCCGTTGGTCAGGCGCTTCTTCGTGTCCTTGCAGTGGACGTGGTAGATCCTGTCCTTGAAGTCCCACAGGAACGCCACCGGGTCCAGGTCCTGCCACACCATGTGCGACGGGTCCCAGTTCAGTCCGAACGACTCGCGGTGACCGATCGCCTCGAGGGTGCGCTGCGTCGTCCAGAAGTCGTAGGCGATCTCGCTGGGGTGCGGCTCGAGCGCGAAGCGGACGCCGACCTCCTCGAACACGTCGAGGATCGGGTTCCAGCGGTCGGCGAAGTCCTGGTAGCCCGCCTCGATCAGCTCGTCGGAGACGGGCGGGAACATCGCGACGTACTTCCAGATGGCCGAGCCGGTGAAGCCCGTGACGGTCTTCACCCCGAGCCGCGCCGCCGCGCGCGCCGTCATCTTGAGCTCCTCCGCGGCGCGCTGCCGCACGCCCTCGGCCTCGCCGTCGCCCCAGATGCGGTCGGGGAGGATGTCGCGGTGGCGCGCGTCGATCGGGTCGTCGCAGACGGCCTGACCCTTGAGGTGGTTGGAGATCGTCCAGGCCTTGAGGCCGTTCTTCTCCAGGATCGCGAGGCGGTCGGCGACGTAGTCGTCGTCCTCCGCCGCGCGCCACACGTCGAGGTGGTCGCCCCACGAGGCGATCTCGAGACCGTCGAAGCCCCACTCGCCGGCGAGCCGGGCCACCTCCTCGAAGGGCAGGTCGGCCCACTGGCCGGTGAACAGGGTGACGGGACGGGGCATGGGGTTCCTTCCGGAGGTCGTTCTCGCGGGCGGGGTGGGGCGGGGGTGGTGCTGACGGGCGGTGCCGGTGGTCGGGGTCGGTGGGTGGGTCAGTGCGCGAGGGCGACGGCGCCGCTGCGCACCTCGACCCACGCCCGCTCCCCGCGGGCGCTGGTCTCCACGGCCTCGAGCACGTGCTGCACGTCGAGCGCCTGCGCGAAGCTGGGGGTGGGCTCCTCGCCGTCGTGGATCGCGCGCACGAGGTCGACCACCTGGTGGGTGAAGCCGTGCTCGTACCCGAGCCCGTGGCCGGGGGCCACCACGCGCCGACGTAGGGGTGCTCCGGCTCGGTGACCACGATGCGGCGGAAGCCGGATGCGTGGCTGTCGTCGCCGAGGTCGAGGTAGTGCAGGACGTTCATGTCCTCGAAGTCGAAGCTCAGCGAACCGCGCGAACCGTTGATCTCGAGCCGGATGGCGTTCTTGCGCCCGGTCGCGAACCGCGTGGCCTCGAAGGTGGCGAGACCGCCGCCGGAGAGGTCGCCGAGGAAGACCGCGGCGTCGTCGACCGTGACGGGGCCGCGCTCCGTGCCGGCCGTGCCGGTGAACCCGCCCGAGGCGGTCTGGACCGGTCGCTCCGTCACGAAGGTGCGCAGCGCACCGGTGACGCTCGTGACGCGCTCGTCGCTGATGAACTGCACGAGGTCGACGATGTGGGAGCCGATGTCACCCAGCGCGCCGGAACCGGCGAGCTTCTTGTCCAGCCGCCACGAGAGCGGGGCCTCGGGGTCGATCAGCCAGTCCTGGAGGTACTGCGCGCGCACGTGGCGGATCTCGCCGATCCGGCCCTCCGCCACGAGCTGGCGGGCCAGCTGGATGGCGGGCACGCGCCGGTAGGTGAAGCCCACCATCGAACGGATGCCGCGGGCGGATGCCGACGCCGCGGCGTCGGCCATCCGCTCGGCCTCGTCGATCGTGTTCGCGAGCGGCTTCTCGCACAGGACGTGCTTGCCCGCCTCGAGGGCCGCGATCGCGATCTCGGCGTGGGTGTGGCCGGGGGTGCAGATGTCGACGACGTCGACGTCGTCGCGCGCGATCACCTCGCGCCAGTCCGTGGCCGCGTCCTCCCAGCCGAGCCGGGTGGCGGCCTCCGCCGTCGACGTGGCGTCCCGCCCGCACACCACGCGCCGGCGCGGCTCGAGCGGGAGGTCGAACACGCGGGGCGCGGTGCGCCACGCGTGGGAGTGGGTGGCGCCCATGAACGCGTGCCCGATGAGGGCGACGCCCAGCTCACCCGTGTGCTTCTCGGTCATGTTCGGGTCCTTCCGGTGCGGTGGGGGCTCGCGGGGGCGGAGCCGTCGCGAGCCCCCACCGCGGTCGTCACTGGTGGATCAGGACTCGAAGGCCATCGGCAGGTACTGCTCGACGTTCTCCGACGTGACGACGGGGGCGAAGAGCTGGACCTCGCGCGGGACCTCGAACTGGACGAGGTCGCTCATGCCCTTGTTCTGGGCGAGGAGACGGGCGAGACGGACGCCGTCGGCGGCCTGGGTGGAGGGGTAGACCACGGTGGCCTCGACGACGGAGTCGCCGGACTGGATCTCGCGCATCATGTTGGCCGAGCCGGCGCCGCCGACCATGAAGAACTCGCTGCGGCCGGCGTTCTCGATGGCGGCCAGGACGCCGACGCCCTGGTCGTCGTCGTGGTTCCAGATCGCGTCGATCTCCGGCGCGGCCTGGAGCAGGTTGGCGGTCGTGGCCTCGCCGCCCGCGACCGTGAAGTCGGCCGCGACGCGGTTGGAGACCTCGAGGCCGCAGTCGCCCAGCGCGTCGGCGAAGCCCGCGCTGCGGTCCTGCGTCAGCGGCAGCGAGTCGATGCCGGCGATCTCGGCCACGACGGCGTCGGACTGACCGCCGAGCTGCTCGCAGATGTACTGACCGGCCGAGACGCCCATGCCGTAGTTGTCGCCCAGCACCGTGGTGCGGGCGGCGAACGGGCTGGAGAACTCGCGGTCGACGTTGACGACCGGGATGCCGGCCTCCATCGCCTCGGTGGCGACCTCGGTCAGCGCGGCGCCGTCGAAGGGCAGCACCACGATGGCGTCGACGTCGTCGTTGATGAACTGCTCGATCTGGGCGATCTGGGCGTTGACGTCGTCGGTGCCCTCCGAGAGGCGGAAGTCGACGTCGGAGTAGCGGTCGGCCTCGGCCTGCGCACCCTGCGTGATCGCGCCGATCCAGCCGTGGCCGGCGGCCGGGCCGGAGAAGGCGATCGTGACGGTCTCGCCGGGCTCGTCGTTGCCGCCGGCGGCCGGGGCGGAGTCACCGCCGGACGGGTCGGTCGCGGGGGGCGGGGGCTCGTTGCCGGTGCAGGCCGTCAGGACGAGGGCCGAGGCGGCGAGGGTGCCGACGGTCGCCCACAGGCGACGGGGGTGGTGCGGGACATGCGTTCCTCCTTGAAAGCAAGCGGGTGGTGGGGCGGGGTGGTGCGGGGGTCGACGGGACGGGGTGGAATCGGTGGGTGCGGGAACGCTACGTGCGGCGGACGGTGGCGAAACGCTGCTGGAGCAGCACGGCGGCGACGATGATCGCGCCCTTCGCCACGGCCTGGACCGAGGAGTCGAGGTTGTTCTGCACGAAGACGTTCGTGAGGGTCTGGAAGACGAGGACGCCGATGACGGTGCCGACGATCGTGCCGCGACCGCCGGCGAGCAGCGTGCCGCCGATGACGACGGCGGCGATCGCATCGAGCTCGTAGAGGCTGCCGTGGCTCGAGGAGCCGGCCGTGGTGCGGGCGAGCATCATGATCGCGGCGACCCCCGCGGTGAGACCGGCGATGGCGAAGACCCACATCGTGTGGCGCTTGACGTTGATGCCCGCGAGGCGAGCGGCCTCGGGGTTGCCGCCGACCGCGAGCGTGCGGCGCCCGAAGGTCGTCCGGTTGAGCACGAACCACCCGATGACGGCGACGATCGCAAACATCCAGACGATCTTCGGCACGCCGAGCAGGTTGCCGCGGAAGGTCGAGATGAAGCCCTGGTCGGTCACGATCTGCGTCTGACGGCCGGAGATGACCTCCGCGAGGCCGCGGGCGGCCACGAGCATGGCGAGCGTCGCGATGAACGCGACCACCCGCCCGTAGGCGATGAGCACGCCGTTGACGAGTCCCGCCGCGGCTCCGACGGCGAGCGCCGTACCGACCATGACGATCCAGTGGAACTGGCCGGCCATGTTCTGCGTGGCCCACGTGGTGGCCCAGACGGTCGCCAGACCCATGACGGAACCGACGGAGAGGTCGATGCCGCCGGCGGTGATGACGAAGGTCATGCCGACGCTGATGACGCCGATGACGGCCGCCTGCTGGAGGATCACCAGCATATTGGGGACGCTGAGGAAGCGGTCGCCCGCGGTGATCGTCCCGATGACGATCAGCAGGACGAGGGCCAGCACGAGGCCGACCATCTGGCCGATCCCGAGCCCCCTCCGAGGCGCGCCTTGCGGGCCGGCGTGGCCTCGCCGGCGGTCTGCTCGACGGGCGCCTCCGGCTGCGCGGTGGTCGTGTCGCTCACGCGTGTGCTCCTTCCATGACGAGGTCGAGCACGCGGTGCTCGTCGATCTGCGATGCGGGGCCGGTGTGGACCACGCTGCCGTCGGCGACGACCATCACGCGGTCCGCGAGGCCGAGGACTTCCTCGATCTCGCTGGAGACGAGCACGACGGCGGTGCCCCGCCGGGTGAGCTCGCGGATCAGCTGGTAGATCTCGGCGCGGGCGCCGACGTCGACGCCGCGGGTGGGCTCGTCGAGCAGCAGCACGTCGCAGCCGTGCACGAGCCAGCGGGCCAGCATCGCCTTCTGCTGGTTACCGCCGGACAGCGTGCGGATGTGGCGCTCGACGTCGGGCGGCGAGAGCTGGAGCGCGGCCGCCTGCTCCTTGGCGGCGCGGCGCTCGGCCCGCTCGTCGAGGAGACCGCTCTTCGCGAAGCGACCGAACGTCGACAGCGTGATGTTGCGGTAGATCGGCTCGTCGAGCAGCAGGCCCTGGCTCTTGCGCTCCTCGGGGGCGAGGCCGATGCCGTGGCGCACGGCGTCGGTGACCGAGCCGCGGCGCAGGGTGTGGCCCTTGACGCGGACCGTGCCGCCGGTGGCGCGCCGGGCGCCGTAGAGGGTCTCGAGGATCTCGGAGCGGCCCGCGCCCACGAGGCCGGCCAGACCGACCACCTCGCCCGGGCGGACCGTGAAGGAGACGGGCTCGAACGTGCCGGCCAGCGCGAGGTCGGTGACCTCGAGGACGGGCTCGTCGGACTGCGGGCCGACGGCGTCGCCGCCGAAGTTCGTGACGACCTCGCGGCCGGTCATGAGGGAGATGAGCTCCGACGTCGGCGTCTGCGCGACGGGGAGGGACGTGGCGACGGTGCGCCCGTCCTTGATGACCGTGATGCGGTCGCCGATCTCGCGGATCTCCTCGAGGCGGTGCGAGATGTAGACGATCGCGACGCCGTCGCGACGCAGCGTGTTGACCACGCGGAAGAGCTGCTTGACCTCCTCCTGGTCGAGCACCGCGGAGGGCTCGTCCATGATGATCAGCTGCGCGTCGTGGGACAGCGCGCGCGCCATCTGCACGACCTGCTTGCCGGCTGCCGAGAGCGAGCCCACGAGGCGGCCGGGGCGGATCTCGGAGTGGCCGAGGCGCGCGAGCACCTCCTTGGCGCGGCGGTTGGCCTCGCCGCGCTTGAGGACGCCGCCCGTGGACAGCTCGTTGCCGAGGTAGATGTTCTCGGCCACGGTCAGGCCGTCGACGACGTCGAGCTCCTGGAAGATCGTGGCGATACCGAGCTTGAGCGCGGCCTTGGTGGACGTGAGCCGGACGACCTCGCCCTTCCACACGATCTCACCCTCGGTGGGCTGGTGCGCACCGGCGAGCGTCTTGATCAGCGTGGACTTGCCCGCACCGTTCTGACCGAGGAGGCAGTGCACCTCGCCCGGACGGACGTGCAGATCGACACCGTCGAGGGCCCGGACTCCGGGGAACTCCTTGACGATCGCATTCATCTCCAGCAGCACCGCTGGCGGGTCCTCTGTGACCATACGGCGACACTAATCAGGGGTTGTGGCGGGTGTCAACATAAGTAGGTAACGTTCGTGTCTCAACCCGTGACCCCGGTCGCACGTCGTGGACGGCGACCGCGACCCTTCCCTACAGTCGCGACCACGACTGGGGGGTCGGAGGCAACGACGCCCCGGCGTCAGGGGTGGATGGCAGGTGTCCGACAACCGTTCTCGACGGGCCTTTCGTCGGCGCGCGCCATAAGATGACGCCGCGGGGGTCACCCCCGTGGAGGACGAGAGGTGGGTCCATGACCACGGACACGACGGAGCGGCTGCGCATCGTCACGCGATCGGCCGGTGCCGGTGAGCTCTTCCAGCTCCTCCGGGACGGCCGGCCACGCACGCGCACCGAGCTCGCCACCCTCACCGGGCACGCCCGCTCCACCATCACCTCCCGCCTCGAGGCCCTGCTCGCCAGCGGCCTCATCGCCCCCGTGGGCGAGGCGAGCTCGACGGGCGGTCGACCGTCGACGTCGTTCGCCTTCAACCCCACCTCGCGCGTGGTGCTCGCCGTCGACCTCGGCGCGACGCACGCGCGCCTGGGCGTCACCGACCTCGCGGGCGAGGTGCTGGCCAGCAGCGAAGACCGGCTCGACATCGCCGACGGGCCCGAGCGCGTGCTCGCGTGGGTCGCCGAGACCGGCCGACGGCTGATCGCCGAGGCGGGCCGCGACGTCGCCGACCTCATGTGCGTGGGCGCCGGTCTACCCGGACCCGTGGAGCACTCCACGGGGCAGCCCATCAACCCACCGATCATGCCGGGGTGGGACGGCGTCGACGTGCCCGGCATGCTGACGGCGCACCTGGGCGTGCCCGCGTTCGTGGACAACGACGTGAATCTCATGGCGCTCGGCGAGCACAGGCACGCGTGGCCCGACGTCGCGGACCTGCTCGTGGTCAAGGTCGCCACCGGTATCGGTGCGGGCCTCATCCTCGACGGCTCGCTGCGACGGGGCGCCCAGGGCGCGGCGGGCGACATCGGGCACATCAACCCCGACAACGAGCTCACCACGCCCTGCCGGTGCGGCAACACGGGCTGCCTCGAGGCGGTCGCCGGGGGCGGGGCGCTCGCCGCCGAGCTGCGCGAGCAGGGTGTCGAGGCGGAGACGAGCACCGACGTCGTCGCCCTCGCCCGCGCCGGGAACCTGCCCGCGCGGCACGCGGTGCGCTCGGCCGGTCGCCTGATCGGGACGGTGCTCGCGAGCTGCGTGAGCATGGTCAACCCGTCGCTCATCGTGATCGGCGGGGTGCTGTCGGAGTCGGGAGACCACCTCATCGCGGGGATCCGCGAGGTCGTCTACCAGCGCTCGCTGCCGCTGGCCACGCAGCACCTGCGCATCGTCACCTCGCGCACCGGCGCCTCCGCCGGGATCCTGGGGGCGAGCATGCTGGCGGTCGACGAGATGCTCTCGGTCGACGCGGTGGACGCGCTCGCCGGCTGACGCCCGCCGCTCCCGCTCCTCCCGCCGAGAATGCGCACAACTGCTGAATCGCGCTGATTCAGCAGTCCTCCGCATGCTCGACCGACGTCACCGCCGCCCGCTCCCGTCGAGAATGCGCGTCGCTGCTCTATCGCGCTTATTCAGCAGTGCTCCGCATGCTCACGGGCTGTCGGGTCGAGGGACCGGATCCGCGGCACGAGGGCAATCGGGTGCCGAGGGTGTCCGCTGTGAGCGGCTGGCACGGCTCCCCCACCCCCGGCCGCCGGTGTCGCCGCAGGTCGCCGGGCGCCGCTCGGCCGCCGGGAGCGGATCAGCCGCCCCCAGCGGACACCACAGCGCGCACCCCGCGCCTCAGCTCCCCGGGTCGACCCCCGCCAGCTCCAGCAGCAGGTCCCGCACCTCCGTGGCCGCGAGGCTCTCGCGCGCCACCGACGCGTCGTCGCACAGCAGCACCGGCGCGAACTCGGGGTCGTCCGGCAGCCGCCCGTGGCTCCCCCGCACCGGCGACGGATCGAGCGGCACCACCTGCATCGAGTAGCGCAGCCCCGCCTTCTTGCGCAGCAGCGTCGTGGCCGCGCGCGCCTTCACCCACCGGTCCTTCGGGTCCATGAACAGCTCGGCCGGGTCGTACCCGGGCTTCTTGTGGATGTCGACGGCGCGCGCGAAGTCGGGCGCGTTCGCGTCGTCCAGCCAGTAGTAGTAGGTGAACCACGCCTGCGGCTCGGCCACCAGCACCAGGTCGCCGGCGCGGTCGTGATCCAGCCCGGCCTCCGCCTTCCCCTCGGCGTCGAGCACCTGCTCCACGCCGGGCAGGTCACGCAGCAGCGCCGCCACCTGCGGCAGGTCCGCGTCGTCGTGCACGTACACGTGCGCCACCTGGTGGTCCGCGACGGCGAACGCGCGCGACGTCCACGGGTCCAGCAGCTCGCCGGTCGCGTTGTGGTGCACGTGCAGCAGCCCGGCGCGGCGCAGCGCGCGGTTGACGTCGACCGGCTGCGCCACCGGCGTGATCCCGTACTCGCTCAGCACCACCACGGTCACCCCCTGGGCGCGGGCGTCGTCGAGCAGCGGTGCGAGCTCGGCGTCGAGGTCCTTAGCGGCCCGCACCCCCTGCGGGCTCTCGGGCCCGAACCGCTGGTGGTCGTAGTCGAGGTGCGGCACGTAAGCCAGGGTCATGTCGTGGTCCGGCATGAGCCGGCGCGTGGCCGCGATGATCCAGCGCGAGGAGGCGATGCTCGCCGTCGGGCCCCAGTACGTGAACAGCGGGAACGGGCCCAGCTCGGCCTCGAGGTGGTCGTGCAGCTCCGGCGGCCACGTCCAGCAGTCCGGCGCCTTCCGGCCGTCCGCGTGGTAGACCGGCCGCGGCGTGATCGTGGTGTCCACCGAGGACCCCATCGCGTACCACCAGCACACGTTCGCCACGCGGTAGCCCGGCCGCGAGCGCCGGATCGTCTCCCACACCTTCTCGCCCGCCACGAGCCGGTGGTGCTGGCGCCACAGCAGCACCTCGCCGAGGTCGCGGAAGAACCAGCCGTTGCCGACGGCGCCGTGCTCGCTCGGGAGCGTGCCCGTGAGGAACGTCGACTGCACCGAGCACGTGACCGCGGGCAGCACGGTGCCGAGCTCGGCCCGGAAGCCGCCGGCGCCGACCGCTCGCAGGTGCGGCATGTGCGCCAGCGCGTTCGGGGTGAGCCCGACGACGTCGAGCACCAGGATCTTCTCGCTCATGCGCATCCCCTCTCCAGGCCGAGGTCGACGAGGGCGTCGGCTGCCCAGGTCAGCTCGGCGGCGATCCCCGCCACGAGCTCGGCGTCGGTGGTGGGGCGCTGCGCACTCGGCAGCACGTTCCAGGTGTAGCTCTCGACCTCGAGGTGGTCCACGACGCACCGGTCCCCGCCCAGCAGCACCGCGAGGGAGTCGCGCAGCTCGGGCGTCGTGCTGCGCAGACCCGCCGCCTGCGCCTCGGCGTGCAGCGGCACGTGGAAGTGGATCCGCCACGCGTCGGCGTCGTCCACCTCGCCCGCGAGCGCCTGCGGCAGGTCGTCCGCCCCGGCCGCCACCTCGCCCCCGGGCCTGCGCACCTGGTGCAGGAACCGGTCCTCGGCGAACTCCCCCAGCGCCGCGCGCGAGGCGGGGTCGGCCGGGTCCGCGACGTGCAGCGCGGCCGAGACCTGCGCCTTCACCACACCGATGCCGGCCTCGTCGAGGAGGTCGACGGCGTCGCGCGCCGATCCGAACCCGGTCGCCAGGTGCGCGAGGTCGAGGCAGACGCCGAGCCGCTCGCGATCGAGCCCGTCGAGCGCGAGCAGCGCCTGCTCCACGGTCTCGACGACGCACCCCGGCTCCGGCTCGAGGCCCACCTGGATGCGGCGCCCGGTCTCGCGCTCGATCGTGGCGAGCTCGTCGGCCAGGCGCGCGAGGTTCTCCCGGCAGGCCGCGGCGCGTGCGTCGTCCCAGGGCTCGCGCCACGCGAGCGGGAGCGTCGAGATCGAGCCGCGCTCGACGTCGTCCGGCAGCAGGCGCGCGAGCACCCACGCCGCGTCCACGGTGTAGTCGAAGCGCTCGGCCGTGGTCCAGTCGGGGTGGTAGACCCGCCCCTTGACCACGGGCGCCTGGAACGCGCCGTACGGGAACGCGTTGACCGTCACGACCTCGCCGCCGGCGCGCGCGAGACCCGCGCGCATCCGGTCCAGGGCCGCGCCGTCGCGCCGCAGCGTGCCTGCGGCGTCGGCCGAGAGCCAGGTGCCCAGGCCGATCGACGGCGTGCCCACCGCCTCGCGCACCGGCCGGGCGAAGGTCTCGAGCTGGGCGATCACGCCGTCCGCCTCGTGCGCGGCGTGCACGTTGGTGCAGTAGCCGAGGTGGACGCGCGCGCCGCCGGGTGGCGCAGCCGCATCAGTCGATCGCCTCGCCGCGCGCGAGGGAGTTGCCGGCGAAGTCGGTGGCCGGCGCGACCGGGTCGGCACCGTCGTCCTCCGGGAGCACGAGCCGCCCGCTGCGCCCGTAGAACTCCACGGGGTTGCGCCAGAGCACGCGGTCGACGTCGTCCTCGCTGAACCCGGCCGCCAGCATCGCGTTGCCGGTGTGGAGCGTGGTGAGCGGGTCGCTGTGCCCCCAGTCCGCGGCGGAGTTGACCATCACGCGCTCGAGCCCGACGCGCTGCAGGATCGTGACCATGCGGTCGGGCGACATCTTGGTGTCGGGGTAGATGGAGAACGCGGCCCAGCAGCCGGAGTCGAGCACGACGTCGACCGTGCGCTCGTTGAGGTGGTCGACCACGACGTCGGCCGGCTCCAGGCCGGACTGCGCGACGATCTCGAGCGTGCGGCGCGTGCCCGCCTCCTTGTCGCGGTGCGGCGTGTGGACCATCGCGGGCAGCTCGTGCTCGCCGGCCAGCTCGAGCTGGCGCACGAACGCGTGCTCCTCCTCCGGCGTCATCGAGTCGAACCCCGTCTCGCCGACGGCGACCACGCCATCCTTGGCGAGGTAGCGCGGCAGCTTCTCGAGCACGCCGACGCAGCGCGGGTCGTTCGCCTCCTTCGGGTTGAGCCCGATCGTGGCGTGGTGCGCGATCCCGTAGCGCGAGGCGCGGAACCGCTCCCAGCCGAGCAGGCCGTCGAAGTAGTCGAGGAAGCTGTCCACCGACGTGCGCGGCTGGCCGAGCCAGAACGCGGGTTCGGTGACGGCGCGCACGCCCGCCTCGCGCATGGCGCGGTAGTCGTCCGTGGTGCGGGACGTCATGTGGATGTGGGGGTCGAAGATGCGCACGGTCAGTCCTTCTTCTCGGAGTCGATGAGTCGACGCGTGTCGGCGGTGACCTCGCGGCCGGCGGCCTCGCGCTCGGCGGCCAGGGCGGCGGCCATGCGGATGAGCTCGGCGTCGGTGCGGCGCTCCAGCCCGTCGACGGCGGCGAGCGGCACACCCGTGAACAGGCACTTCAGCACCGCGTGGCGCCACTCGACCGCCGGCAGGTGGGCACAGGCGTAGGGCCCGACGGCGGCCGCCACCAGTCGGGTGTCGTTCGTGCGCAGGGCGTCGCGCACCAGGTCGAGGGCGGCGTCCGCCGCCGCGCCCTCCAGGTCGAGGTCGGGCAGCGCGCGCAGCACGGCGCGGCGCTCGTCGGAGTCGCCGTGCTGGTAGAGGTCCGCCAGCACCTCGGCGGCCGCGGCCGGGTCGTCGCCGGTCGTGGCGGAGCGCCACGCGAGCAGCAGCTCGCGCCGGCCGAGGTCCTCCAGGCGCGGGTGCAGGAGGTCGTCCGGGTCGGCGGCCGCGTCGTGGTCCGCGGCCGGGCCGCGGCCCAGCGTGCGCGCCGCGGCGGCGAACAGCACGGGCAGGGCCGAGGGGTCGGTGCGCAGCTTCTCCTGCTGCTGCGCGAGGCGCTCGCCGTCGAGCCCTGGGACCGGCGACGTGGTCGGCTGGGTCATGCGGGTGTCCTCTCGGTCGTCGTCGACACGTTCCGGTGCTCTTCACGCGCTCCGCCGAGCGCCACCCCGGCGGTAGCCGCGGCCTCCCGCACGGCGGCGAGCGAGCTGGTGGCCACGCGGGGTGCGGCGTGGTTGTGACGGGCGAGCTCGACGCTCAGCAGCCCGGGGTAGCCGGCCGCCGCGAGCCCGGCGAGCAGCGGCGGCAGGTCGACCTCGCCGTCGCCGAGCTCCAGGTGCTCGTGCACGCCGCGGCGCATGTCGTCGACCTGCACGTGCGCCACGAGCGGGCCGTAGGTGCGCACCACGTCGACCGGGTCGGCCTCGTTGCACGTGAGGTGACCGAGGTCGAGCGTCATCCGCAGGTTCTCGGGCCGGCCGGCGCGCCCGAGGAGCTCGTCGACGTCGGCGGCGCGCTCGAGGAACATCCCGGGCTCCGGCTCGACGGCGAGCGTCACGCCCGCGCGGTCCGCGGCGTCGAGCACGGGCTCCAGCGTGGTCAGCACGCGGCCCCACGCGACGTCGTCGGAGACGCCCTCCGGCAGGATCCCCGACCACAGGTGCACCACCGGCGCACCGAGGTCCACGGCGATCTCGACCGCCCGCAGGAGCAGGTCGGTGCGGCGCTCGCGACCGTCGTCGGAGACGAGCGTGGGGTGGTGCTTGCGGCGCGGGTCGAGCAGGTAGCGCGCACCCGTCTCGATGACGACGGCGAGCCCGCACTCCGCGAGCAGGCGCGCCACGTGCGCGGTGCGCCGTGCGACGTCGGGCGCGAACGGGTCGAGGTGGGCGTGGTCGAGCGTGAGCGCGACACCCCCGTAGCCGAGATCGGCGAGCAGGTGCAGCGCGTCGTCGATGCGGTGGTCGGTGAGGCCGTTGGTGCCGTAGGCGGGGATCATGCTCGCCGGTCCTCAGGTCGTCGCGATGCGGCGGGCGAGCGTCCGCAGGAGGGGGCGAGCCCGACGAGCGCGAGACCGGCGAGCGGGGTCGCGGCGGCGGCGAGCTGGGCGGCCTGCAGCGGCAGGAGACCGGCGATGCCGCGGCGCGTGGCGTCCCGCACGGTGCCGGCGTCGGGCGAGGCGGCCGCACCGGCCTGTGCCCGGCCCACGGTGACGCCGTAGAGACCGGCGAGACCCGCCGTCGCGACGGCGTCGTACCAGCGTCCGCGGCCGGTCACCGCGCCGACGACGGTCGCGGTGGCGACCCCCGCCGTCGTGGCCACGGCCGACCAGCCGGTGACGGGGTCGGAGCCGTTCACCTCGCCGCGCGCCAGCGCCGTGACGGCGACCGTGTGCGCGCCGGTGGCGAGCGCGGCGGGCAGCGCGGCGCGGTGGCCGCACGCGCCGAGCATCACGTCGAGCCCGCGGGCAGCGCCCATGACGAGCGGGCCGGCCGGCGTCTGCTTGGCGAGCAGGTCGTAGCCCCACGCGGCGGCGGCGACGGCGAGCGCGACGCCGAACCCGCGCCGCCCGAGACCGGTCGCCAGCAGGAGACCCGCGCCCGTGAGACCGCCCGCGAGGCCCAGCGCCTGCCCGGGCGTGACCCGGCCGGACGGGATGGGCCGCTCGGGGCGCTCGACGGCGTCGAGCTCGCGGTCGGAGTAGTCGTTCAGGGCCATGCCCGCGAGGTAGAAGCACGCGCCGGCCGCGGGGGCGAACGCCGTGCGCGCGCCGGCCGGCCACCCGGCGGCGGCGGCCCCGGCGAGCGCGTCGCCGGGGACGGACAGGACGGCGGGGACGCGGACGAGTTCCGCGAGGTCCGCCACCCCGGGGCGGGCGGGGGTCACGGGGTCGGCTGCATCGGCTGCTCCGGCTGCACCGGCTGCGCTGTCGGCGCGGGGGCCGACGCCGCACCCGCCGTCGTGCGGCGCGCCGGGAGCTCCCCGATCCAGTCCACGAGCGTGTGCCACTGCTCGTCGAGCGCGTGCGTGGTGCCCGCCAGCGGCTCCTTGAAGAAGAAGCCGAGCGCCGCGAGCGGGCCCGCCTGACCGGCCTCGTGCGCGCGGTCCAGGAGCCGGACGAGGTCGAGCACGAGCGGCGCGGCGAGCGCGGAATCGGCCCCCTGCCACGTGAACTGCATCGTCATGCGGGTGCCGAGGAAGCCGGAGAAGGAGATGTGGTCCCACGCGGTCTTCCAGTCGCCCTGGTCGGCGACGTAGTCGATGCGGACCGGTCCCTCGACCGGGTAGCCGAGGATCTCCGAGACCGTCAGGCCCTTCGTGGTGGTCTTGCTCTTCGCGGCCTCGGGGTCGCTGAGGGTCTGCCCGTCACCGCCGCCGAGGATGTTCATGGCGGTCCAGCTGTTCACGCGGAGCGCGCGGCGGCCGAAGAGCGGCGCGAGCGCGGACTTCACGAGCGTCTCGCCGGTCTTGCCGTCGCGGCCCGCCCAGGGGAGGCCGAGCTCGCGGGCGAGGGCGTCGAGGGCGCCGCAGGCGGGGCCGGTGCTGGGCGTGAACGCGGCGAGGGGGCAGCCGGCGCGGAAGGCGGCGTAGGCGTAGAGCGAGCTGAGCGGGAGGGGCGAGCCTCCGCCGTCGAGCTCGGCCTCGAGGGTGGCGAGGTCGTCGAGCGCGGGCGACGGCGTCACGGGCGGCTCGGTGCTCGAGACGTCCACGACGACGACGCGGTCGAGCCCGTGCTCGTCGCGGAACGCCGCGAGGTCGGCGATCAGGCGGTCGGCGGCCTCGCGCTGCGGGACGCCGGCGCCGATGCCGGGGCGGATGCGGCCCTCGACGTCGGCGAGCTCGGCCGCGAGCTGCTCGGGGAGGCCGAAGGGCAGGACGCCGCTGCGCGCGAGGTGCGCGGCCTGCTCGGCGACGGTGTGGGTGGCGACGTCGTGGCCGCCGACCACGAGGTCGGCGAGCGGCGCCAGGTCGGCCGCCGCGACGTCGGGCAGCTCGGACACGAGGCCGTCCGTGGGGGCGAGGCCGCGCTGGACGGCGAGCAGACCCACGGTGGCGGTGGTCGCGACGCTGCCGCGGGCGCCGACGAACCAGATTCCCGTGCGCGCTCGCACGTGCGAGGGTGGGGTCGCTGCGGGACCGAGGGACGACGACGTCGGGGACTCAACGTTGAGCATGGCCCCACGGTACTCCCCTTCCGTCGCCGGTCAAGTGAACTCCGGGTCATTGGGGCGCCACTTGCGTCGCGGATCGCCACATGGGGGTGGGTGCTCAGCCCGCGAGCGCCTCTCGGACCGTGCGCGGCGCACGTCCCAGCACGTCCTGCACCCCGCTGGTCACCGACGCGTTCTCTCCGCGCGCGATGGCCGCGTACAGGTTGCTCTGGAGGCGGGCGCCGTCGTCGCCGACCTCGGCCGCCGCCTCGCGCGCCCACGCCGTCGGGTCGGCGGGAGTGAACGTGAGCTCGCGCGACGTCGCCTCCCCCACGAGCGCGACGGCGTCGGCGAACGTCATCAGCTCGGGTCCCGTCAGCTCGTACGTGCGCCCGACGTGCTCGGGCGTCAGGAGCGCCGCGACCGCGACCTCGGCGATGTCCTCGGCGTCGATGAAGGGCTCCAGGCCCTCGCCGACCGGCAGCGCCAGCGATCCGCCCGCCAGCTCCTGCGCGAACATCCCCTCGGTGAAGTTCTGCACGAACCAGGACGGCCGCAGCACAACGGTGGGCACGCCCGAGGCGGCCACGGCCTCCTCGACCGCCGGGACGAAACCGTCGCCGCCCTGCTCCGGGTTGCGAGCCGACAGCAGGACCACGCGCTCGAGGTCGGCGGCCGCGAGCGCCCGGGTGACCGGGACGAGGTCGATCGGCTCGTCGGGCAGGGTCAGGTGGGCGAGGGCGACGCCGTCGAGCGCCGGGGCGATCGTGGCCGGATCGGCCCAGTCCAGGCGCGTGGCCGAGGACCGCGAGGCGGCGCGGACGGTGTGCCCGGCCGCCTCGAGGCGGCGGGCGATGCGGCGACCGATCTTGCCGGTGGCGCCGGTGACGAGGACGGGGCGGGGCTGCTCTGAACGCGAGGCGGTCGTCATGCGTCCACTCTCGCGCACCCGGGCGCGGCCGAGGACGTCGTGCGCTGAGAGCCGTCCGACCGACGACCTCTTGACGCGCGGCCTAGGGTCGCCAGCATGGGAGTGCGCAGCTTCGAGCACGTGGGTGTCGTCGTCGAGGACCTGGACGCCGCCGCGGACTTCTTCGTCCTGCTCGGGTTCGAGCGCGGCGAGAAGGCGGAGGTGCGTGGCGAGTGGGTGGACCGCGTCACCGGTCTGCGCGGCGTCGAGCTCGAGATGATCGTCCTGACCGCGCCGGACGGGTCGGGTGCGATGGAGCTGACCCGGTTCCGCCGCCCGGCCTCGCCCGGGCTCACGATCCGGCACCGGCGAACACCCCGGGTCTGCGCCACCTCGCCTACCGGGTGGACGGACTGGAGCACCTCCTGACCCGTGTCCGTGCCGCCGGGTGGGAGACCGTCGGCGACGTCGTGAGGTACGAGGACGTGTGGCTCCTGGGCTACGTGCGCGGACCGGAGGGGCTCATCGTGGAGCTCGGCGAGCGGCTGGACGGGGCCGACTGACTCCGGGTGGGTGTTCTCGGGCGGTCACCGCTGTCGGAGTCGACGGCCTGGTCGGTGCCGCTCGCGGAGCATCGCGTCCAGGGTCTCGGTGATCTCCGCCAGCACCTGCGCCATCGCGTCGAGGAAGAGCCACTCGCGGTAGCTCCGGCGCGTGCCGCCCCACACGGAGACGTCCTCGTCAATCCCGTCGAACCACACCCAGATCGGCCGCTACCCCGGCCCGCGCTCGATCGTCGTGCCCCACCCGCAGGACACGATCCCCCCGCCGACCGCCTCGCGGTGCCTGTCCTCGTGCCGGTAGGTGAGCCTGCGCGCGTCCAGCACGTACTCGAGGTGGGCGCGCAGCTGGAGCTGCTCGGGCGGCGGATCCGGCACGGGCAGGTCGCGCATGCGGAGCTGCTCCTTCCGGTCCGCCCGCCGGTCGGCACGGCGACGGCGCAGCGATTCCCGGCCGCGCCCGTCGCGCGGTCCGAAGGTCGCCACCGCCTCGGCGTACGGCGCGGGCCGGCGCAGGTTCTCCTCCGCCCACGCCTCGACGTCGGGCATCCTCGAGGTCGCGACGACGGCGGCGACGAGCTCCTCGGGATCGAGCGGCGTCCGCCCGAGGGTGACGGCGCCGTCGGCCAGCACCGCCCAGTGCGCACCGGACCTCCCGTACGGCAACCCGACGCTGCCGGAGTTCACCACCGTGCGGCCTCCGACGAGCCGCACGAACGGCATGTGCGTGTGCCCGAGGACCACGGTCCCGACGTCGTCCGGCAGGTCCCGCAGCACGGTGCGCCACCGCGCGTCGCGCGTGTCGACGAGCACGACCTCGGCGTCGTCGCGGGGAGTCGCGTGGCAGAACCGGACGGGGCCGAACCCGTCGACGTCGAGCGTGACCTGCTCCGGCATCGCCTCGATGAGACGGAGGTGGGCCGGTGTCAGCTGCGCCGCGCCCCAGACCGACACCGGGTCGCCCGAGAGCCCGACGTCCTCGCCCCACGCCATCTGCAGGAGCTCCCGATCGGCGTTCCCGCGCACGAGGACGGCGCGGTCGCCGAGCCCGACGAGCCGGTCGAGCACGCCGACCGGGTCAGGACCCCACGTGTGGTCGCCGGTCACGACGACGAGATCCGCGGCCGCCACCGCCGGCGCGGCGAGAGCGGCGTCGAGCGCGGGCAGCACGCCGTGGACGTCCGAGAGCACCGCGACGGATCGGGCCATGGCCCCACCCTGGCACGGGTCCGCGGCCGCGGACGGCTCTCGTGGGGAAGTTCCGGACGTCCCGTCCGTCCGGAACTTCCCCACCAGCGCCGTCGCGAGGCCGCCGAGGGTCTCGTGGGATTCGGGGCGGCGCGCCTGTGTACCGTGCAGCGGGCTCGACGATCGGAGGTGACGGGCGATGGACGAGCACGCGATCGCCCTCGTGCACCGCCACCACCGCACCCCCGACGGCACGACGATCGCCTACTCCGCGCTCGGGGGACGCGGGCCCGACGTCCTCCTCCTGCACGGCCTCGCGGGCAGCGGCCGCGAGATGCTCGAGTCCGCGCGGGCGCTCGGCGGGCGCCGCGCGATCGTCGTCGACCAGCGCGGGCACGGCCGCTCCACCCGGGTGCCGACGGACACCTCGCGCGAGGCGTTCGTCGCCGACGTCGTCGGCGTTCTCGAGCGCGAGTCGTCCGGTCCCTCGGACCTCGTCGGACAGTCGATGGGCGGGCACACCGCGATGCTGGTGGCGGCGGCCCGACCCGACCTGGTGCGGCGCCTCGTGCTGCTGGAGGTCGACGAGGGCAGCGGGAGCGAGGCGGATCGCGAGGCGATGGCCGCGTACTTCCGGAGCTGGCCCGTTCCGTTCGCGGACGAGACCGCCGCGCGCGCGGCGCTGGGGGACGGCGCGCTCGAGCGGGCCTGGGTCGCCGATCTGGAGTGCCGCGCGGACGGCCTGCACCCCCGCTTCGACGCCGACGTCATGGCGGCGGTGGCGGCCGGCGTCGCGCGGCCCCGCTGGGAGGAGTGGGGCCGGGTGAGCGCGCCGACCCTCGTCGTCTACGCCGACGGCGGCATGTTCACGCCGGCGACGAAGGACCGTTTCGTCGCGGCCGGCCGTGACGTCACGCGGGTCGACCTGGCCGGCGCCTCCCACGACGCCCACCTGGACGCGACCGACGCGTGGCTCGCCGTCCTGCGCGACTTCCTGGACGCGCCGTGACCCGGCCGAGTCTCGTCGCGCCGCGTCCGCAGGAGTGGGCGCGGCGCGCGATCGAGCGGACGACGGCGATCCACCGGGTCCTGCCGGACGTCCCGATCGAGCACATCGGCTCCACCGCGGTCCCCGACCTGCCGGCGAAGGACTGCATCGACCTCCTCGTGGGCGTCGACGCCGCAGCGATCGTCGCGAGCACCGACGCACTCGCGGCGGTCGGCTGGGACGTCGAGGGTGCCCTCGCGCACCACGCCTGGCTGAGCTGGCCGCACCGGTCCGAGCGATCGTGCGTCGTGCACGTGGTCGAGGACGGCGGGCGGGCGTGGCGACGACCCATCGCCTTCCGCGACCTCCTGCGCGCCGACGCGGACGCCCGGCGGCGCTACCTCGACGTCAAGCGGGCGGCCGCGGCCACGAGCCAGGGGTGGGACGACTACACGGCCCGCAAGACCGTGATCGTCGCGGAGCTGCTGATACGCGACGGCTGACGGCCCGTCCCGCCGTCGCGGGCGCCGTGCCGCGTGCCTCGTGCCAGCAGGGTGGCCGTTCCCCACCCGGTGTCGCCGTCACGAGCGCCCGGACTCGCCGCTCGTGGGGAAGTTCCGGACGTCCCAGGCGTCCGGAACTTCCCCACCAGCGGCACGATGCACCGCCCACCGCCGTCGCGCGACCACCGAAGGGTCTCGTGGGGAAGTTCCGCAGGCCTGAGCCTGCGAAAGTTCCCCACGAGCGCAGGTGTGCGACTCCGGGCGCGGTCGAGAACGGCGGGTGCTGCTCGACCGGCGCGCTCGAGCAGCACCCAGCGTTCTGGCGCAGACACGTGCGGCTGAGAACGGCGGGTGCTGCTCGGGCGGCGCGTTCGAGCCGCACCCAGCGTTCTCGGGCGCAGCGGCGCGCGGCGGCGGCGCCGCGCACCCGCACCCGCACCCGCACCCGCACCCGCACCCGCACCCGCACCCGCACCTGCACCTGCACCCGCACCACCGTTCACCCCGACGAAACCCCGCGCCATCCGCGCGCAACGTGCCCACGGCACGCTCGACGTCGTCGACCCGCCCCGACGACACGGCGACCCGCTCGCCGACAGGAGACGACCGTGAAGCACCTCAAGCACCCCGCCGCCCAGATCGGGCTGGCCGCCGTGGCCGGCGTCGTCGCGGGCCTGATCCTCGGCGACTGGGCCGGGAACCTCCGGTTCGTCGGCGACCTGTTCATCCGCCTCATCCAGATGTCGATCGTGCCCCTGGTGATGGCCAGCGTCATCGTGGCGACCGGGTCGATGGCCGGGGCCGGCACCGGGCGCCTCGCGTCGCGCACGTTCGGCTGGATCCTCGGGTTCTCGGTCGTCTCCGCCGTCGTCGCGTGGGGTCTCGGCACGCTCCTGCGCCCGGGCGACGGCATCACGTTCAGCGAACCGGTCGACCCCGAGCTGATCGAGTCGGCGCAGGCCGCGACCGGATGGCAGGAGACGCTCCTCGGCTTCGTCTCCACCAACGTCGTGGAGGCGATGGCCGGTGCGTCGATGATCCCGATCATCGTGTTCTCGCTGCTGTTCGGCCTCGCGACCAACGCCTACGTGCGCACCACCGGCAACCGGCTCATCCTCGACCTGCTCGACCAGGTCCAGCAGGTCGTCCTCACGATGATCCGGTTCGTCATGGTGATCGCCCCGGTGGGCGTGTTCTGCCTCCTCGCGGCGATCGCGGGCGAGGTGGGCTTCGCCGTCGTCACCTCCGCCCTGGCCTACCTCGGCACGACGCTGCTCGGCGTCCTGATCGTCATGGCCCTGATGGTCCTCACGGTGACCGCGCGCACCGGCCTGAACCCGTTGCGCCTGCCCGGCAAGCTGGCCGAGCAGACCGTCATCGCGATCACGACGACGAGCTCCGCCGTCACCTACCCCACCGTGCTGCGCAACACCGTCGAGAAGGTCGGCGTGAGCCGACGGGTCGCGAACTTCACCCTCAGCATCGGCCTGACGATGGGCTCGTGCGGCGCGGTGCTGAACTACACGATCGTCGTGCTGTTCCTCGCGCAGTCCGGCGGCGTCCAGCTCACCACGGGTCAGATCCTGCTCGGGATGGGGCTCGCCATCCTCCTCAACATGGGGACGATCACCGTGCCCGGCGGGTTCTCGGTGGTCGCGCTGTTCCTCGGCACGTCGCTCGGGCTGCCGCTCGAGGCCGTCGGTCTCCTCATCGCCGTGGACTGGTTCACGGGCATCTTCCGCACGTTCCTCAACGTCAACGGCGACACGATCGTCGCGATGCTGGTGGCGCAGCCGACCGGCGAGATCGACCGCGAGGTGTACGACGGCCTGCGCACCGTCGAGACGACCACCGAGGCCGATCCGGACGAGCTGCAGCCGCAGCTCGCGCGCGCGGACGACGCGGGCTGAGGGGCGTCCGCGTCCGCTGTGAGCGGCCGGCTGCACCATCGGCCGAGGCTCAGTGGCGGTCTCACCCCGTTCCCACGGTGGGCCGCCGCGGCCGGGCCGACGCCAGCCGCTCACAGCGGACGGGCCGCCCCGCACGCCGGTAGGGTGCGGCGGCATGACCGGCGCGAGCGCCCCGACCGACCTCAAGCGCGAGATCTCCGGCTACGCCGCGCGCGCGGATCGCTTCGACGTCCTCGACCTGCCGCCGCGGACCTACCTCGCGGTCGACGGCCACGGCGACCCGAACACCGCCCCCGCGTGGGCCGACGCGCTCGCGGCGCTCTACCCGGTCGCCTACGCCCTCAAGCACCTCGGTCGGCGCGAGCTCGGCCGCGACCACGTCGTGATGCCGCTCGAGGCGCTGTGGTGGTCGGCCGACATGGCGACCTTCACCAGCGCCCGCGACAAGTCGACCTGGGACTGGCGCGCCATGATCCTCACGCCCGCGTGGGTCACGCCCGAGCACGTCGCGACGGCGACCGCAGCCGTCCGGTAGAAGCAGCGCGACGGCGCGTCCCCCGCCCTCGAGCGCCTGCGTCACGTCACGCTCGCGGAGGGCCTGGTGGTGCAGACGCTGCACGTCGGGCCGTACGACGACGAGGGCCCGGTGCTCGCGCGCCTGCACGACGAGGTGATCCCCGAGCGGAGCCTGCGGATGACCGGGCACCACCACGAGATCTACCTCGGCGACCCCCGACGTGCCGCGCCCGAGCGGCTGCGCACGATCCTGCGCCAGCCGGTCGAGCGCCGCGCACCCTGAGAGGCGCACCCCCGAACGCCGCGCACCCTGAACGCCGCGCACCCTGAACGCCGCGCACCCTGAACGCTGAACCCGGCACCACGGCCCCCGGACACCCGGTTCCCCGACCCGCACCCCACCGGTAGGCTCCCTCGCGTGCTCATCCGACCTCCCCTCCCGGCGCCCGCGCGCCCGCTGGGTCGCGTGATGACGCACATCGGGACGAACGGCTACGTCTCGAGCTGGGGCGAGGACCTCTCCGGGGTCCAGCCCGCGGCCGGCTAGCGCCGGCCCCTCCCCGCCGGGACACCCGCACCTGCGCGGGATCGCCTCGGACCCGGTCCGGTGCACGCGATCCCCGCCGTCGACCCCAGGACCCCTCGTGCTGCTCTCCTGCCTCATCGCCGCGTTCGCCCTCGCGGCCGCCGCCCCCACCGCGACCCGGCTGCTGGGCCGCAACACCGGCTGGCTGCTGGCCGCCGGGCTCCTCGGCGTCGCCGTGCCGCTCGCGGCCACCGCCGTCGACGGCGCGAACGACCAGGTCGTCCCGTGGATGCCGACGCTCGGCATCGACCTCGCGCTCCGCCTCGACGGGCTCGGCCTCGTCTTCGCGATGCTCGTCCTGCTGGTCGGCGCCGCGGTCCTCGCCTACTCCTCGCGCTACCTGAAGCCGGGCCGGCATGCCTCCTTCTTCGGCCTCATGGCGCTGTTCGCGGCCTCGATGCTGCTGCTCGTCCTGTCCGACGACGTCGTCGTGATGTTCGTGGCGTGGGAGGCCACCACGCTCTGCTCGTTCTTCCTCATCTCGCGCTCGGGCGAGGGCGCGCGCGAGCCCGCGATCCGGACCCTGCTCGTGACGGCGCTCGGCGGCCTCGCGCTGCTGGCCGCCGTCGTGACCATGGCCGTGGCCACCGGCACCACGCGGCTCAGCGCGATCCTCGCCGACGAGATCTGGTCTCGCGACGGCGCGTTCACCACGGTCGTCGCCGTCCTGCTCGCGATCGCGGCCTTCACCAAGTCGGCCCAGTTCCCGTTCCAGGCGTGGCTGCCGGACTCGATGGTCGCCATCACGCCGGTCAGCGCCTACCTGCACGCCGCCGCGATGGTGAAGGCCGGCATCTACCTCCTGCTGCGCTTCTCCCCCGCGGTCGGGCAGGAGGTGGTCTGGTCCGCGCTGCTGATCTCCGCGGGCCTGATCACCTCGATCATCGGCGCGCTCGCCGCGCTGCGGCGCCACGACCTCAAGGAGCTCCTGGCCTACTCCACGATGAGTCAGCTCGGTCTGCTGGTCGCGACGATCGGCGTCGGCACGCCCGAGGCGCTCGCCGCCGGGGTGATCCACACGATCGCGCACGCGCTGTTCAAGGCCGCGCTGTTCATGCTCGTCGGGGTCGTCGACGTCCAGGCCGGCACGCGCGACATCCGCCGCCTGACGGACCTGCGCCGCCGCATGCCGGTCACCTTCACGCTCACCGCGGTCGCCGCGGCCTCGATGGCGGGCGTCCCGCCGCTGCTGGGCTTCCTCAGCAAGGAGAGCCTCCTCGACGCGTTCTGGGAGGCCCCCGGACCCGACCTGCTCGGGCCGGTGCTCGCCGTCGTCGTCGCGCTCGTGGCCGTGCTCACCTTCGCCTACTCGGCCCGCATCGTCCTGGACGGCTTCGGTCCGCTGCGGCCCGGGCTCGCGCTGTCGGACGTCGACGCCGACGACGAGAGCAGCCCCGTCGAGCCGCCCCACGAGGCGCGCCCCACCTTCTGGGGCCCGGTCGCCCTCCCGGCGCTGGCCGGCGTCGCGCTCGGCGTCGTCCCGTTCGTCCTCGACGGCCTCGTGAGCGGCGCCGCGAGCGCCGCCTCGGGCACCGCGCAGGAGGAGCACCTCTCGCTCTGGCACGGCGTCAACCCCGCCCTCGTCCTGTCCGTGATCGTCCTGGTGACCGGGACCGCGCTCGCGCTCGGGCGCGAGCGGGTCGACCGGGCCCTGGCGCGGGCCCGCCTCCCGTTCTCCGCCCTCGCGGTGGTCGACGGCGCTCGCGCGGGCCTCATCCGCCTCGGCGCCCTCGTGGGGCGTCCGACGGCAACGTCCGCGCCCCGCCGTCACCTCCTGATCCCCGCGGTCTGCCTCACGCTGATCGCGGGGGCCGCGCTCGCCGTCGGCGGCCTCGACCTCCCGGCCCGGGTTCCGGGCGACGTCGCGGCCACCGACGCGGGGCTGCTCGCCCTGGTCGTGGCCGGGACGGTGTCGGCCGTCCTCGCACGCACGCGGATCGGCGCGGTCGTGGTGACGGGGGTCGTGGGCTTCGCGATGACGGCGTGGTTCTTCACGCTGGGCGCCGCCGACGTCGCGCTCACGCAGCTGCTGGTCGAGATCCTCACCGTCGTGGTGATGGTGCTGCTCCTGCGCCGCCTGCCGTACCGGTTCCGGCGCGAGCCGCGGCGCGGCGCCGTGCTGCCCGCCGTGGTCGCGATCGCCGCGGGCGCCGCCACGACCCTCGGGGTGTGGGCGCTGACGGGCCGGCGCGGGCTCTCGCCGGCTGGCGAGTGGTACGTGACCCAGGGCGAGGCGGAGACCGGCGGCGCGAACGTCGTCAACACGATCCTGGTCGACTTCCGCGCGCTGGACACCCTGGGCGAGCTGACCGTGCTCGGCGTCGCGGGCGTGACGATCCTCGTCCTGCTGCGCGCCCGCCGGGAGCTCCCGCCGCGCGAGCCCGAACCCGCCGTCGACACCTCCTCCCCGCTCGCGGACGCGGGCGCCAACGCCGTCTTCACCCGGACCCTGACCCGCGCGGTCGGGCCGCTGACCGTGCTGCTGTCGGCCGTGCTGCTCCTGCGCGGCCACCAGGAGCCCGGCGGCGGCTTCATCGCCGCGCTGATGGGCGGGGCGGGTGTCGCGCTGGTGTACCTGGCGGCGCCGTCGGACCGCGCGGCCCGGATCCGCGCCCCCACCTCCTGCTCATCGGCGCGGGCGTCCTCGTGGCCACGGGCGTCGGGCTCGTCGGTCTGGTCGAGGGCTCGTTCCTCACCCCGATGAGCGTGGACCTGCTCGGCCTGTACGTGACCAGCGCGCTCGTGTTCGACGTCGGGGTCTACCTCGCCGTCATCGGCGTCGTGCTCGCCGCGCTGAACCTGCTCGGTCTGCCGCGCAGCGGGCCACCCTCGGCGGTCGCCGCGACGCGGTTCCGGCGCGCGCCCGAGACCGGACCCGAGACGGAACCCGAGACCGAACCCGTGCCCGACGCCGAACCCCGGACCGCGAAGGAGGTCGCCCCGTGATCATCGCGATCGCCACCGGCGTGCTCGTCGCCGGCGCCGTCTACCTGTTCTCGCGGCGCGAGATGCTGCGCGTGATCCTCGGCTTCGTGCTGCTGAGCCACGCCGTCAACCTCACGATCATCGCCTCGGGCGGCACCTCGCGCCGCGGCGAGCCGCTCGGCTCCGACCTCGACCCCGCCACGACGGCGGACCCGCTCCCCCAGGCCTTCGTGCTGACGGCGATCGTCATCGCGTTCGCGATCACGATCGTCATGCTCGTCATGGCCGTCACCGGCCGGCACGACGACGACCTCGCCGACGCGAGCGACGACGATCCCGCTGAGACCGACGGCGACGACAGAGCCACCACCACCGCCGAGGAGGGGGCCGCATGAGCGCCCCCGTCCTCCCCTCCTGGTGGCCGTGCCGCTGCTCCTGGCCGGTGCGCTGATCCTCGTGCCGCAGCGCCGACTCCTGAACCGCGTCGTGCTGCTCGCCGCGCTGACGGCGTCGACCGCCGGGGGCGTGACCCTCGTGCTCGGTTCGCTCGAGGGCACGACCCTGGCCCACGCGGTCGGGCTCTGGCCCGGCGGGATCGCGATCCCGTTCGCGGCCGACATGCTCACGGCGCTCATGCTCACGGTCACCGGTCTGCTGACCACCACGTGCGCCGCGTTCGCGATGGCCGCCGGATCGGCCGACCGGCCGTTCTTCGCGCCGCTCGTGCTGGTGCTGACGGCGGGGGTGAACGGCGCGCTGCTGACGGCGGACCTGTTCAACCTGTTCGTGTTCATCGAGGTGATGCTGCTGCCCTCGTACGCGCTGTTCGTGATGGCGGCGCCGGGGCGGGCTCGCCCTCCCGCGTCGCGGGCGTGCGACTGTACGTGACGGTCAACCTGCTGACCTCGACGATCTTCCTGGCCGGGGTCGCCTTCGTCTACGGCGTCGCCGGGACGGTGAACCTCGCCGAGCTCGCCGGTGCGGCGGCGGAGTCCGACGCCGTCGCGATCGCGACGGCCGTGTGCCTGTTCGCGCTGTCGATCAAGGCGGCGGTCGTACCGGTGCACGGCTGGCTGGCACGCGCCTACCCGGCCACGTCGCCCACCGTCACGGCGATGTTCTCCGGCCTGCACACCAAGGTCGCGATCTACGCGATCTACCGGATCTACGCCGTCGTGTTCGACGGCGACGAGCGCTACCTGTGGATCGGCGTCGTCGCGTTCAGCCTCACGATGGCGGTCGGCGTGCTCGGCGCCGTGGGCGAGAGCACCACGCGCTCCATCCTCGCGTTCCACATGGTCAGCCAGATCGGGTACATCCTCATGGGCGTCGCGCTGTTCGGACCGGCGGGCCTGACCGCCGGCATCTTCTACCTGCTGCACCACATGATCGTGAAGGCGTCGCTGTTCCTGTCCACCGGCGCGATCGAGGTGCGCTACGGCACCGGCGCCCTGGACCGGCTCGGCGGGATGGCGCGGCGCGAGCCGTGGGTCGCCGTCGCGTTCTTCGCCGCCGCGCTGTCCCTGGCGGGGCTGCCGCCGTTCTCCGGCTTCGTCGCCAAGCTCAGCCTGATGGTGGCCGGCGTCGAGGCGGGGCAGGTCGCCGCCGTCGTGGTCATGGTCGTCGTCAGCCTCGTGACGCTGCTGTCGATGCTGAAGATCTGGAGGGGCGTGTTCTGGGGGCGGTGCCGGCCGAGCTGGACGCCGGGGCGGATCCAGCGGCCGGCGGTGGTGAACCGCGACGGCGGGTGAACCCCGCGCTCCTCGCCCCCGGCCTGGTCCTCGCGGCCGTCACGCTCGGGCTCGGTCTGGGCGGCGAGCTGCTCCTCGGCCTCGCGCAGACCGCGGCGGCGGGCCTGCTCGACACCTCCGGGTTCGTCGAGGCGGTGAGGTCCGCATGAGCTGGATCTCCTGGCCGCTCCGGATGGTCGCGTTCCTGGCGTGGTTCGCCTGGCAGGTCGTCGTCTCGAACGTCGCCGTGCTGCGGGACAACCTGACGCCGGGGCAGGCGTCCACGCCCGGTGTGGCGCGCGTCGTCACCCGCTGCCGGACCGACGCCGAGCTGACCGGGCTGGCCGGTCTCGTCACGCTGACCCCCGGCACGCTGACGCTCGGAACCGGGCCGAGCACGGCGGAGCACCCCGAGCGCGTCCTGTACGTGCACGGCATGTACCACCCCGACGCCGCCTCGCTCGCTCACGAGGTGGCCACCATCGAGGCGCGGTTCCTGCGCGCCTGGCGACGCGAGGAGGACCGCGCGTGATCGGCATCGACATCGCGCTGGGGGTGCTCGTGCTGACGAGCCTCGCCAGCACCTACCGCATGATCGCGGGGTCGACCGAGGCCGACCGGGTCGTGGCGGCCGACCTGCTGCTGTTCGCGATCGTGGGCATCGTCGCGATGGCGGGCGTGCGGATGGCCTCGACCGCCACGTTCGACCTCGTGCTGGTCGCCAGCCTCGTCGGGTTCCTCGGGGCGCTCTCGCTGGCCCGTGCGCTCACGAGGGGGACCCGGTGAGCGCGCTCGAGGTAGCCGGCCAGGTCCTGGCGGTCCTGGGGTCGCTGGTGCTCCTGACCGCGGCGGTGGGCGTGGTGCGCTTCCCCGACGCCTACACGCGCATCTCCGCCGTCGGCACCGCCAGCGGTGCGGGCATCGTCCTGGTCGTGCTCGGGGCGCTCCTGATCGCGCCGAGCACGTCCGCCGCGCTCAAGGCGCTGGGCGTGGTGGTGCTGCAGCTGGCGACCTCCGCCGTCGGCAGCATGGCGATCGCGCGCGCGGCGCGCCTGACGCGGACGCCGATGGTGACCACGTTCGACGAGCTGGCTGCGCAGGAGGCTCCGGACGAGGGGACCGAGCTCACCGCTCGAACCGGTAGCCCATCCCGGGCTCCGTGATCAGGTGCACCGGAGCCGACGGGTTCGGCTCCAGCTTGCGCCGCAGCTGGGAGAGGTAGAGGCGCAGGTAGCCGGTGTCGGCGATGTGCTCGGCGCCCCAGATGCCCTTCAGCAGCGTCTCCCGCGTGACGAGCCGCCCCTCGTTCCGCACGAGGAGCTCGAGCATCTGCCACTCAGTGGGCGTGAGCCGCACGGGGGCGTCGTCGCGCCGGACCGTCCGGGCCGCGAGATCCACGACGACGTCTCCGAACTCCACGAGCGGGACGACCGGGTCGCTCTGGCCCCGCCGCGTCAGCGCGCGGATCCGCGCGAGCAGCTCCTCGATCACGAACGGCTTCGTGACGTAGTCGTCCGCACCCGCGTCCAGCGCGTCGACCTTGTCGCTGGAACCGGTGCGGCCCGAGACCACGAGGATGGGCACGGCGGACCAGCCCCGGACGGCCGCGATCACCTCGGTGCCGCTCAGCCCGGGCATCCCGAGGTCGACCATGACGAGGTCCGGGTGGTGCTCGATCGCGGCGTTGACGGCCTGCGTCCCGTCGATCGCCGTCACGACCTCGTAGCCGCGGGCGCCGAGCGTGATCCGCAGCGCGCGCAGGATCTGCGGGTCGTCGTCGGCCACGAGGATCCTCACCACGCCACCTCCGCACCGGCGGGCGCCGACTCGGCGGCCGGAGCCGGGACCACCGGCAGCGAGACCACCATCGTGACGCCGCCGCCCGGCGTGTCCTCGATTTCCAGCGTGCCACCCATCCCCTCGGTGAAGCCCTGCGAGAGCGCGAGACCCAGCCCCAGGCCCGAGGTGTTGTCGGTGTCCCCCTGGCGCTGGAACGGGAGGAACACCTCCTGCTTCCGGGACCCGGGGATCCCCGGCCCGCGGTCGATCACGCGGATCTGCCCGACGTCGCCGAGCGTGGAGGTCGCGACCCGCACGGAGCCCGCCGCCCGGATCCCGTTGGTCAGCAGGTTGACGACGACGCGCTGCAGCAGGCCGCCGTCGGCCATCACCGGCGTCGCCGGCGCCTCGAGGTCGAGGTCGACGTCGCCCGGCCCCAGCCCGAGCTCGTCCAGGGCCGCCGCGATCACCTCGTCCGGCGCCGTCGGGATCGCGCGGACGGCCAGGACCCCCGCCTCGAGGCGGCTCACGTCCAGCAGGTTCGTGACCAGCGACGTCAGCGTGTCCAGCGACTCCTGCGCCGTGTCCAGCAGCTCGTCGCGATCGGTGCCCGACAGCGGCAGGTCCCGCACCCGGAGGGTCCCGACGGCGGCGACGGCCGCCGCCAGCGGGCGGCGCAGGTCGTGGCTGACGGCCGACAGGAGCGCGCTTCGGACGCGGTCGGCCTCGGCCAGGGGCACGAGGGACTGCGCCGTCTCCTCGAGGTCGTCGTGCTCGAGCGCGACGTCGATCTGCGCGCTGATCACGTGCAGCAGGCGGCGCTCCGACGGCGAGGGGACGCGACCGGCCACCTCCAGGTGACCGCGCTCGCCCACCGGGACGCTCACCGTCGCGGGTACGTCCCGTGCGACGCCGTCGAGCGTGGCGCAGGCCCGGACCTCGCCCTCGACGACGACGCGCACCTGGCTCAGGCCGAACGCCTCGCGCGTGCGGGCCAGGATCGCCTCGAGCGCGTCCTGCCCCCGCAGGACGCTGCTCGCCACCCCGGCCAGGAGCTCGGACTCCGCGGCGGCGCGGCGTGCCCCCGGGCCACCCGGGCCGACTTGTCCACCACGATGCTGACCAGCACCCCGTTCACCACGAACAGCGACAGCGCGAGCACGTGCAGCGGTTCCGACACCGAGATCGTGTGCAGCGGGTCGATGAAGAAGTAGTCGAGCGTGACGCCGGAGAGCACGGCCGTCAGCAGCGCGGGCCAGATGCCGCCGACGAGCGCGACGAGGATGACGAGCAGCTGGTACAGCAGGACGTCGCCGATGATCGACTCCGGCGAGCGCCACGCGACCATCGCCCACGTGAGCAGCGGTCCGCCGGCCAGCGACAGCGCCAGCCCGAGGAGCCGCCGCCGCGGGGTGAGACCGCCGCCGAACCGTGGCAGGCGCAGGGGCTGACCCGCGCGACGGTGGTTGACGATGTGGACGTCGATCGAGCCGGCGCCGTGGATCACGCCCTGGCCGACGCCGGGCCCGCCGAGCGCGGTCCGGATCCAGCCGCGGCGGCTGATCCCGATGACGAGCTGGGTGGCGTCCACCGATCGCGCGAACTCCACCAGCGCCGTCGCCGGGCTCTCGCCGACGACCTGGTGGAACGTGCCGCCGAGGTTCTCGACGAGCGCACGCTGGGCGTCGAGCGCGGCCGGCGCGGCCCCCGCAGACCGTCCGACAGGATCACGTGGACGGCGAGCAGCTCACCCCCGCGGTCCGGGCGGCGATGCGCGCACCCCGCCGCAGCAGCGTCTCGCCCTCGGGCCCACCCGTGATGGCGACGACGACGCGCTCGCGGGCCTGCCACGTCGAGCTGATCGAGTGCGCCTCGCGGTAGGAGCGCAACGAGGAGTCGACCTCGTCGGCCAGCCAGAGCAGCGCCAGCTCGCGCAGCGCCGTGAGGTTGCCGAGGCGGAAGTAGTTCGACAGTGCGGCGTCGACGCGCTCGGCCGGGTAGACCAGACCCTGGGAGAGCCGGCCCTGGAGGGTCTGCGGGGCGACGTCGACGAGCTCGACCTGGTGCGCGTCGCGCAGCACCGCGTCGGGGACGGTCTCGCGCTGCGTCACCCCGGTGATCTGCTCGACCACGCCGTTGAGCGAGGTGATGTGCTGGATGTTGACCGTGGTGACGACGTCGATCCCCGCCTCGAGCAGCAGGGCGACGTCCTCGTGGCGCTTCTCGCGCTCCGACCCCGGGGCGTTGGTGTGGGCGAGCTCGTCGACGAGGGCGACCTCGGGGCGGCGCTCGAGAACCGCCTCGACGTCGAGCTCGGACAGCGTGACACCGCGGTGGGTGACGCTGCGCCGCTCCACCACCTCGAGGTCGGCGACGGCCGCGGCGGTCGCGGAGCGGCCGTGCGTCTCGAGGAGGGCGACGACGACGTCGGAGCCCAGGTCGCGCAGCCGCCGCCCCTCCTCGAGCATGGCCACGGTCTTCCCGACCCCCGGTGCGGCGCCGAGGAGGACGTGGAGACGCCCGTGCGGACGCCTGGACTCGCTCACGAGCGTGACGGTACCTCGGCGTCGAGCGCGAGGTTCAGCTCGAGGACGTTCACGGTGGGCTCGCCCAGGAAGCCCAGGCCGCGACCGTCGGTGTGCTGCTCGACCACCGCGCGCACGACGTCGGGCTCGACCCCGCGTGCCTCGGCCACGCGCTCGACCTGGATCGCTGCGTACTCCGGGGAGATGTGCGGGTCGAGGCCCGAGGACGAGGTGGTCACGGCGTCGGCGGGGATCTCCTCGACCGCGACCCCCTCGAGCTCGGCGATCGCGGCCCGGCGCTCCTCGATCGCGGCGACGAGGTCGGGGTTCTCGGGTCCGAGGTTGCTGCCCGAGGACGCCGAGGCGTCATAGGAGTCCCCGGCCGCGGACGGGCGGGACTGGACGTAGTCCGGCAGCGCCGCGCCGTCGGAGTCCGTGAACGACTGGCCGATGAGGCGCGAGCCGACGACCTCGCCGTCGGCGTTCTCGACCAGGGAGCCCGCCGAGCGCTCGGGCGCGATCACCGCGGACACACCGGTGATCACCAGGGGGTAGCCGAGGCCGAGGACCACCGTGGACAGCAGGGTGAACCGCAGGGCGACGGCGTAGGGACGAACGAAGGACATGCGTTGCTCCGTGTGAGGCTGGGTGTGGCGGGGGTAAACGGTGGCCCGGGCTCAGAAGCCGGGGACGAGGCTGATCAGCAGGTCGATCGCCTTGATGCCGATGAACGGCACGATCACGCCGCCGAGCCCGAAGACCAGCAGGTTGCGGCTCAGCAGGGACGAGGCCGTGCCGGGGCGGTACTTCACACCGCGCAGCGCGAGCGGGATCAGCGCCACGATGACGAGCGCGTTGAACACGATCGCGGAGAGCACCGCGGAGGCGGGCGAGCTCAGCTGCATGACGTTCAGGGCCGCGAGGCCGGGGAAGACCCCCATGAACATGGCCGGGATGATCGCGAAGTACTTCGCGATGTCGTTCGCGATCGAGAACGTGGTCAGCGAGCCGCGGGTGATGAGCAGCTGCTTGCCGATCGAGACGATGTCGATCAGCTTCGTCGGGTCGGAGTCCAGGTCGATCATGTTCCCGGCCTCCTTCGCGGCGGAGGTGCCGGTGTTCATCGCGACGCCGACGTCGGCCTGGGCCAGAGCGGGGGCGTCGTTCGTGCCGTCGCCGGTCATGGCGACGAGGTTGCCGCCGTGCTGCTCCTTGCGGATGTAGGCGAGCTTGTCCTCCGGGGTCGCCTCCGCCAGGAAGTCGTCGACGCCGGCCTCCTTCGCGATCGCGGCGGCGGTGAGGGGGTTGTCACCGGTCACCATGACGGTGCGGATGCCCATCGCGCGGAGCTGCTCGAAGCGCTCCGTCAGGCCCTCCTTGACCACGTCCTTCAGGTGCACGACGCCGAGGACGCGCGCCCCGCCGTCGCTCTCCTGCCGCGCGACCACCAGCGGCGTGCCGCCGCTCGCGGAGATCGCCGTGACGGCGCCGTCGAGCTCGGCGGCCGCCGAGGCGCTCACGTCGGTGCCGGTCCCCGCGACCCAGGCGGCGACGGCGGAGCCGGCACCCTTGCGGATGCGCGTGCCGTCGGGCAGATCCAGGCCGCTCATGCGGGTCTGGGCCGTGAACGGGACGACCTCCCCGTTGGACGAGGTCTCCTGCGCGACGCCCTCCTCCCGGGCGAGGACGACGATCGACTGCCCCTCGGGCGTCGGGTCGGCCGCCGAGGCGTGCGCGGCCGCGGCGAGCAGCTCCTCGCGCGAGACGCCCTGCATCGGCACCACGTTCCTCGCCTGGCGGTTGCCGTAGGTGATCGTGCCCGTCTTGTCGAGCAGCAGCGTGGTGACGTCGCCCGCGGCTTCGACCGCGCGGCCGGACATGGCCAGCACGTTGCGCTGCACGAGGCGGTCCATGCCGGCGATGCCGATGGCCGAGAGAAGCGCACCGATCGTCGTCGGGATGAGGCAGACCAGGAGCGCGACCAGGACCGTCAGGCTCACGGGGGCCCCGACGTAGGACGCGATCGGGTTCAGCGTGAGCGTGACCACGAGGAAGACGACCGACAGGCTCGCGAGCAGGATGTTGAGCGCGATCTCGTTGGGCGTGCGCTGGCGCGAGGCACCCTCGACGAGCGCGATCATGCGGTCGACGAAGGTCTCACCCGGCTTGCTGGTGATCCTCACGACGATCCGGTCGCTCAGCACGCGCGTGCCGCCCGTGACCGCGCTGCGGTCACCGCCTGACTCGCGCACGACCGGTGCGGACTCGCCCGTGATGGCCGACTCGTCGACCGAGGCGATGCCGTGCACGACGTCGCCGTCGCCCGGGATGAGCTCGCCGAGCTCCACCACCACGACGTCGCCGACCTTGAGGTCGCTGGAGGGGACCTCCGTGGTCTCCGAACGTTCGGCCGCGGCGTCGTGCGCCGCGTCGTAGAACCGCACGAGCGTCGCCGCCGTGCTGGTGCGCGTGGCGCGCAGGCTGTCGGCCTGCGCCTTCCCGCGACCCTCCGCCACGGCCTCGGCCAGGTTGGAGAAGATCACCGTGAGCCACAGCCAGGCGCCGATGACGCCGGTGAAGACACCGGGCACGGCCGTGCCGCCCGAGTCCTGGGGCCCCCGAGGAACGGCTCGGCGATCGTGAGCAGCGTGGTCAGCACGGCACCGACCTCGACGACGAGCATCACCGGGTTGCGCCACATGACGCGCGGATCGAGCTTGCGCAGGGCGACCGGCAGCGCCTCCAGGAGGGCGCGCCCGGTCAGCGCGCTGCGCCGGGAGCCGGACGTGGGCGAGCCGGCGGGCGCCGGCGAGGTCGGGGGTGTGGTGGACGACGTCAGGAGAGACATCACAGACCTTCTGCGAGAGGACCGAGGGCGAGGACGGGGAAGTAGGTCAGCGCCGTGACGACGACGCAGACCGTGCCGAGGAGGCCGGCGAACAGCGGGCGCGTCGTCGGCAGCGTGCCGGACGTGGCCGGGACGCCGTCCTGGGCCGAGAGCGACCCGGCGAGCGCGAGCACGAACAGGATCGGGAGGAACCGACCCAGCAGCATCGCGAGCCCGAGCGCCGTGTTGAACCACGGGGTGTCGGACGTGAGTCCGGCGAACGCGGACCCGTTGTTGTTCGCGGCGGAGGTGAAGGCGTACATCACCTCGCTGAGGCCGTGCAGCCCCGGGTTCAGGATCGAGGTGTCCTCGACGTCGGCCCGGACGCCGGGGATCGCGAAGCTGAGGGCCGTGCCGACCAGCACGAGCGTGGGCGTGACGAGGATGGAGAGGCTCGCGAGCTTGATCTCGCGCGGGCCGAGCTTCTTGCCCAGGTACTCGGGCGTGCGGCCCACCATGAGCCCGCCCATGAAGACCGCGATGACGGCGAGGACGAGCATCCCGTACAGACCGGCGCCGACACCGCCGGGAGCGATCTCGCCCAGCATCATGCCGACCATCGGCACCATGCCGCCGAGCGCCGTGGAGGAGTCGTGCATCGAGTTGACCGACCCGGTGGACGTCATCGTGGTGGCGACGGCGTAGAGCGCCGATCCCGCGACGCCGAAGCGCTGCTCCTTGCCCTCCATCGCGCCGCCCGCGAGCTCGGGGCCGTACCGGCGCCCCGCATCTCGAGGATCGTGGCCGCGGCGAGCGCGACGGTGAAGATCCCGACCATGACGGCGAGGATCGTGCGGCCCTGGCGCGTGTCGCCGACCATCGTGCCGAAGGTGCGCGGCAGGCTGAACGGGATCAGCAGGAAGAGCGCGACCTGGAACAGGCTCACCCAGGAGGAGGGGTTCTCGAACGGGTGGGAGGAGTTGGCGTTGAAGATGCCGCCGCCGTTGGTGCCGAGGAGCTTGATGGCCTCCTGGCTGGCGACGGGCCCGCCGGGGATGCTCTGGGAGCCGCCGGCCACCGTGGAGACGTCCGTGAAGCCGGCGAAGTTCTGGATCACGCCGCCGAGCACCATCACGAGCGCGGCCACGACGGACAGCGGCAGCAGGATCCGGACGATCGTGCGGGTGACGTCCACCCAGACGTTCCCGAGCGTGCCGCTGCGGCGGCGGGCGAACCCGCGCACGAGGGCGACGGCGACGGCGATCCCCACCGCGGCGGAGATGAAGTTCTGCACGGCGAGGCCGACCATCTGGACGACGTAGCCGAGCGAGACGTCCGGGGAGTAGGCCTGCCAGTTGGTGTTCGTCACGAACGAGACGGCCGTGTTGAACGCGAGGTCGGGGTCGACCGGCGGCATGCCGAGCGCGTAGGGCAGGACGGACTGCGTCCGCTGGAGCACGTAGACCACGACGATGCCGACGAGCGAGATGGCGAGCACCCCGCGCAGGTAGGTGCGCCAGGGCTGCTCGCTGCGGGGGTCGACGCCCACCACGCGGTAGCTGACGCGTTCGACGGCGAGGTCCTTCGTGCTCACGAAGGTCCGGGCCATGTAGTCACCGAGGGGGCGGTGCGCGAGGGCGAGGACCAGCGCGAGGACCGCGACCTGGAGGACGGCTGCGAGGGCGGGGCTCATCAGAAGCGCTCCGGCTTCACGAGTGCGACGAGCAGGAACACCAGGGCCGCGAGCCCGAGCACGAGCGCGGCCGCCTGGAAGGCGATCACAGCTTCTCGACCCCCTTCGCCAGGGCTGAGAGCGAGCCGATCACCACGAGGGTGAGGGCGAGGAAGACGAGGTCGAGCACGACGACTCCTGATACGGCGGAACGTTGACGTCCCCGATCAGACACCCGCCGCCGTCGCGCGGACGGCGATCCTTACGGAACCCATGCGCCCCCGGGCGCGATCCTCACGGGTTCGTGACGGCGGCCCGCGGACCGTGTGGGACGGGTCACCCGGGTGCGGCGAGCTCCCGCCCCAGCCGCGCGAGCACGTCCATCTGCGCGGGGTTGTAGAGGTCCGCGAGCGCGACGTCGAGCGTCCGGATCCCGGCCGCCCGCCCGCCCGGGGCGCCCGCGAGCGCGTCCGCGAGCCGCGGGTGCGCGGCCTGCAGCGCTCGCACGTAGGCGGCGAGCCCGACGGCGAGCTCCGCACGCACGCCGTCGTCCGCCTCGGCCTCGAGGTGGGTGAAGCGCGCCGCGGCCTCGTCGGACGGCGCGCTCGCCACTGCCTCGCGCCACAGGCGGGCCGTGTCGGCGTCGACCACGCGGTCGAGCACCGTGAGGAAGCCGGCGTCCGCGGCGGTGCCCGCCGGCGCGGGCCGATCCTCCGCCGTCGCCGTCTCGAGCATCACGGCGATCTCGGCCCGCACCCGAGCCAGCCGGTCGATCGTGGCTTCGGCCTCGGCGTCGAGCGCACGCAGCGCCTCCTCCGAGCGCGCGTCGCCGTCCTCCATCGCCCGGATCTGCGACAGCGGGGCGCCCAGGTCGACGAGCTGCCGGATGCGCAGCAGCCGGGTGAGGTCGGCGACGCCGTAGCTCTTGTACCCGTTCGCGGCCCGCGCGGGCTCAGGCAGCAGTCCGATCGCGTGGTAGTGCCGCACCGCCCGCCGGCTCGTCCCCGCGAGCGCCGCCACCTCGCGCGTGCTCCAGCCCACCGACCGCCTCCGTCCATCGACGTCCTTGACTGTGACGTTACGGCCGAGCATTGCATGGGTGCAGCCCGCACGGCCCGGCCGTGACCGCTCGACGAAGGACAGGCATGTCGCCCACCCGCCCCTCCCGCCTCGCGCGCACCCCGCGCACCCCCGCGGTCCGGACGGCCGCACTCCTCGCGGCCTCCGCCCTCGCGCTGACGCTGGCCGCGTGCTCCCCCACCGCCTCCGGCGACGGCGACGCCGCGCCGTCGTCCTCCTCAGGGTCGCCGGACGACGCCGGGCTCGCGGCGTTCGAGGGCCAGACCCTCGACTTCGGCCCCTGCGAGGACTACGCCGTCACCGAGCTCGACCGCGAGGTCTTCGGTCAGGTCGACCGAGCCGAGTGTGCCCGGCTCGAGGTTCCGGTCGACTACGACTCCCCCGACGGCGAGGTCGCCCAGATCGCCGTGCTGCGGCTGCCCGCGACGGGTGAGAGCCTCGGCCCGCTCGTCGTGAACCCGGGCGGGCCCGGCGGACCCGGCCTGATCCAGGCGATCAACGCGGCCGCCGGTCTGGTCGAGACCACGGTGCCCGAGCGGTTCGACATCGTCGGCTTCGACCCGCGCGGCGTCGGGGCGTCGCTGCCGGCCGTGGACTGCGCGAGCGACGCCGAGGCCGACGCCGGGGGCAACGTCCTGCCGCAGGCCGCCTCCAGCCGCACCTGGACGGCGGCCGACGTCGAGGCCGCCACCGAGCGCTGCGTCGAGGGCACCGGCAGCGAGGCGCTGCTGGCCAACCTCGGCACGCGCGACGCCGCGCGCGACCTCGACCTGCTGCGATCGGCGCTGGGGCAGGAGCAGATCTCGTGGCTCGGGCAGAGCTACGGCGCCCGCCTCGGCACGGTCTACGCCGAGATGTTCCCCGAGCGCGTGCGCGCGCTCGTGCTCGACAGCGGCCCCGATCCCAGCGCGGGCACGATCGAGCGGCGCACCACGCAGTACGCCGGCTTCCAGGCCGCGTTCGACGCGATGGCGCAGGCGTGCGCGAGCGCGGGCGACTGCGTCCTCGGCGACGACCCGGCTCTTGCCGTGCAGCGCTTCCAGGAGATCGTCCGTCCGCTGCTGGACACCCCCGTCCCGACCGCGGACGGTCGCGCGCTCGACTACGACGCGGCGATCAACGGCGTCATCGCCGGGCTGTACGACGCCGCGACCTGGCCCGTGGTGCTCGAGGGCCTCGCGCAGGTCGCGCAGGGCGGTGGCGACGTGCTCCTCGCCCAGGGCGAGACGTTCGGCGGCCGCGGCAGCGACGGGGTGTGGAGCAACTACCTCGAGGCCAACAGCGCGATCAACTGCATGGACGAGGAGCGGCGCACGCCCGAGCAGGAGGAGGAGCTGCGCGCCGAGATCCACGCCGTCGCCCCGTTCATGGATCCGGGCCGCGGCCCGGAGGGGGCGCGCGACGGGTGCGAGGCGTGGCCCGCCGAGCCCGACCTCGGCTACCCGCACGCCGAGGGCGTCGAAGGTCTCCCGACGACGCTGACGATCGCGATCACCGGCGATCCCTCCACGCCGTACGACGGCGGGGTCGCCCTCGCGCGGACGCTCGGCAGCGCGCTGCTGACGGTCGAGGGCGCGCAGCACACGGTGGCGATGTCCGGGGTCAGCCCCTGCGTCAGCGACGTCGTGACCGCCTACCTCCTCGACCCGGCCGCGCCGCTCGAGGACGGCACGTGCGCGCTGTGAGCGGCGGCGCTCGGCCGACGGCGTCGCGCGGCCGTGCCTGGAGGCGGTGGCGGGGCGCCGCGGTGGTCGGTCTCGGGGCGCTCGCGGTCGCCGTCGTGATCGCGACGACGGGGCCCTCCGCACCTGCGGTGACGGCGCTGGTGCTGCTGCTCGCGGCGGCGTGGCTCGTCTCGCCGCTGCTGTACCCCCGCAGCCCGGCGTGGGCCGACGCGCTCGAGCGGTCGCGAGCCACGGGCGCCCCGATCGTCCTGTGGAAGCCGGGCTGCGCCGTCTCGGTGCGGCTCCGGCTGGCGCTCGGCCCCGCGGGCCGACGGGCGGTGTGGGTGGACGCCTGGGCCGACGACGACGCCATGACCGAGCTGCGGCGGGTGAACGACGGCGACGAGACGACTCCCACGGCCCTGACCGCGGCCGGGGCGCGGACGAACCCGCCGCCGTCGTGGGTCCGGGCGCAGCTGCCCTGAGATGAGAGTTCTGTCATCTTCCTCTCACCCCGTGCTCAGGCTGCACCGTGACACTGGTGCCATGACCAGGACCACCACCGCCCTCGGCGCCGCGGCCGCCGTCGCCCTCGCCCTGACCCTGAGCGCCTGCGGCGGCTCGGGGGACTCCGCGCCCGACGTCGGCGCCCCGGTGACCGGCTCGTCGACCGCCACGGACCCGTCGACCTCGCCGTCCACCTCCACGCCGTCCGACGCCTCACCCTCGCCGTCCGACGCCTCACCGACCACCGGAGCCTCCACCCCCGCCCCGGGAGCGGGCGACCGGACCGCGTCGGGACTGGCCGCCATCGCGGTCGCCGAGAGCGAGACGGGCGGCGTCGCGTTCGCGATCGACGACTCCGACGACGACGGCGGCTGGGAGGTGACCGTGCGCACCGGGGACACGGCGGTCGAGGTGCGCGTCGGCTCGGACGGCACCGTGGTCCGCACCGAGCCGGACGACCTGGACGACGACGACCGGACCGCGATCGACGCCGTCGGCATCACCCTCGCCCAGGCGATCGAGACGGCCGTGGCCGAGACCGGCGGGGTGCTGGACGACGCCGACCTGAGCGACGACGACGACCAGCGCCACGTCGAGGTCACGGTCGACACGGCCGACCGCACCGACGTCGAGGTCCACCTCGACCCCGCGAGCGGGGAGGTGCTGCGCGTCGAGTGACGCGGACGTTCGTGGCGCGGACGGGGCGCGGATAACAGGGTGACCGCTCGGCGTCCGCGCGGTTGACTCGTCACGTGACCACGACCCTGGCGACACCCACCGCGTCGCAGCTGCCCGCCGTCGTCGCGACCCTCGCGACCTGGCAGCGCGACGGTCTCCCCGTCCAGCTCCACCCCGGCGACCTCGGCTGGGCGTGGCAGCTCGGCGCCGACGCCCTCGCGGCGCGCGTGCGCACGTGGCACGACGGCGCGGGCCTGCTCGCCGCCGTCGGCTTCCTCGACGGCGACACCGTCCTGCGCCTCGGGCTCGACCCCGACCGCAGCGACGACGAGGAGCTGGCCGACGCCGTCGCGCACGACCTCGTCGACCCCGGGCGCGGGGTGCTGCCCGACGGCGAGGCCGCCGTCGAGGCCCGCCTGGGCGCGGCGCTGCACGCATGGCTCGTCGCTCACGGGTGGGTGGACGACGAACCGTGGACCCCGCTCGTGCTCGACCTCGCCACCGCGCCCGAGGTCCCGGCGTCGATCGCGGTCGAGGTCGTCGACGGTGGTGACCGCGACGCCGTCGACCTCGCGGTCGCGACGCACGCCTCGGGCTTCGAGCGCAGCCGCTTCACGCGCGAGCGGTGGGGCGCGATGGCCGCGGGTCCGGCGTTCGCCGGCGCGCGCTGCCTGCTGGCGCGCGCAGTGTCGGGCCCGCGAGCGGGTGACGCCGTCGCGACGACGATCGTGTGGTCGGCCGGGCCGGGGCGGCCAGGCCTGATCGAGCCGCTGTCGGTCTCCCGGGACCACCGCGGTCACGGGTACGGCCGCGCCCTGACCGTGGCGGCGGCGTCGCACCTGCGAGCGATGGGCGCCTCGGGCGTCAGCGTGGCGACGCCGAGCGACAACGCGGGCGCCGTCGCGACCTACCGCTCGGCCGGGATGCGCGAGCTGGCGTCGGTGCGCGACCTGCGGCGTCAGACCACCTGACCCGACCGTCCGCCCGACCCCGCCGTCTGCCGCGGCCCGAGCATCGACACGAGCGCCAGCTTCTCGTGGCTCTCGGTCCCGGGCGCCGCGGTCAGGACGAGCAGCACGTGACCGGTCGCCGGGTCGAGCATCATCTGGCAGTCGAGGTCCATCACCCCGACCTCCGGGTGCTGCAGCCGCTTGTGCTGCGCGTGCGTCACGTGCACCTCGTGCTCGCGCCAGATCTCGGCGAACTCCGTGCTCCGCTCCAGCAGCGCCTCGACGATCGCGGCGGCGCGGCTGCGCGGGCCGTGCTTGGCGAGCACCGCGCGCGCGTCAGCGACGAACGAGCGCGACAGGGCCGCGCGATCCGCCTCGGGGTAGACCTCGCGGGCGCCGGGGTCCGTGAACCACCGGTGCACCACGCTGCGGTCGAGCCCCGTGAACGCCGTCTCGTCGCCGAACAGCGCCCGGGCCGCGGGCGTCTGCACGAGCGTCTCGCCCAGCTCCGTCATCACCTGAGCCGGGGTGTCCGCGAGTCGGTCGAGGATGCGCATCGTGCCGGGTGAGACGTGCGCGGCCGCGAGCGCCCGCTGCGGGGCGGCGTGCCCGGCGAGCCGGAACAGGTGGTCGCGCTCGTCCTGGCTCAGCCGCAGCCCGCGCGCGATCGCCGCCAGCATCTGCTCGGACGGCTGCGGACCCCGCTGCTGCTCGAGCCGGCTGTAGTAGTCCACCGACATGTCGCACAGCGCCGCGACCTCCTCGCGCCGCAGCCCGGGCGCCCGACGGCGCGGTCCCCGGCCGAGCCCGACGTCCTCCGGCTGCAGCGCCTCGCGGCGCAGGCGGAGGAAGTCGGCGAGCTGGCTGCGGTCCACGCGGCCACTGTGGCGCGCGGGGCGGGCCGCGGGCAAGGGGGCCGCTCGAGGTGGACCCGTCACGCGGGGAGGTCGACACCGGTCAGCTCCTGCGACAGCGCCCAGATGCGCGCGGCGTCCGCCTCGACGGTGAGGCGCGAGTAGACGGGCTGCTCGGCGGGCGCACCGCCGAGGTGGCCCGGACCGCTCGGGCCGTACAGCGCCGAGCCGCGGGAGTCCGGCCCGACGGCGGCGAGCACCGCGGGCAGCGCCGCCGAGGCCGGCGTGCCCACGAGCCCGATACGCGAGAGCACGCGGATCAGGCGCACACCCATCGTGTCGCGCGAGCGCCCCAGGCCCGGCTGCGCCGCGAGCAGGTTGGTGGGCGTGATCCCGGGATGGGCGAGGTTGCTGGTCACCCCCACCCGGCCGCGCGGCTGCGGCGGTCCAGATCCATCGCGAACAGGCCCAGCGCGATCTTCGAGGAGCTGTAGGCGTGGTGCGCGTGGTAGCCGCGCTCGGAGCTCATGTCGTCCCACAGCACCGCGTTGCGGTCCGCCGAGACGCTGATCTGGGAGGTCACGCGCGCCTTCCCCGCCACGAGCAGCGGCCACAGCCGCGCCGTGAGCGCGACCGGGCCGAGGTGGTTGGTCGCGAGCTGCAGCTCGAACCCGTCGGCGCTCGCCACCCGCTCCGGCGGCGTCATGACGCCCGCGTTGTGGATGAGCGCGTGGATTGGCTCGCCCTGCGCCACCAGCTCGTGCGCGAACGTGCGCACCGAGTCGAGCGAGGACAGGTCGAGGCCGCGGACGTCGACGGCGGCGCCCGGCACCTCACGCCGGATGCGGTCCGCGGCGGCGCGCCCCTTGGCGGGGTTGCGCACCGGCATCACGACGCTCGCCCCGGAGCGGGCGAGGCGGAGCGCGATCTCGACGCCGACGCCGTCGCTCGCCCCCGTCACGAGGGTGCGGCGACCGGTGAGGTCGGGAAGGGTGATCTCGGGTGTGCGAGGCATGGTGCTCTCCAGGGCGCCGGGGCCGGGCGGGTGCCGCGGCCGATGAACCGATCCTGTCCGCGGATCCGGCCCGTGTTCAGGGCCGGGTCATCCAGGGATCGCGAGTCCCTGGCTCACGGCGCGCGCCACCCGCCACCCGCCACCCGCTGCCCGCCCCCGCCCGCCACACCCCACCGCCGAGTTCGGGGTTCCGCGCCGAGTTCGGGGCTCCGAAGCGCGACCTCAGCGCAGAGCCCCGAACTCGGCGAGGTGAGCGGCACGAAACCCCGAACTCGGCGAGGTGGGCGGCACGAACCCCCGAACTCGGCGAGGTGGGCGGCACGAAACCCGCTCAGCTCACGGCACGGATCAGCTCGTTCACCCCGAGGACAACGAAGATCACCGCGACCGCCCCGAGCACGGTGTTGAGCACCCACCCGTTGCGCCACTCCTTCGGCACGACCTTGGAGTTGAGCAGGAACAGCAGCGTGATCGCGAGGAACGGCATGAACAGGGCGCCGAGCACGCCGTAGGCGATGATCAGCGAGATCGGGCGGCCCAGCAGCAGGAGCAGCATCGGCGGCAGGGTCAGCCACAGGATGTAGCCGCGGTAGTAGGTGCCGCCGATGCGGCGGCGGGGGTCGTCGTCGGGCAGGCCCACGACCTCGCCGAGGAAGTCGGCGAACATGAGCGAGACGCCGTTCCAGACCCCGAGGATCGAGGAGAACGAGGACGCGAAGAACCCGATGAGGAAGAAGTAGGTCATGAAGGTGCCGTAGCGGTCCCCGAGGACCTCGGCGAGGGTGACGAGTCCGGCGTCGCCGTCGGCCAGCGTGATCTGCGCGGAGTAGAGCAGCTCCGCGCCGACGATCAGCATCGCGACCACGAAGATCCCCGACATCACGTAGGCCATCGCGTTGTCGATGCGCATGACCTTCATGAACCGCGGCGTCGTCCACTTCTTCTCCCGCAGCCAGTAGCCGTAGGCCGCGAGGGTGATCGTGCCGCCGACGCCGCCGGCGATGCCGAGCGTGTAGACGAGCGCGCCGTCGGGGATGCGCGGCACGAGGCCGCCGATGATGTCGCCGAGGTTCGGCGTCGTGACGATGGCCGCGCCGACCACCGTGATGAACATGAGCCCCACGAAGAACGCGATGACGTACTCGAACATCTTGTAGCGGCCGAACCACACGATGACGGCGCCGAGCAGGCCAGAGACCACCGCGAACAGCCAGATCGGGACGCCGGGCACGAGTGCGTTCAGCGGCAGCGCCGTGGAGGACATCGCGGCCGCGCCGTAGACGAAGCCCCACAGGACGATGTACGGGCCGAAGTAGATCGTGGTCCAGATGCCCAGGCGCCGCCAGCCCTGGAAGATCGTCAGCCCGGTGGCCAGCGTGAACCGCCCGGCACCCTCCACCAGCGCGATCTTGATGATCACGCCCGCGACGGCGGCCCACAGCAGCGCGTAGCCGTAGCGGCTGCCGGCCACGAGGGTCGCGATGAGGTCGCCCGCCCCGATACCCGTGGCCGCGACCACGAGGCCGGGTCCGATGATGCGCCAGCGGGGAGGGGAGGTGACCTCGCCCTCGATGTCCTTCGCCTGTGAAGTCATGGCGGCACGCTAGTGGACGGCACGGGGAGCGGGTCGGCCCTCACCCTGCTTCTGAGACGGCGTGTCGACCCGTTCTGGGAGGAACGATCCGACGGTCCTAGGGTCGGTCGCAGGCGACCTCCGCGCGGTGGCGGGGCGCCGAACGGGAGATCTCATGACCGAGCACCGGGCCACGGCGACCGGGCGGGTGCTGATCTCCGGCGCGAGCATCGCCGGTCTCGCCACCGCGTTCTGGTTCGAGCGGATCGGGTGGCGGGTCGACGTCGTCGAGCGCGCCGAGGCCTTCCGCGAGGGCGGGCAGAACGTGGACGTGCGCGGGGCGGCGCGCGCCGTCGTCGACCGGATGGGCCTGACCGAGGCCGTCCGCGACCTGACGACGACGGAAGAGGGCACGCGGTTCGTCGACGCCGAGGGCGGCACGGTCGGGGAGTTCCCGGCCCGGGAGGGCGAGGACGGCCCGACGGCGGAGCTCGAGATCCTGCGCGGCGATCTGGCCGGGGCGATCCGCGACCGGCTGGGCGACGCCGTCGCGCTCCGCTTCGGCGACACGATCGCGGAGGTCGACGACGGCGCCGCCACCGCTCCCGTGCGCGTCACCTTCGCCTCGGGTCGGGTGGGCGAGTACGACCTCGTGGTGGTGGCCGAGGGTGTGCGGTCGGCGACCCGCGCGCGGGTGCTGCCACCCGATGCGATCGAGCGCGACCCGCTCGGACTCACGATGGTCTACGGGACCATCCCGCGCACCGCCGACGACGACCGGTGGTGGCGCTGGTACACCGCGACCGACCAGCGCCAGGTCACGCTGCGGCCGGACAACGTCGGGACGACGCGCGCGACGCTGGCGTGGCTCACCGACCGCGACGATCTCGTCGGGGTGCCCGCGGCCGAGCGCGACGCCGTGCTGACGGAGGTGTTCGACGGCGCGGGCTGGGAGACCGAGCGCGTGCTCGCGGGGCTGCGCGCCTCCGACGACGTCTACCTCGACCACCTCGAGCAGATCCGGCTCGCGCGCTGGTCGCAGGGGCGCGTGGCGTTCGTGGGCGACGCCGCCTGGTGCGTCACGCCGCCGGGCGGCGGCGGGGCGTCGCTCGCCCTGCTCGGCGGCTACGTGCTGGCGGCGAGCGTGAGCACGCACAGTGACCTCGCGGACGGACTGCGAGCGTTCGAGGAGTGGCTGCGGCCGGTGGTCGAGGAGACGCAGAAGCTCCCACCGGGCGTGCCGAGGCTGGCCTACCCGCACTCGGCCCTCGGCGTCGGCGTGCTGCGCGCCGGGGTCCGCGTGGCGGCCAGCGCACCGGTGCGGGCGCTGGCCGGGCGGGCGATGGGCTCGGCCGCGGAGAGCGACCGGGAGCTGCCGGAGCTGCGGCCCGCGGGTGGCTGAGTCGCGCCGCGCGCACCCCCCACCGCCAAGCCCCCCACCACCGCCGTCGCCCCACCACCGCCAAGCACCGCCCACCACCGCCGAGTTCGGGCTTGCGCACCGAGTTCGGGCACGCGGGAGCCGAACTCGGCGCGCAACCCCGAACTCGGCGCAGCGCGCGTGCTCAGCCGGCGTCGCGGCGTACGCTGCAGCGCATGGTCCGCAGCGACGTCGATCGCGCCGCGCTCTCGGGCATCACCCGTTCGTTCGGTCGTGCTCCCGTCGTCGACGTCCCAGACCGAGCGGATGGCGCCCGCGCTGCACATCTGGAACGCGTCGGGCGAGATGTGCGCGACGACGGCGCACCTCCTTCGAGCCCGCTCAGCGCCGAGTGACACCGCCGCTCACGCCATGGTCCCCGTGGCCGGAACCTCGTCCGTGATCGAGTAGCGCAGGTGGACCGTGCCGGTCGGCCCCGTCGCCGCCGGGGCGAGCAGGCGCAGGTTGGCCGGCACCGCCCCGCCGTCGAAGATCTTCTTGCCCTCGCCGAGCACGAGAGGGTGCAGCCACAGGTCGAGCCGGTCGGCGAGCCGCTCGTTCAGCAGCGTCTGCACCAGGTCGAGGCTGCCGACGACCCGCGTGTTCGCGTGCCGCTCCCGCACCTCGCGCACGGCCGCGGGGAGGCCCGGCCCGAGCTGGTGCGCACCGTCCCAGTCGAGGTCGAGCCGGGACCGCGAGGCGACGTACTTCGGGATGCGGTTGAACAGGTCGGCGATCCAGCCGGTCTGCTGCGGCCAGTACGCGGCGAAGATGTCGTAGGTGCGCCGGCCCAGGAGCAACGCATCCGTCTCGGCGTACGCGGCGGCGACCTGCTCGCCCTCGACGTCGCTGATCAGCGGCGCCTGCCAGCCCCCGAACGCGAAACCCTCCGGGTCCTCCTCCGGCCCGCCCGGCGCCTGGCCGACGAGGTCGAGGGTGGCGAACAGCTCGAGGTGCAGGTGTCCCATGGTGCGCTCCCGTGATCGTGTCGGCCGGTCGTTGCTGGTCACCGGTGGACCGCCCCGCGCACCGGAAGTCATCGGCCGGACGGCGGGTCAGACCGGGCGGGAGCTCAGGTCCTGGGTCCCGATCACGCCGAGCATCGCGAGCGCGTCGGCGCTGTCCGTGCCCAGCGCAGGTGTGAACCACAGCAGCCGCTGCCGACCGTCCGCGCTGACGAGATTGAGGCAGTTCACCTCCACGACGCCGAGCGCCGGGTGCACGATCCGCTTGCGCTCCGCGCGGCGGACGGCGACGTCGTGTCGCGCCCACACCGCTGCGAACTCGGGCGAGCGCTCCCGCAGGTCCGCGACGAGGGCGGCCGCCTCGCCGTCACGCGCGTCCCGGGCGGCGACCGCGGCGCGGAGGTCGGCGACGAAGCTGCGCGTGTGCGCCTCGTGGTCCGCCTCGGGGTAGAGCGCGCGGGCCGAGGGATCGGTGAACCACCGGTGCACGAAGCTCGCGGCGAGGCCCGTGAACCGCGTCTGGTCCCCCAGCAGCGCGACCGCGCGGGCGTTCTGCACCAGGCAGACGTGGAGGTCCGTGATGACCTGCGCCGGGGTGTCGGGCAGGCGGCTCAGGAGGTCGAGCATGCCCGGGTCGACGTGCGCGGCCGTCCCGCCCGCGGCGGGGACGGGGCGGTCGGCGAGGCGGAAGAGGTGGTCGCGCTCGTCGCGCGTCAGCCGCAGCGCCCGGGCGAGCGCCGCCAGCATCTGCTCGGACGGCTGCGACCCCGCACCCCGCTCGAGCTCGTTGTAGTAGTCGACCGAGGCGCCGGCGAGCTGCGCCACCTCGTCGCGGCGCAGGCCCGGAACGCGGCGCCGCGGTCCGGGGACGAGGCCGACGTCGTCGGGCCGGATCCGTTCGCGCCGCGACCGCAGGAAGGCACCCAGCTCGCGGTGGTCCAGACTCATGCCCCCAGTGTGGCGGGCGGTGGGCCGCGGACCCAGGGGACGACGTCCCCTGGTTCGCACCCGGCGGGCGGGGCAGCGTGGAGGCATGACCACCGCACCCGGCCCCACCCCCACCACCTCCGGCCCCGCGTCCTCCGTGCCGGCGGACCGGCCGCGCGTCGCCGTCGTCACGGGCGGCTCGCGCGGGATCGGCCGCGCCGTCTCGCAGCGGCTCGCGGCCGACGGGTTCGCCGTCGTCGTCAACTACGCGGGTGACGAGGCGGCGGCGCGCGAGACCGTCGCGGCCGTCGAGGCGGGCGGCGGCACCGCGCTCGCGATCCGGGCCGACGTCGCGGACGAGCGGGCCGTCGCGTCGATGTTCGACCGGGCCGAGCGTGAGCTGGGCGGGGTCGACGCCGTCGTCCACTCCGCCGGCCGGATGGCGCTGGCGACCATCGCCGACCTCGACCTCGCCGTGCTCGACGACCTGCACCGCACCAACATCCGCGGCACGTTCGTGGTGGCCCAGCAGGCGGCGCGGCGGCTGCGCGCCGGCGGCGCGTTCGTCGGCCTGTCCACCACGGTCGTGACCACGCAGCTGCCGACCTACGGCGCCTACGCGGCGAGCAAGGGGGCGCTCGAGGCGATGGTCCTCGTGCTGGCGCGCGAGCTGCGCGGGCGGGACGTGACGGTCAACGCCGTCGCCCCCGGACCGACCGCCACCGACCTGTTCCTCACCGGCAAGACCGACGAGCAGGTCGCCGCGCTCGCCGCCGCGCCACCGCTGGAGCGCCTCGGGACACCAGAGGACATCGCGGCGGCCGTCTCGTTCCTGACCGGGCCGGACGGCCGGTGGGTGAACGGTCAGGTGCTCCGCGCGAACGGCGGGCTCGCGCGGTGACGACCCGCCCGGGGCGACCGGGCCCCGCTCACGCCCGCCAGAACGCCTCGGCCACGAGGCTGAGGTCGAGCAGGTCGCTCGTCCCGGCCAGCTCCCGCGCGGAGTGCATCGACAGGATCGGGATGCCGACGTCGAGCGTGCGGATCCCGAGGCGGGTCGAGGCGATCGGGCCGATGGTGGAGCCGCAGGGCACGGCGTTGTTCGACACGAACTCCTGCACGGCGACCCCGGCGGCCTCCGACCAGCCGCGCCAGGCGGCCTCGCCCGCGCCGTCGGTCGTGTAGCGCTGGTTGGCGTTGATCTTCAGGATCGGGCCGGAGCCGAGCACCGGCTGGACCACCGGGTCGTGCCGGCCGGCGTAGTTCGGGTGGACCGAGTGGCCGACGTCGCTCGAGACGAGCCACGAGTCCGCGAGCGCCCGGTGGTGGTCCTCGCCGCCGGCCCCCACGTCGGCCCCCAGCGCCGCGCCGATCCGGCCGAGCACGTCGCCCAGCAGCGGGCCGGCCGCCCCGGTGCGCGAGGCGGACCCGACCTCCTCGTGGTCGAAGACCGCCAGCACCGGCACGTGCGTCAGCGCATCCACGGCCGAGGACGCCACGAGCCGCTCGAACGCGCGCAGGCCCGCGTGCACGGAGGCGAGGTCGTCCAGGCGCCCGACGGCGAGGAACGCCTCCCCCGCGCCGAACACCGCACCGCGCGCGGAGTCGGCGAGCACGAGGTCGTAGCCGCGCACGTCGGCGCGCGGCACGTCGGCGACGGCGGCGACCTCGGCGAGCAGGTCCGCGCCCGACGCGTCGCCCACGCCCCACACGGGCTGGGTCTGGGTCTGCTTGTCGAGCGCGAGGCCGTCGTTCGCCGCGCGGTCGAGGTGGATCGCGAGCTGCGGCAGGCGCAGGAGCGGCGGCGTCGCGACGAGGTGGGAGGCGCCGTCGGCGGTGACGAGGCGGCCGGCGAGCACGAGCTCGCGGTCGAGCCAGGAGTTCAGCAGCGGCCCGCCGTAGACCTCCACCCCCGCCTGGAGCCAGCCGCGAGATCCCGTGCTCGGCTGCGGCTTGAGGCGGAAGCCGGGCGAGTCGCTGTGGGCGCCGAGCACGTGGAAGCCGGTCGTGGCACCCGCCGACGCGGGGACCACCCAGGCCAGCACCGCGCCGTCGCGCACGAGGACGTACCGGCCGCCGGGGACCATCCCCCACGGCTCGCTCTCGCTCAGCCGCGTGAACCCGGCGGCCTCGAGCCGGCGCGCGACCTCGGCGGCGGCGTGGAGCGCGGAGGGCGAGGCGGCGACGAGGTCGATCAGGTCCTCGGCGTGGGCGCGGACGGTGCTGGAGTCGGTGGAGGTCACCCCAGGATCGTAGGCAGGAGCCCGTCGGGCGGGGCAGAGTGGCACCACCGAGCGAAGGAGGATCCCGTGACCGGGCGCGACGACATCCAGTGCTGGCTGACCGACATGGACGGTGTGCTCGTCCACGAGAACCACGCCCTTCCGGGCGCGGCCGAGCTGCTCGAGCAGTGGGCCGCCGAGGACCGGCCGTTCCTGGTGCTGACGAACAACTCCATCTTCACGCCGCGCGACCTCAGCGCGCGGCTGCGCGCGTCCGGTCTGCACGTGCCGGAGGAGGCGATCTGGACCTCGGCGCTGGCGACGGCGGACTTCTGCGCCTCGCAGATGCCCGGCGGCTCGGCCTTCGTGATCGGCGAGGCGGGCATCACGACGGCGCTGCACGAGGCCGGTTTCATCATGACCGAGACCGATCCGGACTACGTGGTGGTCGGGGAGACCCGCAACTACTCGTTCGAGGCCATCACGAAGGCGATCCGGCTGATCGGCGCGGGCGCCCGGTTCATCGTCACGAACCCCGACGCGACCGGCCCGTCGGCCGAGGGTCCGATGCCGGCGACCGGCGCGATCGCGGCCCTCATCACGAAGGCGACCGGGCGCGAGCCGTACGTGGTCGGCAAGCCGAACCCGATGATGTTCCGCTCGGCCATGAACCGGATCGGCGCCCACTCGGAGAACACCGCCATGATCGGCGACCGGATGGACACCGACATCGTGGCCGGCATCGAGGCGGGGCTGCACACGATCCTCGTGCTCACCGGGATCAGCGACCAGGCGGAGATCGACCGCTACCCGTTCCGGCCCGACGAGGTCATCGCCGGCGTGCACGAGCTGGTGCGGCACCCGCACGGGGCCGAGCACCCGGCCGGCTGACGGCGGCGGTCGCCCACCCGCCGACGCCGGCCGTCGGCCTCAGGCCGCCCGGTCCTCCCGCGCGTTCCCTCGGTGCACCAGCGCGTCGATCCGGCGTTCCAGGGCGTTGAACGCGGCCGAGGACGTGTCGCGCACGGGACCGAGGTCGATGTCGACGACCTCGCGCACGTGACCGGGCGTCCCGTGCGCCGTCCCACCCGCCATGACGAGCACACGGTCCCCGAGGTAGACCGCCTCCTCGATGCTGTGGGTCACGAAGAGCACCGTGATCCCGGCCTCGCGCTGGATGCGCTGGAGCTCGTGCTGCATCTCGGTGCGCGTGAGCGCGTCGAGGGCGCCGAAGGGCTCGTCCATCAGCATCACCGCGGGCTCGTTCGCGAGCACGCGGGCGATCGCCACGCGCTGCTGCATCCCGCCCGAGAGCTGGTGCGGGAACGAGTCCGAGACGCGCTCGAGCCCCACGCTCGCCAGCACCCGGGCGGTGCGCTCGCGCACCTCGGCGCGGGGCAGTCGCGCCTGCCGCGGACCGTAGGCGACGTTCTCCGCCACCGAGAGCCACGGGAACAGCCCGTAGTCCTGGAAGACCACACCGCGGTCGGGCCCCGGTCGGCGGACGTCGACGCCGGCCACCCGAGCGTGGCCCCAGCTGGGCTGCTCGAACCCGGCCAGCATGCGCAGCACGGTCGACTTCCCGCACCCGGAGGCGCCCACGATGCAGATCGTCTCCCCGGGCGCGATGACCAGGGACACGTCCTCGACGGCGGGGATGGAGGTCCCGGGAAACTGCTTGCCGAGCCCGTTGAGCACGACGGCGGGGGTCGCCCGGGCGGGCACGGTCGGGGTGAGCGGGGTCGGAGTGGGCGGGGTCGTCGCGTCGGTGGTCACGTCGGTCCTCACGTCAGGATGGGGCGCCGGCCGAGGCCGAGCTTGAGCAGGAGCATCAGGAGGCGGTCCGTGGCGAACCCCGCGAGGCCGATCACCACCATGCCGACGACGATCACGTCGGTCCGGGACTGCTCGCGGGCCTGGGTGATCAGGGCACCGAGGCCGGTGTTGATCCCGACGGTCTCGCCGACCACGAGGATCACCCACGCGAGTCCGAGCGCGATGCGCATTCCGGCCACGATGCTCGGCGCCGCGGCGGGGAGCACCACCTTGAGCAGCGCCTGGCGCGGCGGGGTCCCCAGCATGGCCGCCGCCTCCAGCAGGCGACCCGGCACCTGGCGCACGCCGGTGATCGTGTTGAGGAGGATCGGGAAAGCCGCGGCGAGGAACACCAGGAAGATGGTCGAGCGGTCGCCGAACCCGATGAGCAGGAGCGCGAGGGGCGCCCACGCCGTCACCGGGATCGGCCGCACGAGGTTGACCGTGGGCTCGAGCATGCGGAAGACCGTGCGCGAGCGCCCCATCGCGACACCGAGCGGGACGGCGACCACGAGGGCGAGCAGGAACCCCTGCATCACCCGCAGGAACGAGGCGAGCAGGTGCTGCCACAGCGTGCGGCTGAACGAGTCGTCGTAGATGCCGCCCACGGCGAAGTCCACCAGGCGGCGGCCCACGTCCAGCGGCTCGGGCAGGTAACCCATCCGGATGCCGAACGGCAGCGTCCAGCCGTGCACGGCGCCGAAGTGCCAGCCCAGGAGGATCACCGCGGGGACGGGCAGCGCGAGGAGCCACCCGGGTGTGGCGCGGCGCGGCACCGTCGGCGTCGCCGGTGGCGTCGAGGCCGTGGGCGCTCCGCCCGCGGGGGTGCCGGGGGCGACGGCGTCGGCCGGCTCGTGCGTGACGGGGGTCGCGGTCACGGTGTCCGCCCCCTCGCGGCGGGCCTCAGCCCTCATCGCTCGCGTCGACGAAGGTCGTGTCGACCAGCGCCTCGGGGTCGGCCTCCTGCGAGGTCTGGCCGAAGGCCGCCATCTCCTCGTTCATCGCCTGCAGACCGGCGACCCAGTCGGCGTCGAGCTCCCACCGCGGCCAGATGTTCTCGATCGCGGTCGCGACCACGGAGGGCTCGAGCGAGAACGTCTCGACCAGGCCGTCGGCCCACACCTGCGGGTCGTCGGCCATCAGCTCGGTGGCGGCGACGTGCATGTCGACGATCTCCTGCACGCGCTCGGGGTCGCTCTCGACGAGGTCGGTCGCGACCGCGAGCACGATGTTGGTGCGCTGGATCGGCGTGTCGTAGGCGGAGACGAGCTCGTGCGCCCCGGCGTCGATCGCGATCGAGGGGCCGACCTCGGCCGAGATGAACGCGTCGACCTGTCCCGAGCCGAGCGCGGCGGCCATGTCGGAGAAGGGGAGGTTGACGAGCTCGACGTCGGACTCGGGGTCGAGGCCCTGCGCCTCGAGGGTGCGCTTGAGCAGGATCTCCTGCGTCGCACCCATCGGGTACCCGACCGTCGCCCCGCGCAGGTCCTCGACCGTCGCGATGGCGGGGTCGGCCACGATCCGGGTGCCGCCGTCGGCCGAGGAGGCGACGATCGTCACGCCCTCGCCCTGCGAGACACCGGCGATGACGGACGCGGCCCCGGTCACGCCGACGTCGATCGACCCCGACACCACCGCGTTCTTGATGTCGGTGGAGGTGTCGAACAGGACGATCTCGACGTCGGTGCCCTCGGGCGCGAACTGCTGGTAGAAGTGCGGCGTGTACAGGTGGGGCTGCGCGCGCAGGGTGCCGACGGTGAGCGAGCCGGGCTCGTCGTCGGCGGCGCTGGTGGTGCCGCCGTCGACCGAGCACGAGCTCAGGACGACGGTGAGGGCGAGGGCGGCGAGGGCTGAGAGGGCGGGGCGAGTCTTCACGGGAACCTCGTTCGGGTCGTGTCGGGGCGGGTCAGGACGCGGTGGTCGCGGCGCGGTAGGCGCGCCAGCCACCGTGGTGGGTGATGTCGTCGTGGGTGCGGTCGGTGCCGGCGATGAAGCCGAGGACGGTGGTGCCGTCGGCGAGCTCGACGTCGCCGAGCCCGAGGGGCGAGCGGATGGAGAGGAGGAGGTCGACGACGGCGGCGCGCGGCAGGCGCCACAGCTCGCCCGGGACGGACGTGCCGGGCGCCGCGACGTCGTCGGGCGCGACGGCGACGAGCGCCGGCCGCTCGACCGCCCCCGGCACGAGGTGCATGCGGTAGCGCGGCGCCGTGGCGACGTCGGCCAGGTACCGGGCGCCGAGGCCCTGGAGCTGGCGGTTGAGCGGCTGGCCGCGCAGGTGCGCGCCGAAGACGGCCACGTCCACCCCGCCCTGGCCGAGCAGCGGGGCGTGCACCTCACCGTCCCCGGCGGAGAGGAACCGGGCGGCGAGGTCGGCGGCGACCTGGTCGTGGAAGGCCGGGACGACGAGCGTGACACCCGCCTCGCCCTCCCCCGGCACGACGGTGTTCGGCACCGCCACGGCCGCCATGTCCATGAGATTGACGAAGTTCGTGAACGTCCCCAGCCGCGCGTTGCGGCCGAAGGGATCGGCCGCCACCTCCTCCGGCGTGGGGTGGTCGGGCGCGGTGGGGACCACGAGCGCGTCCGTGTCGGCCAGCGCCGCGCGCGCCGCGTGCGTCAGCGTGCGCAGGCGCTGCTGGTCCCGCACGACCGCCACGCCCGGCACCTCGCCGGCCGCCGCGGCGATGGCCGCCACCGTCGGGTCGGCGTCGGCGGGCCGCTCCCGCAGCGTCGTCCCGAACGACCAGGCGCGCTCGGCCACCAGGCCGCCGCCGTAGAGGAGGGTCGCCGCCTCGAGCATCGGGGTGAGATCCACCTCCCGGAGCGTGCACCCGGTCGCCGCCAGGCGCTGCAGCGCGTCGTCGAACGCCGCCCGCATCGCCGGCGAGAGCACGGCGAGGTCGCGCTCGGCCGGCACCGCCAGCACGGGGTGCACCGGTGCCGCCAGGGGCGCGGTGGCGGACCAGGGGCGCGAGGTGGGGTCGGCGTCGTCCACCCCCGCGATCGCCCGCAGCACCTCGCACCCCGTCGCGAGGTCCCGGGCGAGGACGGAGACGGTGTCGTAGGACGGGCAGGCGGGGACGACGCCGCGGCTCGGCACCAGCCCGAGCGTCGGCTTCAGACCGACGACGCGGTTGAACGCGGCCGGGACGCGGCCCGAGCCCGCGGTGTCGGTCCCGAGGGCGACGTCCACCAGGCCGAGCCCGACGGCGGCGCCCGAGCCCGAGCTCGACCCCCGGCCACGCGGTCGGGCGAGGAGGCGCTCGGCACCGCGCCGTAGGGGCTCCGCGTGCCGACGAGTCCGGTCGCGAACTGGTCCATGTTGACCTTGCCGACGACGACCGCCCCCGCGGCCCGGAGTCGGGCCACCGCGGGTGCGTCCGCGTCGGCGAGCGCTGCCGAGGGTGGGTGCGCCGCCGTCGTGGGCGTACCGGCGACGTCGATGTTGTCCTTGACCGCGCACGCGACCCCGAGAAGCGGGAGGTGCTCGCCGCGGTCGGCGCGCTCCTGCTGGGTGGCGGCGTCCACGAGCAGGTCGGCCAGGGGCCGCAGGTGGATCCACACGGCGGGGGCGTCGCCGCGAGCGGTGGATGCGTGGATGGCGCGGAGCCGGTCCGCCAGCGTGGCGGGGTCGGGGCGGCCGGCGTCGAGGCCTCCCGCGGACTCGGGTGCGGACTCGGGTGCGGCCGCGGGTGCGGCCGCGGGGCCGGCGACGTCGGTCGTCATCGGTCCTCCCCCGAGGGGCCGAACGGGGTGACGGCCGCGGCGCGGGCGTGCACGACCAGCTGGCTCTGGCCCACGTGCCAGGTCAGCAGCTCGCGCGCCCCGGCGACGTCGCCGCGCAGCACGTGCTCGAGGATGTCGAGGTGCTCGGCGACCGTGGCCTCCATGCGGTCGGGCGTGAGGTAGTCGTGCATGCGCACCGGCCGGATCCGGCGGTTCACGCGCTCGAGCGCCCGGGTGGCCTCGGAGTTCCCGGCGGCACCCAGCAGGCTGACGTGGAACTGCTCGTCCGCGAGCACGAACCGGGGCGAGGGGTCCGGCGTCGACTCGCGGCGCTCCTCCCACACCGCCAGCTCGGCCTCGAGCGCGGCGCGGTCGTGGCGCACGGTCGGGTCGGCCAGCGCACGGTCCAGACCCGCGGTCTCGAGCGTGACCCGCAGCTCGTACAGCTCGAAGAACTCGCGGGCCGAGGGGACGTAGCGGTAGAGCGCGCCGTCCCGGCGCACCAGCACGCCGTCGGCCTCGAGCCGCAGCAGCGCGTCGCGCACGGGGGTGCGGGACGCGCCGAAGCGCTCGGCGGTGTTCTCCTCCGTGAAGCGGTGGAACGGCGAGACGTTCGTGGTGAGCAGCTCGGTCAGCAGCTCCTCGTAGACCCGCTGTCGCGCGGGGATCCGGCGCGCGGGGCGATCCGCGTCCGTCGTGGTGTTCGGCGTTGTATCCATTGCTGTACATCTCGCCGCACACATGTTTCGGGCAGGTGAGATCGCGGTGACGGGCAGCCGCGACCGTCGTCGTGCCGCGTAACTTCTGCGTGTCGGCGGCCGCGGCACGAATGGGCACGGGCAGGCACGGACAGGCCCGGCGCCGCGCGCAGCACCTACGCTCGGACGATGAGCACGCACGCGCCCCTCGTCCTGGTCGCCAACGCCGGCGACGGCAGCATCTCGACCTTCGCCCTCGCGGACGGCGAGCTCACCCGCCTCGCCGTCACGCCCGGGATCACCGGCTGCTCGACCTTCGCCGTCGACGCCGAGCGCGACCTCGTGCACGCGGCGGTCAAGCCCTCCCACGACGGCGAGAACGCCGGCATCCTCACGCTCGACCTCGACCGCGAGACCGGCGCCCTGACCCCGCGCTCACGCCTCGACCTGCCCGAGGGCGGCCTCAACTACATCGCCCTGACGCGCGGCGGGACCGGCCTGCTGGCCGCCTCCTACGGCGCCGGGTACGGCTTCACGGCGCGCGTGGAGGACGGCGAGATCTCGGCGCCGGTCTCACGCGTCGCGTTCGCCAACCTGCACGCGGTGCTCGCGAGCCCCGACGGCGCGCACGCCTACTTCGTCTCTCTCGGCGACGACCTGATCGCGCAGTACGCCCTCGGCGAGGACATGGCGCTGCACGCCCTCGCGCCCGAGACCGTCCCGGCCCCGGCCGGCAGCGGCCCGCGCCACCACGTGATCTCCGACGACGGCGCATCCGTGCTGGTCCTGACCGAGTTCACCGCCGAGGTGCTGCGCTACGCGCGCGACGCCGCCACCGGCACGCTCGAGCTCGTCGGCTCGGCCCCCGCGTCCGACCCGTCGGCCGCGATGGACGTCAGCCGGTTCGGGCTGAGCCCGCAGGACAACCACGTCATCTGGGCCGCCGACCTCCACTGGGGTTCGCCCACGGTCGACGGCACGCGCCACGTGTGGGCGTCGGAGCGCCAGGCGAGCACGCTCGCCGCGGTCGCCGTCGCCCCCGACGGCGCGATGACGGCGCCGTCGCACTTCACCGTGACGCAGCCGCAGCCGCGCGGCTTCGCCCTCAGCCCCGACGGCGCGCACCTGGTGGCGGCGGGTGAGCGCTCGACGTCGGTCTCGCTCTACGCCGTCGACGGCGACCGGCTCACCCTCCTGCAGGAGACCGAGACGGGCGCGGGGGCGAACTGGGTCCGCTTCGTCTGACGGCGCGGTGCTCAGGGCGCCGCGTCCGGCGGGGACGCGCCGTCGGGCCGAGCCGCCTCCTCCTCGAGCTGCTTCAGACGCTTGAGCTTCGTCGAGGGGTAGTACACGATCCACAGGATCGACGCGATCGCGGCACCCATGATCATCGAGGGGATGTCCATACCGGCGGACGGTACCCGGACAGCGCATACCGGTGGGGACCTGCCTACGGTGGAGGGGCAACATCAGCCTCCGACCGAGGGAGATCATGCGTACCGTCACCGCCTACGCCGCCACGTCCGCCACCGCGCCGCTCGAGCGCACCACGATCGAGCGCCGCGACGTCGGGACCCACGACGTCCTGATCGAGATCGACTACGCCGGCATCTGCCACTCCGACATCCACACCGTCCGCGGCGAGTGGGGTGAGATCGCCTACCCGCTCGTCGTCGGCCACGAGATCGTGGGCCGCGTGAGCGAGGTGGGCGACGGCGTCACGCGCCACGCCGTCGGCGACCTCGTCGGTGTCGGGTGCATGGTGAACTCCTGCCGCGAGTGCGAGCAGTGCCGCGCCGGGCAGGAGCAGTACTGCCTGGAGGGCAACATCCAGACGTACAACGGCACCGACCCCGCCGACGGGAGCACCACGCAGGGCGGCTACTCCCAGGCCGTCGTGGTGAACGAGGACTTCGTCCTGCGCGTGCCCGAGACCCTCGACACCGCGAAGGTCGCGCCGCTCCTGTGCGCCGGCATCACCACGTACTCGCCGCTGCGCCACTGGGAGGCGGGGCCGGGCACGCGCGTCGCCGTCGTCGGCATGGGCGGGTTGGGCCACATGGCCGTCAAGATCGCGCACGCGATGGGCGCCGAGGTGACCGTGCTGTCGCAGACGCTGTCGAAGAAGGAGGACGGGCTGCGTCTCGGGGCCGACCACTACTACGCCACGAAGGACCCCGAGACCTTCGAGAAGCTGGCCGGCTCGTTCGACCTCGTCATCAACACCGTCTCGGCCTCGATCGACATGGCCGCGCACCTGAACCTGCTCGCGGTGGACGGCACGTTCGTCAACGTCGGCGCACCCTCGGAGCCGCTGCCGGTGCCGGCGTTCGCGCTCATCCCCCGCCGCATCAGCTGGGCCGGCTCGGCCATCGGCGGCATCGCCGAGACGCAGGAGATGCTCGACTTCTGCGCCGAGCACGGGATCGAGCCCGAGACCGAGCTCATCGGGGCCGAGGAGATCAACGACGCCTACGAGCGCGTGCTCGCGTCGGACGTGCGCTACCGCTTCGTGATCGACGTCGCGACGCTCGCCTGACCTGACCTGGCTGCCCCGCGACCGGTGACCGCCGGTCGCGGGGCGGCGTCGCGGTCGGCGACCACGCGGATCAGAACAGGGTGATCCAGAAGTCCCAGAACCGCACCGCGATCGCGCCGATCACGAGCAGGAACCACAGCACGAGGATCGGCGTCCGGTAGCCCTGGACCCAGCGCCCGGCGCGGGCCCACGGCGAGTCGACGTCGCTCGGCAGGAGGCGGAGGTTGCGCTCGGTCACGATGACGAACAGCGGGATCGTCACCGCCCACACGACCATGCAGTAGGGGCACAGCGCGCCGATCGAGTACAGGCTCGACACGATCAGCCAGTGGATGAAGACGACGGCGAGCGTCACCCCCGCCTGCAGCCCGAGCCAGTACCAGCGCGCGAGGCGGGCGCCGGCCAGCAGCGCCGCGCCCGTGGCGATCACCACGGGGAAGGTCATGACGCCGATCAGAGGGTTCGGGAAGCCGAACAGCGCCGCCTGCGGCGACGTCATCACCGACGTGCACGTGAGGATCGGGTTGAAGCTGCAGCTCGGCACGTAGCTCGGGTCGGCGATGAGCGCGAGGCGCTCGATCGTCAGCACGAACGCGGCCAGGAGCCCCACGCTCGCGAGCGCCACGACGGCCACCGCGAAGGCGCGCGAGTCACGGGTGGGTCGCGCGTCGAGACCGAGCTCGTCCTCGTCCACGCCCTCGGCCGCACCGTCCACGTCGTCGTTCACATCGATCGCCACGTCGCCATCCTCGCTCCTCGTGCTCCTCGTCGTCACCTCACGCACCTCCGACTCAGTCACCGAGCGCCTCCGCCACGGCGCGGGCGACGTCGTCGGTCCGCGTCAGCTCGAGGCGCTCACCGTCCACGAAGAAGGTCGGGGTGCTCGTGACGCCGTTGGCCCGGGCGTCGGCCTCGCTCTGCTCCACGACGGCGAGCGTCGCGGGGGCGTCGAAGTCGGCGGTGAACCGCTCCATGTCGAGCCCGAGCTCCTCCGCGTAGACGAAGAACTGCTCGCGCTCGGGCGTCTGCTGGTGGCCCCACTCCTCCGCACCGGCGAAGAGCCTGTCGTACATCTCCTCGTAGGCACCCTGGTTGCCCGCCGCCTCGGCCGCGAGCGCCGCGTTGACCGAGCTCACGTGGAGCGGCAGGTACCGCACCACGAGCTCGATCCGGTCGCCGTAGGTCTCCTTGAGGTCCTCGACGAAGGGGTGCATCAGCAGGCAGGACTCGCACTCGAAGTCGAGGTACTCCACCACCTGCACCTCGTCCCCGCCGGTGAGCCGGGGGCTGTCCTCGCGCACGAGGGTCGTGGCGGCCGACCCGGGGCCGGGAGCGGGCTGCCGCGTCACGACGACGGCCACGACCAGGGCCAGCACGGCCACCAGCAGGAGGCCGAGCGTCAGGGTTCTGCTGCGGGTCACGTGGTCCCTGCTCGAGGAGTGGTGTGCGGGTGGCGGCGCCGGGGGTCCGGAGCGGCGCCGTCGCCCCGCCGACGGTCGGAGCGTAGCCGGGCCTCCTGGGCGTCTCCTGGGAACGGCGGCCCTCCCGCGCAGCTCAGACGCCGTCGACGGCCGCCGTGAGGTGGGCGAGCACCCTCGCCTGCGACTCGTTGACCGAGCCCGCCCGGTGGTGCGCGAGGAGCTCGTCCGAGCGCCGGTCGATCACGGGTCGCTCGGCGTCGCGGAGCGCGGGCCCGAGGAGCTCCACGAGACGGCGGGTGAGGTCGGCCTCCTCCTGCGGGGTCGTCTCCGGGCCCAGGCGCGCGAAGTCGTCGACGAGCGCGGTGTGGTCCGCGCCGGACGCGGCGAGCGCGTCGAGCAGGTCCGCCAACCACCTGCTCGCGCCCGCGCTCAGGTGCGCGAGGAGCACGAGCTGCTCGCGCTCGTGCCGGCGCTCGGCGGCCGTGGCGCCGGCCGCCGAGCGCAGGCGCTGCGCGTGCGGCAGCAGCGCCTCGGGCAGGTCGGCGCTCCCGTGGTGCGTGAGCAGCGTCGTGATGCGTGCCCGACGGCGGGCCAGCTCGCGCTCCTGCCCGGCCAGGTCCGCGTCGATCGTGGCGAGGAGGTCGGCGGCCGCCGCGTCGTCGTCGATCACGCGTGCGACCTGCGCCAGCGGGACGCCGAGCGCGGTGAAGTGGCCGATGCGCAGCACGATCGCGAGGTGGCGCGCGGTGTAGCGCCGGTAGCCGCCCGAGGACCGCTCGGGCTCCTCGAGCAGCCCGATCTGGTGGTAGTGCCGCAGCGTCCGCGGCGTGACGCCGGCGAGCTCCGCCAGCTCGTGCGTCAGCAGCTCATGCGGGCGCCCCATGCGGGCGATTCTGCAACGAGCGGCTCGCGAGCACCACCGCGAGCGCGAGCACCCACACCCCGGTGAGCGCGAAGGCCGCGACCGACGCGCTCGCGACGCCCGCCAGCACACCGGCTCCCGCGATCCCCAGCGGGGCCGCCACGAGGAGCGCCGAGTTCTGCAGCGCGAGCACGCGTCCGCGCGCGGCGTCGGGCGTGTGCCGGACCTGGAGGACGCCGAGCACGGCCCCGAGCATCGCGTTCCCGAGCCCGACGACGGCGGCGCCCGCGAAGACGACCGGCAGCGACGCCAGGGTCGAGACCGCGACGAACCCGGCGGTCACCAGCAGCGCCCCGGCCCCGAGCCACGCCCCCTGCGACAGCCGCCGCGCGAGACCGGAGTACAGCGCCGCGCCCACCAGCATCCCGAGCGCGAGCGCCGTGAGGACCAGCCCGAGGAGCTCCGGCCGCGCGAGCACCGTGAAGTGCACCGGCAGCACGAGCCCCTGCATCCCCGCCAGCACCGTGGCGAGGCCGAGGATCAGCACGATGGTGGCGACCAGCAGGCGGCTGCGGCGCAGCACCGCCACACCCCCGGTGATCTGCTGCCACGGGGTCTCGGCGGGGACGGCGTCGGGGGCGACGCCGTCGGGCGCCGGAGCGCCGTCGCTCCCCACGCGCCCGATGTCGCGCGGGAGCAGGAGGGTGACCAGCGCGGCCGCCGTCGACGTCGCCGCCGTGACCACGAGCACCCCGGTCGTGCCGAGCAGGGCGATCAGCGTGCCGGCGAGCGCCGGCCCGATCACGAGGGCCGCCGACGTCAGCGCCTGGCGCAGCCCCACGAGCCGCTCGAGCGGTACACCGCTGCGGCGTGCGACGGCGGCCACGAGCACCTCGCGCGCCGTCATGCCCGGCACGTCGCCGAACGCCCCGAGGATCCCGAGGACCACGAACCACCACAGCTCCAACCCGACCAGCGCGTCCACCACCGGGAGCGCCGCGATCGCGACGGCGGAGATCACGTCCGACGTCGCCGACAGCGTGCGTCGGTTCCACCGGTCGAGGACGACGCCGGCGGCCAGGCCGATCAGCACGGCCGGGACCGCGGTGGCCGCGGAGATGGCGCCCATGCTGAGCGGGCTGCCGGTGACCTGCAGGACGATCAGGGGCAGCGCGACGGCGGCGATGCCGTTGCCGAGCAGCGAGAGCAGGTGGGAGGCGAGGTAGGCGAGCGCGACGAGTGGCATGGCTGCGACTCCACACCCCGACGTCGCGTCGGGGTCAAGGCGGCGGCGATCGCGGGCCCTCCGCCCGGCCCGGCCTCAGAGCCGGGCGTCGACCGTTCCGGCGAGACCGAGGGCGAGCAGGCGCGCGTCTGCGGTCATGAAGTCCCAGCCCTGGCGCTGCGCCTGGGCGAGCAGCGACCGGTCGAAGGGGTCGTGGCGGTCGAGGCCGGGCAGCAGCCGCACCGCCTCCGCATCCTCGGCCGTGAACGGGGCGTGGTGCAGGCCCTGCTGCGCGACCAGCTCGGCGAAGCGCTCGGGCGTGCTCACCCGGCCGAGCATCGCCTTGATCGTCAGCTCGAGGAACGTGATGGCCGAGACGTGGACGCGCGCGGCACGGGTCAGCCGGGTCCGAGCCGCAGCACCGAGGCGGTCGTCGTCGGCCAGCAGCCACAGCAGCACATGACTGTCGATCAGCATGCGGCGCCGGCCGGGTCGCCGTCGAACAAGGCAGCCACCTCGGCGTCCGCGGCCTCGCCGAAGGCCTCGTCGTCGTAGGAGATCTGACCCGCGAGTCCCCCGAAGGCGAGGTCGGGTCGGCCCACGGGTCGCAGCTCGGCGACCGGGCGGCCGGCACGGGCGATCACGACCTCCTCGCCCGCGAGCACCCGCTCGACCAGTCGCGAGAGGTGCGTCTTGGCCTCGTGCATGTTGACGATGGTGGGCATGCGCCCGAGTCTAGTCCGACTTAGGCGACCAGCGTGTCTGCCTGGACCACTGACATCGAGGCGGTGGTCAGGTCGGCCGCCGTCGCCGCACTCCGCCCGCAGGCCCCTCGCCCCGGCGGCTGGGCCCTCGCCACCAGCGGCTGGCCCCTCGCTGGGAGCGGCTGACGGCGCGGCCACCGGCCGTCGCGCGGCGTGTCGCCGCGGACACGCCGTCGGCGGCGACACTCAGCCGCTCCGAGCGAGACGCAGCCGCTGTCAGCGAAGGCCGCGCCGTCGTCAGCGAGGGCCGCGCCGTCAGCGAGGGCGCGGAGCGGTCGCGCGCGCCGCGCGCGACTCCGGCACCACCAGCGGCGTCCCGGTGGCGGGGTCCTCGACCACCTGGCACTCCAGCCCGAACACCTCGCGCACCATGTCCGAGGTCACGACGTCGCTCGGCGCGCCCTGCGCCACCACCTCGCCGGCGCGCATCGCGATGAGGTGGGTGGCGTAGCGGGCGGCGTGGTTGAGGTCGTGCAGCACGGCGACCAGGGTGCTGCCGGCCTCGTGCAGGTCGGCGAACAGGTCGAGCAGCTCGATCTGGTGCGCGATGTCGAGGTAGGTGGTCGGCTCGTCCAGCAGCAGGATCGGCGTCTCCTGCGCCAGCGCCATCGCCGCCCAGACCCGCTGCCGCTGGCCGCCGGACAGCTCGTCGACGTGCCGCTGCCGCAGCTCCGCGACGTTCGTGGAGACCATCGCCTGCTCCACGGCGCGCTGGTCGGCGAGCGTCCACTGCCGGATGAGGCCCTGGTGCGGGTAGCGGCCGCGCGCCACGAGGTCGGCCACGGTGATGCCGTCCGGCGCGGTGGAGGTCTGCGGCAGCAGCCCGATGATGCGCGCCGCCTCCTTCGCCTTGTACTGGGCGATCGAGCGGCCGTCGAGCACGACGGCGCCCGCCGTCGGCCGCAGCAGCCGCGCCAGCGCCCGCAGCAGGGTCGACTTGCCGCACGCGTTCGGTCCGACGATGACCGTGAAGGAGTCGTCGGGCACGGCGACGGTCAGGCCGGACGAGACGAGGCGCCGGTCGTAGGCGAGGCTGACGCCGTCGGCGGCGAGCCGCGACGTCGACGTGGGTGCGGGGGTGGTCGCGAGGTCGGTCACAGGCGCTGCCGTGCTTCCTTGACGAGGAGGACGATGAGGTAGACGCCGCCGAGGACGACGGTGACGATGCCGACCGGGGTGACCCCGGGCAGGACGTGCTGACCGAGTGTGTCGGCCACGAGCAGGAGCACCGCGCCGAGGCCGGCCGCGCCGGCGACCGGGATCCCGGCCCCCGCGTGCAGCCGCTTCGCGATCTGGGGCGCCGCGAGCGCCACGAACGCGATCGGGCCGCACGCCGCGGTGACGATCGCGATGAGGGCGACGCCGACGACCACCACCGCGAGCCGCGCCGGCTCCACCGGCACCCCGTGGGCGCGCGCCGCGTCGTCGCCGAGCTCGAGCTGCCGCAGCGGGGGGACCACGAGCGCCGTCGCGAACGCCAGCACCACGAGGATCGGTCCGACGACGGCGAGCTGCTCCCAGCCCACGAGCGCCAGCGACCCGGCGCCCCAGATCGAGGCGGCCATGGCGACCTCGGTCTGCGCGCGCAGCAGCAGGTAGTTGTTCAGGCTGGTGAGCACGGCCGTGACGGCGATGCCGACGACGATCAGCCGGAACCCCGCCACGCCGCGCCGCCAGGCCAGGAGGTAGACCACGAGCGCCGTCGCCAGTCCCCCGGCGAGCGCCCCGACCGAGGTCCCCACGACGCCGCCCGCGCCCAGCGTGATCACCACGATCGCGCCGGTGTAGGCGCCCGTGGAGAACCCGATGACGTCGGGCGAGCCGAGCGGGTTGCGCGTGAGCGTCTGGAACAGGGCGCCGGACGCGCCGAGCGCCGCGCCGAAGGCGATCGCCGCCAGGACGCGCGGCAGCCGCCACTCGAGCACGATGGTGCGGGCGAAGCCGGTGTCGCTGACGAAGGACGCCGCGACCTTGCCGAGCGTGAGCGGGTAGTCGCCGAGCGACAGGGCGACCAGCGCCACGACGAGGGTGACCACCGCCGTCGCGCTGCCGACCACGACGCCCCGTGCGCGCGGGCGCCGACCCTCGGTGGTTGCGGGCTCGCGGCCCGATCCGTCGCCGGTGAGCGCGGCTGTGCCGACGGCGTCGCGGGCCTCGGGGTCGCCCGGCGCGGGTGCGCCGTCGGCCGCGTCCGCGACCCGCACGACCGCGTCCGGCTCCCGCCCCCGGCTCACAGCGCGCTCGCCCGCTGCCGGCGGACCAGCAGCACCAGGACCGGCGCACCGACGAACGCGGTCACGACGCCGACCGGGATCTCCCCGGCCGCAGGAGGATGCGGCCGAGGACGTCGGCCGCCAGCAGCAGGATCGGGCCCAGGAGCATCGAGTAGGCCGCGATCCAGCGCTGGTCCGGCCCGACGATCCAGCGGGCCACGTGCGGGATCATGAGCCCGACGAACGCGATCGGGCCGGCCATCGCCGTCGCCCCGCCGCACAGCAGCGTGATCGCGACGAAGGACAGCACGCGCGTGCGCATGACGTTCGAGCCGAGCGAGCGGGCCAGGTCGTCGCCGAGCGCGACGGCGTTGAGCGAGCGCCCGAGCGCGAGCGCCAGCACGAGCCCGACGGCGAGGTACGGCGCCGTCGCCGTCACGACGCCCCAGCCGCGGTCGGCGATGGCACCGGCCTCCCACGCCCGCATCGCGTTGAAGCCGCGCGGGTCGGCGAGCACCATCGCCGAGGTGATGCCGGCCAGCACCGCGCCGATCGCGACGCCCGCGAGGATCATGCGCGCCGGGCTCGCGGAGCCCTTCCCCGCGGCACCGATGAGGTAGACGACCACGGTCGTCACGAGCGCTCCCGCGAACGCGAACCAGAGGTAGCCGGTCGGCGAGCTCACGCCCAGGACCCCGACGGCGATGGCGACGGCGAACGCCGAGCCCGAGTTGACCCCCAGGATGCCGGGATCGGCCAGCGGGTTGCGGGTGACGGCCTGGATGAGGGCGCCGGCCGCACCCAGCGCGGCTCCGACCAGCAGGCCGAGCACCGTGCGCGGCACGCGCAGCGCGAGCACCCCGGCGGCCTGGGGGTCGGCGCTGCCGCCACCCACCAGCTCGCTCCACACGGCGCCGAGCGCCACGTCGCGCGCCCCGATCGCGAGGCTGAGCGCCACGACGGCGAGCAGCGTGACCGCGATGAGCATCAGCCCGACGGCGCGGCGCGCCACGGGCGGGCGCGGGCGGGGGTCCGCCGCCACGGCGTCGGACGCCGTCGCGACGGGGGCTTGCGTGCTGGCCACGAGGTGAGGCTACCCTCAGCCGAGCGCCCCGTCAGGGGTGCGTCCGCGGACGGGCGGCCGGGCCGCCGTCGCGCCGGGACCACCGATCGTGGAAGCAGGACGAGATGAGACTGGCACACAAGCTCGCGGCCGTGGCCGCAGGTGCGACGCTGATGCTGGCCGGGTGCAGCGGCTCCGGCGACACCGACGACGCGACCCCCACGGGCGGCGGATCGGAGGACACCGGGGGCTCGGAGGAGACCTCCGGGACGGGTGGCGACGCCGTCGGCACGTTCCCGCAGACGGTCGAGACGGCGTTCGGCGACGTCGTGATCGAGGAGGCGCCCGAGCGGATCGTCGCGCTCGGCTGGGCGGACGCCGAGACCGCGCTCGCGCTCGGGTACCAGCCGGTCGGCGCCTCCGACTGGCTGGGCTTCGGCGGCGAGGGCGTCGGCCCGTGGGCCGAGGGCGAGTACGACACCGCGCCGGAGATCATCGAGACGCTCGAGCCCTCCTACGAGGCCATCGCGGCCCTCGAGCCCGACCTCATCCTCGACGTCCGCGGCAGCGGCGACCAGGCGCGCTACGACCGCCTGTCGGGAATCGCCACGACCGTCGGCATCCCCGAGGGCGGCGAGAGCTACCTGACCACCCAGGCGCAGCAGGTCGAGATGATCTCGACGGCGCTCGGCGTGCCCGAGGAGGGTGAGCGCATCATCGCGGAGGTCGACGACGCCTACGCCGCCGCGGCCGAGGCCCACCCGGAGTGGGAGGGCCTGACGGTCACCGCCGCGACGCGCACGAGCGAGGGCTGGGGCGCCTACATCGCCGGCAGCAACCGCATCGAGACGCTCGCGAAGTTCGGCTTCGTGCAGAACCCGACGATCGCTGAGCTCCCGGTGAACTCGGGCGGCTTCTCGGTGTCGATCTCGAGCGAGGAGCTCGACCTCATCGAGGCCGACCTCATCGTGGCGTTCCCGATCTTCATCGACACGACGGAGATCACGGAGGACCCGCAGTGGCTGGAGCTGCCGGCCGTGCAGGAGGGGCGCGCCGTCGTGATCGACGGCGACATCTCGAACGCCTACTCCCTCGGCTCCCCGCAGTCCTCGCTCTACACGGTGGAGAACCTCACCCCGCTGCTCGAGGAGGCGCTGCCCGCGTCCTGAGTCGACGACGGCGGTGCGCAGGCGCCCCACCACGTCCCCACGGCGACCGCCGGGGCGCGGTGGGGCGCCTGCTGCATCCGGGCCCCGGTGTTGCGCGGGGCGCCGCCGCGCCGCTCGTGAAAAGATGTGCGCCCCGGGGCACTCTCGCCCCCCGACTCCTGGAGGTACCGGCCCCGTGGCCAGTGACAGTCCGGCTCATCCGCCGACACTCTGCTTCTTCCGAGCCCCCGCTCCACCGGCTCCCCCTCCCCTCGCACCCGTGACGAGCCCGGCGTGCTGAGCGACGTCCTCCTCCTGGTCCTGGGAATCGTCCTCATCCTCGTGATCATCGCCGCCAACGGCTACTTCGTCGCGCAGGAGTTCGCCTACATGTCGGTCGACCGGTCGACCCTGCGCGCCCGCGCCGCGTCGGGGGACGGTCGCGCCCAACGCGCGCTCGAGGTCACGCGGCGCACGTCCTTCATGCTCTCGGGCGCCCAGCTCGGCATCACCGTCACGGGCCTCCTCGTCGGGTACGTCGCCGAACCGCTCGTCGGTGGCTCGCTCGCGGACCTCATCGGCGTGGCCGGAGCGATCGGCGTCATCACGCTCGTCGTGCTGCTGCTCTCGGTGGTCGTGCAGATGATCTTCGGCGAGCTCTTCCCGAAGAACCTCGCGATCGCGAACCCCGAGCCGATGGCGCTGGCCCTGGCCCGGTCCACGCTGATCTACCTGGCCGTCATGGGCTGGCTGATCACGTTGTTCGACAAGGCGTCCAACGCGCTGCTCCGTCTGCTGCGGGTGGAACCCGTGCACGACGTCGACTCGAGCGCGAGCGCCGAGGACCTCGGCCACATCATCGACGACTCGCGAGCGAGCGGTGACCTGCCCGACGACCTCTCGCTGATGCTGGACCGGATCCTCGACTTCCCCGAGCGCGAGGTCGACCACGCGATGATCCCCCGCGTCCGGACCGACGTCGTGACGTCGGAGACCACCGTGGCGGAGGTGCGCCGTCTCATGGCGGCGGCGCACACGCGCTACCCCGTCGTCGACGAGCGGTTCGAACCGATCGGTGTCGTCGACCTCGTCCGGGTCCTCGGGTGCGACGCCGAGGACGAGCGTCCCGTGACCGCGATCATGCGTGAGCCCCTGGTGCTCCCGACGGCGATGAAGCTCCCCGTCGCTCTCGCCGAGCTGCAGAGCTCGCGCAACGAGCTCGCGTGCGTCATCGACGAGTACGGCGGCTTCGTCGGACTCCTCACGATCGAGGACCTGACCGAGGAGCTCACCGGGGACATCACCGACGAGCACGACCCCACCGACGTCGAGCGCGAGATCGAGGGGGTCACCCAGGAGTCCGACACGAGCTGGCTGGTCGACGGCGAGGCGCACCTCGACGAGATCGAGCGCACCATCGGGCACGACCTCCCCCGCGGTGACTACGAGACGGTCGCCGGTCTGCTCATCGACATGCGCGAGGGCCTGCCGGACGTCGGTGAGACCCAGCGGGTCGACCTGCCGATCGTGGGCGAGGACCTCCTCGAGGAGAACCCGGTCCGACGCTTCGCCGTCGTCGAGACGATCGAGGTCGACCGCCACGTGCCCTCGCGCGTCCGGCTGACCCTGCACGAGGAGGCGCTCGACGGTGGCGACACCGGAACCCCTCCGGGAGAGCCCGCGACGGATGAGGCGGAACGACCACGAACCGAGCACCAGCCTGAGGAGCGGTCATGAGCGCCCCCGTCGTGATCCTCGCCACGATCGCCCTGATCGCGCTCAGCGCGTTCTTCGTCGTCATCGAGTTCGCCCTCATCGGCGCCCGTCGCCACCGTCTCGAGGCGCTCGCGCCCACGGACCGCTCCGCGCGCGCTGCACTGCGCGGCATGAACGACCTCACCATGATGCTGGCGACCGCGCAGCTCGGGATCACCGCGTGCACCTTCGCACTCGGTGCCATCACGAAACCAGCGATGGACTACGCGCTGCGCGACGTCCTGCTCGGGTGGAACGTGCCGTCCTGGCTCGCGGGCGGTTCCTCGTTCGCGCTGTCGCTGTTCGTCGTCACCTTCCTGCACCTCGTCGTCGGCGAGATGGCCCCGAAGTCCTGGGCGATCGCGCACCCGGAGACGGCTGCGCGTCTGGTCTCGCTGCCGGCACGCGGTGTGATGCGGGTCTTCCAGCCGTTGCTCACCCTGATCAACCGCCTGGCGAACCGGCTCGTCGCCCGCGCCGGTGTCACACCCGTGGACCGCGCCGCCGTCGGCGGTCGGGACGTCGCCACGATCAGGAGCCTCGTGGAGCACTCGGAGCAGGTCGGGGTCCTCGAGCCCGAGCTGCGTTCGCAGATCTCCCACGCGCTGGACCTGCAGCAGCTCGGCCTCGCCGACCTCGCGCAGGCGTCGAGCACGGCCTCGGGGGTCCCGCTCGAGGCGTCGGTCGCCGAGGTGGCGCAGGAGGCTCGCAGCAGCGGCCACCTGCGGGTGCTGCTGCTCGACGCCGCAGGCGTACCGGTCCAGGTGGTCCACGTGCGCGACACCCTGCTCCTGCCCGGGGAGGCTCCGGCGGCCCCGGTCGCGCGGCCCGTGCTGGCGCTCGACGCAGCCGTCCCCGCGTGGGAGGCGCTCACCGAGATGCGCGAGAACAGCGCGCAGCTGGCGGTGGTGCGCGACGGGGACCGCCACGTCGTCGTCACGATCTCCGATCTCGTGACGCGGCTGCTGCCCGTCGCGACGGCCTGACGGGCGCACGACGCCCCACCCCTCGACGCACGGAACGGCCCGCCACGGAACTCTCCGTGGCGGGCCGTTCGTGTCTCGTCCTCGGAGCGCGGCGTGCTACGCCGTCGCGCCCCTCACCCAGGCGATGATCCGCTTCCTGTCCGCGGCGCTCAGGAGCGTGCGCGGGTACGGGCGCACCTTCGCGGCGGCGGGGTCGAGCGCGACGGCGGGGCTCGCCGCCAGCATGTCCGTGACCACCCGCGGGAAGTCCTCGATGGCGGCGGGCGCACCGATCCGGCCTGCGATCTCGGGATCGCTCCGGTGATCGAAGGCGACGACCTGACCCGATCGCGTGTGGTCGTCGCCGAGGATCGTCGTGTATCGCGAGGTCCCGGTGACGTACACGGTGAAGAACGAGCGCGATCCCGGCAGGTCCGAGACGGAGAGCACCAGGCGCAGCTCGCCCGGGACCTCGACCGCCACCTCCCAGCGCGCGAGCGGCAGCCCGGTGATGCCGAGACCCTCGACCCAGCGGCGCGCGGGGGTGGCGGGCTCGCGCTCGAGTCGGGCCGTCGCGACGGCGGCCAGCGGTGCCGCGACCGGGGAGTCCGGGACGAGCGTGGTCAGGTGCAGGACGGCCTCGGCCTCGCCCGGCGTGAGGCCGTCGACGAGCGGGACGAGCGCCTCGGCGGCGCGCCGCCCGCTCGCACCCAGCTCGACGTCCTCGGCGCCGGCGGCCACGAGCACGGCGCACACGCCGTACCGGACCTCGACGACGGCGCCGAGCCGGAGCGAGGGGTCGGCGGCGTCCGCGAGGAACACCTCCGTCAGGCTCGCACCGATCACGTCGACGACCGCGGGGGTCAGCACGCGCGCGACGCGCACCGCCTCCGCGGTCTTGCCGGGTGCGCGGCTGTACCCGGTCAGGGTCTTCGCGGCCTTCGCGAGGGCCTTGGCGGTGGCGGGCTCGACGTCGCCGTCGGCAGCGGCGAGCAGGTCGTCGGCGATCGATCTCATGGGCCGACGCTAGGGGAGAGCGTCGTCGGGCGGGGGAGCTGGTGTCACTGCCCGGGGCCGGCGCACGCCCGATGCCCTCACAGGCGGCTCCCACCGAGGGGCGTCGTCCGTTACAGCACGGGCGGAGCGGAGGCCAACACTCTCGCAGCCGTCACCGATTCGTGACCTGATTGTGGTGCGCTGCTGACGCGATTAATCGGAGAACCCTCTGGCTGCCGACGTAGAAGGACGCCGAAACGTTGGGATAACGAAACGCAAGATAAACGCTGGCGCTAGTCGCTGGCCGTTCCTCACGCACAGAGGTGCGGTGGCGTTCACCTCGCTCGGGATCGCACCCGTGACCGCTGTCAGCGCGCTCCGAGCATCCTTGCTGATCGGCACAGGCCACCCTCGTGCGCTCTTCGCGACCTTGGTGAAGCGTTCGAGTTGGAATAGCGAAAAGCAAAACGAGCAGGCCGGACGCACCACTCGATCAATTCTGTGGATAACCCCTGGCGGGTGTCGGAAATGTCCGTACGGTGAGCCGCAGCAAGCCGCTACGGGGATCTCGACGCCGACGATCCCCCGTCGTGCACCACGAGATCGCTGTCGGTAGCCGTTCACTCCGCAAGGGGAAGTCGCATGAGAAGAACACGGGTCCTCACCCTCGCCGCTGCCGCGGCAGCCCTGGCGGTCGCCCCCGCGCTCGTCGACCCGGGTGCCTCCGCCGCCCCCGGAGCGGTGGTCAACGCCGGCCTCGAGGACGGCGCGGACTGGCCGACCTGCTTCACGGCCGCCGGCTGGGGCACCGAGGCGGAGTGGTCGCTCGTGCCGGGCCGGGGAGGCGGCCGCGCCGTCGGACTCACGATCACCGACCACACCGCCGGCGACCGCAAGCTGATGATGTCGGAGTCGGCGCAGTGCGCCCCGACGGTCGACGTCGGGGCGACCGTCGACCTGGGCGTCGCGTACTCCTCCTCGGCACCCGTCTCCCTGACGGTGTTCCGGGAGACGCCGCAGGGGTGGGTCTACTGGGGCGACCTCGGGCGCTTCCCGGCGACGGCCGACTGGGCCGAGGCGAGTGCCACCACCCCACCGGTGCCCGAGGGAACCTCGCGGATCACCTTCGGCCTCTCGCTCGACACCTCGGGCACGCTGACGACCGACGACTACACGCTCGCCGCCTCGGCGGCCCCGGAGCCCGAGCCACCGGCGCCCGAGGGCGGTGGTGTCGGCAACCCGTGGCAGCTCGAGGGCGAGCGCGCGTGCCTGATGCCGGCCGGGTGGGGCGAGAACGACGTCGAGACCGCGTTCTCCACGGACGTGCCCGACGGCGCCCCCGCGGGCGCCCGGTCCCTCGCGCTCACGATGACCAACCACGTGAGCGGCGACGTCAAGGCCATCCAGTCCCAGGAGATCGGCTGCGCACCGGACGTCGCGGCCGGTGGTCTCTACACCGCGAGCCTCCACTACCGCTCGACCAGCCCGCGCACCACGATGACCGTGTTCAAGCACGACGCCGACGGCTGGTCGTACTGGACCGACCTCGCGGCGCTGCCGGCCACGACCGGGTGGGAGCGGCGCACCGTCGCGCTGCCCGAGATCCCGGCCGGGGTCGACCGGGTCTCGTTCGGCGTCGCGATCTCCGCCGACGGAGAGCTCCTGACCACCGGCCACGCGCTCGAACCCGTGGCGCAGGAGCCCGTCCCGCCCGGCGGCCCCGAGAGCGTCGGGCGGTGGGACGTGCAGGACTCCGAGATGCCGGTCCGCGCGATGCACACGACGCTGCTCTCCGACGGACGCGTCCTCCTCGTCGCCGGCTCCGGGAACGACCAGGCACAGTTCGACGCCGGGTCCTTCACGGCGGCCGTGTGGGATCCGGCCGACGACAGCTACACCGAGATCGACGTGCCCTACGACATGTTCTGCTCCGGCCACGTCACGCTGCCCGACGGCAAGGTCCTCATCTCCGGCGGTACCGAGTCCTACCCGGGTGCCGGTGACGGACCCACCACCTTCGACGGCACGGATGCCAGCTACTACTTCGATCCCGCCGACGACAGCTTCCACCCGACCTCGGACATGGCCGGCGCCCACTGGTACCCGACCCTGACCAAGCTCGGCAACGGCGACGTCTGGGCCGCCGGCGGCATCGACGAGAAGGCCGAGGGCACCGTCCTGACCCAGATGTTCGACACCTCCACCATGACCTGGCTTCCGTCGAACCAGGTCCCCCAGACCTGGAGCTACTGGGGCACCTACCCCCACATGTACCTCCTGGAGGACGGCATGCTCTTCTACGCCGGCGCCCACACCTTCGGCAACGGACTACCCGGCACCGGCGCCTCCCTCTACGACTGGCGCACCGCCCAGATCTGGGACGTCCCCGGCCTGCGCGAGAAAGACCTGCGCGACCAGGCCGCCTCCGTCCTCCTGCCCCCCGCCCAGGACCAGCGCGTCCTCATCGTCGGCGGCGGGCACACCGAGCTCAACGCACCCGCCATCAGCCTGGCCGACGTCATCGACCTGTCCGACCCCCAGCCGGCCTACACCCCCGTGGCCGACCTGCCCGGGCCCGGCAAGACCTACGTCAACCTCGTCAACCTCCCCGACCGCAGCGTCCTGGCCGCCAACGGCGCCACCCACAACCGCACGGGGGACGTGCGGACAGCGGCCCTGTTCGACCCCGGCGACGAGAGCTGGACGCCGGTGGTGCCCGACCCCGTCGGCCGCAACTACCACTCCACCGCGGTCGTCCTCGACGACGGCCGGGTCGCCGTCTTCGGCTCCAACCCGGGCGACGGGTCCTACGAGATGCGGGTCTCCGTCTACTCCCCGCCGTACCTGTTCGCCGGGGAACGGCCCACCATCACCGACGCTCCGGACGCGGTCACCTACGGCCAGCGGATCCAGCTCGGGACGACGGGTGACATCGCCTCCGCCTCGCTGATGTCGCCCATGTCCTCCACGCACCAGACCGACACCAACGCGCGCCTGGTCGATCTGCCGGTCGCGGGTGACGGGACGCTCGAGGCGCAGGTGCCGGACAACCCCGACCTGCTGCCCCCCGGGCCGTACATGCTCACCGTGCTCGACACCGACGGCGTGCCGTCCGTCGCCCGCTGGGTGTGGGTCTCGTGACCGCGACCGACGGGCGCGGCGCCTCGGAGGGACGGGGGGCCGGAAGGAGCGCCGGGGGCACCGCACCCACCTCCCGACGGCGAGGGCTCCCCCGCTCGCGGCTGCTCGCCGTCGTGCCGATCGTGGCCCTCGCGGCGGTGGCGACCGTCCTCGTGAACCAGTGGCCGGCGGCTGAGCCCGCGGAGGCGACCGCCACCGGCGTCGCCCACGGTGAGCACGGTTCAGCCGGTGACGGGGGCGGAGACGCGGTACCGGACGGGACGGCGTCGGACGCCGCGACCACACCGGGTGCGACGGCTGACCCTGCCGACCCCCTCGTCGACGCCGGTGACGACACCGCAGACACCGACGCGGGCGCGTCGGAGAGCCCCGCACCGCCCGTGGCCGGTACGAGTGAGGGCGCCGCGATCACCGTCGAGGAGCCCGACGTCCCGCAGTCCGACAGCCCGCTCGTGGCCAGCACGGGCACGACGCTGGCGCAGGCCGCGGGAGAGCCCGCCGGTGAGGAGCGCCGCGGGGCGGAGGGTCTCGGTGCGCCACGCGGCGCCGTCGACCCGTCCGAGGTCCTGTCCTCCGCCGCCTCGCTGGGCGGGTGCCACCCGGCCTACGGCGAGGCGGGCGAGTGCCTGCCCATCGTCCCACCGAGCATGGCCGAGCACGCCGCCGAGATGGTCGCGGCCGGGATGGACCTCGACTCGATGCCGCACCCGTGGAGCTGCGCCGAGCTGCTCCAGCTCTTCCCCGACGGCATCGCGGTCCGCGACGCCCAGCCCCCGAACCGCTCGACCCGCTCGGCCTCGATCCCGACGGCGACCGCATCGCCTGCGCCCCCGCCTGACGACCCCCGGGCGGTCCGACTCGACTGGCGCCGTCGACCCGCACCCGAGGTCCCCGCGCCGCCGTCGTCGACCCCCGACTCCGCACCGCACCGACCCGCGCCCCTCGGCGCGCGGCTGCCTCCTGCCCGCGTCCATCCGCGTGCGCCCGCGCGCGCCCTGCAGCGACCCCTGATCCCCGCTCCTCGGAAGGAGAGCCCCATGGCCGTGACCTCGCTCGCCCTGACGGCTGTCGCCCTGACCCTGCTGGTGCTCGCGCTCAGCACCCTGGTGATGGCCACCTACGCCTGGTGGGACCCCGGCGCGCGCTCCCGCACCGCCTTCCCGACCGCCCCGGGCGAGGCCAGCCTGACGTTCTCGGTGATCGTCCCCTGCCGCCACGAGAGGGAGGAGGTCGTGCGCGCCACGGTCGGCCGGCTCCTGGCGCAGACGCACCGGCGCCTCGAGATCATCATCTCGGTCGGGCACGACGATCCGGACACACGCGCCACCGCGGAACGGCTGCGGGCCGAGCACCCGCACCACGTCCGCGTGAGCGTGGACCGCGCCCTGCACAAGAGCAAGCCGCACCAGCTCAACACCGCCCTGCGGATGTGTCGCGGCGACGTCGTGGGGGTCTTCGACGCCGAGTCGCTCGCCGCGCCGGACCTCCTGCGCTCGGTCGACGGCGCCTTCCGCGCCACCGGGGCGGACGCCGTCCAGGGAGCGGTCCAGCTCGTGAACCACCGCGACTCGTGGTTCGCGCTGCGCAACTGCCTGGAGTACTTCATCTGGTTCTCCTCGCGGCTGCACCTGCAGGAGCGCGTGGGCTTCATCCCGCTCGGCGGGACGACCGTGTTCGTGCGCCGCGAGCTCCTCGTGGCGCTCGGCGGGTGGGACGCGCGGTGCCTGGCGGAGGACTGCGAGCTCGGCGTGCGCCTGTCGAGCCTGGGCCACCGGGTGCGTGTCGCCTACTGCCCCGAGCTCGCGACGCGCGAGGAGACGCCCGGGGACGTCACGGCCTTCGTCAAGCAGCGCACGCGGTGGGCGCTCGGGTTCTTCCAGGTGCTGCGCAAGGGCGTCTGGCGCCAGCTCCCCACCCGGGGCGCCCGCCTCGCCGCCCGGTGGACCCTCGTGCAGCAGCACCTCGTCGCGATCACCGGGATCCTCGTGCCGGTGTCCGTCGGGCTCGCGATCTGGGGCGCGGTTCCCCTCGGCGTCGCTCTCCTCACGTTCGTCCCGCTCGCCGTGACGGTCGCGACGGTCGCCATGGAGGCGTGCATGCTGCGCGAGCTCGGCCGCGACCACGGACTCCGCCTGGGGGTGCGGGACTACCTCGTCCTCGTCGTCACGACCGTCCCGTTCCAGCTGCTGCTCGCCTACGCCACGATCCGGGCCTACGTCCGCTTCCGGCGCGGCGACCTGACGTGGGAGAAGACGGCACACGCCGGTCGTCACCTCACGCCGGAGCAGACGGCGGTGGCCGCATGAGCGCCGGGACGCTGGTCCGCCGGCCCCGCCCGGGCAGGGCGGTACCGCTGCCGCAGCTCCCGACGCCCCCGGCGGCCGCGCCGGCACCGCGTGCGGGCACGACGGCGGAGCCCGCGCCGCGGCGGAGCGCCCGCGACCTCCTCACGGCCGACCGCGTGACCGCCGCGGTCACGTTCGCGGTCGCGCTCGCCGTCGGGCTCTGGAACGTGACCGACGCGACCGCGTTCCAGGACGACGAGGGCACCTACGCGGCGCAGGCCGCCGCGGCGGCCTCCGGCGGGTTCGGGCCCTACACCTACTGGTACGACCACCCGCCGCTGGGCTGGTTCCAGCTCGCCGCCCTCGCCGCGATCCCGCGCGCGCTGGGGATCGGCGACGGCTCCGAGCTCGCGCTCATGCGGGCGGTGGCGGGTCTCCTGCTGGCGGTCACGGCGCTACTGGTGCTGCTGGTGCTGCGACGGCTCGCCGCGCCGCGGACGATCGCCCTCGTCGCGGTGGCGCTCCTGCTGACCTCGCCCCTCGCCCTGACCCTGGGCCGCCAGGTCTTCCTCGACAACGTCGCGACGCCGTGGCTGCTGCTCGCGGTCTGGCTCGCGCTGTCGCCGCGGCGGGCGCTCTGGGCGCACGCGGGCGCCGGGGCCGCGCTCGGCGTCGCGGTCCTCACGAAGCTCACCTCGCTCGCGCTCGGACCCGCGGTGCTGGTGGCGCTGCTGGCCGGCGGACGGTGGCGCGGCCGGTCGTTCTCGCTGACCGCGTTCCTCACCGCCGCCTCGCTCGTGGTGACCGTCTTCCCCCTGATGGCGCTGCTGCGGACCGAACTGCTCGCGGGTGACGGTCACGTGTCGCTCCAGGAAGGTCTGGAGTTCCAGCTCGCCGACCGCAGCACGTCGGGATCCTTCTGGGACGGCGCGACCGACCGGCACGCCCTGGTGATCGGCTGGGTCGGGCAGAGCCCGCTGCTGGTGGTCGCCGGGGTGCTCGGCGCCATCGCCTGCCTCACCGCCGCGCGCACCCGGTGGCTCCCCGTGGCGCTGGCGTGCCTCGCGCTGCCGATGATCGCGATGACCGGCTACCTGCCGGGGATGTACGTCGTCGGGACGCTGCCGTTCCTCGCGATCGCCGCGGGGGCGGGTGCCGCACGGGTGTGGGGTGCCCTCACCTCACCGGTGCGCGCGCGGGTCACCGCGGGGCGGGGGTGGCGCATCGCGACGGCGGGGGTCGCCGTCGCGACGATCGCGGCCCTCGGCGCGGCGGTGGCGCCGTCGTGGCGCGCGGAGGTGCGACCGCTCGCGACAGCGCGGGCCAACGACGACTTCCGCGAGGCGGTCGCGTGGGTCGAGACGCACGTACCGGCGAGCGACGACGTCGTGGTCCCCTTCTCCGCCTGGAGCGCGGTGCAGGAGCAGGGTCGCGGGGGGCCGTGGAACGTCATCGCGCTGGAGAAGGTCGATCGCGACAGCGCGTTCGAGGCGGCGCACCCCGACGGGTGGCGGTCGGTCGAGTGGATCCTCGAGGGTCCGACGACTCGACCCAACATCGACAACCTGGCGCTGGCGGACGTCGGCAGCGCGCTGGAGAGCTCGGAGGTGGTGGCGACGTTCGGCGCGTGGAGCGTGCACCGGGTCACGCCGTCGGCGCTCGAGCGGCAGGTGCGGTCGTGAGCGCGCGTCGGTCGGCGGCGGTTGGGCGCGATGGGATGGCGACGGCGGCGGCGACCTCGGTCTCCGGGCCCGCGACGGTCGTCGTCCCCACCTTCAACGAGGCCCCGAACGTCGCGGAGCTGGTGCGGAGGCTGTCCGTCGCCGTGCCGCCGGGGTCGGAGATCCTCTTCGTCGACGACTCCACCGACGACACGCCCCGGGTGATCCGCGAGGTCGCCGCGAGCGCCGCGGTGCCGGTCCGGCTGCTGCACCGCGACCAGGCCGTGGGGGCTGAGCGGGGCCGTCGTTGCGGGGCTGAGCGCGGCCGCGCACCGGTGGTGCGTGGTGATGGACGGCGACCTGCAGCACCCGCCGGAGATGGTGGGGGTGCTGCTCGAGACGGGGCGGACGCTCGGGGCCGACGTCGTCGTGGCCTCGCGGCGCATCGCCGGCGGCAGCAGCGACGGACTCGCGGACGCGCGACGGCGGATCGTCTCGAGCGGTGCCATCGCCCTCACGCGCGCGATATTCCCGCGGCGGCTGCGCGACTGCACCGATCCGATGACGGGGTTCTTCGCGCTCGACCGCGAGGCGATCGACGTCGACGCGCTGCGCCCGGAGGGCTTCAAGATCCTGCTCGAGATGCTCGCACGGCAGGACCTGGCCGTGGTCGAGGAGCCGTTCGTGTTCGGCGAGCGACTGGCCGGGGAGTCGAAGGCGACGCTGGACCAGGGCGTGCGGTTCCTGCGGCACGTCGCGCGGCTCCGGTTCGGTCGGATGTCACGGTTCGCGCTGATCGGGGCCGCCGGGACCGTGGTCAACCTCGCGATCATGGCGCTGCTCATCGCGGTCGGCGTCCCCTACCTCGTGGGCGCGGTGGTGGCGGCGCTGGTCACCATCGTGGGGAACTTCGTGGCACAGGAGCTGCTGGTCTTCCGCGACCTGCGGGACGAGGGTCGCCCGCTCCGGCGCCGGTTCGCGGCGTCGTTCCTGTTCAACGCGGCCGAGGCGGCGCTGCGGCTGCCGGTGCTGTGGGCGCTGGTCGACGTCGCGGGGGTGGCGAGCGTGCCCGCGCAGGCGGTGACCCTCGCCGTCGCGTTCGTGGCCCGGTTCGTGTTCCACGCCCGGGTGGTCTACCGGCCACGACGCACCCGGCCGTCCAGCCCGCTGGTGCGTGCCGCCGTACCGCCGGCCGCGACCCGGGCGGCGATCAACCGCCGTTCACGTGCCGTCCCTCGATCCAGGGTTCTATGAATACATGATCCGCTGTACTCTTTCGCTGTGCCCACTGCCGAACTGACCCACGCCGACGCCGTGACCCGTCTCGGGTACGCCCTCTCCGACAGCACCCGGACCCGTGTCCTCCTCGCCCTGCGGGAGTCCCCGGCCTACCCCTCGGACCTCGCCGACGCGCTCGGGGTCTCGCGCCAGGTCATGTCGAACCAGCTCGCGTGCCTGCGGGGCTGCGGTCTCGTGACGGCGACACCGGACGGCCGGCGCACCTGGTACCGGTTGGCCGACCCCCGCCTCGCCACCGCGCTGAACGGCCTCCTCGACCTGACGCTGGCCGTCGACCCGACGTGCTGCGGTGACGACTGCACGTGCACGAGGTGAGCACGGCGTCCCCGCTGCTCGGGCGGCCCGACGGCGACCGTCGCCGCACGCTGGAGCGACGCATCCGCTGGGTGGTGGGCGCGACGATCACCTACAACGTCGTCGAGGCGGTCATCGCCCTCGCCGCCGGCGCGGCGGCGAGCTCGAGCGCGCTGATCGCCTTCGGTCTGGACTCGATCGTCGAGGTGCTCTCGGCCGCGGCCGTCGCCTGGCAGTTCTCGGCCCGCGACCCGCACACGCGCGAGCGGGTCGCGATGCGCGTCATCGCGCTCTCGTTCCTCGGGCTCGCACTCGTCGTCACGGTGGACGCCTCGCGCACGCTGCTCGGCGGCCATGCGGCCGAGCACTCGGGCGTGGGCATCGTGCTGGCGGCGGTGTCGCTGGCGATCATGCCGGGGCTGTCCTGGTTCGAGCGGCGCACCGGCCGGGAGCTCGGCTCGGCGTCGGCCGTGGCGGACTCGCGCCAGACCCTCGTGTGCTCCTACCTGTCGGCCGTCCTGCTCCTGGGGCTGGTGCTGAACAGTGCGCTCGGATGGTGGTGGGCCGACGCCGTCGCCGCCGTCGTGATCGCGGGTTTCGCCGTGCGCGAGGGTGTCCGGGCGTGGCGGGGCGACGCGTGCTGCACCCCCGTCGCCGTGATGACCCGGGCAGCCGAATCGGAGGAGGCTCTCGTCGGATCGGCCGCCCCGCCCAGGTTCGCGGCCGTCCCCGTGACGCCGTGCGGGTGCGGGGACACCTGCTGCTCGTCGCGGTGACGGCCGCCTCGCCGTCGTCCGCGGCGTGGATGATCGACGTCTCGCTGACGGGACGGACGGGTACGAGCACCCCCGGGTGCACCGATCCTCCGCCCGGGTGACCCCCGGAGCATGATGGAGGGCATGTCACTGCGTCGAGGTCATCCCCTGCGTCTCGAACCCGGCCCCGGGCAGGAGTCCGTCTGGGACTACCCGCGCCCCCCATCGCTGGAGCACTCGACCAAGCGTGTCGAGATCCGGTCCGGCGACGTCCTGCTCGCCGGCACCAGCGACGCCTACCGGGTGCTGGAGACGAGCCATCCCCCGACCTGGTACCTCCCCGCTGACTCCTTCGCCCCAGGAGTGCTCGCCCCGGCCGGTGGACGAGCGTCGGTCTGCGAGTGGAAGGGCGCCGCCGTCTACTGGGACGTCGTGCTCCCCGACGGGCACGTCCTGCCGGGCGAGGGATGGAGCTACCCGCGCCCCACGTCCGACTTCGTGCCGATCACCGACCACGTCGCCGTGTACGCGCGCACCCTGGAGTGCTTCGTCGACGGCGAACGGGTCCGCCCCCAGCCCGGCGGCTTCTACGGCGGCTGGGTGACGGACGACGTCGTCGGGCCCTTCAAGGGTGACCCCGGGACCATGGGGTGGTGAGCGTTCACACACTCGTTCACACAGCCACGCGCTCGGGCCGATAGCGTTCCTCTGATTCCGCGGCGGGCCGCCACCGGAACGACACCTGAAGGTCAGTGGAGAACGCCATGTCGAACCAGAACCCCGAGTTCCTCCCCCGGCCGAACCGACTCAGCCCTCCTCGCAGGCACCGCAGGGCCAGCCGTACCAGCAGCCCCACCCGCAGGGTCAGCCGGTCCGGGAGAGCCAGACGGCCGCACGGCTCAACCGCGTGAGCGACGCCGCGGGAAGCTACCTGGAGGCCTCCAACCGCGCGACCAACGGCGTCAAGCAGGTGCTGGCTCAGATCTGGGGCGGCATCCTGGTCCTCATCGGAATCCTCATCTTCGTCCTCGTCGGCGCCGACGCCTGGTGGGCCGGCCTCCTCCTCGCCTACGGTGCCTACCTCATCGTCCCGAGCAAGTTCCTGCCGTTCCGCAAGATCGTCATCTGGTAGCAGCCGGCGCATCACGCCGTGCGTGCCGAGACGTTCTGGCGCATCTACGCCCAGCAGTACGACCCGATCTGGGACTCTCCCCTGATCGACGCCCTCCGGGCGCGCATCCACGCGGAGGTCGCGAGCGCCGGGCGGATCCTCGACCTCGGGTGCGGCACCGGGCTCCTCGCCCGGCCGCGACCCGAGGGTGACCCAGGTCCCGTTCGAGCCGTCGACAGCGACCTCAGGGTCGGCCCCGGCAGCGATCGCCCCCACCCGGTCTGGCTCGGAGCAGACACGTCGATCCCCATGCTCGAGCGCGCGCTGGAGCGCGGCCGGATCGACGAGGCCCTCCACGCCGACGCCGCCGCCGTTCCGATCCCGAGCGACTCGGTCGACGCCGTCGTCAGTGCGAACCTGCTGCAGTTCCATCCCGACGCGGTCGCTGTGATCACCGAGGCGCTGCGCGTGCTGCGGCCCGGCGGCACCCTCGTGCTCGCCTGGCCGGTCGATGCACTCGCTCCGGCGACCGTGTGGCGCGCCGAGCGCGCATCGGGTCGGCGCTGGCTCTCCCGCCTGCAGGCGAGAGCGCGACGGATCGGTGTCAGCGCGCTCGCCGGCACCGTCAGGGATCTCGGCGCCCGCCCGCGCCACGACGACGAGATCACGCACGCGCTCGACGTCGCGACCGGCGTCGCCGGGGCGGAGGTCGTCGGCCTCACCACCTGGCGTGAGGTCCAGCGACTCGCCGTCGTGCGCGCCGCGCGCTAGGTGCGGTCCTCAGACGTCCGGATCACCGTTCACGAGGGCGGAGGCCGCCTCGAAGATCTCGATGACGAACGCCGGCCCGTCGAACGCCTGGTCGGCGCTGACCTCCTCGCCGTCGTCCGCGGCGTGGATCATGAACGTCTCGCTGGCGGGGCGGTCGCCGACGAGCCCGGTCTTGCGCGAGACGACGTTGCCGCTCACCTCGATCTTGCCGATCGCCCCGTTGAACCACTTCACCTCGCAGCTCGACGGCCGCACGAGGTAGCCGCCCTTGCTGGTCGTGAAGTCGGGGGCGTCGTGCAGGCGGTAGGTGATGGCGGTGAGCCGGCGCGGCCGGTCGAGACGGACGGGCACGGGGACCTCCGGGCGTCGTGAGGGGGGCGGGTGTCGGTCAGGAGGGTCCGAGGGCGGGGAGCCCGTCGAGGCTGCGGGTGTTCTTCTCGTCGCGGTAGCGCTGGATGCCGTCCGCACCCTTGTTCTCGGCGTAGCGCCGGATGAGGTCGCGCTCCGGGGTGCGCACGTCCATGACCGGGACGCCCCACCCGCAGGCGTCGCTCACGCGCTCCACGTCGACCGTGACGACGGCACGCGTGCTCGGGTTGTCGGGGTGGAGCGCCGCGACCTCGTCGAAGGCGGGGCTGCCGGGGAGGTGCACCTCGCCGCGGCCGTGCAGGCGGACGATGCGCGGGCGGTCGTCGAACGAGCTGAACATGACGCAGATGCGGCCGTTCTCGCGCAGGTGGGCGATCGTCTCGGCACCGCTGCCGGTGAAGTCGACCCAGGCCACGCGGTGTGGGCCGAGCACGGAGAAGGAGTCGCCGCCGCGCGGGGAGACGTTGACGAACCCGTCGCCCGCGAGCGGGGCCGTGGCCAGGAACCACATCGGCTGCTGGTGGATCCAGGCGCGCAGGGACTCGTCGATGGCGGGGAAGACCTTGCCCATGGACTCGAGGGTAGCGAGGCTGCGTCGTCGCGGGCCGGGGGAGGGTCGAATCCCTGCCCTGACGTCAGCTGAGCAGGCCCCCCAGCGCCGCCAGCAGGCGACCGAGCCAGGTGAGCACCGTTCCCACCACGAGGATGGCGACGGCGGCGCTCACGAGCAGGAGGAGGGCGAAGGCCGCGTAGTCCGAGGGGCCCTCGAGGCGAACTCTCACGTCGGGTCCTCCTGGGTCGTGGTTGTGGTCGGAGGGTAGCGGGCGGCCTGTCGCTATGGGTGCGCGCGATCACCTCACACCCGGCCAGCGCAACTCCGCTACCAGGCCCCGCCACCCCCGGACTCCGGCGCCATGTCGACGAAGCGCGCGTAATGCCCCTGGAACGCCACGACGATGGTGTCAGTCGGACCGTTGCGGTGCTTGGCCACGATGAAGTCGGCCTCACCCTTCCTGGGCGACTCGCGGTCGTAGGCCTCATCCCGGTGCAGCAGCACCACCATGTCGGCGTCCTGCTCGATCGATCCACTTTCGCGAAGGTCGGACACCTGCGGCCGCTTGTCCGTGCGCTGCTCCGCACCACGGTTCAGCTGCGACACCGCGATCACCGGCACCTCGAGCTCCTTCGCCAGCAGCTTGATCGCGCGCGAGAACTCCGAGACCTCCTGCTGGCGCGACTCCACGCGCTTGCCCGAGCTCATCAGCTGCAGGTAGTCGATCACCACGAGCTTGAGGTTGTGGCGCTGCTTCAGCCGGCGGCACTTCGCCCGGATCTCCATGAGCGACATGTTCGGGGAGTCGTCGATGAAGACCGGCGCGTCCGAGATCGCGCTCACCGTGGAGGCGAGCTTCTGCCAGTCCCGATCGTCCATCGGGCCCTGGCGCAGCCGCTGCAGCGGCACCTGCGCCTCGGCCGAGATCATCCTCATGACGATCTCGCTCGCGCTCATCTCCAGGGAGAACACCGCCGCGGCCTGACCGTGCTTGATCGCGGCCGAGCGCACGATGTCCAGCGCCATCGTCGACTTGCCCATGGCGGGGCGCGCCGCGAGCACGATCATCTGGCCCGGGTGGAGACCGTTGGTGAGCTTGTCGAACTCCGCGAACCCGGTCGGCACGCCCACGAGGTTGCCGTCGCGCGAGACCGCGTGCTCGATCTCCTCGACCGTGCCGTTGATGATGTCGCGGATCGGCTTGTAGTCCTCGCTCGTGCGCCGCTCCGAGACCGCGTAGATCTCGGACTGCGCCGAGTTGACGAGGTCCTCGACGTCGCCGCCCTCCTGGGCGTAGCCGAGCTGCACGATGCGCGTGCCGGCCTCGACGAGCTTGCGCAGCACCGCTCGCTCGCGCACGATCCCGGCGTAGAAGCCCGCGTTCGCCGCCGTCGGCACCGACGAGATCAGCGTGTGCAGGTAGCCGTGGCCGCCCACGCGCCCGAGCTCGCCCCGCTTGGTCAGCTCGTCCGCGACCGCGACGACGTCGGTCGGCTGCCCCCGCCCGTACAGGTCCACCACGGCCTCGTAGACCATCTCGTGCGCGGGGCGGTAGAAGTCGGCCGAGCGGATGACCTCGATGACGTCGGCCACCGCGTCCTTGCTGAGCATCATGCCGCCGAGCACGCTCTGCTCCGCGCGCTCGTCCTGCGGCGGGGTGCGCTCGTTGAGCGAGCTCAGCGCCCGCATGTCGACGTCGTCGGTGGTGGTCACCGTGGTCCTCTCTCTCGCCCTGGCCCGAGTGCACACCCCGCCACCGACATCGGCCGACGGCGCGTCCCCAGGTCTGCCCGAGACGCCGCCGTCCGGCAGAGCACGGCCGCGACGACCCTCGGGCCGCGCCCACCGTACGTGCGCACCGCGCGCGTGTACCGCCGACCTCGGCCCCCGGGTCGAGTTGACACATCCGGCGTTCTCGGCGGGGTGTGGACAACCTGTGGACCGGGTGGGGACAACGCCGGGACTTGCGTGTGGACGACACACCGGCTCTGTCCCCACAGGTGTGGACAACCTGGGGACAACGCTCCCAGAATGCCGAGATTGCAACGATTCGGCCTGTGGGGATCCGTCCGGCGCACGTGTGCGTAAAACTCGCTGATCCGACACGCCGAGAGGGTCGCCTGGGGATGACCGCAGCTCGTCGCCACCGCCGTCCCCACCGCCGCGCGGACGCTCAGGCGCGCTGTCGGACCCCCGTGACACCCTGGCGAAGTGCCAGAACGCGAGCCCACCCTCGACCGCCGCATCCTCGCGCTCGCGGTCCCCGCCCTCGGCGCGCTCGTGGCCGAACCCCTCTTCGTCCTCGTCGACTCGGCGATGGTCGGCCACCTCGGCACCGCCGAGCTCGCCGGCCTCACCCTCGCCTCGACGCTGCTGATCACCGCCGTCGGGCTCTTCGTCTTCCTCGCCTACGCCACCACCGCGAGCGTCGGCCGGCTGCTCGGCGCCGGCCAGGAGCGCCGCGCCCTGGCGTCCGGGATCGACGGGATGTGGCTCGCGCTCGCCGTCGGGCTCGCCGTCGCCGCCCTCGGCATCCTGCTCGCCCCCTGGGCGATCGGCGCGCTCGGCGGCACGGGCGAGGTGCACACCCACGGTGTCACCTACCTCCGCACCAGCCTGCCCGGACTCCCCGGCATGCTCGTGGTCCTCGCCGCCACCGGCGTCCTGCGCGGCATGCTCGACACGCGCACGCCGCTCGTGGTGGCGGGTGTCGGCGCCGTCGCGAACGCCGCCCTCAACGCCCTGTTCATCTACGGCTTCGGCTGGGGCATCGGCGGGTCCGGGGCCGGGACGGCGATCGTCCAGATCGCGATGGCGCTCGTCCTCGCGCGCGTGGTGGTCCGTGGCGCCCGCGCTCGCGGCGTCCCGCTCGCTCCCTCCCTCGGCGGTCTCGGCCAGGGCCTGCGCGACGGCGCACCCCTGTTCCTGCGCACCCTCACCCTGCGCATCGCCGTCCTCCTGACCGTCGCCACCGCAGCGACGCTCGGCGACGTCCCGCTCGCCGCCCACCAGATCGTCAACTCGCTGTGGGGCTTCGCCGCCTTCGCGCTCGACGCGCTCGCGATCGCCGCGCAGGCCCTCGTGGGCCGGTCGCTCGGCGCGAGCGACCGGGCGAGCGCCCGCGCCGTGCTCCGCCGCACGCTGCAGTGGGGCGCGGGTGCGGGAGCCGCGCTCGGCGTCGTGCTCGCCGCGCTCGCCGTCCCCCTCGCCGCCGCCTTCACGCCCGACGGCGACGTCCGCCGCGCCGCGACCGCCGGCATCCTCGTGATCGCGGTCGCGATGCCGCTGGCCGGCCTCGTCTTCGTGCTCGACGGCGTCCTCATCGGCGCGGGTGACGGCCCCTTCCTCGCCTGGGCCGGCGTCGTGAGCCTGGTGGCCTACCTCCCGTTCGTCGCGGCCGTGCAGCAGCTCGCGCCACGCGGCGGGAGCGCCGCCGTCGTGTGGCTGTGGGTCGCGTTCGGTGTCGTCTTCATGCTCGCGCGCGGCGCGGCGACCGGGCTGCGCTCGCGCGGGGAGCGCTGGCTGGTGCTCGGCGCGCGCTGAGCCGCGCCGAGCGCCGCCGTCCCAGCCCCGCCGTCGCGTCCCCGCTGACGGCGCACGCGCCGATCCCACGGGCGCACCCCCACCGGACCCCGTCCACCCGCGGGGGGACACGACGTCGCGACCCCGGGCCGATCTCGCGCGCGGTCGCCGTCCCTAGCGTCGAGGCATGACCACATCCGCGCCAGGCGCCCCCACCCCCTCCTCACCCGCTCCCGGCACGCCCGCAGCCCCCGCCGTCCCTGCTGTCAGGGGCGTCGGCCTCCGCAAGACCTACGGACGCGGCGACGCCCAGGTCCACGCGCTCGACGGCGTCGACGTCGCCTTCGCCCGCGGCGAGTTCACCGCCATCATGGGTGCCTCCGGCTCCGGCAAGTCCACCCTCCTGCACCTCCTCGCCGGGCTCGACGCCGCGAGCGCCGGCCAGGTGTTCCTCGGCGACACGGAGCTCACCGCCCTGGGCGACGACGCGCTCACCCGTCTGCGCCGGCAGCGCGTCGGCTTCGTCTTCCAGTCCTTCAACCTGCTGCCGATGTTCACGGCCGAGCAGAACATCCTGCTGCCGCTCGAGCTCGCCGGCGTGCGCGCGACCACCGACGTCCGCTCGTGGTTCGACCGCCTCGTCGACACCCTCGGTCTGCGCCAGCGCCTCACGCACCGGCCGAGCGAGCTGTCGGGGGCCAGCAGCAGCGCGTCGCGATCGCCCGCGCGCTCCTGACGCGGCCCGACGTGGTCTTCGCCGACGAACCCACCGGCAACCTCGACTCGCGCAGCGGCGCCGAGGTGCTCGAGTTCCTGCGCACGTCCGTGCGCGAGCTGGGCCAGACCGTCGTGATGGTCACGCACGACGCCCAGGCCGCCGCCTACGCCGACCGTGCCGTGCTCGTCGCCGACGGTCGCATCGCGGGCGACGTCGCGCGCCCCACCCCCGAGGTCGTGCAGGCCGAGCTCGACCGCCTCCGCCACGCCTCGCTCGCCTCACCCGCGTCCACGCCGTCGCGCGGGGTCGGCGCCCCTCCCGCACCCGCGCAGCGCGCCGAGGTCCGCTGATGTGGCGGCTCACCTGGGCGCAGATGCGCCGCAACGTCGGCAAGCTGATCGCCGTCGGGATCGCGATCGCCCTCGGCACGGGATTCATCACGGCCACGTTCGTCACGACGAACGCGGTGGAGCAGACGGCGCTGGCCGCCGCGACGGCGCAGACCGGTGACCCCGACCTCGTCGTCTCCTCGAGCTCCTACGCCCTCGACGACGCCTCGCGCGACGCCATCGCGGCGGTCGACGGCGTCGCCGCGTCCCAGGCGTGGACCAACACGTTCCGGGAGGTCGCGACGGCGTCGGGCCAGGAGGTGCTGATGCTCAACCCGCCGGCCGCGGACGACCGGCTCGGGAACACGACGCTGCTCGAGGGCGCCGCGCCGTCGGCACCCGGCGAGATCGCCCTCCCCACCGGGACGGCGGACCGCCTCGGCGTGGAGATCGGCGGGAGCGTCGACCTCGTCTCGACGGTGTGGTCGGCGGACGGCAGCTCGTCGGAGCGCGTCACCGAGCCGGTCACGGTGGTCGGCCTCCTCGCGGACGGTACGGGCTTCGGTTTCGGGATGCCGTCCGGACTGGCCGACCAGGCCGACCTGACCCGGTGGCGCGCCGCCGACGGCGAGGCCAGCTACTCCTCCTCACCCTCACGGTCGACGACGGCGCCGATCCCGCCGCCGTGCGCGACGCCGTCGCGCAGGTGATCGCCGACGTCGTCCCGGACGCCGCCGCAGGGGGTGACGGCACCACGGTCGTCACCGCGCAGCAGCACGCGGCCGACGTGGCGGCGGAGCTCACGGGGGCGTCCAGATCTTCCGCGGCCTCATCCTGGCGTTCGCGGCCGTCGCGATGGCGGTGGCCGGCATCGTCATCGCGAACACGTTCACGGTCCTGGTCGCCCAGCGGACCCGGACGCTCGCGCTGCTGCGGTGCGTCGGCGCGACCAAGGCGCAGGTGCGCCGGTCGGTGCGCCTGGAGGCGCTCGTGCTCGGTGTCGTGGCCTCGCTCGCGGGGATCGGCGTGGGTCTGGGCATCGGCCAGGTCGCGCTCAGCGTGATCGGTCGCCGGGCCGAGGGCGTCCCCGCGCCGACGACGGTGCCGATCGACGTCGCGACCATCCTGGTCCCGCTCGTGGTCGGGATCCTCGTCACGGTCGTCTCCGCCAGCGGCGCGTCCAGGCTGGCGACGTCGGTGGCGCCGCTCGCCGCGATGCGTCCGGTCGACGCGGTGGTCAGCGAGCGCAGCAGGCGCCTGCGGCCGATCATCGGCTGGATCCTCACGGGTGGCGGGCTCGCGCTCATGGTGGGCGCGCTCGCCCTGTCGCTCGCCTCCGGGGAGGGCGGCGGGACGTTCGAGCTGACGCTCCTGGCGGGCGTGCTCGGCGGGATCGTCTCGATCGTCGGCGTCGTGATGGCGGCGATCACGATCGTCCCGGCCCTCGGCCGCGTCATCGGTCGCCTGGCCGCACGGGTGGGCGGGGCCCCGGGCCGGCTGGCCGCGACGAACGCGGTGCGCAACCCCCGCCGTGTCACGTCGACCGCGACGGCGCTGCTGGTCGGCGTCGCGCTCGTCACCATGATGTCGACCGGTGCCGCGATGGCGCGCGAGCAGATGGGGCGCGAGCTCGACGAGCAGTTCGCGATCGACGTCGTGGTGGGTGCCGACAGCCTGTCCCCCGCGACGGTGGACGCGGTGAGCGACGTCGACGGCGTCGCCGCAACCCTCCTCGTCACGGGCGGGCAGCTGGACGTCACCACGCCGAACCGGTCCGCGATCGCCACCGTGTTCGTGGCCGATCCCGCTCGGATCGGTGAGGTGCTCGCGACCGCTCCGTCCGACTGGGACGGGTCGACGGTGCTGGCGGACGGGTACCTGCTCGACGCCGACGGTCCGGTGACGCTGGCGGACGGCACGTCGCTCGACGGCGCGTACCTGCCCGGTCTGCCGGACTACTCCGTGCTGGTCTCGCCGCAGGTCGCGGCGGGTCTCGACATCGACTCGCCCGCCGAGTCGCTGTGGATCGCCCTGGCCGACGGCGCGGACCCGGTCGCGGCGGCGTCGGCGATCCGGGACGCCGTCAGCGAGACGACCGCGGGGACCGACGCCGCGGCCCCCAGGTCTCCGGCGGAGCGATCGAGAAGGCCGGCTTCACGCAGGTGCTCGACGCGCTGCTGGCCGTGATCATCGGGCTGCTGGGCGTCGCCGTCGTGATCGCGCTCATCGGGGTGGCGAACACGCTGTCGCTGTCGGTCCTCGAGCGGCGGCGCGAGAACGCGCTGCTGCGCGCGCTCGGCCTGACCCGGCGCCAGCTGCGCTCGACGCTCGCGATCGAGGGGGTGCTGCTCGCCGTCGTCGGCGCGGTGGTCGGTCTGGTGCTGGGACTCCTCTACGGCTGGATCGGGGCGTTCCTGATGCTGGGCTCGACGACGGGGATGGGGCTCTCCGCGCTGACGGTCCCGTGGGGCGCGGTGCTGGCGGTCCTCGCGGTGGCCGTGACGGCGGGCGTGCTCGCCTCGGTCCTTCCGGCCCGCGGCGCGGCCCGCATCCCCCGGTGGCGGCCCTCGCCGCCGACTGAGGGGCAAGCGCCTCACAGGCGCGGCCGACCCGCCCGTTACCAGCCCGGCCGGCCTGCCCGGTACCGGCCCCACCCACAGCTGAGAATGCGGGTGGCTGCTCTATCAGCGCGATAGAGCAGTCACCCGCATGGTCGGTCTCGACTCGACGGCCCACCCGGAACCGAGAATGCGCCTGACTGCCGAACCGGCTCGATTCAGCAGTCAGGCGCATGGTCGTATCCCCGACGGCGGTATTGCTGGCCGCGCAGACGGTCACGCGGCGGCCCTGGTGAGTGCTCGCATCGTCCGTCGCACCTCGAGCGGGAGCAGTCCGCGCCGGAGATCTTCGGCGTCGTAGCGGAGGACGACCGTCCGCTCCCCCACCATCCAGTTCTGCCGTCGGCGGTCGAGGCGGCTCGACGTCGGGCGGTCGTGGATGCTCACCCCGTCGATCTCGACGACGAGCCATCGTCCGTCCGGCAGCCGCCAGGCGAGATCACCACGTGCGCGGACGCTGCCGTCGACGTCGAGCAACGGGAGCTGCAAGGTGGTCGGTGGAATGCCCGCGTCGACGCACTGGAGGCGTGCCCACGTCTCCAGGAAGGACTCGGCCCGCCCGTCGGCGAGCACGCCCCACTCCCGCAACCGGGCGACGCCGCGATGACCGGCCGCGCGGACCACGAGCTCGTCGACCGATCGGAGATGGCCCCGGTTCAGCGCCCAGTCGAGAACGGCCACGAGGTGCAACCGGTCGAGGTGCGGCAGTGCCTGCACGACGGCGTCCAGCACCACCGCCGCCAGTCTTCCACCGGCCGTCGTGACCGCGAAGTGGTCGTTCTGCGCACCACCGCGACCTCGCCGACGACTCCGCCGCACCGCTCGAGCGCGCCAGATGCGTGGCAGCGCCCAGCAGCCGTGGAGGCGTAGGGCAGCGAGACCGACCGCGACAGCCCCGTCACCCGACGCGAGCAGCGCGATCTCCACCTCTCGCCGCTCGCGCTCGGCGATGGTCCTCTCGAGGTAGGGCTCGACGTCGAGCACGCCCGGTGACGGCTGCGACCAGACGCCCTGGTCCAACCGTCGGCGGCGGGCGCGGTGGTCGAGATGTCCCACCTCGCACTGGTGCACCGTCAGAAGTCCGCACTGGGCGCGCGCCAGCGCGGCGAGAGTCGGGGTGAGCGGAGCGAGGTGGCGTCCCATGATGGAACTGTGCCGCCGACTGACCGGTGCAACCGCCGTCGTCCACAGGCACGCGCAATCAAGTGACGCAGCGCAGCTCTGGGGACAGTCGGAGTACGCACTCGACGAGGACTGAACGACCTCTCTCGACGCCGGCAGACTCGCTCACCCGCGCCCACCGTCGAGCCGGAAGGACAACGCGATCGTCGCCCGGCCCTCCCGTGCCCGTCGGCGAACATGCGTGGCACAACTGAATTCGCCGCGTTCAGCAGTCACCTGCATGGTCGCCCTCCCGACCCATCGGCGAGCATGCACACGACTGCCCTATCGACGCGATACGGCAGTCACACGCATTCTCGGCGACCAGCGTCACGGATGAGCGACCCGCGGACCGAGGCCCCGAGGCGCCGAGGCCGGGACGCGTAGCGGCCCGGCTCCACGTCGGGAGCCGGGCCGCTGCGGGCGGTGCGCCCCGCGGGGGCGCAGCCGGAGGTCAGTCGCGCGCGGCGACGACCTCCACGGTCACCTTCGCGGCGACCTCGTCGTGCAGGTGCACGACGACCTGGTGCTTGCCGAGGGTCTTGATGTGACCCTTCGCCTCGATCTTGCGGCGGTCGACGGCGGGGCCACCGGACGCCTTGACGGCGTCGGCGATGTCCTTGGTCGTGACCGCACCGAAGAGACGGCCGCCGGCGCCGGAGCGCGCGGGGACGGAGAAGGTCTTCGACTCGAGCGAGTCGCGGACCGCCGAGGCGGCCTCGACCGTCGCGTGCGCACGCTTGGCGCGCGCGGCGCGGATCGCCTCGACCTCCTTGGCGGCACCCTTGGTCCAGCCGGTGGCCAGACCGCGGGGGACGAGGTAGTTACGGGCGTACCCGTCCTTGACCTCGACGACGTCGCCGGGCGCACCCAGACCGGTCACCTCGTGCGTGAGGATCAGCTTTGCCATGGTCTTCTCTCCTGATCAGCGAGCGGAGCTCGAGTAGGGGAGCAGAGCCATCTCGCGGGCGTTCTTCACTGCCCGGGCGATCTTGCGCTGGTCCTGCACGGAGACACCGGTCACGCGGCGCGCGCGGATCTTGCCGCGGTCCGAGATGAACTTGCGCAGCAGAACGGTGTCCTTGTAGTCGACCGCACCCTCGAGCTTGACGCTCTTGAGCGGGCTGACCTTCTTCTTCGGCTTGCGAAGGACGGGCTTCGCCATGATTTTCTCCTTCGGTGATCAGTCCGGCGCGAGGGCGCCAGGACCGGTGATGTCTAGAACGGGGGCTCGTCCGAGTAGGAGCTGGAGCCACCCGAGGCCCACGGGTCGTCGTTGTTCGAGCCACCGCCCGAACCGCCCCGCGAACCTCCCGACTGCTCGCCGTAGCCGCCACCGTTGCCGCCGCCGCTGTAACCGCCGCCGCCCCCACCGGAGAAGCCGCCACCGCCGCCGCCACCGCGCTGGGCGCGGGTGACCTTGGCCGTGGCGTACCGCAGCGAGGGGCCGATCTCGTCGACCTGGAGCTCGACGACGGTGCGCTTCTCACCCTCACGGGTCTCGTAGGAGCGCTGGACCAGGCGGCCGGTGGCCACCACGCGGGTTCCCTTGGTGAGGGACTCCGCCACGTTCTCCGCGGCCTCGCGCCAGATCGAGCAGCGCATGAACAGCGTGTCGCCGTCCTTCCACTCGTTGCTCTGACGGTCGAACGTGCGGGGCGTGGACGCGATCGTGAAGTTCGCGACTGCCGCGCCGCTGGGCGTGAAGCGCAGCTCGGGGTCAGCCGTGAGGTTGCCGATCACGGTGATGACGGTCTCGCCTGCCATGGATGCTCCTGGAGGTGTGAAGTGTCAGACGTGCGGTGGCGCGCAGGGCGTCGCGGTGAGCGTCGCTCGGCGAGCCGGTGGCTCAGTGAGCGTCGGGACGCAGCAGCTTGGTGCGCAGGACGGCCTCGTTGAGGCCGAGCTGGCGGTCGAGCTCCTGGGCGAGCTCGGGCGTGGCCGTCATGTTGACGACGGCGTAGATGCCCTCGGCGCGCTTGGAGATCTCGAACGCGAGACGGCGCTTGCCCCAGATGTCGACCTTGTCGACGGAGCCACCACCGGTCGTGATCACGGAAAGGAACTTCTCGAGCGACGGAGCGACGGTGCGCTCGTCGACCTCGGGGTCGAGGATCAACATCAACTCGTACTGACGCATTCGATACCCACCTCCTCTGGTCTGGACGGTCACGGACTCTCCGTGACAGGAGGGTGATGCGTTGGTCCGTGCGCCATCGCCCCGGGTCGGGGTGGTGAGCACGCGGACGTCAGATCGTACCAGGGCGCAGCGCCCTCAGGAGGTCGGCGACGGCGCAGGTGTGGGCGAGGGTGCCGGCGTCGGGGTCGGCTGCGGCGTGGGTGTGGGCGACGGCGACGGCGGAGCGGTCGTCGGCTCCTGGGTCGGTTCCTGAGTCGGCTCCGGAGTCGGCTCCTGGGTGGGCTCCGGCTCCGGCTCCGGCTCCTCCGTGGGCTCCGGCTCGGCAGCCGGCCCCGTCGAGACGACGATCGTCACCGTCGAGCCCACCGCGGCCTGCCCACCCCCGGGCTCGCTCCGGATCACCTGACCGGCGGCGACGTCGTCGGACTCCTCGTTCCTGGTCGCGACGGCGAAGCCCGCCGCCTCGAGCGCGGCCCGCGCCTCGCCCTCGCCCAGCCCGGCCACCGCCGGGACGTCGACGGTCTCGGGCTCGGTCTGCGTGGGCGTCGGGGTCGGGGTGGGCGTCGGCCGCACGGGCGCGCTGCGCGCCGGGAACTCGAGCACCTCCATCCCCTCCGTGGCCTTCTCCATGTAGCTCGTCCACAGGTCGGTCGGCACCGTGCCGCCCGCGACGACGCTGTAGCCGCCGAACGGCGTGATGGGGTCCTCCGTGCCGTCCGGTCCCGTCTGGTACATCGCGACGACCGTCGCCAGCTGCGGCACGTAGCCGGCGAAGGAGACGCCCTTGTACTCGTTCGACGAGCCGGTCTTGCCGGCGGCGGGACGCCCGAGCTCGCTCGCGGTCTCACCCGACCCGCGCTGCACCACCTGCGTCATGGCGTACGTCGCGTCGGCGGCGACCTGCGGCTCGATGACGCGCTCCGCCGTCGTGTCCCCCTGGTGGACGATCACGCCGTCCTGCAGCACGCGGTCGATGACGTGCGTGGGGCGCTTCTCCCCCTGTGCCGCGAAGGTGGCGAACACCGTGGCCATGTCGATCGCGTGCGGCGACGCGTTGCCGAGCACGTTGGAGAGCACGGGCACGAGGCCGGAGGTGTCGGCCGGGAGGCCGAGCTTGACCGCGGTGTCGACGAGCTTCTGCCCGGGTTCGCCGCCCTCGCTGATGTCGCGGTTGAGCTGCACGTAGGGCGAGTTGACCGAGTCCACCGTCGCCTCGACGAGGTCGATCCGCCCGCGGTCGCGCCGGTCGTAGTTGTTGACGACGTAGCCGTCCACGTCCATCCCCGTGTAGCTGTCGTACCGCTGCTCGAGCGTCATGCCCTCCTCGAGCGCGGCCACGAGCGCGAACGGCTTGAACGTCGAACCGCCCTGGTAGACCGCCTGGGTCGCGCGGTTGAGCGACTCCGTCAGGAAGTCCCGCCCGCCGTACAACGCGCGCACCCCGCCCGTGGCCGGGTCGATCGAGACGAGCGTGGCGCGCAGCCCCTCGGCGTGGTCGTCGGGCAGCTCGTTCTCGATGGTCTCGACGGCGGCGGCCTGCATCCCGGCGTCGAACGTCGTGACCACCTGGAGGCCGAGGCGGTTCAGCTCGTCCTCGGTGAACGGCGCGTCCTCACCCGTGGTGAGCTCGGCGACCGCCATCTGGAGCAGGTAGCCGTTCGTCCCGCCGTAGGTGTCGGGCCGGGCGCTGTCGACAACGGCGGGGAACGTCTGCGCCGCGCGCTCGTCCGCGGTGATCGTGCCGTCGCTCTCCATGAAGTCGAGCGTGCGGTTCCAGCGCGCCTCCGCCTGCTCGGGCGAGACGGCCGGATCCCAGGCGCTCGGCGCCGGGATGATGCCGGCGAGCATGGCGGAGTCCGACAGCGTCATCTCGGCCGCGGGCTTGCCGAAGTACGCCTGGGACGCGGCCTCGACGCCGTACGCGCCGCGCCCGTAGTAGATCGTGTTCATGTAGGCGTCGAGGATCTGCGACTTGTCGAGCTCCTGCTCGACCTTCACGGCCAGGATCGCCTCGCGGAACTTGCCCACGTAGTCGGTGGTGCGGCCGAGGTAGTAGTTCTCGACGTACTGCTGCGTCAGTGTCGAGGCGCCCTGCCGGTCGTTGCCGCGCAGGTTGTTCCACAGCGCCCGCGCGATACCGATCGGGTCGATGCCCGCGTTGGAGTAGAAGCGCCGGTCCTCGGAGGCGACGACGGCGTCACCCACGTGCGCCGGCAGCGTCGTGGTGTCGATGATGGTCCGGTCGACCTCGGCGATCTCCCCGATCGGGGTCGTGCCGTCGGAGAAGTAGATGGTCGAGCCCTCGGCGACGGCGAGCTCGGTCGGCTCCGGCACGTCGGTGGTCGCGTAGGCGACCGCGAACAGCCCGACGACGGCGGCCACGCCCGTCGCGAAGGTCGCGAGCAGCACGCGCCAGCTGGGCAGCCAGCGGCGCACCGGACCGAGGCCGGCGCGCGGGTAGTTCCAGCCCTTCTTCCGCACCGGCCGGCGACGGCGGCGGGCGGCTCCCTTCGCGCTCGTGCCCGCCTTCGCGCCCGTGCCCGCCTTCGCGCCGCGCACCGAGGTGCGCGTGACCGACGGGGTCGGCTTCCTGGACGGGGGCTTGCTCGCTGCCACGGGGGCGTCTCCTTCTCGGCACGGGGACCCGCGGCGCCGACCGACGCGTCGCGGGCCTCTCCAGTATGGCCAGCGGCACCGACACGGCGGCCGCTCCTGGGGACGGTTGCGCGGACTCCGCCGCAAGGGTTCACGACTTCAGCACAACCGGCACGAGGTGCGCCCCGCCGACGTGACCCTGCTCACCCGGGCCCGACGCACGCGGTGGAGGCGTTGACTCGCCCCGCGCCCCGATGTATCAATGCGATACATCGAACGACCGTGACGTTCCGATGCATCGACCCCGAGACGAGAGAGGTGGCAGCCGTGGCGCGCAGACGCAGCGACGTGCTGGACCTCGCGATCCTCGGTCGCCTCGCGAGCGGACCGCTGCACGGCTACGAGCTGCGCAAGCGCCTCGCCGCCACGCTCGGACCGTTCCGGAGCCTGTCCTTCGGCTCGCTCTACCCGCGGCTGCGCGCCCTGCAGCAGGTCGGCTGGATCACGTCGGCCGACACGGCGGACCTCCCGCACGCGCTCGCCAGCAAGCGTTCTCGCGTGAGCTACGAGCTGACCGCCGCCGGCAAGGAGCACCTCGCCCAGGCGCTCACGGCGAGCGACCCGGCGGCGTGGGACGACGACGTCTTCGACGTCCGGTTCTCGATGTTCGGCGCCACCGACCCCCAGACCCGGCTGCGCATCCTCGAGGGCAGGCGCACGCGCGTGCTCGAGCGGCGCGAGGCCACCCGGGCCGCCGCCGCGCGCAACCGCGAGCGCCGCGACTCCTACACCGCGGAGCTCCAGCGCCACGGGCTGGAGATCCTCGACACGGAGGTCGGCTGGCTCGAGCGGCTGATCGCCACCGAGCGCGCCGCGACCTCCTCGACCACCCCACCCACCACCGCGCGGCCCCCGGTCGCGGCGGACGAACCGGCGGGATCACCCCCGCCGGAACCACCCCCAGAAGGAGAACCGATGAGTTCCATCCGCGTCGCGATCGCCGGCGTCGGGAACTGCGCGAGCTCGCTCGTGCAGGGCGTCGAGTACTACAAGGACGCCGACCCGAGCAGCAAGGTGCCCGGCCTCATGCACGTGCAGTTCGGCGAGTACCACGTGGGGGACCTCGAGTTCGTCGCCGCGTTCGACGTCGACGCCAAGAAGGTCGGCCAGGACCTCTCGGCCGCGATCGTCAGCAGCGAGAACAACACGATCAAGATCTCCGACGTGCCGCCCTCCGGCGTGCAGGTCCAGCGCGGTCCGACCCTGGACGGTCTCGGCAAGTACTACCGCGAGACCATCGAGGAGTCCACGGACGAGGTCGTCGACGTCGTCTCCGTGCTGCGCGAGACGCAGGCCGACGTGCTGGTGTGCTACCTCCCCGTCGGGTCCGAGGACGCCGCGAAGTTCTACGCGCAGGCCGCGATCGACGCCGGTGTGGCGTTCGTGAACGCCCTGCCCGTCTTCATCGCCGGCACGCCCGAGTGGGCCGACAAGTTCACCGCGGCCGGCGTGCCGATCGTCGGTGACGACATCAAGTCCCAGGTCGGGGCGACCATCACGCACCGCGTGCTCGCCCGCCTGTTCGAGGACCGCGGCGTCATCCTGGACCGCACGTACCAGCTGAACGTCGGCGGCAACATGGACTTCAAGAACATGCTCGAGCGCGACCGCCTCGAGTCGAAGAAGATCTCCAAGACGCAGGCCGTCACCTCCAACCTCACCGACGCCGCGTTCGCCGGCAAGACCGAGGACCGCAACGTCCACATCGGCCCGAGCGACTACGTCGCGTGGCTCGACGACCGCAAGTGGGCCTACGTCCGCATGGAGGGTCGCGCGTTCGGCGACGCCCCGCTCAACATGGAGTACAAGCTCGAGGTCTGGGACTCGCCCAACTCGGCCGGCGTCATCATCGACGCCGTGCGCGCCGCGAAGATCGCGAAGGACCGCGGTGTGGGTGGCCCCATCACCTCCGCCTCGGCGTACTTCATGAAGTCGCCGCCGGAGCAGATCGAGGACGGCGCCGCGCGCCGCCAGCTCGAGGCGTTCATCGCGGGCGACGTCGAGCGCTGAGAACCGCCTGAGCCGCACCTCGGCCCGAGCCGTACCTCGGGCCGACCATGCGCTGGGCTGCCGTATCGCACCGATACGGCAGCCCAGCGCATTCTCGTCTCAGGGCGTGCGCCCGCTCGCCCGCCGACCATGCGTGTGGCTGCTGAATCGAGGCGTTACAGCAGTCGCGCGCATTCTCGTTCCCGGCTCCGGCTCCGGTTCCGGGTCCGGGTCCCGTCGGGGCGGCGCCGGGCGCTACGGGGTGACGAGCTCCTCGTACAGCACCGACCTCGAACGCGAGCTCATCCGGTAGAACGTGAAGCGCCGACCGCCCCGGGTCCACACCGGCCGCGCCGAGGGCCGCGGATCGTCGCGCTCGCCCAGCACCTCCGCGAGGTGGGCCAGCGACGCCGCGTACCCCTCGTCGTCGGACCTCGTCGACACCCCCGGGGGCCGCGCACCCGGATCGAGGAAGAAGTGGGCCCGCACCCGCCCGTCATCGAAGAGCCGGGCCGAGGTGCTGTGCACGAGACCGGCCGGTCGCGGCCAGAACCCGGTCTCCTTGCGCTCGGCGCCGGCGTCGGCGAACCCGTGCGCGAGGAGCCAGGGCACGCCGTCGGCTCCCGCCAGGAAGTCGGCGGCCGCCGCACGCACCTGCTCGAGCGACACCTTCGCGTGCAGCGACACCCACAGCGACCCGCGCGCCACGCACACGCCTGCGTCGTAGGAGCCCAGGTCCCAGTGCTTGTCGGACCCGACCGCCTTCCCGACGGCGCGGGAGCACGCCAGGCGGACGCGCTTCAACAGCGCATCGACGTCCTCGACGCCGTCGAGCGGCACCTCGAGCTCGACGCGCGGCGGCTCGCCCCGCGTCAGCGTCGGCAGCCCGACGTCGGCGAGCGCGGCCTCCAGCTCCCCCACCGTCGCGAGCGCGTCGCGCCAGATCGTCGTCAGCAGCGCCGGCACCGTCGTCGGCAGGTCCTCGGGAGCACTCACCCGCCGCACGCTAGCCGCCCGGGGTGGTCGGCGGGTGGATCGAGGCGCCCGACGGCGTCGATCGATCCCGAGCGCTCAGCCCCACCTCAGGCCGAGCATGCGCGTGACTGCTGAATCGCGTCGATACGGCAGCCCAGCGCATTCTCGTCACGGATCGCGCACCCGCACCCCCGGCGACCATGCACGTGACTGCTGATTCGGGTCGATACAGCAGTCAGGCGCATTCTCGATTGAGCCGAGGGAGAGGCGCCCGACGGCGTCACTCGCCCTCGCGCGCCGCCCACCAGGAGCGCAGCTCCGCCTCGGCGCGCTCGGCCCCGAGCGGCCCCTCCTCCATCCGGAGCGCGAGCAGGTGCTTGTAGGCGGCCCCGACCTCGCGCCCCGGCCCGATCCCCAGGATCGCCATGATCGCCGTGCCGTCGAGGTCGGGCCGGATGGCGTCGATCTCCTCCTGCTCGCGGAGCTCGGCGATCCGCCTCTCGAGGTCGTCGTAGGCGTGGCTGAGCCGCTCGGCCTTCTTCCGGTTCCGCGTGGTGCAGTCGGCGCGCGTGAGCCGGTGCAGCCGCTCCAGCAGCGGTCCGGCGTCGGTGACGTACCGCCGCACCGCCGAGTCGGTCCAGCCGGCCTCGCCGTAACCGTGGAAGCGCAGGTGCAGCGCGATGAGCTCGGAGACCTGCGCCACCGTGCCCTTGTCGAACCGCAGCGCCTTCAGCCGCCGGCGCGCGAGCTTGGCGCCGACGATCTCGTGGTGGTGGAACGAGACGCGCCCGCCGCTCTCGTTGCGCCGCGTGTCCGGCTTGCCGATGTCGTGCAGCAGCGCCGCGAGCCGCAGCACCAGGTCGGGGCCGGGGACCGCGCCGTCGGCGGGCGTCTCGAGCGCGATCGCCTGGTCGAGCACCGTGAGCGAGTGGGTGTAGACGTCCTTGTGCCGGTGGTGCTCGTCGATCTCGAGACGCATGGCGGGCACCTCGGGCAGCACGACGTCGGCCACCCCCGTCTCCACGAGCAGCTCGATCCCGCGGCGCGGCGCGGGCGCGAGCAGCGTCTTGACCAGCTCGGCCTGCACCCGCTCGGCCGAGACGATCTCCAGCCGCGGCGCGAGCTCGGTCATCGCCGTCATCACGCCCGGCTCGACGTCGAGCCCCAGCTGCGCGGCGAAGCGCGCCGCGCGCAGGATCCGCAGCGGGTCCTCGTCGAAGGACTGCTGCGGCGACGCGGGCGTGTTCAGCACGCCGGCGGCGAGGTCGGCCAGGCCGCCCCACGGGTCCACGAACGTCAGGTCGGGCAGCCGCACCGCCATCGCGTTGACCCGGAAGTCACGCCGCTCGAGGTCGCCCTCGAGGGTGTCGCCGAACGCGACGACGGGCTTGCGCGAGCCCTCGTCGTACGCCTCGGTGCGGTAGGTCGTGATCTCCACGACGACGTCGCCCCGCCGCCCCGCGATCGTCCCGAAGTCGCGCCCGACGTCCCAGGTGGCGTCAGCCCACTCCGCCAGGATCGCCTCGGTCTGCTCGGGCCGCGCGCTCGTGGTGAAGTCGAGGTCGGCGCTGCGGCGCCCCAGGAACGCGTCGCGCACGGGACCGCCCACGAGGGCCAGCTCGTGACCGGCGGCGGCGAACATCGGACCCAGCGGATCGGTCTCCGAGGCGATGGTGGCCAGCACCGACAGGGCGGTGCGCATGAGGTGGGCCGGGGTGGCGGCGGAGGGGGCGGTGGGAGGGGCGGGAGCCTGCATGGTCCCCAGGTTCCCATGCCGCCTGACTTAGGGTGGTGGGCATGTCCATCCCCCTGCCGGCGCCCCGCTCGCCGGGCCGGCCGGCCCCGCCGCCCGCCCGCGCCGTGCGCGCGAGCAGCGGTCTGCCGGTGGTGGACGAGACCTCCGCGGGGGGTCTGGTGATCGACGTCGTCGACGGCGTCGCGCAGTGCGCGGTCATCGCGCGTCGCAACCGCGCGGGTCGCCTCGAGTGGTGCCTGCCGAAGGGTCACCTCGAGGGTGTCGAGACCGCCGAGGAGGCGGCCGTCCGCGAGGTCGCGGAGGAGACCGGCATCGTCAGCCAGGTGGTGCGCCACCTCGCCACGATCGACTACTGGTTCGCCGGCCACGACCGCCGCGTCCACAAGGTCGTGCACCACTACCTGCTGGCGGCGCTGGGCGGCGAGCTGACCACGGAGAACGACCCCGACCACGAGGCCGAGGAGGTCGCGTGGGTCGCGCTCGACGACCTCGCCGCCCGCCTGGCCTACCCCAACGAGCGCCGCATCGTCTCCATGGCGCGGGACGTGCTCGTCGGCGGCTCGTGACCGCCTCGGGGGCGGGTGCGGCGACGCCGTGCCCGGCGGGCGTCGCTCGCGCGCGGGCGGGGGCCCCGAGCGGGCCCGGCGCACGACGGCGGTGCGCACCACCGTCCTCGCCCTCGCCCTGGCGCTCGTGCCGGGTGTCCTCGCACTCCCCGCGAGCGCCGCACCCTCGCCGTCGCCCTCGCCGACCGAGGTCGAGATCCCCGCCGTCGCGCCACCCGTCAGCCTCGAGCTGACCGACCTCGCGCCCGCGTTCGCGCTCCCGGGCGACACCCTCGTGCTCACCGGGACGCTCACGAACACGAGCGAGACGGACTTCGTCGACCCGACCCTGCGGATCGACGTGCAGCAGGCCGTCCCGACCACGACGTCGGCGATGGAGCGGTGGTTCGACACGACCACGGGGCCGCGCGGCCGCACGGTCGTCACGGCGGACTACGGCGTCACCGTCCCCGCGGGCGGGAGCGCGCCGTTCTCGTTCTCGGTCCCGGTCGCCGACCTGGGGTTCCCGATCCGCTTCGACAACTGGGGCGCGCGCGGTCTGCAGGTCGCGCTGACGGCCGGTGGCCGGACCGCCGTCGCCCGCACCGTGGGCGTGTTCCACCCGGGCGAGGAGGTGCGCGAACCCGACCTCGGGCTCGGCATCCTCGTCCCGCTCACGCCGAGCGCGCAGGAGTGGACGACCGCTGTCGAGACCGGTCGCAGCATCGAGCAGGTGGCCGGCGACCGCATCCGCGACGTCGTGGAGGCCGCCGGACCGGCCGCCTCGTGGGCGCTCGACCCCGCGCTGCTGACGGTGCCGACGTCGCCCTCGGGCGGGTCGTCCCAGAACGAGGGTGACGACGCCGCGGGTGACGACGGCGAGGGGGACGGCGCCGCCGGGACCGGCGATCCCACGGATCCCGGCGCGACCGGCGACGACGGCCAGCCCGCCGACCCGGCGGACCCCGCCGACCCGACGTCGCCGCAGGACCCCGCCGACCCCGCCGACCCCGACGCCACGGACGACCCCGAGGCCACTGCCGAGCCGACCGACGGCCGCCTCGCCGCCGACCTCGTCGCGGCGGCGGGTGGCCGCGAGGTCCTGGCGCTCCCGTGGGCCGACGCCGACGTGCCGGCGCTGGCCGGCACGGGCGCCGACGGGCGCACGCTCCTGACCGACGCCCGCGCGTCCGCGCTCGAGACCTTCGCCGCCGTCGGGCTGCCCGCCGTCACCACGACCGCCTGGCCGGCGGACCCGGGCACCAGCCAGGAGGCGCTCTCGCTGGCGCTCCGCGCGGGCTACTCCGCCGTGGTGCTCGAGGGTGCGTCGTCGTCGCAGGAGGACGCGACCGCCGTCGGCGCACGCACCGACCTCATCGACCAGACGGACCAGACCGCGCGCGTGCCCGCGCTCGTGTCGGACGCGCGGCTGTCGGCCGCCCTGGGCGGTGCCGTCCCCGAGGGCGCCACCACGATGAGCGACGCGCTGGCGAGCCGGCAGCACGCACTCGCGCTCACCGCCGTGATGACGCGGGAGGCCACGACCTCGCGCACGGTCCTCGCGACGCTCGACCGCGCCGTCGCGGGCGAGCTCGGTGGGGACGACGGCGCCGCCCAGCTCGGCGCGCGCGCCGCCGCCCTGACGAACGCCCCGTGGATCACGACGACGAGCCTCGGCGACGCGTTCGCGATGCAGCCCGACGAGGCGGAGGAGGCGACGAGCACCACCCTGCCGGCGACCGCGGACGTGACGAGCCCCGACTTCGCGCGGGCCGTGGACGCCGTCGTCGACGGGCTCGGGACGACGACGGGCCTGCGCGGTGCCCTCGAGCACCCCGAGGTGCTCGACGACGTCCGGCACGACCTCGCCACGGCCACCTCGAGCGCGTGGCGCACGGCCGACGTGAGCCCCGCCGTCGTGACCGACGCCGCGGCCGCGACGCTGGCGACCTACACGAACGCGGTCACCGTCGCGGTCCCCGCGAGCCTCGTCGACCTCCTGGCGGAGCAGAGCGCCGTCCCGCTCACGCTCACCAACACCCTGGACCAGCGCGTCACGGTGGAGGTCCACGTCGACCCGGCGCAGCCGGCGCTGCGCGTGGCCGACGTCGACCCCGTGACGATCGAGCCGGGGAGTCGGCGCGCGTGCCGGTCCCGATGGTCGCCGTCGCGAACGGCCGCACCCGGGTGGACGTCAGCGTCACGAGTCCTGACGGCGTCGTGATCGGCGTCGGGGAGACGTTCGACCTGCGCGTGCGGGCCGAGTGGGAGACGGTCGGCACCGGGATCGTGGCCGCCGCGCTCGGTCTGCTCCTGGTGGTCGGTCTCGTGCGCACCGTGCGGCGCGGTCGGCGCGACGCCGGCGGTCACGTGCCGGGCACGCACGAGGGCGGGGAGGACGACGGCGACGGCGGGTCCGACGCCGCCTCCGAGCCCGACGACACCGGAGAACCCGCCACCCCCGGCACCGGATCCCCCGCAGCACCCCCCGCGACGAGAGCGAGCACATGACGCAGCCGGCCCCCAGCCTCGTGCGCACGGCCGACAGGGTCTGGCCGGTGCGGCCGCCGTCATGTTCTCGGGGACGTTCGTCTCCCGGGGACTGGGCTTCGTGCGCAACGCGATCCTCGTCGTCGCCCTCGCGAGCGTGGGTGGGGCGAGCACGGCCTTCACCGTGGCGAACTCGCTGCCGAACGCGATCTACATGCTGCTCGCCGGCGGTGTCATCAACGCGATCCTCGTCCCGCAGCTCGTGCGCGCGGCGCGGGAGCACGACGGCGGGCGCGAGTACACCAACCGCCTCCTGACGGTGGCGGGTACGGGCCTCGCGGTGATCACGATCGCGCTGACCGTCGGCGCCGTGGCGCTCGTGACGCTGTACGGCGCGCAGATGGCTCCCGAGTGGCGGCCCGTCGCCTACGCGTTCGCCTACTGGTGCATCCCCCAGGTCTTCTTCTACGGGCTGTACACGCTGCTGGGTCAGGTGCTGAACGCGCGGCAGGTCTTCGGGCCGTACATGTGGGCGCCGGCGGCGAACAACGTCGTCGCCATCGTGGGTCTCGCGGTGTACCTGGTGATCTTCGGCGCGATGCCGCGCGAGCAGCTCGCGGCCGCCGAGTTCGGGACCGACCGCGTGGTCCTGCTGGCGGGGACGGCCACGCTCGGCGTCGCCGTCCAGGCGCTCGTGCTCGTGGTGCCGCTGTGGCGCTCGGGCTTCCGCTACCGCCCGGTCTGGGGCGTGCGAGGTCTCGGCGGCGCGAGCCGGATGGCGTCGTGGACGTTCGCCGCGCTCGCCGTCGGGCAGCTCGGGCTCGTGGCCGTCTCCCAGGTCGCCGCCGCCGCGCAGCACGCGGCCGACCAGCGCGGGGAGACCGGCGCCATCGCCGGGAACCTCATCTACGCGACCGCGTTCATGATCTTCATGCTGCCGCAGTCGCTCGTGGTGGTCTCGCTCCTGACGGCCGTCTTCACCCGCCTGTCGGCCAAGGCCGCGGCGCGCGACGGGCGCGGTGTGCGCGACGACCTCTCGCTCGCCATCCGCACCGTCGGCGTGTTCACCGTGCCGGCCGCGACGCTCCTGATGGTCCTGGCGGTCCCGCTCGCGCGGGTCATCACGCTCGGCGGTCAGGGGGAGGCGGCCGACGAGGCGCTCGGCCGTGTCGTGTGGACGCTCGCCATCGGGATCCCGGCCCTGGCGATGTGGAGCGCCGTCCAGCGCGCCTACTACGCCTACGAGGACGCCCGCTCGCTGTTCTGGATCCAGGTGCCGATGGCCGCCGTCGTGGCCGCGGGGACGCTGAGCAGCGTGCTGTGGCTGCGCCCGGGCCTGTGGGTCGCCGCGGCGGGGCTGTGGATCTCCCTCTCGTACGCGCTGGGGGCGCTGATGGGGTTCCTCGGCCTGCGCCGACGGCTGCCGAGCCTCGACGGCTCGCGCGTGCTCCTGACCCATCTCCGCCTCGTGATGGCCGCGGTGCCGATGGCAGCGCTCGGCGTGGGGGTGATGGCGCTGTGGGGTGCCGACCGCGGCCTCGTGGTCTCGGTGGTGCAGCTCGTCGTCGTCGGTGGCGCGATGGGGGCGCTCTACCTCTGGCTGGCGCAGCGCCTGCGCGTGGGCGAGATCGCCTTCGTGAGCTCTCGCGTCGCGTCGCTGACGCGTCCGTTGTCGGCGCGGCTGCGTACGATGGCAGGAGCGCGTCGCGGGGTTCCGCCGGAGACGGCGCAGACGACGGCGACGGGAGGAGCGGGGTTGGCGTCCACCGACTCGGTCACCAGTGGCATGCTGCTCGCCGACCGCTTCCTCGTCGCCGAGCAGATGCCCTCCGAGACCGCCGGCGTGCGCCGCTGGCGCGGTCATGACTCGATCCTCGAGCGCGAGGTCGAGGTCCGCTCGGTCGGGGGCGAGCACGCGCAGGAGATGCTCGACGCCGCACGCCGCGCCGCCCTCGTCACCGACCCGCGGCTCCCGCGCGTCCTGCGCGTCGGCGAGTTCGAGGGCACCGGGTACATCGTCCTCGAGCCCCTGGGCGGCACCCCGCTCACCGACGTCCTCGCGGCCGGTCCGCTCGCGCCCGACGTCGCACGCTCCGTCACCGGCGAGGTCGCCGGCGCCCTCGAGGCCGCCCGCCGCCGCGGGGTCCACCACACCGCGCTGACCGCCGCCGCCGTCACGGTGACGGGTGCGGGCGCCGTCCGCGTCGCGGGTCTCGGGATCGACGGCGCCGCGACGGGTGAGCACCCGTCCGCGAGCGAGGCGGCGCGCATCGACGCGGAGGCGCTCGTCGCGCTGCTGCACGCGATGCTCGACGGCGGGGCCTCCGACGACGACGACGCCACCGAGGCGCGCCGTGAGCTGCTCGAGGCTGTCCCCGACGTCGTGCGGACACCGTCGAACCTCGTCGTGGCCCTCGCGCCGTGGCGCCCCGTGCCCGCCGTGGCGGCGCTGCTGGCCGGGCAGGACGGCGGTGAGCTCGACCCCGAGCGCACGAGCGTCGCCGCCTCGGTCGCCGTCGTGGCCGCCCAGGTGCGTCAGCAGCAGCGGGACCGCGAGGCCGCCGCCGACTCGGCGGCCGCCGACGTGCCCGACGAGGAGATCGTCGACGCCCTCGAGGCCGGCCTCATCGCCGACGCCGCCGCGACCGGGTCCCCCGGTGTACCCACGTGGGCGCCGACCGGGGCGGCCGGGACGGGCGAGATGCCCCGCCTGGACTCCTCGGGCCTGCCGGTGCTCGCGGCCGGTGCCGCTGCCGCGGCGGTTGCCGGTGGCAGCGGCGCGGCGACGTCGGCCTCGGGTGTCGACTCGAGCACGCCGTCCCCGGCGTCGGGCACGGCCGCCGAGGGCGGCGGCCTGCGCGGCTGGCTGCGTCGCCTGGACGCGATCATCCCCGCCGAGCGACGCGTGGCCGCGGGTGAGGCCGCCGTCGCGAGCAGCAGCGAGGTGGGCACCGACGCGACCGGCACCGAGGCGAGCGAGCCGTTCCACGCGCCCGACACGACGGGCTGGACCGTGCACGCCGAGGGCGAGCTCCCCGCCGCCCCCTCGTTCGACGACGCCGTCGGGGCGGCACCCGCCGACGGCGAGGTGGACGCGTCCCACCTCTCCCGCCACAGCAGCGGCACCGGTGAGGGGGCCGTGGCCGCGTTCGCGACGGGGCTGCTCCGCCGGGTCGGTATCGGTCAGCGCCGCGACGTGCCCGGCGAGCCCGAGGTGCCCGCGACCTCCGAGGCTGCTGAGCCCACCGAGGCCACCGAGACCTCGGAGACGGCGGTCGGTACCCACGATCTGCCCGCCGCGACCGCGAGCGCGGGTGTCACCGCCCGGATCGAGCAGGTGCCCGACGTCGTCGACCCCGCTGAGACCGCGGTGGCGGCGCCCGCCGCGCCGGCGCGCCCGACCGAGCCCGCGCGCGTCGCCGAGACCGCGCGGCCGGCGAAGGCCGACCGCCCCACCCGTGAGTCCCGCCCCCAGCGCCCGGCGGCCCCGGAGCGCGACGACCGTTCCGACGCCGCGCGCGACGCCGACCGGTACGACGTCCCGGAGCGACGCGCCCCCGGGCGCATCAACGCGACGCCCTTCGTCCTGATCATCGTGCTGGCCGGTGTCGGCTGGGTGCTCTACCTGGCGCTCGGCTCGCTGCTCGAGGCCGCCCGCGGCCTCAACCTGGGTGAGGCACCGCCCGCCGCCACCCGCACGCTGACCCCCGCGACCGTCGTCGAGCCGGACCACGCGAGCGACACGACGACCACCACCGCCCGCGAGACCGACGAGACTGACGAGTCCGAGGTCCGCCCGGCCGACCTGCCCGTCCTGTAGCGACCCCGCCCGGGGAACAACCACCCGGGTCGGGCCGTTGTCGTCAGGGCCGGGCCCCCGCACGAGGAGAGATCGCACATGAGCACCGAGACCGCCGACGACGTCCGCGACGTCATCATCATCGGATCCGGCCCGTCCGGGTACACCGCGGCCGTCTACGCCGCGCGCGCCGACCTGAAGCCGCTCGTGATCGCGGGCAGCGTGACCGCCGGCGGTGCGCTCATGAACACCACGGAGGTCGAGAACTTCCCCGGTTTCCGCGACGGCATCATGGGCCCGGACCTCATGGAGAACATGAGCGCGCAGGCGGAGCGCTTCGGCGCCGAGATCCGCTACGACGACGTCACCGCCGTCGAGCTCGAGGGTGACGTCAAGGTCGTCACGACGGCGGAGGGCGACGTCGAGCGCGCCCGCACCGTCATCCTCGCCACCGGCTCGGCCTACAAGGAGCTGGGTCTGCCCGACGAGAAGCGCCTCTCGGGCCGCGGCGTCTCGTGGTGCGCGACCTGCGACGGCTTCTTCTTCCGCGAGCAGCACATCGTCGTCGTCGGCGGTGGCGACTCCGCCGTGGAGGAGGCCACGTTCCTCACGCGGTTCGCCTCGAAGGTCACCATGGTCGTGCGCCGCGACGAGCTCCGGGCGTCCAAGATCATGCAGGCACGCGCCGAGGCCGACCCGAAGATCGAGATGGCCTGGTTCAGCGAGGTCGCCGCGATCCACGGCGAGGACAAGGTGACCGGGGTGACGCTCAAGGACTCGCGCACCGGCGAGGAGCGCGAGCTGGACGCCACGGGCGTCTTCGTCGCCATCGGCCACCTGCCGCGCACCGACCTCGTGGCCGGTCAGGTCGACCTGGACGAGAGCGGCTACATCGTCGTGAACCACCCGACCACCGCGACCAACGTCCCCGGTGTCTTCGCGGCCGGCGACGCCGTCGACCACACCTACCGCCAGGCGATCACCGCCGCCGGCACGGGCTGCTCCGCGGCGCTGGACGCCGAGCGCTACCTCGCCGCGCAGGACCAGGCCGCCGAGGCCGCCCGCGGCGAGGGCGACCCGGTCGGCGAGCTCGCCGTCGAGGAGACGGCCCCGCTGCCCGCCTGAGCCGTCCGCACCCCCGCAGCCGGACCGCGCCCGGAGCCCCGACACGGGCTCCGGGCGCGTCGTCGCCCGCACCCCGTGCGCAGGAGTAGCCTGGGAACTTCGCGACCGTACTGCGATGGAGTGAACAGGTGACCACCACCATCATCGACGTGACCGACGAGACGTTCGCCTCGGAGGTCCTCGACGCCACCGGCGTCGTCCTCGTGGACTTCTGGGCCCCCTGGTGCCGCCCGTGCACCCAGGTCGAGCCGGTCCTGACCGAGCTCGCGGCCGAGCTCGAGGGGAAGGTGCGGGTGGTGAAGGTGAACACCGACGACAACCCGGCCACGACCCAGCGCCTCGGCATCACCTCGGTGCCCACGCTCGTGATCGTCTCGGGCGGCGAGGTCGTCACCCAGCTCATCGGCGCCCGCCCCAAGGCGGCCATCCGCGAGGCCCTCACCTCCCACGTCGCCGCCTGAGGGGCTCCGCGTGAGCTCCCTGCCGCCGGCGGGCACCCGCCTCGACCCCTGGTACGGCTCGTACTCCCGGCGCACCCACGGCATGCGCGCCTCGGAGATCCGGGCGCTCTTCGCCGTCGCGAACCGGCCCGAGGTCGTCTCGCTCGCCGGCGGCATGCCGAACATCGCCGACCTCCCGATGGACTCGATCGCCGACGCCGTGGGCGATCTCCTGCGGCGCGACGGCGCGCGCGCCCTGCAGTACGGCTCCGGCCAGGGCGACCCCGAGCTGCGCGAGCAGATCACCCAGGTGATGGCGCTCGAGCACGTGGGGGCCCACCCCGACGACGTCGTGGTCACCACGGGATCCCAGCAGGCGCTGGACCTCGTGGCGCGCATCTTCCTGGACCCGGGCGACGTCGTCGTGGCCGAGGCGCCCAGCTACGTGGGGGCGCTCGGGGTGTTCCGGGCCTACGAGGCCGACGTCGTGCACACGCCGATGGACGCCCACGGTCTGGTCCCCGAGGCTCTGGACGCCCTGCTGACCGACCTGGGCCGCCAGGGCCGACGCGTGAAGTTCCTCTACACGGTGCCGAACTTCCACAACCCCGGCGGGGTGACGCTCTCGCTCGAGCGGCGACCGCAGGTGGTCGAGATCGCTCAGCGCCACGGCGTCCTCATCCTCGAGGACAACCCCTACGGGCTCCTGGGGTTCGACGGCGAGCCCCTCCCGGCGCTGGCCTCGATCGCCCCCGACCACGTCATCTACCTCGGCTCGTTCTCCAAGACGTTCGCCCCCGGGTACCGGGTCGGATGGGCCCTCGCCCCGCACGCGGTCCGCGAGAAGCTCGTGCTCGCCAGCGAGTCGGCCATCCTGTGCCCCTCCAACGCCGGGCAGCTCGCCATCTCCACCTACCTGAGCCGGTTCGACTGGCGCGGCCAGGTCAAGGAGTACCGGCGCATGTACGCCGAGCGGCGCGACGCCATGGTCGGCGCGCTGCAGGAGCACCTCCCCACGGCCTCGTGGACGACGCCGGAGGGCGGCTTCTACGTGTGGCTGAAGCTTCCCGAGGGGCTCGACGCCCGCGAGATGCTGCCGCGGGCCGTCACGTCCCTCGTGGCGTACGTGCCGGGGACGGCGTTCTTCGCCGACGGGTCCGGCTCGACGCACCTGCGGCTGTCCTACTGCTACCCGACACCCGAGCGGATCGTCGAGGGCGTGCGGCGGCTGGCCGGCGTCGTCAACACCGAGGCCGACCTCGTGCGCGTGTTCGGGACCGCACCCTCGCACGCCGCCGGCGTCGAGCAGCCCGGCCCGGCGACGCCGTGAGCTCGTCCGTGAACGGCTCCGCACCGCTGGAGGTGCTCGTGCTGGCGGGTGGCCTGTCGCACGAGCGCGACGTCTCGCTGCGCTCGGGCCGACGCGTCGCGGACGCGCTCGAGGACGCGGGGGTGTCGGCGAGCGTGCACGACGTCGACTCCGGTCTGCTCGGCGCGATCGACGACCGTCGGCCCGACGTGGTGTGGCCGCTGCTGCACGGGTCCACGGGTGAGGACGGCTCCATCCGGGACCTGCTCGAGCTGCTCGGTGTCCCGGCGGTGGGCACGGGCTCCGCGGGTTCGCGCATCGCGTGGAGCAAGCCCGTGAGCAAGACGATGCTGACGCGCGCGGGTGCGGCCACGCCGTCGTCCGTCACGCTGCCCGAGTCGATCTTCCGCGAGGTGGGCGCGCGTGCCGTCCTGGACCGCGTGGTGGACCGCCTGGGGCTCCCGCTGGTGGTGAAGCCGGCCAAGGGTGGCTCCGCGCTCGGGGTCTCGCTCGTGACGACGGCGGACGAGCTGCCACGAGCGATGGTGGCGTGCTTCTCCTACGGGGACGTCGCACTGATCGAGCGTGCGGTGACGGGCGTCGAGGTCGCCGTCTCCGTGATCGACCTGGGGGACGGGCCGCGAGCCCTGCCGCCGGTGGAGATCGTCGTGGAGGACGGCCTGTACGACTACGACGCGCGCTACAACGCCGGCCGGACCCAGTTCTTCGCGCCGGCGCGGCTGAGCGGGGAGGCGGCCGCGGCGGCGCGCGAGCTCGCCGTCACGGCGCACCGCGTGCTCGGCCTGCGGGGGCTCTCTCGCACCGACATGATCGTGGACGAGAGCGGCACACCCTGGTTCCTCGAGGTCAACAGCGCACCCGGCATGACCGAGACGTCGCTGTTCCCGCTCGCTGCCGAGGCCGAGGGGCTCGCGCTGCCGCGCCTGTACCGCAGCATGGCCGAGGCGGCCCGCAGCGCGGTGCCGACGGTTCCCACCACCGTCTGACAGCACGTCCAGGCGGCGGCGGCCCGCCGGCGGGGGCCAACCTGCCGCCGCCGGCCCCCGCCTCGTCAGTCGCCCGACGTCGGCAGCTGCGTCGTCTCCTGCGGCGCCAGGGCCTCGACGATCCGGTTGAGGTCGTCCACGTTCGCGAACTCGATCGCGATGCGGCCCTTCCGCTGGCCGAGGGCGATCTTGACCTTCGTGTCCCACCGGTCCGAGAGCCGGCGGCTGAGGTCGTCGAGCGCAGCGGTGTGCTCACCGGTGCGCGGTCGACGGCGCAGCTCGGGTCGCAGAGGTTCGTCGTCGTCCCCGAGGGCCACGATCTCCTCGGTGGCGCGCACGCTCAGGCCCTCGGCGACGATCCGGTGCGCGAGGCGTTCCATCGCTGCCGACTCCGTCAGCCCCAGGAGCGCCCGGGCGTGACCCGCCGACAGCACACCGGCGGCGACCCGGCGCTGGACGGCGGGCGGGAGTCGCAGCAGTCGCAGCATGTTCGAGATCTGGGGGCGCGACCGCGCGATGCGCGTAGCCAGCTCCTCGTGCGTGCACCCGAAATCCGTGAGGAGCTGCTGGTATGCAGCTGCCTCCTCGAGCGGGTTGAGCTGGGCCCGGTGCAGGTTCTCCAGGAGCGCGTCGCGCAGCAGGTCCGTGTCCGAGGTCTCGCGCACGATCGCCGGGACGGTCTCGAGGCCCGCCTGCCGGGTGGCGCGCCAGCGACGCTCGCCCATGACGATCTCGTACCCGTCGCCGGTCGGGCGCACGACGATGGGCTGCAGCACGCCCACCTCGCGGATCGAGGCGGCGAGCTCCGCGAGATCGTCCTCGTCGAAGACCTGGCGCGGCTGGTTGGCATTCGCGTGGACGTCGTCGACCGGGATCTCGGCGAAGTAGGCGCCGGCCACCGGGGTCAGACCGTCGGAGCGCATCGAACTGGTGTTCGTGTCCCGGTCTTCACCAGACGCGGCGCTCTCGACCTGGGGCGCTGCGATCCTCGTCTCGCTGTCGACCTCGTCGCGCAGCGTCGCCGCTGCGGATCGTGCACCGGGTGAGGCGTCGGGGAAGAAGACGTCCACCGGCCGCGAGGCGCTCGGCCCCGAAGGGATGAGAGCTCCGAGACCCTTGCCGAGCCCTGTCCTGCGCTTCTCGCTCATGCTGTGCCGTTCTCCGTCGATGTGGCGGGTGACTGTCGATCGAGTGCCGGTGCCTGCCGACGGCTGATCTCGCGAGCGGCCTCGGCGTAGGCGAGGGCGCCGGATGACGACGGGTCGTAGGAGATGACCGTCTGGCCGTACGACGGCGCCTCCGAGATGCGGACGGAGCGCGGGATCACGGTCCGCAGCGTCTCGTCGCCGAAGTGCTCGCGCACCTCGGACGCGACCTCGCGAGCGAGGTTGGTGCGAATGTCGCTCATGGTGAGCAGGATGGTGCTGACGGCGAGGGCGGGATTGAGGTGCGCCTGGATGAGCTGGATGTTCTTGAGCAGCTGACTCAGGCCTTCGAGCGCGTAGTACTCACACTGGATCGGGATCAGGACCTCCGCCGCCGCCGTGAAGGCGTTGACCGTCAGCAGTCCCAGGCTGGGCGGGCAGTCGATGAACACGTAGTCGATACGCGGCAGGTCGGAGGACGACCGGTGGATCAGATAGGTGCGAAGGGCCTCTCGCAGTCGTGTTTCACGTGAATCCACCGTGACGAGCTCGATCTCGGCACCGGAGAGGTTGATCGTCGACGGGACACAGAGCAGGCGGTCGTCCGCGGGTGACGTCTGGACGACATCGGCGATTGAGCTGTCACCCAGGAGGACGTCGTAGGTGGAGAGCGTCTCGGGACCGTGCTCGATGCCCAGAGCGGTCGAGGCGTTGCCCTGTGGATCGTTGTCTATCACCAGCACTGTGAGGCCGGCTCGCGCCATCGCCGCCGCGATGTTGACGGCGGTGGTGGTCTTGCCGACCCCGCCCTTCTGATTGGCGACGGTGAAGACGCGCGTCTGGGCGGGGCGGTCGTAGGTGGTACCCATCGTGGTCACGCGTCGACGAGCGTCTGTCGCCACCTGGGCTGCCAGTGGTGTGTCGAGCCCGATGACTGGGATGGAGTCGAGCTGAGCCGCCCGTCTTGCTTCGTCGTCGAGGCTGTCCCTGCCGCCCGATCTGCCGTCTGCCACGACGTCTCCACCCTTCTGTTGGTCGCTCTAGCCTACAAGCGCGAGGTGACGGCTGCCGCCGTTCCGCGCTTCTGCGGTCACTCGTGTGAGGTCGCGTTCGTAGCTGGCACCTCGTCTGCCGCGCCAGCCGGAGGGCCTGTTTCACGTGAAACGGTCGACGAGATGTGTTTCCGGCCTGGCAAGGCCGGGGCTTGGCGGGATGGCCGATCGGATCCTGCCGTGGCCGTCGAGGCGAGCGTGTTTCACGTGAAACGACCTGCGCGGAAGCGGCCGCTTCGCCGCTCAGAGACCTTGGGTGACAGCCGCTATTCGGCGACCACGTGAGTCGAGGTCTCGGATCACCTCGACCTACGAGCCCAAGGACTACTTGTCTCACCCCTCGTCAGCGTCCAGGGCCGCCCGTTGTTCGACCACGAAGGTCAACCGAAGGGCTTCAATTCCTTCTTCACCCGGCTACGACGGTCCTGGTTTGCGCGCCATACGACCGGGTTGGGGCGGGTCCCGCTCGTCCGACGCCGCTCGCCGTATCGACTCTCCATTGGATCGCTACCGCGAGAGCACGGCGGCACAGTGACCACGCCGTTGCCCTAGCGCCTGAGATGACGGACGCCCAGAGGGTTTCGCGAGCTACGGACGACAGGCCGATCTTGTGGTGCGTCCGCGAGGGTGTTTCACGTGAAACCGACTGGCACGGTTCGGGCGTGCTCTTGCGTCCGGAGGTCCCCATAGTTGTCCACAAGGCCTGTGGGTTGACGTGCGACATCCCCGAGATCCCAGGGTTTTTCCGTGTGCATAACTTCTGCGTTCTGTGGACCACCTCCTCATCTCGAACCATCGCTCGGCGCATCTCCAACGGAACGTCGTCACGGGATTGACTGGTCATGCTCCGATGTGAGCGCCGCGCTCAACGGCCATGTCACACGCGGTGAGTACGAGCATCACGGCTGGTGTGATTGAGGTGGTCTTCCGCGCGCGCTCGTCCGCTTGGCGGTCGCATCACAGGAGATGGGTCATGGCGCTGCTCATCAGCGACGGGCCCGATGCCGTTTCACGTGAAACACGCAGATAGACTCGAGGTGGGTCCCCGCGGCGCAGCCGGTACTGCAAGCCGTCCGGGTCTTGAGGCCGCGACGAATCTGGGGGCCCACCACCTCCGGGGCAGCGAAGGACCTGAGGGGTCCTGGCTCTACGGCACCTGACTCCGTGACCTTGAGCGCCGCGGAGGTGAACCGCACAGCCGGGGTCCGCTCAGGCACACCGACCCCTCGACCTCCTTGCCCCGCGTGAACCACCTAGCCGCCAGTTGGCCGATCAGCGCCGTCGTGAATCGGCTCCTCTGCGATGACCCGACGACCAGGTCTCTGCACGGCCGCGCCCGGTCCGCGCCGCAGCACCGGGACCACCACGGTCGATTTCGCCACCACGCGTACCGGGGAATCGCGACGATCGCGTGACACTTGCGCGACACCGACAACTAGCCTCTGGGGCAGACGTGTCCGCCAAGTCGACGTGTCCGCCACGCCGGCGGGCGGAATCGCTGGTGCATCTATCCGCAGGCACGACACTCGGAGCGCAGTCGCTCGACGAGGTTCCCGCCTGGGTTCGAGTTGTGCGGTCGTGCAGCTGCTCAGCGGTGTTCGACACGACTCGCGGTAGGACGTGCGACCGCCAGTCGAAGGAGCGTGGTGCGGCGGATCCTCGGGCATCCGCACCGTCACACGTGAGGACCCGAGGGACCGCCTCGCGGATCCGGGCGGCGCTGCTGATCTCGCTCGACGGTGCATGCGTGCGAGACGCACGTCTCACGTGAAACGGATCATTCACCGCAAGCGAACGATGAATGAGCAGCGCGGCGCCGACCACGCGCACCCGCATCCATCGGTGCGATGACGGTCAACCCCGGAGACGCCCTTCGTCAGGAACGGCGAACCTCGACGACGCGCGTGACGTCTCCGTCGCCGAGAACGTCGACCTCGTGCACCACACCCGCACCGGCGCCAGGCAGCTTCTTCAGTACGGAGGATGCAGCAGTCAGCTCGTCCGCTGCGCGCGCACCCTTCATGGCCACGAGGGCGCCGCCGGGAGCCACCAGCGGCCACGTCCAGCGCAGCAGCTTGTCGAGCGCCGCGACCGCACGCGCCGTCACCGCATCGAACTGGAGCGACCCGTGGAGCTCCTGGGCCTGCTTCTGGTGCAGCGTCACGTTCGTCAGACCAATAGTTGTCGCGACAAGTTCTAGCCACGCGATCCGACGTTCCATCGGCTCGACCAGGTGGAACTCGAGATCGGGGCGAGCGGCCGCGAGCACGACACCCGGCAGGCCGGCACCGGAACCGACATCCGCGACGCGGCCCGAACGGGGCAGATGGGGGAGCACGGCAGCCGAGTTCACGATGTGCCGTGTCCAGAGCCGGTCGAGCTCCCGCGGCCCGATGAGACCTCTCTCCTCACCGTGCACACGAAGCATGTCGGCGAAGACCAGGGCGGCCTCGAAGCCGTCACCCAGCGCACGCCGGCTCGCAGCCTCCGCCACCACCAGAGACGCGGGGGTCGACGCTCCCGGTCCGCCCTGACTCCCGGTGGTCGAGCTCCCGCCGGTCGGGCCGGCGCCGCTCACTCGCCCGAGGCGACGCGGATCACGACGTGACGGTGCGGCTCGACACCGTCGGAGTCCGACACCAGGCCGGCAGCCGCCACAGCGTCGTGCACCACCTTGCGCTCGAACGGGTTCATCGGGTCGAGCGCGACCGACTCGCCGGACGACGTCGCCCGCTCGATCGCCTCGCGCGCCACCTCTTCGAGAGCGGCACGCTGAGCCGCACGGTGCCCGGCGACGTCGAGCATGAGGCGGCTGCGCTCACCCGTCCGCGCCTGCACCGCGAGCCGCGTCAGCTCCTGCAGCGCGTCGAGAACCTCGCCCTCGCTCCCGACGAGGCGGGCCAGCGCCCGCTCGTCCTCGTCCGAGACGATCTCGACGGCGGCGCGGCCGTGCTCGACGCCGATGTCGATGTCGCCGTCGAGATCGGCGATGTCGAGGAGCTCCTCCAGGTAGTCGGCCGCGACCTCACCCTCCTCCTCGAGGCGCGTGGGGGCGTCGGCGACGGCGGCCGTGTCCTCGTTCGTCATGCTGTTCCCTTCGAGTGGCCGGCGCACCAGCGCCTCCGGCGACGAGCGTCGATGGTTCTACTTCTTGCGGCGGATCTTCCTGGCCGGGGCGTCGTCCTCCAGCACCGCTGCGTCGGTGACCGTGGAGTCCTGGACGTCGCCGACGACCTCGACCACGTCGTCCTCGAGCGAGGACGTCGCCGTCGCCGGGCGCACACCGGCCCGCTTGGCACGGTTCTTCCCCATGGGCTGCTGCCGCTGGCCGCGGGGTGCCGCGTCCTCCACGAGGGTCGTCCCCCCGCCGTCGCCCTCGTCCTCGAGGGACTTCCCCTTGCGGGCCGCCTTGCGAGCCTTGCGCTCGAGCATGGCCTTCTCGGCCTCGGACCCGGGTGCGGGGTTGTTGCGGATGACGTAGAACTGCTGGCCCATCGACCACAGGTTCGTCGTGGTCCAGTAGATGAGCACACCGATCGGGAAGTTCACGCCGGTGACGGCGAAGATGATCGGGAAGATGTACATCAGCATCTTCTGCTGACGGGCCATCGGGTTGTCGAGCGCCGAGGCCGGCATGTTCTTCATCGTCAGCTGGCGCTGCGTGAGGAACTGCGTGGCGCACATCGCGAGGATCAGGACGACGGTGACCACGCGGACCTGCGCGGTCGCGTCCGGCATGAGGAACCACGAGGAGAGCGGCGCACCGAAGAGGACCGAGCCCTCGGCCTGAGCCGCGGACGTCGCGTCCATCGGGCCGATGGCGGCGCGTGAGCCGTCAGCGATCTGCGGCAGCTGGTACAGCACGCGGAACAGCGCGAAGAAGATCGGGGACTGCGCCAGGATCGGCAGGCACGAGGCGAACGGGTTCGTCCCCGCGCTCCGGTAGATCGCCATCATCTCCTGCTGCATGGCCTGACGGGAGGCGGGGTCCGTCTTGCCCTTGTACTTCTTCTGCAGCTTCTGGATCTCGGGCTGCACGATCTGCATGCCTCGCGACGCACGGATCTGTCTGACGAACAGCGGGATCAGCAGGATGCGGATGACCACCACCAGCACGATGATCGACAGGATCCACGACCACCCGGACGGGTCCATCCCGAGGGCGACGAAGGCGCTGTGGGCGTTGACCATGATCCAGGCGACCACCCACATGATCGGGCTGAGGATGGTGTCGAACCAGCTCATGGTTGGCAGTCTCTCCTGTGTCGATGCAGTCGGCGGGCTCAGGGGCCGGGCACGAGCGTACGGTGTCGCCCCTGCGCCGCGGGAATCGTCGGGTGGCTAGCGGTGGTGGTGCAGGTCCGGTTCGGCGACGGCGTCGCCGACCGGGTCGGCGGGCGGCGGTCGGTCCAGGGCCCCGTCCCACCCCGGCCACGCCTCGCCGCGAGCCGGCGGGAAGTCGACACCGCCCCGCGCCCACGGGTTGCAGCGCAGCACCCGGTAGGTCGCGAGGACGACGCCGGTGGCCGCACCCCGCTCGCGGATCGCGTCGACGGCGTAGGCGGAGCAGCTCGGGTAGAACCGGCAGCGCGGTCCGAGCAGCGGCGACAGCACCTTCTGGTAGATGCGGACGAGTCCCGTGAGGGAACGGGCGGCGATCGAGGTCATCGCCCGACCCCCGCGCGTCGCTCGGCACGCGCCCAGGCGCTCTCCAGCTCGCGGGCGAGCAGCGGACCCTCCGCGAGCGCGCTCGGCGGGAGCGCCCGCACGACCATGGTCGCGCCGGGCCCCACCCGGTCGATGCGCTCCGCCACCAGGTGGCGCAGGCGCCGCTTGACGCGGTTGCGGACGACGGCGTTGCCCACCGCCTTCGAGACGACGAAACCCACCCGTGCGCTGGGCGCGGGTGGGTCGTCGGACCGGAGCAGGTGGACCACGAGGGTCGCGTTCCCGCTCCGCACACCGCGGCGCATCGTGCGGGAGAAGTCCTCCCCTCACGCATCCGGTGCGCCGGGTTCAGCACGGCTCAGGCAGAGATCTCCGAGCGGCCCTTGCGGCGGCGCGCCGCGAGGATCGCGCGGCCGGCGCGGGTGCGCATCCGGAGACGGAAGCCGTGCACCTTGGCACGACGCCGGTTGTTCGGCTGAAAGGTCCGCTTGCTCACGGGTACTCCTCGATGTTCATACGGGCGGTGGCGCGGGCTGGGACATCGCAGGGGCGGCGCCGACCGAAGCCCCGGACGCCACACTCTCACCCTCCGCACCCACCACGACGGGCAGGCGGCACTCAGGCGCGCGTGGCGCGACTGAAGAACGATACGCGCCGACACCCCCGCGGTCAAAGTCGCGATCCCGGTTCGTCGGACGGCGCGTACCCTACCCACACCATTGTCCACAGGCTGTGGGTACACGACCGGCACGGGGGACACTAGGTCCATGACAGCTTCCGACGACGCCCTCGCCGACCTCGATCAGAGCTGGACGCACGTGGTCGAGCGCCTGCGGAACATGCTCCCGCCGTCGCAGCACGCGTTCGTCCGCCTGACCACCCCGCTGGGCATCCTCAACGGCACGCTGCTCATCGCCGCACCGAGCGACTTCGCCAAGGAGTTCCTGGAGACCCGGGCTCGCGAGGAGATCGTCTCGGCTCTGTTCGAGACGCTCGGGGAGAAGCTCGCGCTCGCCGTCACCATCGATCCGACGCTGCTGGACGCGGACCCCGCCGTCGACCTCCCCGAACCGGAGCCGACCCCCGCCGTCGCCACGACCGCCGAGACCGCTCGTCGCCGCGGTGGCGAAACGGTCCCGTCCTACGGTGACGACGACGGCGACCAGCCGCTCGCCACGCGCGCCGCGCGGGCACCGGTGGACGACGAGCCCGAGCGACCGACCCTGCGCGTGGTGGACCGTCGCGGCCTGACCTCGGCCGAGCCCCACACGCCCGGGATCGACCAGGCCCGGCTGAACCAGCTGTACACGTTCGACACGTTCGTCACCGGGTCGAGCAACCGCTTCGCGAACGCGGCCGCCTTCGCCGTCGCCGAGGCGCCGGCCAAGGCCTACAACCCGCTGTTCATCTACGGCGACTCGGGCCTCGGCAAGACCCACCTGCTGCACGCGATCGGTCACTACGCGCAGCGCCTGTACCCCGGGGTGCGGGTGCGGTACGTGAACTCGGAGGAGTTCACCAACGACTTCATCAACTCGATCCGGGACGACAAGGCCGAGTCGTTCCAGCGCCGCTACCGCAGCGTCGACGTCCTGCTCATCGACGACATCCAGTTCCTGCAGGGCAAGAAGGAGACGATGGAGGAGTTCTTCCACACCTTCAACGCGCTCCACAACGCCAACAAGCAGGTGGTCATCACCTCCGACGTCGCGCCGAAGTACCTGGACGGCTTCGCCGACCGGATGCGCAGCCGGTTCGAGTGGGGTCTGATCACCGACATCCAGCCGCCGGACCTCGAGACCCGCATCGCGATCCTGCGCAAGAAGGCCGGGCGCGAGCAGCTCTCGGCCCCCGACGACGTGCTGAGCTACATCGGCTCGCGCATCTCGACGAACATCCGCGAGCTCGAGGGTGCGCTCATCCGCGTCACGGCCTTCGCCAACCTCAACGGCCAGCCGGTCGACCTCCCCCTGGCCGAGATGGTCCTGAAGGACCTGATCACGGAGGAGGGCGACGCCGAGATCACGCCGGCGATCATCATGGCGCAGACCTCCACGTACTTCGGGGTCTCGATCGAGGCCCTGTGCAGCGCCGACCGGACCCGGGTGCTCGTGAACGCCCGCCAGATCGCCATGTACCTGTGCCGCGAGCTCACGGACCTCTCGCTGCCGAAGATCGGGCAGATCTTCGGCGGACGCGACCACACCACGGTGATGCACGCCGACCGCAAGATCCGCGAGCTCATGGCCAAGAACCGCTCGACCTTCACCCAGGTGACCGAGCTGACCAACCGGATCAAGCAGCAGAACAAGGCCTGATCGTCAACTCTCAAGTCCCACCTGAGGATGTGCACAGGTGTGGACAAACCTGGGGATCACCGTGGACAACCGATCCTGCGCCGTGGACGGATCGTCCCGACACCGTGGACTCCACGTCGTGTCATTCACCCCGATCCACGCACACCCCGGATCCGTCAACAGCGCGCCCACGTCGTCGTCCCCAGTGTCATTCGCGTCGTGACCTGCAGCGACAGGGGTTGTCCCCAGCGTCCACACCCGCTACTACGACGATGACACCTCTATGGATGGACGAGATGTGGACAGCCAAGGCCCGATCGAGCGACCCGTCCGGCGACCCCGTGAGCACCGGATCGTGGAGCTGGGGATGACGGCCTCGTCGCTCCGTGCGCTCCGTTAGGGTGACTCCCAGGTCTGACCAGATCCGGCGTGCGACGTCGGGACGAGCCGGACACCCGATCACGCCCACTGCTCGCCCGCCGCGAGCGACCGAGGAGAGGTGCAAGACGTGAAGTTCACCGTCGAGCGTGACGTGCTGGCCGAAGCCGTCACGTGGACCGCGCGTTCCCTGCCGTCCCGTCCGAGCATCCCCGTCCTGGCCGGGGTGCGGCTCGAGGCCACGAGCGCCGGCACCCTCGCCCTCTCGAGCTTCGACTACGAGGTCTCCGCCGTCTCCGAGATCAGCGCCGAGGTGGCCGAGGCCGGCACCGTCCTCGTCTCGGGACGTCTGCTCGCGGAGATCTCCCGCTCGCTGCCGTCGCGTCCGGTCGAGATCTCCGTCGAGGGCACCCGGGCCGTCCTGACCTGCGGTTCCAGCCGCTTCACCCTGCTGACGATGCCGCTCGAGGACTACCCCGCGCTGCCCGCCCTCCCGCCGGCGTCGGGCACGATCGACGCGCAGGCCTTCGCCGAGGCCGTCTCGCAGGTCACCGTCGCCGCCAGCCGCGACGAGACGCTGCCGCTGCTGACGGGAGTCCGGCTCGAGATCGAGGGGGACACCCTGACCCTCCTGGCCACGGACCGCTACCGCCTCGCGATGCGCGAGGTCGCCTGGAACCCCGCCACCCCCGGCCTCTCGGCCACCGCGCTGGTGCGCGCCCGCACGCTGTCCGAGGTCGCGAAGTCGCTGACGAGCGCCGGACCGCTGAGCATCTCCCTCCCGGGTGGTTCCGGCAGCGAGATCGTCGGTTTCGAGGCCGGCGGCCGCCGCACCACCTCGTTGCTGGTCGACGGCGACTACCCGCCGGTGCGTCGGCTGTTCCCCGAGTCGACGACGTCGCACGCCGTCGTGGCGACCCAGAGCCTCGTCGAGGCGGCGCGCCGCGTCGCCCTCGTCGCCGAGCGCAACACCCCGATCCGGCTGGAGTTCAGCGAGGGCCAGGTCGTGCTCGAGGCCGGCCAGGGCGAGGACGCGCAGGCGTCGGAGGCGATCGAGTCGACGTTCGACGGCGAGACCATCACGACCGCGTACAACCCCGGCTACCTGCTCGATGCGCTCGGCGCCGTCGGCAAGGAGTTCACGCGCATCTCCTTCACGCACGGGACCAAGCCGTCGGTCATCACGGGCCAGAGCTCGCACGAGAGCTCGGAGGACTCCGGCTTCCGCTACCTCATCCAGCCCATCCGCTTCGCGGGCTGAGCGGCCCGACGCCGCCGGCCCGAGCAGCTCGAGCACCCCGGTGCACGTCTCCGACCTCGCCCTGACGGACTTCCGGTCCTACCCGGAGGTGGTGCTGGCGATCCCGCCCGGGATCACGGCGTTCGTCGGGCCCAACGGCCAGGGCAAGACCAACCTGGTCGAGTCGATCGGGTACCTCGGGGCGTTCTCGAGCCACCGCGCCACGAGCGACGCGCCGCTCGTGCGCCAGGGCAGCGAGCGCGCCGTCGTGCGGGCCCGCGTGCAGCGCGGTGAGCGGCCCACGACCGTGGAGGTCGAGCTCAACGCCGGCCGCGCCAACCGGGCGCGGGTCGATCGTGCCGTCGTGCCGCGGATCCGCGACGCCGCGGGCATCGTGCGCTCCGTCGTGTTCGCACCGGAGGACCTCGCGCTCGTCAAGGGCGACCCCGACGTCCGGCGCCGGTTCCTCGACGACCTCCTCGTGCAGCTCCGGCCGCGGCTGGCGTCCGTGCGCTCCGACTACGACCGCGTGCTGCGTCAGCGCACGGCCCTGCTGAAGTCCGCCGGCGCCGTCCGGGGTGGCCGTCGCGCCGTCGCCGCCGCGGCGCAGGACGAGTCGTCGGGTTCCGCCGCGGGCGGCGGTGGTGCCCGGAGCGCGGCGCTGCGCACGCTCGACGTGTGGGACGCCCAGCTGGCGGCGGCGGGTGCCCAGCTCGTCGCGGCCCGCGTCGACCTCGTGCGGCGGCTGCGCCCGCACCTCGCGGCCGCCTACGCCCAGGTGTCGTCGGCGCAGGGCGACCTCGCCGTCGGCTACCGCGCCAGCGTCACCCGGGTCCGGCCCGACGACGCGCCCGACGCCCGCCCGACGAGCGGGCGCGTGGGTCGGGGTGGCACGGGCGACCTCTCCCCGGCCGAGGCGCTGGCCGCCGAGTCCGATCTGCTCGAGCCCGACGTCGTCGAGGCGCGCCTGCTCGAGGCCATGTCACGCCTGCGGCCGAAGGAGCTCGAGCGGGGAGTCTCGCTCGTCGGCCCGCACCGCGACGACGTCGACCTGACCCTGGGCAACCTGCCCGTGAAGGGCTACGCCTCGCACGGCGAGTCGTGGTCCGTCGCGCTCGCGCTGCGCCTCGCGAGCTTCGAGCTGCTGCGCGGCGACGAGTGGGGCGGTGGCGACCCCGTGCTGATCCTCGACGACGTGTTCGCCGAGCTGGACCAGCGCCGTCGGGCACGACTGGCGACCCTCGTCGCACCGGCCGAGCAGGTGCTGCTGACCTCCGCCGTCGCCCACGACGTCCCGGAGGAGCTCGAGGGCGCGCGCTTCGACGTGATGGGGGGCGAGGTCACCCGTGTCCGGTGAGCGGAGCGACGACGACGGTGGTGCGCGCGACGGCGATCGCAGCGCCGTCGGGCCCGCCCCCGCGGCCGGCCCCGACGCGGCCGCGGCGGCGCTCGGTCGGGCGCGCGAGGCCGCCCGGGCACGGGGCCTCCACCCCGGCAGCCGGCCACCGCGGCGCCGCGGCACCGTTCCCGGCACCGGTCCGGGATTCCCCGAGCAGCGCAGCCGCGACCCGCAGCTCGTCGGCGACCAGCTCGGCCGGCTCATGGCGGAGCACGGGTGGACCGCGCCGCTCTCGGTCGGTTCGGTCATGGGGCGCTGGCGAGAGATCGTCGGCGACGTCGCTGACCACGCCGAGCCGGAGACCTTCACCGACGGCAAGCTCGTGGTGCGGGCCGCCTCGACGGCCTGGGCGACGCAGCTCGGTCTCCTGCTGCCCCAGCTGCAGCGGCGCTTGGACGAGGAGATCGGCGAGGGCGTGATCACCGAGATCGTCGTGCTCGGACCGGGGGCGCCGTCCTGGATCCGGGGACCGCGGGTGGTGCCCGGGCGCGGACCGCGCGACACCTACGGGTGAGCGTCGTCGCCGTCGTCCACGGCCGCAGGAGCGCCTCGCGCGCCCGGACCCTCGGGGGGACCATCACCCCCGATGGGTTGTCCCCACAGGGCGGCACGAGGAGCCTCTGAGGGGTAGAATCGAGGCCAGGAGTCCGGCGGTCCTTCCGTGGTGCTCGAGCCTCGCCGTCGGTGGGGACCGTGTGCGCCCGAGCGGCCGGTCGGGCCCTGCACGCGTCCGCGCCCTCCCGGGCCCTCGTCGCGTGCCCGCACCGACACGAGGACACCGTTGACACAGCCGCAGCAGGACGCGCGAGAAGCTCAGCAAGCTCAGGACACGACGTCCGCCGGCGGGTACGACGCCCAGAACATCACCGTTCTCGAGGGACTCGAGGCCGTGCGGAAGCGGCCCGGCATGTACATCGGCTCGACCGGTGAGCGCGGTCTCCACCACCTGGTCTACGAGATCGTCGACAACTCGGTGGACGAGGCGCTGGCCGGCTACTGCGACCACATCGAGGTGACCCTGCTGGCCGACGGTGGCGTCCGCGTGGTCGACAACGGCCGCGGCATCCCGGTGGCCATCCACCCGACCGAGGGGAAGCCGACCCTCGAGGTCGTCATGACGATCCTGCACGCGGGCGGCAAGTTCGGCGGTGGTGGTTACGCCGTCTCGGGGGCCTGCACGGCGTGGGCATGTCCGTGGTGAACGCGCTCTCCTACCGCATGGAGTCGGTCGTCAAGCGCGACGGCTACACGTGGTCGCTCGGTTTCGCCGACGGCGGCAAGCCCACCGGGGAGATCCAGCGCGGCGAGGCCACCGACGTGACCGGGACCCAGCAGACGTTCTGGGCCGACCCCGCGATCTTCGAGACCACCACCTACGACTTCGAGACGCTGCGGGCGCGCTTCCAGCAGATGGCGTTCCTGAACAAGGGGCTGCAGATCTCGCTCACCGACGAGCGCCCCTCGGGCAACGACGTCGACGACGAGGTCGCCGGTACGGACGCGGCGACCCCCACCACCGACGGCACCGATCCTGCGCAGGCGGCCGACGGCGCCCACCACCGCACCGTCACCTACCGCTACGACGGCGGTCTGGTCGACTACGTGACGCATCTCAACAAGGCCAAGAAGGCCGATCTCGTCCACGAGGCGGTCATCGACTTCGAGGCGGAGGACACCGTCCGCACGATCTCCCTGGAGATCGCGATGCAGTGGACCTCGGCCTACACCGACTCGGTGCACACCTACGCGAACACGATCAACACCTCCGAGGGCGGCACGCACGAGGAGGGGTTCCGCGCGGCGCTCACGACGCTCGTGAACCGCTATGCGCGCGAGAAGAACTTGCTCAAGGAGAAGGACGACAACCTCACGGGCGAGGACATCCGCGAGGGCCTGACGTGCGTCATCTCGATCAAGCTCGGCGAGCCGCAGTTCGAGGGCCAGACGAAGACGAAGCTGGGCAACACCGAGGCCCGGACCTTCACGCAGAAGGTCGTGTTCGAGCAGCTCGGCGACTGGTTCGACTCGCACCCGAACGAGGCGCGCGACGTCGTGCGCAAGGCCATCCAGGCGTCGCAGGCCCGCATGGCGGCGCGCAAGGCGCGGGAGGCCACGCGTCGCAAGGGGCTGCTCGAGGGCGTCGGGATGCCCGGCAAGCTGCGCGACTGCTCCAGCCGCAACGCCGAGATCTCCGAGGTGTTCATCGTCGAGGGTGACTCGGCCGGCGGCAGCGCCGTCCAGGGACGCAACCCGGAGACGCAGGCGATCATGCCGATCCGCGGCAAGATCCTGAACGTCGAGAAGGCCCGGCTCGACCGCGCGCTCGGCAACACCGAGATCCAGGGACTCATCTCGGCCTTCGGCACGGGTATCGGCGAGGACTTCGACCTCGCCAAGCTGCGGTACCACAAGATCGTGCTGATGGCCGATGCCGACGTCGACGGCCAGCACATCTGCACCCTGCTGCTGACCCTCCTGTTCCGCTACATGCGGCCGCTCGTCGAGCACGGCCACGTGTACCTCGCGGCCCCGCCGCTGTACAAGCTCAAGTGGACCAACGCACCGCACGGGTACGCCTACTCCGACCGCGAGCGCGACGCGCTCCTGAAGGCGGGTCGCGACGCCGGTCACCGCCTGCCCAAGGACGGTGGCATCCAGCGCTACAAGGGTCTCGGGGAGATGAACTACTCCGAGCTGTGGGAGACCACGATGGATCCGGACACCCGCATCCTCAAGCAGGTGACGATCGGCGAGGCCGCGATGGCCGACGAGATCTTCTCGGTGCTGATGGGCGAGGACGTCGAGTCGCGCCGCTCCTTCATCCAGCGCAACGCCCGGGACGTGAGGTTCCTCGACATCTGATCGAGCTCCCCCACCCCCGCGAGACGGTGCGCGAGCGCGCACGAGGAAAGACAGGACCGACGTGACCCAGCCCCCAGCGACGACAACGCCCCCGAGAGCACGCCCCCGGTGGACCCCGCCGATCCGCTGCACCACCACGGCCGCATCGAGCAGGTCGACCTGCAGCTCGAGATGCAGCGCAGCTACCTCGACTACGCGATGAGCGTCATCGTGGGCCGCGCCCTGCCCGAGGTCCGCGACGGTCTCAAGCCGGTGCACCGCCGCGTGCTCTACGCGATGTACGACGGCGGCTACCGCCCCGAGTCCGCGTTCTCCAAGTGCACGCGCGTCGTCGGTGAGGTGATGGGTAACTACCACCCGCACGGCGACTCGCCGATCTACGACACCCTCGTCCGCCTCGTCCAGCCGTGGACCATGCGGTACCCGCTCGTGGCGGGCCAGGGCAACTTCGGCTCGGCGGGTGACGACCACGCGGCCGCTCCCCGGTACACCGAGTGCAAGCTCGCCCCGCTGGCCATGGAGATGGTCCGCGACATCGACAAGAACACGGTCGAGTTCGGGGACAACTACGACGGCCGCACGCGCGAGCCGCTCATCCTGCCGGCGCGGTTCCCGAACCTGCTGGTCAACGGCAGCGCGGGCATCGCCGTCGGCATGGCCACGAACATCCCGCCGCACAACCTGAGCGAGGTCGCCTCGGGCGCCCAGTGGTTCCTCGAGAACCCGGACGCGAGCAACAACGAGCTGCTCGCCGCGCTGCTGACGCGCATCAAGGGCCCCGACTTCCCCACGGGCGCCACGATCCTCGGCGTCAAGGGCATCGAGGACGCCTACCGCACGGGCCGCGGCTCGATCACGATGCGCGCCGTCGTGGAGGTCGAGGAGCTCCAGGGTCGCCAGTGCCTCGTGGTCACGGAGCTGCCCTACCAGGTCAACCCGGACCGCCTCGCGGCCAAGATCGCTGAGCTGGTGCGCGACGGCAAGATCGCCGGCATCGCCGACCTGCGCGACGAGACCTCGGGCCGCGCCGGTCAGCGCCTGGTCATCGTGCTCAAGCGCGACGCCGTCGCCAAGGTCGTGCTGAACAACCTCTACAAGCACACGCAGCTGCAGGAGACGTTCGGCGCCAACATGCTCGCGCTGGTCGACGGCGTGCCGCGCACCCTCAGCCTCGACGCGTTCATCCGGCACTGGGTCGACCACCAGATCGAGGTCATCGTCCGGCGCACGCAGTACCTGCTCGATGCCGCGCAGAAGCGCATCCACATCCTGCGCGGTCTGCTCAAGGCGCTCGACGCGCTCGACGAGGTCATCGCGCTGATCCGGCGCTCGCCGTCGGCAGACGAGGCGCGTGGCGGCCTGATGGACCTGCTCGACATCGACGAGGTCCAGGCCACGGCCATCCTCGACATGCAGCTGCGCCGCCTCGCGGCGCTCGAGCGGGCCCGCATCCTCGCGGACTTCCAGGCCATCGAGGCCGAGATCATCGACTACCAGGGGATCCTCGCGAGCCCCGGCCGGCAGCGCACGATCGTGTCGGAGGAGCTCGGCGCGATCGTGGAGAAGTACGGCGACGAGCGCCGCTCCACGATCCTGCCGTTCGACGGCGACATGAACGTCGAGGACCTCATCCCGGTCGAGGACATCGTCGTGACGATCACGCGCGGCGGCTACGCCAAGCGGACGCGCACCGACGCCTACCGGGCCCAGCGCCGCGGCGGCAAGGGTGTGCGCGGGGCGCAGCTGCGGGGCGACGACGTCGTGAACCAGTTCTTCGTCACGACGACGCACGACTGGCTGCTGTTCTTCACCAACCTCGGGCGTGTCTACCGCGCCAAGGGCTACGAGCTGCCGGAGGGCGGGCGCGACGCCAAGGGGCAGCACGTCGCGAACCTGCTCGCGTTCCAGCCGGGCGAGGAGATCGCGCAGGTCCTCACGATCAAGGACTACGCCTCGGCGGAGTACCTCGTGCTGGCCACGAAGCGCGGTCTCGTGAAGAAGACGCGCCTGACCGAGTACGACTCCTCCCGCTCGGGCGGCGTCATCGCGATCAACCTCCGGGTCGACGGCGACGGTGCGGTCGACGAGGTCGTCGCGGCCCGGCTCGCTGACGCCGACGACGACCTGCTGCTCGTCTCGCGGGGCGGCCAGTCGATCCGCTTCACCGCGAGCGACGAGGCGATCCGCCCGATGTCGCGCGCCACGTCCGGCGTGACCGGGATGAAGTTCCGCGAGGACGACGAGCTGCTCTCGCTCGACGTCGTGCGCGAGGGCGCCGCCCTGTTCACCGTGACCGACGGCGGCTTCGCCAAGCGCACCCTGCTGTCGGAGTACCGCGTGCAGGGCCGCGGCGGCCTCGGGATCAAGGTCGCCGCCGTCGTGGAGTCACGTGGTCACCTGGTCGGCGCGCTCGTGACGGACGAGCTCGACGAGGTGCTGGTGATCATGGAGCGCGGCAAGGTGGTGCGCTCCGCCGTCGCCGGCGTGAACCTCACCGGCCGCAACACCCAGGGCGTCACGTTCGCCAAGCCCGACAAGGGCGACCGGATCATCGCCGTCGCGCTCGGTGAGCGCGCCGCGGAGGTCGCGGCGGCGGAGGTCGACGGCGTGCCGGTGGCCGACGTCCTGGCTGGTGAGGATTCCGTGGAGGGTGCGTCCGCGGGCGCCCCGGCCGCTACCTCGGCCGACGCCGATGCCGTAGCGTCGCGGGAGGCCGAGCGTGCCGAGGAGATCTCGGGCGGGGCCGACGACGATCAGCGTGAGGAAGAGACCCGATGAACCAGTCGAAGTCCTCCCGGCCCACCTCGGGCTCCGGCAGGTCCACCACCCCGGCCAAGAGCCAGGGACCGGTGCGCACCTCCGCCATCAAGACCGTGAAGCAGGGCGGTCCGGCCACCATGACGGTCGAGGAGGACACGCGCTCGGGCGGGCACGACGTCCCCGCCTCGATCCCGCCGAAGTCGGCCCGGCCGGCGCCGACGGGCGGGTCCTCCCCGTCCCCGGCCGAGGCGCCCGCGGAGTCGACGGCGGCGCCGCGTCCGTCGAGCGGTCCGCGCCGGGTGCGGCTGTCGGTCTCGCGCGTCGACCCGTGGTCGGTGATGAAGCTCGGCTTCCTGCTCTCGGTCGCGGGCGGGATCGTGACCGTGGTCGCGGCCGCCGTCGCGTGGCAGGTGCTGGACTCGATGGGCGTGTTCGCGGACCTGCAGTCGCTGGTCACGGACCTCGGCGCCGTCGAGCAGTTCGGCCCGATCCTCGAGTACCTGCGGCTGAACAACATCATGTCGATCGCCGTGGTCGTGGCGGTGGTCAACGTGGCCCTGATCACCGCTCTGACCACGCTGTTCGCGTTCCTCTACAACATCGTGGCGGCGCTCGTCGGCGGCCTCCACATGACCCTGACGGACGACTGAGTCGCTGCCGTCGGTCGTTTTGGTCGGGAGCCCCGCCGTGGGGTAGTCTCGACCGGCGCGTGAGGGAGACGGACCGTCTCCCGCCCCGCGTTTCGGGCCTATAGCTCAGTTGGTTAGAGCGCTTCACTGATAATGAAGAGGTCCCGCGTTCAAGTCGCGGTAGGCCCACCGAAACACCTGGAGGACCACGATGAGGAAGCTTCTCGTGATCGGCGCGATCGCCGGCCTCGGATACCTGGTCTGGCGCGAGGTCGCCGCCGAGCGGGCCGAGCGGGATCTCTGGAACGAGGTCACCGACCCGATCGAGGCGTAGGGTCGTCCGCACCACCCGATCGGTCCGCCCGGCGGACCCGTCACGGGGCCTTGGCGCAATTGGTAGCGCACCTGCTTTGCAAGCAGGGGGTTAGGGGTTCGAGTCCCCTAGGCTCCACCACCGATGGGCAGAGCCCGGCCGGCTCTCCGTGCGGGGACCGGTCCGGCTCTGTCGTCGTCCTACGCAGAGTTGCGCGGTTTCGACGAGTTGCCGCCACCACGCGCCGGGTCCGCCGTCAGGAGGCGGGCGACCCGTCGTCTCCCAGCGAGCGTTCGATCCCCGCGACGAGCCGACCGAAGGTCTCCTCGTCCAGCGGCTCCGTCGACGTCGCCTGGTACTGCAGGAGACCGTCGGCCGCCAGCAGGGCGAGCGACGTCCGGATGTCCTGGTCGTCGAGCTCTTCGGCGCTCCGGCCCGCGGGCAGGCCCAGGGGCTCCCGAAGGGCCCCGAGCGCCGCACCGGGCCCGAACTGGGAAATCAGCATCTGCAACGACGGGCGCGACGAGGGCGAGGCGATCGACGCGAGGAGGGCGCGGACGGCCCGGTGCGGGTCGGTGTCTCCGCCGGGAACCCCGAGCGCCGCGACGAGCTCGTCGTGGACCGTCCGCGCCAGGTGGTCCCGTGCAGCCTCGACGAGCAGCGCCCGCGTGGCGTAGTGGTAGACGATGCCGCCGCGGGTCAGGCCGGCCCGCTCGGCGACGGATTCGAAGGTGACGGCGTCGACACCGCTCTCGGCGATGATCTGGACGGTCATCTCGACGATCCTGTGACGAGTCATGGCCGTTCTCCTCCTCGCGCATCTGACGCGTGCGGCGACAGTACACCCCGGGCACCCGGTCGAGGGCCTCAGCGCCGACCCGGGGCGGCCGCTGGGGTGGCTTCTCCCGCGGCCCGGGTCGCCGCCGGTACGGACCGCTCCTCCCGGGTTCCCTCGAGCTCCGCCCGCTCCACCGCCATCTCCGCGTTCGCGATGCCGCCCAGCAGCACCACGATGCTGCCGAGCCACAGCCACAGGACGCCGGCCAGCACGAGGCTCAGCATCTGTCCCGCGGCCTGCACGACGGCGGCGTCCGCGGCGTCGGAGGCCACGACGTCGGGCGCGGCGAGACGCACGTAGAGCATGAATCCCGAGGAGACGACGAGCAGCGCCACCGACCCGACCATCGCGCCGGGGAGGCACTCGCGCCAGGTGTGGCGCACGTTCGGGGCGTACCGGTACAGCAGTGTCAGGTACGCGAGGCCTGCGAGGAACGCGACCGGCCACCGCAGCCAGTCCCAGGCGACCGCGAACGCGTCGCCGAGACCCAGGGTCGCCGCGAGCGTGGCGGCGTCACCGACCAGCGGTCCGACCACCATCAGCAGCGTCACCGTCACCAGCGTGACGATCGCACCCAGGGTGAACAGGAGGCCGAGCGCCGACTGCGTGACGACGTTGCGCCGCGACTCCACCCGGTAGGCGTCGTCGAGCGCCCGCACCGCCGCGCGGAACACGCGGCTCGCGAGGAACAGTGTGATCGCGAGCGCGCCCACCGCGAACCCGGTGCGCCGCTCGCTGAGCAGCCCGTCGACCAGCGGGGCGAGCACGTCGCTGGCGACCTGCTGGGCGAAGATCGACGTCAGGGCCCCCACGATCGCCTCGCGGATCTCCTCGACCTCCGTGTCGCCGAGCAGCGGCCGCAGGAAGCCCAGGCTCGAGCCCAGCGCCGTCGCGATCGGCACGAGGGAGATGAGCGCGTAGTAGCTCATCTCGGCCGCGAGGCCCGTGACGCGCACGTCGCCCGCGCGCAGCACCGAGCGCGTCACCAGCGCGACGACGTTCCACCGCCCCACGCGCGGACCGAACGCGTCGGCGCGGGCCTCGACCCGCTCCCGGACGGTCGGCCCCTCGGGCTGGTTCGCGAACCAGCGCTGGATCGGCCGGACGACGGCGTCGGTCACCGCGCCGCCGAGCAGCACGGCGGCTCCGGTCACGGCGAGGACACCGGCGACGGCGGTCAGGGTGCGGGCGGTCCCGGGCTCGCGCTCCGCGAGCAGCAGGGTCACGACGGCGACCGCCACCGCCGTCAGCAGCGTGGAGGCCGGCGGCGGCAGCCGGCGTCGCACCCAGGGGACGCGCCGCACCGCGATCGCCGCGAGGAGCCCGACGACGACGGCGCTCGCGAGCACGCTCTCCCCTCGATTCGTGATGTGGTGGCGTACGAGCAGCGGGGTGGGCCGGCGCCGTGCGGCGCGGCCCACCCCGCTGCGGTGGATCAGGGGGAGATCACTCCTGCGTGGTGTCCTCGCGGGAGTCGACCTCGCCGTCGGTCTCACCGGACGCGTCGTCGCCCGAGGCAGCGGCACGACGGCGGGGGCGCGGCTTGGGCTTCGGCGCGGCGCCCGAGGTGTCGTCACCGAGCTGACCCTCGGCGTTGACGGGCTTGTCCTCGCTCGAGTCCGACGAGGGTGCGGCGTCCTTCAGCGCGGCCTCGGCCTCCTCGACGACCGAGGTGCCCTCGACGTCCTCGTCCGACGTCGCGACGGCGTCGACCAGCGCCTCGACGACGGACTCGTCGGACTCGTCAGCGGAACCAGCGGGCGCCGACGACGTCCCGCCGGTGGTGTCCTCGCCGTCGACGTCCTCCCAGTACTCCTCGGCCCACGGGTCGTCGAGCGGCTGGGTGCGGCGCCACACGAGGTAGCCGGCGGCCGCGGCGGCGGCGCCACCCACGATCCAGCCGATCGTCCTGCCGACGCCGGAGGAGGACTTGGTCGGCTGGACCTTGCCCGCCTGCTCGGAGACCTTCTTCGCGACCTTGTCGGTCGCACCCGCGAGCTTCTCGGTGGCGGTGTCGACGCCCTTGGTGGCGGCCTTGCCCGCGGTGTCCGTCGCGTCGGACGCCGCCTTCGCAGCCTCCTGCATCGCGCTCACGACGCGCGGGATGATGATGTCGACCAGCGCGTCGTGCGCCGAGTCGGTGGCCGACTTGGCCTTGACGGCCGCGACGTCGGTGAGGTCGGAGGCCTTGCCGGCCAGCTCCTCGACCTTCGGCCCGGCGGCCTTCACACCGCTCTTCCACGCCTGCTCGATCCGCGGCGCGGCCCAGTCGCGGGCGGCCTCGACGTGCGGCGTCGCCCACTCCACGCCCTGCTCCGCGAGAGCCTTGGCCTGCTTGCTCGCCTCGACGACCTGGTCGCGGATGTCGTCGGGCTCGATGTTGACCTTGCGTCCCATGGGTGCTCCCTCGCTCTCCGGGGCACGTGGCCACGGATCGGTGCTGCCAGTCGTTCCATCCTGCCACCACCGGCCGCAGGAGTGCAGCAACCATCCCCAGCGTCCCGTCAGGCGGAGGTGCGAGGATGAGGACATGAACGCTGTCATCCACACGTCCGTCGGCGACATCACCGTCGAGCTGCTCCCCAACCACGCGCCCAAGACCGTGGCGAACTTCGTCGGCCTGGCCGACGGCTCGAAGGAGTGGACCGACCCCGCCACCGGCGCCAAGGCCGACCGCCCGCTCTACGACGGCACGATCTTCCACCGCGTCATCCCCGGCTTCATGATCCAGGGCGGCGACCCGCTCGGGTCGGGCCGCGGTGGCCCCGGCTACTCCTTCGACGACGAGATCCACCCCGAGCTGACCTTCAACGAGACCTACCTGCTCGCGATGGCGAACGCCGGCAAGATCGCCGGCCGCGGCACGAACGGATCGCAGTTCTTCATCACGACCGTCAAGACTCCGCACCTGCAGGGCAAGCACACGATCTTCGGCAGGGTGACGGACGAGGCGAGCCGCGCCGTCGTCGACACGATCTCGGGCACGCGCACCGGCGCGGGCGACCGCCCGGTCGAGGACATCTCGATCACCGGCATCGACATCACCGAGTAGCACCCGCTCGAGCCGTAGCCGCCGCACCCAGCCCACCCGGAGGACCTTGTCGATGAGCGGATTCGGTGGCTACGGCTCCAGCCCCCACCCCGGCCACCAGAGCGGTGAGGCCGGGGTTTCCCCCGGGTGGTCACGGTCCGTACGGCGAGCGACCCGGATCCGGCGGCCCACCCGTCTGCCAGCGTCACCCGGACCGCGTCTCCTACGTGACGTGCCAGCGCTGCGGTCGTCCGGCGTGCCCCGAGTGCCAGCGGCCGGCGACCGTCGGCGTGCACTGCGTCGACTGCGCGCGCGACGCCTCGCGGGGCCGCCGTCCGGTGCGCACCGTCGTCGGTGGTGTCGACCGGGGCGGCCCGCCGTACGTGACCTACACGATCATGGCGATCTGCGTCGTGATCGAGCTCCTGCGCTACCTCGCCGAGCCGCTCTACATCGAGATCTACCGGGCGCTCGCCTTCTGGGGGCCCTTCGCGGCCGACGAGCCCTGGCGCTTCCTGACCGCCAGCGTGCTGCACGGCGGCATCTGGCACCTGGCGTTCAACATGTACGCGCTCTACCTGGTCGGTCGCGACCTCGAGCGTCTGCTCGGCCGCGTGCGGTTCCTCTCGCTCTACGTGCTCTCCGCGCTCGGCGGTTCGGTCGCCTACCTCCTCATCACCGGGCTCGACGCCGCGCCCACCGTCGGCGCCTCGGGCGCCGTCTTCGGGCTGTTCGGTGCGTTCGCCGTGATGCTGCGGCGCTTCGGCCGCGACTCGCGCCAGATCCTCGTGCTCATCGGCATCAACGCCGTCATCGGCTTCGTGCTGCCCGGGATCGCCTGGCAGGCACACCTCGGCGGTCTGGTCGTGGGCGCCGCCATCGCGGCCATGCTCGCCTACCTGCCGCGGCCGCGGCAGTGGCTCGCCTGGCTCGGGATGGGCGGCCTGCTCCTGCTGATGGTCGGCCTCAGCGCGCTCGTCCTGTACTGACGGGCGGCGTACCCGGGCCCTGGCACCGCCGCGCCCGGCACCCAGCGCCCCGTACCGCCGCGCCCCGTACCGCCGCGCCCGGCCCCGCGTCCCGGCCCCGGCACCCCGCGCCCCCGCTGTGCGCCGAGAACGGCTGGTGCTGCTCGAAAACGCATCCCGAGCCGCACCAGCCGTTCTCGGCGTCACGGCTCACCCGTGAGAACGACGGGTGCTGCTCGAACGTGCGTCTCGAGCAGCACCCGGCGTTCTCGGCGGCAGCTCTCGGCGGTCGGGTCGTCGCCCCCTGAATCACACCGGTGTTGTTCTCCCCAGGGTCATCCACAGTCTGGGGACAGATGTTCGCGGTGACCCTTCCCACCAGTGACGACATCGAATAACACGGGTGTAGTTCTCCACACCTTTGTGCACAGCTGGGGACAACGGTGGGGGTCCGCACCGTTCCCGGAGACGCCTCGGGGCCGGAGCCGCGAACGGCTCCGGCCCCGAGGTCGATCAGGCTGGTCGGTCCAGCGCGAGCGTCAGCGCCAGCGCATCGTCATGCCGAAGCCGACGAGGATGAAGCCGAAGCCGACGGCCAGGTTCCACGACCCCAGCGGCGGGATCGGCCAGGCGCCGGACGTCAGGTAGGTGGTCACCACCCACACCAGCCCCAGCACCAGCAGGCCGAGGAACGTCGGCACGAACCACGGCGGGTTCGGCGCGTCCTCGCGCGGCGCGACGGCGGGGGAGGGGGCGGCCGGCTTCTTCCGGGACTTCGACTCGGGCACGACTTCTCCTCGTTCGGCGTGGGTGCAACGATCCAGGGTATCCGGCGCGGGCCGTACGATCATCTCGAACGCCGTCGACGGGAGGGTCGTGATGCGCCGCAGCCCGATCGACCGCCTGCTCGGCCGCCCGAGCGGACTCCCGGGGCGCCGCCGGCCGCGGAGCCGAGCCTCGCTCACCGTCGCGCTCGTGGCCTTCGTCGCCGGCATCCTGTTCGCCACCAGCGCCACCCTGTTCGCGGGGTTCGACGACGGCCGGCCGCGCGACCTGCGCTCGCTCGTGGCGCAGGAGAGCGAGCGACTCGCGGAGCGCAACGACGCCGTCGACGACCTCCGCTCGGAGGTGGCGACGCTCCAGGCGAGCCTCGACGTCGACGCGGGCGCCGCCCCCACGGACCCGGCGGTCCTGCTCGCCGTCGGCCAGGAGGACGTGCGCGGCGCGGGGGTGAGCGTCACGCTCACGGACGCGCCGGCGTCGTCCTCCTCCGACAACCTCGACGACCTCGTGGTGCACCAGCAGGACCTGCAGTCGGTCGTCAACGCGCTGTGGGCGGGCGGCGCCGAGGCGATCGCCGTCCAGGGGCAGCGGATCATCGCCACGAGCGCCGTGCGGTGCGTGGGCAACGTCCTCCTGCTGCACGGACGGACCTACTCGCCGCCCTACGTCATCGAGGCCGTGGGCGACGCCGACGCCCTCACCGACGCGCTCGACGCCGACGCCGGGGTCCGTCTGTACCGGCAGTACGTCGAGGCGTACGGCCTCGGCTACACCCTCGAGGCCGACGACGCCCTCGACCTGCCCGCCTACACCGGCGCGCGTACGCTCTCCTACGCGACCGCCGTCGAAGGGACACGATGACCACCGTGGCGCAGCCGGCACCGTCCCGGCGAGAGCAGCGACGCCGCCGGCGCGGCGGCGTCGGGTCGGCGATCGTCGGCGTGATCGGTGAGCTCCTCATCACCGCCGGCATCCTCATCGGGCTGTTCGTCGCGTGGCAGCTGTGGTGGACCGACGTCGAGGCCGACCGGTTCCAGGCGACCGTGTCGGAGGCTCTCGACGCCGAGCTCCCCGAGTCCCCCGTCGTCGTCGCCAAGCCGAGCGAGGGCGAGATCCCGGTCGCGGAGGCGCCGCTGGACGCGACCACGTTCGGGCGGCTGTGGGTGCCGCGCTGGGACACGGGTGAGCCCTACAGCAAGCCGATCTCCGAGGGGACCGACCGCGCCACCGTGCTCGACAAGCTCGGGATCGGGCACTACGAGGGCACCGCGATGCCGGGCGAGGTCGGCAACTTCGCGCTCGCGGGGCACCGGCAGAGCCACGGCAAGCCGTTCTACGACATCACCACGCTCGAGGTCGGCGACCCGCTCGTGGTCGAGACGGCGGAGGCCTGGTACGTCTACCGCGTCACGGACAGCCTGATCGTGAGCCCGCGGCAGACCGACGTCATCGCGCCCAACCCCGCCGACCCGCAGGCGGAGGCCACCGAGGCGTCGATCACCCTGACCACCTGCCACCCGCTGTTCTCCACGCGCGAGCGCTACATCGTGCACGGGACGCTGGACAGCTGGGTGCCGCGCGACGCCGGCCGCCCCGCCGAGCTCTCACCGGAGGCCTGACATGTACGCAGCCATCTGGCGGATCCTGCCCGGCCCGGGGTGGCTCAGGGCGATCCTCGCGCTGATCCTGATCCTCGCCGTCGTGGCGGCGCTGTTCCTGTGGGTGTTCCCCGCGGTGGCGCCGCTGCTCCCCTTCGACCAGCAGACCGTGGAGTGAGCATGACCGCAGGCCGAGCGCCCCGCATCCTCGTCGTGGACAACTACGACAGCTTCGTCTACACGATCGTCGGCTACCTGCAGCAGCTCGGCGCCGAGACCACGGTGCTGCGCAACGACGCCCTCACCGGCGACCCCGAGGAGCTGGCCGACGTCGACGGCGTCCTCGTCTCACCCGGTCCGGGGACGCCGGAGGGCGCCGGCGCGTCGCTCGACGTCATCGCCGCGTGCGCCGCGACGGCGACGCCGATGCTCGGGGTCTGCCTCGGGCACCAGGCGCTCGCGGAGGCGTACGGCGGCGTGGTCACGCACTCGCCCGAGCTCATGCACGGCAAGACGTCGGCGGTGACGCACGACGGCGCGGGCGTGTTCGCCGGGCTGGGTGCGCCGTTCACGGCGACGCGGTACCACTCGCTCGCCGTCGTGACCGAGACCGTGCCCGACGAGCTCGAGGTCACCGCCTGGACGGGCGGCGGCGACTCACCCCGGATCGTGATGGGGCTGTCGCACCGCGAGCTCCCGCTGCACGGCGTGCAGTTCCACCCCGAGTCGGTCCTCACCGAGGGCGGTCACCGACTGCTGGCCAACTGGCTGGCGATCGCGGGCGACGACGGCGCGGTGGCCCGCAGCGAGGGCATGCGCCCGCTGGCCGCCCTCTAGTCCGCGAGGACTTCCTGGGAGCCCGCGAGGGGTTTGTGGGAGCCCGCGAGGTACGTCTGGGGACTCGCGAGGCACTCGTGGGGGACCGCGAGGTACTTGCATCGTCGCAAGTACCTCGCGGACTCCCACAGACCCCTCGCGAGTCCCCAGAAACCCCTCGCGGAGGTGTGGGGATCAGTCGTCGTCGCCGCGGCCCCCGCCGCCGTTGGTGGGCGGCGGGGAGGTGGTCGACGTCGGCGGCGGGGTCGTCGCCGTCTCGGTCGGCGCGGTGGCGAGCCACACGGTGACCTCGCTGCCGCGGTCGACCTGGGTGTTCTCCGGCTCCCACCGGGTGACCTGACCGACCTCGACGTCGCCGTTCGGCTCCTCCTGGAACGACGCCGTCAGGCTGACCTCCGCCAGCGCCGCCTCGGCCTCGGCCCGCGTCATGTCGTCGAGGTCCGGGACCTCGACCTGCGCCGAGGCGACCGACACGGTCACGGTGGACAGGCGCGGCACGACACCGGTCGGCTCCCACCCGGTGACGGTCCCCGCCGCCGCGGAACCCGTCTCGTCCTGGGTGAAGGTCGCCGAGAGGTTGGCGTCGCGCAGGAGCTGCGCAGCCTCGTCCTGGGTCCTCCCGGTGAGGTCCGGGATCGTCACGTTGCCGGAGGCGACGTAGAGCACGAAGGGGGCGTTCGGCGCCGCGGACTCGCCGACGCCAGGTTCGATCCTGAGCACGTCACCCGCCTGCTGGGACCCGTCGTCCTCCTCCATGATGCGGATCTGGTTGCCGGTGAAACCGGCCTGGTTCAGAGCGGTGGTCGCCTGGTCGGCCGTGAATCCGATGACGTCGGGCACGGTCAGCGTGTCGGGACCGGACGAGATCGTGACGGTCACGGTCTGCCCGGGCGCGATGAGCGAGCCCGCCGCCGGGTCGCTGCTGATCGCGAGGCCCGCCTCGACGTCGTCGCTCGGTGCCTCGGCCCGTGCGAAGACGAGCTCCGCACCTTCGATCGTGGCCTGCGCATCGGCCTCGCTCTCACCGGCGACGTCGGGCACCGCCACGTTCTCGGGCGTCGTCTCGGTCGGGGTCGGCTCGGGCTCGTTCTGGCGCGCGTTGTTCACCGCGACCGCCACGATCCCGGCCACGAGCAGCGCGAGCACGATCCCGAGCACCCAGATCCACGCGCGTCCCTTGCGCGGCTCCTCCTCGGGCGCCACGGGCGGGAGGTCGGAGGACGTCTGCGCCGTCGGCGGACCGGCCATGACCTGCGTGGCCGCCGCGCGGGCGGCCGGGCTCGCCGCCGCCACGGTGGCGGCGTTGGCCGCGGCGATCACACCGACCGCGGGCGCGCCCACGACGCCGCCGCGCTGCGCGGCCTCGAGGTCCGAGCGGAACTCCTCGCCGCTCTGGTAGCGCACGTCGCGGTCCTTCGCGAGCGCCTTGAGCGTGATGCGGTCCAGCTCGACGGGGACGTCGGGCGCGAGCGAGCTCGGGGTCGGCGGATCCTCGCGCACGTGCTGGTAGGCGACGGCGACCGGCGAGTCCCCGATGAACGGCGGGCGCCCGGTCAGCAGCTCGAACAGCAGGGCGCCGGTGGAGTAGACGTCGGAGCGCGCGTCGACGACCTCGCCGCGCGCCTGCTCCGGGGAGAGGTACTGCGCGGTGCCGACCACGGCCTGCGTCTGCGTCATCGTGGCCGCCGAGTCGGCGATCGCGCGCGCGATGCCGAAGTCCATGACCTTGACGTCGCCCGCCGTCGTGATCATGACGTTCGCGGGCTTGATGTCGCGGTGCACGATGCCCGCGTGGTGGGAGTACTCGAGCGCCGACAGGACGCCGGCGGTGATCTCCACGGCCTCGTCGATGGGCAGCGCGGCGCCGTCGCGGATGAGTTCGCGGACGGTGTGGCCCTCGACGTACTCCATGACGATGAAGGGCAGGTGGTGGGTGACGCCGTCGGCACCGACGTGCCCGTCCTCACCTGTGTCGTACACCGACACGATCGCGGGGTGGTTCAGCGCGGCGGCCGACTGCGCCTCGCGGCGGAAGCGGGCCTGGAACGTGGAGTCCTGGGCGAGGTCGGAGCGCAGCAGCTTGATCGCGACGCGGCGCGAGAGCCGGTTGTCGCGGCCGATGTACACCTCGGCCATGCCTCCGCGGCCGATGAGCTCACCAACCTCGTACCGTCCCGCGAGCACGCGGGGCACCTGATCTACCACGAGAGAACCTTCCGACTTCCGAGGTCGACCGTCTGGCCGACCTCCTCCTGCCACCCGCGGTGCGGGAGACGTGCCCGGCCGCCTCCGGCCGGGACCATCACGACGGCAGCCACCAGCGCCGCCGTCGAGCCAAGGTTAGCGAGGGTCAGGATCGCGAGCGTGACCAGCATCGCGGCCAGCACGATCCCGACGGCGAGCGCCACCTGCCGCTCGCGGCTCGGCGCGCGGCGCCTCGAGCGCCGCGGGGCGGGGTCCGCGCCACCACTGACCGATGCCGATGCCGCCGAAGCCGCCGACGTCCGCGCGGCCGTGGATGCGTTCGCGTCGCCGCTCCCGTCCGCCGCCGCCCCGCGACCACCGCGCCGCAGGGCCAGCGTCGGGAGCCGCCAGGCCCCGCGCACCCGGGCCGGGTCCCAGGTCCCGGCGTCGAGGTCGGAGCGCAGCGCGCGCGCCCGTTCGGCCACGACGGCGGCCGATGCCGGCCGGTCGGCGGGGTCCTTCGCGAGCATCTGCTCCACGAGCGCGCGCAGCGCCGGGTCCACGTGCGCGGGCAGCGCCGGCAGCGGCTCGGTCACGTGGGCGAACGCGATGTCGACCTGCGTCGCCCCGGTGAAGGGACGGCGGCCCGCCAGCGCCTCGTACGCGATGATCCCGAGCGCGTAGACGTCGCCGGCGCCCGTGGCCGGGCGCCCCATCGCCTGCTCGGGCGGGAGGTACTGGGCGGTGCCCATGACCATCCCGGCATCGGTCATCGGCGCCTGGTTCGCGCCGATCGAGATGCCGAAGTCGGTGAGCTTGACCGCGCCGTCGGCGGTCATGAGCAGGTTGCCGGGCTTGATGTCACGGTGGACCACTCCGGCGGCGTGCGCGGCGGCGAGCGCGTCGGCCGTCTGCGCGAGCACGTCCAGCAGGGTGCGCGGGCTCAGCGTCCCCTCGCGCCGCAGCACGGTGGAGAGCGTCTCGCCCTCGACCAGCTCCATCACGAGGTAGCCGAGACCGCCGACCACGCCGGCGTCGTAGGTGCGGGCGATCCCCGGGTGCACGAGGTCACGCGAGTTCCGCGCCTCGGCCGCGATCCGGTCGAGGAACAGCTTCTCGCCGGCGAACTCGGGGCGCATCACCTTGGCGGCGTAGCGCTGACCGCTCTCGACCTCGACGGCGGTCCACACCTCGCCCATCCCACCGATCGCGAGGCGTTGCGTGAGCTCGTAGCGGCCGTCCAGCACGACCCCGGCGCGCGGCGTCATCGAAGAGCCGCCTGCATCACGGCGCGCGCGATCGGCGCGGCGAGCTGACCGCCGGAGTACTGCTGGCTGGCCGGGTCGGCGCCGTTGACGAGCACGACGGCGACGGCGACCTGCGGGTCGTCCGCCGGGGCGAAGCCGGTGAACCAGGCGTGCGGGAAGTCGCGCGAGGTGCCCTCGTTGATGCCCGTCTGGGAGGTGCCGGTCTTCCCGGCCACGCGCACGCCGTCGATCGCCGCGCGCCAGCCCGTCCCGTTCTCCACGACGCCGACCATCATCTCGGTCATGGTGTCGGCCACCTCTGGCGTCACGGCCTCCGACAGGGTGCGCGGCTCGGTCTCCTCGACCACCGTCAGGTCGGCGGCGCGCTCGGTCGCGATCACGTGCGGCGCCATGACCTCGCCGTCGTTCGCGATGCCGGCCGCGATCATGGCCACCTGCATCGGGGTGGCGCGGACGTCGCGCTGGCCTATCGCCGCCTGGCCGAGCTCGGCCTCGTCCGCGATCTCCCCGAGCCTGCCCGGGGTGACGGTCATGGGGATCTGGAGCTCGGCGTCCCACCCGAACGCCTCCGCCTGGTCGCGGATCGCCTGCTCGCCGAGCGTGATCGCGAGCTGCGAGAACGGCGTGTTGCACGACTTCGCGAGCGAGAGCGCGAGGGTGGCGGTCTCGCCGTCGTCGCACCGCTCGCCCGAGGGGTTGGAGATCGTCGCGCCCGACCCGGGCAGCGCCAGCGTGTCAGGCGCGGGCACGCGGGTCTCGGCGTCGTAGTCACCGGTCGACAGCGCCGCGGCGAGGTCGATCAGCTTGAACGTCGAGCCGGGCGCGTAGGTGTCGCCCGCGATCGCGCGGTTGACGAGGGGGTCGCCCGGGTCGTCGAGCAGCTCCTGCCAGGCGGTCTGGACGGGGCCGCCGTCGTGCCCCGCGAGCACGTTCGGGTCGAAGCTCGGGCTGGAGACGAGCGCGAGCACGGCACCGGTGGCTGGGTCGAGCGCGACGACGGCGCCCTCACGCCCCTCGAGCGCGTCCCACGCCGCCTGCTGGACGGCCGGGTCCAGGGTGAGCTCGACGGACCCGCCCTGCGGCTGCCGCCCCGTGACGAGGTCGCCCAGGCGCTGCCGCCACAGCGACGGCGCGGTGCCGTTGAGCACGGTGCCCGCGGCGCGCTCGACGCCGCTCTGCCCGAAGACGATCGAGCTGTAGCCGGTGACCGGGGCGTACAGGGGGCCGTCGGCGTACGTGCGCAGGTAGGAGTACGGGGTGTCGACGGGCACGGAGGTGACGATCGGCTCCCCGGCCACGACGATCGGGCCGCGCTCGCGCCCCTGCTCGCGGTAGGTGGCGCGCTGGTTGCGGGGGTCGGCGTTGAGGTCGCCCGCCTGGAAGACCTGGATCCAGGTGAGGGCGCCCATGAGGACGACGAACATCGCCATCACCACGATGCTGAGGCGTCGCAGGGGGTGTTCACGCCTCCCTCACCTCCGTCGCGTCGCTGGGGGTCGTGTCCCCGGGGCTCCCGGTGCGCGCGGCGGCGGGGATGCGCGCGGCGGGCACGACGGCGATCGGCGCCTGCTCGACGACGGAGCCCGGGCGGCGCGCGCCGTCGGACAGCCGCAGCAGCAGCGCCAGGATGATCCAGTTGGCCAGCAGCGAGGAGCCGCCGGCGGCGAGGAACGGCATGGTCAGGCCCGACAGCGGGATGACGCGGGTGGCGCCGCCGACCACGATGAAGCACTGCAGCGCCACGATGAACGCCAGGCCGCTGGCGAGGAGCTTGCCGAAGCCGTCGCGGATCCCGATCGCGGTGCGCAGGCCGCGCTGCGCGAGCAGCACGTACATGAGCAGCACGGCGATGATGCCGACCAGCCCGATCTCCTCGGCGATCGAGGGCATGATCATGTCGGCGTTCGCGGAGTAGGTCAGGTGCGGGTAGCCCTCGCCCCACCCGGTGCCGAACAGCCCACCGCCGGCCATCCCGAACAGCCCCGAGACGATCTGCCCCGAGCCGCCCGGGTTGCGGCCGTAGATCTCGGGGTCGAGCGCGTGCAGCCAGACGTCGAAGCGCGCCTGCACGTAGCCGACGTTGGCGGCCACGACGGCGACGCCCCCGAGCGTGAGCAGCCCGCCGATGATGACCCAGGACAGCCGCTCGGTCGCGACGTAGAGCATCGCGATGAAGAGGCCGAACAGCAGGATCGAGGTGCCCAGCTCGCGCTGGCTCAGGAGCACACCGACGCTCACGGCCCACGCCAGCAGGATCGGGCCGAGGTCGCGCAGCCGCGGCAGCGTGATGCCGAGGACCTTGCGCCCCGCGAGCGTGAGGGTGTCGCGGTGCGTGACGAGGTAGCCGGCGAAGAACACGGCGAAGCACAGCTTGGCCAGCTCGGCGGGCTGCAGCGTGAGCGGACCCATCCGCACCCACAGCTGCGACCCGTTGATCGTGAGCCCGATGCCCGGCACGAGGGGCAGCAGCAGCAGGGCGATGCCCGCCACGAGCGCGGTCCAGGTGTAGCGGCGCAGCGTGCGGTGGTCGCGCAGCAGCACGAGCACGACGAGGGCTGCCACGGCGCCGACGGCGATCCACATCATCTGCCGCGACGGGTCCTGGTCCCAGGCGACGTCCCGGCCCCGCAGCCCCGCGTGCACGCGGGCGATCATCGCCAGCCCGATGCCGTTCAGCGCCACCACGAGCGGCAGCATGATCTGGTCGGCGTAGGGCGCGCGCCACCGCAGCACGAGGTGGACCGCCAGCCCGACGCCGCCCAGCAGCGCCGCGACGCTCCACAGGTCGGCGGGCGGCGCGCCGTCGGTCGCGAGGCCCACCTGGAGGTAGGCGTAGACGCCGATCGCGACGGCGGGCAGCAGCAGCGCGAGCTCGCGCCAGCGGCTGCGCGAGGGGGTCAGGGCCTCGATGGTGACCATCAGGAGGTGGCGCCCTCGGTCGGCGCGGGCGCCTGCGCGGGGTCGGTCGGGGCGGCGGGAGAAGTCGGGGCGGCCGGATCGGTGGGCGCGTCGGTGCCCCCGGCGCCGCCGTCGTCGGTGCCCCCGGCGCCGCCGTCGTCGGCGTCCTCGCGCGTGCTCTGGGCCCGCAGGCTCTCCACGAGTTCCTCGGCGTCCGCCAGCGACCCGCTCTCGGGCGTGATGCCCTGCGCCAGGCGGTCCTGGGCGAACTGCGGCAGCTCGTCCACGCGCAGGTCGGTGGTGTCCACGACGCTGCTCAGCCGCAGCGGTCCGAGCTCCTGCGGGATGCCGCGGTAGACCGCGACGAACTCGCCGGAGGCGGCGACGTAGTGCTGCGTCTGCGTCCACCGGTAGCCCGAGACGCCCGCGGCGGCCAGCACCAGGGCGACCACCAGGGAGATGACCAGGACGCGGGTGCGACGACGGCGGGGGCGGGGCTCGCCGTCGTCCTCCGCGCCCGTCTTCCGGGCGCGCTTCGCGTCGGGGGTCGCGTCGTCCTCCTCCTCCGTCGACGTCGACGCCGCGGCCGTCAGCGCGGCGGCGCGTCCGGCCGCGCCCGTCGCGCCGCGGGTGGGCCGCTGCCACTGCGACGCAGCCGATCCGACGACCTGCGGGGAGGTGTCGGGGGCGGCGCCGTCGGGCAGCTCGTCCAGCTCGACGACGTCGGCGACGACGGCGGTGATGTTGTCCGGGCCCCCGGCGCGCAGTGCGAGGTCCACGAGCTGGTCCGCGCACTCGCCGGGGTCGCGCACGCCGGTGAGCGTCTCGACGATCGTGTCGTGGCTGACGAAGGAGGAGACGCCGTCGGAGCACAGCAGGAACCGCTCGCCGGCGTGCAGCTCGCGCACGGACTCGTCGAGGTCGACGCCGAGGTCGTGGTCGCCGAGGACCCGCAGGATCACCGAGCGGTGCGGGTGGTTCTCGGCCTCCTCGGGGTCGAGCTGGCCCGCGTCCACGAGGTGCTGCACGTAGGTGTGGTCGGTCGTGAGGCGCGTGACCTCCTCGCCCCGCACGAGGTAGGCGCGAGAGTCGCCGATGTGCACGAGGGCGAGCTTCTTGCCGGTGCGCAGCGCGGCGATGAGGGTGGTGCCGAGCCCGGCGAGCTCGGGCTTGTCGAGTGCACGCTGGCGGAGCTCGCTGTGCGCCTCCACGACGGCGTCGCGCAGCAGCGTGAGCATGTCGCCCGTGTGCGACTCCCCGTCGAGCGGGGCCAGGTGGGCGATCGCGATGGAGGAGGCGATGTCGCCGCCGGCCGGTCCGCCCATGCCGTCCGCGAGCACCAGCAGGTGCGGACCGGCGTAGCCCGAGTCCTGGTTGGTCGAGCGGATGAGCCCGACGTCGGAGCGCGCCGCGTAGCGGAAGGCGAGGGTCACGAACTACCTCCGCAGCTCGACGAGCGTCTGGCCGACCTTCAGCTGGCGGCCGATCTCGAGCGGCTCGGGATCTCCGACGCGGTGCTCGCCGAGCCACGTGCCGTTGGTGGAGCCGAGGTCCTCGACGAACCAGCGGCCGTCGTGCGGGAAGATCCGGGCGTGCCGGCCGGAGGTGTAGTCGTCGTCGAGCACGAGGGTGCACGACGGCGCACGCCCGATGAGGACGGCCGACGAGCGCAGGTTCAGCGTGGTGCCGGCGAGCGGTCCCGCGCGCACGACGAGAGTGACGGGGGCCGAGCGGGGCGCACCGCCGCCGCCCGCGGAAGCGCCGTCGTCGCGCTGGTCCCTCGAGTCCCGGGGAGCGGCTCCCGATCGGCCGACGCGACGGCGACCGCCCGCGCGCGCACCGACGCGCGTGCCGTAGATGTCACCGCGCAGGGTGCGCAGGCACCACAGGATCGTGAGCCACAGCAGGGCGAGGAACGACAGCCGCAGGAGGGTGAGGACGAGTTCGCTCACTCCTGCGCGCCCTCACCGGAGTAGTACAGCAACCGGGTGCGGCCGAGGGTGATGGTGTTGCCGTCCACGAGGGTCGCCGCCGAGATGCGGTTGCCCTCGACGAACGTGCCGTTGGTCGAGCCGAGGTCGGTCACGACGACGCCGCGCGCCGTCCGCCGGATCTCCAGGTGGCGGCGCGAGACGCCCGTGTCGTCCACGACGATGTCGGACTCGGTGCCGCGGCCCAGCACGGTGGCCTCGCCGGTCAGGAGGTAGCGCTTGCCGTCGATGTCGATGAGCGGGTGGCGGGGCGGCTCGGGGACGGTGCCGGTCCAGGCCTGGGGCTGCGCCGCGCCGTCGGGCTGGCTGTGCTGCCCCTGCTGGCGCTGGTCGGCGCCCGAGCGGACGGTGGAGGAGTGGACGCGGAAGCGGCCGGTCTCGAGGTCGGGCTTCGCGGCGAAGGTGACGGCGAGCGGCCCGACGAGGGAGAAGCCCTGCTCGCGGGCGTGCTCGGCGGCGGCGGCGATGATCTCGTCGGCCAGGGCGTCCTCGCCCCACTCGACGACGCGCTCGTGGTCGCTCTCGCCGAGCTCGACCTCGAAGGTGTTCGGCACGACGGTGCGGCCCCGGGAGAACGCCGCCGCGCGCTGGTCCATGTCCTTGCGGATGGCGCTCGCGATCTCCACGGGCTTGACCTCGGAGCGGAACGCCTTCGCGAAGGCCGAGCTCACCACGCGCTCGACGCCCTTCTCGAAGCGGTCGAGAACGCCCATCGCGCACCTCCCGGTCTGTCCGCCGCGGCCGCTGGGGCCGGCCTGTCTGGTCTGGTCACTGCTCGTGCGGGTCGTGCTGGATCGTGCTGGCGGGGACGTGTGCACGCGCGCCGGGCGCGACGGCGGCTCCGTCCCGGCGTTCATCGTACCGGGGTGGGTGGTGCGCGAGGAGGTGGCGGGGTGGACGCCTCGTGGACGTGGGGTGGGCGGCGGCGCTGGTCGAGGCGGGGCGGCCGGTCCCCGGGTGGTGGGGGCGCCGCCGCGGTGGCCGTCGGCGGGTGGTCGACCCGTGGTCGGAGGTGCTCCGAGGCGGTGATAGGCTCGTCCGCGCTGATCCCGTGGCGACCGAATGGTCGCGGCAGGGGACGCACCACGCGCAAGTGGCGGAATAGGCAGACGCGCACGGTTCAGGTCCGTGTGTCCGAAAGGACGTGGGGGTTCAACTCCCCCTTGCGCACCGCGTGACGGCGGGGCCCCGGGTGACCGGGGCCCCGCCGTTTCTCGTTCTCGGCTCGGCGGAGGGTGGGCCGTCGATCGAGCGGTGCCCTCGCTATGAGCGGCTGCGTCTCGCTCATAGCGGCTGGCGGCGGCGCCGACGTCGGGCTCACCCCTCTGACCTGCGACGATGTGATCGCCAGCGCTGTGAGCCCACCACCAGCCGCTGTGAGCGAGACTCAGCCGCTGTGGGCGAGGGGTGCGGTGGGCCCGTCCGACGCCGCGTCGTCGCCCCGGTGCCGTCACCACCCGGTCCCCGTCACGGTCCGGGCGTCAGGCGCGCTCCCACGTGACGACCAGGCGCCGTACCACCCGCACCGCCACGTTCAGCCCGATGCCCAGCGCCGACAGGATGATCAGCAGCGCGAAGACGGCCGGTGTCTCCATCCGCCCCTGCGCCTGCAGGATCATCACTCCGAGACCCTTCTGCGCTCCGACGAACTCGGCCACGATCGCGCCGATCATGGAGGCGGCGACGGCGAGCTCCAGCCCGGAGAAGATCTGGGGGAGCGCCGAGGGCACGAGGAGGCGCAGCCGCACCTGCATCGGGGTGGCGCCGTTGACTCGGAACAGGTCCACCTGGTCGCGGTCCACCGCGCGCAGGCCGTGGATCGTGTTGACCAGCACGGGGAAGAACGCCAGCAGCACCACGACCACGACCTTGGAGGAGAGGCCGAACCCGAACCAGATGACGAACAGCGGCGCGATCGCGACCTTCGGGATCGACTCGATCGCCACGATGTAGGGGAAGACGATCCCGTACACGGTGGGGAGCTGCGCGAGCGTGATCGCCAGCGCGAGTCCGAGCCCCACGCCGATCGCGAGACCGAGCCCGACCTCGGTCATCGTCGCGCCCGCGGCCTCCAGGTAGCGGGGCAGTGCCGCCGGGTCGGTCAGCGCCACCAGCACGTCGCTCAGCACGGGCACGACGTAGGAGGGCGTGCCCAGCGCCTGCGGCAGGAACTGCCAGGCGAGCAGCAGTACCGCCAGCACGCTGAACGTGCCCACGAGCCGGCGGGTGCGCGCGCTCCACCCGGCGGTGGTGCGACCGGCGCCACCGGGCGCGGGGGTCGGGGTCGAGCTCGGCGTCGTGTCGGGGGTGTCGATCGCGGTCATGCTGCCTTCACCTCGAAGTGTCGTCGGATCCGGGCGCTGAACGCCGCGAACTCGGGCGTGCCCATCAGCTCGAGCGTGCGCTCGCGGCCGAACGGGATCTCGATCTCCTCCACGATCCGACCGGGCCGGGCGCTCATGACGATCACGCGCTGCGCCAGGAACACCGCCTCCGGGATGGAGTGGGTGATGAGGACCGCGGTCTTGTGCGTCTCGCGCCAGATGCGGTTGACCTCGACGTTCAGCGCGTCCCGCGTCATGGCGTCCAGCGCCCCGAAGGGTTCGTCCATGAGGAGCAGCGAGGGCTGGTGCACCAGCGCGCGGCAGATCGCCGCACGCTGCTGCATCCCGCCCGAGAGCTCGTCGGGCCGCTTGTGAGCGAAGTCCTCCAGCCCCACCATCCTCAGGAGGTCCATGGCCCCCTCGCGGTCGGCCGGGCTCGCCCGGCGCTTGAGGGTCACCGGCAGCAGCACGTTGGCGAGGATGTCCAGCCACGGCAGGAGAGTCGCCCGCTGGAAGACCATCCCGACGTCGGCGGAGGAGCGGCCACCGAGCTCGCGCCCGCCGAGGATGCCGACGCCGCTCGAGTGCTGCTCGAGATTGGCGAGGATCTTCAGGAGTGTCGTCTTGCCGCATCCCGAGGGTCCGACGATCGCCACGAACTCGCCGTCCTCGATGGTCAGCGAGATGTTCTGCAGGGCGACGACGTCGCCCGTGCGGGTGCCGTAGACCTTCCCGAGCCGGTCCAGCTCGACCAGCGCGGTCACAGCTCGATCCCGTAGACGTCGCACAGGTTGCGGTGGAGCACCCGTTCGGCGAGCCAGGTGGCCTGGCGCGGCGTCCAGAGGCGATCGCGCACGCCGTCGTCCAGCACGCCGTCGAGCGCCGCGCGGGCGCGCGCCGTGGAGGAGACGTGGAGCTCGGGCGAGCCGGTGTCCGTCCCGAACATCACGCGGTTGGCGGGGAGCAGCTCCAGCCACTCCTGCAGCACGCGACCGAGGGTGTGGTGCTGCAGGTAAGGCATCCAGGAGAAGTCCAGGTGCACGTTGCCGTGCATCTGCGCGAGCGCGGTCAGGTGGGAGGAGTAGGGGAAACCGCCGTGGATGAGGATGACCTTCAGGGTGTTCAGAGCGGGGTCGCTGATCAGGCCCTCGAGCAGCAGCGGGTTGGCCGTGGAGATCCGCAGTCCGGGTTCGGTGTGGCCGAAACCGGTGTGGATCTGGACGGGCATCTCCCGGGCGACCGCCCACTCCGCGATGACGAACGCGAGGTGGTCGGCCAGCGCCTTGTGCGCGGCCGGGTCGAGGTCGGCCTCCGCCTCACGGCCCTCGAAGGGCCGGGCGGCGCCCGCCCGCAGCGTCGTCCACGCCGAGCGGGCGGTCTCGCGGTCGGTGCGGACGAACTCCAGCGTGCGCACGTACGCCGACGCGATCTTCAGTCCGACGAACCCTTCGGCGCGACGCCGTTCGAGCGAGGCGATCACCAGCTCGGTGTAGGCCTCGAGCGTGTCCGGAAGGGCGGTGCCGGCGATCTCCAGCTGACGCTGCAGCACCCGGTGGAAGATGCGCCGGAAGCGCGGGGTGTCCGTGCCGCGGCCCGGCCACGCCGGGTGTCCGAAGGGGAACAGGTACGGATCGATGCGGGCGATCGGCTTGTAGCGCTCGTGGGGCCACACCCGCGCGTCGATCTCCGGGATGTCGGTGAGCACGCTCGCGGTCCCGGACAGCAGGAGTGCGCGGTCGTAGAGCCCGACGAAGTCCTCGGTGCGCGCGCGGGCGCTGACCTCGTCGATGTGCTCGGTCGGCACCGGTCCGTACAGGGCGTCGCAACCCTCCTGCAGCGCGACGGCGTGGACCGTCGTGGACTGGAAGCGGCGGCTCTCGGTGACGAGTGCGGGGATGCCGAGCTTGTCGCCGAGGGCGGCTGCGCCGTCGTCGTGGCCCTGCTCCACCAGGCGCATGTACTCCTGGTACTCCGTGTGCGGAACGCGCCCCTCGACGTGACCCATCGCGTTCTCGACCGTGTAGTGATCGACGCCGGCGACCGGCTGACCCGGCCTGACGTAGGCGGCGTGGGAGTGGTGGTCGATCGCGGGGACCCCGTCGGTCCAGGTGAGGGCGCTCACTCGCTCCACCCCTGCGCTGCAGCGACGACGGCGTCGCCGTCGAAGTCGTTGTAACCCTCGACCAGGAGGTTGCCGACGTGCGCCTGCGCGTCGATCTCGGTCGGAATGATGCCGCTGGTGAGGGCGAAGCTCGCCCATGCGGCGACGGCCTCCTCGGAGTAGGCGCCCCAGCTCGAGGTGCCCTGCGGGTCGTCGGCCAGCAGGAGCTCGATGCGGCGCTCGAGGGAGGTGAGGTCCGTCGCGAGCTGCTCGTCCTCCGAGACGCCGGCGAGTCGGGTCGAGGGGAAGTCCTCGTACATGATGCGCAGCGCTGCCTCGGGGTTGGTGGCGGTGAAGAGCGTCGCCTTCGCCATCGCGCGGCCGAACCCCTCCACGACCTCCGGGTTCTCCTCGAGGTACTCGGGCGAGGTGAAGTAGGTGGTCGAGAAGAGCGAGGCCACCTCCGGTGTCGTGAAGTAGTTCAGCTCGGCACCGGTCGCCTCGAAGGCGGCGTACTCGGTGTCCCACAGCGAGAGCGCCTGGACCTGGTCGGCCTCGAGGGCCTGCAGCGCCGCGGCGCCGGTGCCCACCGCGATGTCGGTGTAGTCGGACCCGGCCTCGAGGTCGACCGACTCGAGGATCCCGTGGGACAGCAAGAGGTTGCTGCTGCCGAGGCTGGACTGGCCCAGCGAGCGACCCTCGAGGTCCTCGAGACTCTGGACGGGTCCGTCGGCCAGGGACACGATCGAGCCGGTCTGCTGGCGGATGTAGTTATAGACCAGCTGGAGGTCCGTCCCCGACTCGATGGCCTGCCAGAGCGGTTCGGGCGGTGTCGATCCGATCTCGAGCGAGCCGGAGCTGATGCCCTGCACGATCGAGGTGGAGTCGGTGGTGTGGACGATCTCGAGATCGATCCCCTCCTCCTCGAAGTAGCCGAGGTGCTCGGCCACGGCCATGGGCGAGTTGTTGGCGCCCATCTGCGTGGGGAGCCCGAATCGCAGGAGGACCTCGCCGTCGTCGGTGGCGCCCCCACCCCCGAGCAGGAGGCGAGCAGCAGAGCTGTCAGTGCGGTCGAGGCCGCGAGGGTGGTGCGCGAGCGGGACATGGTGTCTCCAGGGGGTGGTGGTGGGTGCGACGGCGTGCACCGCCGGGGCGCCGTCGTGACGGCGGGAGCGGTGGGAGCCGGTGGTGGTGCGGTCCGCGGAAAGGGATGCGGCGGAGGACGGGATCAGCCGGAGGTGCGTGGACCCAGGGGGACGGAGGGCGGGGTGACCACCCAGATGGCTTCGGCGACGACGTCGCCGACGTTGACCACACGGTGCGGCACGTTCGTGCGGTACTCGATGCTGTCGCCGGCGTCGAGCACGTGCGTCTCGCCGTCGACCGTGATCTCCAGGCTCCCGCGGACGACCAGGCAGATCTCCTGGGAGTCGCCGTGGGTGTAGTCGTCGCCACCGGTGCCTCGCCCGGGTGCGTACTCCGAGACCAGGACCTCGACGTTGCCGACGGGGGTTGGGTGATGCCGTGGTGGGCGACGTCACCGTCGGAGAAGAGCGCGGGTCGGTCCTCACGGCGAAGGACGCGCCCGCGCCGTGGGGCGGGTTGGAAGAGCTCGAGCCAGGTCACGCCGAAGGACTCGGCGATCGACCTGACGACGGCGAGGCTCGGGTTGGCCTGCCCGTTCTCGATCTGGCTGATGTAGCCAGCGCTGACGCCGGCGCGCGCCGCCAGCGTCCGCATCGACACGCCGGTCTGCGTGCGGAGGTCGCGGACCCGTGCGCCGAGCGCCGCCGAGTCCGCGTCCCCGGGGGCGGAGACGGCGGCGGTGTTGGTCGTGCGGGCGTCGGTCACGATTCCTCCAGTCGGTAAACGCGGCGTTTACTGCCGCAGACCCACCGTAGGGCCGGGTGTGTTTCGGCGGCGATCACGTTGCGTAACCAAGGTGTTGCCCATCGGTAAACAGTCCGTTTACCGATGGGCGGGGGCCCGATCTGCCCGTGGTCGTCACGGAGGGGCAGCTGCTGCACCTCGTCGTCGAGGTGATGCCGCAGCTGCACGAGTCCGGTCGCCCGCACCTCGCCGTGCTCGACCTGACCGTGCTGGGGGCCGCGGGCTGAAACCGGTGCTCGTCGGGGCGAGCGGTCCCGCGAGCCACCGTCGCCTCGGCGCCGGCCCCGCCGGTCGTCGGCGCCGGGACGGCCCGACCGCCCACACGACCCTCGCTGGGAGCGGCTGGGTCTCGCCCACGGCGGCTGGCGGCGGGCCGCCGTCGGGCCCGGGCCCCTGACCTGCGACGACGCGATCGTCGGTGCCCGGAGCATGCCAGCAGCCGTTGTGCGCGAGACCCAGCCGCTGTGAGCGAGGGCTGCGCCGGGCGGCCGTTCAGTCCGCCAGCGGCACGACCGGCGTCGCGAGCGTGACGCCGCCATTCGCGTGGAGCGTCTGCCGGAACGGTCCGGTGGTGCGCAGGCCGCGGGACGCCGCTGCGTCGTCGAGCGCGATCCAGGCGTCGGCGGTGCTCGCGAGAAGCTCCGGCAGGTGGACGGCGACGGCGGTCGCAGCCGCCGGGAGCACGAGACGCACCGCCGCCGCGTCCGCCGCCCCACCAGCACCCACCACCGCCGCGCGCACGACCACCACGCCCGGGTCCGTGCGCCCGTCGAACGCCAGCAGCACGTCGGAGCCGGGCGCACCGCCGTCGACCCCCAGCGCAGCCAGAAGCCGCGCGACCGCACCCGGGATCTCCGTCTCGTCCCGCACCGTCTCCGCCACCCCGACGACGTCGACGGCGGGCAGCGCGACCTCCTCGACCGCGCCACGCGTCGCCCGGTGCCCGTCCTCGACCGCTCGCAGCCGCGCACGCACCTCGGCCAGCGCCTCGGAGTCCGCCGCGATCCGCTCCGCGAGCGAGCCCTCGCGCTCGCGCAGCAGCGCCACCAGCCGGTCGTGCGTCAGCCCCGAGGCCAGCAGGTCGCCGATGGCGTCCAGCCCGAAGCCGACCGCGCGCAGGGCGAGGATCGCCCGGACCCGCCCGTCCTGCGACGGCGCTCACCGCCGTCGCGAAGTGACGGGGTCGACCCCGGCCGGGGCGAGCAGCCCCCGCTCCTCCCAGTGCCGCAGCATGCGCGGCGACGCCCCCGTCCGTTCCGACATCCTGCCGATCTCGTCCATGGCCACCACTCCACCTCCTCACACCGTGTGAGGGTCAAGCCTGCTGCAGCGTGATGCTGATGAGCAGCGACGCGAACACGGCGATGATCGCCGTGGAGTAGGCGAACGCGAGCACGGAGTGGAGGCTGACGAGCCTGCGGACCGCACGGGTCTCGAGCGCGACGTCGGCCGAGGAGAAGGTCGTGGACAGCTGGATCGAGAGGTAGAGGAAGTCGGTGAAGCAGCGCGGCTCCGGCCCCGGGAAGGACATCGAGCTCTCGTTCGCCCAGCTGCGCATGTACTCGATCGCCATCACGGCGACCATCAGGACCCAGCTGCCGACCACCCCGGTGACGCAGACGACCACGATCCATAGGCTCGCCACCGCGTCACCCGTCGCGAGCAGGACGACCGAGATGACGCCGATGACCAGCACGGTCCCCGCCCACGATGTCGGGCTCGACAGGAACAGCCACCGCACGAGCCGGCTGCGCTCGGCCGACCGTTCGAGGGAGGCCCTCAGGTCGGGCCCCTCCAGCCGCCGAAAGGTCGACCAGCTCATGAGGAGGAACGTCGGCCCGTACAGGCCGAACGCCAGGGTGACGAGCAGCGACGGGAACGTCGCGCCACGGTCGAGGACGTCCGCACCCTCCCCCACCGCGACCAGCGCGAAGGTCACCACGACGGCGACGGCGGAGGCGGCCGTGTGCCGGACCGCCTCGCGGGCGAGCAACCGGTGGATCCACGAGCGAGACATGCCCCCACCCGACCACAGGTCGGTGCCCCGCGGGGCGCGGCAGACCGGCATCATGGCGGACGTGACCCGCCCCGACCCGCTCAGCAGCGAGCTCGCGCAGCGCGTCGTCGACACCGTCACCACCCGGATGGACCGGCACGTCAACGTCATGGACGCGCACGGCGTCATCATCGCCTCCTCCGACCCCGAGCGGATCGGCACGCTGCACCACGCGGCGGCCCGGGTGGTGGCGCAGGGGAGCGCCGTGACCGTGACGGTGCCCGAGGCGGGATCCGCCGACCGTCCCGGCGTGAACGAACCGCTCGAGGTCGACGGCGTGCTCGTCGGCGTCGTGGGGGTCACGGGCGACCCGCGCGAGGTGGGTCAGCTCGCGACCGTCGTGGCGCTCGGCGTCCAGCTCCTCATCGCGCAGGAGCGCTCCTACGACGCCGCGACGAGGCGCTCGACGGCGGCGCGCGAGCTCCTCGCGGCCCTCACCTCCGGAGGGCTCGACGCCGACGAGACGGCCGCGCGGCTGCGGGTCGCCGGGATGGGGGAGGGGCCGTGGAACCTGAGCGTCTGGGCCGATGCGGCGGGTGACGTGACGACCCCGCCCGCCACCGCTCCGCAGCTGGTGAGTGACCTCAACTCCCGCCGGCACCACCGCGCTGCCGTGCTGCACGGGCTGCTGTGGGTCCTCACGCGTGCCCCGCACGCCCCCGCGGTCCCCGGCGCGCGCGGTCTGCGCGCGGCGTCCGTGGCCGACGCCGGGGCTCTGCTCGCGCACGCGCTCGACCTCCGCGCGCTCGCCGGGCACGCCCGCCTCCTGCCCGCGGACGGCGGAACGGTCGACGACGGCGCCGCGCTCCTCCTCGGCGTCGGGCACCTCCCGGCGGCCTCACTCGCGCGGCGTGCCGCGACGGTGGCGCGCCTGACGCCGTCGGACGCCGAGACCGTCACGGCGATGAGCGGTGCCACGACGCTCGCGGCTGCCGCCGCGGCGCTCTACGTGCACCGCAACACGCTCGTGCAGCGCCTCGCCCGGATCCGCGAGCGGACGGGCCTCGACCCGCGCGTGCCCCGGGAGCTGGCCGCCCTCCAGATCGGTCTCCTCGCCCGCACGGCGCTCGAGCGGGGCGCCGGCTGAGGGTCGAGCGGGCAGGATGGTCGGCATGACCGTCATCAGGATCAACGCCATCACCGTCCCGGCCGAGTCCGGGGACGAGCTCGCCCACCGCTTCGCCGCGCGCGCCGGCGCCATCGACGGCGTCGACGGGTTCGAGGGCTTCGAGCTGCTCAAGCCGACCGACGACCGCGAGGTCTGGCTCGTGCTCACCCGCTGGCGCGACGCCGAGGCGTTCGAGGCGTGGACGACGTCGGAGTCGTTCGGTCGCAGCCACCGGCAGGGCAGGCACGCCGCCGGGGCCGAGGGTTCCACGGGCGGCGCGGGCGGCACGGACGCCCCTGAGGGCGAGGCCCCCGCCGCCCCGTCGGCACCGCGAGCGAGATCTGGAGCTACGAGATCGCCGGCGGCAGCTCCTGAGCACACCCGCCCAACCTGGGCGTTGTGCACACCCGGAGTGACAGCGCGGGTCTGACGAGTGTGCATGACGCCGTCGTGGAGTGACCCGGGCCACGCCTAGCGTTCTCGTCATGCCCGACGACGAGCAGCCCCGCCGACGCGTCCGCGTCGCCATCGTCCCCGACTCCTTCAAGGGGAGCGCCACCGCGCTCGAGGTCGCGACGGCGATGGCCCGCGGCGTGCAGCGCGCCAGCACCGCCGCCGTGTCCGGCGACCTCGAGATCCGCCTCAGCCCGTTCGCCGACGGCGGCGAGGGCACGCTCGACGCCCTCCTGGACGCCTGGGGCGAGCGCCCCCGCACCGTGGCCACCACCGATGCGCTCGGCCGTCCGGCCACGGCGCGCTACGGCCTCTCGCCGTCGCGCACGGGGGTGATCGAGGCCGCTGAGGCGTGCGGTCTGCCGCAGGTCTCGGACCGCCCGCTCGAGCCCCTCGCGGCGAGCACCCGCGGCGTCGGGACGATCGCCGCCGCGCTCCTGGAGGAGGGGGCGCGGGAGATCGTCCTGTGCGTCGGCGGTTCGGCCACCACCGACGGCGGCACCGGCCTGCTCACCGCCCTCGGCGCCCGGTTCCTCGACCGCGCCGGCGGCGAGCTCCCGCCCGGGGGTGGCGCCCTGGCGGACCTCGACCGGATCGACCTGTCCCGGCTCGACCCCCGGGCGCGCACGGTCACCTGGCGCGTGGCCTGCGACGTCACCAACCCCCTGTGCGGCGAGCGCGGTGCCGCCGCGGTCTTCGGGCCGCAGAAGGGGGCGACGCCGGCCGACGTCGCGCGCCTGGACGCCGGCCTCGCGCGGCTCGCCGCGGTGGTCGCGGCCGAGGTGGGCCTCGACGCGGACGCGCTCGCGCAGCGCCCCGGCACGGGCGCTGCCGGCGGGATGCCGCTGCTGCTGACCGCGGTGCTCGGTGCCGAGCTCGTGCCCGGGAGCGAGCTCGTCGCGCAGACGCTCGGCCTCGCCGACGTCCTGGCCGGCGCCGACCTGGTCCTGACCGGCGAGGGCCGGTTCGACGAGCAGTCCCTGCACGGGAAGGTGGTCGACGCCGTCGCGCGCCACGCGCCCGCCGGTGCGGCCGTCGTCGTGATCGCGGGCGAGGTCGCGCTCGACGACGAGGCCGTCCACGCCCACGGCGTCACCGCGGCGCTCGCGACGGCGCGCGGTCCCCGCACGCTGCCCGAGCTGAGCGCCACGGTGGCCGACGACGTCGAGGCCGCCGCGGCCGCCGTCGTGCGCCTGATGGGGCTGTAGAACCCCCGACCCGACCCGCGCGACCCCATCGACACTGCCGACCGCACGCCCGCGGCCGGTGCACCACGAGGCGAAGGAGCCTTCCCGATGTCCCAGATCCTGATCCTGGTCGCTCTCGTCGCGGCCATCGTGTTCGTCACGGCCCGGCTGAAGATCTCCCCGGTCCTGGCGCTGCTCGGGGCGGCGCTCGTCGGTGCCTTCGCCTACCGCATCCCCGTGGCGGACGTGATCAGCACGATCACGACGGCGTTCGGCGGCACCCTGGGCAACATCGGCCTGGTCATCCTGTTCGGCACGATGATCGGCGTCATCCTCGAGCGCTCCGGCGCGGCGATCGCGATGGCCGACTGGCTGATCAAGATCCTCGGCACCCGGTTCCCCAACCTCACGATGACGGTGATCGGCTACATCGTCTCGATCCCGGTGTTCTGCGACTCCGGCTACGTCATCCTCAACAGCCTGCGCAAGGCCATCACGGTGCGCACCGGCGTCTCCACGCTCGCGACCGCGATCGCGCTCATGACCGGCCTCTACGCCACGCACACCCTCGTGCCGCCCACCCCGGGTCCGCTGGCGGCCGCCTCCGAGCTCGGCGTCGAGAACCTCGGGCTGCTGATCGCCCTCGGTCTGCCCGTGGCCGCCCTCGCGGCGCTCGCGGCCATGCTGTTCGCGAACCGCTTCCTGCACCGCCCGGTCGAGCTCGTCCCGACAGCGGAGGAGGACGAGATCGACCACACCTACGAGGAGCTCCGCGCGAGCTACGGCGTGCTGCCGAAGGCGTTCCCCGCGTTCCTGCCGATCCTGGTCCCGCTCGTGCTGATCTGCGCGGCGTCGGTCGCCCGCATCCCGAGCCGGCCGCTCGGGCAGGGCGTGCCGTTCGACATCATCACGTTCGTCGGGACCCCGGTGATCGCGCTCGTCATCGGGCTGATCGCCGCCGCCGGTCTGCTGCGCGGCAACGGTCGGCTCGGCGCGTTCAACACCCAGATCGACGAGGCCATCCGCGTCTCCGCCCCGATCCTGCTCATCACCGCCTCGGGTGCGGCGTTCGGGGCGGTGCTGGCCGCCTCCCCGCTCATGGACGTGCTCGGCAGCAGCCTCTCGGGCCTCGGGATCGGCCTCGCGGTGCCGTTCCTCGTCGCCGCCGCGCTCAAGACCGCGCAGGGCTCCTCGACGGTCGCGCTCGTCACGACCTCGGCCCTCGTGGCGCCGCTGCTGGACTCCCTCGGGCTGGGCTCGGAGATGGGGGCCACGCTGGCGGTCCTCGCGATCGGCGCCGGCGCGATGGTCGTCTCGCACGCCAACGACTCCTACTTCTGGGTCGTCTCGCGCCTCAGCCGCATCCCGGTCGCGACGGCGTACCGCACCCTCACCGTCGCGACCGGGATCGAAGGTGTCACGGCCTTCGCGGCGATCTTCGGGCTCGGGCTGGTGCTGCTGTAGTCGCCGTCGCCCGACCGCGGAGGGCAGGTCTCCCCATGGCGGGGTGTGTGGAGGCTCCCTAGAGTCGCGACCATGTCGGACGCCCCCGGACATCACCGCCCACCGCCCACCTCGCACGCTCCCTGGAGCGCGTCGCCCGTGCCCGCACGGCGCTCACGGGCCACGGCACGGACGCCACGCGCAACGTCGAGGCGCACGTGCGCGACGGCGTGCTCGCCGAGGTCGTCGTGCACGACGCGTGGCGCCGCGCCCTGCGCCCCGGTCAGCTGCGCGAGGCGGTGCTGGACGCGGCGCGCGAGGCGGCCGTCGACGCCGTCACGGCGTCGGCGCGGGCGTCGACGGGTCAGGGCTCCGCCACCGGGGCGCCCGACCCGACGACAGCGGCCGGTGAGCGACTGGAGCCGGCCCGCCTCCCCGCCGTCTCGCCCCACGCCCCGAGCGAGCAGTCGCTCGCCGCGATGAGCGACGTCCTGGACGAGCTGACGAGCGGGCTGCGCACGATGCTCGACCGGATCGACGCCGAGGACGCCGCGCCGGACGGGGCGGCGCCGTCGCCCGCCCGGACCATGCGGCGTATGGCCCACGTGACCCTCACGTTCGAGGGACCGGCCCTGGTCGACGTCGCGCTCGACCTCGCGTGGGTCGCGGAGGTGGACGCCGCCGCCCTCACGCGCGAGCTGCGCGGGGCGCTCGCCTCGCCGTCGCGCTCCGACGGACCGGCGGCTGCGGCGACGTCCGACGATCTCGCACGGCTGCAGGCGCTCGCGGCGCTCGCGCAGGACCCGCCCTCGCTCGCGGCCCGCCTGCGGCTGCGCGACTGACCGACCCCACCGCCCCACCTGGTTCGCCCCACCCACCACCCGAACGGAGCCCCCATGTCCCTCGAGGTAGCCGTCGAGGCGCTGCGCGAGGACGCCGCCCACTGGGCCGGCGTCTCCGGCGACCTGTCGACCCAGGCCGGCGCCGCCTCCGCCGTCACCGTGCCCCGGACCGCCTTCGGCACGCTCGGGACCGCGGCCGCCGACGCGTACGCCGCCGCGGCGTCCCGCGCCGCGCAGACCCTCGTCGACGGGCAGGCGCGCACCGCCGAGGCCGCCGCCGTGCTGCGCCACGTCGCCACCTCCTACGAGGCGTCCGACGAGCTCGCGCGCGCGGCGTTCGCCGGCGCGTGGGACCTGGAGGACTGAACCGTGATCTGGACCATCATCGAGCAGATCCGGCAGGCGGTCCGCGACGTCGAGCAGCTCCTGGAGCGGTTCCGACGCCGGATCGACCTCGCGGCCGCGGCCATGGCCCGCGCGGGGCACCCCTCGCACCTCGTGCACGTGGTGCAGGCGGCAGCCGACCTCGTGGGGGAGTGGCAGGCGGCGGCCGACTGGGTCGCCGACGCGCTCGACGGACTCGGGGACCCCGCGGCGCTGGACACCGCGGCCGGGGAGTGGGACGCGATCCCGCAGCCGCTGCGCGACGTCGAGGACCGGGTGCGCGACCTCTACAGCCGCGTCGGCGGGTACTGGGAGGGGTCGGCCGCCGACGCCTACACCGAGCGCGTCTCGCTGCAGCGCGAGGCGATCGCCGAGGCCGGCGCCCAGACGGGCGCCCTCTCGGCGCCGCTGCGGGACGTCAAGGCGGCGATCCTCGCGATGGCGGGCGCCGTGCTGCTCGCGATCCTCACGCTGGTGGGCGCGCTGGTCGCGGCCTGGACGGGCATCGTCGCGGGCACGACGGCGATCATCGCCGGCGCCGTGACGCTCGCCGCGAGCGCGGCGGCGGTGGCCACGGGGATCGGTGCGCCGCTGGGGGCTGCGGGCGCCGCGGCGGCCTGGCTGGGGATCGCGGGCGGCGTCGCGACCGTGCTCGGTGCGATCGGTGCCGCGCTGCTCGGGGTGGGGATCGCCTGGGTCACGCTCGACAACGCCGGGAACGACTTCGGCACGGCCTCGGACAGCGCCGCCGGGACGTTCACGCAGATCGAGGGCGACCTCGGCACCTGGCCCTGGCTGGCCCGGGTCTGAGGCCGACGGCGGGTGGCGGCTCGCGCCGTCGCCCGCCGTCGGCTCCCCCGACCCGGCCGCGGGTCGTCAGCCCCCGGCGGGCGGCGCGGCCGGGGCCGCCGTGGGTACCGGCTCGATGCCGCAGCTCGCGCCCTCTTCCGGAACGGTCAGGTCGATCAGGTAGCGGGCGACGGCGTCGTCCACGCACGGCTGGTTGCCCTGCGTCGTGATCGTGTGCTGCTCGCCCTCGACCGTCAGGAGCGAGGCGCCCAGGACGTCGGCCAGCGCGATGCCGCCCGCGTGCGGCGTCGTCGCGTCGCCGGTGATCGAGACGACGAGCAGCTCCGGCAGCCCCTCGATCCCGACGGCGTGCGGGAAGCCGAGGTCCGGCTGCTGCGGCCACGCCTCGCACGTGTCTCGCGCGCCGTCGGACAGGTCGACGCCGGGGTCGTAGAGCGGCGCGACGTCGTAGATCTCCTCGCGCAGCGCCGCCACCTCCTCCGGGGTCATCCGCACCTCGTCGCGGCAGTTGATCGCGTAGTTCGCCTCGGCGAAGTTCGGCCAGGTGCCGCCGGCGTCGCGCTGGCCGAAGGAGAAGGTCAGGAGGGTGAGGATGTCGCCGCGGCCCTGCTGCAGCTCGCGCAGCCCCTCGATGATCGCGGGCCACGCGTCGAACGCGTACAGCCCGGCGGTCACGCCGTTCACCGCCTCGTCGAACCCGACGGCGAACTCGTCGGACTCGCCGGCGGGCACGGGGTTCTCCGCCAGCGGCCGGGCGAGGTCGTGGAACGCGGCCACGGCGCCCGCGGGGTCGTCGCCCAGCGGGCAGTCGCCCTGCTCGGCGCAGAAGGCCGCCATCTCCTCGAACGCGCGCTGGAAGCCGGTGTAGGCGGCCACGCGCCGCTCGTACGTCGACTGCGTGGGGTCGGCCGCGCCGTCGAGCACCATCGCGCGCACGCGCTGCGGGAACTGCTCGGCGTAGACCGCGCCCAGGCGCGTGCCGTAGCTCTGGCCCAGGTACGTCAGCCGCTCGTCCCCGAGGGCGGCGCGCAGCACGTCCATGTCGCGCGCGGCGTCGCGCGTGCCCATCGCCTGCAGCGCCTGCTCGCCGCCGCTGAGCTCCGCGCAGCGCTCGAAGATCGCCGCGGTGTCCTGCGCCGTGAACTCGCTCGCGAGCATGATCGCGGACAGCGGGTAGCTGCCGTCGTCGGCCTCGGCGTCGGTGTGGCAGTCGATCGCCGGGGTGGACCTGCCCACGCCGCGGGGGTCGAAGCCGATCAGGTCGAAGCGCTCGGTGACCGGGCTCGCCGCGAGGGTCTGCGCCGTCAGCGCGCCCGAGTACACGCCCGAGCCGCCCGGTCCGCCGGGGTTCGTCAGCAGGGAACCGATCGGGTCCCCGCCACGCGCCGGGATGCGGATCACCGCGATCTCGGCGGTCTCGCCCCCGGGGTCGTCGTAGTCCAGCGGCACGGTGGCGCGGGCGCACTCGGCCGCGGAGGTCGCGACGGCGGCGTCGACGGCCTCCTGGTGGGTCGGCGTCGTGCCGTAGTCCTCGCACGGGCCGAACGCGAGCTCCTGGTCGTAGAAGGTCTCGAGGCCGGCCGGGTCGGCTGCCGGGTCGGTGGGGTCGGCGGTGCTGCTGGTGCTGCTGGAGTCGTCGTCGGGCGGGGTGCCGCCGGGCGAGCAGGCGGTCGCGAGCAGCAGGGCGGCGGCCGCGGCGCACGCGGCCGCGCGGAGCGGGGGCGTCGTTCGTGTCATGCTCGCCATCGGACACCCTGCCCCCGGGGCAGACTCAAGGGTGCTGTCCACGACCCCCGAGGAGGATCGCCCGATGGCCTGGAGCACGCAGCGGCTCGCCGACCTGGCGGGGACCACCGTCAAGACCGTGCGGTACTACCACCGGGTCGGGGTTCTGGACGAGCCCGAGCGCACCCCGAACGGCTACAAGCAGTACGGTCCGGCGCACCTCGTGCAGCTGCTGCGCGTGCGACTCCTGGCCGACCTTGGGGTGCCCCTGGCGGAGGTGCGCGACCTGGACGACGGTGCGCACCCCGAGTCCCTCCTGCGGCGCCTGCGGGCCGAGCTCGACACGCGCCTGGCCACGCTCGAGCGCCTGCGCGAGGAGGTGACGGCGATGCTCGAGCACGGGGCGCCGGCGGACCTCCCGCTCGGGTTCAGCGCCGCCGCGCACCACCTCTCACCCACGGACCGCGCGCTGATCCGCGTCTACGCGCGCGTGTACGACGACGTCGGGATGGCCGACCTGCGACGCCTAGCGGCGCTGCCCGCCACGCCCCTGGACGACGAGTTCGTCGCGCTGCCCGCGGACGCCGACGACGCCGCGCGCGCCGACCTGGCGGCCCGGTACGCGCCCGAGGTGCGGGCGCTGCTCGAGGCGCACCCCGGGGTCGACGCCCGGCACGCCCACCTCGTCGTCCCCCGCGGTCGCGCCGACGCGACGATCGCACCGGTGCTGCTGGACCTGTTCAACCCGGCGCAGATCGACGTGCTCGTCCGGATCGCGGCGATCAACGGGGTGGGGGGCGGCGTGAGCGACGGCGGCGGTGCCGACAGCGGGGTCTGAGCGGGCGGGGACCTCTCCCCGTCCCGCACGGTTGCGCACCCCGGACCGGCGCGGGAGGCTCGAGATCCCGGCGCTCGTGCGCCCGACCACGAGGAGCACCGTGACCACCGCGCCAGACTCCAGCCGCCCGAGCAGCCCGAGCACGCCGGCGTCACGCAGCCGCGCGCGGTGGGTGCTCCTCGCCGTCGTGCTCGCCGTGGCGGGCGGGTGGTGGCTGGTGTCCTTCCTGGCCGACGCCGAGCGGCCGGTCCGCGCCGTCGCGCACGACTACCTGGCCGCGCTCGAGACCGGGGAAGCCATGACGGCGCTGGCGCTGGTCGAGGGTCGGGTTGACGGCGAGGCGGACGGGGGAGCCGCGGGGACGTGTACCGCGCTGCTGTCCGACGAGGCCTACTCCGCGGTCGCGGGTCGCCCGAGCGGTGCCCGGATCGATGCGGTCGACGTCCGGGCCGCCGGGGAGGAGGGGCCCGACGGCGCCACGCTCGTGCGGGCGACGGCCTCGGTGGGCGTGACCTGGACCGGTGGCGCGGACGGAGCGGCGCAGGCGGGGAGCCTGGAGCTGGTCGAGTCCGACGACGGCTGGCGCGTCGCGGCCGACTCGCCGCTCGCCCCCGGACCCGTCGGTCTCGACCTGCAGGGACCCGGCTCGGTGTCGGTGGCGGGGGAGTGCGACGTCGTCGCCCGAGGCCCGGGCGGGGGCGTGTCTACCGCGGAGCCGGAGGCGCTGCCGGGCGTGTACGCGCTGGTGTACACCGACCCCGCGGGGGTCGGTGCGCTGGAGCTCGAGGACGTGGAGCTGCCCGTGCGGGGCCCGATCACGCTGCGCCCGGAGGCGCGCGCGGAGGTCGTGGCACAGGTCGAGGCCCGGGTCACGGAGTGGATCGGGGCCTGCGTGCAGTCGGGGCTCGAGGGTCCCACCTGCCCGACGAACCGGAACGGACTGCCGACCCACACCGATGTCACGGGTGGCGGCGAGGTGGAGGACATGCGTGTCGCCGTCGTCCCGGCGACGGACCTGCAGCGCTGGGGCTACACCACCGCGCGGCCCGGGGTCGTAGAGGTGAGCGGGACGCTGAAGCCCGACGCCTGCGGGCCGCAGTCGATCGGGTGCGTGCCGGGCGCGCCCAACGTCGACGCCGCGCTCTTCCGCTACTCCGGGACCGTGACGGTGGGCGAGGACGGCGACGTGGTGCTCGACTGAACCCGTCGTAGCTCGCGGGCTCCCAGAAGTACCTCGCGGAGCCCCGGAAGTACCTCGCGGGCCCCCAGAAGTACCTCGCGGAGCCCCACAGGTACCTCGCGGATCAGGTGGTCTCGCGCTCGACGAGGGTCGCGGGCAGTGTCACCGAGCGGGCGGGCCCGTCGTCGATGATCCCGACCAGGGTGCTCACCATCTCGGCGCTGATGAGGTCGAACGGCTGCCGCATCGTCGTGAGCGGCGGGTCCAGGGCCTGCGCGAGACCGGAGTCGTCGAAACCGCCGATCGCGACGTCGTCGGGCACCCGGCGCCCGGCGCGGCCCAGCGCGATCATCGCCCCGGCCGCCATGAGGTCGGAGGCGGCGAAGACGGCGTCGACGTCGGGCGCGCGCTCCAGCAGCTCCTCCATCGCGCTCGTCCCGGACTCCTGCGTCCAGTCCCCGTACGCCACGAGCGCCGGGTCGTAGTTCTCGCCCAGCTCCTCGCGGTAGCCCTCGAGCCGGTAGCGGCCGCCGGGCGTGTCCAGCGGGCCCGTGATCATCGCGATCCGGCGCCGACCGCGCTCGCGCAGGTGGGCGACCATCGCGTGCGCGCCGTCGGCCTCCGCCACGGACACCGACGGGACGCGACCGGCGTGCCCGAGCGGCACGCCGCACGTGACGGTCGGCACCCGCTGCTCGAGCAGGACGCTCAGCATGGGATCGGCCTCGTGCGAGGAGATCAGCAGCACGCCGTCGACGTGCCCGGCGGCGATGTACTCCGCCGCGCTCGTGCGCTCGGTGGGCGTGCCGGCCACGAGGACCACCAGGGTCATCGAACGCGCGGCCAGCGCCTCGGCCGCACCGCGCAGCAGCAGCGGGAAGGTCGGGTCGGCGAAGAGGCGGTCCTGCGGCTCCGTGAGGAGGAAGGCGAGCGAGTTGCTGCGGCCGGTCACGAGCGAGCGCGCGTGCTGGTTGGCGCGGTAGCCGGTGGTCGCGATCGCGCGCTCCACGGCCTCGCGGGCCGGGGGCGAGACCCAGTGCCCCCGTTGATCACGCGCGAGACCGTGCCGCGGGAGACGCCGGCGAGGGCGGCCACCTCCCGGATCGTCGGGCGGCGACGCCCGGCGGAGGCCACCTCGGTGTCGGTCACGCGGCGACTCTAGCCGCAGCGGCGGCTCCCCGCGCCTCGAGGGCGCGCTCCGTGTGAGGTTCCCGTCTGGTTACGGTCACAGTTGGATCACACCGATATGACGGGGTGGTGTCGCGGACGAAAACGTGGTTAACCTGTGCACGGTCACAGGCTGTGACCGTGCACAGGAACTACTGCTCGACGAGCTGCGACGGCGCACCCTGATCCGGCGCAGCACGATCCAATGGAGTGTCATGTCTGAAGTGTCGTGGCCCGTGGCCGGGTCCATCGCGTACGGGGGCGACTACAACCCCGAGCAGTGGCCCCGCGAGGTCTGGGACGAGGACGTCGCGCTCATGCGTCGCGCCGGCGTCAACCTCGTGAGCGTCGGCATCTTCTCCTGGGCGATGCTCGAGACCGAGGAGGGCGTCTTCGACTTCGCGTGGCTCGACGAGCTGCTCGACCTGCTGCACGCGAACGGCATCGCCGTCGACCTCGGCACCCCCACCGTCTCCCCGCCGGCCTGGTTCTTCGCCGCCTACCCCCAGGCGCGCGTCATCAACGCCGACGGCGTCGTGCAGGGCTTCGGCTCGCGCGGCATGGCCTCGCACGCCTCGCCCGAGTACCGCGAGGCGATCGTGCGCATCGCCGGCGTGCTCGCGGCGCGCTACGCCGACCACCCCGCCGTCGTGATGTGGCACATCCACAACGAGTACGGCGTCCCGGTCGCCGAGGACTTCTCCCCGCGCGCCGTCACGGCGTTCCAGGAGTGGCTCAAGGCGCGCTACGGCACCCTCGAGGGCCTCAACGCCGCCTGGGGCACCGCGTTCTGGGGCCAGCGCTACGGCCGGTGGGAGCACGTCGTCGCCCCCGCGGCCACGCCCACGATCGCGAACCCGGCCATGAAGCTGGACTGGGCCCGGTTCACGGACGACGCGCTGCGCGAGGTCTTCCGCCTGGAGCGCGACACCATCCGCGCCCGCGCCTCGCAGCCGATCACCACCAACTTCATGGCGCACCAGTCGTGGAACACCGACCTGTGGAAGTGGGCGCAGGAGGTCGACATCGTCTCCGACGACCACTACCTGTGGTCCCCGGACCCCGAGGCGCACGTCGCGCTCGCGCTGTCGGCCGACCTCACGCGGTCCGTGGCCCGGGGCCGACCGTGGATCCTCATGGAGCACTCCACGTCCGCCGTGAACTGGCAGGGTCGCAACATCGCGAAGATGCCCGGCGAGATGCGCCGCAACGCGCTGACCCACCTGGGCCGCGGTGCCGACGGCATCCTGTTCTTCCAGTGGCGCGCCTCGCGCTCCGGCGCCGAGAAGTTCCACTCCGCGATGCTGCCGCACGCGGGCGCCGAGAGCCGGATCTTCCGCGAGGTCACCGAGCTCGGCGAGCACCTCGCGTGCCTCGGCGAGGTCGCGGACTCGCGGGTGCGGGCCGATGTCGCCGTCCTGTACGACTGGGAGTCGATGTGGGCGCAGGACCTCGAGTGGCGCCCGTCGGACGCCCTGACGTTCCGTGAGCGCATGCGGACCTACTACGAGCGCCTCTGGCGCGACGGCGTGCAGGTCGACTTCGCCCACCCCGACGACGACCTGTCCGGCTACCGCCTCGTCGTCGCCCCCGCCTCCTACCTGCTGACGCAGCGCAGCGCGGACAACCTCACGTCCTACGTCGCGGCCGGCGGCACGCTCCTGGTCGCGAGCTTCGCGGCCGCCGTCGACGAGAGCGACGCCGTGCACACCGGCGGCTTCGGCTACCCGCTGCGGGACGCGCTCGGCGTCACCGTCGAGGAGCACCGCCCGCTGCGCGAGGGTGACGAGATCCAGGTCGCCACGCGCGAGGGCGCCTCGATCACGGCTCGCGACTGGACCGAGGACCTCGTGCTCTCGGGCGCCGCGCCGTGGGCCGTCTACGACGCCTCGCCCGCCGGCGGCCCCGCCGACGGCGCCCCCGCCATCACGCGCCACCACCACGGCGAGGGCACGGGCTGGTACGTCAGCCCGGCGCTCGACGTCGAGGGCCTCGCCCCCGTCGTCGCCGCCGTGTACGCCGACGCCGGGATCACCCCGGCGCCGACGCCCGCCGGCGTCGAGGTGCTCGTGCGCCACGGCGCGGAGGCGGACTACGTCGTCGCCGTCAACCACACCGACCAGGAGGTCACCGTGCCCGCCGCGGGCACCGACCTCCTCACCGGTGCGGAGGTCGAGCGCGAGCTCGCGCTCCCGGCCGGGGGTGTCGCCGTCGTGCGCACCGCTCCGGTGGCCGACGGCGCGACCCTCTCCTCGGCGGGTTCCCCCGCCGAGACCGCCCTCACGGGCAGCTAGTCAGAACCGACCGCCGGTCCCCCGGGACCGGCGAGCAGGGCAGCGGCCGCAAGGATGTGGTCGGTGAACACGACGCCGCCAGGCGTCGACGGAAAGGAAGTGTCATGCGCAAGTCCCTCGTTCTCGGCGCCCCGCTCGCGGTCGCCGTGCTCGCCCTGTCGGCGTGCGGCGGCGGCGACGCCGCTCCCGCCGAGACCTCCGGCGGCGCCTCGACCGCGACGCAGGAGAGCACCGGCGGCGACGCCAGCGGTGCCTCGCTGACGATCTGGTCGGACGCCGAGCGTGAGCAGGCCATCAAGGACGCCGCGGCGGACTTCGAGGCCGACACGGGCGCCAGCATCACCGTCGTCCAGAAGAACTTCGAGGACCTGCGCGCCGACTTCCTGTCGCAGGTCCCGACCGGTGAGGGCCCCGACATCACGATCGGCGCGCACGACTGGCTGGGCGAGTTCGTCGAGTCCGGCGTCGTCGACACGATCGACCTCGGCGACCGGGTGAACGACTTCGAGCCCGTCACGGTCGAGGCGCTCACCTACGACGGCCAGCTCTACGCCCTCCCGTACGCGCAGGAGTCCGTCGCCCTCATCCAGAACACCGCCCTGGTCGGCGAGGAGACCCCCGCCACCTGGGACGAGATGATCCAGATGGCGACCGACGCCGGCTTCGCCGAGCGCCCGTTCGTGCTCTACACCAACGGCACGGAGGGTGACATGTACACCTCCTACGCCTTCCAGACCTCCTTCGGCGCCCCGGTCTTCGTGCAGGACGAGTCCGGCTCGTACACGGCCGAGGTCGGCCTCGGTGGCGACAACGGCCTCGCGTTCGCCCAGTTCCTCTCGGACAACGGCTCCGCCGGCACCGGCTACTTCACCGACACGGTCGACTACGACATCGGCAACGAGCTCTTCGCCTCGGGCCAGTCGCCGTTCATCGTCCAGGGTCCGTGGACCATCCCGACGTTCACGGACGCGGGCGTCGACGTCGCCGTCGGCCCGATCCCGACCGCGGGCTCGGAGACCGCCGCGCCGTTCGTCGGCGTGCAGGGCTTCTACCTCTCGGCGCAGAGCTCCAACGCGCTGCTGGCCAACGAGTTCCTCACGAACTACATGTCGACCGACGAGGCCCAGCAGGCCCTCTACGAGGCCGACCCGCGCATCCCGGCCCTGACCACGGTGGCCGAGGAGGTCGCGAGCGACCCGGTCATCGCCGGCTTCCTCACCGCCGCGCAGAACGGCGTCCCGATGCCGAACATCCCCGAGATGGGCGCCGTCTGGGACTTCTGGAACCCCGTCCAGATCGCCCTGATCAACGGTGAGGACCCCGCCACGGTGTGGCCCACCATGGTCGGCAACATCGAGTCGGCCATCGCCGACTGACCCCCTCCGCGCCGGGGCGGAGCGCCCCCTCTCCGCCCCGGCGCGGTCCCCTCCCCGATCGTGACGCGGCCGTGACCCGGCCGTGATCGGTCACCACCCGGTCACCACCAGGACGTCAGCAGGAGCATCAATGTCGATCGACACCGACCGCGAGGTCAGCGCGTCCCCCGAGCCCGGCGCACCCGCGTCCCGCGGCGGGGCACCCCGCGAGTCGCACGCGCGCGCCTGGAAGGGCCCGGGCTGGGGCTTCCTCGTCAAGCTCCTGCTGATGATGGTCGTCAACGCCCTCGGCGTGGCCGCCATCCTCACCGCCTACCGCGCCGAGTCCTGGGTGATCCTGGGCGTGATGGTCGTCGGCCTCCTGATCGCCGACTGGATCTACTTCTCGCGCCGCACCGTCCCGCTGAAGTACCTGTACCCGGGTCTGACGTTCCTCGCGGTCTTCCAGATCTTCACGCTCTTCTACACCGGCTACGTCGCCTTCACGAACTACGGCACCGGCCACCTCGGCAGCCAGCAGCAGGCCGTGGACGCCGCGATGATCCAGAACGAGCAGCGGGTCGAGGACTCGCCGTCGTACCCCCTCGCGGTGGTGCGCGACGGCGACGTGCTGGGCTTCGCGATCACCGACGAGGACGGCTTCGTCAGCGTCGGCACGCCCGAGGAGCCGTTCGAGGTCGTCGACGGCGCGGTGGTGGCCGAGAACGGCGCCGCCGTCGAGGTGCCGGGCTGGGAGGTCGTGCCACGGGCCGACCTGTTCAGCGACGCCGACCTGCAGGCGCAGGTGACGAGCCTGCGCGTCCCGGTCTCCGACGACGCCGACGACGGCTCGATCCGCACGCGCGAGGGATCCACCGGCACGATCTACATCTCGACGCTCGAGTGGGACCCCGCCGCGCAGACCCTCACCGACACGGCGACCGGCGTCGTGTACTCCCCGACGACCGCGGCAGCTTCGTGAGCCCCGACGGCGACCGCCTCGCCGCCGGCTGGTACGTCGGCGTCGGGTTCGACAACTTCGCCCGCGCGTTCACCGACACCGCCTACGCGGGCCCGCTCCTGCAGGTGGCGGTGTGGACCTTCGCGTTCGCCGGGCTCTCGGTGCTGACGGCGTTCGGTCTCGGCCTGCTGTTCGCGCTCATCTACAACGACGAGCGGCTGCGTGGGCGCAAGATCCTGCGCACCGTGTTCATCCTCCCGTACGCGTTCCCCGCGTTCATGTCCGCGCTGCTGTGGCGCGGCATGCTCAACGCCGAGTTCGGCGTCATCAACGACTGGTTCTTCTTCGGGGCCAACCTCGGCTGGCTCAGCGACCCGTGGCTCGCGAAGATCGCGGTGCTGTGGGTGAACCTGTGGCTGAGCTACCCGTACTGGATGCTCGTGGCCACCGGCGCGCTCCAGGCCCTGCCGAGCGACGTCAGCGAGGCCGCCCGCATCGACGGCGCCGGCCGCTGGCGGCAGTTCCGCTCCATCACGCTGCCGCTCCTGATGATCTCGACGGCACCGCTCGCGATCGCGTCGTTCGCGTTCAACTTCAACAACTTCACGATCATCTTCATGCTCACGGGCGGTGGTCCGACCTTCCCGGGCGCCTCCGTGCCGCTCGGATCGACCGACATCCTCATCTCGGCGATCTACCAGCTCTCCGGCGTGGCCGGCGGTCGCGCCGACTACGGGCTGGCGAGCGCGCTCTCGATCGTCGTGTTCATCGTGATCGGCATCATCTCGGCGCTGGCGTTCCGCCAGACCCGCAAGCTGGAGGACATCTGACATGGCCGCTGCGACTCCTGCGCCCGGCGTGACGGGCTCGACCCGCGCGACGTCGTCGTCCCCCTCCCCCGCCGTCCCGGGCAGCGCGCCCGGTGGTGGAAGGAGGTCGGGTGGAAGTACCCGCTCGCCGCCGTGATCGTCTTCTACGCGGCGTTCCCGCTGGTCTACGCGCTCTCGGCCGCCCTCAGCAGCCGGGGCTCGCTCGCGGGCTCGTCCTCGCTGTTCTCCGACGTCAGCGGGGTCAACTTCGCCGCGCTCGGCGGCACCATGTACTGGACCTGGGTGGTCAACACCCTGGTCGTCTGCGGGGCGACGGCGATCGGCGCCGTCGCGATGGGCGGCGCGGCCGCGTTCGCCTTCTCGCGGTTCCGCTTCCGCGGCCGTCGCGCCTCGCTCACCTCGCTGCTGATCATCCAGATGTTCCCGCAGACGGTCGCGTTCGTGGCGGTGTTCCTGCTGCTGATCGCCCTCGGCGAGGTGGTCCCGCAGCTCGGCGTGAACTCGAAGATCGCGCTGATCGCCGTCTACCTCGGCGGCGCGCTCGGGGCGAACACGTTCCTCATGTACGGGTACTTCAACACGATCCCGATCGAGATCGACGAGGCCGCCCGCATCGACGGCGCCACGCACGCCCAGATCTTCTGGCGCCTGATCATGCCGCTGGTGATCCCGATCCTCGCCGTGGTCGGCCTGCTCGCGTTCATCTCGGCGTTCGGCGACTTCATCCTCGCCCGCATCGTGCTGACGTCGGAGGGGAACTGGACCCTCGCCGTCGGCATGTACCAGTGGGTCTCCAACCAGCTGACCTCGCGCTGGGGGCTGTTCGCCGCCGGCTCCATGATCGCCGCCCTGCCGGTGCTCGCGCTGTTCCTCTCGCTGCAGCGCTACATCGTCGGCGGTCTCTCCTCGGGCTCCGTCAAGGGCTGAGCCCCCACGCTCCCCGGGCACCCGGGGGCCTGCTGCGGCGGCCCCCGGGAGCCCGGCTCCACCGGCACGCCACGGCTCGACGTCGTGTCTGCTCGCTGTACCTGCTCGACCCCCCGTTCGACCCCTGCCTGACCCCGGTGCACGCCCGCACCGGGGGATCGACGACGATCCACCGGAGGACCCCCATGCCCCGACGGCTCACCCTCACGCTCGCCACGGCGACGGTCGCGGCGCTCGCCGCAGCCGGCCTCGCGGCCCCGGCCTCAGCGGCCCCGCAACCCCCGCCGGGCGGTGAGCCGGTCGAGGCCGGCATCACCGTCCCGAAGGTCACCGGGATGGGGGAGGACTGGATCAACGGCGCCGACTTCTCCTCCGTCCTCTCGCTCGAGGAGAGCGGGGTGACGTTCTACGACCGCGACGGCGAGCCGGGCGACCTGTTCGAGATCCTCGCGGACGCCGAGGTCAACTGGGCGCGCGTGCGCGTCTGGAACGAGCCGTTCCTCGCCTCCGACCCGAGCAAGGGCTACGGCGCCGGGAACACGGACGCCGAGCGCGCGACCGAGATCGGCCGCCGCGCGACCGAGGCCGGGATGCGCGTGCTGGTCAACTTCCACTACTCCGACTTCTGGGCGCACCCGGGCCAGCAGTACACGCCGCGCGCCTGGGCGGGGCTGGACGACGCCGCGCGTGCGCAGGCGATCTACGACTACACCAGCGAGACGCTGGCGGACATGAAGGCGGCCGGCGTCGACGTCGGCATGGTCCAGGTCGGCAACGAGACCACGAGCGGCGAGATCGCGGGCGTGCGCGGGTGGGACCGCACCGCCGCGCTGTTCCAGGCGGGCTCGCGCGCCGTGCGCGACACGCTGGGCGACGACGTCAAGGTCGCGGTCCACTTCACCAACCCCGAGCGCGTGGGGCAGTACGCGAACGTGGCCGCCGCCCTCGACGCCCGCGGTGTTGACTACGACGTCTTCCTCAGCTCCTACTACGCCTTCTGGCACGGCACGCCGGCCAACCTGACGTCGGTCCTGTCCGACATCGCGACGCGCTACGACAAGGAGGTCGCCGTCGCGGAGACCTCCTGGGTCCACACGCTCGAGGACGGCGACGGCATGCCGAACTCCGTGCGCAGCACGAACGGCGCCTACGCGACCAGCGAGCAGGGCCAGGCCCTCGCCGTCCGCGACGTGATGCAGGCCGTGGCCGACGTGCCGGACGGCAAGGGCATCGGCACGTTCTACTGGGAGCCCGCGTGGCTGCCGGTGGGCCCGCCCGACCAGCTCGAGGAGAACACCGCGCTGTGGAACCGTGACGGCTCCGGCTGGGCGACGCCGTACGCGCAGGACTTCTACCGCCCCGCGACCGGCTGGTACGAGGGCATCCCGGAGTCCGAGTGGGCCGACGACTTCGGCGGTTCCGGCTGGGACAACCAGGCGCTGTTCGACTTCGCCGGCCACCCGCTGGAGTCCCTGCGCGTCTACGAGTACGCCCGCACCGGCTCGATCGCGCCGCGCGCGGTCGAGACGATCGAGTCGCCGCGCATCGGCGTCGGCGTGGGTGAGCCGGTCGTGCTCCCCTCGACGGTGGCGGTGACCTGGAACGACGGCACCACCGAGCAGCAGTCCGTGACCTGGTCCGACGACGTCGCGTGGATCGACGGCGCCGGCACCTACACCGTGCGCGGCACCACCGCGGTCGGCGCGGTGACGGCCACCGTGGTCGTCCGGGCGGCCAACCAGGGCACGAACCTCGTGCGCAACCCCGGCTTCGAGGAGCGCGACGCGGGCTGGACCCGCGAGGGCACCGGCATCACCGTCGGTGGGACCGAGAACCCGTTCGCGGGTGCGCGCTCGGCCAACTTCTACAGCGGCGCCGCCTTCTCGTTCGCGATCGAGCAGCGCGTGGAGAACGTGCCGCCGGGCAGCTACATCCTCTCGGCGAAGGCGCAGGGCGGCAACGCCGGCGCGAGCGACACGCTCTCGATCTCGGCGCAGTCCGGCATCTCCACGGTGCGCGCACCGTTCACGCTGCAGGGCTGGCAGGTGTGGCAGACGCCCACCACGGAGCCGATCAGCGTCGGTGCCGACGGCGTCGTCGTCGTGCGGGCCGAGGGTGCGCTCAGCGCCGGTGCCTGGGGCAGCCTCGACGAGTTCTCCCTGGTCGCGGTGGCCGACGAGGTCGCGGTCGACACCGCCGCGCTCGAGGCGGCCGTGGCCGAGGTCGACGGCGTGGATCGCCCGCGCTACACCTCGGCGTCGCTCGCCGTGCTGGACGCCGCGCTCGTGCGGTCGTCCTTCGTGCTCGGCTCGGAGGCGCCCTCGCAGGCGTCGGTCGACGGCGCCGCGGCCCAGCTGACCACCGCCCTGGCGGGCCTGGAGCGGCGCGCGTTCACCGACGTCGCCGACGAGAACCAGTTCGCGACCGAGATCTCCTGGCTCGCGCGGGCCGGCATCTCGACCGGATGGGTCGACGCGGCGACCGGCGAGGCGCAGTTCCGACCGCTCGCGCCGATCGCGCGCGACGCGATGGCAGCGTTCCTCTTCCGGATGCTGGGTGACGAGGAGTGGCAGGCCCCGGAGGTCTCGCCGTTCGTCGACGTCGCGACGACCGACCAGTTCTACAAGGAGATCGCCTGGCTGGCCGAGTCCGGGATCTCGACCGGGTGGGCCACGCCCGCCGGTGCCGAGTTCCGGCCGCTGCAGCCGATCGCGCGCGACGCGATGGCGGCCTTCCTCTACCGGGCGGCGGACTCGCCGGCGCACACCGCGCCGTCGACCTCCCCGTTCTCCGACGTGACGCCCGCGACGCAGTTCTACTCCGAGATCACCTGGATGCTCGAGTCCGGTGTGGCCACGGGGTGGGTCGGCAACGACGGCACGTCGGACTACAAGCCGCTGAACCCGGTCGCGCGTGACGCGATGGCCGCGTTCCTGTACCGGTTCCACCACGAGGTGCGCGCGGCCGGCTGAGTGCCGGTGGTGCCCGCGTGAGGCGGCGCCGGGTCTGCTCCTGCGGGGGCGGGCCCGGCGCCGTCGTCGTGGCGGGTGTGGGTGTGCGGGTGCGTGGGAGGGGCGAGCGGACCGCGGCCTGCGGGAGTGCAGCCTGTGGATGACCAGCGCGCCGGGTCCGGTCCGTCCTAGCGTGGGTGTGGTTCATGTCGAGGTGATCCAGGGGGCGGGATGGGCGACATCGAGGACGTGCAGGGCGAGCGGGTAAGACGGCGGGAACGATGTGGGCCCACCGACGTGCTGCGTGTACCTGGGCCGCCCGTCGTGATGACGCCGCGTGCACCCGTCCCATCGGCGCCGGCCGTGGCCGCCGAGCTGCCGGTGTTCCGCAGCGCCGCTCCGTTGGGATCGGCTGCCGAATTCCCGTGGCGGGGGTGGCGCACGACGTCGCACTCACCTCGATCCTGCTCTTCACCCTCCTGGTCTTCTCCACCGCTGCGTTGTGGGTGCCTGCGCCGTCGCTCGTGATCTGGGCGGCCCCCACCTACGCCGTGCGGCTCGTCCGCCAGCGGTTGCGTCGCAGTGGGTTCGCGGCGGCGTCTGAACCTCCAGCGAGCGCTGCCTTCGGCGTCGCAGCCGTCGTCTCCATGGTGCCGGGCTCGATCCTGGCGGTGGTCACGGTGGTGCGGTTGTTCACGACTGAGTGGTGGCTCTCGACCAGTAGCACCAGGCCGGAGCTGTACCTGTCGGTCGTCGGGGGTTCCCTGGCCGCTGCCGCGCTCTGGGGGTCTCGTGTTCGGGATGCTGCTCCGACGCGCGCTCCGCAGCCACGTCGCCGAGGTGCGGTCCTGGCAGGAGTGGGAGCGTTCGACGGCCACCGTGCCGGCACCGCCGGGCGCAGGGGCAGCCCTGGAGTCGCTCGCCCGGGTGCCGGGTCCGGAGGTTGGTGGGGTACCCGCCATCCCGCGCACGGGTCGCCGCGGCTGGAACTCGTCGGCGGTCATCGCGCTGGTCGGGCTCGTCGTGATGGTGGTGGTCTGGCCCGCGGCTGTCGGGCTCGTGCTCCTGTTAGCGAGCCTCATCGCCATCAGCGGTTGATCGGCGACTCGTTCGTGCGATGCTCGGCGCATGACGCGAGACCGCCGGTGGCTTTGGGTGACCGGTCTCGCGGTCGGGGGAACGCTCGCGGGCGGGTCGGTCGTCGGGATGGTCGCCGCGTTCGTCGTACCGGTGTTCTCAGGTGACTCGGCCTGGGTCGCGGCGGACGCCGTGTCGCCGGAGGGTCCGCTGACGCCGTGCCGGCTCGTGCTGGAGCCGGGCGGGCACGTCTGGGAGCCGGCGGCCCGGTACGACATCCACACCGACCACGACGCCGTGCTGGGATTCGACTGGCGGTGGCAGCCCGACCCCTCCGGGAACGACCCCGGCGCGGGGATGTCCGTGTCCTTCGACGATGACGCCTCGGCGTACGTCACCTGGGAGGAGAGCCGGGATGGCCGGGCGTGGATGACCATGCCGGTCAGGCGGGAGGACCTCGAGAGCCGCCCGGACGGGACCGTGCTCGTGACTCTGGAGCTGGACGGACAGCCGATCGCCACCTGCCCCGTCCCGATCGCTGAGCTCACCGACGCCTGAGCAGTCCTGCGATGGCCGGTCGGGCGGCCGCGTGTATCGCTCGGGCGGTGCGGCTGACGCTTCGGGCGGTTTGAGAAGGTGCCCTGTCTAGGTCGCACCGCTGTGACCTGCAATGACGCCCAGGAGGCCGTGTGCAGGCGTCGCTCAGACCGCCCGAAGGATCGGCCGGACCGCCCGACCGGGGCGGTCGGAGCGTCGCGGTGCCGGTCCCGTCGTGAGGTGTGGTGGTCCCGTCGTGAGGTGTGACGGGCGGCGGGCCGCAGCCGGGCGCCTCTGACCTGCAGTGACGTCGGTTGCCGACCCGCTGGTCAGCCGTGGGACCTCGCGAAGGGACGGCGACACCTCATGGCGGAGCACCCCGCCGCGGTCGCGACGAGCCGGCGTCCGCTCAGCGGCGCTGCAGCAGCGGCCGGCGAGCCCCGCCGTCGGCCCGGGCGACCATCACGGCTGCCAGCACACCGCCGATCGCACCGAACAGGTGCCCCTGCCACGAGACCGCGCCGGGACCGAAGGCGGCCCCCGCGATCCCGGTCCAGAACATGCTGCCCCACAGCGCCAGCAGCACCACGCCGAGCACGATCTGCCACACGTCCCGGGTGAAGAAGCCCCGCACCACGAGGTGCGCGAGCCAGCCGAACACCAGCACCGAGGCGCCGATCGTCACCGAACCGCGCGGGGCGGTCAGCCAGATCCCGAGGCCGCTCACCAGCCAGACCACACCCGTGACCGCGACGAACTGCCGCGCCCCGCCCAGCATGAGCAGGAACCCGAGGATCAGGACCAGCACGAGGTTCGCCCCGAGGTGGGCCCACGACCCGTGCAGCAGCGGGGCCATCACGATCCCGAGGAGACCCTCGCCGCTGCGGGGGCGGATCCCGAGGTGCTGCGTCAGGGCGTTGCCCGTCAGCGTGTTCAGCACCTGGAGCACAACCATGAGGGCGGCGAGCACGCCGATCGCGACGGCCGCCGAGCGCAGCGTCTCGCCGGTGATCCGGGCCCGTCCGGCGGCGGGCGGGCGGGTGCGGAACGTGTCGGTCATGGCGCCGAGCCTACGGAACGCACCTGGACGCCGTCGGCGTCGATGCTCCGGACCGGGAACGCGGAGGATCGGCGGTGTCAGTCGCCGCCGATCCTCCGCGTTCTCGCCGGTGCCGTCCGGACGCCGTCGGGCGACTCAGCCCAGCAGCGCGCGCACCGCCGTCTCGACGCCGCGCAGCTCCGCCAGCCCCACGAGTCGCCCGATGAGGGGGTAGCCGGGGTTGGTGGTGCGGCGCTGGTCGTCGAGCATCTGGTGGCCGTGGTCGGGACGCATCGGGATGCGCGGTCCGGGCTCGTCGGCCGCGGCGCGGCGTCGCTCCTCGCGCACCAGCTCGGCGATGACGCCGACCATGTCGACGTCGCCCGCGATGTGGTTGCCCTCGTGGAACGTGCGCGGATCCTCCTCGCGCACCGTGGAGCGCAGGTGGGCGAAGAAGATGTGGGAGGCGAACTCGCGCGCCATCGCCACCAGGTCGTTGTCCTCGCGCACCCCGTACGAACCGGTGCAGAACGTCAGCCCGTTCGACGGCGACGGCGAGGCCGCCAGCACCTCGCGCGCGTCCTGCGCCGTCGAGACCACGCGCGGCAGCCCGAGCAGGGGCCGCGGCGGGTCGTCGGGGTGGATGGCGATCCGGACGCCGAGCTCCTCGGCGACCGGGACCACGACCCGCAGGAAGTGCGCGAGGTTCGCCCGGAGCGCGGACTCGGGCACGTCGTCGTACGCCGCGATCGCGGCCCGCAGCGTGTCGAGCGTGTGGTGCTCCTCGGAGCCCGGCAGGCCCGCGATGACGGTCCGGGTCAGCTCCTCGCGACCCTCCTGCCCGAGCTCGTCGTAGACCTCGCGGGCCCGCGCGCGCTCGGCCTCGGTGTAGTCGGCCTCGGCGCCCGGCCGCCTCAGGATCTCCAGCTCGAACGCGGCGAACGCCTCCTGGTCGAACCGGAGCGCCCACGCGCCGTCGGGCAGCCGGTGGCGCAGGTCGGTGCGGGTCCAGTCCAGGATCGGCATGAAGTTGTAGGCGACGACGTCGATCCCCGCCGCCGCGACGCTCCGCAGCGACGCGATCCAGGTCTCGATCGCGGCGTCCCGCCCGGCGTCGCCGCGCTTGATCGACTCGGTCACCGGGATCGACTCGACGACCGACCACGTCAGGCCCGCGGCCTCGATCACGGCCTTGCGCTCGAGCACGGCCTCCAGCGGCCAGGGCTGGTCGTTGGGGATCTCGTGCATCGCGTGCACGATCCCGGTGGCGCCGGTCTGGCGCACCTCCGCCAGCGTCACCGGGTCGTTCGGCCCGAACCAGCGCCAGGTGTGCTCCATGGTGTCTCTCTCCTTCGTCGGCGTGCGTGCCACTGCCGTCCATCATCGCGCGGGTGGGGACCGAGCCCGCAGCGGTTGCCAGGCGTTCCCGAGGGGTCGGCGCTGCCGACCCGGGAGGTCGGCGATCCTCTCGGGGTGGGTCGCCGATCCTCTCGGGGTACGTCAGCAAACCTCTCGGGGAGGGTCGGAAAAGCTCTCGCGGGGGTGGGGGTCAGGGGGTCAGGGGCGGGAGAAGCGCAGGCGCATCGAGACGGGTGTCGCGTGCAGCTGCGCGTTCGGCAGCACCCCGGGCCCGCACGCGGCGCTCCCGAGGCCGTGCTGCGCGACGTCGAGGTGCAGCCACAGCAGCCCGTCCGCCTCGAGCTCGTGCGGGTGCGCGGCGTGCTCGAGCGCGGCGTCCGACCAGGGGCGCGCCGTCAGCTCGATCCCGAGCTGCGGCCGGCCGCCGCGCACGACGTCGTCCGCCTCGATCCGCAGCGGACCGCCCGGCAGGTCGATCTCCGCGCGCGTGACGCCGCGGCGCGCACCGTTCTCCTGCGGGTGGGTGTACCGCGTCTGCAGCTCGCCCAGCGTGCGCTCCCAGACACCGCCGCGCGCCGCGCGGTCGGAGTCGGCATAGGACTCCTCGGGTCCCTGACCGTGCCAGCGCACCGCGGCGTCGAGCTCGGGGCGCACGTCGAGGGCGAGCCGCAGGCCGAGCCGCGCCACGCTCTGGGGCCACCGGCCCTCGGGCTCGATCTCGACGTGGAGGTCGACGGCGTCGGCCCCGTCCGCCCCCTCGACCGGCTGCCAGCGGTAGGTCGTGCGGAAGCCGGCCGCCGTCGTCGGGCCGCCGGTGCGCGTGACCACGCGCACGGCGTCGCCGTCGAGACCCGCCTCGACCGTGCGCTCCACCAGGAGGTGCAGGCCGACGGTGCGCCACCTGTCGGCGTCCGCCATCTCGCGCCACATGGGCGGGCGTCGGTCGTTGTCGGTCGGTGCGCGCCACGCGTCGGGGCGCATCTCGCGCACGTCCAGGCCGAGCAGGTGCTGCAGCCGGCCGCGCCGGTCCAGGCGGGCGCCGCCGACGGCGTAGGACCCGTCCTGCGCGATCGCGGCGCGACCGGTCGGGGCCGGCAGGGGCGCGGGTTGCGCGAGCAGCACCTGACCGCTCGCGATCGCCGCGCCGTCGCTCAGCCACTCGCGCTCGAGGCCGCGGGCCTCGCGCCAGCGCGCCGTCACGGTCCACCACACGGGGGAGCCGGGCGCCTCCGGCAGGGCCGGCAGGTCGACGTCGGACGGCGCGAGCCGCACCGATTCGCCCGCGCCCAGCGCGACGGCGAGCTCCCCGGTCGCGAGGACCTCCGCGCCCGTGTGCACGCTCCAGTCGAAGCTCAGGTGCGCGGTGTCGCGGAAGGCGTAGCGGTTGCGCACGAGCAGCGCGCCGTCGCCGGTCGGATCGAGGCGCACGGGCGAGAAGACGGCCGCGGTCTCGATCAGCGACGGCGAGGGCGTGCGGTCCGGCAGCAGCAGGCCGTCGGCGATGAACGTCGAGTTGTGGAACGTCTCGCCGAAGTCGCCGCCGTAGGCGTGGAACTCGCGGCCCTGCTCGTCGGTGCGCAGCAGGCCGTGGTCGATCCACTCCCAGATGAAGCCGCCCATGAGGCGCGGGTGCGCGTCGAAGATCGCGTCGTAGTCCGCCAGGCCGCCGGGGCCGTTGCCCATCGCGTGCGCGTACTCGCACTGCAGGAACGGCATCCCGCGGCGGCGCGCGTCGAGGTCGGCGCGCGCGAGCGGCGCCTCGGTGCCGAGCCCGATCAGCTCGGTCTCCTCCGACTCCGCATACATGCGCGAGTACACGTCGACGTCGTCGCTGGAGTAGTCGCCCTCGTAGTGGATGGGACGCGTGGGGTCGAGCTCGCGCACGCGCGCGGCCATCGCGGCGACGTTGAGGCCGCGGCCGGCCTCGTTCCCCAGCGACCACAGGACGATGCTCGGGTGGTGGGCGTCGCGGCGCACCATGCGCGTCACGCGGTCCAGCAGCACCTCGGTCCAGGCCGGGTCGGCCACCGGGTTGCCGGTCCACGGCGGGTCCACGACCGGCTCGCCGACGAAGTCGACGTTCTCGAAGCCGTGCGTCTCGAGGTCGCTCTCGTCGATGACGTACAGGCCGTAGGCGTCGCACAGGTCCAGGAAGTGGGGGTGCGGCGGGGAGTGGCTCGTGCGGACGGCGTTGACGTGGTGCGCCTTCATCAGCAGCACGTCGGCGAGCATCGTCTCGCGGGTCACCGCGCGGCCGCGCAGCGGCTCGAACTCGTGCCGGTTCACACCGCGCAGCTTGACCGGGCGGCCGTTGACGAGGAACACGCCGTCGGAGATCGACACGCGGCGGAAGCCGACGTCGAGGCGCACCGTCTCGGCGCCGGTGCTGATCTCGGCGCGGTACAGGCGCGGGACCTCGGCGCTCCAGGGTTCGACGGCGGCGCGCACCGGCGCCTGCGCGTCGGTGTCGACGTCGAGCTCGGCGATGCGCACGCGGACCTGGGACGGGTCGATCGCGGTCCCGGCGAGCGTGCCGGCGTCGACGGTCAGCGTGCCCTCGCCCGTGGCGGGGTCGTAGTCGGCGACGACGCCGACCTGGTCGAGCCCGCCGTCGGGCCGGTGCTCGAGCGTGACGCTGCGGAAGATGCCCGAGAGCCACCACTGGTCCTGGTCCTCGACGTAGGTCATCGCGGACCACTGGGTCACGCGGACCGCGAGGAGGTTGGCGCCGGGGCGCAGGCGGCCCGTCAGGTCGATCTCGGTGGGCAGGCGCGAGCCGTGCGAGACGGCGACGACCTCGCCGTTGAGCGCGACCTCGAACCACGAGTCCACACCCTCGAAGCGCAGGAGGGTGCGGCCGTCCGAGGGCCAGTCCGCGGGCGCCTCGAAGCTCAGGCGGTACTCGCCGGTCGGGTTCTCGTCGGGCACGAACGGCGGATCGACCTGGAACGGGAAGAGCTTGTTCGTGTACGCGGGGGTGCCGTACGGCCAGGCGGTCGGGGCGCCGGCGAGCTGCCAGTGGCCGGGGACGGTGACCGCGTCCCAGGTGGCGCCGTCGTCGTCGCGCGCGACCCCGGTGTCCGGGTGGTCGAAGAGGCGGAAGCGCCACTGCCCGTCGAGCGCGATCGCCGTCGCGCTCGAGGCGCCCGACGCCGGGCGGAAGCGGGGCGGGAGCGTCCCGGTGGGCGGGGCGACGGTCTCGTGCGTGACGGTGCTGCGCATGCATCCTCCTTGGTGCGTTCAACGTCGTACTATAACGAAGTACCCGTAGTCCGACGTTGAACCGTCCCGGTCAGAGAGGACCGCTCTTGCCCTCCGCACACCTCACCATCGCGCCCGCCTTCACGGTCGGACCCGTCCGCCGCGCGACCTTCGGCAGCTTCGTGGAGCACCTCGGTCGCTGCGTCTACACGGGCATCTACGAGCCCGACCACGCCACCGCGACCCCCGAGGGCTTCCGCGGCGACGTGCTCGAGCTCGTGCGTGAGCTGGGGGTCTCCTCCGTGCGCTACCCGGGCGGCAACTTCGTCTCCGGCTACCGCTGGGAGGACGGCGTCGGACCGGCCGACGAGCGGCCCGTGCGGCACGACCTCGCCTGGCACTCGCTCGAGACGAACGCGTTCGGGCTGAACGAGTTCATGGCGTGGGCGCGTCAGGCCGAGATCGAGCCGATGATGGCGGTCAACCTCGGCACGCGCGGCATCCAGGAGTCCCTCGACCTGCTCGAGTACGCCAACGGGGCCGAGGCGACGGCGCTCGCGGACCTGCGTCGCTCGCACGGCGTGACCGAGCCGCACGGCATCACGTTCTGGTGCCTGGGCAACGAGATGGACGGGCCCTGGCAGCTCGGTCACAAGACCGCCGTGGAGTACGGCCGGCTCGCGGCGGAGACGGCGCGGGCGATGCGCCAGTACCAGAGCGACCTGACGCTCGTGGCGTGCGGCTCGTCGTCCTCCGGCATGCCGACGTTCGGGGAGTGGGAGCGAGAGGTCCTCGAGCAGGCCTACGACGAGATCGACCTCATCTCCGCGCACGCCTACTACCGCGAGGAGGACGACCTCGGCTCGTTCCTCGCGAGCGCGCGCGACCTGGACCACTTCGTCGCGAGCGTGGCGGCGACGGCGGACGCGGTCGGTGCGGCGCGCAAGTCGCGCAAGCGCATCAACATCTCCTTCGACGAGTGGAACGTCTGGTACCACGCGGAGGAGAACCCCGCCGTCGTGACGGGTGGGGCGTGGCCCGTGGCGCCCGCGATGGAGGAGGACGTCTACACGGTGGCCGACGCCGTCGTGGTCGGCGGGCTGCTGATCGCGCTGCTGCGCAACACGGACCGCGTGCACTCGGCCAGCCAGGCGCAGCTCGTCAACGCGATCGCGCCGATCATGACGCGGCCGGGCGGTGATGCGTGGCGGCAGACGATCTTCCACCCGTTCGCGCTGACGGCGCGGCACGCGCGTGGCGAGGTGCTGCGCGTCGCGATCGCGTCGGACACCTACGAGACGGCGCGCTACGGCGCGACCGACCTGGTCGACGCCGTCGCGACGCACGACGCCGGGAGCGGCGAGGTGACGGTGTTCCTCGTCAACCGCGGGGTCGACGGCGCGACCCGCGTGAGCCTGGACGCGTCGGCGTTCGGCGGTGCGGAGGTGCTCGAGGCCGTGACGTACGCGCACTCCGACCACCACTGGCGCGCGAGCGAGGAGGACGCCACGACGGTGCTCCCGCGGTCCAACGACTCGGCCGAGGTGGTCGACGGCGTGCTCGCCCTCGACCTGCCGGCCGTCTCTTGGAGCATGGTGCGGCTCGCGACGGCGCCGACCGCCTGACGGCGCGCCCGCCCCGCGCCCCCGACGACGGAGTCCCGTCGGCCTCCCGGCCGGCGGGGCTCCGCGCTGTCTCTGCGAGGGCTCTGTGGGACCCCACAAGTACCTCGCGGGCTCCCGGGAACCCCTCGGGGACGACGGCGCCCCGGGCCCGCCGGTGAGGGCGGGACCGGGGCGCGGTCGACGTGCGAGGAGCGGGCGGGGCTCAGCCCAGCGTGCGCAGCTCCGAGGCGGGGTCGGCGCCGTTGGCGATGTTCTGCAGCACGATGCCGAGGTCCGTCTCGAGCCCGTCGTTCGTCGGGGAGGCGAGCTTGCGCGGGTGCGTGGCGTCGGCCAGCGACTGTGTCACCAGCTCGACGCTCGCGAGCGCGGTCTCGGTCTCGCCGTCGCCCAGCTCCACGGTCACGTCCTGCGCGGCCGGGAAGCCCTGCATCATGTCCACCCAGATCTGCTGCCCCTCGCCGACGGCGAGGAACTCCGCGAACTTCGCCGCGGCGTCGAGCTTCGCGCCCTCGAGCTCGTAGCTCAGCGCCATGGCGTAGTCGACGCCGGTGGTCGGCTCCGCCTCGTTCTCCCCGAGCGTCGGGAACGGCGCCATCCCGAGGACGTCGTCCGCGACCGCGCTGCCCGGCGTCTCGGAGTTGCCGGCCAGGGTGGCGCTGACGTGCCACGAACCGGTCGGCATCGCGAGCGCGCGCCGCGCCATGAAGTAGTCGTCCCGCGCGGCCGGGTAGGTCACGGTGGAGGTGGCGCCGTCCTGGAACACGCCGTCCGAGAAGAGGCCCTGCCACGTGGTGGCGGCCTCCACCAGCGCGTCGGAGTCCCACGGCACGTCGCCCGCGGCGGCGGCGTAGACGTCCTCGCCGTCGCCGAACTGGGTGCTCAGCCACACGAAGAAGTCCGACGCGTGCCACGCGTCGGCCGCGCCCATCGCGAACGGCGTGTACCCGGCGTCGCGCGCCGCCCGGCTGAAGGCCTGCACCTCGTCCATCGACGTCGGGAGCTCGAGCCCGAGCTCGGAGATCAGCGTCTCGTTGTAGAGGTAGAACTCCGAGCCGGCCGTGAGGATCGGGAGCGCCGCGACGGTGCCGTCCTCCGTCGTCGTGGACTCGAGCAGCTCGGGCTTGATGCCGTCGATCCAGTCGGCGGCGTACTCGGAGGTGTCGAGCGCGTACTCCGCGTAGTCGTCGAACGCCGAGGAGGTCTGGATGCCGTAGATGTCCGGCACCTCGCCCGCGAGGATGAGGTTGTCGAGCTCGCCCAGGTAGTTGCTCGCGCCGTCGGCGCCCTGGAAGTCGATCGTGATGTCGGGGTTCTCGGCCTCGAACGCCTCGACGATCGGCGCCCACTGCTCGGCGGACGGGATCCACGTGCGGAAGGTGAGGGTGACGCTCCCGTCCTCGGCGACGCCGTCGCCCGAGTCGGAGCCGCCGCCGCACGCGGACAGGACGAGGACGCCGGTGAGGGTGGCGGCCGCGAGGCTGGTGGCGCGCAGGCGCCGGGGTCGGACGGGGTTCATGAATCCTCCTTGATCGATGACGAGCGGGTGCTCAAGGTCGAGCGGCCGGGGCCGGTTCGGGTGGGGGGTCAGCTCTTGACGGCGCCGGCGGTGATGCCCGCCTGGAGGTACCGCTGGCTGAAGAGGTAGACGATCACCGAGGGGATCGTCATGAGGATGAGGCCGGCGTAGAGCTGGCCGATCTGCTCCTGGCTCATGCGCTCGAACTGCAGCAGCGCGACGGCCTGGGTGACCGGGTACATGCCGGGGTCGGAGATGAGCAGGTTCGGCAGCAGGTACTCGTTCCACGAGTACACGAACGACAGCACGGCGATGGTGGCGAGCGCGGCACCGCTCAGCGGCAGGAAGATCCGCCAGAAGATGCCGAACATGGAGGCGCCGTCCAGGGTGGCGGCCTCGACGAGCTCGTGCGGGATGCCGTCGAAGTGGTTGCGCATGAGGAGCAGCATCACGACGACGTTGAAGGCCACCAGCGGCAGGATCACGCCGATGTACGTGCCGCGCAGACCGATCGAGTTGATGGTCGCGAACAGCGGCGTGACCACGGAGGCGACCGGGACGGCCAGGCAGATCAGCAGGCCGCGATAGATCAGCGTGCGCCCGCGGAACTGCATCTTCGAGAACGCGAAGGCCGCCGCACTGGCGATCGCCACGATCACGAGGGTGGACCCGCCGGCGAGCAGGAAGCTGTTGCCGATCGCCGCCCAGTAGTCGAAGCGGGGGTGGTCCAGGACCGCGGCGTAGTTGCCCCAGCCGCCGACGGCGAAGGACCGCACGATTGCGACGACGATCGGGTACATCCACATCGCCACCAGCAGGCCCACGGCCAGGTACATCGCGGTCCACGCGACGAGACGCTTCTTGCGCACGGCTTACTTCTCCCGGTTCGAGAGGCGGATCTGGACCAGTGCGAGCGCGAAGGCGAGCACGAGGATGACGACGCCGATCGCCGAGGAGTACCCGGCCTGGCGGTTCTGCCGCTCCTGGTAGAGGAACGTGCTGAGCACGTGCGTCGAGACGCCGGGGCCGCCCTGGGTGGTCAGCCACACGGTGTCGAACGTCTTCAGCGAGCCGACGATCCCGAGCAGGATCAGCACGTTCGTCGTGCCGCGCAGCGACGGGATCGAGATGGCGAACAGACGGCGCCACCATCCGGCGCCGTCGATCTCGGCGGCCTCGTACAGCTCGCCCGGGATGGACATCAGGCCGGCGTAGTAGACCATCATCGAGAAGCCCATCCACGAGAAGATCCCGATGATCGCGATGGACAGGATGCCGAGGTCGGCGCCCAGCCACGCGATGATCTCGCCCTCGCCGAGCAGGCCGAGGGCGCGCAGGGTCTCGTTCAGCGAGCCGTAGTTGGCCTCGAAGATGAACTTGAAGACCGTGGCGATGATGGCGGGGGCCATGGCGATCGGGAGGAAGAAGATCGCCTTGAAGATGTTGCTCCCGGGGAGCCGCTCCTTGGCGATCACCGCCACCAGGAGCCCCAGCACCGCCTGCAGCGTCACCGTCACGACCATGAAGATCGCCGTGTTGCGCAGCGCGATGTGGAACGTGCGGTCGGAGAACATCTGGACGAAGTTGCCCAGACCGACGAAGTCCATCGACGTCAGCCCGTTCCACTCCGTCGTGCTCGCGTAGAACGCGAAGGCGATGGAGTAGTAGAGCAACCCGCCGGCGATGAGGACCACGGGTGCGACGTAGAGGTACGGGGTCCACCGCCCACCGAGTGTTCTCATGAGATCCTCCTCGTACGACGTTGAATGACGACGCACGGCGACAGTGTCGACCTCCGGGATCCGTATGTTCGTCCGGCCCGTAGTTCGACGTTGAACTGAATGTGTTGTGGGAGCGTAGCACACGGTCCCGGGAGCGCTGACGCGCCGCCCACCAGCCGCGAGATCGTTGCGGTGGCGCGGATCGCGGGTGTCGGTAGGGTCGGGGTGGGCGCGCGGTCGCGCCCGCACCGGTCGGGCGTACGGATCGCCCGTCCGGGGTCGTCGGAGAGGTGGAGGGAGCCAGATGGCGCGGGTACGCCTCGTCGACGTCGCCGAGCGGGTGGGGGTCAGCACCAAGACCGTCTCCAACGTCGTGAACGGCACCGGGTGGGTCGGTGACGCCGTGCGCGCCCGCGTGCTCGCCGCGATCGACGACCTCGGCTACCGGCCGAACCTCGCGGCCCGCCAGCTCCGCAGCGGGTCGAGCGGGCTGCTCGGCCTGTGCATCCCGAACCTCCAGGAGCCCTACTTCGCCGAGCTCGCCTCGCAGCTGGTCAGCACCGCCCAGCTGCGCGGACTCACCGTGCTCCTCACGCAGAGCAAGGGGTCGCGCGCCGTCGAGCTCGACGTGCTCGAGGGCGCCAACCTGCCCGCGCTCGACGGTCTCGTGCTCAGCCCGCTCGCGGTCACCGCGCAGGACGTCGCCGAGCGGCGCAGCACCGCCCCGCTCGTGCTGATCGGCGAGCACGGGGAGGGGCTGGCCTCGGACACGGTGTGCCACGTCGGCCCGGACAACGCCGCCGCGGCCCGGGACGCGACGCAGCACCTGCTGGCGGCCGGCCGCCGTCGGATCGCCGCGATCGGCCTGCAGTCGCGCGTGGCCGACACGGCCGTGCTCCGGTTCGAGGGGTACCGCCGCGCGCTCGCGGAGGCGGGGATCGACGTCGACCCCGCCCTCACGGTCGAGGTGGAGCGCTACAACCGCGCCGAGGGCTCGCACGCGATCGAGGAGCTCATCTCGCGGGGCGTGGAGTTCGACGGCGTGTTCTGCTTCACCGACTCGCTCGCCTTCGGCGCGCTCCACACCCTGGGGATGCACGGCATCCGGGTGCCGGACGACGTGATGCTCGTGGGGTACGACAACATCGACGAGAGCCGCTTCACCGTGCCGCCGCTGACGTCCGTGGACTCCGGTGTCGCCCGTGCCAGCGCGCTGATCCTCGACGTGATCGCGGGCCGCCACGCAGTCCCGCCGGGCGGGCGCATCGTGGTGCCGCACGAGCTCGCGGTGCGCTGAGGCGTAGTCCTCCCGGCACAAATCGGCAAACCTCTCGGGGTAGGTCGGCAGTCCTCTCGCGGACGAGATCGCTGGCGCAGCAAGGTCCCGAGGGTGCATCGATGCAGGTCACAGGCCTGCCGGTCACGCCACGGGGTGGCGTAACTCAGCGACGACGAAACGAGACGTCGCCGTCACACGACCGCGTCACAGTCGTGTCGCGGATCGCGTCGGACGCTCCGCCCCCCACGGGAAGGAGACACCGGTGCAGACCCTGGCCACGGCATCCATGGCCTCGACCTACGACCCCTCCAGCAACCTGGAGCGCGCCCTCGCGCTCGTCGAGGAGGCCGCCGGTCACGGCGCCCGGCTCCTCGCGCTACCCGAGCAGTGCCTGCAGGGCTACCTGCCGAGCCTGACGCGCTACGACCTCGAGCACACGAGCTACCAGGTCGCGAACGCCGAGAGGCTCAGCGACGGCGAGGCGCTCCACGCGATCGCCGACGCCGCGCGCCGGCACGACATCCACGTCGTGGTCGGGTTCACCGAGCGCGACGAGTGGCGCCCCGAGGTGCTGTTCAACTCGGCCGCCCTCGTCGGGCCCAGCGGCATCCTCGGCTCCTACCGCAAGGTGCACCAGCCCGGCGACGAGAAGCACATCTACCACCCGGGCGAGAACTTCCGCGTCTTCTCGACGCCGATCGGCCGCATCGGCCTCCTCATCTGCTACGACCTAGTCTTCCCCGAGTCCACGAGAGCGCTCGCCCTGGCCCGCGCCGACTACCTCGTGATGCCGACGGCGTGGGCCGTGGCCGACACGGAGGTCCCGCCCGAGCAGGACCGCATGTCCGAGTACCTCACGATGTTCGGCCGGATCCGGGCGCTGGAGAACCAGTCGTGGTTCATCTCCTCGAACATGATCGGCACGCTGGGCGACTTCACCTACCCGGGTCTGAGCCAGATCGTCGCGCCCGACGGCGCCGTCCGCGCCTCCACGGGCGCCTCACCGGGCCTCGCGGTGCTCACCGCGGACACGACGGCGGAGGCGACCCACGCCCGCACCGTCGGCTACCTCGGCTACCAGTTCCTCAAGGACCACCGACCCCAGATCCCCGCCGACGTCGTCTGACGGCGACCGGCGAACCCTCAGGGAGACCCATGGCACACATCATCGAGGCGCGTCAGATCGGGAAGCACTACGACGTCCCGGGCGGCGAGACCGAGGTCCTGCGCGACCTCTCCTTCCACATCGACCCGGGTGAGCTCGTCACCTTCGTCGGCCCGTCCGGGTGCGGCAAGTCCACGCTGTTCAACATCCTCACCGGGCTGCTGCCCCCACCTACGGCTCGGTGCTGGTGCGCGGCGAGGACACCACGGGTACGACGTCGCCCGAGATCGGCTACGTCCTGCAGAAGGACCTGCTGCTGCCGTGGCGCACGATGCTGGGCAACGTCGTGCTCGGCCTGGAGGTGCGCCGCACCCCGAAGGCGGAGGCGCACGAGAAGGCCCGCGCGCTGTTCGCCGAGTACGGCATGACCGGGTTCGAGGACCGCTACCCCGGTGAGGTCTCGGGCGGTATGCGGCAGCGAGCCGCGCTCATGCGGACGATGGTGCTGGACCCGCAGGTCATCCTCATGGACGAGGCCTACAAGGCGCTCGACTACCCGCTGAAGATCGAGCTCGAGAGCGAGCTCCTGCGGACCGTGCGCGAGGCCGGCAAGGCCGTGGTCTTCGTGACGCACGACATCGAGGAGGCCGTGACGCTCTCCGACCGCGTCTACGTGCTGGAGGCGCGACCCGGGCGGATCACGGACGAGATCCGCGTCGACCTCGAGGTCGACTCCACCCGCATCGAGGAACGGCGCCTCTCGCCCCGCTTCAACGACTACTACGAGCAGATCTGGCGCGGTATCGGTCGCCCGATCTCGACCCCCTGACGGAGGTGGCCCGATGACCGCGATCCGAGGCAGCGAGACCGGCGCCGTCGGCGCCGCCGAGCCGACCGCGACCGCGCCGTCGGGCGAGCGACCGGCGCCCGCCGTGCGCCGCACCGTGCCGGCGCGGCGGTCCGCCGGGTCGCGGCGCTTCACGCTCTCGCTCGCGCAGCTGGCCACCGTGGCCGTCCTCCTGGCCGCCTGGGAGGTCGCCGCGCGCAGCGGCGTGATCAACCCGTTCCTGTTCTCCAGCCCCGGCGCGGTCGTGGAGTCCCTGGTGCGCCGGGCCGCGGACGGCGCCCTGGCGAACGACGTCAGGGTCACGATGACCGAGATCGTGCTGGGCTACCTGCTCGGCGCCGTCGGCGGCTCGCTGCTCGGGCTCGGCCTGTGGTACTCCCGGCTCGTCGCCGACTACAGCGCGCCGTTCATCGCCGCGATCGGTGCGATCCCGGTTCTCGCGATCGCACCGATGACGATCATCTGGTTCGGCACCGGCCTGCTGTCGAAGGTCATGATCGTCGCGTTCTCGTGCGTCGTGGTCTCGCTGACCAACGCCTACCGCGGGGCGCAGCGCGCCGACGTCGACCAGGTGAACCTCATGCGCTCGTTCGGGGCGAGCCAGGGGCAGATCTTCCGCAAGGTGGTCGTCCCGGGCGCCCTGCCCTGGGTGATCCAGGGTCTCAAGCTGAACGTCGGCTTCGCCGTCGTCGGCGCCGTGATCGGGGAGTACATCTCCTCCAACGCCGGGGTGGGTCACATGATCCTGCTCGGCAGCTCCAGCTTCGCCGTCAACATCGTCCTCGCCGGCCTCGTGATGGTGATGGCGATCGTCCTGCTCCTCTCGTTCCTCGTCAACCTCCTCGAGCGCTCCCTGCTCTCGTGGGAAAGGACCGGTCAGTGACCATGCACCGCACCCGCACCCGTCTCCTCGCGGCGATCGCCGCCGTCGGCGCCCTGGCCCTCGGAGCCTGCGCCGGGTCCGACGCCTCCACGTCCGCCGGTGGTGGCGCGGCCGACGGCGGCACCTCCACCGTCCGCATCAACCAGGCCTTCCAGTCGCTGCTCTACCTGCCGCTGTACGTGGCGGAGGACCAGGGCTTCTTCGAGCAGGAGGGGATCGACGTCGAGATCGCCACCGGGGGCGGCGGGACCCAGTCGTGGTCGGCCGTGCTCGGCGGCTCGGCCGAGTTCTCCATCCAGGACCCCGTCTTCGTGCCCAAGGCGCGCGAGGCGGGCGGCGAGGGCGTCGTCGTCGCCGGCATCCAGAACGCGCCGACCGTCTTCATCCTCGGCTCCGACCCGGCGCCGCTGCAGGACGACCTCGAGCTGCTGAACGGCAAGCGCGTGGTCGTCAGCCCGCAGCCCGACACGACCTGGGCCCTCATGACGCTGATGATCGAGGAGCACGGGCTCGAGGACGTCACGCTCGTCAACGTCCCGATCGGCAACGAGCTCGCGGCCGTGGCGAGCGGGCAGGCGGACTACGCCCTCGCCGTCGAGCCGCAGATCAGCCAGGGCGAGAGCGAGGGGCTGAACGTCGTCTACTCCTTCTCGGAGGATCCCTCGCGCTCGCCCTTCGCGTTCTCCAGCCTCACGGGCCTGCCCTCCTGGATCGAGGAGAACCCCGAGGCCGCCCTCGGCACGGTGACCGCCTTCCAGCGGGCGTCCACGGCTATCTACGCCGACCCGGAGGCCGCCGTCGCGACGGCGGAGAAGTACTTCCCGGACCTCGACCCCGCGACGGTCGAGGCGGCCGTGATGCGGATGATCGAGGCGAAGGGCTACCCCGAGGACGTCCTGGTCACGCAGGAGGCGTGGGACAACAACCTCGAGATCGCGCTGCTGGTGGAGAACGTCCAGGCCTACCCCTCGGACGCGACCTCCTACGAGAACAACGTGGACGTGGAGCTGGCGCAGGCCGCCCACGCCGCGATCGCCGAGCAGGACTGACCGCGAGCCGGGGCCGTCGGGGGACCGTGTGCGGTCCCCCGACGGCCCGCCGCACGAGAAGGAGCACCGAGCCCATGACTCCGAGCGACCACCGCTTGCCGACACCCGCGGCGACGCCGACGCCGTCGAACCTCGCCGACGACGTCCGTGCGCTCGCCGTGGCCTGGCGCGCGGGCGCCGACGCCGTCGCCACCCGGGTGGCGGAGCTGGATCTCGCACTCCCGCCCGCGGTCGTGTTCGCGCCGCTCACCGCCTGCGACGAGGTGGCCAGATGACCGCGCCGGGCACGGGCCTCGACCACGGTCTCGCGGCGGGCCTCGACACCGTGGCCCAGGCGCGTGCACTCTTGGAGGCGGGTGCGACGTCGACCGAGCTGGTCGGGGCGGCGCTCGCGCGCGCGACCGAGGTCGAGCACCTGGCCGCGTTCGCGTCGGTCGACGGCGAGCGCGCCCTCGCTCGCGCGGCGCGGCTCGACGGCGCGGCGCCCCTGGGCCCGCTGCACGGCGTCCCGATCGTGCTGAAGGACAACGTCGCGCAGGCCGGGCTGGCCAACCGTGCCGGCTCCCGCGTGCTGCCGGACGTCCCGGCGCCCGCGGACGCCACGGTGACGGCGCGGCTCGAGGCGGCGGGCGCCGTCGTCGTCGGCCGGACGAACATGCACGAGCTGGCCTGGGGCGGGACCACCGACAACCCCCACCTCGGCACGTGCCGCAACCCGTGGGACCCGGCGCGCGTCGCGGCCGGGTCGAGCGGGGGCACGGCGGCCGCGGTGGCCGCGGGCGTCGTGCCCGTCGGGATCGGCACGGACACGGGCGGGTCTGTCCGCCTGCCGAGCGCCGTCACCAACCTCACGGGGCTGCGGCCCACGCTCGGCGCGATCCCGACCGACGGCGTCGTCCCGCTGGCCTGGACGCTCGACACGGTCGGGCCGATGGGGCGCAGCGCCGCGGACTGCCTGGCGCTGTGGGACGTGATCGCCGACGCGCCGGCCGGTCGTCCGTCGGGCGCGCAGGTGCCGGTGCCGCTCGTCCCTGCCGACGGCGGCCCGGCCGACGCCCCGTTCGCGGGCCTGCGGGTCGGCGTGCTGACCGACCACGCGCTGCGCGACCTGCAGCCCGGTGTCGAGCTCGCGGTGCTCGGGCTGCTCGGCAGCCTCCTGCACGGCGGCGCGGTGGTCGAGGAGGTGGCGCTGCCCGACCTCGAGCTGATGGTGGACGCGCTCGTCGTCGTCGACGCCGCGGAACCCAGCGCCGTGCACGCCCGGAGCGTCCGCGACCACCCCGAGCTGATCGGCGCCGACGTGCTGGCGCAGCTCCTGGCCGGCGCCGAGCTCGGAGCGGTCGAGTACCTGCAGGCGCAGCGGTTCCGGACGCACCTCGGCGCCCACCTGGAGCGCCTGTGGTCGCGGGTCGACGTGCTCGTCAGCCCGACGCTGCCCTTCACCGCTCCACTGGTGGGCGAGCGCCTCGTGACCATCAACGGCGTCGAGGTCGACAACCTGCGGGCCAACATGCGCTTCACGTCGCTGCCGAGCCTCACGGGCTGCCCGGCGGTCTCGCTCCCGGCCGGCTTCGACGAGGCGGGCCTCCCGGTCGGTGCGCAGCTGGTGGCGGCGCCCGGGCGCGACCGCGACCTGCTCCTGCTCGCCGCGCGGGTGCAGGAGGTGACCGACCACCACCGGCGCCGCCCGCCCTCGTCGGCCTCGTCGGCCTCGTCGGCAGGGTGAGCGCCCCGGCGCCCCTCGCGACCGGCGACCCGGCCGCCTCGGCCCCACCCCCGCCGTCGTCGCGCCGCGTCTCGTGGACGGTGGTCGCGCTCGGGACGGTGCTGCGGGCACCGGTCGTCGCCGTCGCGCCCGTGCTCGGGCCGATCGGCGACGATCTCGGCGTGCCGGTCGCGTCCGCGGCCCTGCTCGTCTCGCTCCCCGTCCTGTGCTTCGGGCTCAGCGCCGTCGGCGCCTCGCGGCTGATCCGCCGGGTGGGGGTGGCGACGGCGCTCGCGGTCTCGATGGCGCTCGTCGCGGTCGGTCTCGTGGTGCGGGTCGGCGGGGGGTGGACGACGGCGGTGGTCGGCACCGTGCTCCTCGGGGCGGCGATCACGGTCGCCAACGTCGCGGTGCCGCTCGTGACGCTCACGCGCGGAGAACGCGGGGGCCGACGCATGACGACCGCGTACGTCGTCGTGATGAACACCTGCACGCTCGGTGCGACGGTGGTGACAGGACCGCTCGCCGCGCTCGTGGGGTGGCGGTTCGCGGTGACCGTGCCGAGCCTCGTGGCGGCGGTGGCGCTCGGCGTGCTGCTCTCGCTGCCGAGCGTGCGCCGCGGGCTGCCGCGCGCGGAGGCGGTGCCGTCGGTGCCCCGGCGGCCGTCGGGCGTGCGCCGGAGGGCGACGGCGCGGCCCGGGCGGCCCGGGCGGTCGCGCGCGGGCCTCGTGGCGGGTCTGCTCACGCTCAGCTTCGCCGGGCAGACGTTCGGGTACTACGGGACGACGGCGTGGCTGCCGACGCAGCTCGCGGACGAGCTCGGCACGGACCTCGTCGGGTCGGGCCTCAGCGCCGCGGTGTTCCAGGCGGGCGGCGTGGTCGGCCCGCTCCTCGCGGCGCTGCTCCTGGGCCGGGCGCGCAGCGAGTGGGCCTTCGCCGTGGTGGGGGTGCTGTGGATCGCGTTCCCGCTGGGAATGGTGTCGGCGCCGCAGGCGTGGTGGGTGTGGTCGGTCCTGGCGGGAGTGGCGCAGGGAGCGACGTTCACCGCCGTCCTCGTGGTCGTGGTGCGCGTGTCGCCGCACGCGGGGGTGACGCGCCGCGTGTCGGCCCTCGTGCAGGGCGGCGGGTACGCCGCGGGTGCGGCGGGGCCCGTCGCGATCGGCCTGGTCCACGCGGCGACCGGCGGGTGGTCGTGGCCGATGGGGGTGGTCGTCGCGTCCGTGGTGACCCTCGCGGTCGCGGGGGTGGCGGCGTCGCGGCTGGCGGGTCAGGCGGTGGGGGACGCGGTTCCGGACGGATCGGACGGGTCCGCCGCACCCGGACGCCCGGTCGGGACGACGCCGTCGCGCGAGCGCACGATGTCGTGGCGCAGGTAGATGCGGTCGTGGCGGTAGTACCCGGTCGCGACCTCGATGACGCGGCCCTGGGGCGACAGCGTCGAGCGGTGCTGCACCATCACGGGTGACCCCGGGGGATCTCGAGCAGCTGCGCGACACCCGGGTCGGCCAGGCTCGCGCCCGTGCGCACCTGCGCCACGCCGATCTCCGCGCCGTGCGACTCGAGGTAGGCGAAGGTCCCCCGCCGGACCCCGGCGTCACCGCGGCCGGCGCGGGCAGACCGAGGTCCGCCGGCAGGTAGGAGGTCCACAGCACCATCGGTTCCGGGCCGTGCGTCAGCCGCTCCCACAGCACCACCGGTGCTCCGACGGCGATCCCGAGCTGCTGGGCCACCGGCGCGAGGGCGGGCACCTCCTGCCAGGTGAGGTGGCGGTAGGTGATGGCGCCGACGCCGGGGGTGTCGCCCTCCTCGGCGATCGCGCGCAGGGAGTTGAGCTCGTGCACGACGACGTGCGACGTCGGGCGTGTGCCGATCCCCTGGGCGCGTTGCACGAGGCGTTCGGCCACGAGGTAGGACAGCGCCTCGCGCACGACGTTGCGCCCGACCTGGAACTCGGTCACCAGCTGGTCCTCCGACGGCAGGACCCGATCGGCGTACACGCCCGCGAGGATGCGGTCGCGCAGCACGTCCCGCACCAGCCGGGAGCGGTGCGCGCGGGACTCGGTGTAGCGCGTCACGCCGACATTGTCGTCCACCGGGCCGCGGTGCGGGAGTGGCGTCCCGGGCGCGGACCGGGACGGTGTCGCGTCAGCCCCGTGGCCCGCGCTCGCGCCGCAGGAACTGCCCCGGCGTCATCCCGGTCACGCTGCGGAAGTCGCGCGTGAGGTGCGCCTGGTCGGCGTAGCCCAGCTCGGCCGCGACGTCGGCGAGGGTGGCGTGTCCGCCGTCGCCCGCCGCGTGCGCGGCCTCGCGCAGCCGCGCGACCGCCTCGTGCAGGCGTCGGCGGCGGACCACCCACGTCGCCCCGAGGCCGACGCGGTCGCGGAAGAGCCGCTGCAGCGAGCGCTCGGACAGCCCCGTGCGCGCGGTGAGGTCCTCGATGCGGCGCACGTGCGGCGTCGCCTCGATCCACTCGACGACGTCGTTGACGAGCTCGCCCTCGGGATCGACCGGCAGGAGCGGCTCGAGCGCGGTGCGGGCGGCCTCGACGGCGGCGGCCTGCGCCCCGGCGTCGCGCGGGTCGTCGACCAGGAGGCGGCGCACGGTGGCCGTGAAGGCGGCGCCGCGCTCGCCGAGGACCTCGCTGAGGTCCGCGGTGCGATCGCGCCAGCGCGACATCGGCTCGCCCGCGAGCAGGCGCCCCGACGCCGGCTGCATCGCCAGACCGAACGCCCAGCCCTCCCCGGTCAGCGTGGTGCGTGACAGGCCGCTCTCGACGCCGTAGAACCGCGCGTACTCCCACGTCACCACGATCAGCGGCACCGGGTAGCGCAGCACCTTTTGCACCACACCCTGCCCCGCCGGCACCGACCAGACGGGGATCCAGAACCAGCGCACCAGGCCGGCGACCGACGCGGGCGGCGGCAGCCGCGCCATCGTGTGGCTCGTGTCCGCGGGGTCGCGCAGGTGGGCGGTGCGGATGGGGCCGAGCCGCTCGCCGTCGGGCCTGTCGGTTTTCATCAAGCCCATCCTGGCGCGGCGTCGCTAGGTTCGCGGCATGACGACCACAGCCGCGCAGTACGCCACCGCCGACGACCGCCTCCGCCAGGTCCTGCGCCACATCGCGGACTGGGACGCGCCCACGCCGTGCGAGGGGTGGGCGGCGCGCGACGTCGTCGCACACCTGATCGAGACCGAGCGCGCCTTCCTCGGCGAGCAGGTGGATCTCGGCGACGACGGGGGCGTCGCGGGAGGCGAGGGAGCACCGCTCGCGGACCCCGCGGCGGCGTGGGCGGAGCACGCCGACCGGGTGCGCGCGGCGCTGGCCGATCCGGCGCTCGCGGCGCGCGAGTACGCCGGGTTCTTCGGACCGAGCACGGTGGGGGAGACGTTCCGGACGTTCTACGTGTTCGACGTCGTGGTGCACCGGTGGGATCTCGCGCGGGCGGCCGGCGGGGCGGGCGGTGCGGGCGGTGCGGGTGTGGCCGGTGCCGTCTGGGACGAGGCAGAGCTCGACCTCCTGGACGCCTCGACCGCCGCGATGGGCGAGGCGATCCGGATGGAGGGGATCTGCGGACCGGCGCTGGCGGTGCCCGCGGGGGCGGGGAGGCAGGAGCGGATGCTGGCGTACCTGGGGCGCGCCGCCCGCTGAGCGGTGCGGCAGCGGCCGGCCCGAAGGGCCTGTGCCCGCCGCACCGGGCGGCCCTCCCCGCCGACCTGTGCAGGCCTGCACAGGTAGCATCGGGGCATGTCCCTCCTGGAGAAGCGGCTGCAGGTGCTGCTCGACGACGAGCGCTTCCGACGCCTCGAGTCGGAGTCGGCGGCGACGGGCCGATCGGTGGGGTCGATCGTCCGGTCGGCCATCGACCTGCACTTCGCCACGAACGGCGGTGGTGACGCCCGCGCGGCGGCGGCCCGCCGTCTGCTCGAGGCCACCGCTGCGCCGGAGGCCGGCACCGAACCGGACTGGGCCGAGTCCAAGGCGGCCATCCTGGAGGCGGGTACCGCGCGGGCGACGGCGGGCGAGAGGTGACCCGCGTCTTCCTCGACACGGCCGTGCTCGCGCTCGCCGTCGGTGGGGAGCACCCGCTCCGCACGGCCTGCCGCGGGTACCTCGAGGGCGCGGCCCGCGGCGAGATCGAGATCCACGTGAGCGTCGAGGCGGTGCAGGAGCTGCTGTTCCACCGGATGCGACGGGGTGGGCGGTCGGACGCCGTCGAGCTTGTGCGTGACGTCCGGGAGTTGTGCCACGTCCACGAGTTCGACGACGCGGTGCTCGCTCGCGCGATCGACCTCGTCGGGCGCAGCGCGCTGGGCGGTCGCGACGCCGTCCACGCCGCGACGGCGCTCGGCTCGGGGTTCGCGGAGATCGTCACACCGGACCGGGACTTCGACGGCGTGCCGGGGCTCCGCCGTCGTGCGCCCGGGGCCTGACGACGGCGCAGCGCCGCCGCACGCGTTCGGCAATCCTCTCGGGGAGGGTCGGCGATCCTCTCGGGGTACGTCGGAAAAGCTCTCGGGGAGGGTCAGGAAAGCTCTCGCGAAGGGGTGGGGAGGGCAGGGGTGGCTGGGTTGGGGAGGGCGGGGCGGCTCAGACGGCGGGGGTGGCCCCGGCGAGGGCCTCGACCAGGGTGGTGGCTCGGGCGCGGGCGGCGGTGAGGGCCGCCGCGGAGGCGTCGGTGCGGGGGAAGCCGTCAGGCAGGCCCGTCAGCACCTCGTGCAGCAGCGCCCGACGGCGCGGCGCCCGGTCCAGGGGCGCCAGCCCGCGCAGCGCCACGTCGAGGTGGTCGAGCAGGTCGCGGTCGAACACCGCGTCCCAGCGATCCCGCGCGGCGCCCCGGCCCCACCACGCCCGCTCGTCCCGCGGCGCCGACCGCAGCGCCGCCGTCGCCGCCTCGTCGAGGAGGCCCTCGGACACCACCACCCCGTAGTCCCGCGCCGCGGCACCGACCGAGATCAGCCGCCCGAGCACGTCGGCCAGCACCGCCTGGGGCGCCCGCAGGAACGGGTCGCCGTACCCGCCCGCGCCGGCCGTCCGCAGCGTGACGGTGTCACCCACCTCCAGCGGCACGGTGTCGACGACCACGAGCCGCTGCTCGCCGTCGCGGCCCTCGTTCACGATCAGCTCCGTGCACGCGCCCGGTCCGCCGCCGGCCGCGCCCCACGGCTGGAACCGCGTCCGCTCCAGACCGCGCGCCAGCAGCGTGCCGGGCTCGAGCGCCTCGAAGACGAGCTCGAGCCCGCTCCCGCCGCGCCAGCGCCCGGGACCGGCCGAGTCGGGCCGCACCGCGTAGCGCAGCACGCGCACGCCGATCGAGGCCTCGACCGTCTCGACCGGGTTGTTGGCGAGGTTGGAGATGCCGCTGTCACGGCCGTCGATGCCGTCGGCACCGCGGCGCGCGCCGGTCCCGCCCACCATGGGCTCGACCACCTGCAGGTTCTTCCCCGGTCCGCTCGCGCGCGGCGCGAAGACCACCGGGACCACGAGCCCGCTCGAGGCGGCCGGCAGCACGTCGGGCGCGGCCTGCACCAGCGCGCCGGAGACGACGTCGTTCACGCGCGAGACCGTCGCGTGCCGCACCCCGACCGCCGCCGGCGCGACGGCGTTGAGCACGCTGCCCTCCGGCGCCCGGAACGTCACGACGTCCATGAGCCCGCCGTTCAGCGGCACGTCCGGGTCGAGCGTGCCCACCAGGGCGAACATGCGCGTGAGCACCCACGAGTGCGCGCGCCCCTGCGTCACCATGTTCAGCGCAGCCTCGACCTGGGGATCGGTCCCGGTGAAGTCGAGGTCGAGCGTCCCGCCGGCGACCGTCGCGCGCAGCGCGATCCGCAGCGGGAGGTCGCTCACGGCGTCGTTGTCGAGGTAGTCCTCGAAGCGGTACCCGCCGTCGGCGAGCCGGCCCAGCGCACGCCGCGCCCGCGCCGCCGTCTGCGCCCGCGCGTGCTCCCCGATCTGCGCCAGCCCACCGGGGTGGTCGGCCACGACCTCGGCCACCCGGGCGCGCCCCCGGTCCAGCGCGGCGAGCATCGCGGCCAGGTCGCCGTCGTTCTGCTCGGCCGCGCGCGAGTTCGCGCGCAGCAGCGCCTCGACGCCCGGCACGCGCCGCCCGGCCGCGACGTACTTCACCGGCGGGATCCGCAGGCCCTCGGCGAAGATCGAGTCGTTGCGCACGCTCACGGACGAGGGCACGCGGCCCCCGACGTCGGACACGTGGATGAACGTCCAGCCGTACCCGACGACCTCCTCGCCCTCGAAGTACGGCGCGATCGCGTGCACGTCGGGCAGGTGGGTCGACAGCGCGCCGGAGGTGTAGGGGTCGTTCGTGAGGATCACGTCGCCGGGCTCGAGGCCCTCGCGCTCGCGCACCACGCGCACGGCCTCGGACACGTCGAGACCGACGAACCCGGACACCCCGATCCCCTGCGGGTAGGCGACGAACCGCCCCGAGGCGTCGGCGACGGCGCACGCGAAGTCCGCCGTCTCGCGCACGTAGAGGCTGCGGCTCGCGCGCTGCAGCGCCAGGCTCATCTCCTCCGTCGCGGCGATCAGCCGCATCTGGCCCAGCTCACGCTCGAGTACCGACAGCACAGTCGGCTTCGTCGGCTCAGACAGCACGGCTCACCTCCTCGTCCTCCGCGACCAGCGGCGCGAGCAGCAGGTCGCCCGACGGCGCCAGCCGCACTCCCCAGTCCGGCGGCACGAGCACGCTCGTGTCGCCCTTCTCCACGACGGCGGGTCCGGCCACGGGTGCAGCGTCCTCGGCCTTCTCGTGGTCGTCATCTCGCGGCACGACGGCGAGCACCGCCGCCTCGTGCACGCCCCCGTCCAGCCGCAGCTCGCGCCGCCCGACCCGCGCGAGCACCCGCTCGCCGTCGCCCGTCCGCACGCGACCCTGCCGACCGCTGATCGCCACGCGCACGGTCTCGACCAGCACGGTCGCGCCGTCGTCGGCGAACGCGTGGTAGCGCTCGTGCGCCCGGCCGAACGCCTCGCGCAGCTCGCGCGCGTCCAGCGGCTCCGCCTCGAGCACCTCGGCGAGCGCGCGGGTGCCCCCGTGCGCAGCTCGACCGTGAGGGTCGTCGGCTGGCCGTCGTAGCGCGCGTCGACGGCGAGGACCACGTCGCCCTGGTCGGCCGCACCGTCGCTCGCGCCCTGCTCGCCCCACCAGGCGAGGGCCTCGGCGACGACGGCGCGCGCCGTCGCCCGCACCTCGTCGATCCCGCTCGGGTCGTCGGCCGGATCACCTGCCTCGCCCACCGTCAGGCGCGCCCGCAGCGACCGCACCAGGTCGCGCCGCACCGGCGCGAGAGCCGCGCCGAGCGCGCAGAAGGTGGCGGCCGCCGTCGGGACGATGACGCGGCGCACGCCGAGGTCGCGCGCGAGCAGCGCCGCGTGCGTGCCGCCCGCGCCGCCGAACGCGACGAACGTGAACGCGTCCGGCACCTCGCCGTGGCGCGCGAGCACGGTGCGCACGCGGGTGGACATGCCGGCGGTCGCGATCCGCAGGGCGGCGCCGGCGACGGCGTCGGCGTCCGGCACGTCCGCGTCGAGATCCGCGGCCAGGGCGTCGAGCGCGGCGCTCGCGGCGGGGGCGTCCAGGCGCATGCGGCCCTCGAGGAACGCGCCGTCGGCCAGCGCACCGGCGTGCACGTAGGCGTCGGTCAGGGCGGGTGCGGTGCCGCCGAGACCGTAGGCGACCGGGCCCGGGTGGGCGCCCGTGCTCCGGGGGCCGACGCGCAGCGCGGCGACCTCGCCCGAGTCGTCGACCGAGACGACGGACCCGCCGCCGGCGCCGATGGCCTCGACGTCGACGACGGGCATCGTCAGCGGGACATCGCCGATCGTGGTGCCCGTGGTGACGGCCGGGCGGCCGGCGCCGACCACGCCGATGTCGCTGCTGGTGCCGCCCATGTCGAACGTGACGAGATCGGTCGCGGGCCACAGCAGCCCGGCTGCGGCGACGCCCGAGGCGGGACCGGAGAGCACGGTCACCACGGGGCGGGCGATCGCGTCGTCGAACGAGACAGACCCGCCGTTGGAGGTGGAGATGAACAGCGGGGCGCGGAGCCCGATGGCCGCCACGCGCTCGCGCAGCGACGTGAGGTAGGACGTCATGAGCGGCCGGATCTGCGCGTCCAGCACCGCCAGCGCCGTGCGCTCGTACTCGCCGGCCTCGGGCCACAGCGCGCCCGCGGACGTCACGGGCACGCCCAGGTCGCGCTCCAGCGCGGCGGCGAGCGCGGCCTCCCGTTCGGGCGCGGCGTACCCGCCGACCAGGCAGAGGGTGACGGCGTCGGCGCGGGTGTCCCGCAGCGCCTCCAGCGCGCGGTGGTAGGAGGGGAGCCGGGCGTCACCTCGGCACCCACGGCCGCGCCGTCGGGGGCGAAGCGCAGGTCGAGCTCGACCACCTGGTCGCGGTCGACGACGGGCCGCGGCGGCCTCGCGTGCAGGTCGAACGAGCGCGGCAGGCGCGCGCGTCCGATGTGCACGAGGTCGCGGTGGCCCAGCGACGTCAGCACCGCCACGCGCGCCACGCGCCGCTGCAGGATCGCGTTCAGCCCGATGGTGGTGCCGTGCGTGATCGCGGCGACGTCGTCGGCCGCCACGCCCAGCCCGAGCAGGTCGCGCAGCCCCTGCTCGACGGCGGCCGCCGGGTCCTGCGGCGTGCTCGCCACCTTGTGGGCGACGACGCGGGTGAGGTCGTGCGTCGCGCCGTCGCCCCGATCGCCGCTCGGCACGGCGACGAGGTCGGTGAAGGTGCCGCCGACGTCGACACCGACGCGCCACCGGGTGGGCGAGGTGGACGGCGACGACGACGCGGGCGACGCGGAGGGCGTGGCGGTGGCGGCGGCTGAGCTGGTGATGGGTCGGTCCTAGACGAAGCGGGAGATGCGGACGGTGCGGTCGAGCACCGCGATGACGACGACGGCGGCGAGCAGCATCAGCGTGGAGATCGCGGCGATCGTCGGCTCCAGCTGCACCTGCACGGCGGAGTAGATGAGCACGGGCGCCGTGGCGGAGCGGGCCCCGGCCACGAAGACCGAGACCGCGACCTCGCCGAGCGAGATGACGGCGGCGAGGAACCCGGCGGCGACGATCCCGGGGCGCAGGAGCGGCACGGTGACGGTGAGGAACGCGCGCCACGGCGAGGCGCCGAGGGCCTGCGCGGCGCGTACGAGGCGCGGGTCGAGCGCTGCGGCGCTGACGGCGATCACGCGGATCGCGAACGGCAGCGTGACCACGAGGTGCGCGAGCACCAGCCCCGCGTTCGACCCCACGAGCCCGAGCCCCTGCATCTGGTGCAGCAGCGCGAGGCCGAGCATCACGCCCGGCACCATGATCGGCGAGAGGAACACCACGGCGAGCGCCTGCCGGCCCGGGAAGCGGCCGGCGCCCACGGCGTAGCCGCCCAGCACCCCGAGCACCACCACGATCGGCACGACGACGAGCAGCAGCCGCCCCGAGGAGGCGAGGGCGGCGAGCCACGCGTCGCTGGAGAACACCACGCCGTACCAGCGCAGGGACACGCCCGAGGGTGGGAACGCGAAGCTGTTGCGATCGGCGAACGAGCTGATCGCCACGACCAGGAGGGGCAGCACGAGGAACGCGCACACGAGCAGGACGGGGATCGCGACCGCGGCGCGGCGCACGCGGCGGCCCACCGGGCTCGGGGCGCGGGACGGGCGCGAGGGGCGCACGGCGGTGCTCGCCGACGTGGGGGAGGACGTCGTCTCAGCCACGGTTGCTCCTGTCCGCGAGGCGGGACAGCGCCGTCGCGATGCCGACGACGGCGAGCGTCACGATCAGCAGCACGAAGCTCAGCGCCGCGGCGCGCGGCTGGTTGAAGGTCACCAGGGCCTCGTCGCGCACGCGCAGGCCCGCGAGCGGCTGGTTCGCACCGCCCACGAGCAGCGGCGTGACGTAGATGCCCATCGCCAGCGAGAAGACGATGACGCCGCCGGCCACGAGACCGGGCGTCGCGAGCGGCAGCACCACGCTGCGGAACGTGCGCACGGCGCCGGCGCCGAGGTCGGCCGAGGCGCGCAGCACGGCGTCGTCGATCCCCTTGAGCGAGGCGGTGAGCGCGATGATCGCGAACGGCAGGAGCACGTGCACGACGGCGAGGAACACCGTCCAGGGCGAGCGCAGCAGCGGCAGGGACGCGTCGATGAGGCCGAGCGCCTGCAGCGTGCGGTTGACCGGCCCCTCGCCCGACATCACCACGCGCCAGCCGAACGAGCGCACGACCTCGCTCGTCAGCAGCGGCGAGAGCGTGATCGTGAAGACGACCGTCTTGCGCCAGCCGCTCGGGGTGCGCGCGAGGTACCAGGCGACCGGGAACGCCAGCACGAGGCACGTGAGGCTCACGCGCACCGCCAGGGACAGGCTCTCGGTGAGCGAGCCGGACAGGTACGGCGTCGTCAGCACCTGCCGGTACTGGTCGAGCGTGAAGCCGTCCAGGGGGATGTTGAGGGAGTCCGTGGGCCGCAGCGACAGCACGAGCAGCCCCGCGAGCGGGACCAGGAAGGCCACGACGACGAACACCGCGGGCACGACGGCGGGGATCAGGCCCGTCGCTCGGCCGCCCGTGAGCGCGCGGGGGCGCCACCGGCGGGCGGGCGCGGGGGTGCGCGCGGGTGCGGCCGTCGTCACGGGGCCTCGCCCACGTCCACGCCGGTGCCGCCCTCGGGTGCGACGCCGCCGTCGGCCCCACCGACCTCGCCCGCGCCGGTGCCGGCCAGCGGCAGCACGTCCTCGGCGTCGAACGCGACGGCGACGGCGGTCCCGGCGGGGTGCGCCCCGCCGTCGCGCTCGGCCGGGGGCGAGGCGAGCAGCGCGACGCCGGCCGACGTGCGCAGGCGGTAGTCGTAGCGCTCGCCCGTGAAGCCGACGGACACGACGACGGCGCGCGCCGCCTCCGGGTCCGCGGCGGTCGCGGGCGCCAGGCGCAGGGCCTCGGGGCGGATCGCGACGCGCGTGCCCTGCGCCGCGCGGCCGGTGACGGGGCGACCGAGGACGGACGCTCCGCCGTCGGACGCTCCGCCGTCGGACGCTCCGCCGTCGTGCGTCCCGTGCGCGACCTCGAGCACGTTCGCCGCGCCCACGAAGTCCGCCACGAACGCCGTGCGCGGCGCGCGGTAGAGCTCCTCGGGGGTGCCGAGCTGCTCGAGCCGGCCGTCCGCGAGGAGGACGACGCGGTCCGAGGTGGCCAGCGCCTCGGCCTGGTCGTGGGTCACGAAGATCATCGTGGTGCCCACGCGCTGCTGGAGCTCACGCAGCTCGTGCCGCATGTAGCGGCGCAGCTTGGCGTCGAGGTTGGACAGCGGCTCGTCCAGCAGCAGCACGCGCGGGCGCGTCACGAGCGAGCGCCCGATCGCGACGCGCTGCTGCTGCCCGCCGGAGAGCTGGCGCGGGTAGCGGTCCGCGAACTCCTCCAGGCCCACCAGGTCGAGGATCTCGCCCACGCGCTCGGCGCGCTCGGCCTTCCCGACCTTGCGCACGCGCAACCCGTACTCGAGGTTGCGGCGCACCGTGAGGTGCGGGAACAGCGCATAGGACTGGAACACCATGCCGGTCTCGCGGCGGTGCGCCGGGACGTGCGTGACGTCCTCGCCGTCGATCGCGACCGTCCCGGCCATCGGGTCGACGAACCCGGCCAGCGCCGAGAGCAGCGTGGACTTGCCGCACCCGGACGGGCCGAGCACGGACACGAACTCCCCGGGCTCGACGGTGAGCTCGTCCAGCGACAGGACGAGCTCACCGTCGTACCCGAGCCTGAGGTCACGGACCTCGACGCGGCCGGAGGTCATCAGCCGAAGATCTCCTGCCAGCGGGCCTGCAGGTCACCGAGCTGCGGCGTGATCACGGGGTAGTCGACCCAGACGAAGTCGTCGTAGGCGCCCGGACCGTGGTTGATCTGGGCCGCGAACTCCTCGGAGTAGACGTTGGTGTCGTTCGAGGCGGCGTACCAGGTGCCCTCGGAGAAGGTCGGCTGGTAGTCGGGCGAGGCGAGGTAGTTGAGGAACGCGTAGGCGAGGTCCTCGTTCGGCGTGCCCTCGGTGACGAAGTAGGACGTGAGCGCGCCGACCGACCCGGAGGCGGGGTAGGTGTAGCCGATGGGCTCGCCGTTGTTCTGCTGCACGAAGGTGCGGCCGTCCCAGTGCGCGGTGGCCCAGGCGTCGCCGCCGATGAGCGCCGTCTCGACCGAGGTGCTGTCCGTGGGGAACACGGACGCGCAGTCGGCCACGCCCTCGAGCTCGGCGAACGCCGCGTCGACGTCGGCGGCCTCGGTGATGCTGCCGCCGTTCTCGTTGATGAGTCCGGCGAGGAACTCCACGCCCGTGTTGAACGTCAGCGGGGAGACGCCGATGTGGCCGCACAGCGCCGGGTCGAGCAGGTCGGACCAGTCGGTGGGCGCCTCGGGGACGAGGTCGGTGCGGTAGGCGATGCCGGTGGCGCCCACGGTCAGCGGCACGCCGTAGTTCGCGCCGTCGATCTCCGACTGCTCGACCAGGATCGGGTTGAGGTCGTCGAAGTCGGCGACGCGGTCGGTGTCGAGCTCGGCCACGATCCCGGCGGCGACGGCGCTCGGCACGACGTTCGGGGTGAGGCCGACGAGGTCGTAGACGGGCTCGCCGCCGGCCGAGGAGCGCAGCGCGGTCACCCAGTCGGCGGGGCCGCCGGGCACGAGCTCGACGGTCGCGCCGGTCGCCTCCTCGAAGGGGTCGACGAACGCCTGCGTGAAGGACTCGCCCCAGGAGCCGGCGTAGGCAGCCACGGTGAGGGTCTGGCCGGTGAAGTCGCCGTCGGCGCCGCCGTCGGTCGCGGCGTCGTCGTCGGAGCCGCCGCCGCACGCGGTGAGCGTCAGGGTGGCGGCGAGGGTGCCGGCGACGGCGAGCGTGGTGCGCCGGCCGGGGCGGAGGCGTCGGGTGGTGGTGCTCATGCGGGAGTCACTTTCGTCGGGCGTCACGAGGTGGCGGGGCTGCGGGGGTGGGGCGGGGCGGAGCCGGTGGCGGCGGGTCGGCGGAGATCGGGTGGGTCGGGCATCGCGGCGAGGCGTTCGACGTCGCGGCCGAGCTGCAGCACGACGTCGTCCGCGTGCTGCCGGCCGATGATCTGCGCGCCGAGCGGCAGACCGTCGTCGTCGAGCCCGGCGGGGACGGACAGGGCCGGTGCGCCGATGACGCTGCCGACGGTGGTGAAGGCGAGGGTCTGCTCGTAGCGCGGGCACGCGCGGCCGGTCGGCCCGCCGCGGTCGAGGAGCTCGGCGCGGACCTCGCCGATCCGGGGGACGCGCGTAGCCGTGGTCGGGGTGAGCAGCACGTCGACGCGGTCGAAGTAGTCCGCGGTGATCTCGCGGGCCAGCGCCTCGAACCGGTTGACCTCGCGGACGTAGGTGACGGCGTCGATCTCGGCCGCGCGGGCGAGGTGGCGCTGCACGTGCGCGGGCAGCAGCTCGGGGCGCGGCGGGGGGTCGAGCGCGAGCCAGGTCGGGATGATCGTGCTGGGGTAGATGTCCATGACCGCCGCCGTCGCGGCGCTGGGGTGGACCGCGACCACCTCGTGCCCGGCCGCGCGCAGGCGCTCCGCGAGCTCGATCACGACGGCGGAGCACGCCTCCTCGACCGCGATCGCCGGGTCGAACGCCTCGGTCAGGAGGCCGATGCGGAGCTGCGAGGTGGGGCGCGCGAGGGCGTCGGTGAGGGGGTCGCTGCGCTCGCGGGGGTGATGGGTCGCGGGTTCCAGCCGTGCGGGTCGCGCCGGGTCAGGTGGTCGTGCACGAGCGCGGCGTCGGCCACGGTGCGCGTGATGGCACCGGCGCTCGCGCCGCCGGCCCAGCCCTGCGTGCGGGAGGGGACGAGGCCGCGGGTCGGCTTGAGACCCACGACGCCGCAGAAGGCGGCCGGGACGCGGATGGAACCTCCGCCGTCGCTCGCGATCGCGACGGGCACGAGGCCGGCGGCGACTGACGCCGCGCTGCCGCCGCTCGAGCCGCCGGGGGAGCGGGTGGGGTCCCACGGGTTGCGGGTGACGCCGAAGCGATCGCTCTCGCACGACGTCGTCATCCCCAGCTCGGGGGCGGCGGCGCGGCCGACCTGCACCAGGCCGGCCGCGAGGGCGGCGGCGACCGGGAGGTCGGTGGTGGTGGCGGGGGTGTCGTCGAAGGCGAGCGAGGCGCGCGCGTGCGGCTGGCCGGCGACGGCGAAGAGGTCCTTCACCGTCGTCGGGACGCCGGCGAGGGGGCCGAGGGCCGCGACCTCCCCCGCGTCCCCCGCGGCGACGGCGGCGTCGATTCGGGCGGCGCGCGCGACAGCGGCGTCGTCGTCGCGGTGGACGATCGAGCGGATGGCGGTGTCGGGGGTGCCGTCGGGCCCGATGGTGTCGAGGCGGTCGATCCGCTCGAGGGTGCGCTCGATGACGGACACGGCGCTCACCTGGCCGGTCCGCACGCCCTCGGCCACCTGGGCGACCGAGTTATGTAGCGGATGATTGTCGGGCACCCCGTGAATCTACGCGCCGTGCCGGTGGTGGTCCACGATCGCGCACCGGGGTCCGCATGGTGGGACGAGCATCGTTTTCGGTGGTTTCGGGTGGTCCGCTCCTCGGGACGGGCCGGTCGGACCGTTGCCGCGCGCCGCCGTCGCCGGTTATGTTCGCCAGGTTATGGCGATCGCGACGGCTCCCGACGAGGCCACCACACCCCTCCCCTCCCCGTCTCAGGTGCTGGCCGACCTGCGCGGGCTGACGCCGCGCGAGATCCTCGCCGCGCTCGCCGCCCGTATCGCTGACGGCACCCTGCCGCCCGGGTCGCGGCTGCCGACGATCCGCGATGTCGCGGCGATGTCCGGCACCAGCACCTCCTCGATCGCCGCGGTCTGGGCGCGGCTGTCGGAGCGGGGCGTGATCAGCACGCGCCGCCGCGGCGGGACGGTCGTGGTCGGGGCGCTCGGCTGGCCGCGCGCGGGGTCGCCGCGGGCGTTCACCGGCTGGGGCGCCGTCGACATGTCGAGCGCTCACCCCGCGCCCGAGGACCTGCCGGACCTGCGGCAGGCGTTCCGGCGCAGCCTCGACGAGCCGCGGACGAACGCGCTGGCGCGCGAGCACATCACGGACCAGCTGCGCGCCGTCGTCGCGCCGGCGTGGCCGTTCGAGGCGCAGGAGTGGACGACGGTCTCGGGCTCCGGCGAGGCGACGCTCGTGACGTGCGAGGCGGCGACACCGGCCGGCGGGACCGTGGCGGTGCAGGAACCCGCGACCCCCGGGACTGTGGGGAACCTGCGCTCGCTCGGGCTCGAGGTGGTGGCGGTGGCCTCGGACGAGGCCGGTCCGCTGCCCGCCTCGCTCGAGGCGGCGCTCGCGGCCGGCGCGAGCACGTTCCTGTACCAGCCGGACGGGACGCTGACGGTGGACAGCCGGCTCACGCGCTCGCGCGCCGAGGAGCTGGTGGAGGTGCTGCAGCGGGTGGCGCCGGACGCGTGGGTGATCGAGGAGGACGTGCTCGCGACGCGCCGCGGCCCCGCGCCGGTCAGCCTGGGGCGGGCGCTGCCCGACCGCGTGGTGCGGCTCGCCTCGTACTGCCGCGCGTTCGGGCTCGACCTGCGCACGACCGTGATCGGCGGGGCGCGGGCGCTGCTCGAGCCGATCCGGCAGCTGCGCAGCCACGGGATGCAGGCGCAGAGCCGGATCCTGCAGAACGCGCTCGCGCACATGCTGAGCGACCCGGCCGCGTGCCTGTTCGCCGAGAGCGCCGCGCGCCAGCACGCGGCGGCGGCGGACGGTCTGGTGGAGCGCCTGGCGCGGCTGGGTGTGCGCGCCCGGTCCTCGCCGGGGTCTCTGCTGGTGTGGGTGCCCGTGCGCGACGAGGCGCAGGCGCTCGCGGAGCTGGCGACGCACGGGGTGACGCTCGCGCCGTCGGCCCGGACGTTCGTGACGGCGCCGTCCTCGCCGGTGCTGCGGGTGGGGACGCCGCAGCTGCCCGCGGGCGAGCCGCTGGACGAGCTGGCGCAGCTGCTGGCGAGCGCCGCGACGACCCGCGTCTCCGACGCCTGACGCGCGCCGCGCGGCGTGGCTGCCCGGGGACTTCGCGAGGCCTTTCTGGGGCCCGGCGAGAGACTTTCGGGAACTCGCGAGAGACTTCCGGGTACTCGCGAGAGACGTCCGGGGGACCGCGAGGGGTCTGTGGGGCGCCGCGAGGGGTTTCTGGAGGACCGCGAGGGGTTTCCGGGGGACCGCGAGGGCTCTGTGGGGTGCTGCGAGGGCTTTGTGAGAGCCGGCGAGAGACTTCGGGGCGTTCGCGAGGGCTTTCTAGGAGCTGGCGAGAGACTTTCGGGAGCGACGCGAGGCGCCGTCATCTCCGACGCGCCAGTGGGTCAGGGTCGAGTGGTGTCAGCGCACCGGGTGGTTCGCGGATGGCTGCGCCGCACGCGGATAAGCCATCGACTGCTGCATCAGGCGCGGATAGTGGCGCTTATCCGCGCCTGATGCAGCGGTCGCCGGTCGCTGGTCGCCGGCTGCAGGCCGCCGCTCGTCGGTTCGTCAGCGTCGCCCCGCAGCGGCGGTAGCGCGCGGCGGTGCGTCTCAGCGCTGGCGAGCCTGACCCGCCAGCATCTGCAGGTACGCAGCGCGCTGCATCACGTCGGTGCGCTGGTTCGGGTCGAAGATCGGCACCTGGCTGACGTGCCGGCGCCCCTGCCCCTCGACCGTGATCATCACGAACCCACGCGTCTGCGTCTCCTTGACCAGCAGGAACAGCAGTCCAAGCAGGAAGAACAACGCGCCGAGAACGGCGAGCACCACTGCCCACGTCGGTGTCCGCTGAGTCGTGCTGCTCTGGTCGATCGCGTAGACGCTGACCTCGCGGAGCTGGAAGGTGCCCGACGGCGTCACCAGCTCGGTCGACGTCGCGTGCAGATCTCCGACCGACAGCAGGAAGGGGCTGTGGCCGGGACCGGTGGGTGTGCCGTACGCGGGCTGCTGGGGGTAGTCCGTCATCCGCGCACCGTAGCGGCTCGCGGAGCCCTGCGGGGGCGGTTGTGGACAACTCGCCCCGAGCGGGCCGGAGGCGGCCGGACAGGACGCCGGTCACCGTCGATGACGAGCTGCCCGCCCGGTCGCGACGCGTTCAGCCCCGGCGGGCGCGCTCCACCCTCGACTGGAGGTCGGCGACACGCCGCAGGGCGTCGGAGCGCAACGCCCGTCCACGGCTCGGAAGCCGCGTGAGATGCCGACGCTCGCCGTCGATCAGCGTGACCTCGACGACGCGGTCGGCGCGCCGTCGTCCGACCAGGGCGAAGACGACCGCCGCCAGGAACACCAGGGGACCCCCGTGGGCGCCGGCCGCCTGCGCCCAGACCGGGAATCTCGGCGAGGACCAGGTGCGGTCGAGCACGTCGACGAACACGTCGCGGAGCGCGAACGTGCCCGACGGCGTCTCGATCGACTCGCTCGTCACCCGCAGGTCGCCGAGCACCCAGGGCGAGGCGGCGTCGTCGGCGCGAGCACCCTCGTACGTCATGCTGCGCACCGTAGCCGCCGGGCGCTGGCCATGGGGGCGGTCGGAGCCCTCGTCGACGCCGCCAATCCTCTCGGGGAGGGTCAGCAGTCCTCTCGGGGAGGGTCAGCAACCTTCTCGGAGAGGGTCAGCGAAGCTCTCGCGAAGGGTGGGCCGGCGAGGTCAGGCGGACTCCTCGCCCTTCGTGTCGACCTCCTCGACCCAGGTCGGCGGCTCGTCACGGCCCGCCTCCTCGTCGGCGTCGGCGTCGTCCGCCGTCGCCTGCACGATCCCCTGCGCATGGTGCGTGGGCGCGTACACCGTGTAGAGCCGCAGCGGCTCGTCGCCGGTGTTCTCGACGTCGTGCCACGTGCCCGCCGGCACCTGGATGCTCCAGCCGTCCCCGACCTCCTGCTGGAACGACAGGTCGTCCTTGTCCGGCCCCATCTTCACGACGCCGCGGCCGGCGTCGATCCGCAGGAACTGATCGGTCCCGTGGTGCACCTCGAGGCCGATCGCGTTGCCCGGCTCGATCGACATCAGCACCACCTGCAGGTGCTTGCCGGTCCAGGCGACGCGACGGTAGTCGGCGTTCTCCGTCGTCGCGGTCTCGATGTCGAAGGCGTTCGGCTGCGGTCCGTTGTCCGTGATGTCCATGCCTCCATCGTTCACCCGCGAGCGCCGCGCGGCCAGGTTTGTGTCACGGCGAGGTGAGCTCGATCAGCGGCACGCCCTGGTTGTCGTGGTCCTGCAGGCTCACGGCCCAGGTGCCGTCGTAGCCCTCCATCACCCGCGAGAACCGGTCGACGTCGTCGGCCGTCGCCCGGGCGCTCACCCGCAGCCGGACGCCGTCGTCCGCCCCGCCGTCGAGCGTCATCGTGAGCGAGCGGTCGTGACCGAGCTCCTCGACGAGCGCGGCGAGCTCGCGCGCCACCGCCTCGTCCTCCGGCGTCAGCGGGGTCGCGGCCGTCAGGCGCTGCCGCTGGCCCATGGTGCCCGTGCCCGAGCCGAACGAGTCGGTCTCCCACCACATCCGCGCCACCCCCGGCGGGGTGCGTTCGGCTCGCGGGATCGCCAGGTCGACGAAGCTGGTCGGCGTCACGAGGACCGGGCTGCACCGCACCGTCGCCAGCAGATCGCCGTCGGCCGCCGCCTCCTCGTCCTCGCCGACGGTCAGGTTGCAGTCGGTCGCGAGGGCCATCTCGACGGCAGCCGGCCAGTGCTCGGTGGCGTAGTCGCCGTCGACCACGATGCGCGTGCGGTCCGCGGTGATCTCGTAGCGGGCGCCGTCGACGTCCTCGAGCCCGGCCTCGTCCGCCTGCGCCGCCACCTCGATCAGGATCCCGGAGACGTCGGCGGGGAGCGCATCCCCCTGGCCATCCACGTCGAGGGCGACGACGAGCGTCCGGTCGGTCACCTCGACCCGGTCGACCTCGACGTCGTCGAGCTCGGCGAACGACTCGCGCAGGTCCTCGGGGGTGGCGGGCTCCGACGTGCAGGCGGCGAGGGTCGCGGTGAGGGCGAGCGCGCCCGGTGCGAGGGCGGCGACGGCGCGGGTCCGGGTGCGCGGGCGACGGCGGGATCGGGCGGACGGCGGGGTCATGGAGCTCCTCCTTCGCGCGGACGTCATCCGTTCGACCGTAGACGGGCGTGCGCCGACGGCGGCGGACCAGGCGCGGGGACCCCTCCCCATCGCGGCGACTGCCGGGCGCGCCTAGGTTCGGGTGAGCACCGCCGCCGACCCCGCCCAGGAGACCACCGTGACGCCGTCGTCCCGCACCCCCACGATCGCCGGCGCGATCCTGCTCGTGCTCGGCCTCCTCACGCTGGTGGGCGCCGCGGGTCTCGTGCTCGGCGCCGGGTTCCGCCTCGCGCCGGCCAGCGCGTTCGACGCCGAGATGACCGTCGAGCTCGAGGCCGGCGAGCACGCGGTCTACGTCACGCCGTCGGACCGCTGGAGCGACGTCGAGTGCACCGGCGCGCTCGACGGCGAGGCGCTGCAGCTCCGCCCCGACATGACGCTGCAGGACGTCGCGCTGCCCCGGCGGTGGGACGCACGCGGCAGCTTCTCGCTCGACGCGCCGGCGACCCTCACCCTCACGTGCGCCGGCCCGGTCGGCGGCGGCGAGTTCACCGTGGGCCCGGCGGTGTCGCTCCCCGCGCTGCTGGGGGCGGCGTTCCTGGGCGTGGTCGGTCTCGCGGCGGTGGTGGGTGGTGTGGTGGGGCTGGTCGTCGGGGCCCGACGGCGGCGCTCGGCCTCGTAGGTCGGCCGCGGGTCGTGCCCGGGGCGGCGGGGGCGGCGGGGTCCGGCGGTGCGTCGTCGCGTCGACTGTCACGTCCTGCCCGGATAGCGGGTCCTATCCGGGCATGGCGTGACAGTCAGGGGTGTATCCGGGCAGAACGTGACAGTCGGGAGGGGTATCCGGGCGGAACGTGACAGTCGCGGTCGCGCGTGGCTCCTCGGTCCTGGGCGCGGGACATCAAGTGTTGCGCCCGGCACGGGTGGCCCATCGACTGTGACCGCGTGCACGGATACGCGCCGCTAACCGTGCACACCGTCACAGTCGTTCGGGTAGTCGCGGGGCGGAGGGTGACGGTCGGGGGAGTTCGGGCGGAGTGTGCACGCGGGCGGGGTGCGGCAGTGGGCGGATGCATCCCAGCCGAGCGAGTCGGACCGCGGTCGCGGTCGCGGTCGAGCCTGCGTCCGACGCCGACGCCGACGCCGACGCCGACGCCGACGCCGACGCCGACGCCAACCTCGTCCTCGTCGCCGACCTCGTCGCCGTCGCCGACCTCGACCTCGTCGCCGACGCGACGCCCGGGCCGAGGATCAGCTCCTCGGCCCGGGCGCCGACGTCGGACCCGCGTGCGCGGCTACTCGCAGCCGACACCGTCGCCGTCGCGGTCCAGGTGGCTGCCGTAGCCGGGCTCGCCGCGGAGCACGGGGGCCGCACCGGCGGCGCGGGCCTCGCTGCAGTTGCGGTAGGAGACGTTCGACTGCGCGGGCGCCTGGGTAGCGGCCGGCGCGGGCGCGGCGGCCTGGCGCTGCGTCGGCACGGCGGCCTCGCGCGTCGTCACCGACTCCTCCCGCGCACCGACCTCGCTCTCGCGCGTCCCGACGGCGGCCTCCCGCGCCTCCGCGTCGCTCTCGCGCGTGGCGACGGCGGCCTCACGGGTCGCGAGGTCGACCTCCCGGGCGTCCAGCTCCTCCGTGCGCGTCGCCTGCGCCAGCTCGAGCTCGGTCGTGGCCTGGGCGGCCGCAGCGTTGTCGGACGCCTCCTGCTCGAGCTCGGTCACCCGCGTCTGGGAGGACTCGAGGTCGGTCGTGGCGGTGAGGAGGAGCGCACCCTGCTCGTCGCGCTCGGACGTGACGGTGGCGAGATCCGCCTCCGCCTGGTCGAGATCGCTCTGCGAGGGGCCGCCGGCGCTGCCCATGACGAGGCCGAGGAGCAGCGCCAGGACGCCGACGCCCGCGGTGATCGCCTGGCGGCGAACCTTCTGCGACCGCGAGGAGGACGACGGCGCAACCGACGCTCCGCCGTCGGGCTCCGTCGCGGCCGACGCCGAGGGGAGGGGCGACGTCGGATCCCCGACGAGACCCGCGGCGACGCTCGCCGGGGACGCGGTGTGGCTGGTCCACCCGGCGCCGTCCCAGTAGCGGTGGGAGCCGGAACCGTCGGGGTACCACCCGGGTGCTGCGGAGTTCTGCTGAGACATGCGTGAGCCACTTCTGGAGGACGGGGAGCGGTCGCGTCGTCGCGACCGGCGGCGGTGAGCCTCGCACACAGTAGGCGACATGTGGGTCGCGTGGGGGCCGTCCTTGGATCGTGCTCAGATTGTTATCGAACAATGATCGGCGGTCGTCCTGACGAGGCGGAGAAGCGCACGCCTCATGACATGTGACGTCCTCGACCTCCGTCGGGGCCGATGACGAACCATCGAGTGCTGCGCCCGGCACGAATAGCCCATCGACTGTGACCGTCCGCACGGATAGGCGCTGTTATCCGTGCACACGGTCACAGTCGATCTGGAGGTCGCGGGGATCGGTCCGCAGAGGTGGGCCGGCACGGACGAGCGGTCCTCGAGGAGGTGCAGGAGACTGTCGCGGCCGGGCGGGCTGACCGATGGCCCGCGACTGCTGCGCAGCACGCGGATAGCGGATCGACTGCTGCACCAGACGCGGATATCGGTCGGTATCCGCGTCCCGTGCAGCAGTCGATCGACGTCGCCGATCCCCCCGCAAACCTCCCCGACCCCCGCGGCGCCCCGTTCCTAGACTGCGGTCGTGACCCCGCCCGCGCCGCCCACCCCGACCCCGGACCACGCCCACCTCCAGCGCCGCGTCGTCACCCTGCTCTCGGTCGCGCAGGTCCTCAGCGGCGTCGCGGCGGGGTCGATCGTGTCGGTGGGCTCGCTGATCGCCGTCGACCTCACCGGCAACGACGCGTGGGCCGGGTCCGTCACCACGACCACGACGCTCGGCGCCGCCCTCGCCTCGCTCCTGCTCGCCCAGGTGGCGGCCGCGAGGGGCCGCCGCCCGGCGCTCGCGGGCGGGCTCGCCGTCGCCGCCCTCGGTGCGGTGGGCATCATCGGCGCGGCGCTGCTGGGGTCGGTCGCGCTGCTGCTCGCGGGCGCGGCGCTCATGGGCTGCGGCCAGGCGGTCAACCTGCAGGCGCGCTTCGCCGCCACCGACCTCGCGGCGCCGCGGACGCGGTCGCGCGACCTGTCGCTCGTGGTGTGGATGAGCACGGTCGGGGCGGTCGCGGGGCCGAACCTCATCGCCGTCGCCGAGTCCGTCGCGCGCACGACCGGTCTTCCCGTGCTCGCCGCGGCCTTCGCGCCGCCCGTGCTGGGGCTGCTGGCGGGGATGGTGGTGCTCGCCGTCGGGCTCCGGCCGGACCCGCTCCTGGTGTCCCGCACCCCCGTGCCCGACGGCGCAGCCTCACCCTCGCACGTCGGCGCACCTCGCGAGGGCGCGGCAGATGAGGGTGGCGGCGCTCCGCCGTCGGGCGACATGCGCGCCGCGGGACCAGCGGCGCCCCGCCCACCCCGCGCGAGCCTGGCGGCGGGCCTGCGGGCGCTGCGGACGCACCCGTCGGCGCGCGCGGCGCTGGTGGCCATCCTCGGTGCGCACGCGGTGATGGTGGCGGTGATGGCGATGACGCCGGTGCACCTGCAGCACCACGGGGCGACGCTGCAGGTCGTGGGCCTGACGGTCAGCCTGCACATCGCGGGGATGTACGCGCTGGCCCCGGTGATGGGGCTGCTCGCGGACCGGCTCGGCGCGCGCCACGTGGTGGTGGGCGGGCTCGGGGTGCTGGTGCTCGCCGTCGGGGTCGCGGGGGTCAGCGGGAGCAGCGCGGGGCTGACGACGGCGGGGCTCGTGCTGCTCGGACTCGGCTGGTCGGCGGTGACGGTCGCGGGTGCGGCGATGATCGCGGCGTCGGTGACCGGGCCGGAGCGCGTGAACGTGCAGGGTCTGAGCGACGCGCTGATGTCGTTGGCCGGGGCCGGCGGCGGGGCGCTCTCGGGGGTGGGGCTCGCGTGGGTCGGGTACGGCGGGCTGAACCTCGCGGCGGGTGTCGTCGCGGTGGGGGTCGGGGTGGTGGTCGTGAGTGGGGTGCGGCGGGGGGCTGCGGAGGTGTGAGTCGCCGGGGTCGGCGGCCGGGACACCGTGAACACGTGCGGCCCGCGCCGTCCCGTGTGCCGGCTCAGCCGCTCCGCACGAGCGCGTCCGTGACGCCGTCGAGCACGAGCTCGACCGCGAGTGCCGCCGCGACCGCGCTCTCGCGGCCCAGGGGTGGGGCACCGTCGTCGCTCCGGATCGGGAGCGCCGCCTCGGGGTCGATGAACCCCATGACGGTCTCGGCAACGAAGTCGGCCTCGGCCTCGCGCTGCGCGTGCTCGAGCCCCTCGCGTTCGAGCCACAGACCCTGGCCCGTGCGCTCGAGCGCGGGGTCGGGGCCGAGGTGGCCGCAGTAGAGGTGGCCGAGCTCGTGGACGAGGGTGGCGAGCTGCTCGGTCGGCGGGAGCCGGGAGTTCAGGGAGACGTCGAAGGAGACCGGCACCTGCTCGACCACGGGTGGGCGCCGGCCGGTCGTGACCTCCTGCACGGCACCGCTCGACGTCGCCATCACGTGGCCGCCGCGCACGACGCCGAGGCCGTGTTGCACGACGCGCACCCCGCGCGCCTTCACCGCCTCGACGAGCGTGGCGACCACCTGGGGAGCATCGGCGAACGCGGGCCGGGCGAACGGCTGCTCGGCCTCGTAGCGGTGCGTGCCCGGCTCCGGCCCGGGTTCGACCTGGGATGCGTCGAACACGAAGCCGAGCGGGCCGCCCTGGTGCAGCAGGAGCAGCGGCTGCTCGTGCGGGAGCGGCACCATGCCGTACCGCGTGCGCCACGTCTCGGGCGACTCGACGTGCGTGGCGCTCGGGCGCTGGCTGACGATGAGGAGCCCGTTGTAGATCGCGAAACGAGGCCAGAACTGCCAGGCGGAGCGCATCACGTCCGGGACCGACGGCTCCTTGGCGAACTCCCGCGCCTGGACCGCGAGCTGGAGCAGTCGCTGCCGCTTGCTCTCGAGCCTCGTGCGGTCGTGCCGCTCCCGGGAGGGGCCGCCGGCGCTCGCGGCCGGGACGCCGAGGGAGGCGAGCAGGTCGTCCTGGATGGCGGCGCCCCAGGCCGCGCGGCCGTCACGTGCCGGGGCGGCTGGGGGTGCGGTCATGCTCGGAGGGTAGGGACGGGGTACGACATCGGAGTGGCCTCGTGAGTGCATGCAGAATGCATGCGCGGGGTCGTAGGCTCGAGTCATGCCCGTGTCGATCACTATCCGCGACGTCCCCGACGACGTGCGCGACGCCCTCGCTTCACGCGCGGCGGGTAGCGGGAGGTCGCTGCAGGAGTACCTCAAGGGTCAGCTGGCCGACCTCGCGTACCGCCCGGTGGCGGCCGAGGTCGTCGTGGAGCTCCGGCGTCGCGCGGCCCACCTGCCGCCGCTCGAGGGCGACGACCTGCTCGCCGACATCGACGCCGACCGGCGGTGATGAGCCGCGGGGACGAAGGCGTCCGGGGAGCCCCTCGGGCGAGGCCGCCGCTCGTCGTGGACGCCTCCGCGCTGCTGACGCTCGCGCTCGACCCGGGGCCGCGAGCTGACGCCATCGGTGCCCTCGTCGGAAGCCGGGAGCTGCACGCCCCCGCCCTCCTTCCGTTCGAGGTGGCGAACGTCCTTCGCCGCCGACGGCTGGCCGGTCACCTCACACGTTCGGACGCGGCCGACACCGAGACGACCCTCGCTCGGCTGCCCGTCGAGCTGTGGCCGCACGAGGTCGTCGCCGGACGCGTGCGCGAGCTCGGCGACGTCCTGACCGCGTACGACGCGAGCTACGTCGCGCTCGCGGAGCGGCTCGGAGCGGATCTGCTGACGTGCGACCGGAGGATCGCGGGGGCGCCGGGGGTGGGGTGCGGAGTCGTCGTCCCTGACTGACGCCGCGGACCCGCGGACCCGGCCTCATCTTTGAACCCCGGCCTTGGAACGAAGAGGCGCGGCCACGGACCGAAGCGTCATGGAGAACTAGCGCATCGTGGGCGAGCGGCCGACGGCGGAGCTCGTGTTCCTGGACGCCGGCGGTCGCGCGGGGCGGTGCGTCGCGATGACCACGAAGGAGCGGGCCTCAGGCCGAGCAACTGAGTTGCACTTGTAACTGTTACAGGTTTACGGTTGTTACTCGACCCAGGAGGCTTCGATGGCACCCGTTCTGACCGAGGCTCGGTCGACCGTCCTCACCACTGCGCTCCAGCGCGAGCAGGCCCGCGACTTGGCAGACGCCCTGACGGGTGCCGAAGGTGACGTCCGCGTCTCTGCGGTCCGCTCCGACCGTGAGGTCGTCGTCCCGGACGAGGTCTTCTCCGTGATCCAGCAGGTGCTCCACGCCATGGCCGAGGGGCGCACGCTGACGGTCGGCACCATGCCGGAGGCGCTGACGACGACGGTTGCCGCCGAGCACCTGGGTATCTCGCGACCCACGCTGATGAAGCTCGTCCGAGACGGCGAGATTGACTCGTTCAAGGTCGGAACCCACACGCGCATCCGATTCGCGGAGATCAAGCGGTACCGGGCGGCGAGGCTCGAGCGTCAGCGAAAGGCGTTCGACGAGCTGCGTGCGCTCGAGGAGGCGGAAGGGCTCGACTGACCCGCGCCGATAGGGTCGCCCGATGGTGACGAAGGTGCTGGTCGACGCGAACGTCCTGTTCTCGCGGACCCTGCGCGACTGGGTCATCCTGCTGGAGCTGGAGACCTCGGCCAGGATGTTCAAGGTCCACTGGACCGAGGACATCCTGGCCGAGGTCGTCTATCGCACCAGACGCAAGCATCCGACGATCCCGGGCGGTGTGGTCCGGAGTATGCGTGATTCGATCGCTGGATCTCTCGAGGGCGGGCGGGTGGAGGACTTCGACGTCGACAACTCCTTCGCGGGTGTGGATCGGGACGACGCGCACGTCCATGGCGCAGCCGTCGCGTGCGGCGCAAAGATCCTGCTGACGCACGACAAGGGGTTCTCCGAGAGGCACCCCGATCCCGATTCGCTGCCTTACGACGTCTATGACGCGGACGCCTACCTGCGACTCGTGCACGACTCCGATCCGGCCGCCGTCCGCGCCGTGACCGTGAGACAGGCGGCACACTGGATGAGCCGTTCTCGAGGGAAGGAATGCGATGGGGTCGATCTTCCGCAGCGTCTTCGTGACGCGGGTTGCCCGGATTTCGCCGAGATCGTCCGTCGGTTGCTCCAGGGGATCCAACCCCATGAGTTCTGGAGCTCGATGCCCTCCGGCGAGCAGTCCTCGAGCGTAACCGCATGATCCTCCACGTCCCCCACGCCTCGCGCGTCATCCCGGCCGACGCCCGGGCGTCCATCGTCCTGGGCGACGCGGCACTCGAGCGCGAGCTCGATCTCATGACCGACTCGTTTACCGACGTGCTCGCACAGCGCGCCGTCGAGGGTCTCGCGACCTCCGCCCAGGTGATCGCAGCGCCGGTCTCACGTCTCGCGGTCGACGTCGAGCGGTTCCCCGACGAGCGCGAGGTCATGAACGAGGTCGGCATGGGTGCCGTCTACACCCGCACGCACGACGGCGGAGTGCTGCGTCACGAGGCCGATCTCGCCCTGGTTGCCCGGTACGGCGACCCGCACGCCCGCCGGGTGCGCGACGCCGTCGCCCGCGATCTGGAGTCAGCCGGCGCGGCCGTGCTCATCGACGTGCACTCCTATCCCTCGCGTCGGCTTCCGTACGAGATCTTCCCGGAGGAGGCGCACCGACCCGAGATCTGCCTCGGGGTCGACGACGACCACACGCCGCCCGAGCTCGTCGACCTCGCCCGGGACGCCTTCGGCGACTTCGAGGTCGCGATCAACACCCCGTTCGCCGGGACCTACGTACCGCTGGACTACTACGGCACCGATCGCCGCGTCGCCTCGCTCATGATCGAGATCCGGCGCGACACGTACATGGACGAGGAGAGCGTCGAGCTGCACGACGACGCGGACCGGGTCGTGGCGGCGCTGCGTCGGCTCATCGGCGAGGGACATGGGTGGGGTGCCGCACGCGTCGGCGGTTCTCATTGAGGTGTTGCAGAGATCGACTGCCACAGATCAGCGGGACTCGAGCGTCAATGCAGGGCGTTCGACGAGCCACGTGCCCGGGAGTACACGGGGCGGGTGCCTAGCTCGTGGTCAAGCAGGTGACAATCTCGGGAACCCGGTTGCAGGTCGGTGGCCCCAGAAGGGGCATGACGCACGACGCGCTCGATGCCGGGTCCGTTCCTCTTGGAGTGCCGTCACGCTGTCGAAAAGCCCCCGTGCATCCACCGGTCGACTGTCCAGTCACTCGACCGATCGATCCGGAGGTGCGGTCTCCGGTGGCCGACCGCCAGCGACGCAGGTGGGCGCGTCGTTCAGGCGGTGTCCGGCAGCCTGGATATGATACCCAACATAGTTCATAGAAGAGCGAAGAGGTTTGACGGGTGGAAGTAATACTTGCAATTGGAGTCATCGCAGGCCTCTCGGTGGTCGCATATCGGGTCATACGGCACATTCGCAAGGAGCGCTACTTCGCGAGCGAAGAGTTTCTGGCCCATAAGCAGGCAATCGCGCGTTACGTCTGGGAGCACAACGAGATCGCGAGGTACGTCGCGGAGATCCGGTCACGAGGAACGTTTGCGATCGGCTCCTCGTCTTCGGGCGCTCAGGCGCACCTCGCCTCGTTTGATAACACCAGCTACCACAATTACCGGCGCGACAGGAACGTCGCTTCGTACGGGTCGCCCAATGTCCACAACTGCTCTCTACAGGTGGTTCGGAATGCAAGCGCCGACCCGATCAAGTACGTGATGAAATACTTCAATATACGAGCAGAAGAGGGTGTTCTCCTGCATGCTCAGGTGCTCGGTGAGAGCATCTCTCGTCTCGAGTCTGCTCTCCACAACCTCCGGGTTCGCGAGGAGGGGGTCGCGCGAGCGATGAATCCGCCCGGGTTCATACTTAAGCACTACCTCAGCGAGTTCATGCATCACGTCGGCGTCGAGCTCTCGCCAATCTCTGTCCCATACCCCACCTTTACCTTCGAGTATGTCAGTGCCGGCGGCAACAGTTCGCAGCGCACATCTCTGACCCTGGACACCCCCGTTATCGATGCGCTAGTTGAGACCTTGTCTCAGAAGATCCGGTATCGGAAGAGCGCGGCCGGGCAGCGGAGTCTTATGACCGCGCGGCTCCGCGAGTACATCAAGGCGCGAGACGGATATGCCTGCCGTTATTGTCGCGTCTCGGTCCAGCAGGAGCCGCACCTCCTGCTCGAGGTTGATCACATTGTTCCGGTCTCACGGGGAGGTTTGTCGATCGTAGAGAATCTGCAGACCTTGTGCTGGCGCTGCAACCGCTCGAAGTCGAACAAGATCGTTTCGGCCTGAGATGCGGCAGAAGGTTCAACTCTGAGCCGCCTCCGTTGGACCGTGCCCTACAACCCGCGCGCCTGCTCCTGAGCCACCCCGGTCACGATCCGCAGCTGCACCTGCGACAGCGCCTCGAGCCGCACCGAGGTCGGCAGCGCGGCGAGCGCGGCGACGGCGTCGTCGACCGCCGACTCGACCGTGACGCGACCGCGAGCACGCCCCGCGCCGTCACCGTCCACCCGGCCCCCACGCGCCCCTGCCTCGTCACCCTCGACCAGCCCCCGAACAGCTCGTCCAGCGACAGCCCCAGCGCCCGGGCGATCGGCCCCTGGTGCCTGCTGGACGGCATGCGGTAGCCCGTCTCGATCTGCGCGATGTACGGGTAGGACAACCCGGTCACCTCCGCCAGCGCCTTGCGGCTGAGGCCGAGATCCTCCCGCCGTCGGGCGATGAGTCGACCGACGGCGAGGTCCCCCGTCTTGGGTGAGCTGCTCATGAGTGGTCCTCCTCCCGACCGGAGTCTATGCACTCAGCGAAGCCGGCCCCTTGCGCACAGCAGCAACCACCCCCTACGGTGAGCATCAGCCAACCTATGCGTAGCGCATAGCGTGCCGACGGGAGAAAGAATGCCCCACCACCTCACCCACGCCCAGACCGACCGCGCATGCGGAGTCCTCATCGCCTCGGCCGCGGGCGACGCGCTCGGCGCCGGCTACGAGTTCGCCGCCGTGCGCCCCGACCTCGTGCCGGACATGATCGGCGGTGGCCTCGGCGACTTCGCACCCGGGGAGTGGACGGACGACACCGCGCAGGCCGTCGCCGTCGCCCAGGCCGCCGCGACCGGCGGCGACCTGCGCGACCCCGCGATGCTCGACGCGATCGCCGCCGGCTTCGCCCGCTGGTACGCCGGGCGCCCGCCCGACGTCGGCAACCAGACCCGCGCGGTCCTCAGCCGCGCGGGGCACGCACCGTCGGCCGCCCGCATGACGGAGGCGGCGCGCGACGTGCACGAGCGCGCCGGCCGCAGCGCCGGCAACGGCTCGCTCATGCGCACCGGCCCCGTCGCTCTCGCCCACCTCGACGACCCCGCCGCCCTCGTCGAGGCCGCCATGACCATCAGCGCGCTGACCCACCACCAGGACCACGCCCAGGAGGCGTGCGCGCTGTGGTCGCTCATGGTGCGCCACGCCGTCCTGACCGGCGCGATGCCGGCGTTCGACGACGTCGCCCCCTGGATGCCGAACCGCGACGTCTGGCGCGACCGGCTGCGGGAGGCGCAGGAGCGGCCGCCGTCGGCGTTCACCACCAACGGCTGGGCGGTCGGCGCGCTGCAGGCCGCGTGGTCGGCGATCACGCACACGCCCGTCGACGAGGCCGACCCCTCCCGCCACCTCACCAACGCGCTCACCACCGCGATCCGCATCGGCCACGACACCGACACGGTCGCCGCGATCGCCGGATCGCTGCTCGGGGCGCGGTGGGGCATGACGGCCGTGCCCGCGCGCTGGCGCCGCATCCTGCACGGGTGGCCGGGGATCGACGCGCGCGAGCTCGAGCGGCTCGCCGTCCTGGCCGTCACCGGCGGCCGCGGGGTGAAGTACGGCTGGCCCGCCGTCGACCACATCGACTACCGCGCGCTCCAGCACGGCCGTCCCGCGCTCGCTCGTCACCCGTTCGACGACGGCGTGTGGCTCGCCGGCGCCACGGCGCTCGACGCGCTCCCCAGCGGGGTCGACGCCGTCGTCTCCCTCTGCCTGACCGGTCGCACCCAGGTGCCCGACGGCGTCGAGCACGTGACCTTCCGGCTCCAGGACGAGGCGGCGCCGGAGTCCAACCCGCACCTCGACGCCGTGCTGCGCGACGCGGCCGCGACCGTGGCGGCGCTGCGGCGCGAGGGCCGCACGGTGCTGGTGCACTGCGTCGCGGCGCACTCGCGCACGCCGACCGTCGCGATCGCGTACGCGATGCTCCTGGGCGTCCCGCTGGAGCGGGCAACGGAGGCGGTGTGCGCGGCGCTGCCGGCCGCGTCGCCCAACCCCGGGTTTCGCCGCGCGCTGGCGCGGCTCGAGGCCGGGAGGAGCGCCGATGCCTGAGCTCGACCTCGCGGCGCTCGACCCGGACTCGCTCATGATGTTCCACGACGAGGAGGGTGACGGCGTGGCGCTCGCCGTCTTCCTCCGCGATGGACAGTTCTGCCGGGCGCGCCGGACCTGGCACCCCCTGCCCCGCAGCAGCACGATCCTCGACGGAATCTCCCTGCGCTGCGTCCACCCCGATTTCGTCGCGCTCTACGACCAGCTGCAGGATCACGGGCAGATGCCGTCGGTCGCCCAGACGCAGGAGTTCGAGATCGACGTGAAACCCGGAGCGGCGCCGACGCAGGCTCCCATCGTGCGGCGCCGGCCGTTCGGCGCTGCCGGGCCGCCTGAGGCGGCGGTGCGCGGCATGCTGCTGGGTCTTGCGCTGGGCGACGGCGTCGCCGCGACGGGCGGAGCCGTCCCTCCGCACGGGGTGCTCCGGGCTGGTGCTGCGTCGCAGCTCGGGCTGGCGACGGCGGACGGGCTGCTGCGCACGGAGGTCTCGCGCGCGGCGATCGTCGCCGAGAACCCGACGATCGTGGCGATGCGCGAGGTGGTGCAGTCCTACCGGAGGTGGGCGGTGCGGCGGGGCGAGATGCCACCACACGTGTCGGACGAAACGGGGTGGACGGCCGGTCTCGAGCTGTTGCGCGAGCGACGCGGGTCATCGCCCACGACGGTGCGGGCGCTGCTGCGGCAGGAGCCGCTCGACTCGGACGGCTACCACGCGCTCCTGCGGTCGACACCGATCGCGGCGTGGAACCGCGAGCAGGGCTCCCTGGTGCGCGCCATGGTCGGGGTCACGCACTCGATCCCGAAGGTCGGCCAGTTCGCGCAGCTGTGGACGGTGCTGCTGCGACGGTCGCTCGCGGCGTCGTCGCTCGAGGAGGCGGCCACGGTCGCCACGAACGAGGTGGGCGCGCGGACCCGGGTGGCTCACCACCTGGGGATGGTCCGGGAGCGGGCGGGCGTCGCGCCGTGCGATCACGCGGTCTCGGAGAAGTTCGCGATGCGTCGCTCAGCGCTCTCGGCGCTGACCGGCGGTGCCTACGTCGCGTTCAGCTACCCGGACGCCGACACGATCGAGGAGGCGCTCGCCTTCGCCGCCCGCGCGACGCACGGGAACGCCGTCGCGGCGGTGGCGGGTGCGCTGCTGGGCGCGCTGCACGGCGTTCACGCGCTGCCGCCCGGCCCGGCGTTGCGGCTCGAGCTGGGGTGGGCGGCGGACACGCTGGCGCGCGACCTCGCAGCTGTCGGACGGGCGGGCGCGATGGGCGACCTGCAGAGGTTCCGACCGCTCGAGGCGGCGCGGCTGCGGCGCGCCTACACGGCGATCGGCGACCAGGGGTGAGCCTGCGCGCGCCAGCCGCCTACCCCTCCGCGGCCCCGAACCCCGCGAGCATCCGGGCGAGCGCGGCCCACGCCTCGTCGTCGTGCCCCCGTTTGAACGCCTCGGCGTACGCGCCCCGCAGCGTCGCGACGAGGTCGGAGTCGCCGACCTGGTAGCGCGCGTCGAGCAGGTGGCTGGCGTCGCGCGCGGCGTACATCGCGACGGCGTCGAGGAACAGCGCGAGGGCGCGGGCGGAGGCGGCGCGGCCGCCGATCGCGATGCCGGGCGCGGATCCGGCGACGACGACGTCGAGCTGGCTGCTCCACAGCCGCTCGAACGCGCGGTCCGGCTGGAGGGTGATGACGCTGCCGATGTCGGCGCCGTCGGTGTGGGCGCCGCCGTCGGTGGCGAGCTGGGTGCGCAGCGCGGCGACCTCGTGCGCGAACCGGATGAGGTTGTCGTCGGTGAGCGACGCGCCGACGACCATCACGTGCTTCGTCATCATCAGCGCCTGGATGACGGCGCCGACGGGCTTCCACCGCGCGTCGTAGTGCACGAACGCGTTGCGGGTCAGCACGATCGAGGAGGGGTGGTCGACGTCGCCGTGCATCTTCATCACCCACGGCCCCTCCGGGTCGGCGCGCTCCCAGGGGAGGACGGCGATCTCGCGGGTCTGGTCGACGCCGCCCGTCGCCTCGACCGCGCGCTCGTAGAGCTGGTCGTAGTTCGTGGTGACGGCGTTGGGGATGCGCATCCCGGCGAGCAGGACGTGCCCGAGCCCGGGTAGGAGGTCCTGGCCGACGACGGCGGTGACGCGCTCGCCGAGCGTGCGGCCGTCGCGAGGGGTGAGGTCGCGCAGCTCGCGCTCGAGGACCTCACCCTGGTCCAGGACCGGGAGGTTGCTCAGCTCCTCCCACGTGAGGTCGGAGCCGGCGTCCGCGAGCAGCCGCTCGAGCAGCCCGTTCCAGGAGGGGAGGCCGGCGCCCATGCTGAGCCCGGCGCCGAAGAACAGGGCGACCTCCTTGTTCGCCACGCGGGCGCCGAGCTCGCGCGCCTTCGCGAGGAGGCCGGGGCCTCGGTCTCGGCGGCTTCTGAACTTAAGGCGCACGCGTTGAGCGCAAGTGCCTGGCCGATAGTGAGAGCACAGCGCCGGTCGCGCGGTGGTCATGGGGAATGGCGGCCCGTCGTGATGCGGGCGAGGCGACACGGCGGTTCGGCGCGAGCGCGCCGCGCGCGATGAGCCGGGCGGCTCTACCGATGACGACACCAGTGGGCACTCTGTCCTCAGGGACGCGGACTCACCGGTGGGCACGTCGCCGGGGACGGAGTGGCCGACTGGATGGTCTGGACGGCGAGAGCGGAGGTCGCCAGCCTCGGCTCTATGCCACACGTAGGCGACGGTGAGCGCGTCCATCGACGCCCGGCACTAGGTGTTGAGGGTTTGGACGTTGGTGACGCCGTGGTGGAGCCGGCTGGCGGGCGGCTGGTCGCTGACGGCGGTGTGGGCTCGATGGTAGTTGTGGTGGATCTTCCAACCGGTCAGGGCGGTGGCTCGTTCGGCTTCTGAGTTCCAGTCGCGGGCGTAGAGGAACTCCTCGGCCAGGATGCGCTGGTAGCGCTCGACCTTGCCGTTGTGGCGTGGGGTGTAGGGCTTGATCCGCTGGTGCTTGGAGGCGGGGGTCTGCTGCACGGATAAGTGTCACCTATCCGTGCAGCAGACCCGGTCGTCGATAGCAGATTTGTAGCCGCCAAACGGGTCCAACGCCGCGATCTGGACGCCTTGGCGGAATGTCTCGCCGCGTTCAGTGAGCCAGTCCAGGTAGACCCTCTTCGATCGGCCCGGCACCAGGTCCAGCAGCCGAGCACGCACGCGCCCGTCATCGTCGCGGGTGAGGTCGACCATCCCGGTCAGCTCCTTCGGTCCCTTAGTGCGGCGGTCGCCGTGGTGCCAGGAGTGCTCATCGACCCCGAGGCTCCTCATCCCGGCGAACCGGGACTCCTCCGCGGCAAGCCACTCGAGCTTCACGACTCGCTACAGCGACCACCACGAGACGACCAGGTGGCGCGTGAGCCCGGCGATCGTGGCGTGCTCACGACGCAACGGCCCGATCGCCCAGAATCGCCCGGGTCGTGATCGAGCCGCGTGGATCGACCAGTTCCGGTACTTGCTCGGCGTACCCCCGTGAGGGCACGCGATCTCGGGGCACCGCCGGATCCGTTGGCGTCAGATCACGTGGACCCGGACGTCGCCGTGCGGCACGTCGTGCAGGACCCGCCGCGTTCGGCCGCGGCTCGGGGCCGCGACCCCGCATTCCGGGCAGCCCTGCAACTGCCAGGGTGTGGAGACGGTGACCGTCATCAGCGCCTCGGATCGTTCGACACCGTCGGCATGCACCCCGGGCACGCTCAGCAGCACGTCACAGCGCGAACAAGGGTCACCGGTGGTGGGCGCGCCAGCGCACCCCGGAGCGTTGGACAATGTCGAGGTCCTCGGAGTCGATCAGTGGTTGGCGCTTCTGATCATCGGGGACCTCGACCCCCGCACCCAGCCGCTGACCTCAGCCGGACCGATCCCCATCGGACTAGCGAAGAGCCCCATTAGGCCGGCTCTGTTGCGCCGCGAGTGCGGGGACGAGAATGCTTAGGGTACGTTCGGCCCTACCAGCACTCGTGGTCTGCGGGGTTCAGTCGATCAGTGGCGCTGTACGCAATATTGCAGTCGGGGCAAGAAGGTGACGCGTCGCTGATGCAGTCGCACGAACCGCAGGACGGGCAATGGTGCGAATTGCACACGGGGCATTTCGACATCGTGGTCTCGGGAACGAAGGCCTCTCCGCAGGCGGGGTTTGGGCATTCAGTCGTCCGGTCAACCCAAAGTGGCTGCGCATATCGATGAGCTAGTCGGACAACGACGAACGCGTATCGCCGCTCGTGGTCTAAAGCAACATCCGCGACTAGGCCGTCTTGGATATTGCCCGACCTTGATACAAGGCCGGGGTCGAGTATTCCGCTTGCCAGGCCTGACGCTGCTTGCGATGCATGCGCAATTAGTCCTGCGAAACCCGGCTGCGCTATTTGTGTTGGTGGCGCCCACAGCCTCCCAGTAGCACGAGCGTATATCACGAGTCCGTCCAGGTCGCATACGGCAACCGCCACGTCGTCACCGATGCCTGCGCCCTCTAGGCTCCGGTAGGCCAAAGCGGACCTCGACGCAGTAGAGAGTCTCTTGTGCTCCGTGGCCAGTTGTTGCGCGGTGGTGCTGCCCGCCTTTAGATCGACTGCATTATCCGGGATCAACAATTGCCCAGCGAATTCGTCTGCCACTCGCTCGTTGACGCGGTTCCCTTCTGCAGTTGGTAGGAGGCACCATGCATCTGCCCACGCGGGCGTCACCCGCTGGACGTAGTGTCCCAATTCGTGGAGAAGTGTGAATCGGTCTCGGGCCTCGGTCCACGAAGGGTGGAGAACGATAACTTCCGTCCTGTGATCGAAGTATCCGGCGACCGGACAATCTTGCTCAGGCAAGGGACGAACTTCGACCCGAGGGATCCCGACTCGGGCAAGTTCCGTCCCTGGGTCGAGTCTGAGCTCTTCGATATCGTAACCCTTGTCGCGCTTAATGGCGTCAATCAGGAGTCGGGCGATGGCTTTGTAGGAACGGGCCTCGAGTAGTGATTCGTAGTCAGCCAATGGTTAGTACCCCCGGCGATCAATCGTGCGAAGACGCCATTCAATCGAGAATCGATTGTCCCGTTCGAGCGTGCGGCCAGTTCGAACTCAGACGCGACGATGTCCCGTGCCCGAGATTCATCGACCCTCAGTTGCAGGCTCACCTGTCGTAACTGATTCTTGTACTGCGGTTTGAGTAATCGAAGCGATACTTCGAATGAGTCCGTAGTTATCAGCTGCCGCGTGTCGAGTCCGGTCACCTGAGCCAGGGATTCGGCTTGATCGGACGTGACAGGTGACTCGCCTCGAAACGCCTGGACCGCGGCTGCTGTTTGCATGCCGAGAACGTGAGCGAGGGTCGAGGGTTTGATTCCGGCTGCGCGCAGTGTATCCGGATTCAAGCGCGCCTCTGTACCGAAAGTCGGCCACTGAATATCGCCGAGGGTCGCCCAGATGTCGACAAGCAGCCGGGAATATTCCTTGGCTGCCGGCCGGCCTTCCGCGGTCGGCTCAGGTGTGAAAGGTATGGGTGGTGGTGTCCCGTCATCGAAGGCGGTCGCAGTGGCGTCGACGAGCGATTTGTTGAGCAGTGGGCCGAGTGGTCTATCGAACAAAGCGGTGCTGATTCCCGTCTCGCGGGACGGCCAGGCATAAAGTGGAATGCCCAGGGGCGTTTGGCGAATTTCGATAGCGGGCGGCGCCACCGGGTCGGATGGTAGGGAGATGGGCCAGACCAGGGTGTACTCGTCAAAGTGTGCCGTTACGAGGCCGAGGCCGCGTGCGAGGTTGTCCCACGAGAGTAGCCAGAGGTCGCCGGTAATCACCTGCTCGTTCTCAAGGTGTGGTTTCCAGCGGTCGGGGCTAACGCCAGCAGGGGGTGTCTCGAGGGATAGGCGCGTCATGATTTCTAGCCTGCAGCAGTTCCGTTACGTCCGCGGTAGTATTTCAAAGCCTCAGTCTTAGCGGGTTCCGAAAGAGTGCCCAGAAAAGAGCAGAGGGCTGGGTCGCCGGTCAGGTCCTTTCGGACGGCTCGCAGAAAGCGGAGGGTCCAGTGGCCGTCTCGAGTGAAGGGCATGTCGGGCGTTGCAGGACTGGGAAGGTCGCCGGGCATCGACGTCGTGGTGATGCGCGGTAGGCCCTTCCAGGCAACGGGGTCGTGAGGTGACATCGAAACGCACACGACCGGGCGTGATGTCTTCGTGTCATCTCCATCGAGGGTGGCGTCGCGATGAACTCGGTACACGTCGCCGTTTTCAGCAACATTGTTAGGCACGGCCCTCAACGTAGCTCATCCAGCCGGCTGGTGTCTGGTCATCTGGCCATGTGGTTGCGACGAACCGCACACGCGCCAGGGTTCATGTAGTCAGCGGAACACATCCGAAGTGGCTGAGGCGGTCGTCAGTGCAGCTCGGAGAGGACGACGCCCGCCGTACGGACGGCGTCGGACTCCGCGAAGACGTGACGGCCATCGAAGCCCTCGGGCATGCGTAGGTTCGACATGCCGGAGTGGATGAGGTGGATGTCGCGGGGGTGGGCGAGCGGGCCGAGGTCGACCTGCTCGCCGGTGTCGAGCCGCACGTCGACGAGGCCGCTGCGCATGTGCTCGTAGGCGCAGGTGACGATGCGGGCGTCGCGATTGTCGGTCTGGTCGTCCCTGCTGAGGGCGACGCGCGCGGCGTGGTGAGAGGTGAGGACGTAGTACATCTCCCAGTTGGTGTCCGCGACGCGCACGACGGCAAGGACGAGCTCGCCGTCAAGCAGGTGCCCGGCGAGGGCGCATTCGAGGACGGGGACGGTCTCTGGCTGGACGCCGACCCCGAGGGCGAGGGGCAGGGGGTCGCCGGTGACGCGGCCGTCGGGGGGTGTGGTCGCGGAGGATCGGGCGCACGTGTCGACCGTAGGGGAGAGGGGCGACAGCTGCTCGGGGTCCGCCCGAATGCGGGAGTTTGAGGGGCGTGCCACGATCGGGCCATGTCGCCGTGGACCCGTCCATCAATTCTCAGCCCCAGCCGCCAGAGCGACGCGCGTCGGCACCTCTTGCGATACTTCGCCGGAAGCGACTACTCCGGGTCCTACTTCGAGGAGGTCGGTGGAGACAGGGTCGATCCAAACCGGGTTACCTCGGAGGATCTGGTGGCGCTGGCGATGCTCTCGGTTCCGGTCCAGGGAGCGGCGGCGCGCGAGCTCCTCGGGGGAGGGCCGGCGCTGCGATCGCGGGCCTCCTGAAACAGATCCCAAGCCGTGCGAGTCTTGAGTTTCCGGACGGCCGGAAGATCCTGCAGTCCGAATTGCTCCTACAGACCTGGGTCGAGGTGAGGAAAGTCCGCACCTTCGGTCCGGTGCGCACCAGCAAGCTCCTGGCTCGCAAGCGCCCCCACCTCGTTCCCATCTATGACGAGCACATCAGGACGCAGTTCGGAGCGCCTCACAGCGGTGACCAGTGGAGCGCCTGGGCGGGTATGTTCGCGGACCCCACGCTCGTTCAGCACCTCGCTGCGCTGCGCAGGAGTGCTGGCGTGGATGGCAGCGTCTCACTGCTGCGGGTCCTCGACGTCGTCGTATGGATGGAGGGGAAGCACGGTTCCAGCGTCCCGGAGTCGGCGAGGACAGCCCACGCGGAGCTTTAGGGGGTTGCCGAGGCCCGTGACAGGGGCCCATAACTTCTCAAAGTTATGAGTCGGGGGCATGACTGGCGTAGGCGGTCGAGCCGCCGCTGATGCGCAGTTTTCCGCGCGTGGCAGCGGTTCGGTGGTCCATCGCGACCGTCACGCTGGACATGCTCTGCCGCCCATAAAGAGCTCATAACCGGACCACTCCAATGGATCGGTCCACGCTGAGACGTCGTCGGCGGCGCACTGTCAGGCCGCGACCTTCGAGCGTGACAGCCGGCCGCCCGACGCCGGCCCCGCCCGCTCAGTCCCGCCCGCCAGCCCCCTCCGCGAACTCGAACGCGACCGCAGCATCCGGGTCGATCCCGCTCACGATCCCGCGGTAGAACGCCATCGCCTGCTCGCGCAGCAGCTCGTCGTTGCTGTCGAGGTACTCCTGCTCGACCCCGCCGTCGAGGATGGTGCCGACCATCTCGACCTCGTCGATCTCGGGGGTGACGAAGCTGAGCACCCCGTTGTTCTCGACGACGAGCTCGAAGCTCTCGTCGTCGTGCCCGATGAGGACGAACTCGGGGATGGTGATGAGGTACTCGCCCTCGCCGGTCTCCTCGATCGCGACGTCCTCGCCCTCGATGCCCGCGAGCGCGCTGAACTCGTAGCGCATGAACGAGGAGCGCGCGCTGCCCGGGATCGTGATCCCGAGGACCTCACCGGTCGAGCTCTCCTCCAGCAGGCCCTGGATCCCGAGCGTCAGCAGCACGACCTGCTCCTCCGTCTCGACGGCGTCGAGCACGGAGACGTCGCGCGTCACCCGGTCGGTCGTCACCGTCGGCGCCGAGAGGTCGAAGCGGCCCGTGAGCGTGAGGACGAGCAGGATCGTCAGCACGGCCGCGGCGAGCCACCCCAGCCATCCGAGCCACGGTCGTGAGCCGGCCTGGGATCGAGTCGTCATGTCGTCTCCGTCGTCAGGTGCGTGCCGATCCCCCTCGAACGTAACGGCTCGGAGGCGCGGCGCCACGAACGGCTTTCGTGCCCCGCGCTCAGCCACCCATCTCCCACCGCACGATCCCCGCCAGCCTCGCCGCGTCCACCCCGAGCACCATCCCCTCCGGCAGCGACCGCTCGAACATCGCGACCACCGACCGCGCCGACGCCTCCGCGGACGCCGGGTGCGCGCTCGACCACGCGCGCCAGGTGACGACCGGCTCGGGCGACGGCGGGGCCCAGCCTCCGCCGTCGAGCACCGCCTGCGTCACCCGTCCCTGCGGCCCGAACCGCTCCGCCCACGGCACGACGGCGCGATCGCCGTCGACCATCCGCCCCATCGCGACCATCAGCTCCCGGGAGGCGTGGCGCTGGGCGAGCAGTCGCTGCGCACCCTGCACCGGCCGCGGAACCCACCTCGGCAGCGCGTCGACGGCGGCGCGGCACCGCAGGCACTCCCGCGTCCACCGGATCGCCACCCCGGGCCGCGGCCGCAGCTGCGCGTGGGCCACGCGCCAGCAGATGTCGCACACGCGCGCTGACACGAGCCGGCAGCCACCCGGGACCTCGCGGGGGTAGCCGACGGCGAGTCCGTGCACGCGGCAACCGCTGCTGCCGGTGTCCAGGCCGATCACACGCTCGCACGGCCGTGGCTCGGGGTCGCGGCGCCGCACGAGCCCGACGTCGATCCCCGGCCGACGCGGCACGCGCACGAAACCGGTACCCGGCACCCAGTCGAGCACGACGTCGCGGCTCACCATCGAGGTCAGCCACGCGCTGGTCTCCGGCGTCGCGTCTGTGGTGAACGGATCCTCGAAGAGCCGGCGGGCGTGATGGAGCAGCATCCACTCGGGCGACTCCATCATCGCCATCTCGAACGGCCACGGCAGCTCCTCCCAGTCGTGCCCGAACGGCGCGGCGAGGACGGAGGTGGGGACGAACGCCTCGAGGCAGGCGTTGTCGGGGTGGTCGGCGTGGTGCATGGGGGCGCGGACGAGGTCAGGCACGGTGGGGTCCTCACGGACGGGCGCCGGCGCGGGCGACGGCGGAGCACGACTTCCCATCGCGGGTGCGGCGGGCGGGTCTTGCTCCGGGAGCACCGTGCCGTGCGGCGCGGTTGCTGGCCAGCGAGCCGGAGGGCTTGGCGCTGGTCCTCGTGACCGGGCACCACTGTGCCACGGGGTGCCGACATCGGCGCGGTGTGCCGCGCTTCTTGCGAGCCCCGGTCTCAGGGGCCCTTGTTGGTGGTGAGGTTGGTGGGTCGGTCGGTGACGGGGACGTCGATGGCGCTCTCGAGGTCGTAGTCGAAGGTGCCGTTCTGGGTGGGGCCCTGCCAGGTGATGGTCCAGTTGCTGGTGGCGGTCAGGGTGTAGGTGCCAGGGGTGGTCCAGTGGTGGCCGCAGTCGGGCTCGTCCTGGAGGCTCATGGTGGCTGGTGGGGTGGCGATCTGGTCGCGGGTGCAGGTGAGGGTGGTGCCGTCGCCGGTGTCGTAGATGACGTCGTCCAGGGTGGCATCGAGGGTGATGGTGATGCCCTGCTCGTCGACCGCGGCGGACAGTGGCCCGATCGCGGCAGGCCCTCCCTCGGCCCAGAAGTAGGCGGGGGCGCCGATGAGGACGTTGGGGTCGGCCAGGTTGGGGCGCGGGGCCATCCCGAGGGTGATGGGGTCGAGGTCGAGCTGTGTCAGTGCCTGCCGGGCGACGGCCTCTTCGTCTACCGTGCGAGCGGCCTCAGCCCAGTACATCTCGGCCGTCGGGCACTCCGCGATCGTGTCACCCAGGGAAACGAGGCAGACGTACGGAGTGCACTGGACGATGATTCCGTCGGTTCTACCCGCCCAGGCGGGGTCGTCCGGTGCTGGCTGCGGCGATGCTGGCTTCGCATAGCAGCGCCCCGTCCAGGACCCCGCGTACGTCTCGCACGGAATTGTCCGACCCCCTGTTTCGCACACTCGCGGGACGGTAGGTGCGGGCTCGCCGTCCGGCGGTGGCGGGCCGCCCGGCTTTCCGTCGTCGTAGCAACCCGTCGAGACTTCACCCGTGACCGGGTCCTTCCGCTCCCAGCAGATCTCGGCGGCAGCCGCGTCAGGCGTCGGCGCCACGACCATTGCCCCGATGAAGAGGAGCACGACAGCAGCGAGGGCCTGAGCGCGACTTCTCAGCATGTCTGGTCGGGTTGGGGTTCGATCTCCTCGATGGTCCAGAACACGTCGGACTGCTTCTGCAGCCTGACCTGGGTGGGGAAGCGGGTGCTCGGGCGCTCGCTCTGCTCACCATTCGCCTCGAACGACGTCACGGCTGAGGAGTCCACGCAGACGACCGCATCCGCCATCGGAAAGTCTTCCGGGTTCGCGGGCAGGGTGACCTGGAAGGAGGAGAGGGCCACGTCGCCCTCGGTCCGTTCTCCCGTGGCGGCCATCTGCTCGTAGTAGGACGTGAGCGGCGCCTGCAGGTCCGGCCCCCAGAAGTGGGCGAGCTCCTCCTGCCACGTCGCGTAGCTCGCGGCACCGACACGGCCGAGGGCGGCGTAGTACTCGACGACGGTCAGCTTCGCCGCCTCGATGTTCTGCTCCTCGGGCGTGAGCGTCGGAGTCTCTGTCTCGCTCGCCGTCGGGCTCGGTGTCTCGGTCGCCGTCTCCGTGGGCTCCGCCGACGTCGAGCTCTCGGTCGGCTCCGGTTCCTCGTCCGGCGAGCAGGCGGTGACCCCACCCACGACGATCCCGAACGCAGCGAACCCCGCTGCCACGCGCGCGTAGCGCCCACCTCTGGTCATGGTTCCGCCCCCTGACGCCTCCAGATTGCTGCCGAGAGTAGGGCACCCCGACCCCGCCCGACCAGACCCGGTGCCCGATCTGTGGACAGCGACCACACCGCCGATGAGGTCCGCGGCCCCCCCGCGCGACGACCGCAACTGACCCTGCGCCGTCGTTCCCGCGCATCGACGAGGACGCAGGACCCGGATAGCCGAACGACTGTTGCGCCCGACACGGATACGAACTCGCATCCGTGCCGAGCGCAACAGTCGCGAAGGACCAGCCCCCGGAACAGCCCCCTACTGCTGCACGGTCGCCTTCCCCTCGACCCACCGCCGAGCCCCCACACCTGCCGGCCGGTACACGTAGTCGTCCGCCCCGCCCACCGCCCCGAGCACCTCGGCCTTGTGGCGCACCACGTCCCGCACCACAGCCAGCGCCGGCGGGCAGATGTCCAGCGGTTCGCGCTGGGCCGGGTCGGCCAGGACCTCGCGCAGCTTGGCGTAGTACGCCGTCTTCATGTCGGCCGAGATGTTCACCTTGGCCACGCCGCGCTTCACGGCCTCCGACACCTCGGAGTCCACCGCGCCGGATCCGCCGTGCAGCACCAGCGGGATCCGCACGGCGTCGGTGATCCGCTCGATCAGGTCGAGCTTGAGCTCGGGCACGAAGCCGGGCGGGTACACCCCGTGCGCCGTTCCCACGGCGACGGCGAGCATGTCCACGCCCGTGTCGTCCACGAACTCCTTGGCCTGGGCCGGGTCGGCGAACACGAAGTCCTGCATCTCGGCCAGGGAGCGGGGGTCACGCGGGCCGATCGTGCCGATCTCACCCTCGACCGAGACCCCCACGAGGTGCGCCATCTGCACCACCTTGTGCGTGAGCGCGACGTTCTGCTCGAACGGCAGCAGCGACCCGTCGATCATCACCGAGGTGAAGTCGTGCCGCAGCGCGGCGGCGGCCTGCTCCACCGTGGCGCCGTGGTCGAGCTTGACCGCCACGGGCACCGAGGCCGAGCGGGCCATCGCGAAGACCGAGGCGAGGAAGTGGTCGCCCACGAACTCCCAGTCGTCGGGGTGGATCAGCAGGATGACCGGCGAACCGACCTCCTCGCTGGCCGCGAGCACGGCGGTCAGCATCCCGAAGTCGCTGATGTTGTAGGCGGGTACGGCGAACCCGCGCTCGTAGGCCGTGCCGACGATGTCGCTTCCGGTGAACAGCATGGGGTGGTCTCTTCTCTCGAGTGCGGCGGGAGCCGGGTCAGGCCTTGACGGCGCCGGCGGTCATGCCGCTGACGAACTGTCGCTGGAAGAACAGGAACAGGACGAGGACGGGCACGCTCCCGAGCACACTCATCGCCATCATCTCGCTCCACTGGAACGAGTGCTCGCCCATGAGGAGCTGGATCCCGACCGGCACGGTGCGGTTGGACCGGCTCTGCGTCAGCGTCAGCGCGAACAGGAACTCGTTCCACGCGACCATGAACGTGTAGGCGCCCACCGAGACGATCCCGGGGCGCGCGGCCGGCACGAGCACCTGCCACAGCGCGCGGAGCGAGCTTCCGCCGTCGACCTTGACGGCCTCGTCCAGCTCCTTCGGGATCGTGTTGAAGTAACCGGTCATCATGAGGATCGCGTAGGGGATCGTCGCGACCATGTAGGTGAGGATCAGCGCCCACAGGGTGTCGTACAGCTTCAGCCACACCACGAGCCCGAAGTACGGGATCAGCAGCGTGATCGGCGGCACGGCCTGCACCGAGATCACCACGGTGTTCACCAGGCTCTTCAGCGGGAACTGGAACCGGCTCAGCGCGTAGCCGGCCATGATCCCGGCGAACAGCGTGAGGGCGACGACGGTCAGCGCCACCGTGTAGCTGTTGGTGAAGAACCGCAGCTTCTCGGGGTTGGTGAGGATCCCGGTGTACGCGTTCAGCGTGAACGTGTCCGGCAGGAACGTGGGCGGGTACTGGAAGATCTCGGTGTTCGGCTTGATGGAGCTCAGCAGCATCCACAGCGCCGGGAACCCGGCGAACAGGGCGCCCAGCGAGAGCCCGATCCACAGCCCGACCTTCTGGGCGGCCTTGGACCGGCGCCCGGTCGAGGGCCGGCCCGTGGTCGCGGAACGGCCGCGCGACGTCGCGATGGCAGTCATGTCAGTCCCTCGCCTTCTGGTGGCGCACGTAGAACAGGGCGACGATCGCCGAGATCAGGAAGAGGATCACGCCGCTGGCGGACGCGAGCGCGAACTGCCGCTTCGAGAACGCCAGGTTGTAGGTGTATGTGGCGATGGTCTCGGTGGCGTTCAACGGCCCACCGCCCGTCGCCAGGAAGATGATCGGGAACTGCTGCAGGTTCCAGATGAAGTCGAGCATCGCCATCGCCAGGATGATCGGCGTGAGCTGCGGGATCGTGATGCTGAAGAACTTCGCGCGCCACCCCGCGCCGTCGATCGCCGCGGCCTCGTACAGGTCGCTCGGGATCCCCTGCAGGCCGGCGAGCAGGCTGATCATGAAGAACGGGTAGCCGGCCCACACGTTGATGAAGATGACCGAGCCGAGCGCGAGGTCGGGGTTGGAGAACCACTCGACCTTGGTGCTGATGAGGTTCAGCGTCTCCAGCACGTAGTTGATGACGCCGTTGGGGTTGAGCAGCAGCTGCCACAGGATCACCACGATCGAGGCGGTGAACACCCACGGCAGGATGTAGATGACGCGGAACAGCGAGGCGGCGAGCCGGGGGAGCAGCCCGCTGTTGAGCATCATCGCGAACGCGAGGCCCAGCAGCAGGTGCAGCGCCACCGAGGTGACGGTGAAGACCCCCGTCTGACCCAGCGCCTTGCGGAAGATCGGGTCGCCCAGCAGCGTCGCGTAGTTCTCGAGGCCGACGAACTCCGGGTCGCGCACCATGATCACGTTCGAGAGCGTCGAGTACGTGAACACCATGACGACCGGCACGGCCATCATGACGAGCATGACCAGCAGCGTCGGGGACATGTAGCCGTAGGCCGTGAGGCTGGTCCGCCACCACCGGCGTGTGCGCGGGCCGGTGCGGGGGCGCTCCGGGCCCGGCGTCGGCAGCGGGTTCGGGGCGGGGATGGGTCGAGTTGTCGTCGCTGACATCGTTCTTCCGCTGGTCGGACGGATCGGCGGGCGCCGATCGGGGGTGGAGACCGGTGGGTGCGGGCGGCAAGGGGATCGCCCGCACCCACCGGCGTCAGGGGCTACCCGTCGAGGACGCCCGACCAGTACGTCTGCAGCGACGCCTGGGTCTCGGGCACGTCCGCCTCACCCTGGAGGAGTCGGACGAGGTTCTCGTTCAGGTTGCGGTTCAGGTCCAGCGCGAGCGGGAGGCCCTCGAGCTCGGTGACGAACTCGCTGCTGGAGTAGACGTCGAACGCGAGCTGGTAGAGCTCGTCGCCCTCGACGAAGCCGGGCACCGAGTTCACGTTGCCGGGGAACCCGGTGGCCTCACCGGCAAGCTCGGAGTTCACGTCCTCGCTCAGCAGCCACTGGATGAGCTGCCACGCCTCGGCCTTGTGCTCGCTGTTCTCGGCGATGCCGAGGCCCCAGCTCGCACCCGCGATGCCCGAGGACTCACCCTCGCGCGCCGGCACCGAGCCGATCGAGAAGTTGAGGTCCGGGTTGGCCTCGCGGATGCCGGAGATGTGCGCCAGCGAGCCGATCATGAACGCGTTGCGGCCGGCCGTGAACTCCTCGACCTTCTGCTGCTCCTGCTGGGTGAACGCGCCGGGGGTGACGTACCCGCCGTCGTACTGGCCCTGGAGGAACTCGAGCCAGTCCGCGACCTCGGGCGTCTCGAAGTTCGCCTGGCGGTCCTTCAGCATCCGGTCGCCGGAGGCCCACAGCCACGACTGCGAGTCGAAGCCGGCCGGGGACTGCACGTTGATCGGCAGCGACCAGGCGTAGACGTTGCTGTTCGGGTCGGTCACCGCGGCGGCGGCCGTGTCGAACTCGTCCCACGTGGTCGGCAGCTCGTCGATACCGGCGTCGTTGAGCAGGTCGACGTTGTAGTACATCGGGTAGGCGAAGTTGAGCGCGCGGACCATGTAGGTCACGCCGTCGATCTGGTCGTTGCTGACGAGCTCGGCGGGGTCGAAGTCCGCGTCCTCCATCAGCGCGCTCAGGTCGGTGATCGCGCCCTGGTCCTGCAGGTCGTAGACGCTCGCGCCGTTGATGGCGACGATGTCGGCCAGCGTGCCGGTCGCGGCGGCCGAGGTCTGCAGGTCCACCGTGGCGGAGTACGGGTTCGAGATCAGGTTGACCTCGATCCCCGGGTGCTCCTCCTCGAACCGGTCCATGAGATCGCGCATGACGCCCTCGCTCAGCTCGACCTCCCACCACTGGCTGAAGTCCAGCGTGACGGTTCCACCGGCGTCGCCGGAACCGGAACCGGAGTCGCCTGACGAGCATCCGGCGAGCACGAGAGCGGCAGCGGTGCCGGCCGTGACGAGCGCAGCGAGTCTGCGGTGCATCGGGTTCTCCTCTTTGAGATGGGGCGGGCCACCCCAGGAAGGTTGTTCGAAGGAACGTCCCCACGAACGTGGCCGAGTGCGACAGTACCCGAAGGTATTCGGAAGCGCCAGTCTTTGTTACCGATTCGAATCCCGACGCCGATCCATCGTCCCGCGCAGGGGTCGGCGGCGTCTCAGGGTCGCCTCGGGATCGGCTGAAGGTGTCCGCACGAGGCGGCCCTCGCCGTCGTGCCCAGGGGGTTCGCTCAGGCGAGGATGAGCTCGACGCCGCTCGCGCGGATCGCGTCCTGCGTGCTGGCGGGCATGCCCTCGTCGCTGACCACGGTGTCGAAGCGCGAGACGTTGACGACCTTGTGCCGGTCGAGCGTGAACCACTTGGCGGAGTCGGCCAGGAGCACGCGTCTCCGGGACGCGCCGATGAGCGTGCGCTTGGACTCGGCGATGTCGAGGGAGCCCTCCACGACGTCGTGGTCCGCATCCATCCCGCCCGCACCGACGAACGCGACGTGCGCGATCTCGCCCTCGAGCCCCTGCTGGCGCGGGGAGCCGACGGTCGCGGCGATGTGCGGCACGAGGCGGCCGCCCAGCAGGCGCACCTGGATGCCGGCCACCTCCATGAGGGCGAGGCCGACGTTGACGCCGGGAGTGAGGACCACGAGGTCCTGGAACGCCGGCAGGTGGCGGGCGAGGGCGAAGATCGTGGTCCCGGAGTCGAGGATCACGGTGGTGTGGTCGGAGACGAGCGAGGCGGCCGCGGCGCCGATGCGCTGCTTCGCCTCGACGTTCTGGCTCGAGCGGACGTCGAAGCCCATCAGCGGTGTCTCGGACATCGTGACGCCGCCGTGCACCCGCGCCACGCGGCCCTGCTTCTCGAGCACCTCGAAATCGGTGCGGATGGTGACCTCGGAGACGCGGAGCTCGTCGGCGAGCTCGCGCGTGCGCGCCGTGCCGCGCTCGAACACGGCGGTCATGATCGCTTCACGTCGTTGGGATGCGTGCATCCTCGGAGATTACACGGGAACGCAAGCAAGCGAAGGGCGATCGCAAGTTCCGCTTCCGATCACGACGGCGCGTCCCCCACCGCGGCGTCGATCGTCGCGGTCGACGAGGTGATGACGCCGATCGTCCGTTCGAGCCAGTCCCGCGCTGCCGCGACGTCGGGTAGCACGAGGATGTCGCCGTCGACGGCGGTCTCCCGCCGCGCGGCGTCGTAGGTGGCGTCCAGCTCGTCGTCGAGTGCAACGGAAGTGGCGGCCAGGGCTGTCTCCGGCGCCAGTCGAAGGTGCGCTCACACAGGTCGCGCAGACGCGGGAGGTCGGGGTCGGCGCGCCACAGCAGCTGCAGGTCGACCAGGTCGTGGGCTCGCTCGTAGGCGGGGTCGGTCACCGCGTGCAGCTTCTGCGCGATCTGGTGCTCGAGATGCACCAGCTCGACGGGCCGGAGGTCGCCGAACCCGAAGCGTGCGCAGAACGCGACGAGCTCGTGGTCGATCTCGCTCCTCGTGTGGGCGTGCGGGTCGATCTCGGGATCCGACAAGCTCGACGTCGAGCCCTCCCCATGCGCGACCCAGGAACTCCAGGGACACGCGGTAGGGATGCATGAGGTACTCCGGTCGGGTCAGCCCCGGGTCGTGGAGCCTGACGGCCCGCACGGACGCGGTGAAGGCGACGCGGTCGGGCGCGTCGGGGTCGCGACGCAGCTGGCCATGCCGCCCTTCACCGCGACGCCGTCGGGCAGCATCTGGGACACCACGAGCGTGCACAGCATCACGCGCGCACGTGCCACGGGAAGACCCATCGCTCCCGCTACCTGTGCGAGGCGGTCCTCCAGCTGCGTCACGTTGAGTGGTGGAGATGCCGTGGTCATGCCGGACCTCCGGGCCGCGCAGCGGCGGGATGCTCGTCGATCAGCGCCCGCCTCAGCGCCTGGCCGACCAGGGCCTCCCAGCGGTCCGGCGGCATTCGGCCCCGCACGTCCAGGAGCGCGCGCCGGACGGTCGTGGCCGCCACTCCCTGGTACCGGGTCACGTCCCCCGCCGGCACGTCGGTCCGGTGGGTCAGCTCCATCCAGGTCGGCAGCGTCCGCCGGACGCGGCGGCGGGTGCCGACGCGCACTTTCGGGGGTTGAGCTGGCCGAGTCCGAGGAGGTCGAGCACCGACTCGTCCTGGAGGAATGCGCCGTCGCCCGCGAGCGCGACGGCGACGGCCGGTTGCGTCGCAGCGGTCCGCGGTACGTCCCGGTGGGAGTAGACGCCCTGACCGTGTGCCTGCAGAGCCCCTCGGGCGGCGAGCTTGCGCAGCTCCACGGCGGGAACGCCGGCGTCGTCCGCCTCGGCGATGGTGACCACCCCGTGGTGACCGGCAGCGATCTCCCAGAGGTCCGTGCGATAGGTCATGGGCCCACCTCCTGAGCCAGAAGCGTACCGATATCGGTACGCTCCTGCCCTGACGGGTTCACCCCACCGCGGCGTCGATCGTCGCCTCCGAGTCGACCGCCACCCGGGTGTCGCCGGGCATCGCCTCGGCGCCCGGCCACCAGCCGGCCGCGTCCCCGGCCATCGCGGCGCACCCGCGCGTGGCCGCCTCCGTGACGGTCGAGACCGCCAGCGGCCGCGGGCCGAGCGCCACCTTCGCGTGCCGCCAGCGGCGCGAGCGCAGGCCGCCGCCGGTCAGCACCGTCTCGCCGGTCGCCCCCGCGACGGCGCGCGCGAGCTCCCCGCCCCGGTTGGCGAGCAGCACGTACGCGTCCATCAGGTCACCCCACGCCGCGGCGTCGCGCGGGCCGAGCACGGCGTGCCCGTCCTGCAGGGCCGCGAGGTCCGCGGCGCCGAAGCGGGGCGCGTCGGTGGGCGGGGCCGCACCGTCGTCGAGCGCCTGCCGGTCGAGGTCGGCACCGTCGAGGAACGTGCGCATCGCCAGGCCGGGGCGCATCCGCTCCCACACGGCCAGCAGCGCGCCGTCGGGCGGCCAGACCTCGAAGGTGAGGTCGGCGTCGCGCTCGAGGTGGGCGACGAGCTGCGCGCGCGTGAGCGTCGCGCCGGAGGGGAGCGCGGCGATGATCGCCTCGCCCGTCCCCATCGAGTCGAAGACCTCGCCCGTGCGCACGCCCGACCCCACCGCGGCGACCGGGTGGTCGTGCCCGGCGATCACCACCGGTGCGCCCTCGGCGAGCCCGAGCGCCCGCGCGAGATCACCCGTGGCCGGGGCGGCGTACCCGGGCTCGCGGACCGGGGCGAGCGAGACGTGGCCGAGGCCCGCCGCGACCCACACCTCCGCCAGGTAGCGGTGCTCGAGCGGGTCCCAGACCCCGCTGGTGGTGGCGAGCCCGGCCTCCTGCCACGCCTGCCCCGTGAGCTGGTAGGCGAGCGCGCCGCAGAGACCGACGAACTGCCCCGGGGGCACGCGGCCGGTGCGGGCGTGCAGGTGGGCGAGCTTGGCGACCGTCGAGGTGGTGCGCAGGTGCCGGCCGGTGAGGTCGCGCAGGGCGGTGGCGCCCCAGCGGCTCTCGAGCTCGGCGACGACCTCGGCCCCGCGGTCGTCGTACCAGGCCGGGAAGTCCAGGGGGTGAGCCCCTCGGGGGTGACGATCGTGCCGACCTCGCCCATCGACGTCGTGCCGAGCGCGGCGATCGGGCCGGCGTCGAGGGCGGCGACGACGTCGAGCGCCGTCGCGAGCAGGTCGAGCACGGGGAAGTCGTCCCCGCCGGGGCTGCGGCGCACCGGCGTCGCCGCGGCCTCCAGCGCGACCATCTCCCCGGCGGCGTCGTAGGCCGCGGCCTTGATCCGCGAGCTGCCGAAGTCGACCCCCACGATGACCGGCGTTCCCATGTCTTCTCCCTCGAAGCGCAATCAAATGAAGCCTGCTGGGTTTCGTTCTGCTATCGTAGCGTGCCAGTGGGACACCGTAGCCCCGCTCGACGAAGCCGTCCGGAACCGAAAGGCCACCACGATGACACTGTGCACCCTGCGGGAAGTGCTCGACCACGCCCGCGCCGGCGGATACGGGGTGGGCGCCTTCAACGTCACCGACATCGAGCAGGTCGAGGCGGTGCTCGACGCCGCGGCGTCCACGAGCTCGCCCGTCATCGTGCAGACGATCGCCGGCGCCTCGGCCTTCGCCTCCGACGAGCTCTACTGGGACCTGCTGCTGCGCACGGTCGACCACTACCCGCAGGTGCCGGTCGTGGTGCACCTCGACCACGGGCCCGACGCCGAGACGTGCAAGCGGGCGATCGACGCCGGCTTCTCCAGCGTGATGATCGACGGCAGCCTCGACCCCGTCACCCACCAGCCCACCAGCTTCGAGGCGAACGTGGCCGTGACGAAGGAGGTCGTGGCCTACGCCCGCGAGCGCGGCGTCTCGGTCGAGGCCGAGCTCGGGACCATCGGCGGCTCGAAGGACGGCGCCACGCACGCCGAGATCGTCCTTGCCGACCCCGACGAGGCCGCGCGGTTCGTGGCGGAGACCGACGTCGACGCGCTCGCCGTCGCCATCGGCACCTCGCACGGCGCCTACAAGTTCACGAGCCCACCCGACGGGACCGTGCTGCGCATGGACCTCATCGAGACCATCGCCGGGCTCATCCCCGACACCCACCTGGTGATGCACGGCTCGTCGTCCCTGCCCGCCGACCTGCGCGAGATCATCAACGCGCACGGCGGCGGCCTGCCCGAGTCCTGGGGCGTGCCCGAGGACGAGAAGGCGCGCTCCACGAAGCTCGGCGTCACGAAGATCAACCAGGGCATGGACTCGCACATGGCCTACGCCGCCGCGATGCGCGTGGCGCTCGCGGCCGACCCGCTGGCCGCCGACCCTGCCCCCGCCGCGAAGGCCGGCCGCGCGGCGATGTCCGCGATGGTGGCCGAGCGGATGGCCGTCTTCGGTCAGGCCGGCCGCGCCGACTACACGCCGACGCCGCTGCGCGAGACGGCGGCGCTCAGCCTCGCCTGACGGGGCGGGCGGCGCGCAGGGCGTCACAGTCGGTACGGGCCGACGTCACCCGCTCCGCCGCGCCGCCCACACCATCCCCTGCTCGACCACCCGCGAGACCCAGGGGTCGCCGAGCGTCTCCACCGTGTGCCCCAGGGTGCACGCGAACACGCGGCCGGCGCCCCACCGCCGGGTCCACACCGCCGGCACGGTGACCGGCTCGTGCCACGCGGCACCCTCGCGCACGGCGTGCGTCGTCGTCGCCAGCACGTCGCAGCCGGCGTCGGTCTGGACCCAGTACTGCTCGGTCGTCAGCCGCACGGCGGGGGCGACGCCGTCGAGCACCGGATGGTCGGCGCGCCCCGCCACCACGCGGACCTCGTGCTCGATCAGGTCGTCCGGGTGCGCCACGAACTGACCGCCCACGACGTGGTGGTAGTCGGTGGCGTCGCGGAACGCGTCGAGCAGCCCCCGTGCCAGCCGGCCAGCCCGGTACCCGCCTCGACCGCGCGGCGCAGCCCGGTGAGCTCGTCCGCCAGGATCTCGCCCTTCGTCCAGGACTGGACCACGAGGTCAATCCCGTCCATGACGTCGGAGTCGGCGTACACCTCGAGGGCGTCCTCGACGGCCACGTCGAAGCCCGCCTCGCGCAGGCGGGGGATGAACAGGTCGGTGGTGCCGACGGGGTCGTGCCCGTCCCAGCCACCACGAACCACCAGCGCGCGTCGTTGCACGTCATGCCTCCTTGCTGAGAATGAGGCCCTCCACGGCCTCCGGTGAGAGGAACCTGTCGATCACGAGGGTCGCGGCGCCGACGATGCCCGCGCTGCTGCCGGCGCGCGCCGTCTCGATCTGCAGCCGCGCCGTCGCCAGCGGCATGCACCGCTGGTAGACCACCTCGCGGATGCCCGCGATGAGCTGGTCCCCGGCGAGGGCGAGGTGGCCGCCCACCACGATCCGTGCGGGGTTGAGGAGGTTGACGGCGCTCGCGAGCGCGAGCCCGATGTCACGTCCCGCCTGCCGCACGTGGGCGTTCGCCTGCACGTCGCCGACCCGCACGCGCGCGACGACGTCGTCCGTGGTGACGCTCGTGCCCGACTCGGCGCTCAGGTGCGCCGCGATCGAGGTCAGCGACGCCACGGCCTCGAGGCAGCCGTCGTTGCCGCAGCGGCAGCGCACGTCCTGCTTGCCGGGCAGCGAGAGGTGGCCGATGTCCCCGGCGGCACCCTGCGCGCCGCGCCGCAGCTCGCCGTCCATGAGGATGCCCGCGCCGATGCCCGTGGCGACCTTGACGAACAGGAGCTCGCGCTCGTCGGGGTAGATCGTGCGCTGCTCGCCGAGCGCGATGATGTTGGCGTCGTTGTCGACGGCGACCGGCACCCCCAGCCGCGCGGCCAGGATGCTCGGGACGTCGACGTCGTTCCAGCCGGGCATGATCGGCGGGTTCACGGGGCGACCGGTCGTGTGGTCGACCGGCCCCGGCAGCCCGATGCCCACCCCCGCGAGGTCGAGGGCGGTCCGCCCGGCCCGGGCGAGCAGCGCCTGCGCCGTGTCCGCGACCCACGCCAGCACCGGCTCGGGTCCGTCCGCGATCGCCACGAGCTCGTCGAGCTCCACGAGCAGCCGGCCCGCGAGGTCCGTCAGCCCGATCCGGGCGCGCGTCGCGCCGAGGTCGACGCCGAGCACCACCCGGGCGCTCGGCTCGAACGCGAAGGTGGCGGGCGGGCGGCCGCCCGTGCTGCTGGCCTCACCCGTCGGCACCAGCACCCCGATGCGGCACAGCGCGTCGATGCGCGCGGCAACGGTGGAGCGGGAGTGCCCGGTCTCCGCCATCAGCCAGGCCCGCGTGCGGGGGTGCCGTCGCGAAAGAGCTGGAACGTCTCCCCGGCGCCCGTGGGCCTGGTCGGGAACTTCCTCAGTCCGTCCATGAGCACAGTGAACCCCTCCTCGCACCGCGCGGTCGCCGCCCTCCGGCACGCGAACGGCGGAACCGGGCTGTCGCCCGGCCTTCGGTCATCTGCGGAGCAAAGTAGCGCAACTTCTGATTGACGGCCAGCAAAAGTCTGCCTACGGTCGTCAGGTGGTCAGAGTGGACCGCACGTCGTGGCGGCGCTTCCTCCGCTCGACACCGCCTCCCACCTTGGCTCGGTCAGCAGCGTCACCGTCGTCGTCCGCACGAGCACCACGGGAGGTGCCTCCGAACCCACGCGCGCAACGAAGCAGCGCCCCCTGTCACCCAGATCGAAGGAGCTCCAGGTGAGAACCCTGTTCGCAGGCAGGTCGCCCGGCGTCCGCCGGACGATCGCGGCCGTCGCCGCCGCCACCGTCGCACTGCCCCTGTCGTTCGCCGCGATGGCCTCGGCCAGCGCGGTGCCGCAACCACCCGACCCCGAACCCCCCGTCGTGGAGGAGGAGGACTTCTCCGTCCTCGTCTTCTCGAAGACCGCCGGTTTCCGGCACTCCTCGATCCCCGCCGGCATCGCCGCCATCGAGCAGCTCGGCGAGGAGAACAACTTCGCCGTCGACGCCACCGAGGACGCCGCTGCCTTCACCGAGGAGAACCTCGCGGGCTACGACGCCGTCGTCTGGCTCTCCACCACCGGCGACGTCCTGAACGCCGACCAGCAGGCCGCGTTCGAGTCCTACATCCAGGGTGGCGGCGGCTACGCCGGCGTCCACGCCGCCTCCGACACCGAGTACGACTGGCCCTGGTACGGCGAGCTCGTCGGCGCCTACTTCGCGGGCCACCCGCAGAACCAGGACGCCACGATCAAGGTCGAGGACCACGCCCACGACTCCACCGCGCACCTGCCCGACGAGTGGGAGCGCTACGACGAGTGGTACAACTTCCGCTCCAACCCGCGCGACACGGTGCACGTGCTCGCCTCGCTCGACGAGACGACGTACCAGGCCGGCGCGTCGGCCATGGGCATCGACCACCCGATCGCCTGGTGCCAGGCCTTCGACGGCGGTCGCTCCTGGTACACCGGCGGCGGCCACACGGAGGAGTCCTTCAGCGAGCCCGACTTCGTCCGCCACCTGCTCGGCGGCATCCAGACCGCCGCGGGCGCCGTCGAGAGCGACTGCACCGCCACGCAGAGCTCGAGCTACGAGCGCGTCGACCTCAGCGACTCCACCGCCAACCCGATGGCGATGAAGGTGGCCGACGACGGCACCGTCTTCTACATCGAGCGCGACGGCCGGGTGCAGCGCATCGACGCCGCCACCACCGTGACCTCCACGGTGCTGAACCTCAGCGTCACGCAGAGCAACGAGGACGGCCTGCTCGGGATCACCCTGGACCCGGACTTCTCCTCCAACGGCTGGATGTACCTGTACTGGTCGCCCACCGACCTCGGCGGTTCCGGACCGCACAACCAGATCTCGCGCTTCACCTACGACGCCGAGACCCAGAGCGTCGACGCCGCCAGCGGCGTCACGATCCTCGAGGTGGCCACGCAGCGCGACACGTGCTGCCACGCCGGCGGCGACATGCTGTTCGACGACGACGGCAACCTCATCCTGGCCACGGGTGACAACACCAACCCGTTCGAGTCGGGCGGCTTCACGCCGATCGACGAGCGCCCGGGCCGCGTGAACTTCGACGCCCAGGCCACCTCGGCCAACACCAACGACCTGCGCGGCAAGGTCATCCGCATCACGCCGCAGGACGACGGCTCGTACACGGTGCCCGAGGGCAACCTCTTCGCACCGGGCACCGAGCTCACCCGCCCCGAGATCTACGCGATGGGGATGCGCAACCCGTTCCGCATCGGGATCGACCACTCCAGCGGCAACCTGCTGGTGGCGGACTACGGGCCGGACTCCGGCTCGGCGTCGCCCACGCGCGGCCCGATCGGCACCGTGGAGTGGAACATCGTGTCCGAGCCCGGCTTCTACGGCTGGCCCTACTGCACGGGCTCGAACAACGCCTACAACGACTACAACTTCGCGACCGGCCAGTCCGGTGCGGCGTTCGACTGCGCCGGCGGCGTGGTCAACAACTCCCCGAACAACACCGGTCTGCAGCAGCTGCCCCCGCCATCGGCGCGGAGATCTACTACAACTCCGGCGGTTCCCCCACCACGCCCGAGATCGGCGGCGGCGGTGCACCCATGGCGGGTGACACCTACGTCTACGACGAGGACCTGGTCTCCGACGTGAAGTGGCCGGCCTACTGGGACGGCAAGGCCATGTTCGGCGAGTGGAACAAGGGCACGATGTACTCCATCCAGCTGGGCCGCGAGGACCGGACGGACATCATCGACGTCAACCGCGTCCTGCCCGGCATCCTCGACCCGTCGGCCGGCTTCAACCGTCCGATGGACTTCGAGTTCGGGCCCGACGGCGCGCTGTACGTCATCGACTGGGGCTCGGGCTTCGGTGGCAACAACCCCAGCTCGGGGATCTTCAAGGTGAACTACGTGCTCGGCGAGGTCTCGCCGATCGCGCGCGCCACCGCGGACGTCACCAGCGGCCTCGCGCCGCTGGAGGTCTCGTTCTCCTCGGAGGGCACGCGCCACCCGAACGGTGACCCGATCACCCTGCAGTGGACGTTCGGCGACGGGTCGGAGCCGAGCAGCGAGGCGAACCCGGTGCACGTGTACGAGGAGGAGGGCAGCTACGTCGCCCAGCTCACCGCCACGGACCCCGAGGGCCGCACCGGCGTCGCCAACGTCACGATCGTGGTCGGCAACATCGCACCCACGGTCACGATCACGTTCCCGGAGAACGGCGGTTTCTTCGACTTCGGTGACCAGGTCGCCTACGAGATCCTCGTGGACGACCCGGACGGCGAGGTCAGCTGCGAGGACGTCACGCTGTTCACGTCGCTCGGTCACGACAGCCACGCCCACCCCTTCGAGGAGCTCTCGGGCTGCGAGGGGCTGATCCAGACCGCTCGCGACGAGGGTCACGGCATCAGCGAGAACATCTTCTGGGTCATCGAGGCCAGCTACATCGACGACGGCGGCTCCGTCGGCGTGCCGCTGCGCGCCAGCGACCTGCAGGTGCTCCAGCCCAAGACGCTGCAGGCCGAGTTCTTCACCTCGACCGGTCGCCTGGCCGGCTCGACCTCGCCCGGCGACCCCGGCGTGGTCATCGAGCAGACCACCGACCCCGCCGGCGGCGGTTCCAACATCGGCTACATCGAGGCCGGTGACTGGTGGGCGTTCGACCCCATCAGCCTCGCGATGATCGACACGATCGCGCTGCGCGCGGCGTCGCCCGACGGCGGCGGGACGGTCTCGCTCCGCTGGAACGACCCCGAGGGGCCGGAGCTGGCGAGCATCGACGTACCGAGCACGGGTGGGTGGCAGAGCTTCGTCACCACCCCGGGCGCGCCGGTCGAGATCCCCGACGGTTCGGGCACGCTCTACTTCGTGAGCCTGGACGGTGGGCTGAACGTCAACTGGGCCGAGTTCAACGGCCGCGGCGTCACGGACAACATCCGCCCCGACGTCGAGCTGACCGTGGAGAGCGACACCCTGGTGGCCCCGGGGACGGTGGAGGCCACGGCGGTCGCCTCGGACCCCGACGGCGAGGACGACGCGCTCACCTACGAGTGGGACGCCGGTCTCGGTGACGGGTTCGCACCCGGGGGCCGGAGTTCAGCTTCACCTACGAGCAGGCGGGCACCTACCGCCTGCAGGTCCGGGTCACCGACCCGGGCGGCGCGTTCGCGGTCGAGTACCTCACCATCACCGTGACCGCCGACAGCGGGCCGCCCCCGATCTGCTTCTCCGGTCGCTCCGACGACTTCCTCGGCGGCGAGCTCGACGAGGACCGCTGGACCACCGTGGTTCGCCGGGACCAGAACATCCGGGTCTCCGACAGCGCGCTGGTCATCCCGGCGAGCAAGACCGACATCTACGGCGCGGGCGGCGACGTCAGCAACATCGTGCTGCAGGAGATGCCGGACGGCGACGCGGTCATCACGACGGAGGTGACCATCGCGGCCCGCGAGCAGTACCAGCAGGCCGGGATCATCATCTACGGCGACGACGACAACTACGCCAAGCTGGTGGTCCAGGGCCGCAGCAGCTCGCCGGACGCGGGGGCGCGCATCGTGCAGCTGGCCGTCGAGAACGGCGGCACGGCCACGGAGGTCAACACCAGCGGTCTCGGCACGGCGTTCCCGGACACCGTCCAGCTGCGCCTCACCGTCACCGACGGCGTGCTCTCGGGCGAGTACTCCGCCGACGGCGAGACGTGGACCGCGCTGGCGGAGACCCTGCCGCTCGGCGACGTCGCGGATCCGCAGGTCGGTCTGACCGCGTTCGCCAACGCGTCCTCGGTCAGCCCCGTCATCGAGGCGTCCTTCGACTGGTTCCAGATCAGCCCCGACGACACGGCCGTGGTCCCGGGTCCGAACGACGACTTCGACGGTGACGCGCTCGACGCGTGCCGCTGGAGCATCGTGCGCGAGGACACCGACCTCTACCGCGTCAGCGACGGCTGGCTGGAGATCGACACCACCCCGACCGACATCTACGGCACCGACAACGGCGAGGTTCCCAACATCGTCGTCCAGGCGCAGCCGTCGGACGAGTGGACCGTCGAGACGATCGTGGACGTCACCGAGCTGGACCAGCAGTACCAGCAGGGCGGCCTGATCCTCTACGGCGACGACGACAACTACGTGAAGCTCGACGTCGTCGCCCGCAACGCGGTCGGGTCCGCCCGCGACCTCGGCATCGAGCTGCGCAGCGAGGTCGGTGGCGTGGTGCAGAACCCGCAGCCGGGTGTCGACGGCATCGCCGGCGACGTGTTCCACCTCCGCCTGACGCGGGACGGCAACGCCTTCACGGGCGCCTGGTCCGCCGACGGCGAGACGTGGACGGACCTGTCCGAGGGCGTGACCAACACGGCCGTCGGCACGGCCCGGGTCGGGGTCTTCGTCCTCGGTGCGGCCGCGACGCCGGTCGTGCCCGTCCGGTTCGACCACTTCCTCGTGGTCGGCGACGAGGAGCCGCCGGCCGACGCGCCGGTGCTCTCCGAGCTCGCGGCCGGCGGGACGCCGATCACCCTGGTCGACGGCCAGCTCGACTACGAGGTGGCCGTGACCGGCTCCGCGCTCCCGACCGTGACGGCCGCGACCGCCACGCCCGGGGCCGAGGTCGCGATCGAGCAGGCCGACCCGGCGGGCGACGCCGTCGCCACGGTCACGGTGACCGGTGCGACCGGTCTGACCACCGTCTACACGGTGACGTTCGTCCGGACGGTCGGGGTGGAGGCGAGCCTGCCGACCACCGCGGTCGCGGGCGACACCGTCACGGCGACCGTCACGGCCGACCCGGCCGACGCCGAGCTGACCTACTCGTGGACCAGGGACGGCGAGCCCGTCACCGGCGCCACGGGTGCGCAGCTCGTCACGACGGCGGCCGGCACCTACGCGGTGACGGTCACCGCGGCGGCCGACGGCTTCACGTCGGGCACGGCGACGGCGCAGGTCACCGTCACCGCGGCCCCCGTGACGCGCTACTTCACGGACGTGGCGGAGGACAACCTGTTCTTCGCCGAGATCACGTGGCTGGCGGAGCGCGGGGTCACCCGCGGGTGGGTGTTGCCGGACGGCACGCGGGAGTTCCGACCCGTGACGCCGGTGGCGCGCGACGCGATGGCGGCGTTCCTGTACCGCCTCGCCGACGAGCCCGCGTTCGAGGAGCCGGCCGTGTCGCCGTTCACCGACGTCGCGACGGACAACCTGTTCTACAAGGAGATCGCCTGGCTCCACGCCGAGGGGATCTCCACGGGCTGGGCCAACGGGGACGGGACGTTCTCGTTCCGCCCGCTGGCGCCGATCGCGCGTGACGCGATGGCGGCGTTCCTGTACCGCTACGCGGAGGTCGAGGGGTACACGGCTCCGACCGTGTCGGCCTTCGACGACGTCTCCACGGCGAACCAGTTCTACACGGAGATCTCGTGGCTCCAGGAGACGGGTGTCGCGACCGGGTGGGAGGACGGCAACGACGGCACGACGATCTACCGTCCGCTGAGCCCGGTCAACCGTGACGCGATGGCCGCCTTCATGTACCGGCTGGAGAACCTCGGCTAGCCCGCGACAGCCGCGAACCGCCGGCCACGGCCGGCACCACCTCGGCGCGGGACCCGGGACCACCGGGTCCCGCGCCGAGGCACCCTCCTCGTCCCCGGCGGTCCCGCACGCCGCCGGTCCCGCTCTCTCGAAAGGCCCGACGTGTCCCGACCCCGCCCCGTCCGCCCTCGCGCGGCCGCCCGCCTCATCGCCACGCTGAGCGCCCTCGTCCTGGGACTCCTCGCGGTGCTCGCGACGGGGGCCGTCCCGGCGCAGGCGCACGGGGGCCCGATCGCGATCGGTCTCGGCACCGACGGGGGCGGCGGGATCGACGCCTTCCTGACCTACGAGGGGGACGGCCACCCGGTCGAGGAGAGCGCCGCGATCACGGTCGTCGCCGTCTCCGACGCGGGGGAGGAGGTCGGCCCGCTCACGCTGCAGTCGTCCTCGTCGGGCGTCGGCTGGTACCGCTCGGAGGCAGGCGTGCTGGGCGAGGGCCACTGGACGGTGACCGCCACGCTCACGGCGCCGTCGGAGGCGGAGGCCCAGGTCGAGGTCGACGTCGTCGCGCCGCCGACGCCGGAGCCCGCCGAGACGTCGGCGCAGGACGGTGCGCAGCCCGGTGCGGAGGGTGGGAGCGGGGCGTCCGACACCTCGAGCGACTCGGACGCCGACGCCGGTGCGGCCGAGGACACCGCCGTGTCCGACGCGGCGGCCGAGACCTCCGGCGGAGGTGTCACGGGGTGGGTGATCGGCGCGGTGGTGCTGGTCGCGGCGGGAGCGGTGCTCGCCGTCGTGCTGCTGCGCCGGCGCGGGGCCGCGCGCCCGTGACGTTTCGTGTCCGACTTTTGATTGACGATCAGCAAAAGTGTGCTTATCGTCAAGATCCGGTCAAGGCGGACCGCGCGGCGCCTCGTCGTCCGGCTCCCTGACCCGGTCAGCACGCAGCATCGCCCCTGCCCCCAGACCGAAGGAGATCCTGGTGAGTCACCCTGTCCCGCGCCGGTCGCCCGGCGCCCGCCGGACGATCGCGGCCGTCGCCGCCGCCACCGTCGCACTGCCCCTGTCGTTCGCCGCGCTGGCCTCGGCCACCGCGGCTCCGCAGCCACCTGGGTCCGAGCCCGACCCGGTCGCGGAGGAGGACTTCTCCGTCCTCGTCTTCTCGAAGACCGCCGGTTTCCGGCACTCCTCGATCCCCGCGGGTATCGCCGCCATCGAGCAGCTGGGCGAGGAGAACGACTTCGCCGTCGACGCCACCGAGAACGCCGAGGAGTTCACCGAGGAGAACCTGGCGAACTACGACGCCGTGGTGTGGCTCTCGACCACGGGCGACGTCCTGAACGACGAGCAGCAGGCCGCGTTCGAGTCCTACATCCAGGGTGGCGGCGGGTACGCGGGTATCCACGCCGCCTCGGACACCGAGTACGACTGGCCCTGGTACGGCGAGCTCGTGGGCGCCTACTTCGCCGGCCACCCCCAGAACCAGACCGCGACGATCCTGGTCGAGGACCACGACCACCCCTCCACCGCGCACCTGGACGAGGAGTGGGAGCGCTTCGACGAGTGGTACAACTTCCAGTCCAACCCGAGGGGGCAGGTCCACGTGCTCGCCACGCTGGACGAGAGCACCTACGACGCGGGGTCCTCGGCGATGGGTGAGGACCACCCCATCGCCTGGTGCCACCCGTTCGACGGCGGCCGCTCCTGGTACACGGGCGGCGGTCACACCGAGGAGTCCTTCGCCGAGCCCGAGTTCCTGCAGCACGTCCTCGGTGGCATCCAGAGCGTCGCGGGCGCCGTCGAGAGCGACTGCTCCACGACGCCGAGCGAGGGCTTCGTGGACGTGACGCCCGAGACGAAGTTCGCGGCGGAGATCGGGTGGCTGGCGGAGCGCGGGATCGCCCGCGGCTGGGAGCTGCCCGACGGTACGCGGGAGTTCCGGCCGGTGACGCCGGTGGCGCGCGACGCGATGGCGGCGTTCCTGTACCGCCTGGCCGACGAGCCGGAGTTCGAGGCGCCGGACGTCTCGCCGTTCACCGACGTGAGCACGGACAACCAGTTCTACGAGGAGATCGCGTGGCTGCACGCCGAGGAGATCTCCACCGGGTGGGCCAACGGCGACGGGACGTACTCCTTCCGCCCGCTCGAGCCGATCGCGCGCGACGCCATGGCGGCGTTCCTCTACCGGTACTCGGACGTCGACCCGGCGGCCGAGCCGGCACCGGCCGCGTCGCCGTTCGACGACGTCTCGACGGCGAACCAGTACTTCGCGGAGATCGCGTGGCTCGCCGAGTCCGGTGTCGCGACCGGCTGGGTCGGGGAGGGCAACGACGGGACGACGATCTTCCGCCCGCTCAGCCCGGTCAACCGCGACGCGATGGCCGCGTTCATGTTCCGGCTGGAGAACGGGGCGTAGCTGCTACCGCGTCCGACCGTCGGCCGCGGCCGGCACGAGGCCTCGGCGCGGGACTCCGGTCCTGCGCCGGGGCCTCGGTCACGCCGGCAAGGACGGCGTGCTGCGATGGTGGGGGGACCAGCGACGACGACGGGAGACCGATGGCACTGGCGGCGCGTGCTCGGCGTTCGTTCGCCGTCGCCCTGCTCACCCCGGCCACCCTGACCGGGCAGGAGACGTTCGAGCAGGTCGCCGGTCGGCTGGAGACCCACGTCACCGGTCTCGGCTGGACGTGGCGCGAGGCCGATCCGACGCTGCGGCTGCTCCGCCTGACGCGCGACGGGTACGTCGTGGCCGCCTCGATCTTCACCGACGACGGGTACGCCTCGATCACGGGCGGCGCAGGCTGCATCGCCACCCTCGACGACCTGCCCGAGGAGGGGCCGTGAGGAACGCCCGCAAGCCGCTCGTGCTGCTCCTCTCCACGATCTGGCTCGCCGCCTGCGCCACCCAGGAGGACGCACCGATCACCGAGGACCCCGCCGTGCGTTCCACCGTCGAGGGCGGCACCCGTTCGGCGGTCGACACACTCGCTGCCCAGCTCGGCGACACCTTCCAGGTGCAGCAGCAGACGTGGACGGACTGCCGCGACAGCGTGAGCGGGGCCGAGGTGGGAGAGGAGTTCCTCCACGGGGTCCGTGTCGAGCTGGGCGCACAGGAGAACGTGGACCAGGCGGTCGCTCGACTCGCGGCCGACCTCGAACCCCGGGGCTGGACCGTGCTGGGGACGTCGGCGGACGGGATCCGTCTCGCCAGGGACGGCTATCGCACCGGAGCGTCCATCTTCAGCGACCACGGGTACGCGTCCGTCAGCGGCAGCGCGGGTTGCCTCGGCACGGCGGAGGATCTGCCAGATCGGCAGGAGGCCGAGCGATGACCGTCCGCGGCGACGTCATCGACGGTCGCGCTCCGCCCGGAAGGGCGCGTCCGAGGACGGTCGGGCGCGCTCCGACAGCCAGGTGGTCGGGCGGCAGCGCACGCCTCGGGAGGCGCGCCGGTGTGGATCGTGCTTGGCTTCATCCACCATCCAGGACGACGTGTCGGAGCTGCCGTGATGAGGATCCTCAGGAGCGGGGCCGAGCTCGCGCTCGCACTCGTGCTCGTGGCGGCCGCGGCCCCGGCTGTCGCCGCTCAGCCGACGACGGCGACGGCCGCCCCGGAGTTCATGACCACCGCACCCGAGGGGTACGGCCGGTCGAACGTGCCCGACGACCTGCTGATGTTCACCGCCGCGGCGGCGGAGCTCGACGTCACGTTCGTCTGGGACGAGCCGTCCGGCCACATCCAGGTGGTGCTGGGCCCGGACCAGTCGGACGAGCAGGTGCTGGCCGTCGCGGGCGAGCAGGGGGTCGCCGACCGGGTCACGGTCGTGCGCGCCGACTACGAGCTGAGCGACCTCACGGCGCTCGCCTCGCAGCTCGTGGCTTCCGGCCAGGCGTCCTGGGCGGCTCCCGCGCCCGACCACTCCGGCGTCGACATCGGGGTCAGGGACGCGGGAGCGACCCCGTTCGGTACCGAGCCGGCACCCGGGCCCGGCACGAACGGCATCCCGGTCCGGGTCGTCGACGTGGGCGAGGTCGTGGCGATCTCCGGTGGCCAGGAGGAGCCGTTCGACGTCGTCGCCGAGGGCGGCGAGGCACGGGACGAGGAGCCCGGTTCGTCCGGGACGCTGACGTGGGTGGCTGCCGCGGCAGCCGTCCTCGTGGCCGGTGGGTTCCTGGTGATGCGTCACCGACGCCGCTCGGACCGGACGACGGGGTGACAGTCGGCGCGCACGTCCGCCGTCACGTCCGGTGACGGCGGACCGCGACTGTCACGTTTCGCCCGGATAAGCCCATCGACTGTCACGTTCTGCACGGATAGCGGCCCTTAACCGTGCAGAACGTGACGGTCGGTGGCGGCGGAGGTCGCGCGCCCCGTCAGAGGACCGGGTCGGTCGCCGCCACCTCCAGCAGCGCGGCCCGCAGCACCTCCGGCAGGTCCAGGGCCGCCAGCTCCTGCGCCAGGTCGATCCCGCCCAGCCGCTTCACGGCTGCCCAGGCGTTCTCCTTCGTGGCGTAGGGGATCTCCGCCGCCGCCAGCAGCGTGAAGGCATCGTCGACGACGTCGCGCGGCGCCGCCCGCACGCCCGTCACCGTGAGCGTCAGGCCGAGCGCGGTGTCGACGCGGCCCAGGGAGATCCGCAGCGCCGGGGCGAGGAGCTCCGCGGCGTCGTCGTCGGCCGGGCCCACGACCATCGGCGCGGCTGCCGGACCGGCGGAACCCTCGCCCCCGACGTCGATAGTCACCTCGTCCACCGACGCCACCCCGACGAGGTCCACCCAGATCTCGCGCGGACGCCCGACCGGCCGCCCCGTCGTCGCCTCGATCTCGAGCTCGATCGTCGCCCCGCCGTCCCCCGCCCCCACGACCCGCTGCCGCATCACCGTCACCTCGGGCACGGGCGCCGCTCCGCCGTCGTCCTCCACCAGGGTCGAGGACGCCGTCCCGGGCACCACCCGCAGCACGAGCACCTCGGGCGCCTCGCGCACGTCCGCCATCGGATCGGCCGCGAGCGGCAGCACCGCACCGGCGCGCACGAGCACCGGGTACCCCTCGAGCGGGCGGTGCAGCACCACGTGCCGCCCGCGTCCGTCGTGCGGACCGGCGTCGTCAGTGCCGTAGCGGGCCCCCGTGAACAGGTCCACCCACGCGCCCGGCGGGAGCCACGCCCGCACGGACGCGATCGTCGCGACCTGGTCCTCCGGCGTCGTGATCGGTGCGAGCAGGAGGTGCTCGCCGACCATCGCCTGGTTCGGGACCTCGAACGCCTCCTGCGTGCGTGGGTGGTCGTGGTACATCGGCCGCACGATCGCGACGCCGTCGGTGTGCGCGGTCCACGAGGCACTGTAGAGCGTCGGTACGAGCAGGTGGCGCAGCCGCAGGAACCGCTCCACGACCGCCTGCGCGCGCGGGCCGAACGCCCACGGCTCCTTCGTCGCGAACGGGCTGTTGGAGGAGTGCAGCCGGTTGACCGGCGAGAACACGCCGAGCTGCACCCAGCGGACGGTGCGCTCGACGTCGTGCGACCCGAGGCGGTGACCGCCGACGTCGTGGCTCCACCAGCCGTAGCCGACGTTGGCCGCCGTCGCGGTGAAGTAGGGCTGGAAGTCGAGCGAGGCCCACGTGGTGTGCGTGTCGCCCGAGAAGCCGACGGGGTAGCGGTGGCTGCCGATCCCGGCGTAGCGAGAGAACGTCAGGGGGCGCCGGCCGCCGCGCCCGGAGTCGACGAAGTGCAGGTGGTTGAGCATCCACAGCGGGTCCAGGCCGGGGACGGCGGTGGCGCCGCCGGACTGCCAGTCGAGCCACCAGAAGTCGACACCCTGCTCCTCGAGGGTGGTGCAGCAGCCGCAGGTAGGCGTCGACGAACGTGCGCGAGGTGACGTCGAAGCCGACGGCGACGCCGGAAGCCGGGTCGATCCCGACGGCGCGCGCCATCTCCTCGTAGGCGTCCTCGTGGCGGCGCACGCCGTCGGCCGGGTGGACGTTCAGCGTGACGTCGAGGCCGCGCTCGTGCAGCGCCGCCAGGAAGCGCGCGGGGTCGGGGAACAGGTCGCGGTTCCACGTGTAGCCGGTCCAGCCCGTGCCGATCGCGGGGTCGACGTCGGTCACGTGCCAGTCCATGTCGATGACGGCCACCGACAGGGGCACGCGTGCGGCGTCGAAGCGGTCCATCAGCGCCAGGTAGCCGTCCTCGTCGTAGCGCCAGAATCGGCTCCACCAGTTGCCGAGCACCGCGCGCGGCACGAGCGGCGACGGACCGGTGAGGCGGTGGAAGTCCGCCAGCGCGGCGCGGAAGTCCCGGCCGTGCCCGAACAGGTAGAGGTCGTGGGTCGGCGTGGGGTCGGGGCGCCCGGCCGCGGCCCGGGCGGCGTGCGGCCGCGGGGCGATCCAGCCGTCGGGGGAGAGCAGGACCGAGTCCGAGTCGTCGAGGCTCGCGAAGCCCCAGGTGGCCAGCAGGCCGGGGTCGAGCGGGATCGCGCCGTCGGCCTCGTCGAGCGTACGAGCGGTGCCGAACAGGTTGCCGCGCTCGGGCAGCTGGTCGGGGTAGCTCTGCCCGAACCGCCAGACGGAGTGGTGCACGTCGGTGGCGTCGGTGCGCAGCGTGACGGCCAGGGTCGCGGCCGAGAACGGACCGCCCGTGTAGACCAGGTGCAGGTCCGTCGTGAGGACCTCGACGCCGTCGCCCTCGCGCCGGCGGACCTCGAACGGGGGCGTCCCGGCCTCGAACGCCCGCTCGACGACGACCTGCGTGCGCTCGTCGGCGAACTCGCCCGCCTCGGACTGCTCGAGCCGCAGCAGGCATGGGCTGAGCACCGTGAAGCGGGCGGAGCCGGCGCGCACGACCGCGTCGTCGTGCGCGGGGGCGGGGGCGCCGTCGGACATCGCGAACATGGGGCTCCTGTGACGTCGGTGGCGGGCGGCGCCCGAGGGGCGCGGCCGGGGCGGGCCACCATCCTGGCGCGTGACGGCGCGCCGGGCCAGGACGTCGGGCGGCCGGTCGCGAGGGCGGTCCCGGAGGGTCGCGACGGCGGGGCCGGGTCAGGAGGGGTCGGTCGCCCCCGCGATGCGCACGCGTCCGCGCGCGATCATCTCGGCCTTCCAGGCGGCATCCGCCGGCCAGTACTGCCAGTCGCGCGCCGAGACGACCATGGCCGCCCCTGCGTGCTCGTCCGGCGTACCGGGCACGGCGTGCGGGGGCGGGGCGGGTCTCGCCGCCCGTTCGGCGGGCACCGGTTCGACGATGCGGGGGCGGGGGCCTGACGACGGCGCTCGGCGCTCGCTGTAGAAGCTCATACTCCCTCGACGTTCGTGCGGTGCGAATATGACGCGGCCCGTGCGAACTTTCCTCGGGCCGCACGAACCCTTCGCGCTGTGGTCGGATGAACCATGACCAGATCCCACCGCGCGGTCGCGGCCGCGGCTCTCGCACTGGTGCTGGGCGCCACGACCGCCTGCAGCCCCGACGGAGACGTCGACGGCAGCCCGGAGCCCCCGGCGTCGTCCGACACCTCGACGACCACGTCCGCACCGCCGGCGACCTCGACGCCGCCCAGCGAGTCACCCAGCGAGTCGCCCAGCGATCCGCCCGCGGAACAGCCCACGCCGTCGCCGGTCCCCCCGGAGACCGCGCCGCCCGCCGACGAGGCGGAGGCAGGATCCGACGACCTCCAGGGCTTCGGGCCGCAGGACCGCAGCACCGACCCCTGGCCCGACACGAGGACCGGCCCGACGTTCCTCACGGAGGTCCGTGCCGCCGCGCACGACGGCTACGACCGCGTCGTGCTGGAGTTCGACGGCGCGGAGCCGCCGTCGTGGGCCGCGCGCTACGTCGAGGAGCCGATCGCCGAGGGCAGCGGTGACGTGCTCGACGTGGACGGCGAGGTGTTCCTCCGGATCGACACGGCGATGGTCGTCCACCCGGCCGACCTCGAGCGCGAGGGGACCGTCGTGACGGGTCCGTCCGACGTCGGCGACACGACCGTGCGCGGCCTGTGGTCCGAGGGCCCCTGGGAGGGCTACGCCGCCACCCACATCGGTCTCGACGCCGTCCGCGACTTCCGGATCAGCACCCTGACCGACCCGGCGCGGATCGTCGTCGACATCCGTCGCTGACCGCCACCACCGCAGGGGAAACAACGTGCGCACACCCGTCCCGGACTACCTGGCCACCCTCCTGGAGGAGGTGCGCGACCACGACGGCGGCGCCGTCGCCGACTACGTGCCCGAGCTGGCGCGCGCGGATCCGGACCGGCTCGCGCTCGCCGTCACGACCACCGACGGGCGCACGTACGCGGCGGGCGACGACGACGTCGAGTTCACCATCCAGTCCATATCCAAACCGTTCGCCTACGCCGCGGCGATCCTCGACCGCGGCCTGCCCAGGGTGCTGGAGAGCGTCGGGGTCGAACCGTCGGGCGAGGCGTTCAACGAGCTGTCGCTCGAGGAGGATTCGCACCGGCCGCGCAACCCCATGATCAACGCCGGCGCCATCACCACGCACCAGCTCCTCGTCGGCGCCGGTGCGGGTCCGGACGAGCGCGTCGAGCGGGTCCGTTCACTCATGTCGCGCCTCGCGGGCCGCGAGCTGCGGGTCGACGGCGCGGTGCACGCGTCGGAGATGGCGACGGCGGACCGCAACCTCGCCATCGCGCACATGCTCCGCGGCTACGGCGCGATCGACGTCGACCCGCACGTCGCCGTCGACGGCTACACCCGGCAGTGCTCGGTCCTGGTGACCGTGACCGACCTCGCCGTGATGGCGGCGACGCTCGCGAACGGCGGCGTGCAGCCGGTGACCGGCGAGGCGGTGCTCGACCCGGTGACCGCCCGCCAGACGCTCGCGGTGATGGCGGCCGCCGGGATGTACGACGGCGCGGGCTCGTGGTGGAGCCGCGTCGGCATCCCCGCCAAGAGCGGGGTCGCGGGCGGTCTGATCGGCGCGCTGCCCGGGCGGGTCGGGCTCGCGGTGCTCTCGCCCCGGCTGGACGCCCACGGCAACAGCGTGCGCGGCGTCAAGGTCATGGAGCGCCTGTCGGCCGACATGGGGATGCACCTCATGGCGGCCGCGCCGCGCGGCACCGTCGCGACGCTCGACCACCGCCGCGAGGCCGGCCGCACGCGGTACCGGCTCCACGGCACGATCGACTTCGTCGAGGCCGAGCGGGTGCTGGCGGCGATGGCCGACGACGGCGACGCCACCCGCGTGGTCCTCGACCTGGGCCCGGTGAGCGGCATGAGCGACGTCGGGCGCCGCATGGTGCTCGAGGGTCTGCGCCGCCTCCGGCTCGACGGTCGCCCGGTCACGCTCGCGGACCCCGGTCGCGTGATGCCGGACCCCGACCTCGGGGACGGCACCTACCCCGACGTCGACGGCGAGGCCGACACCGCCGCCCGACCCTCCCCTGACGGCCCGGCGGGATCAGCCCCGCGCGGGCTCGCCGTCGGCGGCCTCGGTCGGCCCGCCGTCGGTCGAGCGGCTCGTGGCTGCCGGGATGCCGGTGCGCTCCGGGGCGGCGGTCCCCTCGAGGTCCGTACCGCCGTCGACCGCGGGCTCGAGCTCGTCCGGGAGCGTCAGGACCATCTCGTCCGGCGCCGGCACGGGATCGGACGGCGTGACGTTGCGGACCCGCCGCAGGGGGTGGCGCGGCTTGAGGCCGCGCAGCCGCTGCGCCAGCACCTCACCGAGCGTGACGCCGGCGGCGAGACCGAGGCCGATCATCCCGGCCTGCAGGAGCATCCCGAGGCCGGTGTCGCCGCCGTCCTCGGACACGAGGTCGAGCATCCCGCGGTAGATCGTGAGACCGGGCAGCAGCGGCACGATGCCGCAGACCGTGGTCACGAGGGCGGGCACGCGCAGCCGCCGCGCGAGCGAGTCGCCGACGAAACCGAGCACGAGCGCGGCCCCGGCGCTCGCCATCGCCACGCCGAGCCCGAGCCGGGTCAGCAGCACGAAGGCGAGGTACGTGCCACCCCCGGCGAGCGCCGCGACCAGCGCCGCGCGCGGTCGGGCGTACGACGCCGTCGCCCACGCCCCCGAGATCGCGACCGAGGTCAGCGCGAGCACCCAGACGGGCCACGGGTTGGGCGGCAGGTCGATGAGGGTCAGGCTCACGCCGGCGCGCCGCGCGACGTCGAGCACGCCACCGATCCCGACCACGATGCCGAGGGTCAGCAGCACCACCTGGAAGAGCTTGCCGCTCGCCGTGATCGGGAAGCCGTTGATCGCGTCGTCGGCCGCACCGACCAGCGACATCCCGGCCAGCAGCACCACGATGTTGGAGGCCACCACGAGCGAGGGCGGCAGCTGGGCGAACTCGACCGGCAGCCCCGGGATCGTGGTCAGGAGCAGGACGGCGACGCCGGTCGCGAGCGCGGCGCCCACGATCTGCAGGAAGAACGGCGGCAGCTGCCAGCGCGTCAGGAGTCGCAGCGCGCCGTCGATCAGGAGGGTCGTGACGCCGGCCACGAGGGCGACGAGCAGTCCGCCGCCCAGCAGCACCCCGACCCCCGCGGCCATCAGCGACAGCGACAGCGTGACGAGCATCCGGCGGTAGGAGTGCGGCGAGGCGACGATCCGGTCGAGGGTCGCGTGGCTGGCGACGAGCCTCTCGCGCGCCGCGGCCGACCAGTCCTCGAACGAGAGCCCGCGCAGCGACGGGGCGCCGATGATCGAGCGCGTGAGGTCGACGACGAGCGCGAGCCGCCCGTAGTCCGTGGCCTGGTCGTGGACCACGCGCAGCACGCTCGTGCCCGTGGAGTCGTCGGCGATGAGGATCGAGGTGAAGGTCAGGTCGATCTCGCAGCGGACGTCGAAGGACCGGCACACGTCGCGCACCGTCCCGAACACGTCGGAGGCGGAGGCGCCGAGCGACAGCATCGACTCACCCAGGCGGGCGGCGAGCTCGAGGGTGTCGCGGACCGCCTGCGGGTCCCGGGCGGCGGGCGCGGCGCGGCGCCCGGTGGGGGAGACGGGGGGCTTGCCGACGGCGTGGGCGGCCAGCCGGCGGGCGAGGGACAGCGAACGCACGGGGCAAGCGTAGGTGCGCGACGGCGTCGTCCGAACCGCGCCGGGATCGGGCCACGGGCGTGCCGCGACCGGGCCGAGGACCAGCGTCCGCCGACGTGTGTACGTTTGTACGCCAACCGTCTACGCTGACCCCTCGTGAGCACCCCTCCCGCGCCCGTGTCACCCGGCACCTCCGCCCGCGCGACCCCCGACGCCGTCGCCCGCCGCGCGCGCCTCGCCGTCGCCGCCCTCTTCCTCACCAACGGCGCGCTCTTCGCGAACGTCGTCCCCCGCTTCCCGAGCATCAAGGCCGAGCTCGGTCTGAGCAACGCCGCCTACGGGCTCGCGATCGCGGCCTTCCCGACGGGCGCGATCCTCGCGGGGCTGGGCGCCGCCGTCGTGATCCGACGCCTCGGGTCCGCGCGCGCGGCGGTGATCGGGACGGTCATCACGGCCGTGGGCGTGGTCGCGGTGGGGTGGTCGCCCTCGGCGCTCGCGTTCGGTGCCGCGCTGCTGTTCGCCGGGAGCGCGGACGCGATCACCGACGTCGCGCAGAACACCCACGGACTGCGCGTGCAGCGCCGCTACGGCCGCTCGATCATCAACTCCTTCCACGCGCTGTGGTCGATCGGCGCCGTGACGGGCGGCGCGATGGCCGCGGCCGCGATCGCGCTGGACGTGCCGCGCGGCGTGCACCTGAGCATCAGCGGCGTCCTGCTCTCGGCGACGGCGATCGTCGCCCTGCGCTTCTGCCTCCCCGGTCCGGACACGGAGCGGGATGCCGAACTCGCCGACGCGCCCGCCACCACGTCCCGGGTGCGGGCGCGGATCGGTGGCCGGACGGCGCTCATCCTGCTCGCGCTCGTCGTCGTGGCGACCGCGGGGACGCTCGTGGAGGACGCCGGCTCGTCCTGGGCGGCGGTGTACCTCGGCGGGCTGGGCGCCCCGGAGGCGCTCGCGGCCACGGGGTTCATCGCGCTCGTGGGTGCGCAGTTCGTCGGTCGCGCGTGCGGCGACCGGCTGGTCGACCGGTTCGGCCAGCGCGCCGTCGCGCGCGTGGGCGGCGGTCTCGCCGCGCTCGGGATGGGGCTGGCGCTCGCGTTCCCGAGCGTGCCCGGCACGATCGTCGGGTTCGCGACGGCGGGGCTCGGCGTCGCCACGCTCGTCCCGGCCGCGATGCACGAGGCCGACGAGCTGCCCGGGCTGCGCACCGGGACCGGCGTCACGATCGTCTCGTGGCTCATGCGGCTGGGCTTCCTCGTCTCGCCGCCGATCGTGGGGCTCGTGGCCGACGCGACGTCGCTCCGGGTCGGGCTGCTGGTGGTGCCGATCGCGGGGGTCGCGGCGCTCGTGCTCGCGCGGGTGTTCAGCACGCGGCGCACGGCGGCGACCACCGCGACGGCCGCCGATGTCGAGGCCTGATCGCCCGGTCGTCTGATCGCCCGTTCGCCTGATCGCCCGCGCCCGCGCGCCGGACGTTAGCGTGGGGTGAGCCCGCTGGTCGCGGGTCCATCCCCGAGGAGTGGAGCCCCCGTGACGCAGGACCGTGCCGTGCGCGACGCCGCGGTGCCGCCCGACGCCGGGTCCGCCGTCGAGAGTCCCGCCGTCGTCCCGCCCCAGCTCGACACCCCGCTGGCCCGCACGCTGCGCCTGGACGCGCTCCGCCGTCGGCCGCGCGTGCGTGACGTCACGCGGCTGCGCCACGAGGCGGTGGCGGGGCGGCACGGCGAGGTCTGGCGCCGGTCGATCGAGCGGGGCCGCCGCTCGCCCGGCAACGTCGGCGCGATCGTGGGTGGCGCCGTCGCCGCGATCTTCTTCTTCGTCGTGGTCATGAACCTCATCGAGGGCGAGTACTCCGACGCGCTCGTGGGCACCGCCGTCTCGACGTTCATCCTCCTGCTCGTCGGCGGGATCGCGACCCTGGTCGCGGCGCTGCTGCGGCACCGCCTGTGGCGCAGCCACGCGCGCATCGCGCGGTTCGCGCGCGAGAACGGGATGCCGCACCACCTGGCCGTCGGGGAGGACGAGGTGCCGCCGGAGGTGCGGCGCCGCGACGGCGCCTCCTGGCGCATGACTGACCACACCGACGTCGTGACCGCGGTCGCCGGGGGCGGGAGCTCGTGGCGGGGCGCCGTCGGATGTGGGTCTACCGCGGGCACACCCGGACGCGACCCACCCTCGTGTGGGCGGCGGTCCGGCTCGGTCCGCACCCGGGCGCGGAGATCGCGAGCGGCGCGGCGTTCCAGGCGTGGCTCGCGCAGCAGCGCGACGCCACCTCGGACGTGCCCGCGATCGAGTGGTCCTTCGACGGCGAGTGGCTCGTGGTCGGGGAGGAGACGCCGTCGGGTCCGCCGGCCGCGCTGGTGCGCCTGCTCGAGGGGGTCGACGTCGTGCTCGCCGACGCCGCGCGGTACGGGGCGCGTCTCGGTGGCTGACCGCGCGGGTCGCGGGGGATCTCCCGACCGTGGGTGCGGCCGGCGCCGACCCCGGCCGAGCTGGAGGACGCCCCGGGCGCCCCCTTCGCGCCGGACGAGGCGCAGCTCGACACCCCGCTCGTCGCCGCGCTGGACCTCGCGCCCCTCACGGTCGTCCCGACGCGGCGGCGCATCGCGCAGGTGCGTGACGCCGCGTTCGCCGGGCGCTACGGCCGCGGCGGACCGCTGGGAGACGAGCGGCGGGAGGCTGCCCCGCAGACGATCGCGCTCGGCGTGGCGGTCGCCGTCGCCGCGATCCCCGCGGTGCTCACGGTCGTCCTGGCGGTGCGCGACGGCGGTGACGCCGTCCTCGTCAACGTGGCGCTGACGCTCGGTCTGGGGCTCGTCGCGGGCGCCCTGACCTATCCCGCCGTCGCGGCCGGGGTGCGCCGGCGGTGGCGCCGCCGCGCCCGGCTGGCGGACGTCGCCAAGCTCTCCGGCCTCCGGCTGCGGCTCGCGCCGCACCCGGAGGTGCTGCCCGCGGTGGTGCGCGCCGACGACCGGCTGGTCGACTACACGATCCAGCAGGGTGACGTGCTGTCGGGCCGTGTGCGCGGTCACCTGCTGATGGTCGGGCTGCGATCGGGGCACCAGATGGTGAACACGCGGACGCAGCAGGTGGACCACGTCTGGGTCGCGCTGCGGCGGCGGGCCGAGGAGGAACCGGGGGTCGCGGTCGACGTCCAGGACCTGAGCGCGCTCGAGCGGTGGTGCGCGGCGGACGCACGCCCGCGGCCGGTGCACCTGGTGGTCGACGACGAGTGGATCGCGCTCGGCGTCGACAGCCCGTTCGGCGACCTCGGGGTGCTGGCCGACCTCGTGTCCGGGACGGACGTCGCGCTCGCGGCGGTGGAGAGCAGGGAGCGGGAGCGATGAGCATGGACGAACGGACGGACGGCCGCGCCGATGACCTCGCGAGTGAGGTCGACGGCGTCGGCACCCACCACCTCGACACCCCGCTGACCGCGACGCTCCCGCTGTCCGAGCTGCGCCGTCGCCCGACCCGCGCGGAGGTCGAGACACTTCTGCGCGACGCCGCCGCGGGTCGCCACGGGCGCGGCTGGAAGCGCGCCGTCACGCAGCGGACGATCTCGCCGCGGGCGGCGGCCCTCCTGGCCGCGACCGTGATCGGGGGCGTGTTCCTGATCGCGGTCCTCGTGTCCGTGGTGCAGGGCGACGGCGACGACGCCCTCCTCGGCCTCGGCATCAGCGCCGTTCTCACGGCGGTCGGTGCGGCGCTCGCGGCCTGGGGTGCGGCGGCCGCCCGCCGGCGACGGTGGCGCCGGCACGCGCGGTTCGCGACGTTCGCGCGCGCGGCGGGGATGCACCTGCGGCTGTTCGCGCACACGGAGACGGTGCCGCGGGCGATCCGGCGACGCCCCAAGGAGCACGGCATCACGCGCGACGCGGTGCACGCCGACGTGATGAGTGCACGCATCGGTGGGTACCAGCTGCTGGCGGGGACGCGCACGACCGACGTGAAGCGCGGCGACGACACGACCACCTACCACCTGCACTGGGCCGGTCTCCGGGCGCTCGACGGCGAGGTCGCCACCCCGCTCTTCGAGGCCGACCCGCGCTGGATCGGGCTGCGCTCCTGGTGCGAGCAGGAGGCCGGCCGCCACCCGGTCCGGCTGTGGCTGGCCGACGGCTGGCTCCTGCTCGGCCGCGAGAGCCATCGCGACGACCTCTCGACGTTTGCGACTCTGGTGGCTGGGCTCGACGTCGCGCTCGAGCTGCTCGCGGAGGGGCCGGCCGGGGCGGGGCCGATCGAGGACGCGCGATCGTGAGCGGGCCTCGTGAGGACGGGCGTGCGACGGCACCGACCGGTCACCTCGACGCACCGCTGGCGCGGACGCTCCGATTCGACGCGCTGCGCCGTCGGCCCGCGCGGGAGGAGGTCGCGCGCGTGCGGGGCGAGGCGGCGGCGGGCGCGTACGGCGACGCGGGTCGCGAGGCGGTCGGGTCCGGGCGGGACGAGCCGCGCCGGATGACGTACTGGGTGAGCGGGGCGTTCGCGGGCCTGGTGCTCCTGATCGGGCTGATCGGCGCCGTCGTGGAGCGCGAGCCGGTGTTCGTGCTGTTCGCGCTGGGGTCCGCCGCGGCGATGGGGCTCCTGGGAGGTGGGGTGGCGTTCGCCGTGACCGCGGCGGTCGTGGCCTCGCGCTGGCGACGGCACACGCAGGCCGCGGCGTTCGCGGACGACAACGGTCTCGCGCTGTCGCTCGTCGTGCCGCCCGAGGCGCTGGCGGCGGCACTGCCCGCGGCCGTGCGGGCGGAGGAGGGGACGCACGCGGACGTGCTCGCCGGTGTCGTGCGCGGGCGGACACTGCTGATGGGGGCGCGGCGGCGGGAGGTCCGCACCGGCTCGGACCGCACCTCCACGTACCACCTGGTGTGGGTGGCGCTGCGGGTGGACGGGGGCGGTGGCCTCGTCGATGGTGTGGCCGACGGCGTGGCGGGCGGATCACGAGCGGCGGCGCTCCGGATGCCGGCGCTCGCGGCGCTCGATCGGCGCGTGCGCGACGCCGTCCCCAAGGGGCAGGTCGTGGTGGCGCGGGACGAGTGGCTGACCCTCGGCGTCGAGGGCTCCAGCGGCAGCCTCGCGGTCCTCGAGGATCTGCTGGGCGTGCTGGACGGGGTGCTGAAGAGCTAGCGGGGGCGGCGGTCAGGTGGGTCGACCGGGCGGTGCGGCAGGTTCGGGTGGCGAGTCGAGCGATCCCGGCGCGACTGGTCCGGGCGGCGCGACGATGAAGCCCTCGACGTCGTCGCCCCAGGCGACCAGCGCCGTCGACCCCGTGCCCCACAGCCAGGCGACGTGGGCGCAGAAGATCCCGTCGAGCTCGTCCTCGAGACGCTTGAGGTCGACGGCGCGGGTCGCCCGCGCGTGCGCCTCGCGCAGGGCGGTCCACCGGTCGTGCCCGGGAAGGGCGAGGGCTGCGACGGCCTCGAGGTGGGTCATGAGGGTGTCGAGCGCGACGAGGCGGTCGGCGAGGGTGCGGCTCGGGCGCGGCTTGTAGGGGATGACGCGGTCGAGGCCGAAGAGGGCGACCATCGCCGGGTGCGGATAGGTCTCGACGGCGACCGCGAGGCCCGGGTCGGTCGTCGGCGCGGGGGCGTCGGTACCCGTCCCGCGGGACCGCTCGAGCGAGCCGGGACCGGTGGGCTCGAGAGGGGCGGGTTGCGGGCGCTGCGCCGTCGGCCGCCACCCGAACCGCTGCGCGAGGGTGAGTGCGCGGGGCGGGTCGAAGAGCGGGTTGGCGCGGTTGGACGGGTAGGTGCCGGCGTCGACGTGGCGGAACGCGCGGGTGAGCTCGCGCTCGACGGGGCGGGACCCGGTGGCGTTGGCGACGACGAGCGGCGCGTCGAGCGCGACGACGGCGAGGTGCCCGGCGTGCGGAGCGAGCCACGCGGCGACGTCGTCGTCCGAGGTGACGGCGCCGGAGTCGAGGAGCCGCCCCGCGCCGTCGACGACGGCGATCCCGCTGACGTTCCGCGCCGACCACGCGAGGTCGATCCCGGCGTAGCGCGCGCCGGTGCCGGGTGGGGAGGTTGGTGCGACGTGGTTCGCCGGGTTGGGTCCGACGGTGACTTCAGCGGGGCGGTTCGGCGGTGGGACCGGCCGGCGGGTGCGGGTGGGTTGGCGCATCGGCACGGTCGCGCGATCGTCACGGGTACCGGGTGCTGCGGGTACGCCGCGCGACCACCGCTCCCTTCAAGTGTCGCGGGCGGCTGCCGATGCGGCTGCGTCGGCCGCACCGGCATCATCGATGGCCCACCGGGCGTAGACGGCCGCGCGCTCCGCCGGGGCCCCACTGCCGTAGTCGGTCCCGACCTCGCGCGTTCCGGCGGCGACGACGAGGGCGGCGAGGTCGGGTTCGCCGCGCAGACGGCAGTCGACACCGACGACGTCGAGGAGGCGGCCCAGGCCATTGGCCGCGTGCGTCAGCGATGCGGCGACCTTGAGCTGCCCGTAGGTGATGGTTCCGCGGCGCTGCGCCACGACGGCGAGCGCCGCACGGATCTTCGGGATGCTCTCGACGTCGGTCGTGGTCACGGTGACGGTGACGCCCTTGATCGACAGCTTCTGGCCCACGCGGACGGTGGTGTCGGTCGACATGACGTCACGCTACCCGCGGCGGTCGGCGGTCGGCGGTCGGCGGTCGGCGGTCGGCGGTCGGCGGTCGGAGGGGACTGCCTCATCGACTGCTGCGGTGGGCACGGTTACCGGATCGGGTGTGACCTCCTGCACGGATAGCGGTCGGCAACCGTGCAGGACGCAACAGTCGATGCTGCCGGACTGCCGACCCGCACCCGAGCGCCGCGCGCACCCCTCCGGCCGCTCGGGAGACGCGACCCGTGGGCACCCGCGGTGATCAACTGCTGCGCTAGTCGCGGATAGCTGATCGACTGCTGCGCTGCCCGCGGTTAGCGGCTGCTAACCGCGCGTAGCGCAGCAGTCGATGACGTTGAGCGGTCGGTCGCGCCGTGAGTGGCACGTCCTGTCCGGATAGCGGTGGCTATCCGGGCGAGACGTGACAGTCAGGGGAGCTATCCGGGCAGAACGTGACAGTCGGCGCCGGTCGCCCGAGATCGACTGTTGCGGTGGGCACGGATACGGGATCCAGTGTTGCAGCGGGCACGGATAGCGAACCGTAACCATGCCGGGCGTCACAGTCGCGGTCGCGGCCCGGTGTCGCTGCGGCCGGACCGCCCGAGACCCGGACCACCCGGATCCGGAACACCCGGACCCGGACCACCCGGATCCGGACCACCCGCACCCGGACCACCTGACACCCGGACCACCCGGGCCCCTCATCCGAGCGCCGCGCCCCACCCCTCCGGCACCGCCGACCCCGCCGGGTACTCCTCCATCGGCACCTCGTCGGCATCCCACGCCGCGAGCACCTCGTCGCAGATCCGCCAGCACTCCTCCGCCGCGTCGCCGCGGACGGTCAGCATCCCGTCGCCGTCGAGGATCCCCGCCAGCACCTCGCCGTACGGCGCCAACGAGGCGCGCCGCAGGTCCGCTCGCAGCACGCTCTGCCCGAGCGCGAGCGGGTCGTCGAGCGAGTTGGTCGTGACGCGCAGCTCCATCGTGTCCGGGTTCAGCCCGATCACGAGCCGGTCCTCCGGGTCGGCGCCGGTCAGCCCGCCCGGCAGGTGCCGCACCGGCGCGAACGTCAGGGCCACGTGCTTGTTGGCGCCCCCGAGCGCCTTGCCCGAGCGCAGCGTGATCGGCACCCCGGCCCAGCGCGAGTTCGCGACCTCCACCGTGATCTGCGCGAGCGTCTCCGTCCCGCGCGCGGGGTCCACGCCGTCCTCGTCCACGTACGAGGGGACGGACCGGGAGACCGCACGCCCGCCGTCGTCCACCCCCTCCACGCGACCCGCCGTGTACCGCGCACGCCGCGAGGCACCCACCGCGCTCCCGCCCCACAGCCGCGTGGCGCGCAGCGCCGCCGCCTGCGCGTCCCGCAGGTCGCGCTCGGTGATGCTCGCGGGCGGCTCCATGGTCGCCAGGGCCATCACCTGCAGCAGGTGCGACTGGATCATGTCGCGCAGCGCACCCGCGTGGTCGTAGTACCCGGCGCGGCCCTCGAGCGCGATCTGCTCGTCGTAGGCGATCTCGATCCCGGCCACGTGCTCGCCGGTCCACACCGCCTGGAACATGCGGTTGGCGAAGCGCAGCGCGATGAGGTCCAGCACCGTGGTCATGCCGAGGAAGTGGTCCACGCGGTGCACCTGGTCGTCCGGCACCAGCTGCGCGACCAGCGCGTTCAGCGCCCGCGCTCCGTCCTCGTCCTGCCCGAACGGCTTCTCCATCGCCAGGTGCAGCTCGGCGGGGAGGTCGACGTCGCACAGCGCCCCGCACACCTTCGCCGTCACCGCGGGCGGGAGCGCGAAGTACAGGACGACGCGCCGCTCGCCGTCGTGCTCCGCGGCCTCCGACCCCGGCGCGGGCGCGGCCGCCGCGCGCAGCAGGTCCGTCAGCGCACCGTGGTCGGTCGCGTCCAGCGAGACGTACGACGACGAGCCCGCCACCCGGTCCACGCACGTCGCCCCCGCGCCGCCCTCCGTCAGGGCCGCGCGAACCTCCGCCTCGAAGTCGCCGTCCGGCCGGGAGTCCCGGTCCGCGCCGATCACGCGCACGTCCCGGTCCGGCTCGTGCGCGAGCAGCGATCCGATGCCCGGCAGCAGCAACCGCCGGGTGAGGTCCCCGGACGCGCCGAGGATCACCAGGGTGGCGGGGCGGTCCGACCGCGTCCGGACGCTCACGCGAGGGCCTCCGCATCAGCAGCAGCGGCCGCGCCGGCCGGGTTCGCCACGGGGTCCTGCGCGGGCCCGACGGCGGGCGTCCGGTCCGCGAGCGGCCCCGCGTCGGACGCGCTCGCGCCGTCCCCGAGCGCCGCCTGCGCGGCCTCGATCGCGTCCGCGGCCCGGATCAGCCCGAGGTGGGAGAAGGCCTGCGGGAAGTTGCCCATCTGACGCATCCCGTCGACGTCGTACTCCTCCGCCAGGAGCCCGAGGTCCGTGGTGAGGCCGACGAGGCGGTCCATGAGCGTGCGCGCGTCCTCGAGTCGGCCGCTGTGCGCGTACTGCTCCACGAGCCAGAAGCAGCAGATGAGGAACGGGTGCTCGTGGCCCTCCAGCCCGTCGGTGCCGTCGGTGCGGTAGCGCAGGAGCAGGTCGCCCTGCATGAGGTCCCGCTCCATCTGCGCGACCGTGGCGAGCATGCGCGGGTCGTCGTAGGGCAGGAAACCGGTCTGCGGGATCTGCAGCAGGGACGCGTCGACCTCGGTGTTGTCGTAGGTCTGTGTGAACCCGCCGGTCTCCGCGCTCACGCCGCGCTCGAGGATCTCCTCGCGCAGCTCGTCGCGCACCTTCGTCCACCGCTCGACCGGTGCGTCCAGCCCGTGCTCGGCGCACGCACGCACGCCCCGGTCCAGCGCTGCCCAGATCATCACGCGCGAGTGGGTGAAGAAGTGCGGGTCGCCGCGCATCTCCCACAGGCCCTGGTCCTTGTCGTCGATCCGGTCGACGGCGAAGTCCACCATCTGCCGCTGCAGCGGCCACGAGAAGTCGTCCTCGGCTACTCCGGCGTCGCGCAGCTGCGCCAGCGCGATCATCACCTCGCCCACGACGTCGGCCTGGAACTGGTCCACCGCGCCGTTCCCGATGCGGACGGGCCGCGAGTCCAGGTGGCCGGCGAGGTGGTCCAGCTCGCGCTCGGGCAGCTCCCGCTCCCCGGCGATGCCGTACATGATCTGCAGGTCCTGGGGGTCGCCGGCGACGGCGCGCAGCAGCCAGTCCCGCCAGTGCTGGGCGACCTCGGTGCGGCCGTGCGCGAGCAGCGCCTCGAGCGTGAGGGCGGAGTCGCGCAGCCAGCAGAAGCGGTAGTCCCAGTTGCGCACGCCGCCCGGGTCCTCGGGGAGCGACGCCGTCGGGGCCGCGACGATGCCGCCCGTGTCCCGGTGGGTGAGGGCGCGCAGCACGAGGAGCGAGCGGCGCACGGCCTCGGCCCACGGACCCGACACCTCGACCTGGTCGCTCCAGCCGCGCCAGTAGGAGCGGGTGTCGGCGAGGGCCTGATCGACGTCGAGGGGCGGCGGGACCGGCTGGTAGGAGCGGGCCCACGCGAGGTCCCAGACGGCGCGCTCGCCCGTCGCCAGGGGGTGCTCGGTCGTGTGGCGGTGGTCGTCGGGGGAGAGGGCGGGGCCGCGCAGCACGTAGGAGTCGGGGCCGGCGATCGCGAGGAGGTAGCCGTCGCCCTCCTGCTCCTCGACCTCCTGACCCTCGACCTCCGCCGCGCCCACGCGCCGCACCCACGGGCTCGCGACGCCGTACCCCGGCCGCAGCCGCAGGTCGTGCTCGATCCGCACGCTCCCCTCGATGCACTCGGCGATCCGCACGAGGTCGGCTCGGTCGCCCACCGGCATGAACTCGGTGATCACGGCGCGCCCGGTCGGGGTCTCCCAGACGCTGCGGAGCACGAACGTGTCCTGCTCGTACGCGCGCTCCACGAGCGTTCCGTCCACGGGCGCCATGCGCCACCGGCCGTCGTCGGGCGTGCCGAGCATCGCGGTGAACACGGCGGCGGAGTCGAAGCGGGGCAGGCAGAGCCAGTCGATGCTGCCGTCGGCGGACACGAGCGGTCCGGTGCGGAGGTCGGCCAGGAGGGCGTAGTCGCCGATCGCGGAGGTCACCCCACCAGGCGACCACGCGGCGCTGACGGGCGTCAACGAAGTCGAGCGCCCCGTGCGCGGGCTCAGTCGCACTGCTCCCGCACGTACGACGGGTCGTCCGGTCCCACGAGCAGCCGGTCGCGCAGGATCGTCAGCGGGGCGCGGTCCGGCGCGTCGCACACCTCCGCGAGGTCCGGGCCGCCGTCGTCGTACTCGATCTGGAGCACGTGCTCGCCGTAGACGTCGCGGTAGGCGCCGCACTCGTCGTAGCGCGCGCACTCCTCCACGACGGCGAAGTCGAAGCCCGCGACCTCGCGGGCGTCCGCCCCGACGTCGGCCGCGTTCTTCTGCCCGACGGCGAGGCCCGCCCCGTGCGCCAGGTCCGCGTAGGCGGTGGCGAGGGTCATGGCGCCGTCCGCATCCACGCCGTCGAACCGCAGGAACGTGTCGAGGTTGTCGAGCTCGACGGCGTCGAAGCCGCGCTCGGCGCACGCACTCACCTGCGGCCCGACGACGGCGAGGATCGCCGCGCGCCGCTGCTCGTCCGAGGGGTCGAGGACCACCTCGTCCGGCCAGTCCGGGTCCGTCACGACGGCGCCGCTGGCATCCCGCAGGAGCGCGTCGGGGGCGTCGCGCCGCCAGTCCTCGAGCGTGCCCGGCTGGGTCTGGAAGCCGTTGACGTAGCAGACGTTGTAGGCGTCCGGGAGCGGATCGGCCGTGACGTCGCGGCCGACGACGTCGAACTCGCCCGCCTCGCCGTACGCGTCGCCGAGCTGGTAGTCGAAGGTGCCGGTGGTGGGCGGGAGTGCGGGGGAGGTGGCGGTGGTGTCGGCGGCGGGCGGCTCGGTCGCGTCGGGGTCGGGGTCGCCCGCGCCGCACGCGGTGAGGAGGATGACCAGCGCGCCGGTCGCGGCGGCCGTTGCGCCGCGGCGGGGGCGGCGTCGGCGTCGTGCGGCGGGCGGTGTGCGGGGCGAGCGCATGCGTGACGATAGCGCAGGAAATCCCGGGCGCGCTGTCGGTGGCCCGCGCTAGCGTGACGAGCATGACCTCCCCCGAGACGACCCCGGACGCCGTGCCCGCCGCCGACCTCGACACCGCACGCCCGACGAGCCCCGACCTCGCGACGCCGCAGGGGCGGCGCGAGCTCAGCACCTCGCTCCCGCTCGACGAGACCTCGCGCAGCGCGCTCGCCGAGCGCGGCCTCACCTACCGGCGCATCGACGTGGCCGGGGAGGACTTCGACCACTACTCCCACGCCGTCGACCGCGGCTTCCTGGACGAGCGGTCGACCGACGAGGCGGTCTCGGAGTGGCGCACGATCCACACCGAGCAGCGGCCGATCGGGGTGTTCGACGCCGAGACGCCCGAACCGCTCCGACCGGTCGCGACGATCGACGCGTGGGTCGACGAGCTGACGACCGACGTCGGCCGGACCCTGCCGATGTGGGCGATCAGCGCCGTGACGGTCTCGGCCACGCACCGCCGTCGGGGGATCGCCCGCGCGATGCTCGAGGGGAGCTGCGCTCGGCGGCGTCGGCGGGGCTGCCGATCGCCGGCCTGACCGTGTCGGAGGCGACGATCTACGGCCGCTACGGCTTCGCGCCGGTCGCGACGGCGACGCGCTGGGTGATCGACACCGCTCGCGCCGGGTGGATCGGACCGCGCCCGGGTGGCCGGCTGGACCCGGTCGACCGCGACCTGGCGCTCGCGGACCTGACGGCGCTGCACGACGTCGTGCGCCGCGGCCGGCCGGGCGAGGTCGCCTCGCAGCCGTCGTACTGGCGGGCCGTGGCGGGCGTGAGCCCGGCGGTCAAGGAGGGCGGGAAGCGGCGCAGCGTGCGCTACACGGACGAGTCCGGGGCCGTGCGCGGGGTGCTGACGTTCTCGCTCGAGAGCGCGCCGGGATCGCGCTCGACCCTCCGGGTGCACACGCTCGCGGCCGACGGCGTGGACGCGTACGCGGCGCTGTGGCGGTTCGCGCTGGAGCACGACCTCGTGGGCACGGTGCGGGCGGGGCTGCTCTCGGCCGACGAGCCGCTGCGGTGGATGATCGCCGACCAGCGCGCCGCCGAGGTCACCGAGAGCGACCACCACTGGTTGCGGGTGCTCGACGTCGCGCGCTGCCTCACCTCCCGGACGTACCGGGCGCCGGGCGAGGTGGTGCTCGACGTCGCCGACCCGCTGGGTCTCGCGGCCGGCCGGTGGCGGTTCGCGGTGGACGGCGACGGCGTCGCGTCCGTGACGCTCGCCGCCGCTGCCGGCGTCGACGCCGACGGTGTGGCGGTCGACGGCGCTGGTGCGGACAGCGGATCAGGTGACGACGGCGGGGTGGTCGACGGTGCTCGCGATGCGAGTGCGGGCGACGTCCCCGAGGTCCGGCTCGGCGTCGCGGAGCTGTCGGCGATCCTGCTGGGTGGGGTGCGGGCGGGGACGCTGCGCGCGGCCGGCCGCCTGACGGCCGACGACGCGACGGCTGCGTGGCTGGACCTGACCTTCGCCCCGCTGGCGGCGCCGCGGCTCAGCCTGGAGTACTGAGCGGGCCGGGCTGGATCGTCTCGGCGGGAAGACAGCCGGGCTGACCTGGTCGAGCAGGTCGGCGGGCTCGCACTCCCAGGACGGCTGGCGGGACGGGCTGGTGGGCCGGTCACCTCGCCGCGGCGAGGTGACCCGACCCGGTCAGGCCAGGCCGAAGAGGTGCAGCTTGGCGGCGACCTCGAGGTTGCTCGGCTCGACCTGGTGGCTGCCGTCGGGGTAGACGACGACCGGGATGTTGGTGCGGCCCGAGATGCGGTGGGCGTCGGTGGCGGCCTCGGGCGTCGCGACGAGATCGACGTAGGTGTACGGAACCTCGAGGCGGTCGAGCTGCGCCTTGGTTCGTCGGCAGTCACCGCACCAGTCCGCGCCGTAGACGGTGACGGTCTGCTCGGGGGCGTCGGTCGTCTCCGGGGTGGTGGTGGGCTCGGGGGTGCTGGGCTCGGTGGTCACGGATCCATTCTGCGCTGCCCGCTGCCCGCTGCCCGCTGCCCGCTGCCCGCTGCCCGCTGCCCGCTGCCCGCTGCCCGCTGCCCGCCGCTCGCCGCTCGCCGCCCGTCGATCGCCGATCGCCGCTCGCCGCTCGCCGCTCGCCGCTCGCCGACCGCCGCCCGCCACCCGGATCGACTGTGACCGTGTGCACGGATAGCGGCGCCTATCCGTGCACACGGTCACAGTCGCTCCGTTATCCGTGCAGGAGGTCACGCTCGATGGCGGCGCCCGTCCCTCGACTTCACGTGCTGCTCGGATAAGGGACTCGACTGTCACGTCACGCTCGGATAACCGGCGCAGAACGGGCAGAACGTGACAGTCAGCGTCGCGACCCTGCCGACGACTGCTGCGCCACGCGCGGATAGCGGCCGTTATCCGCGTGTGGTGCAGCGCTCGATCGGCTAACCGCGTGCGGTGCAGCAGTCGATCCGGGCTGCGCCCACGGACCACGCGGGTCCGGCGCCGAGCCGCTCACTCTCGCTGCTGCCCATCGTTCACCGCCCAACCTCCAGCTCGTTCCCCGCGTCCCCACCCCGAACACCCCCACCCCGAACACCCCCAACCTGAACACCACCACCCGTGACGCCGACCCGCCGCGGCACTAGCGTGAGGTGGCATGACGAAGCAGGCAGTTCCCGAGACGCCGGCCAGCACGTCGGCCAAGATCCTCTACCGCCCGTTCGGCATCGCCTCCTCGGTGGTCGGCGGGCTCGTGGCCTCGGCCATCTTCAAGCAGGTCTACAAGCGGGTGACCAAGAACAGCGGGGCGGACGCCCCCGGCCCGCTGCAGTCCGAGTACCTCCTGCGCCAGGTGCTCGTGGCGGCCGCGATCCAGGGCGTCATCTACGCCGTGGTCAAGGCCTCGATCGACCGGGCCGGCGCACGGACGTTCCAGAAGTGGACCGGCGAGTGGCCCGGTAGCTGACCCACCAGCGCCCCACAAGCACCCCCACCCGCAGCCCCCGCCCAGGAACACCCGCGATGATGGGGGCATGACCGCCGACACCCTGGACCTCGAGACGCTGCGCCGTTTCCCCGACATCGAGGCGCCCAACCTCGTCGCCGTCGACGCCAGTGACCGCCTGATCCTTGACGAGGCCGCCGACCTCCTGGCCGAGGCGGGCGCCGGCGCGGAGCCGGGCGCCGTCGTCGTGATCAACGACCACTACAGCGCCCTCACCCTCGGTGCCGTCGCGCTGCACGGGGCGAGCGACGTCCGTGTGCACCAGGACATGGTCACCGGCGAGCGCGCCCTCGGGCAGAACGCCGCCGCGGCCGGCCTGACCGGCACGTTCCGCAGCCTCGACCTCGTCCCGGAGCTCGTCGACGGCGCCCGCGTCGTCCTCCTCCAGCTCCCGCGCGGCCTCGACGCGCTCGAGGAGATCGCCCAGCTCGTCGCGGCGCACGCCCATCCCGACGTCCGCGTCGTCGCGGGCGGCCGCGTCAAGCACATGTCGCGCGGCATGAACGACGTCCTCGCCCGCTCGTTCACCGAGGTCACCGCGAGCCTCGGCCGCCAGAAGTCGCGCGTCCTGCACGCGTCCGGTCCCCGGCCCGCCCCCACCGCCCCGACCTACCCGCGCCGCGCCGTCGACGCCGACCGTGGCCTCCACGTCGTCGCGCACGGCGCCGCGTTCGCGGGGCCGCAGGTCGACGTCGGCTCGCGCTACCTCCTCACCTTCCTCGACCGCATGGGCCCGACGGCGAGCGACGCCCTCGACCTCGGGTGCGGCACCGGGGTGCTCGCCACCGAGCTGGCCTCGGCCCGCCCCGACCTCGCGGTCACGGCGACCGACGCCTCGCACGCCGCGGTGCGCTCCACGGCCGCGACCCTCGAGGCGAACCACCTGGCCGACCGCGTCACCGTGGTGCGCGAGGACGGGCTGGAGGACCGCCCGGACGCCAGCGCCGACCTGATCGTGTGCAACCCGCCGTTCCACGTCGGCGCCACGCTCGCCCCCGACGCCGCGCTCCGGATGCTGCGCGGCGCAGCCCGCGTGCTGCGCGACGGCGGCGAGCTGTGGACGGTGTTCAACTCGCGGCTCGCGCACGCCGGCGCGCTGCGCCGCATCGTCGGGCCGACCGAGGTGATGGGCGACGACGGCACGTTCACCGTGACGCGCACGGTCCGGCCCGCCCGCCGCGCGAGGAGGAGCGCGTGACCCGCCGTCGCGCCGGCCGCGCGCTCGCCGTCGCCACGCTCGCCCTCGCCGCCGCCACGCTGACCGCGTGCCAGCAGGTCGGCGACGCCGTCTCCGACGCCACGGACCAGGCCGCGTGCGCGATCGTCACCCCGATCGCGACCGAGGTCGGGTCCCAGGTGCAGGTCGTGGCCGACGAGATCACCGTGAACCCCGAGGGCGCCATCACCACCCTGACCTCGCTGCAGGGGCGCCTCGACACGGCGGCGACCTCCACCTCCGGCGGCGTCTCGACCTCGCTCGAGCAGGTCTCGGCGCGGGTCGGGGAGCTGATCACGCAGGCGGAGCAGGTGCGCGACGGCGGCGTCGTCAGTCAGGAGACCGTCGACGGGATCGAGTCCTCGATCGTGTCCGGCCTGACGTCCCTCGCAGGTGACTGCACGGGTGAGGGGAGGGCGACGGCGAGGGCGACCCCGCGCCGTCGACCACCTGATCCGCCGCGCCCCGCCGGCGCGGGAGGCCCCGTGGCCGCAGCATCGTCACGAGCACCCCGGCCACGAGCACCGCACCGCCGACCGTCTCGGCCGCGTTCGGCCGCTGGCCCAGCAGCGTCGCGGCCGAGGCCATCGCGACGACCGGCGCGAGCAGCACCCACGGCACGACGGCGGCGGAGCGGTTCCGGCCCAGCAGTGCGTTCCAGATCGCGTACCCCACGAGCGTGCAGAGCCCCGCGGTGTAGAGCGTGGACAGCGCCGGGCGCCACCCGAACGCGGCGAGGCCGGCGGCGATCGCGCCGCCACCCTCCACGGCCCACGACAGGGCCAGCGCCGGCAGCGGCACCACGAGCGCCGACCACACGGTGAGCGAGAGCCCCCGACCCCGGTCGCGCGCCGCGCCACCACGTTCCCGATCGCCCACGACAGCGCCGCCGCGAGGCAGAGCACGACGGCGAGGACCGGCGCCCCGCCCCCGCGCCCCGTCGCGACCACGGCGAGCCCGACGGCGCCGATCACGACGCCGACGACCTGGGCAGCGCTCGGCCGCTCCCGCAGCACGCCGGCCGCGATGAGCACCGTGAGACCGACCTGCGCCTGCAGCAGCAGCGCCGCGACCCCCGGCTGCAGACCCGCCGCGATCGAGGTGTACAGCAGGCCGAACTGCCCGAGCGACATGAACACGCCCACGCCGACGACCGTGCGCCACGACGTCCGGGGCCGCGGCACGACCAGCGCGGCGAGCGCGACCACCGCGAACCGGATCGCGACGAACAGCAGCGGCGGGACGCCGTCCATCCCCCAGTCGATGACGACGAAGTTCACGCCCCACAGGGTGGCGACGAGGGCGGCGAGGAGAGTGTCACGGCGGTTCACGCGCCCAGCGGACCACGCGGCGACCGTGCAGCACCAGCAACGATGTCGACCGGCGATTCGGTAGCATCCGTGCATGATCGATCTGGATGCGGTGGTCGCGCTGCGCGCCGTCGCCACCCGCGGCAGTGTCGCGGCGGCGGGCTCGGCGCTCGGCTTCACCCCGAGCGCCGTCTCGCAGCAGATCAAACGCCTGGAGCGGGGCACGGGCGTGGAGCTGCTCGAGCGCGTCGGCCGCGGCGTCGTGCTCACCGACGCCGGCCGGAGCCTGGTCGCGGCGTCGTCGGGCCTGCTCGCGGAGCTCGAGCAGATCGAGACCGACCTGCGCCGGGCCGCCGGCGCCGTCACGGGCGAGGTGCGGCTCGCGGCGTTCTCGACGGCGGTGCGCGGCCTGGTCGCGCCGGCGCTCGGCGGGCTGCGGCGCAGCCACCCCGGGGTGGCAGTGCCGCTGAGCGAGGCCGAGCCGTGGGACACGGTCGCGATGGTCGCGTCGGGCCAGCGCGACCTCGGCGTCGTGCACCGGTGGGGCGGCGTCGCCCTCGCCACGCCCGAGAACCTGGTGGCGACGCCGCTGCTGACGGACGTGGCCGACGTCGTGCTGCGCGCCGACCACCCGCTCGCGGGGCGGGCCGAGCTGCACCCCGCGGACCTGGCCGAGGAGGTCTGGATCGCGACGCCCGAGGCGACGATCTGCCGGCAGTGGCTGCGGCGCCTGTTCGACGGGTTCGGCGGCGCCCCGCGCGTGGTGCACGAGTCCATGGAGTTCGCGGGTCACGTCGAGCTGGTGCGCGCCGGCCTCGGGGTCGCGCTCGTCCCGCGGCTGGGGCGCGCTGAGCTGGGGGAGGACCTCGTCGCGATCCCGACGGCGCAGCCCGCCTCCACGCGCGACGTCGTCGCGCTGCACCGGCGGAGCCTGGGGGACTCGCCGTCGCTGCGCGCCGTCCTGGATGCGCTGGTGGCAGCCGCGGACGCCGCGGGCCCGGGTCGCTGACGCCGCGGTCGCCCGGGCGTCCCCGGTGATCCCGTTCGTGCCGGAGGCGCTGGGGTACGGTGGCTCGCGCGTCACGGGAGACGCTCCAGTCAGCGAGAGGTCGTCGACGGTGCCGGTATCGATGGCGGAGATCGCCGCCCACGCGGGGGTGTCGCCCCAGACGGTGTCGCGCGTCGCCAACGCGACGGGGCACGTCGCGGAGGGCACTCGTCAACGGGTCCTGGCCTCGATGGCGGCGCTGAACTACCGCCCGAACGCCGCCGCCCGGGCGCTCAAGCGCGGCTCGTTCCGATCCATCGGCGTCACGGCCCCGAACGTCCGCACGACCGGCAGGAACAAGGCGTTGAGCGGTGTCGTCGAGGCCGCGATGTCGGTCGGCTACACCGTCACGATGGTGACGCTGCCCGGCCTCGGCGGGCTCGAGGCCGCCGACCCCGCCGCACGTCTGCGCGAGACGGCGATCGACGGCGCGATCATCATCGCGGACACCCCGACGTTCGACGCGGGCGCGCTCGACGTCCTCGACGACCACCCGACGGTGCTCGTCGCTGCCCGCGAGAACGAGCACCACTGGATGGTCGACACCGACCAGCGGGGGCCTCGCGCACGCTCGTGGAGCACCTGCTCGACCACGGCCACCGGACGGTCACCCACGTCAGGGGACCCGCCGCCTCGCTGTCGGCCGACCGCCGCGAGGAGGGGTGGCGCTCGGTCCTGCTCGAGCGCGGGCGCGACGTCCCCGCCGTCGTCGACGGAGACTGGACGGCGTCGTCGGGCTACCTCGCGGGTGCGCGGATCGCCGAGGATCCGAGCGTCACGGCGGTGTACGCCTCGAACGACGAGATGGCCCTCGGCGTCGTGCGGGCGCTCCACGAGCGCGGTCGGCGCGTCCCGCAGGACGTCTCGGTCGTCGGGTTCGACGACGTCGCGGGCGCCGACAACTTCCTGCCGCCCCTGACGACCGTCCGGCAGGACTTCGCGGAGGTCGGGCGGCGCAGCGTCCGCCACCTCGTGGAGCAGATCGAGCGGGGCCGCCGCACGTCCGGGGTCGAGCTCGTGCCCGCGACGCTGGTGGAGCGGCAGTCCGTGGCGTCGCCGTCGCGCTGACGGCCGGTCGACGGCGGGCGCGTCTCAGTCCAGGAGCGCCCGGACGTCGTCGGCGTCGAGACGACGCGGGGCGGCGCCACCGGCGTCGCCGTCGGCCGCGCCCCCGCCGAGCACACCGGCCACGAGCGCCCGCTTGCTCTCCTGCAGCGCCATGACCTTCTCCTCGATCGTGTCCTGCGCGACCATCCGGTAGACCATCACCGGCCGCGTCTGACCGATCCGGTGCGCCCGGTCGACCGCCTGTGCCTCGGCGGCAGGGTTCCACCACGGGTCGGCCAGGATGCAGTAGTCGGCCATCGCCAGGTTCAGGCCGACGCCGCCCGCCTTGAGGCTGATGAGGAACACCGGGGCGGTGCCCTCGGCGAAGCCGCGGATGACGGCGGCGCGCCTCGTCGTCGAGCCGTCGAGGTAGGCGTAGGGGATGCCCTCGGCGTCGAGGCGCGCCGCGATCTTGCCGAGGTAGCGCGTGAACTGGCTGAACACGAGCGCGCGGTGCCCCTCGGCGGCCGCCTCGGTGAGCAGGGGCATCAGCACGTCGAGCTTCGAGGAGGGCACGCCGTCGTACTCCTCGTCGACCAGCGACGCGTCGATCGCGAGCTGGCGCAGGCGGGTCAGCGCGCTCAGCACCTCGACGCGGTTGCGCTCCATGTCCTTCACCAGCCCGAGCACGCGCTGGCGCTCGCGGCCGAGGTGGCGCGCGTAGATCTTCCGGTGGGCGGGGTCGAGCGTGACGGTGAGGACCTGCTCCTGCTTGAGCGGCAGGTCCGGCGTCACCTCCTCCTTCGTGCGCCGCAGCAGGAACGGGGCGATCCGGGTGCGCAGGCGCGCGAACAGCCCGAGCTCGACGCCGTTGCCGCGCTCGATCGGGGCGGAGTAGACCTCGGTGAACTGCTGCGGCGTGCCCAGCAGCCCCGGCGCGGCGATCGCGAACATCGCCCACAGCTCGGCGAGGTTGTTCTCCATCGGGGTGCCGGTGACGACGAACTTCACGTCCGCCGGCAGCGTCTTCGCCAGCGCGAACCCGCGCGAGGTGCGGTTCTTGATGTTCTGCGCCTCGTCGAGCACGAGCCCCGCGGGCGTCAACACCTCGTACTCCTCGTGCTCGAGCCGGAACAGCGCGTAGCTCGTCACGATCACGTCGGCCTGCGCTGCGAGCTCGGCGATGCTCTCGCGCCGCTTGCGCCCCGTCGCGGTCACGACGGCGACGCGCAGGTCGGGCGCGAATCGCGCCGCCTCCGCGGCCCAGTTCGGCACGACGGACGTGGGGGCGACGACGACGAAGGGGCGGTGCCGGGGTGTCGCGGCGTCGCCGTCGCTCGCGCCGCCCGGTACCGGGGCGGTGAGCGCCCCGGAGTCCTTCGCATCCAGGATCATCGCGAGGGTCTGCAGGGTCTTGCCGAGCCCCATGTCGTCGGCCAGGACCCCGCCGAGACCGGCGCGCCGCAACCGCGCCAGCCACTCGTAGCCCGCGCGCTGGTAGGGGCGCAGCTCGGCGCGCAGCCCGGCGGGGACGGGCGGCGGGTCGCCCTCCAGCGACGTCGCGGCGCGCACCCGGTCGAGCCACTCGCTCGCCTGCGCGTCGATGACGCCGAGCGCCTGGAGCTCCTCCCACCACGAGAGGTTGAGGCGGCTCACGCGCAGCCCGGTGCGGCGCTGGTCCTGCAGCGCGCGGCCCTCCTCGAGCAGCGCGCGCAGCTGGTCGAGCTCGGGTCGCTCGAGCGAGATGTACCCGCCGTCCTCGAGGAACAGGGTCTGCTCGCGTCGCGCGAGCGCGGTGATGACGTGCCCGACCGGCACGTCGCGGTCGGTCAGGCGCAGCCGCACCTCGAGGTCGAACCAGTCGCGGTTCGTCCCCACGACGTCGACGGCGATCTCCGGCTCCCCGAGATCGCGGAACGTCGGCAGGTCCTCGTCGGGCAGGTCGACCTCGATCCCCTCGACCTGCAGCAGCGCCGGGATGACGTCCTCGACGAGGGCGACGACGGAGTGGCCGGTCACGACCATCTCCTCCAGCGGCAGCCCGTCGCGGGTCAGGAGGGTGGGGACGGCGGCCATCGCGGCCGCCGCGCGGTGCAGCAGGACGTTCTCGGCGGTGGCGTCCCGGTCGGGGCGGCGCGGGTCCGGCGGGAGGGTGAAGGTGAGCGCGAACGCGTTGTCGGCCGCGCCGTAGCGCCACTCGCACTCCACGGACGCGCGCGGCGTCGAGCCGAGCGCGGTGAACAGCAGCCGCACGCGGACCACGAGCGTCGGGCCGGGCGGTTCCTCGGGCGCGAACTCGCCGGCGGCGTGCCACGGCTGGCGACGGATGCGGGGCAGCACGGTGCGCTCGAACAGGGGGCGCTCGGCGGCGGGCACCCGGACGGCGCCCGCGCGGCGCAGGTCGATCCAGGCGCGGGTCGCGGGAGCCTCGAGGGGGACGAGCGTGAGCGTGCCGTGCGGGTCCCGGCCCACCAGTCCGTGGACCGGGCGGCCGAGCAGGAGGGTCTCCGTGAGGGTGACGGGGTGGTCGATCGTGGCGAGCACCTCGAGGTCGCTCGCGTCGCTCGCGTCGGACGTGTCGGACGCGTCGGACATCGGTGGGGCGTCCGGCTCGGCCGAGGTCACGGTGACCGCGGCGGACGCCGTGTCGTCGGAGAGGGCCGCGTGCTCGCCGTCGGGCTCGAGCAGCTGCACCCCGGAGGCGACGACGTCGCGCAGCACCGGCCACAGCGCCCGGCTCGGCACGGCCTGCAGCGCGAGCCAGGTCGGCACGCCGTAGGCGTAGGTGTCCGACGCCTGGTGGAGCCGGACGAGGGCGGTGAGCGCCTCGAGCTGCGCCGGATCGGCGTCGGGGATCCCGTTGCGGGTGACGGCGTGCCACTCGGCGCCGGTCGCGATCCACTGGCCCCGCTTGCCCAGGCGCATCGCGCGGGCCTCGAGCGAGCCCTCGTGGGCCGCGCGGTAGCCGCCGAGACCACCCCGCCCGCGGGGGTCGGAGGTGTGGTCGGGCGGCGGGACGAACTGCAGGGCGAGCGCGAGGGGCGACCACTCCTGCTCGCCGAGGTCGGGGAAGATCCCCTCGAGCTGCGAGCGCCAGCGCCCCACCTCGACGGTGCGCGCCGCCGCCGCCCGCTCCTGCTCCAGCGCCGTGACCAGGAGCGCGACGGTGTGCTTGCAGTCGGTCTGCACGGGGCAGGAGCAGCGGCCGTCGAAGGAGCTGATCGTGCCGTTCCGCGTCAGGCCGTAGTAGGTGGTGGCGGTGTAGACGTTGCGGCCGCTGCCGTCCACGGAACCGACGACGACGTGCGCCTGCTCGTCGTGCCGGCGCACCACCGCCCGGTGCTGGCGGGCGTAGGCGCTCCCGGCGTCGAACGCGTGCCGGCCGACGAGGCCGACGAGCTCGATGGGGGCGTGCATCCGACCAGCCTAGGTCGCGGGTGCGACGCGCGCGGCGCGACGGGGTCGGCTGCGGACCGGGATCACCCGCGGGGCGCGGCGGCGACCTACGGTGGCGGGATGGCCCTGAACCTCGACGTCGAGCCGCTGCGGCGCCGCCCCACCCGCCAGGAGATCGCGCAGGTGCGGCGCGACGCCGCCGCCGGGACCTTCGGACCCGGGCAGGACGGCGCGGTCGAGGTGCACGGCAAGGCGCGCTCGAACGCCCTCGCGGCGGCGGCGATCGTCGGCGGCGTCTTCGCTCTCACCTCGCTCGTCATCGCGTTCGCCGACCCCGACCTCTTCTCGATGAGCATCTGGGTGGGACTGTTCTTCGTGGTCCTGGTAGCCGGCGGCATCTTCCTCGGTACGTCCGTGCAGCGGGCCCGCCGGTGGCGCCGGCACGCGACGATGGCCGCGTTCGCGCGCGCCAACGGCATGACGCTGCGCCTGGTGGCGAGCGGCGAGGAGGTGCCGCCGTCGATCCTCGAGGGGAAGGGGAGCTCGCCGAAGGTCGTCCACCACGACGTCGTCACGCGCGTCGACGAGGCGGGTCACCTCGTGGTGGGCACGCGCGTGCGCCAGGTGAGCGAGCGGCGCTCGACGAACGAGGGCTCGTACTCGATCGACGTGCCGCACCACCTCGTCTGGGCAGCGCTCCGCCCGGTGCACGAGATCACGCCGCGCCAGCAGGGCGTCGCCCGGCGCGAGATCGGCGACCTCGGTCAGGTGCGCGCCCGCATCAAGGACTCCTGGGTCGTGGTGTCGGTGGAGCACAAGAAGGACCCGCTGGACCGGCTGCCCGAGCTGCTCATCCACCTCGGCCGGGCCGCGGCGGCGCTGGAGCGCGAGCGCGGGCCGCAGGACGCCCTCTGATGACGATGGGTCTGGATCTCCGGCCGCTGCGCGACCGCGTCCCGTCCGCCGAGGTCGAGCGCGTGCGGAGCGAGGCGGCGCAGGGCCTGCACGGCACCGGACCGGCGAACGCCGCGGGGGCCGGCGGTCGGAGCGTCACGGCGACGGTGGGCACGATCGCCGTCGTCGCGGGTGTCCCCGGGGTCATCGTGGGCGTGGTGGTGGCGCTGACGGAGCCCGGGCTCGTCCTGCCGGCGGTGGTGGGGACCGTGCTGCTGGTGGCTCTGCTGGGTACGGCGGTGTCGGCGGGGCCGCTGCGGCGCGCGCGACGGTGGGAGCGGCACGCGCGGATGGAGCTGTTCGCGAGCCGCAACGCGCTGACCTTCCGGATGGCGGCGGAGCCGACCGAGGTGCCGGGGGCGGTCGCGACGGCGCGAGCCGCCACGGGCGTGCACCGCGACGTCGTTTCGGGTGACGCCGGAGGCCGCCGTGTCGCGATGGGCACCCGGGTGCACCGGGTGGCCCAGGTGACCTCGCAGGAGCACGGCACCCGCACCGACCACCGGCCGCGCTACCTGACCTGGGCGGCGCTGCGGTGCGAGCCGGCGCTCGGCGAGGCCGAGCTCGGAGGCGTGCGCCGCGACCTGGTCCGCGCGGCGGGTGACGGGGTCGAGGTGCTGGGCGACGCGGACTGGATCGTCGTGGGCCACGAGAGCCGGTGGAACACGGCGCGGCGGCTGCCCGAGCTGCTGACGCTGCTCGAGGGTGTCGCTCCCGCGACGGCGCGCGAACCCGACACGCGCGACGTCCCCTGACGCCGGACACCGCCCCGCGAGTCGGGCGAGCGGCCCGACATGTTCACCTCCGCGCCACCGCCGATTCGTGGCCGCGTCATGCAGGCCCGGTGGGATGGCTCCGGGCGTCCGCGCGGCGGGCGCCAGCACGCGCGTCGGTGGGGGCCGGGGCGGTGCGCCCACCACCTGACCTGGAGAGACGCACGCATGCAACGCAGAGCAGTCGCACGATCGGGGGCGCGGCGCTCGCCGTCGCCCTCGGATGCGGGATCCTCACGGCGGGTGTCCCCGCCGCCGCCCAGCTCCAGCCCGGGGACCGCGTCGTGGACGCGGGGACGGTCTGGTCCTACCTCGATACCGGTGTCGACCCGGCCACGGGCGGCGACCTCGACGCCTGGGCCGCGCCCGACTTCGACGACGCGGCGTGGAAGAGCGCCACCGGCGCGTTCGGCGCCATGCGCAACGTCCACGAGAACCCGATCCACGGCCGCTTCGGCGTCGCCACCAAGCTCGAGCAGTACAAGCCCGGCACGACCACGAACGTCGAGACGTTCTTCCTGCGCACCCAGGTCGACCTGGACGCGGACGACCTCGACGGCGTCGGCTCCTTCACCGCCGACATCGCCTACGACGACGCCGTGCGCGTCTTCCTCAACGGCGAGTACGTCTGGGGCGGCCGGGACGACCGCTTCGACACCGGCGCCGCCACCAACATGCAGTACGTCGGCGGCAACGACTCCGCTCCGCGCGAGGAGACGTTCTCGATCGACGCCGAGCAGTTCGTCGAGGGCGAGAACACCATCGCCGTCGCGCTGCACAACACGAACGCCGGCAGCTCCGACATCTACCTGGACCTGCGCTCGCTCGAGGCCGTCGCGGCCCCGGACCCCGACGCGCCGAACCCCGTCACCGACCTCAAGCTCCAGCTCGGCTCGGACGACACGCAGCGCAACGTCGCGTGGATGACCGAGCGGGCGGGCGACGGCGTCGTGCAGTGGGCGCCCGCCGAGGCCATGACCGGCGAGGAGTTCCCCCTCGCGGCGGCCAGCACCAGCGCCACCGTCGCGTCCGGCCCCGCCTGGGACGGCCGCCACTACCACCACGCCGTCATCGACGGCCTCGAGCCCGAGCGCAGCTACGTCTACCGCGTGGGCACGGGTGACGCGAACGAGGGCGACTTCTCCGACGTCGCCACGCTGCGCACGTTCGCGAGCGACGACGGCTTCGACTTCCTGCTCATGGGTGACGCGCAGATCGGCGCCTCGGGCAATCGCGAGTCGGACGGCCGCGGCTGGCAGCGCACGCTCGACGTCGCGCAGGAGATGTTCCCGGACGCCGAATTCATCCACTCGGTCGGCGACCAGGTCGAGAGCCACACGAACTCCGAGGAGTACCGCCACTTCCTCGCGCCGGACAACCTGCGCGAGACCCCGCTGACGACCGTGATCGGCAACCACGACAACTTCACGCCGGCCTACCGCCAGCAGTTCTTCGACCCCAACGTCGACGAGAGCTACGGCAACGACGGCAACTCCGGCCACTCCAACGGCAACAGCTGGTTCATCTACGACGACACCCTGGTGATGAACCTCAACTCCAACACGCTCTACGACACCTCCTCCTGGCCCACGCACGTGGAGTTCGTGCGCAAGACGATGGCCGAGCAGGGCGACCGCGCCCGCTGGCACGTCGCCACGCTCCACCACTCGCTGTTCTCGGTCGCCAACCACTCGACCAACCAGCAGGTCGTCACGATGCGCAACAACCTGGCGCCCGCGTTCTCCGAGCTCGGCGTCGACGTCGTGCTCTCGGGCCACGACCACTCCTACGCCCGCACGAAGGTCCTCCAGGGCCGCGAGCCGATCGACTGGCCCGGCACGGACGAGGTCTACCCGCAGGAGGGGCAGACGGTCTACGTGACGGCGAACTCCTCCTCGGGCAGCAAGTACTACAACCCGCGCCCGGCCCAGCAGATCGCCGACGCCGACCCGAACGGCTACGACTACATCGAGCGCCGCTGGCAGGAGTACACGCCGAGCTTCTCCCACATCCAGGTGCGCGACGACGCCATGACCGTCACCACCTACGAGACCGCCCGCCGCACCGTGGTCGACGAGGTCACGATCCACCTCCCGGGCACCCCGGCGCCCGACCCCTCCACGATCCCCGCGACGCCGGACCCGCTGCCGTTCCCGGCCGCACCGGCCCCGCTGACGGAGTTCGACGACGAGACGTGGGGCGAGGTCGTGTTCGACGACGACTTCAGCGCCGACCGCCTCGCGGAGTACACGGTCTACGGCGGCCAGACGGAGTCCGTCTCGGAGCTCGGCGTCGACACCGACCGCGGCCTGCTCACCTCGACCTCCGCGGGACGCGCCTGGACGCAGCTCGCGCTCCCGACCGCGGCCGGTCAGGAGTTCGCGCTGATCGTCGAGCCGGAGACCTTCCTGCCGGGCACCACCGGCGAGAACAGCCTGTTCCTCGGTCTCACGAACGGTCCGGCCAGCCGCACGCACAGCTGGTACAACCACAACCGGGGCGCGACGAACTTCGACGTGCAGGTCAGCGGCTGGGGCTACGGCTCCGGCGTCGGCGACCAGAGCGTGCGCTGGGAGAGCGGCGACCGGATGGCTGCCGTGATGCGCGACGGCGAGCTGAGCTCCTGGATCGAGAAGGACGGCGAGTGGAGCCGGCTCTCGGCCACGAACGTCTACCCGAAGATGTCGGTCGAGGAGGCCGAGGGCTGGGCGCCGACCCTGAGCCTGCGCCACGAGGCCGGCACGCTCGAGATCGACCGCGTCACGCTGCTGCGCCCGGAGCCGTCGCCGAGCGATCTGCTCAGCGACGTCGACCGGTACAACCAGTTCCACACCGAGATCGCGTGGCTGGTGGACGCCGGGATCGCGACCGGGTGGGACAACGGGGACGGCACCGCCTCCTACCGCCCGCTCGCCGACATCAACCGCGACGCGATGGCGGCGTTCCTGTACCGCAAGGCCGGCTCGCCCGACGTCGAGCTCCCCGCGATCTCTCCGTTCACCGACGTGGCGCCCGACAACCAGTTCTACGAGGAGATCGTGTGGCTGGCGCAGGAGGGCATCTCCACCGGGTGGGACAACGGCGACGGCACGGCGTCGTTCCGACCGCTCGAGCCGATCGCGCGTGACGCGATGGCGGCCTTCCTGCACCGCGAGGCCGGTTCGCCCGACGTCGCGGTGCCCACGACGTCGCCGTTCGCGGACGTGACCCCGGCCACGCAGTTCTACGCGGAGATCACCTGGATGCAGCAGTCCGGCATCGCGCAGGGCTGGGCCGGCAACGACGGGCGGGCCTACTACGCGCCGCTCGCGCCCGTCGCGCGCGACGCGATGGCCGCGTTCCTGCACCGGGCGGTGCACGGCGCGAGCTGACACCGGGTCGACACAGGAGCCGGCACGACGACGCCGGTGCGCACCCGATCAGGGGTGCGCACCGGCGTCGTCGCCTCAGTAGATCGTCCGCCCGCTCGCGTCCGGCACCCCGGAGCGGCGGAAGAACGCGCTGCGCACCTGGTCGCGCCACTCCACGGCGCTGCGACGCTGCTCGGCGAGGCGCTCGCGCACCCGCGCGTCGAACGCGGCGGGCAGCGCACCGCCGACCAGGTCGGACAGCGACGACCACGCCTCCTCCACCTCGGTGAGCTGCTCGACGGCGTCGGCGCGCGAGTCGTACACGTGCTGGATCACGGTGGCTCCCGAGTGCAGCACGTGGCCGTAGGGCACGTGGTGGAAGAACAGCAGCAGCTCGTCCGGGCAGGTCTCCACCGACTCGTACACGTCGCGCCAGGGCGCCGGGTACTGGCCCGTGTAGCCCGTGCCGCTCGCGCGCGTCCGGTCGACGCCGATGCCGTCGCGGTCGGCGAAGTGGTAGGTGCCCCACGGCGAGTACTCGTACCCGTCGACCGCCGGACCGTAGTGGTCGCCCGGGTTGACCATGAAGCACACCCCCAGCGGCGCCGTGTAGCCCTCGTACCGGCGCCAGGAGTCGTCCATCACGCGGTGCAGCACGTCGCGCAGGCGGCGCAGCGCGGCGTCGTCGGCCGCCGCGAAGGTCAGCGCGATCCACTCGTCCAGCACGTCGGTCGCGGCCAGGGTCGGGTCCCACGCGAGGCGACCGAACGCGTACAGGTTCGCCTGGGCGAGCGGGTGGCCGGTCCAGAACTCGTCCGCACCCACGTTGGAGACCGCGGCGACGCCGCCCGCGGGGTTGCTCCCGTCCTGCCCGGCGACGATCTGCGCGACCGTGCGCGCGCCGTCGAGCCGGAAGCCCAGGATCTCCTCCCACCAGGGCCCGAGCCAGCACACGTGCCGCTGCTGCCCCGTGTACTCCTGCGTCACCTGCAGCTCGAGCGCGACCCGCGTGCGCGGCATCGCCGCGAGCACGGGTGAGACCGGCTCGCGCACCTGGAAGTCGAGGGGCCCGTGCTTGACCTGGAGCACGACGTTCGGCTCGAATTCGCCGTCGAGCGGTGTGAAGTGGTCGTGCGCGGCCCGCGCCCGGTCGGTGCGGCGGTCGCGCCAGTCCTGGTGGTGGTCGTAGACGAACGCACGCCACACCAGCGTCCCGCCGTGCGGGGCGAGCGCGCGGGCGAGGAGGTTCGCGCCGTCGGCGTGCGTGCGACCGTAGGCGAACGGCCCCGGCTGCCCCTCGGAGTCGGCCTTGACCACGAAGCCCCCGAAGTCGGGGACCGCCGCGTACACGCGCGCGACGGCGTCCGCCCACCACGCGGCGACGGCGGGGTCCAGCGGATCGGCCGTGTCGAGGTCCCCGAGCAGCACGGGCGCGCCGAACGAGACCGCCAGGTGGGTCGTGATCCCGTGCGCGCGCAGCTCGGCCGCGATGCGGGCGACGCCGTCGAGGTCGTCGGTCAGCAGCTGCGCCTCGCGCGCGTGCACGTTGACGTTGTTGATGCACACGTCGTCGACGCCGGTGGCCGCCAGGAGCCGCGCGTAGGCGCGGACGCGGGAGAGGTCGGCGCGCACCTCGCCCGCGGCGTAGAAGATCGAGCCGCCCGCGTAGCCGCGCTCGACCTGCCCCATCACCGGGTGCACGGCCACGTTGTCCCAGTGGTCCAGCACGCGTATCGGCTGCAGCGGTGCCGAGGTCGTGACGGCGTCCGCGGCGCCACCGCGGGCGTCCGCGTCGCCGCCACGCAGCCGCGCCACGGCGCGCTCGCGCACCACCGCCCAGAACCCGTGCAGCGCGGCGACGTCGTCCGCCCCGAGCACCACGGTGCGCCCGGCCTCGCGGACGACGGCGTAGCCGTGCGCCGGCGGCTGCGTCAGGTCACCCGCCAGCCCGAGCTCGGCGGCGGTCGCGACGGCGTCGCGCACCGCCACCACGAGGTCGGCGCGGTCGGGCGGGGCGACGGGGGCGCCGTCGAGCTCCGCGCGGATCGTGTCGGCGCGACCGGTGCCCAGCACCGCGACGGTGCCGGTGCGGACGAGGTCGAGCGCGGCGTCGGGCAGCCACGCCGGGTGCGGTGAGGCGAACGGGGCGGGGGAGGGGGTGGTCGCGATGGTCTTCCGGGAGGGGCGGGACGGGGTGACGGCGGTGTCGGGTGTCATGGCTCCGGGGGCGTGCGGTCGGGGAGGGGTGAGGTGGGTCAGGGGTTCGGGAGCGGATGCGCTCAGGGCAGGACGGGCGCTGGACGTGCGAGCTCCGGCGGCACGGTCAGCGCGGACGGCGAGGCGTCCCACAGCGGGGTGGTGTGCCAGTGCGCGGTCAGGGCGCCGGCGGGGTCGCGGTGCAGGATCAGCCGGTGCGGGGAGGTGGGGACGACGACGTGCGCGCGGACGCCGCCGTCGGGCAGCCGCTCGCCGCGCGCGGCGAGGACGAGCACGTCGTCGCCGCGCGGCAGCACCGCGTGGTGCCAGCCGTGGGCGGGCACCGGCACGGCCGGTCCCGCCGCGTCGCCGAGGCTGAGCAGCCACCCGTCGCCCTCGGCGGCCTCGCGCAGCGTCCAGCTACCGAGCGCGTCGAGGTCGACGGCGTCCCCCGCCGCGAGCGCGTCCCGCGCGTCCCACGAGTCGAGCGACGACGTCCGTTCCGCGAGCGCGCGGGCGGCGTCGTCGTCGGGCTCGAGCGGGTGGTCGGCGAGCGTACCCAGGAGGCGCCAGCACGCCGCGAGCGTGCGCTCCACGTCGGTGCTCGCGCCGAGGATCGCGACGACGAGGCCGCGTTCCGGCACGGCGACGCCGAGCTGGCCGTAGGCGCCGTCGAGCCGGAACCCGTGCGTGCTGCGCCACACGTGGAGCCCGTAGCCGCGCGACCAGTCGGCGGCGCTCTCGCCCACCACCGGGGCGACGTCGTCGGTCATCTCGCGGACGAACCACGCCGGGACGACCTGACGCCCGTGCCACACCCCGCCCCGGGCGAGCAGCAGCGTGAGGCGCGCGAGGTCGCCCGCGGTGAGGTGCAGACCCGAGTAGCCCTGGTCGAGGTCGCCGGCCGGGCGCCACCACCGCGGCCCGATCCCGAGCGGCGCCAGGATCCGCGGCCCGGCGACGTCGCCGAGCCGCTCACCGGTCAGGCGCGTGACGAGCGCGGAGAGCACGAGCGAGGCGGGGGAGCTGTAGGCGACGTGACCGGGGGCGTGCCGGGGCGGCGTACCCAGGAGCGCCGCCACCGTGAGCGGCATCGCCAGGGTCTGCTCGCGGTCGTGGCCCGTGCGCATGCCGAGGAGCTGCCGCACGGTCAGGTGGTGGGGGTCGGCGACGCCGAGGTGCGGGCCGACGGCGTCGTCGAGACCGAGGAGGCCGTCGTCGGCCAGCAGGCCGATCGCGAGCGCGGTGACCGTCTTGGAGGCCGAGTAGACGAGGGCCGGATGGTCACCCGACCACGGGCGCCACGCGGTATCGAGCACGACGTCGCCGTGGCGCACGACGACGAGCGCGTGCGGGTCGAGCCCTCCGGCAGAGAGGTCCTCGACCAGGTCCAGCAGCGCGCGCTCGGGGACGCCGCGGGACGACGGCGTCGCGCGGGGCGGGTGGGGCATCGGTGCTCCTGGGGTGGGCGGATCCGGCGTCGGACGAGTCAGGGGGCCGGCGGGGTCAGGGGGTGGCCGGCGGCGCGGTCGAGGAGCGCACGACGAGCTCGGTGCCGAGCTCCACGCGCGTCGACGCCGGCACTCCGCCGTCGGAGAGGGTGAGCAGCATCTGCGTCGCGAGCGCGGCCATCTCGCGCAGCGGCTGGTTCACGGTGGTGATGGCCGGGTCGAACCACCGCGAGATCGACAGGTTGTCGTAGCCCACGACCGAGAGGTCCTCGGGGATGCGCAGCCCGAGCTCGCGCGCGGCGCGCATCACGCCGAGGGCCTGGTAGTCCGAACCCGCGAAGATCGCGGTCGGGCGGTCGGGGCGGCTCAGCAGCTCGCGGCCGTGGAGGTAGCCGCCGTCGGCGTCGAAGTCGCCCCACCGCACCAGCGAGGGGTCGCGGGGCAGCCGCACCTCGTCGTGCGCGGAGCGGTAGCCGTCGACGCGGGCGCGCGAGCACAGCACGTCCTCCGGGCCCGAGACGACGGCGATCCGCCGGTGACCGAGGCCCACGAGGTGCCGCGTGGCGGCGAGACCGCCGTTCCAGTTGTTGGACCCGACGGTCGGTACGCCGGGGGCGGCTCGCCCTGCGTGTCGAGCACGACGAACGGGATCGAGCGCGAGCTGAGCTGGTGGCGCTGGGTCTCGTCGAGGCTCGAGAGGACGAGCAGCACCCCGAGCGGCCGGCGGGCCATCACGTCGTCGATCCACTCCTGCGGCGGGCGGTGCGATCCACCGAGCTCCGAGAGCACGACGCCGATCCGCTGCTGCCCGCAGACGTGCTCGACGCCGGAGATGATCTCCTGCGCCCACAGGTTCTCGGCCTCGTGGAAGACGAGGTCGAGCAGGCGGGGACCGCCACCGCCGGGGGTGCCCGCCACCGGCTTGCGGTAGCGGTGCCGGGCGAGCGCCTCCTCGACGCGGGTGCGCGTGGCGGGGGCGACGTCGAGCCGGCCGTTCAGCACCTTGGAGACGGTGGGGACGGAGACGCCGACCTCGCGGGCGATGGCGGCGATCGTGGGACGACCCTGAGCCACGGAGAACCTTCCTTCGAAAGTGTCGCCCAGCGTAGGGCATCGCGGTGGCGCCTGGTGACGGTTCAGCCTCGAATCGCGTCGGGGCTTGACGTGACGGCGCTCACCTTCGTACGGTGTCGAGCCTAAAGGTATCGGAGCCGATACCGAAATGTTTCGACCACACCGAAGTGGGGACGCATGAATCAGGTGACACCGTCCGGCCCCTGGCAGGACACCTCGCTGAGCACGGCCGCGAGGGTCGAGGCCCTCGTGGCCGCGATGACCCTCGAGGAGAAGGTCAGCCAGCTCGTGGGGCTGTGGGTCGGGGCGGACGCCTCCGGCGGGGACGTCGCGCCGCACCAGGGCGACATGACGCAGCACGGTCCGGAGCTCGCCGACGTCATCGTCGACGGGCTCGGCCAGCTGACGCGCCCCTTCGGCACGGCACCGGTCGAGCCGGAGCTCGGCGCCCGGTCGCTCGCCCGCTCGCAGCGCGCCGTGATGGCCGCCAACCGGTTCGGGATCCCGGCCCAGGTGCACGAGGAGTGCCTGGCCGGATTCGCCGCATGGCGTGCCACCGCCTACCCCGTCCCGCTGTCCTGGGGCGCCACGTTCCACCCCGAGCTGGTGCAGGAGATGGCGGGCGCGATCGGGGCGTCGATGCGCTCGGTCGGCGTCCACCAAGGCCTCGCGCCCGTCCTCGACGTCGTGCGCGACTACCGCTGGGGCCGCGTCGAGGAGACGGTCGGCGAGGACCCCTACCTGGTGGGCACCATCGGTGCCGGCTACGTGCGTGGGCTCGAGGGCGCGGGCGTCGTCGCCACCCTCAAGCACTTCGCCGGCTACTCCGGATCCCGCGCCGGCCGCAACCACGCCCCCGTCTCGGCCGGTCCGCGCGAGATGCAGGAGGTCTTCTACCCGCCGTTCGAGGCCGCGCTGCGCGAGGGCGGCGCCCGCTCGGTCATGAACTCCTACGCCGAGGTGGACGGCGTGCCCGCCGCGGCCGACGAGCAGCTGCTGACCACGCTGCTGCGGCAGGAGTGGGGTTTCGCCGGCACGGTCGTGGCCGACTACTTCGCGGTGGCCTTCCTGCGCACGCTGCACCGCGTGGCCGCGACCGACGGCGAGGCCGCGGCCCTCGCGCTCACCGCGGGTATCGACGTCGAGCTGCCCTCGGTGCACGCCTACGGCGAGCCCCTGCTCGCGGCCCTGCGCGACGGTCTCGTCGGCACCGAGACGGTCGACCGCGCGCTGCGGCGCGTGCTGACGCAGAAGATCGAGCTCGGGCTGCTCGACCCGGGCTGGACGCCGGAGGTCGACGGCGCGATCGACCTCGACCCGCCCGCGCACCGCGCCCTGGCGCTCGAGCTGGCCCGCGAGGCCGTCGTGCTCCTCGCGAACGACGGCGGCGCGCTGCCGCTGCGCCCGGGCGCGCGGCTGGCCGTCGTCGGCCCGCTGGCGGACGACCCGTACGCGATGCTCGGCTGCTACTCCTTCCCCGCCCACGTCGGCGTGCACCACCCGCACCAGGAGGTCGGGATCGAGATCCCCACGGTGCTCGCGGAGCTGCGGCGGCAGCACGACGGCGAGGTCACCCACGCCCCCGGGTGCGACGTGAAGGCCCCGGGGCGGGAGGGCTTCGCCGACGCGGTGGCGCGGGCGAGCGAGGCCGACGTCGCCGTCGTCGTGGTCGGTGACCAGGCCGGGCTGTTCGGCCGCGGCACCTCGGGCGAGGGGTGCGACGCCGCCGACCTGCGCCTGCCCGGTGAGCAGCACGCGCTCGTGGAGGCGGTCCTGGGGACCGGGACCCCGGTGGTCGTGCTCGCGCTCGCCGGCCGCCCCTACGCCTTCGGCGCGTTCGCGGACCGCGCGGCCGCGATCGTGCAGACGTTCTTCCCCGGCCAGGCCGGCGGCACCGCGATCGCCGAGGTTCTCACGGGCGCGGTCAACCCCTCGGGCCACCTCCCGGTCGGCGTCCCGCGCGATCCCGGCTCGCAGCCCTCGACCTACCTCGCCCCGCCCTACGGCCTGCGCACCGAGGTCTCCAACCTCGACCCGACGCCGCTGTACCCGTTCGGCCACGGCCGCTCCTACGCCGAGGCGACGTGGGGCGAGGTGACCGCGTCCGCCGACACGTGGGCGGTCGACGGTGAGGTCGAGGTGAGCGTGCAGGTCGCCAACGCCACCGGCCGCGAGGTCGCCGACGTCGTCCAGCTCTACCTGCACGACCCGGTGGCCGAGGTGCCGCGGCCCGACGTCCGGCTCGTCGGCTACCAGCGCGTGATGCTGGCGGCGGGCGAGGAGGCCGCGGTCACCTTCCGGGTGCACGCGGACCTCGCCTCCTACGTCGGACGCGCCGGCGACCGGATCGTCGACCCCGGCGCCGTCGAGCTGCGCGTGTCACGGTCCAGCGCGGACGTGCACGCGACCCTCCCGCTGGAGATGGTCGGGCGACGACGGCGCACGGGTGCCGCCCGTCGCCTCACGACCGTCTCCTCCGCCGTCGTCCTCGCGGCCGGTGCCGACCCGACGCTGGAGGTGGTCCCGGCATGACCACCACCGAGCCCGAGGCGGCCACCCGCGCCGGCGCCCCCGCGGCGCCCGGCTCGGCGCCCGCCGTCGCCGTCGACGCGGGTGCGCGCCGACCGCGCGTGCTGCGCCGCGGCGGCCGTGGCGGCGGGAACGGCGACGGTGCGCCGGTCGCACGCCTGACGTGGCGCCGGGCGCTGCGCCGCGACTGGCAGCTCTACACGTTCCTGATCGTGCCCCTGGTCTTCCTGCTCGTGTTCCGCTACCTGCCGATGGCGGGGAACATCATCGCGTTCCGCCGGTTCCGCCCGGGGAGCTCGATCTTCGGCGACGAGTGGGTGGGGCTGTACTACTTCGAGGCGTTCATCACCAACCAGCAGTTCTGGTCGGTGTTCTGGAACACCGTGATCCTCGGCGGGCTCACGCTCGCGATCTGCTTCCCGCTCCCGATCGTGCTCGCGCTCATGTTGAACGAGCTGCGCTCGCGCCGGTACAAGCGGCTCGTGCAGACGATCTCCTACCTGCCGCACTTCATGTCGATCGTCATCGTGGCCGGCCTCGTGATGCAGCTGACCGCGGTCAACGGCACCGTGAACCAGATCGTCGAGGCCTTCGGTGGCGACGCGGTCAGCTTCATGCAGCGGCCGGACTGGTTCCGCTCCATCTACGTCTCCTCCGAGGTGTGGCAGACGGTCGGCTGGGGGACGATCCTCTACCTGGCGGCGCTGACGACCATCGACCAGCAGCTCTACGAGGCGGCGCGCATCGACGGCGCCAACCGGTGGAAGCAGACCTGGCACATCACGCTGCCGGGCATCCGCCCCACGATGATGGTCCTCCTCATCCTGAACATCGGCTCCTTCATGGCGGTCGGTTTCGAGAAGGTCCTGCTGCTGCAGAACCCGCTCATCTACTCAACGGCCGACGTCATCTCCACCTATCTCTACCGCGTGGGCATCCAGTCGGCCCAGTTCTCCTACGGCACCGCGATCGGCCTGTTCGAGGCCCTGATCGGACTGGTGCTCGTCCTCACCGCGAACGGGATCTCGCGCCGCGTGACAGGAGCTTCGCTGTGGTGACCGAGCAGATGACCCCGGACCCGACCTGGGTGCCGTGCGCCGCGAGGGTGGTGCGCTGCGGGACGGGCGCGGCTACCGCGTCTTCCGCGTGGTCAACGCCGCCGCGCTCGCCGCGGTGTGCCTCGTGACCCTGTACCCGTTCGTGAACCTGGTGGCGAAGGCCTTCTCCTCGGAGGGGTTCATCGCGGCCGGCGAGGTCAACCTGATCCCGCGCGGGTTCAACACCGCGACCTTCGCGGCCGTGATGGGCGACCCGCTGTTCTGGACGAACTACCGCAACACGGTCGTCTACACCGTGCTCGGCACGCTCATCGCGATGGCGATCACCACCACCTACGCCTACGCGATCAGCCGCAGCCACCTCAAGGGCCGGTCGTTCTTCATCGGCATCGCGGTGTTCACGATGTTCTTCAGCGGCGGCCTGATCCCGAACTACGTGCTCGTGGCGAACGTGCTCGGCTGGCGCAACTCCATGTGGGCCATCGTCGTGCCCGGTGCGCTGTCGGTCTTCAACCTGCTCGTCATGAAGTCGTTCTTCGAGAACTTCCCGGCCGAGCTCGAGGAGGCGGCGGCGATCGACGGGCTGTCCACCTACGGCGTCTTCGCCCGGATCGTGCTGCCGCTGTCGAAGGCGGTGCTCGCGACGATGACGCTGTTCTACGCCGTCGGGCTGTGGAACTCCTGGTTCAGCGCGTTCCTGTACCTGGACGACAAGGAGCTCTTCCCCGTCACGGTCTACCTGCGCAACCTGATCGCCGCCGCCACGGGCACGGAGTCCGTCACGGGCGGCGCGGGCGGCGACGCCGTCCAGATCGGCGCGAACATCCAGTCGGTCACGATGCTGCTCACCGTGCTGCCGATCATCTGCTTCTACCCGTTCATCCAGAGGTACTTCGTCTCGGGCGTGATGCTCGGGTCGGTCAAGGGATGAGCGCCTCCTCACGCGCCCGCCGGGCGCACCACTCGAAGGTCAACTCGAAGGAGAGAACCATGGGAAAGACCCGCTCACGCGTGACGACGGCGATCGCCGTCGCGACGGTGACGGCAGTGCTGGCGGCGTGCTCGGGGGCGGCGGCAACGGTGGTGGTGGGGTCGACGGCGAACCCGGCGTCATCGACGAGGCGCAGTCGGTCGGTGCGATGGACGACTACGCGGCGGGGACGACGTTCCGCGCCACCGAGCCGGTCGAGTTCTCGCTGATGTACCGCGACCACCCCAACTACCCGGTCCAGGCGAGCTGGCTGGCGTTCGAGCAGCTCGCCGCCGAGCAGAACGTCTCCTTCAGCCGCACCGACGTCTCGCTCGCCGACTGGGACCAGCGCAAGGCGCTGCTCATCGGCGCCGGTGACGCCTCCGAGCTGATCCCGGTGACCTACCCCGGTCAGGAGGTCCAGTTCGTCAGCGGTGGGGCCCTGCTGCCCGTCTCGGACTACCTCGAGCACATGCCGAACTACACCCAGAAGGTCGCCGACTGGGGTCTCGAGGAGGAGATCGAGTCGCAGCTGCGCCAGGCCGACGGCAAGTACTACCTGCTGCCGGGGCTGCGGGAGATCCCCGACGTGCAGTACTCCGTCGCGATCCGCGAGGACCTGTTCGAGGCCGCCGGCGTCACGCAGGACCCGGCGGACTGGGACGAGTTCGCGGAGCAGCTCGCCCAGGTCGACGCCGCCAACCCCGACCTGTCCTACGTCTGGTCCGACCGGTGGACCGACACCACGCCGCTCGGGGCCACCCTCAACTTCATGTCGCCGAGCTTCGGCACCTCGGGCGGCTGGGGCTACGACAACCGCTGGTACGACGAGGGTTCCGGCGAGTTCGTGCTCACCGGCACCACGGACGCCTACCGCGACATGCTCACCTACCTCGCCGGCCTGGTCTCCGACGGCCTGCTCGACCCCGAGATCACGCAGAGCGACGACCAGGCGATCGCCAAGTTCGTCTCGGGCCAGACCGCCGCGATCGGTGGGAACACGCAGGAGATCACCGCCTACCGCACGCAGATCGCCGAGAGCGGGCAGGACGTGCCGATCCGTCTCATCACGATCCCGGGCGGCCCCTACGGCGACTACCTCGCCGGGAGCCAGCTCTCCTCGGGCCTGATGATCTCGAGCTCGGCGGCGCAGCAGCCGCACTTCAAGGCGATGCTGCAGTTCGTCGACTGGCTCTACTACTCCGACGAGGGCATCGAGTTCGCGCAGTGGGGCGTGGAGGGCGAGACCTACACGAAGGACGCCGACGGCACGCGCACGCTGCTGCCGACCATCGGCTGGAACGCCCTGAACCCCGACGCGCCCGAGCGACTGAACGCCGACTACGGCTTCAGCAACGGCGTCTTCCTGCTCGCCAACGGTTCCACCACGGACCTGCTGCAGTCGGTGATGTCGGAGGAGATCCGGGAGTGGACCGACGAGGTGCTCGCGGGCAAGGAGACCCTGCCGGTGGCACCGACGCCGCAGCTCGAGGAGCTCGAGCTCGAGCAGACCTCCCTGCTGGACACCCAGATCGGTGACGCCGTCCAGGCGGCCACCGCGGCGTTCATCACCGGGCAGCGGTCCCTGGACACCTGGGACGCCTACGTCACCGAGATCGAGGGTCTGGGTGCCACGCAGCTGATCGAGACCTACAACACCGCGCTCGAGCGGCAGGAGGGCTGATCGGGCGGCGTCGCCCGGCCGGTCGCCCACCGCACCCGGCCGGGCGGCGCCGTCGCCCCACCCAGCCCCGCCCCGCCCCGCCGCTCCAGCGCCCGAGGAGACCCATGACCGTCGTCGTCCCCACCCTCCCCACCGGCACGCTCCCGCCCGCCTGGCGCGCGTGCGTCGGCACGGGGCGCACGCGCGAGGTGCTGCACGCCGACTACCGCGACTCCCTCGCGCTCGTGCAGCGCGAGATCGGTTTCGGCGCCGTGCGGGCCCACGGGATCCTGCACGACGACATGGGTCTGGTGCGCCGCCACGGCCACGACGGCGAGGCCGCCACCCGGTACGCGTTCGGCTACCTCGACCTCGTGATCGACACCTGGCTCGAGGCGGGCGTCGACCCGTTCCTCGAGCTCGGGTTCATGCCGCAGGACCTCGCCTCGGGGACCGACACGGTCTTCTGGTGGCAGGGCAACATCACCCCGCCGAGCGATCCGCGCGCGTGGGCCGACCTCGTGCGGGCGCTGCTGCGCCACCTGATCGCCCGCTACGGGATCGAGCGCGTGCGCACCTGGCCCGTGGAGGTCTGGAACGAACCGAACCTGCCGGTGTTCTGGAGCGGGAGCGAGGCGGACTACCACGACCTGTACGAGGTCACGGCGCACGCGGTGAAGGAGGTCGACGCCGAGATCGCCGTGGGCGGTCCGGCGATCTCGCCCGGCGCCGACGACTGGCTGCCGAGGTTCGCCGACGTCGTCGAGCGCCGCGGCATCCCGTGCGACTTCGTCAGCAAGCACGCCTACACGACCGGCCCGGCGCAGCACGTGCCGTTCGGCACCTACCAGACGCTGCGCGGACCGGAGCAGCTCCTGGCCCAGCTCGCGACGCCGCGCACGCTCCTGGCCGGCACGGCCCTGGCCGGCCTCCCGGTGCACATCACCGAGTTCTCCTCCTCCTACCGCCCCGACAACCCGATCCACGACACCGCGTACCAGGCCGCGTACCTCGCTCCCGTGCTCGCCGCCGGCGGCGACGTCGTCGACTCGCTGTCCTACTGGACGCTGTGCGACGTCTTCGAGGAGGTCGGCATCCCCACGGCGCCGCTGCACGGCGGGTTCGGGCTGCTCGGCCACCGGCAGCTGCGCAAGCCGGCGTTCCACCTCTACGCCTTCATGGCGCGGCTCGGCACCGAGGTGCTGGCGCGGGGGAGGACCACCTCGTCACGCGTCACCCCGACGGCAGGATCGCCGCGCTGCTGTGGCAGCCGGTCGACCCCGAGGCGCTCGCGACGGCAGGGCACCGGGTCCGCCTGGACGTCCCGGTGGCCGGGGCAGAGGCCGGGGAGGCGGTCGAGTCGGCGAGGCGTGGGTCGCGGAGCGTCACGTCGACGCCGAGCGCGGCAACGTCCGCACCGCCTGGCAGGCCATGGGCTCGCCCCTCGCGCCGACCTCCAGAGCCACCGACGACCTGCACGCGGCGTCCGAACCGGCGTTCGTCGGCCGCGCCGTCCCCGTGCGCGAGGGCCGCGTGCACCTCGACGTCGCGCTCGGCCGGCACGGCGTCGCGCTGGTCGAGGTCTCTCCCACCGACCCGCAGCACGCCCCGTGGCTCGACGACGCGCGGCTGCTCGGGCTCGACCCGGCCGGGCAGGTGGCACGGTGAGCGCCGTGACACCCGGTGCTTCGCGCGGTGCGACGGGCGCCGAGGAGGTCGGCCGCGGTCCGCTGTCCCGCGTCGCGGCCGTGGTCTACCGCCACGTCACCCTCACCGCGCTGATCGCGCTCACCACACTGCCGGGCGCCGCCCTCGCGTTCGCGCTCCACCGCGACGCCTCCAACATCCCGCTGTACGTGCTCGCGCTCGTGCCGCTCGCCCCGGCGCTCTCGGCGGGGCTGTACGCGCAGCGGTCCTGGGAGCGCGACGACGACCAGCGGCCCGCGCTGCCGTTCTGGCGGGGCTACCGCCGCAACCTCGGGGACGTGCTGCGGTGGTGGCTGCCGGTCCTCGCCGTCGGCACGGTCCTCGCCGTCAACCTCGCCGGCGCGCGAGCGGTGCCCGGGGGTGCGGCACTCGTGCCGCTCACCCTCGTGCTGCTGGTCGTGCTCGTCCTGGTCTGCGCGCACCTGCTCGTGATCACGTCCGTGCTGCGCTTCCGCACGCGGGACGCCGTGCGCATCGCGCTCGGCGGGCTCGCCCGCCACTGGCGCTTCGCCGTCGCCGTCCTCTGCCTGCTGCTCGTCGCGGCGGCGCTGGTCGCGACGACGTGGGACGCCGCGCTCGTGCTCGCCTCCGGCGTCCTGCTCGCCATGCTCCGCCCGTTCACCCGCCCCGTCGTCGACGACGTCACCGAGAGGTTCACCGCTCGTGCCTGATCCCCGCACCGCCCCGCGCACCCCCGCGCCCGCACCGACACCCGCCGTCCTGCCTGCGACGCGGGGGATCGCCTTCGGCGGCGACTACAACCCCGAGCAGTGGGGCAAGGACGTCTGGGACGCCGACCACGAGGCGTTCGACGCCGCGCGCATCACCACCCTGACGGTCGGGGTCTTCATCTGGTCGCTCACGCAGCCGGCGGAGGACGTCTTCGACTTCACCGTGCTCGACGAGATCGTGCAGCGCGCCGCGGACGAGGGCCGCACCATCTGCCTCGCCACCGGCACCGGGGCGCTCTCGCCGTGGATCGCCCGCGCGCACCCGGAGGTCACGCGCGTGGACTTCGAGGGTCGGCGCCACCTGTACGGCCAGCGGCACAACGCGTGCTGGAGCTCACCGCAGTTCCGGCGGCTCGCGGCAGGGATCGCGGGGAGGGTCGCGGAGCGGTACGCGGACAACCCCGCCGTCGTCGCCTGGCACATCGGCAACGAGTACGGGGGCGACGGCGGCGCCTGCTACTGCGACCTCTGCGCCGCGGAGTTCCGGCTCTGGCTGCAGCGGCGCTACGGCACGCTCGACGAGCTGAACGAGGCCTGGAACACCACCTTCTGGTCCCACCGGTTCACCGACTGGGAGGAGATCGTCCCGCCCAGCGCGCTCTCGGAGCACTGGAAGGGTCGCGGGCACACCGCCTTCCAGGGCATCACGCTCGACTACTACCGCTTCACCACCGACAACGCGATCCGGCAGTACACCGAGGAGCGGGCGGCGATCCGCGAGCACTCCGACCTCCCCACCACCACGAACTTCATGGGCTTCTTCCAGCCGCTGGACTACCACCGGTGGGCGCCGCACCTGGACTTCGCCTCGTGGGACAACTACCCCCGCGCAGCGACGAGCCGTGGCGCACCGCGATCACGCACGACCTCATGCGGGGCCTGAAGGACGGCGCCCCGTTCTGGCTGATGGAGCAGACCCCGACCGTGACGGCCTCGCGCGACGTCAACCCCGTGCGCCGGCCGGGCATCAACCGGCTGTGGTCCTGGCAGGCCGTGGCCCACGGTTCGGACTCGGTCCTGTACTTCCAGATGCGCGCCTCCCGCGGCGCGTGCGAGATGACCCACGGCGCCGTGCTCGACCACTCCGGTCGGCTGGACACGCGCGCGTTCCGCGAGACCGCCGGCCTCGGCGCCGAGCTCGAGCGTGCCGGCGAGGCGATCCGCGGGGGCCGCACGCCGGCGCGCGTCGCGCTGCTCGTGGACTGGGACTCGTGGTGGGCGGTGGAGATGGCCGACGGCCCCAACCGCCTCGTGCGCTACCTCCCGACGCTGCTGGAGTGGGGCCGGGCGTTCTGGGACGCGGGTGCGCAGCTCGACGTCGTCCCCGTGACCGCCGACCTGAGCGGCTACGACGTCGTCGCCGCACCGCTGCTGCACCTGGTCGTCGGCGACCTGCCGGAGCGGCTGCGCGCCGTCGCCGAGCGCGGCGGCACCGTCCTGACCGGGTACCTGTCCGGTCGGGCCGACGAGGACGACCGGCGGTTCCTCGCCGACGTCCCCGGCCCGCTGGCCGATCTCGTCGGCGTGCGCGTGACCGAGACCGACGCCGCCGAGCCCCAGGAGGCCAACCCGATCGTGTTCGAGGACGTCGACGCGGACGAGCGGCTGGAGGTGCCCGGCCGCATGATCTTCGAGCTGCTGGAGCCTCGCGAGGGGACGGACGTCGTCGCGCGCTACGGCGCCGACTTCTACGCCGGGGTGCCCGCCGTGACGCGCCGTTCCGTGACGGTGGACGGCGCGGGCGAGCCCGGCGAGGCCTGGTACCTCGGCACCCAGCTCGACCAGCCCGGTCTGGCGCACGTCGTGCGGCGCGTCCTCGCGCGGCACGACCTGCTCGGCCCGTACGCCGACGTGAGCGGCCTCGAGCTCGCGACGCGCGTCTCGCCGTCGGGCGAGGTGGTCGACTTCCTGCTGCACCACGGCACCGAGGCCGTCACGGTCGCGCTGCACGCGGGCGGACGGGATCTCCTCACCGGGAGCGAGCTGCGCACCGGTCAGACGCTGCGGCTCGAGCCCGCCGACGTCGTCGTGCTGGCCCGCTGATGGCGACCGTCGAGCGCGCCGAGGTCCTGCTCACCTCGCCCGGGCGCACCTTCGTCACCCTGCGGATCACGACCTCCGACGGCGTCGTCGGGCTCGGGGACGCGACGCTGAACGGGCGCGAGCTCGCCGTCGCGACCTACCTGCGCGACCACGTCGTACCGCTGCTGATCGGGAAGGACCCCGCGCGGATCGAGGACATGTGGCAGTACCTGTTCCGCGGGGCGTACTGGCGCCGCGGGCCGGTGACGATGACGGCGATCGCCGCCGTCGACGTCGCGCTGTGGGACGTCAAGGGCAAGGTCGCCGGGCTGCCGCTCTACCAGCTGCTCGGCGGGCGCTCCCGCGACGGCGTCATGGTCTACACGCACGCGAGCGGGTCGAGTGTCGAGGAGATGCTCGAGGACGCCGACCGCGCCCGCGAGCTCGGCTACCGCGCGATCCGGGTGCAGGCCGCGGTGCCGGGCGTCGCGGGCACCTACGGGGTGAAGAAGAACGGGCGCTACGAGCCGGCCGACCACGCGCTGCCCGACGAGCAGCTCTGGTCCACCGAGGCCTACCTCGACTTCGCCCCGGGCTACCTGCGCGCCGCGCGCGAGCACCTCGGGGACGGCGTCCACCTGCTGCACGACGTGCACCACCGCCTCACGCCGATCGAGGCGGCACGGTTCGGCCGCGAGGTCGAGGACGTGAAGCTGTTCTGGATGGAGGACCCCACCCCGGCCGACAGCCAGGACGCCTACCGTCTGATCCGGCAGCACACGACGACCCCGATCGCCGTCGGCGAGGTGCTGACCTCGATCTGGGACGTGAAGGACCTCATCACCGAGCGGCTGATCGACTACGTGCGCTGCTCGGTCGTGCACGCCGGTGGGATCACGCATCTGCGCCGCATCTACGACCTCGCCGCGCTGTACGACGTCCGCTCCGGGTCGCACGGGGCCTCCGACCTCTCCCCGGTGACGCAGGCGGCCGCGACGCACCTGGCCACGGCGATCCCCAACCTCGGGGTGCAGGAGCACATGGGGTACCCGGACCTGACCGCGGAGGTGTTCCACGGTGGGGCGACGTACGCCGACGGCTCGCTCCACGTGAGCGAGGAGCCCGGCCTCGGTGTGACCTACGACGACGCGGCGGCTGCCCGGTTCGAGTACGAGCCGCGCTACCTGCCGGTCGCGCGGCGGCTGGACGGGTCCGTCCACGACTGGTGAGCCGCGCGCCGTCGGCGGAGGTGTCGCGGGTGCGGTCGGACGTGTCACGAACCGGTCACGTCGCGGTGCGAGACTGTGCGGCGTGCTCGACGTCCCCGACTACGCCACGCGCGATCTCGCGTGGCTGCGCGACCTCCTGACCCGCCGCCCGTGGGCCACGATCGTGGCCGCGCCCGACGGCGTCCCCACCGCCACGCACATGCCGGTGCTGCTGGAGAACGCGGGGGGCGACGGCGGTGACGAGGCCCTCACGCTCGTGACCCACCTCGGCGTCCCCGACGACGAGACGCTCGGCCTCGCCGACGGTGTGCAGGTGCTCGTGGTGGTCGAGGGCGCCTCCGGGTACGTCACGCCCACCTGGTACGCGTGGGGTCCGGCGGTGCCGACCTGGAACGTCGAGGTCGCGCACCTCACCGCGAGCGTCGAGCTCCTCGACGACGCCGGCACCTGGGACGTGCTGGTGCGCACCGTCGCGGCGTTCGAGAGCGCCCGCCCGGAGCCGTTCGTGCTGGCCGCCGACGACCTCGCCTACGCGCGCCGCCTCGCTCGCGGCGTGCGGGGCGTCCGCCTCCACGTCACCGACTGGCGCGGCAAGAACAAGATGTCGCAGGACAAGCCGGCCGCCGTCGTCGCCCGCATCGTCGCGGGTCTCGAGGACCCGGCTGATGTGCACGCCGACCCCGCGCTCGCCGCCGCGATGCGCGCCGTCCACCCCGACCTGCCGTGACCGGCCGCCCCACCCCGCCCGACCTGCTGCTGCGCTCCGCCCGCCTGGTCGGTCACGCCCGGCCCGTCGACGTGCGCGTCGAGGGCGGCGTCACGACGGCGATCGCCCCCGCCGGGGCGCTCGCGGCGCACCCGCGTGCCGAGACCGTGGACCTGGCGGGCCGCTGGCTGGTGCCCGGCCTGTGGGACGCGCACGTCCACCTGGTGCAGCAGGCGCTCGCCGAGCAGCGCCTCGACGTCTCGGGGGCGGGTTCGGCGGCCGAGGCGGCGGCGCTGGTGGCGGCGCACCTCGCTGGCACCGGTCGCGCTGTCGGCGGCGCGACGTCGGACGCACCGAACGCGTCTGACCCCGGCGCCACGCTCGTCGGGTTCGGCTTCCGGGACGCCTCCTGGCCGGACCTGCCCACCGCGGAGGTGCTGGACGCGGCGGCGGGGGACGCGCCGTCGTGCTCGTGAGCGGTGACCTGCACTGCGGCTGGTTCTCGAGCGCGGCGCTGCGCCGCTTCGGCGTGCGCGCCGACGCCACCGGCCTCGTGCGCGAGGAGGCGTTCCTCCCGATCGCCGGGTTCCTCGACGACGCCGACGACGCGCGGCGCGACGCGTGGGTGCGGGCCGCGACGCGGACGGCGGCCCGGCGCGGCGTCGTCGGCATCCGCGACTTCGAGGCGGAGCACCCGCTGTCGTGGTCGCGGCGGGCGGGCGACGTCGCGGCGGAGAGCGCGCTCGCCGACGGCATCGCGGTGCGCGTGCAGGCGGGGGTGTGGCCGCAGTTCCTCGACGAGCAGATCGCGGCCAGGCGGCGCAGCGGCGACGCGCTGCCCGGGTCGCCGAGCGACGCCACCGGCGCCGCGCTCCTCACCGTCGGGCCGCTCAAGGTCATCAGCGACGGTTCGCTCAACACGCGCACCGCCTACTGCCACGACCCCTACCCCGGCACCCACGACCGCGGCGTGCTGACCTATGCGCCGCCCGAGCTGCGCGATCTCATGGGCCGCGCGCAGGACGCCGGGATCGGGAGCGCGATCCACGCGATCGGCGACGACGCGTGCGGCCTCGCGCTCGACGCGTTCGAGGCCACGGGCGCGTGGGGCAGCATCGAGCACGCCCAGCTCCTCACCGCGGCCGACGTGCGGCGCTTCGCCCGCCTCGACGTGACCGCCAGCGTGCAGCCCGCGCACCTCCTCGACGACCGCGACGTGGCCGACGACCTGTGGCCCGGCCGGACCGACCGCGCCTTCGTGCTCGCCTCGCTCGTGGCGGCCGGCGCACGCCTCGCGCTGGGGTCGGACGCCCCCGTGGCACCGCTCGACCCGTGGCTCGCCATCGCCGCCGCCGTGCACCGCACCGGGGACGAGCGCCCCGCGTGGCACGGCGAGCAGCGCATCGACGCCGCGGCGGCGCTCGCGGCCTCGACGGGTGGTCGGGGTGTGGCGCCGGGTGTCGGCGACGTCGCGGACCTCGCGATCTGCGACGTCGACCCCCTGCTCGCCGACGCCGGCACGCGCGTGGCGGGGACGCTGCTCGCGGGGAGTGGACGCACCGCGACGGCGTGTGAGCCGCGTCTGGTCGCGGCGGGCCGCAACCGACTGTTCACGAGGCCGCTACACGGCCGTCGCCCGCGCGGCGCGCACGCGGCCTAGCGTCGCGGGCATGGACACCACGCAGGTCGCACCGACGACGACCACCCCCACGACGACCACCCTCACCCTGGTCCGCCACGGCCAGACCCACCTCAACGCCCGCCGCGTCATGCAGGGCGCGTGCGACTCGCCCCTGACCCGCACCGGGCGGGCCGGGGTGCTCGTGACCGCGCAGCACCTCTCGACGCAGGCGTTCGACGCCGCCTACTCCTCGCCGCAGGGGCGCGCGGTGATGACCGCCGTCGAGATCGTGCGCCACCACGACGAGCTGCCGCTGCGCAGCGTCGCGGGGCTGCGCGAGTTCTCCTTCGGCCGCTACGAGCGCCGCCCCGAGCGCGAGCTCGACGAGATCGAGCCCTGGGCGGTGTTCGTGCCGCGCGTGCTCGCCGGCGAGCACCCGGGGCTGCCGGGCGGGGAGTCCGGTGCCGACTTCATGGACCGCGTGCGCACGACGTTCGCGCGGATCGTCGAGGCGCACCCGGGGGCACGTGCTCGTCGTCGGGCACGGGCTCACGCTGGGGGCCTACCTCGCGACCATCGACCCGAGCGGGCTCGTGCCGCTGCCGAACGCGTCGGTCTCGCGCGTCGAGGTGACGCGCGAGGAGGGCAGCGAGGTGTCGATCTCGCGGATCCTCGAGGTCGCGGTCGACGTCGCGGGGCACGGTTCGCTGTCGGCGCGCCCGGCGCCCGGGCCGGTCGCGGCGCCGCTACCCGCCGCCTGAGGGACGCGGCCCGCCGCCTGACGGCCGCTCCCCGGTCGGGGGTGTCCGCCAGGAGCGGCTGACCGGGTGACGCGCGCCTCGCCCGGTCGGGGGATCGGCGCCACGACGGTGCCGGGCGTCGGGCGGTGCGGGAGCCGGCCGCTCACAGCGGACGCGTCGGCTGTCGCATGCACGGCCTACGGTGGCGGGATGACGGGCCGGGAGGGTGTCGCGCGCGGGCCCTCGGCCGCGCCCACCCCGCCCGCGCCCACCGCTCCTGCGCTCACCACCACGGTCACGGTCGAGCGCCCGCTCGACCTGCGCCGCACGCTGGCGCCGCTGCGGCACGCCGGGAGCGACCCGGCGGCCCACCTGAGCGCCGACGGCGGGTGGTTCGCGCTCGGAACCCCGCTGGGTGCCGCGACGCTGGCGATCGTCCGCACCGTCGGCGGCGTCACCGCCCACGCGTGGGGGCCGGGAGCCGAGTGGGCGATCGCGTCCGTCCCCGACCTCATCGGTCAGGGCGACGACGACGCCGGGTTCGACCCCTCGCTGCACCCGGTCGTCGCCCGGCTGGCACGACGGTTCGACGGGCTGCGACTGACCCGCTCCAACCGCGTGCTCGACGCGCTGGTCCCCGCCGTGCTGGAGCAGGAGATCACCGGGGCGGAGGCGCTGCGGGCGTGGCGCCTGCTGGTGCTGCGGTACGGGTCGCCGGCTCCCGCGCCCACCGGGCTGACGCCGGCGCAGCGCGCCGCCGTCCCCCGTCTGACGGTGCCGCCGTCGGCCCGGGAGTGGCGCGCGGTGCCCGCCTGGGCGTTTCACGAGGCGGGGATCGCGCAGCGGCGCTGGCGCACCGTCGTCGGCGCCGCGGAGGTCGCGCCGCGGCTCGAGCGCACCCTGCGGCTGGGGCGCGGCGGGCCGGAGGTCACGGCGACGCTGCGCTCGCTCCCGGGGATCGGGGTGTGGACCAGTGCGCTGGTGACGCAGACCGCGCACGGCGACCCCGACCACCCGGCCTACGGCGACGCCCACGTCTCGCGGGCCGTCTGCTGGGCGCTGGCGCGCGAGCTGCTCCCGGCGGCCGACGCCGACGCGCGGATGGCGCAGCTGCTCGAGCCGTGGGCCGGCCACCGGGAGCGCGTGGTGCGGCTCGTGCTGGCGACCGGGGTCGAGGCGCCCCGGCGCGGCCACCGGATGGCGCCTCCGCCGCACCGCTCGTTCTGAGCCTCGTTCCGAGTCCGGTGCTCCACGGGCGGCCACCGCGGCGGGCGGGCGGCGGCTGGACAGGGCTGGACATGGCTCGACAGGGCTGGATGTCGGTGGTCGGTGGGACGCTGGAGGCATGTCCACGGGACCCGCCCGCATGTCGCGCCGAACCGATCCTCGGCGTGTCGTGGGCTGTGCCGCCGGGTCCCTCGCGGCTCGTTCCACACGTTGTCAACAGGGCGGACGAGAGCCGATCGGCGGGGCCGTGCGCGAGGCGGTCGACCTGTCCACAGGGTGGGGAAACGCTCGTCCCCCGTTGTGGGCCGACACGCCGTCGAACACGACATGTGGTGGTGGGGTGCACGAGCGACCACTAGGTGTAGTGTCTGAAGCCCGGGAAGCACGACATCCGGGCTCGAATGACATCCGTGTAGTTACACGGGCCGGAGATCCGGGGAACGACGAGGGGAAACACGTGAGCATCACCGTCTTCAGCAAGCCGAACTGCGTCCAGTGCACGGCCACCTACCGCGCGCTCGACAAGCACGGCCTGAGCTACGAGGTCGTCGACCTGAGCGTCGACGCCGAGGCCCTCGAGTCCGTCAAGGCGCTCGGGTACCAGCAGGCCCCGGTCGTGCTGGCGAACGGCGACCACTGGGCGGGCTTCCGCCCCGACCGCATCAAGGCGCTCGCCGCCGCCGCGGTCGAGGTCCCGGCCCAGGTCTCCTGATCGACCGGTAGCCCGTCGGTGGTCCGGCGCACGTCGCCGGACCACCGCACCGTCGGGTGGCGTCCCGTCACGGACCGCCACCCCGCAGCAGCACCACGGACGTCCCGCGCGAGCGCGGGGCGTCCCGCCACGCGAGGAGGAGAGGGACCGACCATGAGCCTCGTCTACTTCTCCTCCGTCTCCGAGAACACCCACCGCTTCGTGGGCAAGCTCGGGCTCCCGGCGCAGCGGATCCCGTTGCGCAGCCGCGAGGAGCCCCTCGTGGTCACGCAGGAGTACGTGCTGATCCTGCCGACCTACGGGGGTGGCACCACGAAGGGTGGCGCCGTCCCCAAGCAGGTCGTCCGGTTCCTGAACGACCCCCGCAACCGCTCGCTCATCCGTGGCGTCATCGCCGCGGGGAACACGAACTTCGGCGAGGCGTTCTGCCTCGCGGGGGACATCGTCGCCGCCAAGTGCGACGTCCCCTACCTCTACCGCTTCGAACTCCTCGGCACCGATCAGGACGTCACGCGCGTCCGAGAAGGATTGGCACAGTTTTGGCTACGACGCTCGCAGATCCCGGCCTGACCCCCGCGCACCGGTTCGAGGGCATGGACTACCACGCCCTCAACGCGATGCTGAACCTGTACGGCCCCGACGGCCGGCTGCAGCTCGACGCCGACCACGCGGCCGCGCGGCAGTACTTCCTGCAGCACGTCAACCAGAACACCGTGTTCTTCCACGACCTCGACGAGAAGCTCTCCTACCTCGTCGAGGAGGGCTACTACGAGGGCGAGGTGCTCGCGAAGTACTCCCGCGAGTTCCTCCACCGAATCTGGGACGAGGCGTTCGCGTTCAAGTTCCGCTTCTCCACGTTCCTCGGCGCGTTCAAGTACTACACCTCGTACACGCTCAAGACGTTCGACGGCAAGCGCTACCTCGAGCGCTTCGAGGACCGCGTCGTCATGGTCGCCCTCACGCTGGCCGACGGCGACGAGGCGCTCGCGAGCGCGATGGTCGAGGAGGTCATCACCGGCCGCTTCCAGCCCGCGACGCCGACGTTCCTCAACGCCGGCAAGCAGCAGCGCGGCGAGCTCGTCTCGTGCTTCCTGCTCCGCATCGAGGACAACATGGAGTCCATCGCGCGCGGCATCAACTCCGCGCTGCAGCTGTCCAAGCGCGGCGGCGGCGTGGCGCTCCTGCTGAGCAACATCCGCGAGCACGGCGCGCCGATCAAGAAGATCGAGAACCAGTCCTCCGGCGTCATCCCCGTGATGAAGCTGCTCGAGGACTCCTTCTCCTACGCCAACCAGCTCGGTGCGCGCCAGGGCGCCGGCGCCGTCTACCTCTCGGCGCACCACCCCGACATCCTGCGGTTCCTCGACACCAAGCGCGAGAACGCGGACGAGAAGATCCGCATCAAGACGCTGTCCCTCGGCGTCGTCATCCCGGACATCACGTTCGAGCTCGCGAAGAAGAACGAGGACATGTACCTGTTCTCGCCCTACGACGTCGAGCGCGTCTACGGCGTGCCGTTCTCGGAGATCTCCGTGACGGAGAAGTACGCCGAGATGGTCGACGACGGCCGCATCCGCAAGACGAAGATCAAGGCCCGCGACTTCTTCCAGCTCCTCGCGGAGATCCAGTTCGAGTCGGGCTACCCCTACATCGTGTTCGAGGACACGGTGAACGCCGCCAACCCGATCGCGGGCCGCGTCACGATGAGCAACCTGTGCTCGGAGATCCTCCAGGTCTCCACCGCCTCGACGTTCAACGACGACCTGAGCTACGACGTCGTGGGCCGCGACATCTCGTGCAACCTGGGCTCGCTCAACATCGCGAAGGCGATGGACTCGACCGACTTCGCGCGCACGATCGAGACGTCCATCCGGTCGCTCACGGCCGTCTCGGACCAGACGCAGATCACGTCGGTCCCCTCGGTCCAGGAGGGCAACGACGCGTCGCACTCCATCGGTCTGGGCCAGATGAACCTGCACGGCTACCTCGCCCGCGAGCGGATCCACTACGGCAGCGCCGAGGGCGTCGACTTCACGAACATCTACTTCTACACGGTCGCGTTCCACGCCCTGCGCGCCTCGAACAAGCTCTCGATCGAGCGCGGCACCACGTTCCGCGGCTTCGCCGACTCGCAGTACGCCTCGGGCGAGTACTTCGACAAGTACACGGAGCAGGTCTGGGAGCCGGCCACCGAGCGCGTGCGGCAGCTGTTCGCCGACGCCGGGATCGCGATCCCGACGCAGGAGGACTGGCGCGAGCTGAAGGCCAGCGTCGCCGAGCACGGCATCTACAACGCCTACCTGCAGGCGGTCCCGCCGACCGGCTCGATCTCCTACATCAACCACTCGACCAGCTCGATCCACCCGATCGTGGCCCCGATCGAGATCCGCAAGGAGGGCAAGATCGGGCGCGTCTACTACCCGGCGCCCTACCTGAGCGACGAGAACCTGGAGTACTACCAGGACGCGTACGAGATCGGCTACGAGAAGATCATCGACACCTACGCCGCCGCCACGCAGCACGTGGACCAGGGGCTGTCGCTGACGCTGTTCTTCAAGGACACCGCCACCACGCGCGACGTCAACCGGGCGCAGATCTACGCCTGGCGCAAGGGCATCAAGACGCTGTACTACATCCGCCTGCGCCAGGCCGCGCTCGAGGGCACCGAGGTCGAGGGCTGCGTCTCCTGCACCCTGTGAGCCGGCGCGCCCCGGCTCGCCGCACCTGACCACCGATCTGCACGACGACGAAGGAACCACCCCATGATCGACAAGCTGAAGCTCGTCAGCCGGGTCAACGCCATCAACTGGAACCGCCTCGAGGACGACAAGGACGCCGAGGTCTGGGACCGCCTGACCTCGAACTTCTGGCTCCCCGAGAAGGTGCCGGTCTCCAACGACATCCCGTCGTGGGGCACGCTGACGCAGGAGGAGAAGCTCCTCACGATGCGCGTGTTCACCGGTCTGACGCTGCTCGACACGATCCAGGGCACGGTCGGCGCCGTCAGCCTGATCCCGGACGCGCTCACGCCGCACGAGGAGGCCGTCTACACGAACATCGCGTTCATGGAGTCGGTGCACGCCAAGAGCTACTCCTCGATCTTCTCGACGCTGTGCTCGACCAAGGAGATCGACGAGGCGTTCCGCTGGTCGGAGGAGAACGAGCACCTCCAGCGCAAGGCCGAGATCGTCATGAAGTACTACCAGGGTGACGACCCGCTCAAGCGCAAGGTCGCCTCGACCCTGCTGGAATCGTTCCTGTTCTACTCGGGCTTCTACCTGCCGATGTACTGGTCCAGCCGCGCCAAGCTCACCAACACGGCCGACGTGATCCGCCTGATCATCCGGGACGAGGCCGTGCACGGGTACTACATCGGCTACAAGTTCCAGAAGGGGCTGGCCAAGGAGACCCAGGAGCGCCGCGACGAGCTGCAGGCGTACACCTACGAGCTGCTCGACGAGCTGTTCGACAACGAGGAGAAGTACACCGAGGATCTCTACGACGGCGTCGGGCTGACCGAGGACGTCAAGATGTTCCTGCGGTACAACGCCAACAAGGCGCTGATGAACCTCGGCTACGACGCGCTGTACCCGAAGGAGCTCACCGACGTGAACCCGGCCATCCTGGCCGCGCTCGCGCCCGGCGGCGACGAGAACCACGACTTCTTCTCGGGCTCGGGCTCGTCCTACGTGATCGGCAAGGCCGTCACCACGGAGGACGACGACTGGGACTTCTGAGTCCCGCGACCCTCACGGACCACGACGGCGCCGCCCACCTCACGAGGTGGGCGGCGCCGTCGTCGTCCCGGCGGTGGGCACCCCACCCCCACGGCCGCGGGGCGCCGCCCTAGCATGAGGATCGCCGGCGATCCGCCGGGCAGCCACCGCCCCGAACGCCCCGACGCCCCGCGGGTACGCCCGCCAAGGAGGATCCCCGGTGATCTCGTACGCCGATGTCGACACGCTGGACGCGGAGACCCGCGAGGAGATCTCCGACCTGTTCGACCACGCCGACGCCCTGCACGACCTCCCCGACGACCTCGGCGCGATCGAGGCGTGGGACGACTTCATCGCCGAGTGCGAGCGCGTCGGCTTCCCGCACCTGATCGCCAGCGCGCGGCTGTCGCAGTACACGATCTACTCCCACGGCGGCATGGCGCTCGAGGCGCTCGAGGCGTTCGTCGAGCTGATGCGCGTGCTCCGCAGCCACGGTGACCTCGTCGACCCCCGCAACGTCGCCGTCCAGCTGAACGCGATCGGCACGGCCGCCACCACCCTGGCCGACGACCCGCGCATCCCGCTCGAGAAGATCACGCGCCTGATCGACCTCGTCGAGGAGCAGATGCACGCCCGCGGCGTCGACGTCACCGGTGCTCACGTCGCCCGCGCGACCGTCGCCGCGGCCGCGGGCGACGCCGAGGCGACCACGCAGTGGATCGACCGCTGGCGCGCCGAGGCGGGCGACGGGTGGCGCGCCGACGACGCCGGGGTCATCCAGATGGAGATCCCGCTGATCGCGCGCTTCGACTCCGACCGTGCGGCCGAGACGCTCGAGCAGCGCCTGCGCGTGCTCGGCATCGACCCGGTGCGCATCGACTCAGGCGCCCCGAACGCCGACCGCGCGGCCAAGCTCGCCGCCCTGCTCGCCTTCCTGCGCGTGCGGCAGGGGCGGCGCGAGGAGGCGACGGCGATCGCCGACGCGCTGGTGGCCGCCCTCGGTATCGAGGTGCTCGCGCGCGAGGTCGTCCCGCACTACCTGATCCTCGCGCTGGAGGAGCGGCCCGACCTCGCGCTCGTCGCCGTCGACCGCCTGCTGGGTGAGAGCGCGCTCGACGCCTCCGACTGGGAGGCGGTGGCCGCCGCCGCGCGCAGCCGTCTCCTCGCCCAGCCGCACGGTACGGAGGGCGAGCTGCTGCGCGCGCTCGCGCAGGAGGGCGCCCGCGCCCACGACGAGCGGGCCGGCACCGACGTGCACTCCCGCGAGCTCGCGGAGCTGTGGTGGGCGGGACTGCCGCCGGCGTCGCCGCCCGCGATCACCCACGTCCCCGACGTCTGGGGCGAGCCGGAGGAGCGCGCCGAGCACATCCTCTCGGCCGGGTGGCTGGGCCGCGTCGGGGCCGTCTGCGCCGACGACCCGCCCATCGCGATCAAGTACCGCTACCAGGCGCTGCTCGGCGAGACGATGCAGCTGATGTCGGCGGAGACCGCGGAGGAGTCCGACGCCCTCGCCACCCGCCTGACCGCGCGCGCCCGCGAGCTGCGCTGCGCCACCTCGCGCTACGCCGTCCCGCTGCTGCACGGGCTGGGTGCGGGGCGGCGCGGCGACGTCCCCACCATGGTCGTCGGGTACGGCCGCGCCCTGGAGGAGCTGCGGGCGCTGCCGGCCAACGCCGACCACGTCGTCCCCGACATCCGCGCCATGGGGGAGCGGCTGTTCCCCACGGTGGTCGAGCAGGCGGTCGCCAGCCCGGACGTGCCGTGGGACCACATCCACCCGCTCGTGACGACCGAGCAGGAGGTGCGCGCCGCGACCGGCGCGCCGCGCGCGCCCGTGATCCTCGCGCACGCCGAGATCGCGGCCCACGTCGACGACGTCGACCGGCTGCAGGCGATCGCGGCCGACCTCCAGGACGCCGTGGCCGACGAGCAGCAGCGCATCGACGGCGGCGCGATCTACCTCGAGCTGGTGCGTCTCGTGGCCCGCTTCTCGCCCGGCTTCGCCGACCACCTGGCCTCGATCGTGGTGCAGGCGGGTGACGCCGAGCAGATCCGCGCCGCCACCGTGTGGCGCAGCTGGCTGCGCCCCGCCGACCCGGCCGTGGCCGCCGAGCTGACGGCCGTGCTGCAGGAGGCCGACGACGACGTCACCGAGCTCGGCATCGTGCCGGGGTGGGTGGTGCTCGAGGTGCTGGTGCGCGCCGGGCGCAAACCGGTCGCCGTGCTCGATGCGCTCCTGGAGGAGGTCGACGGCGGCAACGCGGCCGACCTCGGGCTGATCGCCGCCGGCGGCAGTCTCCTGCTGGGGCGGGACGCCGACGACGCGCGGGGCGCCGAGCTGCGCGAGCGCGCGCTCGCCATCGCGACCGGGCTCGCGCAGCGCGACGGCACCGACGTCTGGCGCACCTGGGTCGGGCGGCGCTGGTACGCGGGTGACCCCGCGTTCGAGCGTGCCTGAGACGGGCGGGGTCGACGGCGGGTCCGGGCCCGACGGCGCGGGCGGGGGAGGGGCCCGGCCCGAGGCGTTCCGCGTCGACCTGCGCGGCGTCGTCGACATCCTGTCCCACCACCTCTACTCCAGCCCGCGCGTCTACGTGCGCGAGCTCCTGCAGAACGCGCGCGACGCCGTCGTGGCCCGGCAGGACGTTGACGAGGCCGGCGGGTCCGGCGGGGCCGCTGCACCGCCGGACGGCATCACCGTCACGGTCGAGCGCGAGGAGGGCGCGGTGACCGTCGCCGACACGGGGATCGGCCTGACGGCGCAGGAGATGCGCGAGGTTCTGGCCACGATCGGCGCCTCCAGCAAGACCGGCGACCTGACGCAGGCCCGCCGCCGCTTCCTCGGGCAGTTCGGCATCGGCCTGCTCGCGTGCTTCCTCGTGGCCGACGAGATCGAGGTCCGCTCGCGCAGCGCGCGCACCCCGGACGCGCCGACGCTCGTGTGGACGGGGCGGGCCGACGGCACCTTCACCGTCGCGACGGCGGCGCACCCGCTCCCCCGTTCCGGTACCCGGGTGCGGGTCCGGGCCCGCCCGGACGACCGCGAGTGGGTCGAGCCCGCGCGGGTGGAGATGCTCGTGCGCCGGTTCGCCGGGCTGCTCGACGTGCCCGTGCGGTGGCACGGGGGCCACGACGCCGACGGCGGAGCGCTCGTCACGACGTCGGCCCCCTGGGCGGGCGACGACGCCGCAGCCGCCGCCTGGTGCGAGCGCGAGCTCGGTTTCGCGCCGCTCGCGGTGGTGCGCCTCGACGTCGCCCTCGCCGGGGTGCGGGGGCTGGCGCTCGTGGCCGACACCCCCGGCCGCGTCGGTCACCGCCGCGGGGACCGCGTGTACTCGCGCGGCATGCTCGTGGCCGACGACAACACCCAGCTCGCCCCCGACTGGGCCTACTTCGTGCGGCTCGTCGTGGAGGCGGGGGAGCTGCCGCTCACCGCGTCCCGCGAGTCGTTGCAGGACGGCGCGCTGCTCGGCGAGGTGCGCGAGCAGGTCGGGGCGCAGGTGCGCGCGGGCGTCGAGCGTCTCGCGACCGGCGACCCGGCGGCGTTCGCGCGCTTCCTCGAGGTGCACGCCACGGGGCTGCTGGCGATGGCCGCCGTCGACGCGGAGATGCTCGACCTCGTGGTCCGGCACGTGCCGTGGGAGACGAGCGAGGGACCCCTCACGCTGGCGCACGCGATGCGGACGCGGACCGGCGTGCGCTACGCGACGTCGCGCTCCGACTTCGCCGCGTTCGCGCCGATCCACCGGGCCGCGGGCGACCTGCTGGTCAACGGCTCCTACGTCTACGGGGCCGAGATCCTCGAGCGCGTCCGGTTCGCGTCCACCGGGTCGGGGCGCATCCGGCCCTTCGACCGGCACGCCTACCTGCGCGGCCTCGCGGTGCCCGCGACCGGGGACGCGGACGCCGCGGCCCTGACGCGCGTGGCGGCGCCCGTGCTCGCACGGTTCGACGTCGACCTCGACGTGCGCCGGTTCGAGCCCGCGTCGGTGCCGGTGCTGCTGGTGGGCGGGGCGCGCGGGGCGACCGCGGGCGACGCCGTCGGGCCCGACGCCCGCGACGACGCCGACCCGTTCGCCGACCTGCTCGACGGACCCGCCCACGCCCCGGCGCGGACCCGGCTCGTCATGAACCTGGCCAGCCCGGCCGTCGGGGCGCTCGCGACCCTGCCGGACGCGGAGGTGCGCGCGGACGCCGTCGCCGGCCTGTACGTGACGGCCCTGCTGCTGGCGGGCGAGCGCGTCGACGAGCGGCACGGCGCGCTCCTCTCGGACGCCTGGCGGTCGGTGATCCTCGCCGCGGGCGGTTCCCTCTGAGCGGTACGGGCCGGGCGGGACGGGTTCCCGGTTGCGCGTCCAGCGAAACGGTTCGCCCCGGACGCCCGGGTCGCAGGTGACTCGCAGGTCGAGCACGTACGGTCGAGGCATGCTCACCCCGCTGCCCGAGGTCCCGCCGACGCCGGGGTCGGACGCGTCGTCGTCGCTCCTGCCGCTCCTCCCGCTCGCGCCGGTCGCGCCCGCGGTTCCGGACGGCGCCGTGGCAGCGCCGAGGCCCGTGACGCCGGGCATCACGGTGCGCCGCGGCGGCCTCGTGGACGTCAACGCGGTGGTCCGGATGCTCACCGCCGGCAACCGCCACATCGACATCGACGGCGACGGCGAGCCCGACGGTCCGCTCGACCCCGAGGCCGCGGGGTCGGCCGCGCGGATGGCGCTCTCGCACGTCGTGCTCGACCGCGGCGACCTGTGGGTGGCGCACGACGTCGCCGGCGACCTCCAGGCGATCTCGGTCTGGATGCCGGGCGACGTCGAGGGTGTCGCGGCCGAGCTGCGGCAGGTCCTCGAGCGCGAGCTGGGCACGACCGACCCCGGCGAGGCCATCGGCCCGTCACCGCACGTCCGCCCCCAGCTGATGGGTGCCATGCAGGCGGTGCTCGAGCAGGCGCTCGTGCTGCAGCCGCGGCTGGTGCTCTTCGCCGTCACGGTGGCGCCCCAGGTCGATCCCGCCGCGGTCGTGGAGCTGGCGCGCGCCGTCGTCGCCCCGGTGGTCTCGGGTGACGGCGACGTGCTCGCCGTCGCGCTCGACGGCGACCGCGCCCGCCTCCTCGAGGCGGTCGGTTTCGCGGAGGTCGCGCAGGTGCCGCTGGGCGCGGACCACGCGCTCTGGCTCGGCCGCGCCTGAGCGGAGCGGCCGCCCCGCGGGCGCTGCGCCTGCCCCTGCCCACTGCCGCTGAGTTCGGGGTTCGGCGTCGAGGTCGTGCCCGCCGGCCTCGAACTCGCGGCGAAAGCCCGAACTCGGCGGCAGTGGGCTGGGCGGCCCGCGCTGGCCGCCGCGCCCTGCCGCCCGCCAGGCGTTCGGTGCGCACGATTCGGGTCTTCGGCGCCGGGGAAGGCCCGAATCGTGCGCACTGAACGAGCCGCGGCTGATCTCGGCGCTCAGCCGGCCGCGAGCAGCGGCTCCAGCGCCGGCAGCGCGCGCGGGTCCGTCTGCAGGACCAGGGTGGTGACGCACGTGGTCTCCCAGCGCGCCACCTGCGCCGCGACGTCCGACGGCGTGCCCACCAGGCACACCTCGCGCACCAGCTCCTCGGGCACCGCGGCGGCCGCCCGCCCGCGATCGCCGGCGGCGTAGTGCGCCGCGACCTCGGTCAGTGCCTCGCCGTACCCGAGCCGCGCCATCGCCTCGCGGTGGAAGTTGGTCTGCTGCGACCCCATCCCGCCCGCGTACAGGGCGAGGTGCGGACGCAGGAGGTCGACGGCGTCGGCCACGCTGTCCGCGACGGCGACCGGCACGGTCGCGCACACCTCGAACGCGGGGTCGTGCTCGCCGTCGGGACGGCGGTCCTCGCCGCGGGCCGCGAAGCCCTCGGCGAGGAGGGCGCGCGCCTCGCCGTCGAGCGCGGGGGAGAGGAACGCGGGCAGCCAGCCGTCGGCGATCTCGGCCGCGAGCGCGGTGTTGCGCGGCCCCTGGGCCGCGAGGTGGAGGGGGAGGTCGGCGCGCCGGGGGTGGACCGTGGCGCGCAGGGGCTTGCCCTGACCGGTGCCGCCGGGCACGCCGTCGGGCAGCGGGAGCGGGTAGGCGGGGCCGGGTGCGGTGACCGGGGCCTCGCGGCGCAGCACGTCGCGGACGATGGCGACGTACTCGCGGGTGCGGGCGAGCGGCCGCGCGTACGGCTGGCCGTACCAGCCCTCGACGACCTGCGGCCCGGACGCTCCGAGCCCGAGCACGAACCGCCCCTCGCTGAGGTGGTCGAGCGTGAGCGCCGCCATCGCGGTGGCGGTCGGGGTGCGGGCGGACATCTGGGCGATGCCGGTCGCGAGGCGCACGCGGGAGGTGGTCGCGCCCCACCAGGCGAGCGGCGTCAGCGCGTCGGAGCCGTACGCCTCGGCGGTCCAGATCGAGTCGATCCCGTGGGTGTCGGCCCACGCGACGGCGTCGGCCATCCCGGGCGGGGGACCGGCGGACCAGTAGCCGGTGTGCAGTCCGAACCTCATGGCGCTCCTTCGCGTCGACGTCGTCCCACCGTAGCGACGGCGGTCGGCAATCCTCTCGGGGAGGGTCCGCAATGCTCTCGCGAAGAAGAGTTCGCGAGAGGATTGCGGACCCTCCCCGAGAGGATTGCCGGTCAGCGCAGGTGCGGCGCGATCTCCGCGGCGACCAGCTCGAGGTGGTCCAGGTCGCTCAAGTCGAGCACCTGCAGGTAGACGCGGTCGGCGCCCCACCCACGGATCTGCGCCAGGCGGTCCAGCGCCTCGGGCACCGTCCCAGCGATGCCGTGCTCGCGCAGCTCGGCCGGCTCGCGCCCGATCGCCGCGGCCCGGCGCGTGAACTCGGCCTCGTCGCGCCCGACAGCGAGCACCAGCGCCGCGGACAGCTTCAGCGTCCCGGGGTCGCGTCCCGCCTCCTCACACGCGCCGCGGACCGCGTCGAACCGCGTCGGGATGTCGGCGATCTCCGGGAAGCTGGTGTTGTACTCGGCGGCGAACCGGGCCGCGAGAGCGGGCGTGCGGCGGGGACCGTTGCCCCCGACGATCACCGGCAGCGGCGACTGCACCGGCTTGGGCAGCGCGGGGGAGTCGACCAGGGTGTAGTGCTCGCCGTCGTGCGAGAAGGTCTCGCCCACCGGGGTGGACCACAGGCCGGTGACGATCTCGAGCTGCTCGGTCAGCAGCCCGAACCGGCGCTGCGGGAACGGGAAGCCGTAGGCGGCGTGCTCGCGCTCGAACCAGCCGGCCCCGAGGCCGAGCTCGACGCGGCCGCCCGACATCGCGTCGACCTGCGCGACCTGGATCGCGAGCAGTCCGGGCTGGCGGAATGTCGCCGACGTGACGAGCGTGCCGAGCCGGATCGTGGAGGTCTCGCGGGCCAGGCCGCCGAGGGTGAGCCACGCGTCGGTGGGGCCCGGGAGCCCGTCGCCGCCCATCGCGAGGAAGTGGTCGGAGCGGAAGAACGCGTCGTAGCCGAGGCGTTCGGCCGCCTGCGCCACGCGGAGCTGGTCGTCGTAGGAGGCGCCCTGCTGGGGCTCGATGAAGATGCGCAGATCCATGACCCCAGTCTGCCGCGTCCCTGCGGGGGCACCGGGGACGTACCCGGGCACGGAAGAACCCGCGGGCTGTCGAATCGTCGACCGCCGCACTGGACGAGGGTGCGGCTCCCGCGGGTTCCGGTGATCGCCGTGGATTCGCGGCGAGCCGTCCGTGGGCCCGACTAGCGGGCGACCACCTCACAAGTCCCAGAGTGAATCATTTCTCGGACCACCTCCTTCCCGTGTGCTGCGAGGCTACGCCCGGCCCCCGACATCCGCCACGGCTTTTTTCGCGGACCTCGGCACGGCCCGTGACAGGGTGGACGGATGAGCTCCTCCACCACGTCCACCACCGCCTCGAGCACCGTCGCGTTCGTCGGCGGCCACGTCGTCCCCGTCGCCGCCGAGGCGATCCCGGGCGGCACCGTCGTCGTGACCGACGGCGTCATCACCGCGGTCGGCGACTCGGGCACCCCCGTGCCCGACGGCGCGCGCGTCGTCGACGCGAGCGGCTCCTGGGTCCTGCCCGGGTTCGTCGAGTCGCATGGCCACCTCGGCGTCCACGAGGACGGCGAGGGCTGGTCCGGCAACGACACCAACGAGATGACCGACCCGAACGGCGCCCGGTTCCGCGCCCTGGACGGCATCGACATCGAGGAGCTCGGGTTCCGCGACGCGCTGCGCGGCGGGGTCACGACGATCGTGGTCAAGCCCGGGTCGGGCAACCCGATCGGCGGGCGCACGGTCGCGCTCAAGGCGTGGGGCGGGCGCACGGTCGACGAGCAGGTCCTGTCCGCCGACGTGTCGGTGAAGTCCGCGCTCGGCGAGAACCCCAAGCGCGTCTACGGCGACCGCAAGCAGACGCCGGCCACGCGGCTCGGCGTCGCCGCGGTCCTGCGCGAGGCCTTCGTCGCGGCGCAGAACTACGTCGCCCGGCGCGACGCCGCGCTCGCCGACGGCAAGCCGTTCGACCGCAACCTCACGCACGAGACGCTCGCCGCGGTGCTCGCGGGCGAGCTGGCGTGGGACCAGCACGCGCATCGCCACGACGACATCACGACGGCGATCCGGCTCGCCGAGGAGTTCGGCTACCGCCTCGTGGTCAACCACGGCACCGAGGCTCACAAGATCGCGGACGTGCTCGCCGAGAAGGGCATCCCGGTCATCTTCGGCCCGATGCTGACCTCGCGCTCCAAGGTCGAGCTGCGCGACCGCGCCATCCGCAACCTCGCGCTGGTGGCGGCGGCCGGCGTCCAGGTCGCGATCACCACCGACCACCCCGTGGTGCCGATCGAGCAGCTCGTGCTGCAGGCGCAGCTCGCGGTGCGCGAGGGCCTGCCTTCGCAGGTCGCGCTCGAGGCGCTCACGACCAACCCGGCCGCGATCCTCGGTCTGGACGCGCACGTCGGCGCGCTGGCGGAGGGTCGCGACGGCGACGTCGTGCTCTGGTCGGGCGACCCGCTCGCGCTGGACTCGCGCGTGCGCCAGGTGTTCATCGGCGGCCGCGAGGTGCTGCGGCCCGGGGCCGCCGGGCGGGCGCCCGAGGTCGTCGAGCGCTGGGAGCGGTTCGGCCGCACGGCCTGGTCGCCCCTGACGGGTGAGGAGGCCGGCCGATGACCTACACGGTGATGACCGTCTGCACCGGCAACATCTGCCGCTCGCCGATGGCCGAGGTGGTGCTGAGGAAGGCGTTCGCGGATGCCGGGCTCGACGTCGAGGTCCGCTCGACGGCGGTGACCGCCTACGAGATCGGCAACCCGATCGACTCCCGCGCCCGCGACGTCCTGGTCGAGGCCGGCTTCGACGTGCCCGCCCGCGGCGCCGTGCAGGTGACGCGCGAGGACGTCGCCACCACCGACCTCGCGCTCGCGATGACGGGTGAGCACGCGGGCGGGCTCCGCCGCGTCGGCTTCCCGCCCGAGAAGGTGGTGCTGTTCCGGGCCTTCGAGGACCCGGAGCTCGCGCGCGAGCGCGCGGCGCAGCTGCACGAGGAGCTGGCGGAGGACACGCCCGACCCCTGGTTCGGCGACCGCGACGACTTCGTCCAGACCCTCGCGACGATCGAGGCGTGCGCCCCGGCGATCGTGGACTACGTACGCGCCCGCATCGGCGAGTCAGCGGGCTGAGCCGCTCGGACCGCGTGAGCTGACCGGGAGCCTGAGCCGACTCGGGCGCTCAGGGAGACGCGACCAGCACGTCCTCCTCGACCGGTGCGGCGTCGTCGCCCGAGTCCCCGGCGTCGGCCGATCCGCCGACGCCGGGCCGCGTGCCCGCCACCACGAGGTCGGCACGCTCCCACGGCCGGTCCTCGTCGAAGAAGGCGTCCTCGTGCGTCATCCACTCGTCCCAGAACGCGCGGCTCGCCGCCTCGTCCCCGTTGACGCCCGAGGCGATGTCGCGCGCGAGGCCGAGCTGGGTCGCGCGCTCGCGGTCCGAGGCGACCCACACGACGGCGTCGAGGTGGGCGTCCAGCGCGCGCTGCGCCGCGCCGGTGCCCTCGAGGATCAGCAGCGGGCTCGTGCGGGAGACCTCGATGACGCCGTCGCGTCCCTGCCGCTCCCACGCGGGCGGCCGCAGCCGGACGTCCTCGCCGGCGCGGTAGGGCGCGAGCACCTCGAGCGCGAGCGGCGCCCAGCCGAACATCGGCTCGTGCCACGCGAGGTCGTCGGTGCTGACAAGCGTGGCCGCGGGGACGGCGGCGAGCAGCCGCGCCGCGAGCGTCGACTTCCCGGCGCCGCCGCGCCCGTCGATCGCGAGCACGCACCGGCTCGCCTGAGCCTCGAGCGCGGGCGCGAGCAGCTCCTGGGCGAGGTCGGCGACGGCGGTGCGTCGCCACGGCCCGTGGCCCGGCTCACCCGGCGGCGTCCCCAGCGCGAGCTCGACGAGCCCGTCGCCCTCAGGCATCGGTGCTCGCCCCGCCGGTCACGGGAGGCAGCGTGGACCACGGGAACAGGATCCAGCGGTCGGTCTCCCGCCAGGTGTACGTGGGCGTCACGATCGAGGTCGGCTTCGTGTAGATGACGGCGCTGCGGGCCTCGCCCCCGTGCTGCGCGACCAGCGTGAGGACGAGGTCGAGGGTGCGCCCGGAGTCGGCCACGTCGTCGACCACGAGGACCCGCTGGCCGGACAGCTCGGTGGGGTCCATCGCCGGCGGCAGCACCACGGGGTCGGGCAGGGTCTCGCCGACCCCGCTGTAGAACTCGACGTTCATCGTGCCCATCGCCTTGGTGTCCAGCGCGTAGGCGATGGCTCCCGCGGGGATGAGCCCGCCGCGCGCGATGGCGAGCACGACGTCGGGCACCCAGCCCGAGGTGACGACGGCGCGGGCGAGGTCCCGCACGGCGTGGCCGAAGGTGCCCCACTCGAGGACCTCGCGGTCGGGGTGGTCGGCGGGGGTGGGGAAACGCTCGGCGCGCGCGGCGCCCGGCTCGGCCTCGGTCATGGCGACGACGCTACCGGGCGCCCGCTCCAGTGACCTCCAGCCCCCGCCTCCTCACATTCCGACTCGACGGGCAGGTGGCGGGGTGGTCGTCCACCACGCCGATCGCCTGCATCGCGGCGTAGGCCGTCGTCGGTCCGACGAAGCGGAAACCGAGCGCCTTGAGGTCCTTCGCGAGCGCGGCCGAGGCGGGGGTCGATCCCGGGACGTCGGCGGCCGTGGCCGGCACGGGGTGGTGCTCGGGTCGGTAGCGCTCGAAGGTGTCGCGCAGCCGCTCGCCGCGTTCGTGCATCGCGACGACGGCGCGCGCCCCCGCGATCGTCGCGGTGATCTTCGCGCGGTTGCGCACGATCCCGGCGTCCGCCATCAGGCGCTCGACGTCCGCGTCGTCGTAGGCGGCCACGACCGCCGGGTCGAAGTCCGCGAACGCGGCGCGGAACGCGTCGCGCTTGCGCAGCACCGTGATCCAGGAGAGACCGGACTGGAACGCCTCGAGCGCCAGGCGTTCGAGGAGCTCGCGCTCGTCGGGCCCGTCGGTGAACGCGACGCCCCACTCGTCGTCGTGGTACGCCTCGTACAGGGGGTCGCCGTCGCCGAAGCAGCGCGTGGCCGCGGTGACGGCCGGATCGGCGTCGGGGATCTCTGTCATGCCGCGACGCTACCGCCGCCCTCCGACGCGCGACCGGCCGGCATCGCTCACCGTGGAGCGGACCTCCGCGCGCCGGCGCTGGGGGACAGCCGCGTCTCCGCAGCCCCGTCCCCGCCGGTCAGGGCCCCGCCCCTAGGCTGCCGCCATGACCACCCCGCCGGGCCCGCCACCCTCGCCGACCCCGCCGCTGTCACTGTCCCCGTCGCACACCCCGATCGGTGCGACCCCGATCCTGCTGACCGGCGACCTCGTCACCCTGCGTCCGCTGCAGCGCACGGACCGTGACGCCCTCGCGGCGGCGGTCGACGACGGCGGGATCTGGCGCCTGGAGTACACGCGCGTGCCCTCACCGGCCGGGATGGCGCAGGAGATCGAGCGGCGCCTCGCGCTCGCCGAGCGCGGCACGATGGTGCCGTTCACCACGGTGCGCCGGGGCCGCGACGGCGGCCCGGACGAGGTCATCGGCATGACGACCTACTGCAACATCGACCAGGCCTCGCCCCGCCTGGAGATCGGCTTCACCTGGAACGCGGCCTCGGCGCAGCGCACCGGGACGAACACCGAGAGCAAGCTCCTGCTCCTGGGGCACGCGTTCGAGGTGCTGGGGTGCATCGCCGTCGAGCTGCGCACCGACGCCCGCAACACGATCTCGCAGCGCGCGATCGAGCGGATCGGGGCGCACCGCGACGGCGTGCTGCGCCGCCACACCGTCATGCCCGACGGCTACGTGCGCGACACGGTCGTGTACTCGATCACCGCCCCGGAGTGGCCAGGCGTGCGCTCACACCTGCGCGGCCTGCTCGCGCGCTGACCGGTCAACGATCGGTTACTGGTCGCGTGAGGACAGCACGCAGAACTCGTTGCCGTCGGGATCGGCCAGCACGGTCCACGTCACCTCGGGGCCCTGCCCGACGTCGACCCGGCTCGCCCCGAGGTCCACGAGGCGCGCGATCTCGGCGTCGCGGTCGTCGCTCGTGTGCGGCGCGAGGTCCATGTGGAGCCGGTTCTTCGTCTCCTTCTCGTGGTCGACGAGCACGAAGACCAGACCGGGCGGCTGCCGGTGGAACGGCAGCTGCGACGACAGCTCCTGGGCCCACCGCGGGATGATGACGACCTCGTCGTCGGCCGCGTAGACCTCCTGCCAGTCGAGCGCCTCCGCCCACCACGCCGCGAGCTCGCGCGGACGAGTCGTCTCGATCACGTTCGTGTACCAGCGCAGTGCCATCGGTCACTCCTTCGCCGTCGACCGCCGCGATCCCGGGCGGGACCTGGCACGGACCCTACGCCGCACCTCCGACGACGGGGCAGAATGTGGGGGTGTCCTCGCCCCTGAGAGTAGGAATCGTGTGCCTCCACACGGATCCCTACGCACCTCCTGGCAGCGGCGACGTCGGTGGGATGAACGTCGTCGTGCGGCACACCTGCGACGCGCTGGCGCGAGCCGGTCACGACGTCGAGGTCGTCACGCGCTGGAGCGATCCGGCCTCGGCCCGCGAGGAGACGATCGACGGCGTCGCGATCCGCCGCCTCGCCGTCGGGCCCGCGCGGTCGCTGCCCAAGGGCGAGCACGAGGGCCTCATGGTCGACTTCGGCCGCGCGCTGGGCGAGCTCGAGCCCCGCGATCTGCTGCACTCCCACCACTGGTTCTCCGGCATGGCCGCCCTCCCGGTCGCGCGGGCGTGGGGCGTGCCGCACGTGCAGTCCTTCCACAGCATCGCGGCACCCGAGCGCACCGCGCTGTCCGAGGGCGAGCGCCCCGAGTCGCCCGGGCGGCTCGACGGCGAGGCGTACCTCGCCCAGCACAGCGACGCCGTGCTGGCCGTCTCCCGGGCCGAGGCGCTGACGGCGCTGGAGCGCCTCGGGGCGCCGCCGCAGCGGCTCACCGTCGTCTACCCCGGCGTCGACCCCGTCCTCTTCCACCCCGCCGACACCCGTCCCGCCGGCCGCCCGAGCGTCCTGATCGCCGCGCGGCTGGAGCCGCTCAAGGGCGTCGACCTCGCGATCCGGGCCCTCGCCCTGATCCCGCCGGCCGCCCGCCCGGTGCTGCGGGTCGCGGGTGGTGCGACGGCGGACCCCGGGTTCGGCCGCTCGCTGCTCGCACTCGCGGACGAGCTCGGAGCTGCGGGCGACGTCGAGCTCCTCGGCCCGCAGTCGCGCACGGCTCTCGCGGGACTCATGCGGGCGGCCACGCTGGTGCTGGTGCCCTCGCACTCGGAGACCTACGGCCTCGTGGCGCTCGAGGCCGCGGCGAGCGGGGTTCCCGTCGTCGCGAGCGCGACCGGCGGCCTGGTCGAGGCGGTGCGCGACGGCGAGACCGGGCTCCTCGTGCCCGGCCGCGAGCCCGCCGACTGGGCCGCGGCCATCGGCCGCGTCACGGGTGACCCGGCGCTCGCCGCCCACCTCGGTGCGGCCGGCCGCAGCATGGCGCAGAACCGCGGCTGGGACGCGGTGGGCGACGTCGTCGCCCACGCCTACGCGGCGATGCTGCCCAGCGCGACCGTCGTCGGCTGACGCGGGTCTCGATCCCTCGCTGACGACGGCGACACCCTCGCTCATGACGGCGAAGGTCGGCTCCTGCGCCGATCCGACCATCCGGATCGGCGAGATCGCGCGGGACCTGAGCGTCCACCTGTCGGACCGCCGTCGTGAGCGAGGGCGTTGCCGTCGTGGGCGAGCCCGCGGAAGGCTTCAGCCGTGGAGCACCGCTCGCAGCAGCTCGGCCACGCTCGGGTGCGCGAGGTCCAGCCCCTGCCACTGGCCGGGCCCCACCCAGCGCAGGTCGTCGTGCTCGTCGGGGGCGAGGTTCGCCGGCTGTCCCGACCACGAACGCACGACCCACATCCGCAGGTCCATCTCCTCGGGCCCACTCGCGTCGACGACGTGGAGATCGGCGTCCCCGGCGACGTCGGCGATCACCCCGACCTCCTCGCGCAGCTCGCGCACGAGCGCTCGCGCCGGCTCCTCGCCGGGCTCGACGTGGCCACCGGGGAGGTCCCAGCAGCCGGGGTAGAAGGTTCGTCCGGCGTCGCGGTGCAGGAGGAGGACGCCGCGCTCGTCGACGAGCGCACCGGCGACCACGCGGTGCACGACACTCATGGGCACCACTCTGCCCGCCGGGGCGACCGACGCCCGTCGCGCGGCGACCTCAGGCGAAGTTGCGCTCGCGCCGGTCGCCCGCCAGGCCGCCGTCGACCAGCCGGCGCAGCAGCCGCTCGAGCGTGGCCCGCTCGTCGGGTCGCAGGACCTCCGCCCAGGACCGCTCGGCGTCGTTCGCGACGGCGTAGTCGCGCAGGAAGGAGAGGCGGCCGGCGTCGGTCAGGGTCAGGAGGACGACGCGGCGGTCGCGCCGCGACGGGCGGCGGTGCACGAGACCGCGCGCGGCGAGATCCTCGACCAGGGTGGAGGCCGCGGCCTTCGAGAAGCCGCCGTGCCGCACGAGGTCGCCCTGCTCGATCTCCCCGCGCACGTACATCAGCAGGAGCGCCACGAGCGTGCGCTGGGAGGCGGCGTCCGCCTCGCGCAGGCGTTCGTGCAGCTGGGCCGCGACGGCGCCGCTCGCCGCCCGGATCGTGAAGACGAGCTTCATCGCCTCCACGTCGAAGGACTCCTCGCGCTCGACGGCGAGCGCCGCCTCGTCGATGAGTCGCCACATGAGCGGACGGTCCGCGGCCACGCCGTCGAACTCGTCCAGAATCTCCGCCGCCATGGTGCCCCCCGTGCCCCCCACCGCCGGACCGTCCGGGCGGAGACGGGGGCGGTGGCACTTCGGACGGCCCCGCACACGGGTGGTGCGATGTCGCCGTCCGAGGTCACCATAACCGAGCCGACGGCGGGGCAGAAGAGGTCGGGCGAGCGACGGTCACACCCGTTCGGACAGATGTCGGTGGCCGGACGTAGCGTCGGTGCATGAGCGAACAGACGAACGACGAGAGCACCCCCGAGACCCTCGGCTCCTCGGAGCCCGTGGCCAACCCGGCCCTCGAGAAGGACCCGAGCGACTGGACCACCGGTGATGAGCCGATGACCGACGCGCAGCGCAGCTACCTCGACACCCTGGCCCGCGAGGCGGGGAGGAGATCTCCGCCGACCTCACCAAGGCCGAGGCGTCCGAGCACATCGACCGGCTGCAGGGGAAGACCGGCCGCGGCCAGGACTCCTGACGGCGGCGAGCTCGCCGTCGTGATCACGACGGCGAGCCCGGGTCGCGCGGTCGGCCGCCCTCCGGCGGGGGTCGTCGGCTTGCGGCCGGCTCGCGCCGGGGCGCGCGGTCAGGCGGGGTCGACGACCGTGATCACGACCTTGCCTCGCACGTGACCGGTCTCGACGGCGCGGTGCGCGTCAGCCGCCCGCTCGAGCGGGAAGGTCTCGGCGATCTCCACGCGCACGACGCCGTCGGCCACCAGCTGGGCGAGCTCGGCGAGCTGCGCCGCGTCGGGGCGCACCCAGACGTAGTGGCCGCCGTGCTCGGTGCGGGCCCGGGCGTCGGTGATCGAGGTGACCACGCCGTCGGGTGCCAGGAGCTCCGCGGCGGTCTCGACGCCCTGCCCGCCGACGTAGTCGAGGATCACGTCGAAGCCGCCGGGTGCGGCGTCCCGCGCGGCCGCCACCAGGCCGTCGCCGTACTCGATCGGCTCCGCACCGAGCGACCGGACGAAGTCGTGGTTGCGGGGCGAGGCGGTGCCCACGACACGGGCGCCCGCGTGCACCGCGAGCTGGACCGCGATCGATCCGACGCCGCCCGCCGCCGCGTGCACGAGCACCGTCTGCCCCGCCCGGACACCCGAGCGGCGCACCGACTGCAGCGCCGTCAGCCCGGCGAGCGGCAGCGCGGCGGCCTGCTCGAAGGACAGCCCCGCCGGCTTGTGCGTCGCCGTGCGCACCGGCACCGCCGCGAACTCCGCCAGCGTTCCGCCGACCAGCGAGTCCTGCCGGGCGTAGGCGAGGATCTCGTCACCGACCTGGAACTCCGGGGTGTCGAGCCCGACCTGCGTGACGACCCCCGCGACGTCCCAGCCCGGCACGATCGGGAACGCGCCGTCGATGAGTCCGGCGAGGTAGCCCTCGCGGATCTTGAAGTCGACCGGGTTGACGCCGGAGGCGACCACCTTCACGACCATGGTGTCGGGGCCGATGTGCGGCTCCTCGACGTCGGTGAGGGTGAGGACGTCGGCGCCGCCGAACTCGGTGTAGGTGATGGCCTTCATGGGGAGGGGAACACGGATCGGACACCGCCGCATTCCCGCGGATAGCGTGGATCGGATGGTCGACGACGAGGTGCCCCGCCGTGTTTCCGCGATCCGGACCGGTTCCGCCGTGGTGTCGGACGGGCGCGCCCACGGGCGCGCCCACGGGCGCGTCGGCCTCGTCGTCACCGGCGCTGCGAGCCTGGTGGTCGCGACGGCGATCGGCCTCGTCGTGATGGTCGGTCTCGGCGGGGAGAACGTCGTCGACGAGGCGTGGCTCACCCTGATGGCGGGGATGCGCGAGCACGCCGCGTGGTTCATGCCGATCGCGCTCGCCCTCAACCGGATCGGCGGCGGCTGGACCGCGGCCGTCGTCGTCCCACCGCTGGTGATCGCGGTGCTGCTGCTGCGCCGCCGGCACTGGGGCGCGCTGCTGTTCGCCGTCGCGACGATCCTCGGTGCCCTGCTCGTACAGGTGGCCAAGCACGCGTTCGCGCGCGAGCGGCCGCCGGACATGATCGTCACGAGCGACGCCGGCTCGTTCCCCTCCGGGCACGTCGCCAACGCGACCGTGATGGCCCTCGTGCTGGCGCTGCTGCTCGCGCGCTGGTGGGCCTGGGTGCTCGCGTCGCTCTACGTGCTGACGATGCTGCTCTCGCGCACCTACCTCGACGTGCACTGGCTCAGCGACACGATCGGCGGTGCGGCGCTCGCCGTCGGCGTCGTGCTCCTGCTCGCCGCGACGGGTCTGCACCACCGCGACGACGTCGCCGCGAAACGCCCCGGTGACGCCGACGCCGAGCGGACCTAGGGTCGAACGATGGAGCCGATCGCGGACGACGCGGAGTGGCAGCGGCTGGCGCGCGCGAGGTTCGTCTCGGTCGGCACGGTGCGACGCAGCGGGGAGGTCGTGCGCACCCCGGTGTGGATCGCCCCGCTCGGTGACCGGCTCGTGCTGACCAGCGAGGTCGCCACCGGGAAGATCAAGCGGCTGCGGCACACCGATCGCGTCGTGCTGCGGGTGTGCGACCGGTTCGGCAAGATCGATCCCGGTGATCCCGAGCTCGAGGGAACGGGCGCGCTCGTGGCCGACGAGGCGACCAGCGCGGCCGCCACGCGCGCGCTGCGCGCCAAGTACGGCCCCCAGTTCACGGTGGTGCTGGCGTTCGAGCGCCTGGTGCGCCGGCTGCAGCGCCGCCGCTCCGACCGCGTGATCGTCACGATCGACCGGCGCTGAACCCGCTCGTGGGGAAGATCCGGACGGCGGAGACGTCCGGATCTTCCCCACGAGGGCGACGGCGGCGGCGTCGCGCGGGTGCACCCCGCTCAGACGGCGGCGCGCACCAGCAGCACGGTCGCGGCGAGCAGCGCCGCACCACCCGTGAGCAGCTCGAACCTACGCTGGTCGATCGCACGCAGGAGGCGACGCCCCAGCCAGGCACCCACGAGAACCACGGGCAGCAGCACCAGCGTGAGCTGCAGTGTCGACGGCGGGAACAGGCCCAGCCCCGCCGAGAACGGCACCTTCGCCGCGTTCACGAGCAGGAAGAACCACGCGTTGGTGCCGACGAACCGCGCCTTGTCCACGCGCGCCGCCAGCAGGTAGGCGGCCATCACGGGCCCCGCCGCGTTCGCGACCATGGTGGCGAAGCCGGCCGCGGCGCCCGCGCCGATCGTCGCCGACAGGTGGGGCGACGCCGGGGTGGGCAGAGCGCCGTGGGCACCGCCCCCGCCGGCCACGGCGGGTCGCCGCCGCAGCCACAGCTGCACCCCCAGCGCGGCCAGGATGCACAGCGCGATCACGACGGTCAGGGTCCGGTCGTCGACGACGCCGATCAGCACGGCCCCGAGGACGATGCCGGGCAGGACGGCCGGCAGCAGCCGCCGCAGCATCGCCAGGTCGACGTGGCGTCGGTAGAGCGTCACGGCGACGAGGTCACCGATCAGCAGGAGGAGCAGGACGGCGGCGGTCGACTCGCGCGTCGGGATGAACAGCGCGAAGCCCGCCACCGACAGCGCCGCCATCCCGCCGATCGAGGCCTTCGCGATCCCGATGAGGAGCGCGGAAAGTCCGAGGATCAGCCAACCGACGGCGGGCACCTCGAGCGCGACCAGCGCCGAGAACGACACCTCAGCCGGCGGTGGTGGCGGTGTCCGGCGCGTCCTCCGCCACCGCGGCGCCGGCGTCGCGCGCGAGCTGACCGAACGCCCGGGCGTGCCAGGTGTCGAGCACCAGCAGGAACGCTCCCTGGATCACGACGGCGACACCGTCCGCCCGCAGCGACGGCTTCCACCGTGCGAGTGCGAGCCCGCCGGCGACGTAGCCGACGTCGGCCACGGCGTTGACCGCCGTGATGGTGCGCATCCTGCGGGCGCGGTCACGGGCGTCGCCGTCGTTCTCGGGCCGCGAGGAGCCGCGGCGCCCGAGCGCGGCGATGACGCCGTCGACCGCCGCCCACGCGAGCGTCTGGCGCCCGAAGGCGAACGCCGCGCGGCGCCCCGGGACGAGGCCGACGGCCAGGGCGGCCGCTCCGACGACTCCCGAGGCGATCGCGCCGCTCGTGAGTCCGCGCAGCAGGCGCAGCTCCTGGTCGGCGACGCGATCGGCGAGTGTCACGGGCGTCAGCCTGTCACGCCGGAGCCGTCGCGGCACGCCCCACCCGCGGGCGACGAGCGCGTCAGGCCGCCGTGACGACCGAGGAGCGCACGAGCTGACCGGGCCGCACCGTCGCACCCGGGGCGACCTGCACGTCGTCCTCGAGCCGGGCGTTCGCCCCGACCACGGCACCGGCACCGATGCGTACCCCGCGGCCGAGCCGCACGAGGTCGCCGATACGGGCGTCCGGTCCGACGTGCACGTTCTCGGCGACCACGACGTCGCGACCGAGCTGGGCGTTCTCGTCGACCCAGCCCCCAGCCTTCAGCCGACTGCCGCCGCCGATGCGGGCGCCGGCCTCGACGTACGCCCCCGGCACGACCACCACGTCGTGCGGGACGTCCGCCTTGGGCGAGACCAGTCCGCCGCCGTTCTCGTGGCGTGCGTAGTGGACGATCTCGCCCCTGTCGTTCTCGAACTCGATGCGACCGCGTCGCCGAACCATCGCGTGCCCTTCCCCGTCTGCTGCGCCTCGACCTCCCGCGGACGCGGTGAGGAGGCTCTCTGACATAACGCCCCCAGGAGCACGAATGTTCCCGCCAGGTGAGGGGACCCTCAGGATGAGCGCCCCCGCCGAGCGCACAATAGCGCCCGGACCTGGGATGCGGTACCCCCTCGGTGACATCGGTGGACGGTCGTGCCTACGGTGGTGGGATGACGAGCCCCTCGCACGACTCCGCCGCCCCCACCACCGCCGACCGCGCCGCCACGCTCACCCGGCTGCACCGCGCGCCCGAGCTCCTCCAGGTCGTCAACGTCTGGGACGTGGTCAGCACCCGCGCCGTCGCCGACCTGCCCGGCACGCGCGCCATCGCGACGGCGGGCCACTCGATCGCCGCGACGTTCGGCTACGAGGACGGCACCATCCCGTTCGACCTGACCCTCGACCTCCTGCGCCGCATCACCGCCGCCACGGAGCTGCCGGTCTCGGCCGACCTCGACGACGGCTACGAGCAGCCGGGCGAGACGGTGCGGCGGGCGATCGACGCCGGCGTCGTCGGCGCCAACGTCGAGGACCGGCTGCGCCCCGTGGGCGAGGCGACCGCCCGGGTCGAGGCGATCGTGGCCGCTGCCGCCGCCGAGGGGGTCGAGTTCGCGCTGAACGCCCGCACCGACGCGTTCGTGCGCGCCGGTGACCGCCCGGTGGCGGAGTCGGTGGCCGACGCCGTCGAGCGCGGCCGTGCCTACCTCGAGGCCGGAGCCACCACCGTCTTCGTCCCCGGGGGCTTCGGTGAGGACGTGATCGCCGAGCTCGTGGCGGGGATCGGTCACAACCGGGTCAGCCTCATCGCGCTCGGCGACGTCCCGGCACCCGCCCGCCTGGCGGAGCTCGGCGTCGCGCGCCTGTCCTACGGTCCGCTGACCCAGCGCGTCGCGCTCGGCGCGCTGGTCGACATGGCCGAGCGCGTGTACGGCGGTGACGTCCCGCCGAGCGGCATCCGTCCGCTGAACTGACCACGCCGCCGCCCCGACGACGACGCCGCCGCGACCGTGACCCGCGACGCACCCGCGTTCCCGACCCCGGGCGAGGTCGGTGGTGCCGACCTCGCCGCCGTCGTGCGCGGGGTGCTCGCGGGGCCCGGAGCGCCGTGGTGCACCGTCGTCCTGCGCGGCCGGTGGGCCGGCGGTGCGCCGCTGCGCCGGCTGTGGCGCACCGAGGCGGTGCACGCCGAGGGTGACGGCCTCGTCGTCGTGCTGGGCGGACATCCCGGGCGCGACGGCGCCCCCGGGGTGGCGTCGGTGCTGACCCTCACCCGGCCGCGCGACGCGCGCGTCGTCCACCGCAGCGGGACGGTCGCCGTCGCGATCGGCCGTGTCGAGCGCGCCGTGCTGACGGACGACGGCGAGGTCGCACCCGGGTCGTTCGAGGTGCGCCCCGGGGTCCTCGGTGCGCGCGTGGTCGACCTCGTCACCGGCGCCGCCTCCCCGTGGTCCCCGGGGTCCTCGACACCCCCGGGCGCCCGACGGTGGCGTCGGCTGGCGGCGGGTGCGCCGCCGCTGCCCGCCGTCGACCTCGTGGCCGTGATCTGACCGACGATCCGACAGTCGATCCGACCGCCGATCCGACAGCCTGCCGGAGCGCGAGCCTAGGATCGCCAGGACGGGTGGCGAACCGATCGAGAGGTGGAGGCGTGCGCGCGGCCGACGAGCTGTTCCGCAGGAAGTTCCGCGAGGAGTACGCCTCGCAGGGGTTGGCGCTCGGGCGCTTCAACCTCGCGATCTTCGGCAAGACGGGCGTGGGGAAGTCCACGCTGATCAACGCCGTCTTCGGAGACGACGTCGCCGAGACCGGGATCGGTGAGCCCGTCACCCAGGGCTCGCGCCTGTACCTCGACAAGGTCGGTGGCCACCTCGGGATCCTGGACACCCAGGGACTGGAGGTCGGGAAGAACTCCAAGGAGCTGATCGGGGAGCTCGACCGCGTCGTCAAGGGCACGCGCGGCAAGCCGGTCGAGGAGCAGCTGCACGTCGCCTGGTACTGCGTGCGCGGGATGGACCGCCGGTTCGAGGACTCCGAGGCCGACTTCATCACGCGGTTGCACGCGCTCGGGCTGCCGGTCGTGGTCGTGATGACGCAGGTCCCGATGCGGGAGGGCGCCTACCACCCGGACGCGCTCGCGCTCGCCGACGCGATCGCCGCGCGGGGGCTGCCGGTCGTGGGAGGACGCGTGTTCCCCACGAACGCGCTCGAGGACCCGTTCACGGGTCAGACCAGCCACGGCCTGCACGACCTCCTCGATGCCACCTTTCGCGTCGCTCCGGCCGGGGCCCAGGCGGCGCTCGCCGCGGCTCAGGCCATCGATACCGCGGCCAAGGTTCGGCAGGCGCGGATAGCGATCCGGGCCGCCGTCGGCAGCGCCGCGACGGCCGCCGCCATCCCGATCCCGTTCGCCGACGCGACGCTGCTCGTGCCGATCCAGCTCGGGATGATGGCGCGCATCGGACGCCTGTTCAACCTGCCGCTCGACCGGGCGGCCCTGATGTCCACGCTCGCGACGACGGCGGCGACCCAGGGTGGGCGCGCCGCGGTGACCGGGCTGCTCAAGCTGGTGCCGGGCGCCGGAACCGTCGCCGGCGGGGTGATCGGGGCGTCGGTCGCCTCGACGTTCACCTACGCCATGGGCGAGGCCTGGCTGACCGTCTGCCGGCGCGCGGCGACCGGGGCGCTCGACGGCGCGGGCGGCGTGCTCGACGACGCCCGCGTCCGCAGCGCGTTCCTCGAGGTGTTCACGTCCTGGATCAAGCTCGACCCGAAGCGCCGCAAGGAGATCGAGCGGGGGCTCTGACGCGCGTAGCGTGGCACCCATGACACGCACCGACGCCGATGTGGCTGCCCTCGCCCTCGCCACGCTCGACCTGACCGACCTCGGCGACGCCGCCACGCTCGAGGGCGCCCAAGAACTCGTCGCTCGCGCCTCTCAGCACGGGGTGGCCGCCGTGTGCGTCTGGCCACGCTTCGTCGCCGCGAGCGCGCAGGCGCTGGCCGGCACCGGCGTGAAGGTCGCCACGGTCGTCAACTTCCCCTCGGGGGACGAGGCCGTGGCCGACGTCGTCGCGATGACGCGCGCCGCCGTCGCCGACGGGGCGGACGAGATCGACGTCGTCCTGCCCTACCGCGCGTTCCTCGCGGCCGACGTCCCGGCGGCCGAGGCGGTGCTCGACGGCGTGCGCGAGGCAGCGGGCGCGGCCGTCGTCAAGGTGATCATCGAGTCGGGCGAGCTCGGGGCGGCGCCGGTGATCGAGGCGGCCGCGCGGCTCGCGATCGACCACGGCGCCGAGTTCGTCAAGACCTCGACGGGCAAGTCGCCCGTCTCGGCGACGCCCGAGGCGGCCGAGGCGATCCTCGGCGTGATCGCGGGGCTGCCCGACGGCGCGCGGTCGGTCGGGTTCAAGGCGTCCGGCGGGATCCGCTCGGTCGCGGACGCACGCGTGTACGTCGAGATCGCCGACCGCCTGCTCGGCGAGGACTGGATCTCGCCCGCGACGTTCCGGTTCGGCGCCTCCAGCCTGCTCGACGACGTGCTGCGCGTGCTCGGCAGCGAGGACTCGCGCGCCCCGGAGTCGCCCACCGCGTACTGACCGGAGTGACGCGGTTACGGTGCGTGGCCGACGACACACGAAGTAGTTGACCAATATCAACCGAATGGGCGTACGGTTGACCTCGGTCAACTACTTTCCGTGTCTGGAGCTCCATGTCGGTCACCACCCGCCGGGACGAACGCGTCGCCCCCGCCGTCCCGCCCACCGCCGGAGCTCCCGGTGCCAACCCCACCCCGGCGCACCGCTCCGGGGTGCTGCCGGTGATGCTCGCGCTCATGATGGCGATGTTCGTCTCGATGCTCGCGGCGACGGTCGTGAGCACGTCGCTGCCGGTCATCATCGCCGACCTCGGCGGTGACCAGGCCGCGTTCACGTGGGTCGTCACGGCGATCCTGCTGGCCACCACGGTCAGCACGCCCGTGTGGGGCAAGCTGGCCGACCTCTTCGACCGCAAGGTGCTGCTGCAGCTCGCGCTCGTCATCTTTGTCGTGGCCACGGCCGTGGCCGGCCTCTCGCGCAGCACCGAGATGCTCATCGCCATGCGTGTGGTGCAGGGTCTGGGTGCCGGCGGTCTCGCGGCGCTGTCGCAGATCGTCATGGCCGACGTCGTGTCCCCCGCGAGCGCGGACGGTACGCGGGCCTGTTCGGGGGTGCGATGGCCGTGGGGACCGTCGGTGGCCCGCTCCTCGGCGGATTCCTCACCGACGCCGCGGGCTGGCGGTGGAACTTCTACGTGGCGATCCCGTTCGCCGTCGCCGCCCTCGTGATGCTGCAGCGCTCGCTGCACCTCCCGCGCCACGCCTCCACGCGGGCGCGCATCGACTACCCCGGGATCGTCGGGCTGTCGGTCGGGTTCTCGCTGATCCTGCTGTGGGTCTCGCTCGGCGGGAACCAGGTGCCGTGGGCGTCGGTGACGTCGCTGTCGATGATCGGGGGCGCCGTCGTGGTCCTCGCCGTCTCGGTGTGGTGGGAGCTGCGGGCGCCCGAGCCGCTGCTGCCGCTGACGATGTTCCGCAACCGCACGTTCACCCTGGCCGTGATCGCGTCGATCGCCACCGGTGTCGCGATGTTCGGCACCTCGGTCTACCTCGCGCAGTACATGCAGCTGGCGCGCGGCGCGACGCCGCTCGAGTCCGGTGTGATGACGATCCCGATGATGGGCGGTCTGCTGATCGCCTCCACCGTGATCGGCACGGTCGTGAGCCGCACGGGGATCTGGAAGCGCTACGTCGTCACCGGGTCGATCGCCATGGTGGTCGGCCTCGTGCTGCTCTCGACGCTGCACTACGACACCCCGTTCTGGATCGTCGGGGTCTCGATGGCCACGCTCGGCGCGGGCGTCGGCATGGTGATGCAGAACCTCGTGATCGTGACGCAGGACGCGGTGGAGACCCGCCACCTGGGGGTGGCGACCAGCGCGGTCACCTTCTTCCGCAGCCTCGGCGGCACGATCGGGGTGTCGGCGATGGGGGCGATCCTCGGGTCGGTGGTCGCCTCGCAGATCCGGACCGGCGTGGGCGGCCTCGCCCCCGCCGACCAGGTGACGGCGGCCGACGCGCTCGGCGGCGGAGAGATCCCCACGGTCTCCGCGCTGCCCGACGTGCTGCGCACGCTGGTGGAGTCGGCCTACGGGATCGGGACGGGCCGGGTGTTCCTCGCGGCCGTGCCGCTGGCGCTCGTGACGGTGGTCGCCGTGCTGCGGCTGCCGAACCGGCCGCTGGGGACGCAGACCGGCGTCGAGCGCCGCGCCGCGGAGGGTGGACCCGCGGCCGCCGCCGGCGTTGCTGAGGTCGACGACGTCCCGCACGTGATCGACGTCGTCGAGGACTCCGCGGTCGAGACCGGGAGCGCCGTGGCCGGGCTCGCGCCGGTCGGATCCGGGCGCGAGCGCGACACGGCGCACGCGCACCCGGGAGACTAGGGGCCATGACCGACAGCGCCGCCGCCGACGTGACCGCAGTGGACCCGCGGGTGCCGGGCCTGGTGCAGCACGACGCGGCCGCCGTCGCGCTCGTCGAGGAGCAGGTCTCCGTGCTGTTCCAGCGGGCGAAGCTGCTGTGGCGGCGGGCGGCGGAGTCGGTCCACCCGGACCTCCAGCCGGTCGGGTACCGGATGCTGAACTACCTGGTGCGCCGCGGGCCGACGAACGCCGGGGTGCTGGCGGACTTCCTCGACACCGACCGCAGCGTCGTGAGCCGGCAGGCGAAGGTGCTCGGCGGGCTCGAGCTCATCACCGTCGAGCCCGACCCTGCCGACGGCAGGGGTCGGCTGCTGCGCGCGACGGAGCCGGCGTGCGTCCTGGTCGAACGGACGCGCGCGTCGATGACGCAGACCCTCTTCGGGGGCTCGGTGCGCTCGACGCCGACGAGGTGAACAGCCTCGGGGGCATGCTCGTGCGGCTCAACGACGCCGCACGCCTCTGATCGACGTCGTCTCGCCGCGTCGGACGACGAACAACGCTCCCTAACACACCTGCCTCAAAGCGTTAGGTAACGGTTTGATTAGAAGCATAGTTCCGGGGTCGCGGCCCAGTGGTGCGGTGCGTACGTTCATCGCCAGGCGCGGTCGGAGAGGGGTTTCCCGCCTCTGATCGCGCCGCTCCGGAGGTGGTTCTGCACGTCCGGGTGATGACGCCCGATCGCTCAGGAGCCACCCCGCATGACGTCGCCCGCTCGCCGCACGACGCGTGCGTCCCGCCGCACCGCGGTCGGTCGCCGGGCGGGTCGCGGTGCGCTCCGAACGCTCCTCGTGCCGTTCCTCGTGGTCGCGCTGGTCGCGGTCGGCAGCCCGGCGATCGCGCTGCGGTTCGCGGACGCGACGACGGCGGGCACGCAGACGTTCCCCGCCGTCTCCCAGCCCATCGGCACGGTTGTGTCGACGGCAGCTGCTCGGACGGGTACGTGGTCGGCGTCCGGCGGGACGACCGTGGGCGTGCCCGGCCTGCTCGGGACGCTGCCGGGGAGCGAGACGGCCGCCTGGCCGTGGGCCGGTCCCGGCACCACCGCGGACCACTTCCGAGCCGCACCGACCGAGCCCTTCCCCGCCGCTCCGGTCGCTCAGACCTTTCGCGCGTCGTGCGGGCTCCTGGCCCTGAGCACGACGGAGTTCGAGTGCCTCGACACCGGGACGATCACCCTCACCTTCGCCGAACCCGTCACCGACCCGCTCCTGTCGGTCGCGGGCCTCGGGGGGCAGGAGTCGACGCTGGTCGCGCTCGTCCTGCTCACGCTCTCGACGTCCGCACGCCTGACGATCGCCGGTGCCTCGGACCGGGGCGTTCCGACGACCGTCACCTTCGGCGATCTCCACAGCAGCAACGCGCCGAGCGGGGCCCCCAGCCTCCGGGTCGCGGGCGGCCGCCTCGAGGCGAGCGCGGCGCGAGCGTCCGCCGCCTGCGGTGCACTCGTGTCGTCGCTCGCCACCGGTCACGCCGGGTGCGGCCGGGTGCGGCTCGTCGGGACCTTCACGAGCGTGACCTTCTCGGTGTCGGCCTCGGTGAGCGTCTCGGGTCTGCTGAGCGCCGGCCTGACCCCCGGGGACACGTTCCACCTCTCGGTCGCGCTCCAGGACCAGCCGGTGCCGACGGCGTCGGCGGTGCACCGTCAGACCACGCCCGCAACGGCGGTCACGGCCGACCTCGTCGCGGCCGCCACGCCCGCCGTCGTCCCCTCGCTCGGCGCCGTCCCGCTCGTCCCGGCGGCCACGACTCTCGTCGGATCCACCGGCTGGAGCCTCGAGGGCGCCGGCCGCAGGGCCGTGTCGAGCGCGGGCACGGTCACGCTCGCGGCCGACGGGGTCGCGACGTTCCGACCGGCGGCCGGTTTCGTGGGTGACGCGCCGGCGCTCACCTACGCGGTGGCGGACGAGCAGCGCAGCACGGCTGCCGCACCCCTGACGTTCCGGGTGGAGGGGCCGGGCTCACCGCTGGCCTGCGCCACCACGATGTACCAGCTCGGCGCGTCGGGCGAGGTGCGTGCGCTGCCGTTCGCCGCCGTCGGCGAACAGGCCGCGGCGACGTCGGAGCCGCTCCTGCCCGCGATCGCGGGCACCACGCAGGCGAACGCCCTGGGAGTCGCCGCCGACGGGTCGGCGCTGATGTACGTCGCCACGCGCGACGGCGCCACGGTGCTCAGCCGGTACGACACGGGCTCCGGGCTCTACTCCCACACACCCGTGGTCGCACCGGACGTGCTGGTCGCCGGCGCGGTCAGCCCGGTCACGGGCCACTTCTACTACGGCGGCGCCGCCGCGGGGGCGCCGATCTACATGGTCGACGCGGTCAGCGGCGACAGCTTCCAGGTGGGGACCTCGCCCGGGGCGGGCGTCGGGAACGGGGACTACGCCTTCACGTCGGCGGGCGACCTGCACATCGTGAGCGACGACGTCGTCACCGCCGTCCCCGTGGCGGCCCTGCCGACGACCGCGGGGACCGGACCGCTGGCCGGCACCGAGGTCTCGCGCGGGCAGTTCGCCGCGAGCAACGGCATCGCGTTCGCGCCGGACGGGTTCCTGCACGTCAACAACGTCGGCACCGCCGGCGCACCGTCGGTGCTGCAGCGGGTCGACGCCGTCACCGGCGCGGTCGTGGGCCGGGCGACGACGTCGACCTTCGCCGCCGTCGATCTCGGCTCGTGCGCCCCGACGCGGAGCATCCGGGTGGCGAAGGACGTCGTGGCACGCGTCCGGCCGACCGACCAGTTCACCGTGTCGTCGGCCCTGGACGCGTCGGGTGACCGGGCGCTGACCGCGACGACCAGCGGCGCGACGACGGGGGTGCAGCCCGTCGTCGCCGGCCCCCGGATCGGTCAGGTGGGACGGACGTACCACTTCAGCGAGACCGGCGCCGGGTCGCCGAGTGCCGACCTGTCGGACTACGACCCCTCCTGGCGCTGCACGGACGAGGACACCGGCGCGCTCCTGACCGAGGGGTCCGGCAGCATCGGGACCTACACCGTCGTGGACTCGAGTCCCCTGAGCGTCGTGTGCACGGTCGTGAACGCGCCCCGGCCGGTCGCCGAGGTGGTCAAGACGGTCGAGACGGGGAGCGCCACGGCGGGAGGGGGCGCCGTCGTCGCCTACGTCCTCACCCTCACCAACGATGCCGCGACCCCGGCGCTCGTGGACCACGACGACGTTCTCGACGGTGTGCTCGACGACGCCGACTGGCCGGTCGGACCGGGCGGCGATCCGGTGCCGCCGATGGTGGTCGCACCGGGCGGCGCCGACCTCGAGGCCGTCTTCCTGCCCGCGGCGCAGCGCGTCGCGGTCACGGGGACGCTCGCTCCGGGGAGCACCGCCACGATCCGCTACGAGGTGCGCGTGCGGTCGTGGGAGGACGTCGTCGCGGGCGACGGCGACGCGGTGCTGCGCAACGCCGTCGTCCGCGCCGGTGAGCAGCCGCCGGTGCTGTGCGAGCCCCACTCGAGCACGTGCACCGAGACGCCGCTCGCGAGCTACGACCTCGTCAAGCGGGCGAACCCCGTCGCCGGCCCGCCCGTCGATCCGGGGGACCGGCTCACCTACGAAATCACGGTCACGAGCCACGAGCGGAGCACGGGACCGGTCACGGACGTGCAGATCGTGGACACTCTGACCGAGGTGCTGGACCACGCCACCCTCGTCGCCGGGTCGGTGGCGCTGGCGGTCGGGGCGTCGACGCAGCCGTTGACGGTCGAGCCGGCGTACGACCCGGCGACGCAGCAGTGGACCCTCACGACCCCGGCGTTCACGCTCCCCCGGGGGAGGCGGCGACGCTGAGGTTCGACGTCGAGGTCGTCGACGACGCGTGGTTCGGTCGGGTGCGGAACGTCGCGGGGGTCCGCGGCGACCTCGCGCCCACGGCGTGCCCCGTCGTCACCGGCCCGCTGCCGCCGGTCGACGTCGTCGACCCCGCGTGCCAGACCGTGCACCCGGTCACGGGGCTCGTCGAGCTGCAGAAGACGGGGCTCGACGGCGACGGTACGAGCGTCCCGATGGCGGGTTCGACCTTCGCGATCCACACGGTGCTCGACACCGCCGACGGTCCGGCGCTCGGTCCGGTCGACGCCTCGGTCGTCCCGGTCGCGGTGGAGGGCGTGACGGGTCGGTTCCGGGTGCCCGGGATCGCGGTCGGCACGCACTACCTCGTCGAGACCGCCGCGCCCGAGGGCTACTCGCTCCTGGCGCAACCCGTGCTGCTGCGCGTGGGTGCCGACCGCAGCGTCACCCTCGACCCCGGTGCGGGACCCACCGTGACGGTGACGAACCCGGCTGCGGGTGCTGCGACGGGGTTCTCGCTCGTCACCGTGCGCGACGTCCCGCGCTTCACGATCCCCGAGGCGGGCGGGACCGGCGACGCCGCACCGCGCGCCCTCGGCCTCGCCCTCGTGGCGACCTCCCTGGCCCTGCTGGGCCTCCTCACGCTCCGGCACCGCGCCGGACCTCGAACGACGTCGACCACCACCGCCCCTATCCCCGCAGGAGAGATCCCATGTCCATGACCACCCGGGTGCGCCGACGGCGCGCCCTCGCCGCCGGCCTCGTCGGTGGGCTCCTGCTCGCGCTCGGCGCGGGCACGGCTGCCGCCGCTCCGGTGATCGCACCGGGCACGCTCGGTTCCCTGACCGTGCACAAGTACGAGCAGCCGGACGTGCCGACCGGGCTGCCGAACGACGGGTCCGAGCTGACCGACCCGATCCCCGGTGCCGAGCCCCTGAACGGCGCCCAGTTCACCCTCTACCGCGTCACCGGTATCGACCTGACGACGAATGCCGGCTGGGTGGCGGCCGAGGCGCTCGAGCGCACTTTCGACCCGGCCACAGTTCGTTCCGGCGACGGCGCGACCGTGGTGGGCGACTACCCGATCGTGCAGCAGGGGGATCCCGTGACGACCGCGGGTGAGGGCACGGCGGTGTTCGCCAACCTGCCGATCGCCTTGTACCTGGTGGTCGAGACGGGCACGCCTGCCGGGTTCTCACCGGCGGCCTCGTTCATGGTCACCGTGCCCCTGACGCAGACCGATCCGGGAACGCAGGAGCAGGGGTGGGACTACGACGTTCACGTCTACCCCAAGAACCCCGCCTTCACGGCCTCGAAGACCGTGACGGACGCGGTGGACCAGGACCCGGCCACCGAGGGCTACCAGATCAGGTACGAGATCCTCGGGGACATCCCCGCCCAGGGGATGGATCGGTACGTCGTGATCGACACGCTGCACGAGAGCCTCACGTACGCGCCCGATGCGACGCACAGCGACATCATCGTCTCGGTCACGGGTGGCGCGGCCTCGGTTCCTTTGGACTTCGGGGTCCACTACGCCGTCGATCTGCCCACCCCCGGGGCAGGGGTCACCACCCAGGACGTGGCGATCGACGTGAACACCGCCGGCCTCGCCGTGATCCGGGCGGCGGGGGACGCGTCCGCGTCAGCCCGCGTCAGCGTCTCGATCCTCGTGACCGTCGACTCGATCGCGGAGATCACGAACGTCGCCCAGGTCTTCCCGAGCCAGGCGGCCGTGAACGGTGCGCCGACCCTCACCCCGGGAGTCGAGTCCAAGTGGGGCGACGTCACGATCGTCAAGTCCTCCTCCACAGGCACCTCGGCGCTGGGCGGGGCGGAGTTCGAGCTCTTCTACACGACCGGCCCCTCCTGGGACGGCACCACCGTCGTCGCCCCCGGCGGACCCGCCACTGCGACCGCCGCCGTCCAGCTGACCATCGATGGCGAGACCGTCTTCCCCACCGCCGGCAACGGGCGCGTCACGCTCGGCCCGCTGCGGTACAGCGACCTGTCCGACGGCGGCGCTGTCACCCCCGGCGACCCCGGCTATCGCCACTACTGGCTCCGCGAGGTCACACCACTCGCCGGTCACGAGCTGCTCGCGGCGCCCGTGGGCTTCACCGTCATCGACGCCAGCACGAGCACGTCGGTCCCGACCCGCGTGGAGATGCCCATCGTCAACGTCGCCAGCAACGCGGGTTTCACGTTGCCGTTCACGGGCGGTGTCGGCACGGTGTGGTTCAGCGTGGCCGGTGTGCTCCTGCTGGCCGGAGCGACCCTGGTGCTCGCGCGTCAGCGGTCCCGCCGACGCCGGGTGTCGTTCGCCTGAGGGGTCTGCCGCGGGCCGGTGCCGTCGCACCGGCCCGCGGCGGCGGAGAACGGAGTCTCGTTCGTGGGTGTCCGGGGTGGTAGTGGTCTCCGGGGTGGCGACGGGGTCGGTGCGGTCCGGGCACCGCGTCACGCGACGGGGCGAACGTCGGTGCGCGGTGTCGGGCCTGTGGTGCGGCGCCGCCGGATGTCGTGGCAGCAGTGGCTCGTCGTGGCCATCGCCGTCGGAGGCGTAGGGGTGCTGCAGTACCCGTCCGCGGCGTCGTGGTTCACGGCCCGGGTGCAGACGGGGCAGGTCGCGAGCTACGGCGAGGCGGTGGCGGCGCTCCCGGACGCCTCGGCGGCGGAGCTGCTGGCGGAGGCGCACGCGTACAACGCCTGGCTGCCGCGCGGGCCGCTCCGCGATCCCTTCCGACCGGACGGTGTGGTCGAGCAGACCGCCGTCGGGGACTACGTCGCCGACTACTACACGAAGCTCGCGGTCCCCGGGGTCGAGCCGATGGCGCGGCTCCTCGTCCCGGAGATCGACGTCGACCTGCCCGTGCTGCACGGGACGGACCCGGGGGCGCTGACCCGCGGGGTCGGGCACATCTTCGGCTCCTCGCTCCCGGTCGGTGGTGCGAGCACCCACAGCGTGCTGACGGCGCACTCCGGGCAGATCGGCGCCACGCTCTTCGACGACCTGGATCGTCTCGGACCCGGCTCACGGTTCGAGATCCACGTCCTCGGTGAGACGCTCCACTACCGCGTGGACCAGATCCTCGAGGTCCTGCCGCAGGAGTCGGACAGCCTCCAGGTCACCGACGGCACCGACCTCGTCACCCTCATCACGTGCACACCGGTCGGCGTCAACACCCACCGCCTGCTGGTCCGCGGTGAACGGGTGGACGCTCCGACGGTGCCGGGGGAGGGGCAGGCTGAGGTGGCGCTCCCGCCGACGGGGCCCGGGTTCCCGTGGTGGGCGGTGATCGTCACCGCGACGGGCGTGGTGAGCTACGTCGTCACCCGTGCGGCGGTCCCGCCACCGGACGCTCCGACGGGCGCGTCAGCCGCACGAGGCTCGCGCCGACCCGCTCACGCCGATGTCGCCATCCCCGCGCGCAGCGCGGCCTCCTCCCGTCGGTAGGCGGGCGTCATCGGGACGTCGCGCCCCTTGTAGCGCCACGTGACGATCGCGGTCACGTCGAACTCGCGGGCGCAGTCGCCGCACGACATCGGGTGCGCCGGGCGGCGGTGCCGCTGCGCGACGTGGCCGCGCGGGCAGGTGCCGGCCCAGTCGTGGGGCGCGGCGGCCGACGTGTGCAGCGAGACCCGCCCGGTGGCACCGATGCGCTGCGCGGTGGCGCGCCACACGCCGTCGTGCCCGTGCTCCGGACCGACGAGGGCGTGCGCGATCTCGTGCAGCACCGTCTCGGTGACCTCGTGCTCGGACATGACGGCGACGAGCGGTGCGCTGAGCACGAGGGCGCGCCGCTCGTGCCGGCACTGGCCCGACCGGGTCTTGGCGCGGCTGAACTCGACCCGCCAGCCCTCGAGCCGGTGGTGGTGCAGCAGGGTGACGGCGAGCCGCCTGGCCTCGAACAGATTCATGTCCCGATCCCCTTCTCGAACGCGTGTGCGATGTCGTGCTCCGAGAGTAGGCAGGGGGTCTGACATCCACGGCTGGAACCAGGAACGGGTCCGGACCACCGCGGTGGTCCGGACCCGTTCGTCGGGGGTCGAGTCTCGTCAGCTCGAGGTCAGGATGCTGGCCTGCGGGTTGTTGGCGAAGTACTCGTCGACCGGGGCGAAGAATGCGGTCCGGCTGCACTGGCGGCTCTGGGACGACGGGTCGCCCGAGCATCGCGAGCCGCCGTTCGAGATTCCGCTGATGACACCGACGGCGCTCGCTCGCCCGTCCTCGGTGAGCGCGTAGACCGGTCCGCCGGAGTCGCCGCTGCCGGCTGCCGGGATCCCCGCGACCTGCGTCGTGCGCGTCAGGTTCTCGTAGACGAAGCCCGAGCCGTAGTCGATGGTCAGCCCCACGTTCTGCACCCGGTTGTCGCAGACCGTCCCGCTGGGGGCGCCGGAGTAGCAGAGCGTCGAGTTGACGATCGCCGTGGAGTACCCGGACACGGAAAGGGTCTCCGCCGAGGTGTTCGGCCCACGGTAGGAGCGAGCGGCGTAGTCCTGTCCGCCGATCGTGGCGATGTCCGCATTCGGGACGCCCGGTGCCGGGGCGGTCATCGTGCCGACGACGGGGTTGCTCAGGCTGCGACCGGTGTGCCAGGTCTGGCCGGTCGCACCGCAGTGGTCGGCGGTGAACAGCCGCTCCTCGGTGGCGCCGCCCGCGAGCGTGTGGGTGAACGCGAAGCTCGTCGAGCACAGGTTGATGCGACCGGGCTGGTCGCCGAGGCGGGAGATGTCGGCCCCCGCGGAGAACGGGGAGCTGTCGAGATCCCGCGAGGCCAGCTCGACCGGAGCCTCTTCCACGACCTCGACAGGGATGCCTGCGGGCGTCTCGGCGGGTGCCTCGGACTGCGGTGCGGACGACGGCGAGTCGCCTCCCTGCTGCGCGGTGGCGATCTCGACGCCGATCTCGAGCCCGCTCCCGGCGGGGCTCGGGGCCGCCCAGGTCGCCCCGCCCGAGGCGACGAGGTCGGAGGCCGCCCGCTTCAGCTCCGCCTGGCCGTAGATGGCCTCCTCGACCACGACCTCCGCCTCGACGCCACGCTCCACGGCGAGCGCGGTCGCCTCCACGGCGTCCGCGCCGGGGTCGAGCACGACGCGCAGCGCGCTCGCGCCCTCGTCCCACACGAGCGAGACCTCGGGGTAGGCGAGGTCGACGGCGGTCGCGTACTCCAGCAGGTCCGCGGGCACGTTGCTCGTCACCTCGGCGGTCGCCTCCGTCGGATCCGGCGAGGCTGCCGCCGGGGTGTCGGGGTCGGCACCCGCCGGCGTCGCGACGGCGAACAGGACGGCTGCGGCGGCGGGAACCGCCGTCAGGCCCAGTGTGGCTCTGCGCACGATGCTCTCCTTGCTCTCAGTAGAGGTTCAGTGAGTGTTTTGGCAAAACCATGGGTAGCAAGCGTTGTTGGATGCGGTCCAGTGATCCAGTCAGGCCGAGACATGTCCGTGACATCAGCGGCGCGCCGTTCAACAGCCGGTCAAGATCGCGCCGACCGTTGCGATGGCGCGCGTGCGAGCGACCGTGCGCAGGGCCTCATCGATGACGGATCACCCCCGGGAAATCTCGTCATTCGGACAGGCTCGTGGCCGTTGATCGGGACGGGTCCTGCGCCGCGGCCCGCGCAGACCCTGAGGGGGACGGCCGCCACGTCCCACCGCAGAGCCGGGCGCGGTGGGAGGATCGGCCGGTGACCGAACGCACCGACGCCCTCGATCCCACCCCCGGTGACGCCGTCGCGCCCCCGGGGAACGCGGCGTCGCAGACCAGGACCAGCCGCCGCGACCGCCGACGCGAGACGAGGCGCCCGTGGTGGCACACCGCCGTCGTCTACCAGGTCTACCCGCGCAGCTTCGCCGACACGAACGGCGACGGCGTGGGCGACATCCCCGGCATCACGAGCCGACTCGACCACTTGGCCGAGCTCGGCGTCGACGTGGTGTGGCTCTCGCCCGTCTACCGCTCGCCGCACGACGACAACGGCTACGACATCTCCGACTACACCGACGTCGACCCGCTGTTCGGCTCCCTCGACGACCTCGACCACCTCATCGCGGAGGCGGCGGAGCGCGACATCGGCATCGTCATGGACCTGGTGGTCAACCACACGAGCGACGAGCACGAGTGGTTCCGCGACAGCGCCTCGAGCGCCGACAGCGTGAAGCGCGACTGGTACTGGTGGCGCCCCGCGCGCCCCGGCACCACCCCGGGTGAGCCGGGCGCCGAGCCGACGAACTGGGGCTCGTTCTTCTCGGGCAGCGCCTGGCAGTACGACGAGGCCTCGGGGGAGTACTACCTGCACCTGTTCAGCAGGAAGCAGCCCGACCTCAACTGGGAGAACCCGGAGGTCCGCGCCGAGGTCTACGCGATGATGCGCTCGTGGCTGGCGCGCGGCGTCGCCGGCTTCCGCATGGACGTCATCAACCTGATCTCCAAGCGCGTCGGTCCGGGTGGGGCGCTCGCGGACGGACCGGAACGGCCCGACGGGTGGGGCGACGGCTCGGCGCAGTACGTCGACGGCCCGCGCATGCACGCGTTCCTCGCCGAGATGCACGAGCAGGTCTTCGACGCCTTCCCCGGCACGTACCTGACCGTCGCCGAGACCCCCGGCGTCACGCTCGAGCAGGCCAGGGAGTACACGGACCCGGAGCGTCGTGAGGTCGACATGGTGTTCCAGTTCGAGCACGTGGGGCTCGACCACGGCCCCGGCGGCAAGTTCGACCCGCGACCGCTGCACCTGCCCGACCTCAAGGCGAACCTCGCGCGCTGGCAGGAGGGTCTCGCCGAGACGGGCTGGAACTCCCTGTACCTCGGCAACCACGACCAGCCGCGCGCGGTGAGCCGGTGGGGCGACGATGGCGAGCACCGCGTCGTCTCCGCCAAGACCCTCGCGCTGGTGCTGCACCTGCACCGCGGCACGCCGTACGTCTACCAGGGCGAGGAGCTCGGGATGCCGAACGCGGGGTTCACCGCGCTCGAGCAGTACCGCGACCTGGAGAGCCTCAACTACGCGGCCGACGCGGAGCGCCGCGGCCTCGACGCGGATGACGTCCTGCGCGGACTCGCCGCGCAGAGCCGCGACAACGCGCGCACCCCGGTGCCCTGGGACGACTCGCCGCACGGCGGCTTCACCACGGGCGAGCCGTGGATCGCCATGACGCCGGGCTGGGAGCGGACCAACGCCCGCGCCCAGCGCGCGGACCAGGGCTCGGTCTTCCACCACTACCGCCGCCTGATCGAGCTGCGCCACACCGATCCGGTCGTGGTCGACGGCGCGTTCGCGCTCCTCGCCCCCGAGCACGAGTCGCTGTGGGCGTTCACGCGGACGACCGAGGACTCCCAGCTCGTCGTGCTCGCGAACCTCTCGGGCGGGGAGCTCGCCGTCGACCTCGCAGCGATCGGTGTTGAGGGCGGAGCGGATCTCCACGACGTCGCCGTCGCCTCGCACGCGGAGGCCGCCCGGCCCGACGGCGAGGGCCGGATCGTCCTGCGACCGTGGGAGAGCGTGGTGTTCCGCCGGGCGGTGTGACGCCGTCGGTCTCGCCGTCCAGCCGACACCCAGCCCGCGGGCCTATGCTCACGGCGTCGCGCCCACACGTGCGGTGCGACCCGACACGGGAGGTCAGCATGGCTCTGGACGACATCATCGCCAAGGCGAAGAACGCGCTCGGCGACGGCAAGGCCGACGGCGCGATCGACAAGGCCGCCGAGATGATCAAGGACCGCACGTCCGACGACGTCGACGCCAAGGTCGACCGCGCGGCCGAGGCCGCGAAGAACTTCCTGGACAAGAAGCAGCCGTAGCCCTGGCCGGCCGCACGACCCAGGCCAGGTGCGCCGCCGGCGTCCTACGGTGGTCGAGGTCGCGCAGCCCTCGGGGCCCGGCCCGTGACAGGGGGTCACGGCCGGTCGTGGCGCGGCGGAGATGGAGCACCGTCATGGGACTCGGAGACATCACCGGCAAGGCCAAGGACGCGCTCGGCGGCGGCAAGGCCGACGAGCACATCGACAAGGGTGTGGATGCCGTCCAGGAGAAGACCCCGGACCAGGTCGACCAGCACGTGGAGACCGGCGGGGACAAGCTGAAGGACCACCTGAACAAGGGCTGATCCCACCCGCCGCGACGGCGGAGCGCACCTCGCGCTCCGCCGTCGTCGTGCGTCCGGGGTCGGGCCGGGGCTCGAACCGGGACTTGACCGTGCCGCGACGTCACGGTCTTGACTGGGCGGACCCGTGCGACCTCGCCCCTGGAAGGACCCCCGTGACCCGAGACAGCCTGACGACCGACCTCCGTGACCGCCTGGAGGCGGGGACGGTCCACGAGCCGGGTGAGGACGCCCACGTCGCGGCGCTGGACGTGTGGAACGGCGCGGTCGTCGCGACACCGCGGGCGGTGGTGCGGCCCACCTCGGCCAACCAGGTCGCCGAGGCCGTCGCCGTCGCCGTCGAGCACGACGCCTCGGTGTCCGTGCGCGGTGGTGGTCACGACTGGCTGGGCCGGGCGGTCGACGGCGAGGTCGTGCTCGACCTCTCCGGGATGCGCGGCGTCGAGGTGCGGGGTGACCTCGCCACGGTCGGGGGCGGCGCGACGGCGGCCGACCTCGCGGCCGAGGCCGCGCGGCACGGGATGCTCGCCGTCACCGGGACGGCGGGTCGGGTCGGCCTCGCGGGCCTGACCCTGGGCGGGGGCTACGGACCGCTGCTCGGAGCAGCGGGTCTGGCGGCTGACCGGCTCGTGGCGGCCGAGGTCGTGCTGGCCGACGGTGTGGTGGTGCGGACGCAGGACGACCCCGAGCTGCTGTGGGCGCTGCGCGGCGGTGGGGGCAACCTCGGCGTCGTGACGGAGATGACGCTGCGGCTGCACCCCGGGGACGGTCTGGTCGGGGGCGTGCTGATGCTGCCCTGGGAGGGTGCCCGCGGCGTGCTGTCGCGGTTCGCGGATCTGCTGGCCGACTGCCCCGAGGAGCTCACGGTGCTGCTCGAGCTGACCGTCGTGCCCGAGACGGGGCCGGGCCTCCTCGTCGTTCCCGTCTGGTCGGGCGACCCCGCGCGCGCCGAGGAGGCGCTCGAGCGCGTGCGCGCCCTCGGCGAGGCCGTGGCGGACACCGTCGCGCCGATCGATCAGCCGGCCCTCCTCGAGCAGTTCGACCAGCAGGTGCCTGCGGGGATGGGGTGGCACATCGCCACCCGGACGATCGCGGAGGTGGACGACGCCGTCGCGACACTCCTGGCCGGCGCCCTCGAGCGCGGCCCCGGGCCCGGGATCGGTGTGGGCCTGCGCCCGTTCCACGGCGCCGCGACGCGGGTGCCGCCGTCGGACTCGGCGGTGGGCCGGCGCGACCCGCACGTGGTCCTGGAGATCTCGGCGGGCTGGCCCGCGGACGGCGACGGCGCACCGCAGCGGGCGTGGGTCGAGGAGGTCTGGGCGGCGCTCGAGCCCCACGCCCTGGAGGGCGGCTACCCCAACTTCCTGAGTCGCGACCGCGTCGACCAGGTCGCGAGCGCCTACGGCGCGAACCTCGAGCGGCTGCTCGAGGTGAAGCGGCGCTACGACCCGGCGGGGGTCTTCACGGGCACGCCGCTCCCGCCGCACGAGGTCTGACGCTCGGCGTCACACCTCGGCGAGCGCCTTGCGGATCCGCTTGGCCGACACAGGTGCACTCGTGCCGAGCTGCTGCGCGAACAGCGAGACGCGCAGCTCCTCGATCTGCCAGCGCACGGCCGCCGCACGGGCGCGGCGTGCAGGGGTGAGCGTGGGGGCGTCGGCGACGGCGAGCGCGTCGGTCAGCTCCTGCACCTCCCAGGCGAGGGTCGCGTCGCGCGCGGGGTTCTCCTGCGCCTTGGCCAGGCGCACGCCGTCGGCCCGCAGGTAGCGCACGAGGTGGCGCAGCGCCTCCGGCGGCGTCGCGGCGACGAAGCCCGGGAAGACCAGCGTGGCGGCGTGCTCGCGGATCTGCTGCAGCGTGGCGAGCAGCGCGATCGACGTCGCCCCCTTCACGGCCGCCTCGAGCTCGCGGTGCGCGACGAGCGCCTCGACCACCCGTGCCACGACGCCGTAGACCGTGTCCTCGAGCGCCCCGCGGACGTCGGCTCGCACCGTGCGGTAGGCGACGTCGTCGCGCACCGCACCGAGATCCACCCCCTGGGTGAGGGCGGCGACGGCGGCGGCCTGCACGTCGTGCACGAGGTCGGCGGTGGTCCGGTACGGCGAGGACGCGAGCGTGAGCGCCTCGCGCCCGGTCCACCGCGAGGTCACGCGCGACTCCGACAGCGCGAGGTCGCGCAGCAGCAGCGCCCGCACCCCCGCGGCGTGCGACGCCGGAGCGAGCTCGGCCTGCGACAGCACCCGCAGCGCCACCCGCCCGGCCCTCTTCCCGGACGCGGCCTCCTCCACCACGAGCGCGGGATACCCCCGCACCTCGAGCCCGCCCACGACGGTCGCCACCTCACGCGGGATTACCCGACCGCCGAGCCCCTCCCAGGACTCGACGACATCAACCTCCACAGCCCCAGCGCTGGTCAACCCCCCAACCGAGGTCACCCCAGCACTCCCACTCCCCACCCCAGGTGATCCGGCGGACCCACCTGAAGGACGGGAGGAGCCGGAGTCCTCGGACGATGGTGGGCCTGGCGGGAGCGACGCGTCGCGCGAGGAACGAGCCGACCCGTCGCGGATGGCGGCCGAGGACTCCGGCTCCTCCCGTCCGCCCCCCGACGCACGTCCCGGCGTCCCGTCCGCCCCACTCCCGACCGCCCCCTCCGAAGAAGCCTCCCGAAGCGCCCGACGCACGGCCGACTGCACCGCCGCCTGCGACTGCGCCGCCAACCGCCGCTGCAGGTACCGCAGGTCCCGCGACTCCTCGAGCACCTGCCCGCGCTCACCGACGACCCGGAACGTGATCCGCAGGTGCGCGGGCAGCTTCTCGGCGACGCCGTCGAACGCCTCGGGGGGCACGACGACGTCGCGCACCTCGCGCAGTGCGCGGGCGAACGCCTGCGGGAAGGTGGGGGCGCCGTCGGGAGCGGGGGCGACGTCGGCCCAGTCCGGGAGCCGCTCGAGGGCGGCCGCGGCGGTGTCGGGCGCGGGGACGAGCTGGACGCGCACGGGCTTCGGCAGGGCGCGGATGGTCGCCGTCGCGAGCTCGGGGACGAGGGCGGGGACGAGCCAGTCGAACCCGTCGGGGCGGATGCGGGGGAGGACGGCGAGCGGGATGTGGACGGTCACGCCGTCGGCGTCCTGGCCGGGGGCGAACTGGTAGGTGAGCGGCAGCTCGATGCCGCCTGCCCCCGCGCCGGCAACGGCCTGCGTCCACGTCTCCGGCAGCCCGGAGGTGTCGACGTCGGCGGCCCCGGGCGCGAGGAGGTCGGGGGTGTAGGTGAGCAGGTAGGGCGTCTCGCGCCGGGCGTCCTTCCACCACGCGTCGAAGGTGCGCGCGGTGGCGATGTGCTCGGGCAGGCGCTCGTCGAAGAACTCGACCAGGTCCTCGTCGTCGGCCAGCAGGTCGAGGCGCCGGGTGCGCTCGGCGAGCTCGACGGCGTCGGCGCGCAGCTCGCGGTTGCGGGCGACGAAGCGGTGGTGGGTGGTCCAGGCGTCGTCGACCAGCGCGTTCCGGATGAACATCTCGCGCGCCAGCGGGAGGTCGACCTTGGCGTAGGGCACGATCCGGTCCGGCACGAGCGTGACGCCGTAGAGCAGCACCTTCTCGTGGCACATCGCGGCGCCCTGCTTGCTGGACCAGTACGGCTCGGAGTGCGTCCGCCTCGCGGTGTCGCCTGCGAGCTTCTCGGCCCACTCGGGCTGGATGCGTGCGGCGGTCCGGGCGAACAGGCGCGAGGTCTCGACGAGCTCGGCGGCCATCACGAACGCCGGGGGCTTGCGGGCCAGAGCCGATCCGGGGAACGGGACGAACCGGGTGCCGCGCGCGCCCGCGTAGTCGCGCTTGCGCTCGTCCCAGCTGCCGATGTGGCTCAGGAGGCCGGCGAGGATGGCGGTGTGCACCCCGTCGGAGTCGACGCGACGGCGACGCACCACGCCCGCCTCCGGCTCGCCGTCGATCCTCGCGCCCCGCTCCGGGTGGATCCCGACGGCGCCCGCCAGCTGCTTCAGCTGGCCGTGCACGTCCTGCCACTCGCGCACGCGCAGGAAGTGCAGGAACTCGGCGCGGCACGTGCGGCGGAACGCGCTGGAGCCCATGACGGACTGCTGGTCGCCGAGGTAGTCCCAGAGCGTGAGGAGCCCGAGGAAGTCGGAGGAGACGTCGGCGAAGCGGCGGTGGGAGGCGTCGGCCTGCTCCTGCCTGTCGACGGGGCGCTCGCGGACGTCCTGCACCGACAGCGCGGCCACGATCACCATGACCTCGCTGACGCACCCGATCCGCTGCGCCTCGATGAGCATCCGCCCGAGCCGCGGGTCGATGGGGAGCTGCGCGAGCTGGTGCCCCACGTGCGTCAACCCCACCCCGCGAGAGGTTTGCTGACCCTCGCCGAGAGGTTTCTCGTCCACCGCGATGGCGCCGAGCTCGGTGAGAAGGTTGACGCCGTCGCGGATCGCCCGCACCTCCGGCGGCTCCACGAACGGGAAGTCCTCCATGAGCCCGAGCCCCAGCTCGGCCATCTGCAGGATCACGCTCGCGAGCGAGGTGCGCAGGATCTCCGGCTCGGTGAACTCCGCGCGCCCCGCGAAGTCCTCCTCCGCGTACAGGCGGATGGCGACGCCGTCGGCCACGCGCCCGCAGCGGCCCGAGCGCTGGTTGGCGCTCGCCTGCGAGATCGGCTCGATCGGCAGCCGCTGCACCTTCGTGCGGTGGGAGTAGCGCGAGATGCGCGCCAGACCCGTGTCGACGACGTAGCGGATCCCCGGCACCGTCAGGCTCGTCTCCGCGACGTTCGTGGAGATGACCACGCGGCGGTAGGGGTGGGACTCGAAGACGCGGTGCTGCTCGGCCGCGCTCAGGCGCGCGTACAGCGGCAGCACCTCGATCGCACCCGGCACCGTGCTGCGGTCGCCGGGGTGCGTGAAGCGCGTGCCCAGGCTCTCGCGCAGGGCGTCGGTCGCGTCGCGGATCTCGCGCTCGCCGGAGCAGAACACGAGGATGTCGCCGGGGCCGAGGGCGGCGAGCTCGTCGACGGCGCGGGCGATCGCTGTCGGTTGGTCGAGGTCGTCCTCGGTGTTCCTGGGGCCGGGTCCGGACGAGCCGGGCCGGGGCGCGCGCGCCGCCATCCGCCCGCTCGTTCCTCGCGGGCTCCCGCCAGGCCCGCCATCGTCGCGCGCGCCCCGGCCCGGCTCGTCCTCGTCCGTCGGGTCGCCGTCGTCGAGGGGGAGGGAGGAGGGGGTCAGGGGGCGGTAGCGGATCTCGACCGGGAAGGTGCGGCCCGTGACCTCGATCACCGGGGCCGGTTCGACGTCGGCGCCGGCGCCGACGGCCGCGCGCTTCGGGTCGGCGGGGACGAGGCCGTCCGGGGTCTGCGCGAAGTGGCGTGCGAACCGACCTGAGTCGATCGTCGCCGAGGTGATGATCACCTTGAGGTCGGGGCGCTGCGGGAGCAGGCGGCGCAGGTAGCCCAGGATGAAGTCGATGTTGAGGGAGCGCTCGTGCGCCTCGTCAACGATGATCGTGTCGTAGCGCGACAGAGCTGGATCCCTCTGTATCTCGGCGAGCAGGATGCCGTCGGTCATGACCTTGACCAGCGTCGTCGGGCTGACCCTGTCGGTGAAGCGGACCTGGAAGCCGACGACGCCGCCGAGCTCCCCACCCAGCTCCTCCGCGAGGCGGTCGGCGACGGCGCGCGCCGCGATCCGTCGCGGCTGCGTGTGCCCGATCGTGCCCGCCACGCCCCGTCCGAGCTCGAGGCAGATCTTCGGGATCTGCGTGGTCTTGCCCGATCCCGTCTCACCCGCGACGACCACGACCTGGTGGTCCCGGATCGCCGCCGCGATATCCTCGCGCCGCGCCGTCACGGGCAGCTGCGGGGGGTAGGTGATCGCCGGGACGGCGGCCCGGCGCGCCTCGACCTGCTCGGGCGTCAGGGGCCGCGGGGCGGAACGGCCGCCGCGTCCGGCGCCGCGCGAGCGGGGGTCGCGCCCGGACCGCTGGGTGCGCTCTCCGCCCTCGCGCGACTCACGGCGCTCGCCGTCCCGTCCACGCCCTCGACCCCGCCCGGGACGACGGCGGCCCTCGCCCCCGCGTCGACGCTCACCGGTCCGGCCGTCACCGCTCCCGCGCTCGTCCCCACGGTTCGTCGGACGGGTACCGCCCTCGGGGCGGTCGGTGGGGGCGGGGTCGCGTCGGTCATCTCGCGATCCATCATCCCAGGCCGGTCCAGCGCAATCACGCACCGGGTGGCGCTCGTGGGGAAGTTCCGGACGTCAGAAGCGTCCGGAACTTCCCCACGAGCGCCCCCCGGATCGCGGTGCGGGGCTACTCGTGCTCGGGGATGTCGCCCTTCGCGTCGTCGCCGTCCCGATCGGCGAAGACCGGGTACGGGCCGAGGGTCGGCTCGTCGGCCCAGGCTGTCGCGGCCCAGGCCACCGCTCCGGCGCCCGCCGCCGCGAGGCCGGGCAGCGCCTCGCCCACGTGCTCCGCGAGCCAGCGCCACCGCGAGCGCAGCAGCTGGCGCCGCGTGGGGGAGGGGCGCCCCTCCGGGCCGATCGGACCGTCGGCGTCGCGGGCGTTCGGGAGCAGCCACGCGGTCGTCGCCAGGATCCACGCCGCCGCGGCGATCCGCACCTCGTCGAGCCACTCGGGCCGTTCGGTGATGTGCGGGGCGTGGCCGGAAAGCGCGAGGGTGAAGGCGGCGAGCATCTGCTCGGTGAGGTCGGGCGGCGGGTCGAAGACGCACCAGCACGTCGCGAACGGCAGGTGCGGGTAGGCCGCGACCAGCGCGGCGTGGCTGACGTCCGTGCCCTCGAGGTCGAGGAACATCCACCCGTTCGGGGTCTGCACGGCGTTGTCCGGGCACGTGTCGGTGGGCCACGCGACCTCGGCACCGACGCTGCCGATCAGCGCGTCGATCCGGGTGAGGTCCACCTCGAGGGCGGCGGGTTCCACCCCCGCCAGCTCGGCGAGCGCCGCGGCACCCGCGCGGAGCGCCGGTGCGGGGTCGTACACCGGGACCCCGTCGAGGTCCGCGCGGATCGCGTCGATGCGCGAGGCGGTGCGTCCTGCGGCGTCGCCGAGCGCGCCCGCCCACGAGATGGCGGCGGCCCACGCGGCATCGGGATCACCGCCGGCCCCGGTGGTGGCCCCGAGCAGGTCGGCGAGCGTGGCGTCGCGCCCGGCGTCGGTCATCACCACGAGCCGCGCGGCGTCGTCGTGCGCCAGCAGGGTCGGGGTGCGCGGCAGGTGCCGGAGCCCAGCCACCTCGCGGCGGTAGGACGTCTCGGCGTCCTCGCCCGTGAAGGCCTTGGCGACGACGGTGTCGCCGTCGCGCGTGCGCACCCGGACCACGTGCGAGCGGTCCGAACTGCCGAGGTCCGCGACGTCGTCGTCGGCCGGCTCGTGCTGCAGCAGTGCGGTCAGGGCGGCGCGTGCGGACTCGTCCATGCTCGATCCTGGCACGCGAATCCATCCCCCACCCGGCTGTGACGGTCGCCTAACCTCGGATGCTCGCCCACCCTGCACCGATCGACGGAGCACGAGATGTCTGACCACGCCGTCCCCCCGGCCTTCGGCCCGCCCGCCACCGCCACGGAGCGACCGACGCCGCCGCCCGTCCTCTACCTCCCGCTCGCCCGCACCTCGAGCCCCGAGGAGACGCGCGTCGAGATCCGTGAGCTGAAGGACGGGAGGCTCGCGGTGCTCGCGTACACCGCGCTCGACCGCCTCGCCACCCTGTGCGGCGAGAACCAGCCGTGGGTCCTCGTGAAGACCGCGGAGCTGGGCGACATCAAGGCCCGCCAACCCTTCGACGTCGTCATCTTCGACATGGAGGTGCCGGTGCAGTACCGACGGGACGGGGCGATCGCATGAGCATCGAGATCGACCCGGAGCTCGCCCTCCGCGACGCGGGCACCCACGAGGAGGTCGGGGAGACGCTGCACACCGCGCTGAACGGCGTCCCGAGCTCGGTCGACGGCGGGATCGCGGCCAACGAGGTCGCGGTCATGATCGCTCTGGCGGTTGGTGAGGCGGGGGCCGTGGCCGACATCAACACGATGATCGGCGGCATCATGACCGACATCGCGAACGACGCGATCCGCACCGACGAGGGGGCGAGGGAGGCGTTCCTGCCCCTGCTCGAGGGGCTGATGGGCGAATGAGCATCGACACCCGCGTCCCGGGTGAGCACTCCGAGGTCCGCGCGGCCGCCGAGTGGCTCGACCCGACCGCCTCCGACGCCGTCGACGACGCCTCCGGCGACATGCGCAACCTGTTCGGCTACAGCGGGGGCCACTGGATCTCGACGTCGGGCGACGCCTACCGCAGCACCCTCTCGCTCGCGATGTCCGCCGCCGACGACGTCGAGGGTCTGATGAAGGACGTGGCGGAGAAGCTGCGCTCCTACGCGGGCCAGCTCGAACGGCTCGAGGGCTACATCGCCGACCACCGAGACGCCGCGTCGAGCGCCGGGCTGACGCTGACGCCGACGACCATCGAGCCGCCGACCTCCACGCTCCCGTACTGCCCCACCGACCGCGACGACCCGCTGTGGGACGACTGGCAGGACCACCTGGACCGCGTCGAGCTGTTCAACGAGATCGCCGAGGACGTCGGGACGCGGTGGGGCGACCTCGAGACGTGGGTCCAGGACAACCTGACGGCCTTCATCGTGGACGTGCCGACCACGCCCGCGAGCGAGCTCCTGGGGTTCCTGGCGGACCAGGACACCACCGTGGCCACGACCTACCTCGACTACAACGAGCGGCAGTGGCAGACGAACGTCATCGAGCTGCAGGACCGGTCCGCGACCATGGCGGAGGACGCCGCCGAGTTCAAGAGGCAGCTCCGCTCGGGCAACCCCGCCGTGCGCGCGGCAGCGGCGGCCGCCGGCCCCACCGGGTTGCGGATCGAGGCGCGCGAGCTGTCCGAGGCGGCGGAGGCCCTGCGCCGCGCGGGCCGGGTGCTCCCGATCGCGGGCACGGCGCTCGACGTCGTGCTGGCCGGCAGCCAGATCGCAGCAGGGGAGTCGCCGAGCTCGGTGGGCGTCGAGTTCCTGGGCGGCGTCGCCGGCGGTGCGGCCGCCGTCGGAATCATCGCGCTGGCCGGTGTCACCCTGCCCGTCTGGGGCACGGCCCTGGTCGTGGGCGGCGCGGCCGTCGCCGTCGGCGCAGGCGCGAAGTGGGCCTACGAGGGGCTCGTGCCGCAGGACGTGCGCGAGAGCATCGACGCCGGGATCGCGGACGCCTGGGACGCCACGACCGACTTCGCCGAGGACGCGTGGGACAACACGGTCGGAGCCGCGTGGGACTGGGCGTTCGGGTGACCGACCCCGCGCCGACGGCCCAGCGCCGGGTGGTGCGCCCCGCCCGGCCGAGCGCGCGGGCCGGGCAGCCGCGCTCCGCCGTCGTGACGCTCGTGGCGCTGACCGTGCTGCTGGCGCTCGCGGTGCTCGCGGGAGCGGCCGTGCTGATCGCGTCCTCGAGCCCGGCGACGGCGGTGCTCGGCGTCGTCCTCGCGGGCCTCGCCGTCGGTGGTGCGGCCGCGGCGGTGCTGGTGCTGGGTCACCCCCGCGCGGGGCGTCTGGAGGTCGTGGCGGAACCGGCGCGGCTGACCTTCCCGGCGCCGGCCGCGCTGCCGTGGGTCAACCGCGGGCTCGCGACGCTCGCGTCCCTGCTGATCGTGCCGCCCGGTATCGCGCTGGCGCAGGGCACCGCGGGTGACCTGCCGCTGTTCGGGCTCGCGACCCCGACGGTCGTGGCCGCGCTTGCGCTGCCGGCCGCCGTGCGCGCGTGGAGCGGGCGGGCGCGGTACAGCCACCTCGTGCTGGACCCCGACGGCGTGCGCTTCGTCGGTGCGCGCGGCGAGCGGGCGGCGCGCTGGGACGACGTACGGCGCGTGCAGCTGCGCGGCGCCCGGCTCCACCTGAGCGGGGCGGACGGGTCGGTGCTGATCGACGTCGGCGCGCGCGACCTGGCGAGCGACGCCCGGCTGCTGGCCGACGTGCTCGACCTCTACCGCCGTCGTCCAGCGCTGCGCGGCGAGATCGGCGAGGCCGCGCTGCCTCGGCTGGAGCGCGGTGACCTCGCTTGAACACGCCACCGTGACCGGCGCGCGGACGTAGGGTCGGAGGATGACCTCCGCCCCGGGTGTGCCGCTCTCGCAAGTCCGAGCCGTCGTCGTGACGGTCTCGGACCGCTCCGCCGCGGGCGAGCGCGCCGACGCCTCCGGCCCCGCCGCGCGGGAGCTCCTGCTCGCGGCGGGCGTCGCGAACGTCGACGTCGTCGTCGTGCCCGACGGCGAGGCCCCCGTCGGCGAGGCCCTCACCACCGCGCTCGCGGGCGGGGCCCGCCTCGTGCTCACGCTGGGGGGCACCGGCGTCGGGCCGCGCGACCGCACGCCCGAGGCGACCGCCGCCGTCCTGGACCTGCCGATGCCCGGCGTGGCCGACGTCGTGCGCGCCCGCGGCCTGGCCGCCACCCCGATGGCGGCGCTCTCGCGCGGGGTCGCGGGGATCGGCGGGCTCGCGCACGGCCCGGGCGGCCTTGTGGTGAACCTGCCGGGGTCGCCGAAGGCCGTCGCGGAGTCGCTCGAGGTGCTGCTGCCGCTCGTGGGTCACGTGATCGACCAGCTGGGCGGGGGCGACCACTGATGGCCGACGCCGACAGTGTTCTCATCGCACGTGTGACCAGCGACGTGCTCGACCTTGCCGCCCACGAGGCGGCGGTGCAGGACGCGGGTTCGGGCGCCGTCGTGACGTTCGTGGGGCGCATCCGCGACCACGACCCGGGCGCGCACGGCGAGGTCACCGGCATCGACTACTCCCACCACCCGGACGCCGAGCGCATCCTGGGCGAAATCGCGGCGCGCGCCGCGGCCGCCGGGCCGGAGGGTGTGCGGATCGCGGTCAGCCACCGGGTGGGGACGCTCGCCGTCGGCGACCTGGCGCTCGTGGCGTGCGTCGCGACCGCGCACCGCGGGGACGCCTACGACGTCTCGCGCGCACTGGTCGAGGCGGTCAAGGCCGAGCTGCCGATCTGGAAGCGGCAGCACGAGGTGGGCGGGCGCACGCACTGGGTGGGGCTGTGAGGGGCCTCCCGTGACGGGCGTCCCCGTCACGATCGGGCGCCGGCCGCCGCGGTGGGAGGGCGTGGTGCCGGGCGCTGCGCCGTCGGGGGCGGGTGGCCCCGGCGACCCGCTCGTGGACACCTGGGGCCGCGTCCACCGCGACCTGCGGATCTCGCTGACCGACCGGTGCTCGCTGCGCTGCACGTACTGCATGCCGGAGCAGGGCATGGAGTGGCTCGCGCGCTCGTCGGTGCTGACGACGGACGAGATCGTGCGCGTCGCGCGGATCTGCGCCGACGCGGGCATCACGACGTTCCGGCTGACCGGGGAGAGCCGCTGCTGCGGCGCGACCTGCCCGAGGTCGTGGAGCGGCTGGCGGCGCTGCGGGGGCCGGACGGCGCACCGGTGCAGATCGCGATGACCACCAACGGCATCACGTTGGACCGTCAGCTGCCCGCGCTGATGGCCGCCGGGCTGCAGCGCTTGAACATCAGCCTCGACACGCTGCGGCCCGACCGCTTCCGCGACCTGACGCGCCGCGACCGGCTGGAGGACGTGCTCGTCGGGATCGCCGCCGCGCGCGAGTCCGGGCTGCGGCCGCTGAAGATCAACGCCGTCGCGATGCGCGGGGTGAACGACGACGAGCTCGTGGACCTGGTGGAGTTCGCCGTGGCGCACGACGCGCAGATGCGGTTCATCGAGCAGATGCCGCTCGACGCCGGGCACACGTGGGACCGCGCGCAGATGGTGACGCGCGAGGAGATCCTCGACGCGCTCGCGCAGCGGTGGGCGCTGGAGCCGGTGCCGGGGCGCGGCGGCGCGCCCGCCGAGCGGTGGCGGCTCGGGGACAGCGAGCACACGGTGGGCGTGATCGCATCGGTGACGGCGCCGTTCTGCGGCGACTGCGACCGGATGCGGCTGACCGCGGACGGTCAGCTGCGCAACTGCCTGTTCTCGAACGCGGAGTTCGACCTGCTGCCGCTGCTGCGGGGTTCGGATGCTTCGCGGGTGGACGGCGACGTCGACGCGATGCTCCGCTCCGCGATCCACGCGAAGCTGCCCGGGCACGCGATCAACGACCCGGGGTTCCTGCAGCCGGCGCGCGGGATGAACGCGATCGGCGGCTGAGGGTCGACCAGTGGGGCGCGCTGACGACGGCACGCCCCTCGCCCACGACGGCAACCCCCTCGCCCACGACGGCACGCCCCTCGCCTACGACGGCATCCCCCTCGCTCACGACAGCCACCCCCTCGCCTACGACGGCGCCGCGCCCGCCACCGGAGCCCTCGCTGTGAGCGGCTGGATCTCGCTCACAGCGGTCAGTGGTTCCGGCCGCGGCGCCGAGGGGGCATCGCTGCAGGTCAGAGCGGTGTGCTGCCGAGGGTCGTCACCGTCGGCCGCTGTGAGCGAGGGGTCAGCCGCTCACAGCGAGGTCGGTCCGGCATACGGACCGCCGTCGTCAGCGAGGGGCTTGCCGTCGTGAGCGAGGGGGTGCCGTGGTCAGCGAGGGGTGTGTCGTCGTGGGCGAGGGCTCAGCCGCCGGCGAAGGGTGGCAGCACGTCGAGCTGGGCACCCGGGGCGACCGGGGTCGCCGCGCCGTCGGCGCGCACCCCGGCCACCAGGAACGAGCAGCGACCCAGCACGTCGGCCGTCCCCGGCCCGCCGTTCGCCACCAGCACGGCGACGACGTCGCCGACCGTCGTCCCCACGGTCGACGGCACCCGTGCCGACTCCCCGCCGAACGCCTCGGCGGCGCCCGCGAACAGCCGGACCGTGATGGGGGCGCTCACGCGAGCCGTCCCGCAGGCCGGCCGACGGGGGCGCGCAGGGCGTGGTGGGCGATCGTCGCGGTACGCATCGGTCCATTCTCGCCCCTCTCGCGCGGGGCGCCGCCCAGACCGGCCCCGTACCCCGGCGTCAGTCGTCGTCGTCCAGCACGTCGACCACGAGGCGGGACGGCTCGCCGAGCGCGAACACCCGGAAGGGCACGGCTCCCTCGTCGACACCGGCGAAGACGACCGTCCGACCCTCGAACAGGGTGTCGTACACGACCTGCTCGACGGCGCCGGCGTCACCCTCGACCACGGGCTCGGTCTCGTACGCCGCGGGGTCCTCGGGCATCGTGTGGATGCCGGTGATCTGCAGGACGGCGTCGCCCTCGAGCGGGATCGGGGCGCCGCTGCCCTGGGACTCCGCGGCTGGTACGTACTGCACGTCCCACCCGGGCAGCCCCTCGCCGGCGAAGTCGAGCACGATCCGGTCGAACCCGTCGTGCTCGGAGACCCGGACGCCCTCGAGGTGGAGCGAAGTGCTGTCGCTCTCACCCGTCTGCGGGTCGGTGGTGGTCGGGAACGCGGGTGCGGCGTCCCCGGCCTCGTCGTCGGGCGGAGGCGGCGCGGGCTCGCTCGTCGTCGCGGTCCCGCTCGGCTCGGTCGGGCTCGGGCTCGCCGTCTCGGTCGCCGTCTCCGTGGCGGTCGCGGTCGAGGTCTCCGTCGCCGGCGGAGCCTCGTCGTCGGTGCCGGACGAGCACCCGGCGAGCAGGGCGGCCGCGCCGGTGGCCGCGATCAGTGTGGTCGTGCGATACCTCATCAGGTCCCCCCAGGGTCGGTGTCACCCCACCGTAGGCACAGGCGTGGCCCGCGTGGTGACCCCCGTCACTCCCGTGCCCAGTCGCCCGACTTCCCGCCGGTCTTGCTCTCGAGTCGGATTTCTCCGATCCACACGCCCTTGTCGAGCCCCTTGACCATGTCGACGAGCGCGAGCGCGGCCACCGAGACCGCGGTGAACGCCTCCATCTCCACGCCGGTGCGGTCGGCGGTGCGCACGGTCGCGCGGATCGCGACGCCGCCCGGCGTGAGCTCGAGGTCGACGCTCGCCCCGTGCACCCCGATCACGTGCGCGAGCGGCAGCAGCTCGGCGCACCGCTTCGAGCCGGCGATCCCGGCGATCCGGGCGACGGCGAACGCGTCGCCCTTCGGCACGGTGTCGTCGCGCAGGGCGTCGAGCACGGCGGGCGGGCAGTGCACGACGCCGGTCGCCGTGGCCGAGCGCACGGTCGGGGTCTTCTCGGTGACGTCGACCATCCGGGCGTGCCCGGCGTCGTCGAGGTGGGTGAAGGTCATACCCCATCCTCGCCCGCGGCGAGCGGCAGATCGGCCCCGATGAGCACGACGTCGACCGCGTCCCCCGCCTGCACCCGCTCGACCTCGGCCGGCACGACCGCGTAGCCCCCGGCGAGCGCGAGGCTCCCCGTGAGGTGCGACTTCGAGCCGAGCGCGTGCACCGGCGTCGCCGTCAGGACGCCCCCGGAGACCGACAGTCGCGCGGGCAGGATCTGCGTGCGCCCCGGCGGCGTGCCCCAGTCGGCCCCCGCGCGGCCGGGCACGGGCGCGAGCCGCACCTCGCCGTCGGGAGCGCCCTGCATCGCCAGGAGCGCCGGCCGCACGAACACGTGGAAGGACACCCAGGCGCTCACGGGGTTGCCCGGCAGCCCGAACAGCACGGCGCCGCCGGGCAGCGTGCCGAACGCCTGCGGCTTGCCCGGCTGCATCGACACCGACGTGAACGTGACGTCGCGCGAGCCGTCGAACACCTGCTTCACGGGGTCGTACGCACCGGCGCTCACCCCGCCCGTGAGCACGACGACGTCGCTCCCGCCCGCGCGCGCCAGCGCCGACTCGAGCTCGGCCGGGTCGTCGCCGACCTGGGCGACGGCGTCGACCTCGCCCCCGGCGCGGCGCACCAGCGCGGCGACCATGAGCGAGTTCGCGTCGGGGATCTGGCCGCGCCGGACCGGCTCCCCGGGCGCGACCAGCTCGCTCCCGGTCGCGATCACGGTGACGCGGGGGGCGCGGTGGACGCGCAGCGTGCCGTGGCCGGCGGAGGAGACGGCGGCCAGCACGCCCGCCGTCGTGAGCGTCCCCGCCCCGGCCACGAGGTCGCCGGTCGCGAGGTCGTCGCCGATGCCGCGCACGAACAGGCCGCGCGAGGGGGCGCGCCGGACCTCGACGCTCTCGCTCACCGGCGCGAGCGGGTCGAGCCGGTCGGTGTGCTCGAGCTGGACGATCGTGTCGGCGTCGGTCGGGAGGACCGCCCCGGTCATGATGCGCGCGGCGTCACCCGGGGCGAGCGCGGGGTCGAGGTCGCTGCCGGCGGGGATGTCGGCGACCACGCGCAGGGTGACGGGCGCGTCGTCGGCGCTCGCGACGTCGTCGTACCGCACGGCGTAGCCGTCCATCGAGGAGCTGCGCCACAGCGGGATCGGGACCAGCGCGCGGACCGGCTCGGCGATCCGGCGGTCCCACGCGTCGGCGAGCGGCACCTCCCGCGGAGGCAGGGGCGCGACCGTCGCGAGGACGCGGTCGAGGTGGTCGGAGATCGGTGTCATCGCAGCGCTCCCGCCGTCGTGGTGGCTTCCACCGTGTCGTTCGTGGCCGCGAGGTGCTCGGCACGCAGGTGGTCGACGGCGTCGGGGTGCAGCACCCGGGCGTCCCGTCCGGCGTCGGTGAGGGCGAGCGCGGCCCGCGCGGCGCGGACGCCGGCCGAGCAGTAGGTCACGAGCGTCGCACCCGCCGGGGCGCCGGCGTCGGCCAGCAGCGCGAGCACCGCGTCGGCGCTCTCGCGGGCGGCCTGCTCGAGCACGGAGACGGGCAGGTTCACGGCGTCGGGCAGCGCGTCCCCCGCGAACTCCGACGGTTCGCGCACGTCGAGGAGCACGGCGGTGTCCGGCAGCGCCCGGTAGGCGGCGACGTCGAGCACGACCCCGGCCTCGCCGTCGTCCCCGGCCGCGAGCTCGTCGGCGGTACCGGCGAGCAGCGGGGCGACGACGGCGGCGATCTCGGCCGCCTCGGGCGTCGCCACGGCCGGGGCCGCCTCGTGGGAGGTCGCGGTGGACGCACCCACGAGCGGCACCTCCCGCACCCGCATCGTCAGCGCGTCGACGACGGCGACGCGGCCCAGCAGCACGTCGCCCGCCCCGACGACGAGCTTGACCGCCTCGGTCGCCATCATCGCGCCGACGATCCCGCACAGCGCACCGAGCACCCCGGCCTCGGCGCACGAGGGGACACTGCCGGGCGCGGGCGGCAGCGGGAACAGGTCGCGCAGCGTGACGGGGGCGACGGCGCCCGGCGGCCGCGACCAGAACACCGACACCTGCGCGTCGAACCGCAGCACCGAACCCCACACGAGCGGGACGCCGAGCGCGGCGCACGTGTCGGAGACGAGGTAGCGAGTGGCGAACGTGTCGGTGCCGTCGATCACGAGGTCGACGCCGGACAGCAGCTCGGTCGCGTTCTCGGGGACGAGGCGCTCGCGCCGCTCGTGCACCACGACGGCGGGCGCCAGCTCGTGCATCCGGCGCGCGGCGCTCGCGGTCTTGGGCTCCCCGACGGCGCTCGCGGCGTGGATGACCTGGCGGTGGAGGTTGGTGAGGTCGACGACGTCGTCGTCGATCAGCGTGATCGTGCCGACGCCCGCCGCGGCGAGGTACTGCAGGACCGGGGCGCCGAGACCCCCGGCGCCGACGACGGCGACGTGCGCGGCGGCGAGACGGCGCTGGCCGATCTCGCCGATCTCGGGCAGCAGGCTCTGGCGCGCGGTGCGCCGCGCCTCGGCGTCCGAGCTCGGCGGACCGGGCGGGACCAGCGGTGGCAGGCGCATCGTCCCAGCCTACGACGGGCCCTCAGCGAGGTACCTGTGGGGCGCCGCGAGGTACTTGTGGGAACTCGCGAGGGGTTTGTGGGACCTCGCGAGGTACTTGTGGGGGACAGCGAGGCTCTCACGCCTCGCATCTGCGGCGAGTTTATGGTCAGATCGACGCATGAGCGCACGTGATATCCGGGTCGCCGAGGCAGCCGCGCTGCTCGGCGTCAGCACCGACACCGTGCGGCGGCGCGCGCAGGCCGCCGGTATCGAGCCGAGCACGACTGCGGGTGTCACCTCCTACCCGGCCGCCGCCGTCGCGCGCCTCGCGACCGAGCAGGCCGCCGCGGCCGCCGCCGGCCACGACCAGCTCGGCGACCTCGGACCCGCCTCCGCGCGCAACCGCCTGCGCGGCATCGTCACGCGCGTGGTGCGCGACGGCGTGATGGCCCAGGTCGAGGTGCAGGCCGGAGCGTTCCGCGTGGTCTCGCTCATCTCGCGCGAGGCAGCGGACGAGCTCGGCCTCGAGGAGGGCTCCCTCGTCGCCGCCACCGTCAAGGCCACGAACGTCGGCATCGAAGGGATCACCCGATGACTCGCACCGCCCGCAGGATCCGCACGGCGCGCCACGCGCGCACGACGGCGGCGCTCGCCGCCGCGATCGCCCTCCTGGGCGCGTGCTCGGGAGACGGCGGGGCCGAGGAGACGTCGTCGGCCCCCGACGCGTCCCCGAGCGACACCTCGTCGAGCTCGAGCGAGACCGACGCCGCCCCCGAGCTCACCGGCGACCTCACCGTCTTCGCCGCCGCCTCGCTGCAGGGCGTCTTCGAGGAGCTCGCCACCACGTTCGAGCAGGAGCACCCGGGCGTCACGGTCACCTTCAGCTTCGCCGCCAGCTCGGCGCTCGCCGAGCAGGTCAACTCCGGTGCGCCCGCCGACGTCCTCGCGACGGCGAGCGCGGCCACCATGGAGCAGGCCGCCGCCGAGGTGACCGACCCTGCCACCTTCGCGAGCAACACCCTCGTCATCGTGACGCCGAGCGACAACCCCGGCGCGGTCACGGGCCTGGGCGACTTCGCGAACGGCGACCTCACCCTCGCGGTCTGCGCGGTCGAGGTGCCGTGCGGCGCCGCCGCGGAAGCGGTGTTCACCGCGGCGGGCATCACACCCGCGATCGACACGTTCGCCGAGAACGTCACGGCCACCCTCAACCTCGCCTCCTCGGGCGAGGTCGACGCGTCGCTCGTCTACGCGACCGATGCCCGGAGCGCGGGCGACGCCGTCACGACCATCACGTTCCCCGAGGCCGCCGAGGCCGTGAACGACAACCTCATCGCTACGCTCACCGCCGCGCCGAACCCCGACGCCGCTCAGGCGTGGGTCGACCTCGTGCGCTCGCCCGAGGGTTCCGCCGTGCTCGAGGCCGCCGGCTTCACGCTCCCGTGAGCGCGGGGCAGGGCGAGGGCGACGGCGCAGCGCGGCCCGGTCAGCGCGCCTCGGCGAGGCGTCGCGGGCGCACCCCGTGGTTGCTCCTCGTCCCCGGGGTTCTCGGCCTCGCCTTCCTCGTGCTGCCGCTGCTCGCGCTCCTGGTGCGGGCGCCGTGGTCGGAGCTGGTCTCGATCGTCGGGACGGGACCGGTGGCGCAGGCGCTCTGGCTGTCGCTGCGGACGGCGGGCACCGCGACCGCGCTGAGCCTCGTGCTCGGGGTCCCGCTCGCGTGGCTGCTCGCCCGCGGGCGGTTGCCGGGCGCGGGGGTGGTGCGCGCCGTCGTGACCCTGCCGATGGTGCTGCCGCCGGTGGTCGGCGGCGTCGCGCTGCTCAGCCTGCTGGGCCGCCGCGGTCTGCTGGGGCAGCAGATCGACGCGTGGTTCGGCGTCACCATCCCGTTCACGACGACGGCGGTCGTGCTCGCGCAGACCTTCGTCGCCCTCCCGTTCCTCGTCCTCTCGGTCGACGGCGCGCTGCGCGGGCTCGACCGGCGCTACGAGGACGTCTCGGCGACCCTCGGCGCCTCGCGCTGGACCACGCTGCGGCGCGTGACGCTGCCGATGGTGGCCCCCGCCGTCGCCTCGGGTGCGGTGCTGTGCTTCGCGCGGGCGCTGGGCGAGTTCGGGGCGACCATCACCTTCGCGGGCAACTTCCCCGGGACCACGCGCACGATGCCGATCGCGATCTACCTCGCGATGGAGAGCAGCCCCGACGCCGCGATCGCGCTGTCGATCGTGCTCATCGGGATCTCCGCGGCGGTGCTCATCCTGCTGCGCGCGCGGTGGCTGCGCGGGCTGGTCGGTGCGGTGGGTGCGGTCGGTGCGGCCGGCTCCACCCGGCGTGCCGGGGCGGGGCGCTCGTGACCGGGGCGACGGCGCCCGCGGGGCGGGGCGCGCTCGAGCTGCGCGACGCCGTCGTGCGCCGCGGCGACTTCGAGGTGCGCCTCGACCTGCGGGTCGACCCGGGGGAGGTGCTGGCGCTGACGGGCCCGAACGGGACCGGGAAGTCGAGCCTCCTGGCGGCGCTCGCCGGCACGCTGCCGCTCGCGTCGGGCTCGCTCTCCCTCGGCGGGGAGGTGCTCGACGGCGTGGCCGCCTGGGTGCCGCCGGAGCGACGGGGCGTCGGCCTCGTCCCGCAGCAGCACCTGCTGTTCGGCCACCTGAGCGCGGTGGAGAACGTCGCCTACGGGCTGCGCGCGCGAGGGGTGCGCCGGCGGGTGGCGCGGGCCGAGGCTGCGGGATGGCTCGACCGGCTCGGACTTTCGGACCGCGCGCACCTGCGCGCCGACGCCCTCTCGGGCGGCCAGTCGCAGCGGGTCGCGATCGCCCGTGCGCTCGCCGCGCACCCCGCCTACGTGCTGCTCGACGAGCCGTTCGCGGCGCTCGACGTCGGGGTGCGCGCCGACGTGCGCGCCCTCGTCGCCGACGCGCTGCGTGAGCTCGCCGTGCCTGCGGTTCTCGTGACCCACGACGAGGCTGACGTCGACGCCCTCGCGACGCGCGCCGTCGCCCTGGGGTGACCCCTTACGGCTGAGGTCGGCGAAAGTTCGAAGAAACTGAGCGCAACTGGTGGACGTGCTTTGATAAAGATGGTTCAGTGGCGACGTTAGCGTCGCCGCACCGGGCACGGTCGCCGGGTGGGTCGCGCCGACACGCCAACGACGGCAACCAACCAGGAGCGACGATGCCCTCACCCCGCCCACCAGCCCTGCGACCCGGCTCCCTGCGCCGGACCGTCGGACTGTTCGCCCTCAGCGCCCTCGTGGGGGTGCCGCCCTCGCCGGCGGTGCGCTCCCCGCGGCGGCGGACCCGATCGATCCGGGCACGCTGCCTCCCCAGGAGCCCGGTGTCACCCTGCGCACGTTCCAGATGCCGCCCGGCATGAACGCGCTCTGCACGCTCCGCGGCGGTACGACGCCGAACGTCGACAAGCTCGTGCCGCAGATCGACCTCACCACGAACGACGACTTCGGCCTCGGGGACAACTTCCTCACGCACGCTCGCGCCAACCTGACCGTGGCGGAGGGCGGGGCCTACGAGTTCCGGATCACGAGCGACGACGGCTCCCGCCTCACCATCGGTGACGAGGTCGTGCTCGACAACGACGGCCCGCAGGACACGACGTCCGTCGAGGGAACGGTCCAGCTCGAGGCGGGCGTCCACGACCTGTTCGTCGAGCACTTCGACGGCACCAACAACCAGCGGCTCCTGCTCGAGTGGCGCCCGCCGGGTGCGGCGAGCTTCGCCGTCGTGCCCTCGAGCGTGCTCAGCACGGAGGCCGACGTGGTGCGCGTGACCGCGCCCGGCACGAAGTACTGCGAGGGCGCCGAGGACACCGCGGGTGACGGCCTGCAGCTCGACTCCGTCAACCCGAACTACACGCTGACCGACCTGCGCCCCGCCGACTTCGAGCCGAAGGTCTCCGGCCTCGCGTTCGACGACGCCGACCGCCTGCTGGTCTCCACGACCGGCTCGGTGAGCTCCGGCGGCTGGGTGCCCGACGCCGAGCCCGGCGAGGTCTTCGCCCTCGACAACGTGCTGGGCGAGACGAGCGCGGCCGAGGTCGAGTACACGAAGATCGCCAGCGACCTGTTCAACCCCATGGGGATCGCCTACGTCGACGGGAAGCTCTACGCCTCGGAGCGCGACGGTCTGACCGAGCTCAGCGACCTCGACGGCGACGGCTTCTACGAGGACCACCGCACGTTCGCGACCTGGCCGGACGGCGGCAACTTCCACGAGTTCGCGTTCGGCCTGATCCACGACGAGGAGAACTTCTACGTCAACCTCTCGGTCGCGATCAACAACGGCGGCGCGTCCACCAACCCGCAGCCGGCCGCCGACCGCGGCACCACGCTGCGCATCGACCGTGAGACCGGCGAGGTCGAGTACGTCGCCGGTGGTCTGCGCACCCCGAACGGGATCGGCTTCGGGCCCGAGAACGAGATCTTCGCGATGGACAACCAGGGCGACTGGCTGCCGAGCTCGAAGCTCGTGCACGTGAAGGACGGCCGGTTCTTCAACCACTACACCAACCCCGCCGGCCGCTTCGACGATCAGCCGGTGACGCCGCCGGCGCTCTGGCTGCCGCAGAACGACATCAGCAACTCGCCCAGCACACCGATCACGCTGGAGGCGGGCCCGTTCGCGGGTCAGATGCTCTTCGGCGACGTCACCTACGGCGGCCTGCAGCGCGCGTTCCTCGAGGAGGTCGACGGCGAGTACCAGGGTGCGGCGTTCCGCCACACCGCGGGCCTCGAGGTCGGCGCCAACCGCGTCATCACCGGTCCCGACGGCGCGCTGTACGTCGGCGGCACGGGTGAGGGCGGCAACTGGGGCGAGTCGGGCAAGCTGCGCTACGGCCTGCAGAAGCTGACCCCGGTCAACGCCGACACGTTCGACATGACCTCGGTGAGCGTGGTCGAGGGCGGGTTCGAGATCACCTACACCGAGCCGATCTCGACCGAGACGGCGGAGTCGATCGCGGACGCCTACCGCGCCACGCAGTGGCGCTACGTCCCGACGGCCGGCTACGGCGGTCCGAAGGTCGACGAGACCGGGCTGGTGGTGAGCGACGCCGTCGTCTCGGAGGACCGCACGAAGGTGACGCTGCAGCTGGACGGTCTCGAGCCCGGTCACGTGGTGCACCTGCGCTCCCCGCGGCCGTTCGAGTCCGAGTCGGGCAAGGAGCTGTGGAGCACCGAGGCCTGGTACACGCTCAACTCGCTGCCGGGCTACGAGGCGCCGGCCGACCGCGGCTGGTACGAGGCGGAGTACGCCGCGCTGCGCGGCAACGCCGGCCTGGACACCGAGCACAACGGGTACTCGGGTGCCGGGTTCGTGGACAACTTCGGCGACGTCGGCACGGGTGTGACGTTCACGGTGAACGCCGAGGAGGCGGGCACCCAGCCGCTCCACCTGCGCTACGCCAACGGCCCCAACCCGTTCGTGGGTGACAAGGACGTCTCGCTGTACGTCAACGGCGAGCGCATCGGCCCCTGGACGCTGCCGCCCACGGGCGCCTGGAACCAGTGGGGCACGGCGACGACGGAGGTCGCGCTCGAGGCGGGCGCGAACGCCGTCTCGATCCGTCACGACGAGGGCGACGACGGCCACGTCAACCTGGACCTGCTCCAGGTCGGCGACGGCGGCGACATCTGCCTGCCGGCCGAGACCGAGGACGGCTACCGCAGCCTCTTCGACGGCACCCTCGCGACGTTCGCGGACTGGAACATGGCCGGCCCCGGGTCGTTCGGACGCCAGGCCGACTGCAGCCTCCGCACCAGCGGCGGCATGGGCCTGCTGTGGCACGGCGAGGAGCTCGGTGAGTACAGCCTCAAGCTCGACTGGAAGCTGACGAAGGACGACAACGGCGGCATCTTCGTCGGGTTCCCCGACCCGGGCACCGACCCGTGGGTCGCGGTCAACCAGGGCTACGAGATCCAGATCGACGCGACGGACGAGGACGACCGCACCACCGGCGCGATCTACACCTTCCAGGGCGCCGACCTCGCGGCCGTCGAGGCCTCGCTGAACCCCGTCGGCGAGTGGAACGCGTACGAGATCGTCGTGCAGGACCAGACGATCCAGGTCTACCTCAACGGCACGCAGGTCAACGACTTCACCAGCACCGACCCGGCGCGCGACCTCGCGCAGGGCTTCATCGGGATGCAGAACCACGGCGCGGGCGAGGCGGTCAACTACCGCAACGTCCGCGTGATGGACCTCGAGGACGCCGTGACGGTCACGGCCGAGCCGGTGACGTTCACCGACGAGGACGGGACCGAGGCCGACACCTTCACCGTCCCCGCGGTCGAGGGTGTGGAGTACCTGGTCGACGGCGACGTCGTCGCCGCCGGCACGTACCCGGGTGCGGGCACGGTCACGGTGACGGCGCGGGCGCTCGCGGGCTTCGTGCTCGCGGGGGAGACGGAGTGGTCGTACACCTTCGACGCGACGACGCCGGAGCCCGAGCCCGTGCTGATCCCGGCGGAGCAGGTCTCCATGGGGATGTTCTCGCTGAGCGCCTGGGCGAACCAGGACGGACTCCCGGTGGTCCTGGACCGTCTGGAGACCATCGGGTTCGAGAACATCGAGCCCTTCGGCGGGACGCTGCGCGGCTTCTCGGCGGAGCAGTTCCGCGCGATGGCCGACTCTTACGGCCTGGACGTGCCGTCGTCGCACTACGACGTGGGTGAGGCGACGTTCGCGAACACCCTGGCGTACGTGAAGACGCTGGGTCAGCGGTACGTGGGTTCGGGTGGCTTCGCGGCCCCCGGCATCGGCTCGCTGGAGAACACGCTGACGACGGCGGACACGATGGACCGCCTGGGTGCGCTGTCGGTGGCGAACGGGACCGGGAAGTTCTTCGGCCACAACCACGCCGGCGAGTTCACCACGATGTACGAGTACAACGGCGAGATGACCTCGGCCTGGGAGATCCTCGTGGCCGAGACCGACCCCGAGCTCGTCACCTTCCAGGTCGACGTGGCCTGGGCGACGCACGCCGGGATCGACGTGCCCGAGCTGCTCGAGGAGCACGGCGACCGGATCGACCTGCTGCACATCAAGGACGCCACGGGTCTCGTGACCCAGCCGCGCCCGACGTTCGTCAACCTCGGCGAGGGTGACGTGCCGCTCCAGGAGATCCTGGCCGAGGCCGTCGAGCAGGACGTCGACCTGTACGTGATGGAGTACGACGGCTCCCCGGCCAACGACTCGTTCTCCGCCGAGGGCTTCGAGTACCTCACCGGCCTCGAGGCCGGCGAGGCGAACCCGACGCCGGAGCCGTACACGGTCACCCCGGCGGCGGTCACCGCCACCGACGTGGCCGGGACGACGGGTGACACCTACACCGTCCCGAGCTCGGCCGGCGTGCAGTACCTCGTGGGCGACGCGGTCGTGGCGGCCGGGACCTACCCCGCCACCGGGACCGTCACCGTCACGGCTCGCGCTGCCACGGGGTACGCCCTGGCGCAGGGTGCGACGGCGGAGTGGACGTTCACGTTCGACGCCGCGGGCGACTTCGTGGACGTGCCGGAGGGGATGCTCTTCTTCGAGGACATCCAGTGGATGTTCGAGAACGGGATCTCGACGGGGTGGGAGACGGCTGACGGTCGCGAGTACCGTCCGCTGCAGCCGATCGCGCGTGATGCGATGGCGGCGTTCCTGTACCGCCAGGCGAACTCGCCCGCGTTCACGGCGCCGACGGTCTCGCCGTTCAGCGACGTGGCCACGGACAACCAGTTCTACAAGGAGATCGCGTGGCTGGCCGACCAGGACATCTCAACCGGGTGGGACAACGGGGACGGGACGTTCTCCTTCCGTCCGCTGGAGCCGATCAACCGTGACGCGATGGCGGCGTTCCTGTACCGGATGGCCGACAGCCCCGAGTTCGAGGCGCCGGCGGTCTCGCCGTTCACGGATCTGACTCCGTCCACGCAGTTCTACTCGGAGATCACGTGGTTGGCCTCGGAGGGGATCACCACGGGGTGGCTCGGGAACGACGGGACGGCGATCTACCGTCCGGTGAACCCGATCAACCGTGATGCGATGGCGGCGTTCCTGCACCGCTACGACGACGCGGGCTTCAGCAACGTCGGCGGCAGCACCGACAGCTGACACCCAGCGTCACCAGCACCACAGCACGACGCGCACGACGACGCCGCCCCCGGCAGGTCACCCGACCAGCCGGGGGCGGCGTCGGCGTCCCTCCGCCGTTCGCGCCTCGCGCGACTCGGCGTGTCGCGATCTCGGGCGCGCCGAGGCTTCCCGACGCCAACACGTTCGAGATGGTTCGTGCCCCTCGTTCGTGCCCTCACAACCGGCACCGGGCGCTCCGCACGAGACGCCCCGCGCCTGGCACTCCGCACTCGGCACACCGCACTCGGCACACCGCACTGAACACTCCGCACTCCGCACCGAGCACTCCGCACCTGGCACCGGCACCCCGGGACGCGGTGCGCGCCCGTCGCCGGTCAGGTCAGATCGGAAGGACACGAACTATCGCGAAACAGTGAGGCCCCGCCGTCCCGTGTGGGTATGACGTCAACGGTGCGTCAGCGTGGCGCTTCGGAGACCGGCAGGCGCGCGCCCTCCGCAGCGTCGGGTCCTTCGTGCTCGGCCTCACGGTCGGCGGCAGAGCGGCAGCGATCCCGTGTCACCGCCTCCCGGACGAATGGTGAGACACCCGGGGCGACCGTTGCCCGAGTCGGACGCGGTCCACCACCGTGGGCGCCGTCGTCGGATCGCCCCGTCCGCCACGTCCACCCCGCACCCACCCGAGGAGAACGATGACTGCAACGACCCGGCCCGCCGACCCCGCACGGTTCGCCGATCCGCTGAAGTTCGCCTACTGGGTGCCGAACGTGAGCGGTGGCCTCGTCGTCAGCACGATCGAGCAGCGCACCGACTGGGGCTACGACTACAACAAGCAGCTCGGCATCCTCGCCGAGCAGAACGGCTTCGAGTACGCCCTGAGCCAGGTGCGCTACATCGCCTCCTACGGCGCGGCCTACCAGCACGAGTCGACCAGCATCAGCCTGGCGATCGCCCTGGCCACCGAGCGCCTGAAGGTCATCGCCGCCGTCCACCCCGGGCTGTGGCAGCCCGGCGTGCTGGCGAAGCTGATCGCGAGCGCCGACCAGATCACGGGCGGCCGCATGGCCGTCAACGTCGTCAGCGGGTGGTTCAAGGACGAGTTCACCAAGCTCGGCGAGCCGTGGCTCGAGCACGGCGAGCGCTACCGCCGCAGCGAGGAGTTCATCCGTTACGTCCGCGAGATCTGGACCTCCGAGCACGCCGAGTTCTCCGGCGACTTCTACAACCTCCACGACTTCGACCTCAGGCCGAAGCCCGTCGAGGTCCCCGGCCGGCGTCACCCCGAGATCTTCATGGGCGGCAACTCCACCGACGCCCGCGGCATGGGCGGCCGGGTCACCGACTGGTACTTCATGAACGGCAACACCCCCGAGGGCATCGCCGAGCAGGTCCGCGACGTCAGCGAGGTCGCCCGCGAGCACAGCCGCGAGGGGGCGGTCCGTTTCGGCGTCAACGGCTTCCTCATCGGCCGCGACTCCGAGGCCGAGGCGCGCGACGTGCTGCGCGAGATCATCGCCAAGGCCGACCGCCAGGCGGTCGAGGGCTTCGGTTCCGCCGTCAAGCAGGCCGGGCAGTCGACCGGCGACAAGAAGGGCATGTGGCAGGACTCGGAGTTCGCCGACCTCGTGCAGTACAACGACGGCTTCCGCACCGGACTCGTCGGCACCCCCGAGCAGATCGCCGAGCGGATCCTGGAGTACAAGCGCACCGGCGCGAACCTCATGCTGCTCGGCTTCCTGCACTACCACGACGACGTGCAGTACTTCGGTCGCGAGGTGCTGCCGCTGGTGCGCGAGCTCGAGGCCGCGGAGCTCGCGCGGGTCTGACGGCGCCGCCACCGGGCCGGACCGGGTCGTGCAGCCGGTGACCCGGTGCGATCACGGCGTGGCGCCGGCCGGCGGGCTCAGGCGTCGTGGGCGTCGAGGCCCCGGTAGTCACCCTCGCGGTAGAGCAGCGGGGGCGCGTCGGGTCGGGGCGCACCGTGCGCCGTCGGGCTCAAGGCCACGAGGTGGCTCGACCCGAGCGAGATGCGCTCGAGCACCCGGCCGCGCACCCACTCGCGCGCGCCGTCGACCACGGGCTCGCCGCCGGGCAGGGAGGTCCACCCGCCGTCGGCGAACCGGTCGGTGCCGCGGGCGGCGAAGCGTTCGGCGAGGTCCGCCTGGTCGCGCGCGAGGAAGCTCACCGCGACCGAGCGCGCGACGGCGATCGCCGGCCACGCCGACGACCGGCCGCGCACGCAGAACGCCAGCACCGGCGGCGAGGAGGAGACCGAGACGACCGAGGAGGCCGTGAAGCCGACCGGTGCGCCGCCGTCGTCCACGCACGCGATCACGCACACGCCCGCCGGGTGCCGGCCGACGAGCCCGCGGAAGGTGTCCGTGTCGAGCTGATCGCTCACCACCCGCGGTCGATCCACTCCTGGCGGTGCGGCGCCTCGGCCCCGATGCTCGTGTCGGGGCCGTGCCCGGTGTGGACGACCGTCTCGGGCGGCAGCGTCAGGAGGTTGTCGGTGATCGACTCGACGATCTGCCCGAACGAGGAGTAGTCCCAGCGGGTGGCGCCCGGCCCACCCTCGAACAGGGTGTCGCCGGTGAAGACGGCACCGAGCCCCGTCGCGACGACGACGCTCGCGCCCGGCGTGTGGCCCGGGGTGTGCCGGACCTCGAGCTCGGTGCCGGCGACGTGGACGATCTGGTGCGGCGGCAGCGCCGTCGCGGGGAAGGGCGTGTCGCCGTGGGCCGCCTCCCACAGGAACTCGTCCGCGTGGTGCAGCCAGATCGGGCCGCCCGTGAGGCGGGCCAGCTCGGGTGCGCCACCGATGTGGTCGCGGTGGCCGTGGGTCAGCAGGATGCCGACGACGCGTCGGCCGGCGACGGCCTCGGCGATGACGTCGGGCTGGTGGGACGCGTCGATGACGACGACCTCGGTGTCGTCACCCACGATCCACACGTTGTTCTCGAGCTCGACCTCGCGGCCGTCGACGGGGTGGGTGCCGCGGGTCAGGACGCGCTGGATGCTCACCATCACCCGACCCTACGGGAGGGGTGATCCTCGGGGTCTGTCGGCAATCCTCTCGGGGAACGTCAGCAACCCTCTCGCGAAATTCGCGAGAGGGTTGCTGACGTTCCCCGAGAGGATTGCCGACGTGGTTCAGCCGGTGACGACCACCATCTCGTTGGGCGTCGCGGGCAGCTCCGTGGACTTCCAGACCTCACCGGTCTCGTAGTCCACGACGTGCAGCTCGTTCGTCGCGGGCTCGGTGATGTACGCCATCCCGTCGACGACCTTGACGGCCGGCTGCGGCTGCTGCCACTCCTCGGGCACCTCCCACGCGTCGATCACCGGCGCGGTGCGCACGATCTCGCCCGTGGTCGGGTCGATCACGCGGAGCGCGCCGTCGGTGCCGAGCACCAGCGCGGTGTCGTCGTCGCCCCGCGCGAGGTTGCGGAAGGTGTACTGCGAGCCGATGTCGACGATCTGGATCGTCTCCGCCTCGGTGTCGATCAGCGAGACGCTCGTGAGCACGCCCTCGGGGTCGGTCTTGTAGTCGCCGAGCACGACCGAGGACGTCTCGGTGCCGAACTGGTTGCCGATGCGGCCGTAGGCGTCGGGCGAGGCGACCTTGTGGAAGTGGTCGCCGTGCAGGATCAGGACGCCGTCCTCGCAGCCGAGCACGACGGTCTCCTCACCGGCCACGGTCTCACCGTGCACGCCGGGGCACTCCGCGCTCGCGTCGAGCTCGACGTCGGACGCGTCGAGCACGCGAGCGCCGGTACGGCCCTCGTCGGTGCCCTCGGTCACCACGAGCTGGCCGTCCTGCGACGCCACGGCGACCCCGTGGTGCGCCGACGGCGTCGTGAAGGTCCGTACGGGCGCCACCTCGCCCGCCTCGGCGGCGTCGGCCCAGCCGTCGGCCGGGACGACCGTCACGTCGCCGGTGCCGTCGTCGAAGAGCGCGGTCAGGCCGTCGTGCACGACGACGTGGGCAGGCGTCTCGGCCTCGACGATCACGTCGTGCAGGGCCGGGGCGGCGGTGAAGTAGTGGGAGTGGTCGCCGTGCGCCTGGCTCCAGGTGCCGGCGTCGAGCAGCGCCCAGCCGCCCGCGGTGGTGACGGCGACGTGCCGGCCGTCACCGGCGTCGGACAGGCGGTTGAAGCCGTCCAGCGGGAGGTCGGCCTCGACCTCGAGGGTCGAGGCGTCGAGCACGAGGAGGCCGCCGTCGTAGGTCAGCGTGACGCGCGGGGTGCGCGCCGCGGCCTCGGTGGCACCGGCCTCCTCGTCGTGGCCCTCCTCGCCCTCGCCCTCGTGGTCGTCGGACTCGGTCGCGGTGCCGGACTCGGACGGCGTGGACGTGCCGGACGTGCCGGAGTCGGCGGCGTCGGTGTCGCTGCCGCCGCACGCGGCGAGCACGAGGGTCAGGGCGAGCGCGCCGGTGAGGGCGAGCGGGCGTCGGGTCGAAACGCTCATGGGTGGAACCTGGCTCCCCGGGCGGGGAGCGCGCCTTTCATCTGGGTGGTGCGGGTCTGGTGGTGGTGCGAGTCAGGACCGGTACAGGTCCGCGGGGTCGCCGAGGTAGACCTCGAGCGGGTCGGGGCGGCCGAGCCACGCGGCCGGTCCGGCGGCGATCTCGGCGTCGGTCAGCAGCGCCTCGTCGAAGGCGCGCCGCAGGCGGGTGCGCTCGCTCGCCGGGCCGGTGCCGACGACGGTCAGGTACGTCTCGGGGCGCGCGTCCTCCCACGGTCCGGCGACGCCGACGCACACCGTCCCGCCCGTCGCCTCCCAGCCGCACACCGCGTCGGGCCGGTTGGGCAGCCAGAACCGGCCGCGGCTCGTGGTGCGCTCGCAGGCGAGGTCGCGGATGCGCTCCATCAGCCGGTCGGGGTGGAACGGCCGCTCGCTGCGCAGGTCGAGCGACCACGCACCGGAGGGGGCCAGGCGGGCGCCGTCGGCGGTCGTGACGGCCTCGACGAAACCGTGCCCCGCCCCGAGCGTGACCGGGTCGTGCGCGATCTCGAGCGCCGCGTCGTCGTGCTCACCCGCCAGCGCGTCGGCGAGCCACGGGGCGCACGTGTCGTCGCAGCGGTGCGAGGCGGGGGAGCGGAGCGCGTCGACGACGTCGCTGCCACGCCGGGCGCTCGGGTCGAGCGCGGCCTCGCGGTCGACGGGTGCCACGACGACGACGTCGGCCGCCGTCAGCTGCGCGAGCAGCGCGTCGTCGCCGTCGTGCAGCTGGGGGAGTGCGCGTGCGCCGTCGACCACCGCGACGGTGAGGCCGAGCCGTGCGCGGTGCAGGGGACCCTCCGGTCCGGAGGCCGCGAGGAGGGTGCGTGTGGCCGGGAAGATCTCCGCGCCGACCGGGAGGGCGAGCAGCACGCCGCGCAGGGGGTGCTCCCGTCGGCGGCGGCCTCGAGCAGCTCGGCGATGACCGGGACCGCGTCCTCGCGCAGGGCGCAACCGGGGCAGGCGTGCTCCATCGGCACGACCTCGTCGCGCGACGGCGACGCGGGCCCTGCGTCGCCGGACCGGAACCCGAGCGAACCCTCGAGCCCGCCCTCGCCGAGCACGCGCCGGCGCAGCACGACGTCGGGGTCGCCGTCGGTCCCGCCGTCGCCGTCGGACTCGAGATCGTGCACGACGGCGACGACGCCGGGCGCGTCGAGCAGCGCGGTCATCACGAGGGCGTCGCGGTCGGTGCGATCGGTGCTGGCCAGCACGACGATCGGAACGGCGGAGGTCGTCATGGCCACGAGCGTAGCCTTGACGATAACGATTCTCAAACTCTAGGTTGGTCCGCATGTCAGCCATCTGCCAGCTCACCGGCGTGCACCCGCGCTTCGGGAGGTCCGTCTCCCACTCGCACGTGCGCACGTCCCGCCGCTTCAACCCCAACGTCCAGCGAAAGCGGTACTTCGTGCCGTCGCTCGGCCGCACCGTGACGCTCACGCTGTCCACGAAGGCGATCCGCACGATCGACCGCATCGGGATCGACGTCGCCGTCGCGCAGATCCGTGCGCGGGGAGGGAAGGTCTGATGGCGAGCAGGACCGCGGACGTCCGCCCCAAGATCAAGCTGCGCTCCACCGCCGGCACCGGCGTCACGTACGTGACGCGCAAGAACCGTCGCAACAGCCCCGACCGGCTCGTGCTGCGCAAGTACGACCGCGTGGTGCGACGCCACGTCGAGTTCCGCGAGGAGCGCTGATGGCCAAGAAGAGCAAGATCGCGCGCAACGAGCAGCGCCGCGCCGTCGTCGAGCGCCACGCGCAGGTGCGGCGCGAGCTGAAGCGCGCGAGCGTCGACCCCGCACGCACCGACACCGAGCGCGAGGCCGCGATGCGCGCGCTGCACCGGCTCCCGCGCGACGCGAGCCCCACCCGCGTGCGCAACCGCGACGTCTCCGACGGTCGGCCGCGCGCCTACTACCGCAAGTTCGGCCTCTCGCGCGTCAAGCTGCGCGAGATGGCCCTCGCCGGGGAGCTCCCCGGCGTGACGAAGTCGAGCTGGTGAGCTGATGAAGAGAGACATCCACCCCGTCTACGAGCCCGTCGTGTTCCGCGACGTCTCCGTGCCCGAGGGCACGCCCGGCCGCGAGTTCCTCACGCGCTCCACGGCGGCCACCTCCGCCACCGCCACGACCGTGTGGTCCGACGGCCGCACCTACCCCGTCGTGGAGGTCCAGATCTCCTCGGTGAGCCACCCGTTCTACACGGGCCGCCAGAAGATCCTCGACACCGCCGGTCGCGTCGAGAAGTTCAACCGCCGCTACGGCCGTTCGGGCGGTGCCTCGTGAAGGTCCGCGCCTCCCTGGCCTCGCTCGCGCGCAAGGACGGCTCGATCGTCGTGCGACGGCGCGGCAAGGTGTTCGTGATCAACAAGAAGAATCCTCGGTGGAAGGGCAGGCAGGGCTGATGGCGGTCCCCAAGCGCAAGCTGTCGCGGTCGAACACGCGCTCGCGACGGTCGCGGTGGAAGGCTGAGCCCGTCGACCTCGTCCCCGTCCGGACGCCGGCCGGGGAGTGGGTGCGGGTGCCACGCCGGCTCGCGCGCGCCGTGACGCGGGGGTTGGTCGTGCCCGAGTGACGTGAGCGTGCTGCACCAGGGTGGGCACGGTCCGCCGTAGCGTGGGGCCGTGCCCACCCCCGACTTCATCCTCGAGCTCCGCCGCCACGTCGGAACCGCACCGCTGTGGTTGACGGGCGTGACCGCCGTCGTGCTCCGCGGGCGCGAGGTGCTGCTGGTGCGGCGCGCCGACAACGGTGCGTGGACGCCGGTCACCGGCATCGTCGACCCCGGCGAGGAGCCGGCCGTCGCGGCCGTGCGCGAGGTGCTCGAGGAGGCCGACGTCGTCGCGACGGCGCAGCGCCTCGCGAGCGTGGCCGTCACCGAGGAGGTCGTCTACGACAACGGCGACCGCACGCAGTACCTCGACCTCACCTTCCGCTGCGACTTCGTCTCCGGTCGGCCGCACCCGGCCGACGGCGAGAACACCGAGGCGCGGTGGTGCGACGTCGACGACCTCCCGCCGATGACGGAGCGCATGCGCTCCCGGATCGCGGACGCGCTCCCCGAGCGCGGCGAGGCGCTGTTCCGCGCCTGAGAAGGTGCGCCCGACGGCGTGTCGCACCCATCCGGACACCGTTCCGTGTCGAACTTCGTACATGGACGAGACCACGAACGGCGCCAATCCCAGCGACGAGCGCAGCGGACGGACCGGCACGGGTGCCGCGACGACCGCCGACGCGGCTCGTCCCGCACCCGACCGCGGCGCACCCCGCCTCTGGCAGCCCGGGATCCTGACCGCCGCACTCGCGGGGATCGTGGTCACCGGGCTCGCCCTCGCCGTCGCCGAGCTCCTGTCGATCCTCGGTGACCGCTTCCAGCTCCTGAACCAGTTCAGCTCACCGCTGCTGGCCATCGGGGCCGCCTTCATCACGCTGACGCCCGAGTGGCTCAAGCAGTTCGCCATCGCGACGTTCGGCGAGTCCGACAAGATCGCGCTCCAGGTGGGCATGGGGATCACCGTCCTCGTGCTCGCCGGCGTCATCGGCGTCGTGGCGCGCCGCAGCCCGCGCATCGCGGCCGTGATCCTCGGACTCCTCGTGGCGGTCTGCGGGGTCGCGGTGATCACCCGGCCCGCCGCCGTCGGCGTGTGGGACCTCATCCCGTCACTGGTCGGCGGCGTGGTGGGCGTCTACGTGCTCGGCCTCCTCTTCCGCCGCACCGCGCTGGACCGCGAGACGCGCGAGCGGCTGATCGCCGAGCGCGACGGCGAGGGCGCGACGGGCGGCAAGGACACGAAGGGCTCGAAGGACGCCGAGGACGCGACGGACACCGAGGCCGAGACGGACGCCAAGGCCGCCGAGGGCGCCGGGACGACCGACCCGCGCGAGTACCCCACGCGTCGTTCCACGAAGCCCGCCTACGCCAGCTCCCTGGGCCGCCGTCGCTTCCTCGGTCTCGTCGGGATCACCGCCGCCGCGGCGGCGGCCGCGACCGCCGTCGGGCGACTCCTGCCCAGCTCGGCCGACGTGAACGCGAGCCGCGAGGCGCTCCGGCTCCCCGAGGCGACGCCGCAGCAGTTCCCCTCGGGCCTCTCGCTCGACACGATCGACGAGGCGGTCGAGGGGCAGGAGCCGTTCCTCACGCCGAACGAGGACTTCTACCGCATCGACACGGCGCTGACGCTGCCCAACATCACTGCCGAGGACTGGTCGCTGCGCATCTACGGCCTCGTGGACACCGAGCGCACGCTGACGTATCAGGAGCTCCTGGAGCTGGAGCAGGTCGAGCGCACGATCACCATGACCTGCGTCTCCAACGAGGTCGGGGGCTCGCTCGTCGGGACGGCCACGTGGACCGGTACCCCCTCGAGCCGCTCCTGAAGGACCTCGGCCCGGCGTCGGACGCCGACTGCGTGCTGTGCACCAGCATCGACGGGTTCACGCTGACCGCCCCCTCGAGGCGCTGACCGACGGGCGCGACGCGCTGCTCGCCGTCGGGATGAACGGTGAGGTGCTGCCGCAGCGCAACGGGTTCCCGGTGCGCATGGTCGTGCCGGGTCTGTACGGCTTCGTCTCCGCGACGAAGTGGGTCGTGGAGATGAAGGTCTCGAGGTTCGCCGACGAGGTCGCGTACTGGACCGAGCGCGGCTGGGCCGAGCAGGCACCGATCAAGACCGCCTCCCGCATCGACGTGCCGCGCGGCTTCAGCCAGGTCAGCGCCGGCGACGAGGTCGTGATCGGTGGTGTCGCGTGGGCACAGACTCGGGGGATCGCCTCGGTGGAGATCCAGGTCGACCAGGGGGAGTGGCAGGAGGTCGAGCTCTCGCCGGCGCTCTCGAACGACACGTGGCGCCAGTGGCGCACGACGTGGACCGCCGAGCAGGGCGTGCACACGATCCGCTGCCGCGCCTACGACGGCGACGGCGAGCTCCAGATCGAGGAGATGGTCGCCCCCATCCCGAACGGGTCCTCCGGCTACGACTCGCGCAGCATCACGGTCACCTGACGTACCGGGGGCGACCCTGTCGCACCCCACCTGACCAGCATCGATGGGTCGGATCGAGAATTTTCTCGATCCGACCCATCCGCTTTCCCGGGGGCGCCGAACCATCCGTGAGAGACCGGCCGACAGGCCGCACCCCGATCGAAGGAGACACTCAGATGTTCACCACCAAGAAGACCTTCACGTCGCTGGCCGCCGCTGCCGCTCTCGCGCTCACGCTGTCGGCGTGCGGTGGCGGCGGCGACGAGGCCGAGACCCCGATGTCGCCGAGCGAGACCTCGTCGTCCTCGGAGTCGATGAGCCCGTCCGAGACCGAGACGTCGGCCAGCCCGTCCGAGGACATGACCGAGTCCGAGTCGATGGACCCGAGCATGGACCCGGCCGCCAACCTCGTCGGCCCCGGCTGCGCCGCCTACGCGGAGGCCGTGCCGGACGGCGCCGGCTCCGTCTCCGGCATGGCGCAGGACCCGGTCGCCACGGCCGCGTCGAACAACCCGCTGCTGACCACCCTGGTCTCCGCGGTCTCCGGCCAGCTCAACCCCGAGGTCGACCTCGTCAGCACGCTGAACAGCGACGAGTTCACCGTCTTCGCGCCGGTCGACGACGCGTTCGCGAAGATCGACCCCGCGACCCTCGAGTCGCTCGGTGGCGACGCCACCGCGCTCTCCACGGTCCTGACCTACCACGTGGTCCCCGGCCAGCTCGACCCCGAGCAGGTCGTCGGCACCCACACGACCGTCGAGGGCGAGGACCTCACGATCGAGGGTTCGGGCGACGACCTGATGGTCGGCGGCCAGGCCTCCGTCATCTGCGGTGGCGTCCAGACCGCCAACGCCACGGTCTACCTCATCGACACGGTGCTCATGCCGCCGTCGATGATGTCCTGAGCCTCACCCCGCTGACCCACAGCGCCCCGTCCCCGATCAGGGGGGCGGGGCGCTGTGCTGTCCTCGGAGTGGCCCGGGCTCGAGCCGACCACGATGCGGACGCCCCGCCCGTCCCGTGGACTCGGGCCCCGCCGTCGGGCTAGGGTCGCAGCACCATCCAGAGCGGCCGAGAGACCTGGCTCGTCGACGCCGCAGCAACCCCCAACGGAAGCCTCCCGCGGGAAGGGTGCTCACGCCAGGACCGATGGAGACACCGATGCGGGCACACCCCTCTCGGCGTCCGGTACCCGGGAGGCGCGTGGCATGACCACCTCCGACCTGTACCGGCCGCCCCGACCGACGATCAGCTACGAGCTCTACCCCCGCGCACGCCGAAGGGCGAGGCGCAGGTGTGGGACACCGTGACCACCCTCAGCGACCACGTCGCCGACTACTTCTCCGTGACCTACGGCGCCTCGGGCTCGACGGCGGAGAGGTCGCAGGCGCTGGTGGCGCGCATCATCGCCGAGACGCGCGTCCCGGTCATCGCCCACCTGACGTGCGTGGGCCGCACGGACCCGCAGCTGCGCGAGGTCGTGGGCGAGTTCCTCGACGCCGGCGTCCGCAACTTCCTCGCGCTGCGCGGCGACCCGCCCGCGGGGGAGACCGACTGGGCGCCCGGGCCAGACGAGGTCGCGCGCGCCTGCGACCTCGTCACCCTCATCCGCGAGGTCGAGGCCGAGCGGTTCGGCACCCGCGGGCTCGACCCGCTCTCGCGCCTGGCGGACCACCGCAGCCGCCGCGCGGCGGTGAGCATCGCCGTCGCCGCCTACCCGGGGATGCCCGAACCGGGCGCGGGTTTCCGCGTGCGCGACGACGAGCTCGCCGCCCTGCGAGCCAAGCAGGACGCGGGCGCCGATTTCGCCATCACGCAGCTGTTCTTCGACGCTGCGGCGTACCGCGAGCTGCTGCGCGCCGCCGTCGCGGCCGGCATCACGATCCCGCTGGTGCCCGGCATCCTGCCGCTGACCGACCCCTCACGGATACGCCGCCTGTGCGACCTCAACGCGATCCCGCACCCGCGCGAGCTGCTCGCGCGGCTCGAGGACGCGCCGGAGCCGGACCGGGCGCGCGTGGGCCTCGAGGCGACGTCGTCGCTCATCCGCGAGGTGCTGCACGCCGGCGCCCCCGGCCTGCACCTCTACACGTTCAACAGGTCCGACGGCGTGACCGCCCTCCTCGAGGACGTCCTGCGCCAGACCGTCTGACGCCCCCACCAGCCAGCACGACCAGCACCACCGGAACCAAGCGCCGCAGCCGGAGCCCCGCGCGGCGTGACCACCCGGCACCACCAGAGCCACCCGATCACCCCGCACGACGTCGCATGCCGGAGCCCCGCGCGACGCCGCTGCTCACCGCACCCACCGACGCTCGAAGGAGCACACGTGACCAGTTCCGCCACGCACGCCCCCGCCCACCCGACCGCCTCGATCCTCGGCTACCCCCGCATCGGCCCGCGCCGCGAGCTCAAGAAGGCGGTCGAGAGCCACTGGGCCGGCCGCACCACGCTCGGGGAGCTCGAGACGAGCGCGGCCGCGCTGCGCCGTCGCACGCTGGAGCGCCTGCGCGAGCTCGGTCTCGGCGCGGAGGACTCGGCGATCCCGCTGGACTTCTCCTACTACGACCAGGTGCACGACGCGACGCTCGCGCTCGGGATCGTGCCCGAGCGGTTCGCGGACGTGCGCGCCGCCGACGGTTCGATCGACCTCACCGGCTCCTTCACGCTCGCGCGCGGCGAGGGCGAGCGGGTGCCGCTCGAGATGACCAAGTGGCTGGACTCCAACTACCACTACCTCGTGCCCGAGATCGGGCCGGACACGGCGATCGGCTACGCGGGGTCGCGTCGCGTCGCCGAGGTGCGCGAGGCGGCGGCGCTCGGCGTCGTGGGTCGTCCGGTCGTCGTCGGGCCGGTGTCGCTGCTGCTTCTGGCCAAGGCGGCCGACGGCGCGCCCGAGGGCTTCTCGCCGCTCGACCGCCTGGACGAGGTGGTCGAGGCCTACGTCGCGCTGCTCGCTGACCTCCGGGCCGCCGGGGCCGCGTGGGTGCAGCTCGACGAGCCCGCCCTGACGAGCGACACCTGGGCCGCGTCGCCGGCGCAGGTGCGCGGCGCCGTCGCCCGCGCCTACGGCGTGCTCACGACGGCGGAGGTCGCGACGGGCGGTCGGCCCGCCATCGCCGTCGCGGCGGGCTACGGCGCGCTCGGCGACGCGATCGACCCGCTGCTCGCGGCCGGCGTGGAGGCGATCGCGCTGGACCTGGTGAAGGGCGAGGTGCCGGCGGCGTCGGCGCCCGACGGCGCGACGCGCGACTTCTCACGGGTCGCGCTGCTCGGCGGGGTGGTCGACGGGCACAACGTGTGGGCGACCGACCTCGACCGCGCCGCCGCGCGGCTGGAGGAGCTGCGGGCGCTCGGCGCGGCGAGCACCGGCGTGACGACGTCGACGTCGCTGTTCCACGTGCCGCACACCGTGGCCGACGAGGCCGGCAACCCCGAGCTGCCGGCGCAGGTGGCCTCGTGGCTCGCGTTCGCCGACGAGAAGGTGGGCGAGGTGCTGGCGCTCGCGGCCGGGCCCGAGGTGGCCACCGCCGCCTTCGCCCGCTCGCGCGAGGTCGCGGCCGACCGCGCCGCGGCGCCCGGCGTGCGCCGCGCGGAGGTGCGGGACCGGACGGGCTCGCTCGCGCCGTCGTCGTTCTCGCGCGAGGAGTATGGCGTGCGCCGGGCCGCGCAGGAGGCGGTGCTCGACCTCCCCGCGCTGCCGACCACGACGATCGGCTCGTTCCCGCAGACGGGCGAGCTGCGCCGGGCACGGGCGGCGCTGCGCGCCGGGACGCTGTCGGACGGTGAGTACACCTCGGCCATGCGCGAGGAGGTGGCGCGCGTGATCGCGCTGCAGGAGGAGCTCGGCCTGGACGTGCTGGTCCACGGCGAGCCCGAGCGCAACGACATGGTGCAGTACTTCGCCGAGAACCTCGACGGGTTCGCGGTGACGCAGCACGGCTGGGTGCAGAGCTACGGCTCCCGGTGCGCGCGGCCCTCGATCCTGTGGGGCGACGTCTCGCGGCCCGCGCCGATCACCGTGCCGTGGGCGACGTACGCGTCCTCGCTGACGACGGCTCCCGTGAAGGGGATGCTGACGGGGCCGGTCACGATCCTGGCGTGGTCGTTCGTGCGCGACGACCAGGGGCTGGGTGAGACGGCCAACCAGGTCGCGCTGGCGCTGCGCGACGAGATCGCGGACCTCGAGGCGGCGGGCATCGGGATCATCCAGGTCGACGAGCCGGCGCTGCGCGAGCTGCTGCCGCTGCGCCGCGCGGACCACGCCGCCTACCTCGACTGGTCGGTCGCGTCGTTCCGGCTCGCGACCTCGGGCGTGGCGGCCGAGACGCAGATCCACACCCACCTGTGCTACTCGGAGTTCGAGGAGGTGTTCGACGCGATCGACGGGCTCGACGCCGACGTCACCTCGATCGAGGCGGCGCGCTCGCGCATGGAGATCCTGCCCGCGGTGGCGGCGGCCGGGTTCGAGCGGGGGATCGGCCCGGGTGTGTACGACATCCACAGCCCGCGCGTGCCGTCGCAGACCGAGGTGGCGGAGCTGCTGCGCGGGGCGCTGGGGTCGGTGGGCGAGCGCACCCTGTGGGTGAACCCGGACTGCGGTCTGAAGACGCGGGGCTACGAGGAGACGACGACGTCGCTGCGCCACCTGGTCGCGGCGGCCCGCGAGGTGCGCGCCGGCCTCGCCTGACACTTTCGCGAGAGCTTTGCTGACCCTCCCCGAGAGGTTTGCTGACCCTCGCCGAGAGGATTCCCGACGCCGGGGCCGTGGCACGTCGCCCACGGCCCCGGCCGCCGTCGTCGTCCCTCGCTGAGCGCCGGGTGCTGCCGCGCGGCTGAGATCCCACTGAGACCAAACTGTGATGATGGTCGAAACGATTCGACAGTTGCCAGGGGGTCCAGAGGGGGCGTTGGATCACTCCGTCGCCCGGACGTTCAGGCGATCGCCCGTGCCTGGAGCGCACGGGATGGCACCACGACGCTGTGGAGGAACTCATGACTGCATCGCCCCTTTCTCGTAGGCGCGGGAGCGCCGCGGTCGTCGCGACCGCCGCCCTCGCCCTCGTCCTCTCCGCGTGCAGCGACGGCGGATCCGGCGACGGAGGCGGAGGTGGCGGGGGTGACGACACCGCCAGCGCCGCCGGCGAGATCGACTGCACCCCCTACGAGGAGTTCGGCGACCTCGACGGAACGTCCGTCTCGGTCTACACCTCGATCGTCGAGCCGGAGTCGGACCAGCAGATCAACTCCTACAAGCCGTTCGAGGACTGCACCGGCGTCACCATCGACTACGAGGGCTCGCGCGAGTTCGAGGCGCAGCTCCTGGTGCGGATCCAGGCCGGCAACACCTCCGACATCGCCTTCCTGCCGCAGCCGGGCCTGCTCAACACCATCGTGACGGAGTACCCCGAGGCCATCGTCGAGGCACCCGCGCAGACCGCGGCGAACGTCGACGAGTACTTCGACCCCGCGTGGAAGGGCTACGGCTCGGTCGACGACACGTTCTACGCCGCGCCGCTGGGCGCCAACGTGAAGTCGTTCGTCTGGTACTCGCCGTCCGTGTTCGAGGGCGCCGGCTACGAGATCCCCGAGACGTGGGACGACCTGCTCGCCCTGTCCGACCAGATCGTCGACGACGGCGCGATGCCCTGGTGCGCCGGTGTCGAGTCCGGTGACGCGACCGGGTGGCCGGGCACCGACTTCATCGAGGACGTCGTGCTGCGCACCGCCGGCCCCGACGTCTACGACCAGTGGGTGACGCACGAGATCCCCTTCAACGACCCGCAGATCGTCGAGGCGTGGGACGCCGCCGGCGAGATCCTGAAGAACCCGGACTACGTCAACGCCGGGCTCGGCGGGGTCGACTCGATCGCCACGACGCCGTGGACCGACGCCGGTCTCGGCATCCTCGACGGCACCTGCTACCTGCACCGCGCCGCCAACTTCTACGCCACGCAGTGGCCCGAGGGCACGACCGTCGCGCCCGACGGCGACGTGTACGCGTTCTACCTCCCGGGCGACGGCGAGACCCGCCCCGTCCTCGGCGGTGGCGAGTTCGTCGCGGCGTTCTCCGACCGCCCCGAGGTCCAGGCGTTCCAGACCTACCTGTCCTCGCCGGAGTGGGCCAACGCCAAGGCCAAGGTGACCGACACCGGTGGCTGGGTCAGCGCCAACAAGGGCCTCGACCCCGAGAACCTCGTCACCGAGTTCGACCAGCTGAACGCCGAGATCCTCCAGGACCCCGACTCCGTGTTCCGGTTCGACGGTTCCGACCTCATGCCCGGCTCCGTCGGTGCCGGCACCTTCTGGACCGCGATCGTCGAGTGGCTGACCGGGGCAGACACCGAGACGGTGGTCGACCAGGTCGAGGCCTCCTGGCCCACGAGCTGATCCGATCCGACGAGGGGGCCCGCCGATCGGCGGGTCCCCTCGTCGGGCTCCGAGCAGGTGGCGCGGGCGATGGTGCCCGCCGGAGGGGAGTTTTCACATGGACTGGTTGATCAACCCCAGCTCGACCGGGGGCAAGTTCCTGGTGATGGTCGTGGCCATCGTCCTGTTCGTCCTCGTCATGGCCGTGATCCTGTTCGCGGTCGACCGGCCGCGGCGCGTGCCCCGCTGGGTGGTGGCGACGGCGTTCGCCGGCCCCGCGATCGCGCTCGTCGCCGTCGGGCTCGTCTACCCGGGCATCCTGACGATCGTCAACTCGTTCAAGAGCACGAACGGGCGCGACTGGGTCGGGTTCGCCAACTACGCCCAGGCCTTCACCGAGGGGCAGTTCCAGATCGTGCTGCGCAACACGGCGGTCTGGGTCATCCTCGTGCCGATCCTGGCGACGGCGATCGGCCTGATCTACGCCGTCCTCGTCGACCGCACGCGGTTCGAGAAGCTCGCCAAGGCGCTCATCTTCCTGCCGATGGCGATCTCGATGGTCGGCGCGTCGATCATCTGGAAGTTCGTCTACGAGTTCAAGCCGGACCAGCCCGGCGTCAGCCAGACGGGACTGCTGAACCAGCTCCTCGTCTGGGTCGGGCTCGAGCCGCAGCAGTTCCTGTCCACGCAGCCGTGGAACAACCTCTTCCTCATCGTGGTGATGATCTGGATCCAGACCGGTTTCGCGATGACCGTGTTGTCGGCGGCAATCAAGGCGATCCCCGACGACGTCGTCGAGGCCGCGCGTCTCGACGGCGTGAAGGGCGTGGGCATGTTCCGCCACATCACGATCCCGAGCGTGCGTCCGGCGCTCGTCGTGGTGATCACGACGATCGCGATGGGCACGCTGAAGGTGTTCGACATCGTCCGCACGATGACAGGCGGCCAGTTCGGCACCTCGGTCATCGCGAACGAGTTCTACACGCAGCAGTTCCGGCAGGCGAACCAGGGGCTGGCGGCTGCGCTCGCGGTCATCCTGTTCGTGCTGGTGATCCCGCTCGTGATCTACAACATCGGCCAGATGAAGAAGGCGGAGGAGATCCGATGAGCCAGCCCGTGACCGTCGGCCCCGCGCTGGTCGACGACGACGTCGCCGTCCAGGAGCCCGGACCGCGCCGCGTCCGAGGACGCGGCAGGATCGGTGGCCGCGCCGAGCTCGCGACCAAGCGTCTGAGCTCCCCGTGGGCGTCCGCGCTCGCGATCATCATCGCGATCCTGTGGACCGTGCCCTCGCTCGGGCTGCTGGTCACCTCGGTCCGGCCCGAGCTCGACATCCGGCGCTCCGGCTGGTGGACGGGCCTGGGCGGTGACTTCACGCTCGACAACTACACGAACGCGCTGTCGGGGTCGGGCGGGCTCGGGTCGTTCTTCGTGAACTCGTTCGTCATCACTCTGCCGGCCGTGGTCATCCCGATCTCGATCGCCCTGCTGGCGGCGTACGCGTTCGCGTGGATCGACTTCAAGGGTCGGAACTTCCTGTTCGTCGCGATGTTCGCGATGCAGGTGGTGCCGCTGCAGGTCGCGCTGGTCCCGCTGATCAAGGCGTACCTGTCCCTCGGGATCAACGGGTCGTTCTGGGCGGTGTGGATCTCGCACGCGATGTTCGGCCTGCCGCTCGCGATCTTCCTCCTGCACAACTTCATGAAGGACATCCCGCCGGCGCTCGTGGAGGCCGCCCGGGTCGACGGCGCCGGGCACGTGAAGATCTTCCTCCAGGTGCTCATGCCGCTGCTGGTCCCGGCGATCGCGTCGTTCGCGATCTTCCAGTTCCTGTGGGTGTGGAACGACCTCCTGGTCGGCCTGACCTTCTCGAGCACCGGGTCCCGACCGATCACGGTCGCGATCGCCGAGCTCGCGGGGTCGCGCGGCGGCCAGTGGCACCTGCTGACGGCGGGGGCGTTCATCTCGATGATCGTGCCGATCGTGGTCTTCATCGCGCTGCAGCGGTTCTTCGTCCGCGGCCTGCTGGCGGGTTCGGTCAAGGGCTGACCTTCGCGAGAGGATTGCTGACCCTCGCCGAGAGGATTGCCGACGCCCGTCACGGCGGGTCCTGACGTCTCCGACGACGTCGGGACCCGCCGTCGTCGCGCTCACCAGGTACGTGGCCGGACGGCGCACCCCAGAGCGTCCCCGAGCTCGAGCTCGTAGGCGGGGTCCTCGCCGAAGAGGTTCTCGCGGTGGGCGATGACGAAGCGGATGGAGTGCACGAAGCCGATGTGGACGCGCCGGCCGCCGTCGTGCTCCGTGTCGGCCGCGGTGCTGTGGTTCGCGCGTCCGTCGTACTCCGACGCGAGGCGCGACGCGACGAAATACGAGTCGAGGTGCCACTCCTTAGCGTCGGACTCCCGGATGACGTGGTCGAGGTCGGGGATCGGGAGGCCGGCGTCGATGATCCGCATGCGCATCCAGGACTCGCCGTGCCGGTTCGCGCGGCCGTCGAGCAGCGGGGCGAGCTCCTTCGCCTGCTTCAGACCTGGCAGCCGGCGCAGCGGGGCGAGGTACTCACCGAGCGTGGCGAGGTCGACGACGTCGGCGCGCAGCAGCGCGTCCCCGGCCGCGAGGGCGTAGGGCCGCCACGACAGGCGGAGCAGGTCGGCGGCGGTGCGCTGGGGAGAGGTCACCGCGACGCCGCGCACGACCCGGACGTCGCCGTCGGGCAGGCACGTCTGTCGGGTGCGCATGCGTGAGGACACGGACCGGACGTGGCCGTGCGGCACCACGGTCATGAGACGGAGGTCGCGCATGTCGCCGGGCGGCGCGGTGTCGGCGCCGTAGAGCCACGCGGCCGAGTGGTCGGAGACGACGGCGTCGCGCGGCAGCACGAGGGACGCGGCGGCGAGCCGGAGGTCGCGGGTGTCGGGCGATCGGACGTCGACGGCGACCCCGCGGAACACCCGCCGCAGCGCGCCGCCGTGGATGGCGTCGCGCAGCTGGCGCTCGGAGAGGCCGACGTCGGGCGACGTCGTCGTGAGGAACGGTAGACCTGCGTTGAGGAGGGGCATGCTCGAGGGTGGCGCGGTCCGGAGGGTCGTGGGGGCGCGCACAGGTGCTCGAGGGACAACGGCGCGGGCGAGGGGCCTGGGGACAGTCCGGGGCCGCGGTGTGGAGCGATCATGGGCTGAGCGCTGACAGGGGGCGGCGTGTCCGGTTCGGTTGGTCTGTGTCGCCAGTGCTCTCGGGGAGGGTCGGGAAACCTCTCGTGGTGGGTCGCCGGTGCTCTCGGGAAGGGCAGGAAAGCTCTCGGGGAGGGGCGCCAGTGCTCTCGCGGAGGGTCAGGAAAGCTCTCGGGGAGGGTCGGTAAAGCTCTCGCGGAGGGTGGGGGAGGCGGCGGCGGCCGTGAGGCGGCGGAAGGCGCCGAGGTCCGCGAGGGCCTGGCCGCCGTGGGGAAGCGCGTCGTCGAGCCCGGGGGCGTGCACGACGTAGGCCGCCCACTGCGCGCGCGAGATCGCGACGTTGAGGCGGTTGCGGTTGATGAGGAAGTCGGCGCCTCGCGGGGCGTCGCGCGAGGACGAGGCGGCCAGCGTCACGATCGCGACGGCGGCCTCCTGCCCCTGGAACTTGTCCACCGTCCCGACGCGCACCTCGGTGAGCCCGACGGCGTCGAGCTCCGCCCGTACGAGGTTGACCTGGGCGTTGTACGCCGCGACGACGAGGATCTCGCTGGTAGCGAGCGGCGAGGTCGCCGCCGCGCCCGCGTCTCCCGATCGCCAGGGCCGACCGAGCAGCGATCGCACGAGGCGCACGACGGCGGCGGCCTCCTCGGGGCTGGCCGAGGAGTTCCCGCGGTGGGGCTCGAGCACTCGGTGGAGGCCCGGAGCGACGCCCTCGAGGTGGCGCCGCCCCGTGACCTCGGCGTTCGGTTGCAGGCGACCGTCGTAGCTGAGGTCCGACACGGCCGCGCACAGCGCCGGGTGCATGCGCCAGGTGCGCTCGAGGAAGTAGCCGCGCTCGGCAGGCACGGTGGCCGCGCCGCCGGCGATCCACGCCAGGGCCGAGGTGTCGACGGGCTCGTCGTGCGAGCCCTGGGTGACCTGCGGGAGCTGCTGCGGATCGCCCAGCAGCAGCACCCGCTGCGCGGCCGTGGCGGCGGCGACGGTGTTGGCGAGCGCGAACTGGCCGGCCTCGTCGACGACGAGCAGGTCGAGCTGCCCCTCACCGATCCGCTTGCGGTTCGTCATGTCCCAGACCGTCCCACCGATCACGCAGCCGCCCGCGGCGTGCTCGGCGAGGAATTCCGCGTGGTCGTCCTTGCGCAGCTCGGTCCACGGCGGCGGCTCGGCACCCTCGGCGGGTGCATCCCTCCGGGTCTTGCCCACCCGCGAGCCGGGCAGGCCCGCCCCGACGATCTCGTCGAGGAGGTGCTCCACGACCGCGTGGGACTGCGCCACCACCCCGACGCGCCAGCCGAGCTCGGACACGAGACGTGCGATGACGCGTGCGCCGACGTAGGTCTTGCCGGTGCCCGGCGGGCCCTGGACACCGAGCACCGAGTGCTCCAGCGCGGCGGTCGCGGCGGTCACCGCGGCGACGTGGTCGCCACCCACCACGGGCGGGAGGGGGTCACCGGTCGAGCCGTCGTCGAGATCGGGGAGCGGACCGAGGTGGATGCAGCGGTGCACGTCGTCAGGTGCTGCTCCGTCGGGCCCGTCCGGCCCGTCCGCCGAGTTGGGCTGCCGCAGACGCGGGAGCGTGCGTCGGAGGATCTCGAGGGCGGGTAGTCGCAACCCGCGGAGCCTGTACAGCACCTCCGCGCGCACCGGAGGCGGTGCGTCGTCCCCGAGGCGCTCGAGGGTCGCGAGGTCGGTGCCGATCACGCGCGCGGCCAGCTCGACGAGGGCGAGGTGGATCGAGGTCGTCCGGATCGGTGGACCGGGCACGACGGCCGACGGGACGGCTCCCGCAGCGCCGGCACCCAGTTCGGCGAAGTCCGCCGGTGCGCTCTCCCGCACCGTCCAGGAGGCGCGCGTCCCGTCGCGGGAGACGGCGACGTCGAGCATGGTGAGCGACGTCGTCGCCCACGCAGCACCGGGGTCGCGGCGCAGCCCGTCCGACTCGCTCAGGGGGTAGACGGCGAACCCGTCGCGCATCCCGGCCGGCGTGCTGCCCGCCCCCAGCAGGCCCTCGAGGCGGAGCACCCGACGGCGAGAGCGGCCCCCGCCGGACCAGTCCTCCAGCACCTCGCAGCCGACCGGGGTGTCGTCGACCACCAGCACGTCGCGCGTGTCCGCCCACCAGTCGATCGGGTGGGTGAGCCGCTCGAAGTGGGCGCGCCAGACGGGGGCGTCCTCGCGCCGGTGGTAGTCGAGCGCGGCGGCGAGCAGGGCCAGGGCGTCGGTGTCCGCGTCGGCACGCGGAGCCGGGCCGGCGACGTCGCGCAGCAGGCCGACCAGACGCTGTACCGGGGTGGGGGCGAAGGTGTCGCGAGCGGCGCCGTCGCCCCCGCCGTCAAGAACCGGCGCAACCGGCGCAACCGGAGCAATCGGAGGGAGGACCTCGACGTCGACCCCGTCCCCACCCGCGTGCCGCCCGTGCGCCAGCGATCGCAGCCACTGCACGAGCCGCCGGGTGGAGACGCAGTCGTACCGGTTGTAGTCGGCGATGTCGGCCATCACCGCGTCGAAGGTCGCCGCGTCGCCCGCCGCGCCGGCCGCCACCCCCGCCGCGTACTGCGCCACGGAGTCGCCGCCGGTCGTCACGCCGCTCGTGTCGCGCAGCTCCCCGCCCATGTACAGCGGCTCGAGCTTCTTGATGGAGTAGCTGGCCTGCGAGACGGCGACGCCACCACGCACCACCGGGAACAGGTCGACGAGCACGCCCTCGCGCACCAGGGTCAGGACCGCCTCGAGGCCGGCGCCGTGCCGCTCCGCCAGCCGCTCCAGCGCGGCCCGCTCGTAGTTCGCGTAGTGGTAGATGTGCATGTCCGGGTACCTCGCCCGACGCCGGCGCACGTAGTCCAGGAAGTCGACGAGCGCGGCCTTCTCCTGCGCCCGGTCGTGCGCCCAGAAGGCGACGTACGGCTCGTCGTCGGACTCCTCCACGAGGCCGAAGAGGTACTCGAGCCCGCCCTCCATCCCGCCCGAGGTCGACCACATCGGGTCACCCTCGAAGTCGAAGTAGATGTCGCCGGTCGACGGCGGCGGCAGCGACCGCAGCAGCGCCGCACCCACGACCTCGACGGCCACCACGTCACCGATCGCCGCGGCCACCTCGGCCCGGTCGCCCGCCGGGGCGGCGCCGTCGGGCTCCGTCAGGAGCATCCCCGGCCCGACGGCGAAGCCCGCCGCCTCCGCCCGGTCGATCCGGTCGAGCTGCCCCACCTGCAGGCGTGCCTGGCGCGTCAGACGCTCCTGGATGACCGGGTTCATCCGCGGCACGGGGTGCGCGAGTGCGGCGAGGTCGGTCAGCGAGCGGACCCCCTCGCCGTAGAGCCGGGTCCGCTGCACGGCGCGGATCCCGTGCACGAGCTGCACGTCCCGCGTCCGGGCGACCTCGTTCGCGCAGTGGTCGCACCGTCCGCACGCGCGGCGGGCCGGGGCGAGATCGGGCGGGAGGGCGGCGAGCAGCGCGGGGACGCCGCTCGGATCGCGCCAGTCCTCCCAGTCGGCGGCTGCGCCCGATGCCAGGTGGGCGTCCAGCAGCGCCTCGACGAGCCGTCGCTCGCCGCGGTACACGGCCAGGAGGTCGGCCAGCGGCTGGTCGCTGCGCTCACCGTTGCCGTGGTGGACGGTCACGCGGTCCGCGACCGCGACCCCCGCGGCGAGGAGCTGGTCGGCGTAGGCCGCCATCTGGAGCAGCGCCGTCGCGCGCACCTTGTTCGTGAGCTTCGTGTCGACGACGGCGTAGACGGGTCCGTCCGCCGGGTCGCCGCCGCGCTCCTTCAGCAGGAAGTCGGCCCGGCCGTAGAACCGGCCGTCGAAGAAGGTCGCCTGGAACACGACGTCGGCGGCCGAGGCGATCGCGGCCGACGTCGCCTCGCGCGCGGGGACCAGTCCGGCGCGGAAGGCCTCGGGGCCCGTGCCGCCCTCGTCGGTGATCTCGGCGACCCCCGAGCGCCCGCGGGCTCCCACGGACCGAACTCGGCGCGGTAGTCCGTCAGTACGCGCAGCTCGTGCGCGTCACCCATGCGAGCCGCGCGATCGAGCATCGGGTCGGGCGGCACCTCGAGGACGGGGGAGCGACCGGTCTTCTCGTCCAGCAGGCGGAGCAGCTGGAACGGGCAGGAGGCGCGCGTGATGTCGGTCGGTGAGTAGACCACCACGCCGTCCAGCAGGAACATCGCACCCCCAGGGATCTCGGTGCTGACGAGGCTACGGGCAGGCACCGACATCCGCCCCGGCGACCGGGCGTCGGGCGCCTCGTGACGGGGTGCCCGCCGCTCACGGACGCCGGGTGCGGGACGCCGCTCGCCGGACGCCGGACGCCGGACGCCGGACGCCGGGTCCCGGGCGCCAGGTGCCAGGCGCCGAGTGCGGCGGCGCTGGCGAGGAGGTTCACCGGCTTCGCCCCTCGCCCGGGCGGCGACGCGCTCGCTCGTGACGGCAACGCCCTCGCCCACGACGGCAACGCCCTCGCCTACGACGGCGGTCCACGCCTAGAACACCGACCGAGGAGCCGGCTCAGCTCCTCGCTGTGAGCGGCTGGGGCCTCGCCCACAGCGGCTGGTGGCGACCCCCGCTGGCGGGAATCTGGCGTTTGCGCAGGTCAGAGCGTTGAGCCGGGGGTCTCGCGCGGACACCGCCACCGTCAGCCGCTGTCAGCGAGACCCAGCCGCTCACAGCGAGGGGGTGGCGGCTCGGTGTCCGAGGGGCGGACCGCCGTCGTGAGCGAGGTCGACGCCGTCGTCAGCGAGGGGTGGGGCGTCCCGTCCCCGCCCGGCCGCCCATCCGTCCCCGCCCGGCCGCCCATCCCTACCCGCCCGGCCGCCCGACCCTCCCCGCCCGGCCGCCCGACCCTCCCCGCCCGGCCGCCCGACCCTTCCCGCCCGGCCGCCCGAGCCCCGGAATTCGGCCACCCGACACGTTGCACGGCCACCGGTGCGCGGGAAAGGATGCCCCGTGCCCACCCCCGCAGACCTCCGCCGCTGGCGCGCCTATCTCGCGGACGAGCGCGCCGAGGCCGCCGTCTACCGCGACCTCGCGAGCCGTCGCGACGGCGAGGAGCGCGCCATCCTCCTCGAGCTCGCCGAGGCCGAGCGCCGCCACGAGCAGCACTGGCTCGACCTCCTGGGCGACGACGTCGGCAAGCCCCGCAGGGGCGCCCTCCGCACCCGCTGGCTCGGCTTCCTCGCGCGCCGGCTCGGCTCGGTCTTCGTCCTCGCCCTCGCGCAGCGGGCCGAGGCGCGCGCCGTCTACGCCGACGAGCGCGACGCCACCCCGCAGATGGTCGCCGACGAGCGCATCCACGAGGAGGTCGTCCGCTCCCTCGCCGCGCGAGGCCGCGCCCAGCTCTCGGGCTCGTTCCGCGCCGCCGTCTTCGGCATGAACGACGGCCTCGTCTCCAACCTGGCCCTCGTGCTCGGGATCGGGGCGACGGGCGTGGGCACCGGCGTCGTGCTCGCGACCGGGATCGCCGGCCTCCTCGCCGGCGCCCTGTCGATGGGGGCGGGGGAGTACGTCTCGGTGCGCAGCCAGCGCGAGCTGCTCGAGGCCTCGACGCCGGATCCCCAGACCCGCACCGCCTTCCCGCACCTCGACATCGAGGCCAACGAGCTCGCCCTGGTCTACCGCGCGCGCGGCGAGAGCCCGGACGAGGCGGCCGAGCACGCACAGCGCTCCATCCGCTCCTACCGTCCCGACCAGATCCAGCCGCGCCGCGCGCACGGCGAGTTCGAGGAGATCGGCAGCGCGTGGGGCGCGGCGCTCGCGAGCTTCGGCCTCTTCTCCGGCGGCGCCATCATTCCCGTGCTCCCCTACCTCCTCGGCCTGTCGGGCACGACGGCGGTGCTCGTCTCCGCCGCGCTCGTGGGGCTCGCGCTCCTGGTCACCGGCGCGATCGTCGGCATCCTCTCGGGCGGGCCGCCCCTGCGCCGCGCCCTGCGCCAGCTGGCCATCGGGTGGGGTGCGGCCGCGGCGACCTACGCGCTCGGGCTGGCGTTCGGCGCGAACGTCGCGTGACCCAGGGCGCCGCGCGGCGCAAGATCTCGCCCGCCCGGCACACTCTCCAGCCATGAGGCACCCAGGCCCGCGCATCCCCGCCCGCGTCCTCCCGGCGGCGCTCGCCGTCGTGCTCACCGCGACGGCGCTCGCCGCGTGCCGGCAGGACGTCGCGCCCCCAACGGGCGCCGACGCCGTCTGCGGCGACCCCGTCGCGGCCGACGACGTCACGCTGGAGGGTCTCGCGGAGGCGGACGTCCTCCTGGTCGAGTCCTCGCTCGGGCTCACCGACACGGTCGTGTACGACGACGGTCGCGTCGCCGTCGTCGGCCGCACCGCGGGCGAGTGGTCGCGCGGCGTCGCTGGGATGCAGGGGGGCGACGGCGAGGCGGCGGTCGGTCGCGACGGCGACCGCTCCGGCGGCCTGACGACGACCGTCACCGCCGTCGGGACGGTCCCGCCGTCGGGCGGGCACGCGTCGAGGCGCGAGCAGCCGGCGGCGGGCACCGTCGTCGTCCCCGCGCTCGCGTGGATGCCGCACCCCGAGTCGCCGTTGCTGCTCGTGGGGCGGCTGCCGGACTGCGCGCTCGACGACCTGGCGCGCCTCGCGGCGGACCTGCGTGACGTCGTCGAGCGCACGAACGGCGACCTCGGGAGCCCGATGGTGACCGACATGGTCAGCACCCGCCTCGACTACCGCGGGGACGCAGCCGTGAACGTCTCGGCGTACGCGCTCGGGTTCGACGACGACCTCCGCCGCGAGCAGCGCGAGGGTCGGGCGTTCATGCGGGCCATGCAGGACGTCGTCGTCGCCAACCTGCCCGACGTCGTCGAGGTCGAGCCGGAGGCGTTCGAGCGGTACCCCTCGCCGTCGGCGGACTGCGAGGCGATCACCGACCCGGAGGAGGTCGCCGCGATCCTCGCGATCGACCGCGACGCCGACGACGCCGACCTCGACCCGCTCGCCGCGCGCCCGGTCCCCGCGGGGATCGTCCCCTGCGGGTGACCGGACGCGCGGCGCCTCAGCCCTTCGTGCTCAACGCACCTCTCGCAGCACCCGGACGTCCCACGCGCCGAGCTCGAGGACCGATCCGGCGGCCAGCGTCTCGCCCCCGAGCAGGTCGACGACCTCGACCGGCAGCGTGAACGTCGAGGCGTCCCAGGACCAGTTGTGCACGAACCGCAGCTGCTCGCCGGCGGCGTTGCGCGCGCCGTGCGAGGTCTGGGTCTCCGCCTGCGGCCGCCAGCCCGCATCGACCCCGGAGGTCTGCGCGGCCCACGCCAGCACCGCGCGGCCGAGCTCGGCGTCGGGCACCGTGCCCACGTACGTCACGCGACCCGCGCCGCTCGTGTGCGTGGTGACGGCGGGCCAGCGCCCGAAGTGCGGGTGCCGGTAGGTCGCGAGCACCTGCGCGCCCGTGGTCTGCAGGCCGTCGACCCACGCCGTCGCGTGCGCCCCCGGGCCCAGCGGCAGCGCGTCGGACCCGACGACCTCGAGCGGCTGCGTCAGGCTCGAGAACTCGTCGTACCAGACGCCGGCCGCCTCGTGCAGGTGCGAGGGCTTGCGGTCGGGACGCGCGCGCGCCTCCTCGTCCTCGTACCCGGTGCGGATGCCGAGCACGAGGTGCCCGCCCGCCTGCGCGTAGCGGCGCAGCCAGTCGAGCTGGGCGTCGTCGAGGATCGTGAGTCCCGCGGCCACGAGCACCGGCTGGGAGGCGACGACGTCGGCGGGCTCGCGCTCGACGAGCTGCTCCGGGTGCAGCACCCGGACGCCGAGCCCGGCGTCGAACGCGCCGCGGTAGAACGCGTCCGCGATCCGCTGGAACGTGCGCGGGTCGCCCTCGCCGTCGGGCGTCGCGAGCTGCGGGAAGTCGGCGAGCGCCCACTTGGTGGGGTCGGAGAAGACCAGACCGACGGGCGCGTCGGGCACGAGGCCGGTGACGGCGGTGCCGGCGGTGCGGAGCTCACCGCCCAGCTGCGCGATCTGCTCGTAGACGCGGCCGGGTTCGAGGGAGTGGGGGAGCACCCCGCCCCAGTAGGTCTCGGCGCCGTAGGGGAGCGTGTGCCAGTGCCAGTACTCGATCATCGCGGCGCCGCGCGCGACGAGCGCCCAGGCCGCCTGCCGCCACTGGCCGTCGTAGGCCGTCTCGTGGACCCACTGGTGCGCGATCGCCGTCGCGTTCGTCTCGGTCACGAGGAACGGCGCCTGCTTGGAGCCGTACATCCGGTCGGCCGACTGGAAGAGCGCCCAGGTGCCCCCGGTCATCCAGGCCTGCGAACCCTCGGTCGCCGCGGGCAGGGCCAGGTGGTCCTGCATCCGGTAGTAGGCGTTACCGGAGGTGACGTCGAGCCGGCGCGTCATCGCCTCGTCCTCGACGGCGGGGCGCTCGTAGGCGATGCACGTCGTGACGAACTGGTCGTCCCGCGCGTACTCGCGCACGACGTCGGCCTGCCAGCCGATGAAGTCGGTCGTCAGGGACGCCTGGAACCGCCGCCACGCGAGCGCGTACTGCGGCTGGGCGTTGCCGTGGGGCGTCCACAGGTCGGCCCAGGTCGAGAGCCGGTGGGACCAGTAGGTCAGGCCCCACTGCTCGTTGAGCTCCTCGACCGTGCCGTAGCGGTGGCGCAGGTGGTCGACGAACCGCTGGAAGACCTGCGGGTTGTGGAAGATCTCGTTACCCGGCTCGTTGTCGACCTGGAAGCCGACGACGGCGGGGTGGTCGGCGTAGCGCGCGGCGATCGCGCGGATGATCCGCTCGGCGTGGAGGAGGAAGCCGGGGTGGCTGTAGTCGATCTCCTGCCGGTGGCCCCAGCCCATCTGCTCGCCGTTGCTGCGGCGCACGTTGATCTCGGGGTAGAGCCGCGCGAGCCACATCGGGGCGGCGTAGGTCGGGGTGCCGAGGACGACGCGGATGCCGCGCTCGTGCGCCGCGTCCAGCACCGGCGCGAGCCACTCGAGGTCGAAGCGCCCGGGCTCGGGCTCCCACGTGGACCACACGGACTCACCGACGCGGATCACGGTGAACCCGGCGGCCACCATGAGGTCGAGATCCTCCGCGATGCGGGGCCCCGCTCGCGCGGGTGGTACTCGTGGTAGTAGGCGGCGCCGAAGAGCACGCCCTCGGACAGGTGCTGCAGGGGGTGGGACATGGTTCCCTTCTGGGGTTGCCGGGTGGTCTCGCGATGCCTGCTCAGCCCTTGACGGCGCCCGCGGACAGGCCGTCGAGGAGCTGCTTGCGCAGCAGGAAGAAGACGAGGATGGTCGGGACGGAGGCGAGCACGGCCCCGGCCATCACGAGGTCGAAGGACCGATTCTCCGCGCTGAACAGCACGTTGAGGCCCAGCGGCAGCGTGAACTGGTTCGTGTCGGAGACGATGACCAGCGGCCACAGGAAGCTGTTGTAGGTCTGCAGGAAGCCCCACACCCCCAGCGCGCCGAGGGCGGGCGCAGCAGCGGCAGCACGATGCGCCAGAAGATGCCGAACTCCGTCGCGCCGTCGATGCGCGCGGCCTCGATGACCTCGTCGGGCACGCCCTGCACGATGAACTGCTGCATGAGGAAGATGCCGAACGCGGGCGCCACCCACGGCACCACGAGCGCGAACCAGGGCGTCGAGAGCCCCGACTTCACCACGAGGATGAACAGCGGCACGAGGATGACGGCGAACGGGATGGACAGCGAGCTGAACATCACGGTGAACAGCACCTGCCGCCCGCGGAAGCGGAACTTCGCGAACCCGTAGCCGGCCAGCGCGCACACGAAGACCGATACGACGGTCGCGAGGGTCGCGGTGCCGACGCTCATCGCGAACCAGTTCCAGAACGGCTGGGTCGAGAGGAGGGAGTCGTAGCTGGCGGTCGTGGCGGGGTCGGGGATCGGCGTCAGCGAGAAGATGTCACCGCGCTCCTTGAACGAACCGGACAGCGCCCAGCCGAGCGGGAACACGAAGACCGCGAGCAGCGCGATCAGCGTGGCGTAGAGCAGGCCGCGGCGGGCCCGGGCGGCGGGACGCGTGCGACCGGCGCGGGCGGGGCGACGGCGCGCGGGCGTTCCCGGGGCCACGGTCGCGGGGGCCGGTGCGGTGGACGTGGTGCTCATCAGGCCCTCCCGATGTCGAGGATGCGGTTGAGGACGCGGCTGACGGCGAAGACGACGACGAACAGGACGACACCGGCCGCGGCGGCGTACCCGAACTGCTGCCGCTCGAACGCGGCGCGGTAGACGAACATCGACACGCTCAGCGTCGCCTCGCCCGGACCGCCCCGCGTGAGCAGGTACGGCTCGTCGAAGAGCTGCGCGGCCGCGATGAAGGAGGTCACGAACACGAACGCGGTCACCGGGCGGATGGCCGGGAGCGTGACGGTCTGGAACCGGCGGAGGGGACCTGCGCCGTCGAGCTCGGCGGCCTCGTACAGCTCGGCGGGCACGTTCTGCAGCGCGGCGAGGAAGAAGATCGTGAGGTAGCCGACCCAGCGCCAGACGATCACGAAGCTCAGCGCGAGCCGCGCGAGGGTGGGATCAGCCAGCCAGTCCAGGGGCGGTGTCCCGAACAGCGCGAACAGCACCGAGTTCACGGCGCCGAAGTCGGTGTCGAGCATCATCCCGAACACCAGCGCGATCACGATGGGCGAGAGCACCATCGGGATGAAGAACGTGACGCGGAAGAGGTCGCGCAGTCGCAGCCCCTTGGTGTTGAGCGCCTGGGCGATGAGGAGCGCACCGGGCACGACGATCACCAGCGCGACGGCGACGTACAGCGCCGTGTTGGCGAACGCCGTCCGGAAGCTCGTGTCGGACGCGAGGTCGACGTAGTTGACGAGCCCCACGAACCGCGGGCTGCCGAGGCCGACCCACTCCGTCAGGCTCAGGTACAGCGCCGCGCCGATCGGCGCGATCATGAAGAACGCGTACAGGACGTAGAAGGGCGCGATGAACGCGTAGGGCGCGCGGCCCCCGGCGTTCGAGGCCCGACGGCGGGGCGCGGGCGTGCGGCCCGGCGAGACCGGGGCGGGGGGTGCGTGCTCGGTGGTGACGGTCATGTCAGGCTCCCGTTCCACGGGTCTGGCCACGGAAGTCCTCCGCGGCGAGGGAGAGGGCCTCGGCCGGGGCGCGCACGCCCCGGTAGGCCTCGATCAGGCGGCCGGAGAGCACGGTGTTGAGGATCGCGAGGTCGGCGGTCTGGTAGACGGGCGGGGCGTCGTCGACGATCTCGTGGAACACCTCGAAGACGTCCTGGCCGCCGAAGAACTCGTCCTGCAGCCCGTACATCTCGGGCAGGTCGTAGACGGAGCGCAGGGTCGGCATGTAGCCGAGCTCGCGGTAGCGCAGGACCTGCTGCTCGGGGCTGAGGTAGGCCGTCGTGACCAGGTCGGTGGCCGCCGTCGTGCCCGGCTTGGCGCGCAGCGCGGCGAAACCCGTGCCGCCGCCGACGGCGGTGCGCCCGCCCCCGCCGGAGAACCGGGGCAGCTCGGCCACGCGCCAGCGCCCGGACTGCTCGGGGACGTTGGGCTTGATGCCGTAGCTCGCGTACCAGGACGGCATGCAGATGCCGGCGATGCTGTCGGAGCTCAGGGCCGACTGCACCGATCCGCCGTAGTAGTCGCTGACGGTGGTGAACGCGCCGCTGGTCAGACCCTGCGTCATGAGGGTGAGCACCTCCTCCGCCTCGGGCGTGGTGATGCTGAGCTCGCCGTCGGGGGTGAAGAGCTGCCCGCCGCGCTGCAGGAGGAGGTAGTGGAAGCTGCTGATGACCTGGGGGAGGTCGCTGCTGAGGCTGAGGGCGCCGAAGGCCGTGCCGGTCCGCTCGCTGATCGGGGCGACGGCGGCCATGAACTCCTCCCACGTGCCCGCCTCCTGCGGGAGGGGCACGCCGTGCTGCTCGAAGAGGTCCTCGCGGTAGTAGTACACGGTCATCGGGGTGTCGGAGTCGAGCGCGTAGAGGGCTCCGTCCTTGGAGAACGGGGCGGTGCGGGCGGCCATCAGGTCGTCGCCCAGGTCGGCGACGGCGGGTGCCAGGTCGACGAGGAGCTCGGCCGCGATGTCGCCGCGCAGCAGGCGCGTGAACTGGCCGATCTCGAGGCCGGCGACGTCGGGCGTGCCGGTGCCGGCGATCGCCTGGGCCAGCAGCTTGGTCACGAGGTCGCTCGCGCCCGAGCGCGTGATCGACAGGCGGGGGTCGAACGGGGTGCGTTCCGCGACGAGGGGGAGGGCCTCGGTGAAGAAGTTGACGTAGCCCTCGTCGTGGGTCCAGAAGGAGAGCGTGACGGGGCCCGCCGTCGCCGTCGGGCGTGGCGATCCGCCGCACGCCGCGAGCAGCGATGCGAGTGCGGCACCACCCGCCGCGGTGGCGCCGAGCCGCAGCGCATCGCGGCGGCTCATGCTTGTGAACGTTCTCATCAGGGATGGCTCCTCGTCGTCGGTGACGCCGGATGGGGGCGGGGCGAGCGGTGGTGCTCGGTGCTGCTCGGTGCTGCTCGGGGGAGCGACGGCGGTTCGGCCGAGCTCAGGTGCGCGGCGGTGCCGTGCTCTCGCGCACCACCAGGCGGGTGGGCACGGACTGGTGCTTCGCGGGGTGACCGCCCTCCACGGCGTCCAGCAGGACCTCGACGGCGCGGGCGGTGATCGCGTCGAAGTCCTGCCGCACCGTGGTCAGCGGGGTGGAGAGGTAGGCGGCCTCGGGCACGTCGTCGAACCCGACGACGCTGACGTCGTCCGGGACTGACAGGCCCGCGCGCTCGAGCGCGTGGATCGCGCCGATCGCCATCTGGTCGTTGGCGACGAACAGCGCCGTCGGCGTCTCGCCGCGGTCGAGGAGGCGTCGGACCGCGTCGTGCCCGGAGGCGGGGTCCCAGCCGCCCGACTCGGGCGCGGGGGCGTGGCGGCCGGCGGCCTCCAGCGCGGCTCGCCACCCCTCGGCGCGGCGACCGGAGGCGTTCCAGTTGTCGGGGCCGGACACGTGGTGGACGGTCGTGTGACCGAGCGCGAGCAGGTGCTCGGTGGCCGAGCGTGCGCCGTCGGCCTCGCCGGCGGCCACGATCATCTCGGCGCTCCGGGCGCCCGACGGCGGGTCGTCGAACGTCACGACCGGCACGGTGGGCGGGATCCGGATGCTCGGGTGCCCGAGGTCGACCGACTCCGACAGGGCCAGGCCCTCGACTCCCTGCGACAGGAGGTCCTCGACGGCGGCGCGGAGCCCGGCGACCGTCTCGTCCGCGGGCCGCGCCACGCTCGTGTGGTAGCCGCGGGCACGCGCCGCCTCCTGAACGCCCTCGACGATCGCGCTGGGTCCGAAGCGGGCGCCGCCGGTCGTGACGAGGCCGATGCGGCGGGTGCGCCGGGTGACGAGGGCGCGCGCGGCGTGGTTGGGCCGGTAGCCGACCTCCTCGATCACGGCCTGGACGCGGCGGCGGACGTCGTCGGAGACGTTGGGCTCGGCGTTGACGACGCGCGAGACGGTCTTCTGGGACACGCCCGCGCGGCGGGCGATCTCGGTCATCCCGATGGTGCTCGTGCGACTCATCACGCTCCCTCGCGTCGTCCGGTCCGTGGTGACTACGTAGTCAACGGGATGATCGTGACACCGGTTGACTACGTAGTCAACCCCTCGCGTCGGATCGGGTCGTCGCTGGGATCCCGCGTCGGCCCGCGTCGTCCCGCGCCGTGCTTCGGGGTCCGGCGGAGCCGCGCTAGCGTGGTCCGACGTGCCCCGCATCCTCCTCGACACGCGGCCGCTGCGTGCCTCGCCCGCCTATCGGCGGATGTTCTGGGGGCTGGGCGTCAGTCAGATCGGCACGCAGGTCACCGTCGTCGCGGTGGGTCTCGAGGTCTACGGCCTGACGGGCTCGACCTTCTCGGTCGGCCTGCTCGGGATCGCCGCGCTCGTGCCGCTCGTGGTCCTCGGCCTGTACGGCGGCGCGCTCGCCGACGCCTACGACCGCCGCACCGTCTCGCTAGTCGCGGCCTCGGTGATGGTGGTCGCGACGGCGGGCCTCGTGCTGCAGGCCGCCCTCGGGCTGGCGAGCCCGGGGGTGCTCTACGCCCTGGTGGCGCTGCAGTCCGCGGGGTCCGCCGTGTACGTCCCGGCCCGGATGGCGATCATTCCGAGGCTCGTGGGGACCGACCTCCTCCCGGCCGCGAACGCGCTCGGCGCCCTGACGGGGTCGTTCGGCCTCATGGTCGGGCCGCTGCTCGGGGCGCTCCTCGTGGCGCAGGCGGGTTACGCCGTCACCTACGCGCTCGACCTGGCGCTGTTCCTGTGCGCGTTCTACGCGCTGCTGCGACTGCCGCACCTGCCGCCGGAGGAGCCTGTGGTCGGCGGCGTCGGTGCCGGTGCGGGCGCCGACCGCGGTGACGCGGCCGGTGCGGCGGCGTCGGGCAGCCTCGACGGCGACGCCGTGCTCGAGACCGATCCGACCGCTCCGGCCGGACCGGCCGACACCCCGGCCGCACCCGTCCCGCCGCCGCCCCCGCACGGCGGCGCGTCGGGCTCGCCTCCGTGGTCGAGGGACTGAGCTACCTGCGGACCCGTCGGAACGTGCGGATGACGTTCCTGCTCGACGTCGTCGCGATGGTGCTGGCCATGCCGCGGGTGCTGTTCCCCGCCGTCGGCGCGGTCATCCTCGGCGGTGGTGAGACGACGACGGGACTGCTCGCCGCGGCCATCGCCGTCGGCAGCGTGCTCGCGAGCACGTTCTCGGGCGGTCTCGGGCGCGTGCGGCGGCAGGGGGTGGCGATCGTCGTGGCCATCTGCGCGTTCGGCGCGTGCACCCTCGGCTTCGGGATCACGCTCCTGGTCGCCGGCCGCACCGAGCCCGACGGCGTGCTGGTGCCGCTGCTGATCGTCGGCGGGCTCTTCCTCGTCGGGTCCGGCGTCTCCGACGCGATCAGCTCGGTCTTCCGCCAGACGGTGCTGCAGTCCGCCACGCCCGACCACCTGCGCGGGCGTCTCCAGGGCGTCTTCATCGTGGTGGTGGCCGGGGGCCTCGGCTCGGGGACCTCGCGCTCGGGTCGGCGGCGACGTGGTGGGGCGAGGCGCTCGCGGCCGTGGGCGGCGGGGTGCTGTGCATCGCGGTCGTGCTCCTGCTGGTGGGCGCGAATCGCTCCTTCCTGCGCTACGACGCGCGCCACCCGGTCGCCTGACGGCGGTCCGGGCGTCCGACGGCCTCGCGGCGCCGGGTCGGTCTGGGCGAGGGTGTCCGCTGCGAGCGGCTGGTCGGGGCGAGGCGGCTGGAGCTCAGCCGGCTGACCCGTTTGACCTGCGCAGATGCAGGCGGAGCCGGGCTCGCGGCCGAGGTCAGCCGCTCGCAGCGGACGCCGGCGGCGCACGGGCACCCGACCCGCGGCGCACTGCTCCCGCGACGGTGCGCTCCTCGCTGGCGATGGCCCAGCCCTCGCTGGCAGCGGTGCATCCCTCGCTCACGGCGGCAGGGCCCTCGCTCACGACGGCGAAGCCCTCGCTCACGACGGCAGTGCGCGCTCCGGGCGGGCCCTCGCTCACAGCGGCTGGGCCTCGCTGAGAGCGGTTGGTGGCGCCTGTCGCGCCGAGCTTCCGAGGCGATGGGCCTCTGACCTGCGGTGATGCAGGAATGCGGCTGCCGGGGCCACCGCCAGCCGCTGTGAGCGAGACGCAGCCGCTGTGAGCGAGGGGCGTCCAACGGACGGACCGCCGTCGTGGGCGAGGGCGCTGCCGTCGCTGGCGAGGGCGGAGCCGTCGTCAGCGAGACCGAGTGCAGGTCAGCTCAGCCCGATGGCCCGCAGCAGCGCGGTCACCCCGGCGCCCAGCAGGATGCTGATCGCGAGCGGAGCGCGCAGCCACGCCGCCACCAGTGCGCACCCCACACCGAGCGGGCGGGCCCAGCCGGCGGGTGCACCGCCGTCGTACACGGCCGCGGTCAGGGTCACGCCGATCAGCAGGGCGACGACGGCGTGGTCGAGCGTCCGCTCCGCGGCCTGTGCCCGCGGTCCCTCGCCCACGCGGCCGCCGAGGGCGACGCCGCCGCGGCGCATCGCGTAGGTGCCGACGGCGAGCGCAGCCGCCGCGACGAGCACCGCGGTCACGACGCGGCCCCCGCACCGTCTGCGACCCCACCGCTCTCGGCGACGACGTTCCCGCAACCCTCTCGCGAGTGCCCAGAAGTCTCTCGCGGCCGTCCGGAACCCTCTCGCGAGTGCCCAGAAGTCTCTCGCGAGTGGACCTGACCGACGGAGTTGCCAGGGGCCGGTACGCCGGCCGGGGAGTCGGCGTCGGAGCCGCCGCCGGACGCGCCCCGTCGCCCCAGCAGCACCACCGCGACGGCGAGCAGTCCGAGCATCGGTGCCAGTCCCAGCGGCACGTGCGGCTGCGCCACCAGGGCGATCGCCCCGGCCAGGACGGCGACGGCGACCATGCTGCCGCCGCGGATCGCGGGGACGGCGACGGCGCCGAGCAGCGCGGGGAGCACCGCGTCGAGCCCCCACACCTCGGGGTTGCCGACGATCTGCCCGAGCGTCGCGCCGATCAGGGCGCCGACCGGCCAGCCGACGGCGACGCCCAGGCCCGCGGCCGTGAAGGTCGCGCGGCGCTGCGCCGTCGTGAGGCGGGGTGCGGACCCGGGACGCGTGGGGCCGGCGGCGGACAGGGCGACGGTCTCGTCGTTGACGATGTGCGCACCGGGCCAGCGCGCCCAGCCGCGCAGCAGCGGCGATGCCGCCATCCCGTAGACCACCGTGCGGAGGTTCAGCATGAGCGAGGCGCCGAGCGTCAGCCACGGGTTCGCGCCCGCACCGATCAGCCCGACGAAGAGGAGCTCGGCCGACCCCGCCATCACGAGGACGGCGAGCAGCAGGATCTGCCAGAGCGCGAAGCCGTTCGCTGTCGCGGTGACGCCGTAGGCGGTGCCCACGAGGGCGACGGCGAGCGTCATCAGGATCACGCTGCGCCGCTGCTCGCGGGGCAGATCCCTCAGGAGTGCGGTCATGCGGCGATCGTCCACCCGCCCCCAGCCGTTCGTCAAGGCGAACGTTCCGTCCGCTACGCTGAACGCATGGACGACGGCGACATCGGCACCCCGGCGACCGACGTGCGGGCCCTGGTCGCGGCCGGCCTGCGCGCGGCGCGGGCTCGCAGCGGGCTCAGCCTGTCGGAGGTCGCGCGCCGCGCGGGCGTCGCGAAGTCGACGCTCTCCGCGCTCGAGCAGGCCCAGGGCAACCCCGGCGTCGAGACGCTGTGGGCGCTGAGCGATGCGCTCGGTGTGCCGTTCTCGGCGCTCGTGGACCCGCCGCCGTCGCCCGTCCGGCTGCTGCGCGCGGGCGAGGGTCCGCGCGTCCCCGCGGGGAGGCCACCTACACCGCCACGCTCCTGGCCGCGTGCCCGCCGGGTGCGCGCCGCGACGTCTACCTCATCGAGGCCGACCCGGGCACGCCGCGCCGGAGCGCCGCGCACGCGACCGGCACCCGGGAGCACGTCGTCCTGTCCGCCGGCCGCGCGCTGGTCGGACCGACCGACGACCCCGTCGAGCTGGCCCCCGGCGACTACCTCACCTACCCGGGCGACGAGCCGCACGTCTTCGAGGCGCTGGTCACCGGTACGACGGCGGTGCTCCTGTCCGAGCGCGGTTGAGCCGACCCCATCCGATCCGGGGTCGGCTCCGAACAGGGGATCGGGGGTGCGCGGACGCGCCGGGACCAGCTCGCAGCGCCGCGAAAGCTCAGAAGGGTTCACCGATGCATCATTCTGGCTCTACCCACGAGGAACGCCGACGAGGCTTCCACCGCACCAGACTCGCGGGGCTCGTCGCCGCGCTCGCGCTCCTCGGGTCCACCGCCCTGGTGCTCGCCCCGGCCGCCTCCGCGGTCGAGCAGCCGTTCCAGGCGCAGAGCCCGGCCAACGGATCGACGGTCGACACGACGTCGCCCGTCTACTCGGGCCTCGGGACGACGGGGAACACCGTGACCGTCATCTACAGCGGTCAGAACCTCGCGAACTACACGGCGGGGACGGCCACCGTCGACGAGGCGGGGAACTGGACCACCGGCCCGACCGACTTCTCCTCGGCCAACCCCGGCGAGACCGAGAACCGCACGCGCGTCACGGAGCGCACGCCCGACGGCACCGTCGTCGGCGAGACGTTCGTGACGATCAACTTCACCACCGCGCCCGTGCCGGCGGCGGGTCAGTTCCGTCTCGACTCGCCCACCGAGGGTGAGGAGCGCAACGACCTCCTGAACATCGTCAACTTCCTCGGCGTCGGCGACCCGGGCAACACCATCGTGGTGCGGTACTTCAACGGCCGGGGCGGCCTGTCGGAGGCCGGCCGGGGCGAGGTGGACGGAGACGGCAACTTCAACGTCCTCACCACCTACCGCGACCTTCCCCCGGGCAGGACTTCGTCAACACGTTCACGGCGCAGTTCACGCCGGGCGGCGACTCCGTCGCCCGGGAGATCGGGCGCAACTTCACGTTCGCCGTCGCACCGGTCGAGCTCGACCCGTTCACCGTCACCTCGCCGCAGAACGGCGCACAGGTCGACACCCTCACGCCCGCGTTCACCGGGACGGGCGCGCCCGGCGACACGGTCAACCTCACCTACGGCGGGCAGCGCCTCGGCACCTACGTGGCGGGGACGACGACCGTCGACGAGGACGGCGACTGGGTGATCCCCACGACCGACTTCTCCGACGCGAACTTCGGCGAGACCGAGATCCGCGTGCTGGCCGAGGCGACGAGCCCGACGGGTGTCGTCCGCCCCGGTGGCACGTTCGTCACGATCGTGCTCCCGTCCGCTCCGGCGCCGATCTCCGAGTTCACCCTCGCCACGCCGCAGGAGGGTGACGTCATCGCCAATCCGCGCACCGGCGTGCCGTTCATCGGCACCGGCGTGCCCGGCAACACGATCGTCGTGGAGTTCTTCAACGGCCGCGGCGGCCTGTCGGTCGCCGGCGAGGCAGTGGTGGCGGAGGACGGCTCGTTCCAGGTGGACGCGTTCTTCACCGACCTCCCGGTCGACCAGCTCTTCGCCAACACCTTCACGCAGCAGGAGAACCCGGAGGGTGCGCGTCGCGGCCGAGATCGGCCGGAACATCTTCTTCGAGATCGCTCCCGTGGTCGCACCGCTCGCACCGCCCACCCTCGATGAGCCGGTCGTGGACGGGACCACGGTGACGTTCTCCGGCACCGGCGTCGTCGGCGCGACGGTGGAGGTCGACGCGGTCGACGCCGTGGCCCCGGACGACGACGGCGTGCAGCTCGCCGCCGACCAGACGCTCACCGCGACGGTGGGCGAGGACGGCACGTGGAACGTGTCCGGCACCTTCGTGCCCGGGACCTACACCGTGACGGCGACGCAGTTCACCGGTGACGGTGCCGACCGGTCGGCGCCCACCCAGGAGCGGACGTTCACGGTCGAGGCCGTGACGCCTCCGGGCGGCGAGCCGACCCCGACGCCCACCCCGACCCCGACCCCGACGCCGACCCCGACGCCGACCCCGACGCCGGACCCGACGCCCACGCCGACCCCGGCGCCGGCCCCGGGCAACCCGGGTGGTCCGGGGAACCCGGGCAACCCCGGCGCCTCGGGCGCCCTGGGCGGGCTGGCCTCCACCGGTGCGGACGCGGGAGCGGGCGCGCTCGCCCTGGCCGCGATGCTGATGGCGGGCGGTGCCGCGACGCTCGCCGTCCGACGCGCCCGGGCGGCAGCTCGAGGCTGATCAGTGACGACTCGGCCCCCGCACCCTCGACGGGTGCGGGGGCCGAGTCGTCCCAGCCGTGCGGTCAGCGCGTCCCGAGGCAGAGGCGCAGGCGGGTGAGTCCGTCCCGGATGCGGCTCTTGGCGGTGGGCAGGGCGATACCGAGGCGGTCGGCGACCTCGCGGTAGGTCAGGCCCTCCCAGTAGGCCAGCAGGAGCGACTCGCGCTGGTTGTCGGTGAGGCCCGCCATGCAGTGGGCGACGCGGTCGGCGTCGGCGCGGCGCAGGACCTCGTCGCTCACCTCGTCGGCCTCCCGCACGTAGCTGCGGACGGCGTCCTGCTCGTCCCGCGTGCGTGTCGCCTGCACGGAGCGCACCCGGTCCACCGCGCGGCGGTGGGCCATGGTGGCGAGCCAGGCCTTGGCGGATCCTCGCTCGGCGTCGAAGGCCACCGCGGTTCGCCAGGCCTCGAGCATGACGTCCTGCAGCGTCTCGGCCGCGAGGTCGGGGTCGCGCAGGATCCGCAGGCACGTGCCGTAGACCAGCGGTTCGGCGGCGTCGTAGACCTGCGCGAAGGCCGCCTGGTCCCCGTCCGCGCTCGCGCGGATCAGCGTCGCCAGCACGGGTCCGGTGTCCTGCGCAGCCGCCACGGTGGTCATGACCTCGAGTGTGCCCGAGGTTCAGCCCAATCTTCAGATTCCGTATCAGTCGACGTGAGTTTTCCCACCCGGCACGGAGGCTCGACGATGCGGTCGGACGGCGCGACGCGGGTCGACCTCAGCCCGCCTCGAGCACCGCCATCGCAGCGTTGTGACCACCGATCCCGCTGACGGCGCCGCCGCGCACCGCCCCCGAGCCGCACACGAGGATCCGCGGGTGGCGCGTCGCCACGCCCCAGCGCTCGGCAGGCGACAGCGCGCCGTCGTCAGCGCCGTCGCCGCCGTCCTCCCGCCAGGGCCACGACAGGTCCCCGTGGAAGATGTGCCCGCCGGGCATCCCGACCGACGCCTCGACGTCGCGCGTCGTGCGCACCTCCAGGCACGGCCGTCCGTGGGCGTCCCGCGCGAGGACGTCCGTGACCGGTTCGGCCAGCACCGCGTCCAGGGAGTCGAGCACCGCGCTCTCGAGCAGCGCGCGCAGCTCGTCGTTGCCGTGGGCGTCCACGAGCCGGTCGGGCACGTGCAGCCCGAACACGGTCATGGTCTGCGCCTCGCTCGCCGCCAGCTCGGGGCCGAGGATCGAGCGGTCGCTCAGCGTGTGGCAGTAGATCTCGCACGGCAGCGGTGAGGGGACCTCGCCGCCGAGCGCGCGGGCGAACGCCGCAGCGATCTGCGACCCGAGCTCGTTGACGTGGAACGTGCCGGAGAACGCCGCGACGGGATCCACCTCGGCGTCGCGCAGCCGCGGCAGCCGCGTCAGCAGCAGGTTCACCTTCACCTGCGCGCCCTCGGGCCGGGGGTTCACGACGGCGTCGGCGCGGTCGCCGTGCGCGCCGTCACCACCCGCCGCGAGCAGCTCCTCGAGCACCGCCGGTGCGACCCCGCTCAGCACCACGTCGCCGCGGATGCGTCGCTCGGAGCCGCCGACGGCGAACGTCACCTCACCCCCGGCGTCACCGCACTCACGCGCGCCGACGTCACGAGCTGCGCCCCGCCGTCGCGCGCCGCCGCCGCGAGCGCACCGGAGACGGCGCCCATCCCGCCCACGGGCACGTCCCAGTCCCCGGTGCCGCCGCCGATCACGTGGTAGAGGTAGCAGCGGTTCGCCGCGAGGTCGCTGTCGAGGTCCGCGAAGGTCCCGATGAGCGCGTCGGTCGCCACCACGCCGCGCACCAGGTCGGAGCGGAAGCGGCGCTCGATCGCCTCGCCGATCGGGCGTTCGACGACGTCGCGCCAGATCGCGCGCCCCGCGTCCCCGCCGGCGCGCGCGAGGTCCGCGGCGACGTCGTCGCGCGCCGGGAGCGGCTGCGTGAGGGTCGGTGCGATCGCCCGCGCGAGGAGTCCGACGGCGTCGTACCACTCCGTCCAGGCCGCGACGTCGTCGCCCGCCCCGACGCGGTCGAACGCGGCGCGCCGCGCGTCGTCGTCCGCCTCGCCGTCCACGAGCAGCCCCCGCGAGGGGTCGCCCGGGTCCGGCGTGTAGGAGGAGTAGCGGCGCCGCACGAGGGTGAGGTCGAGACCGAGGTCCCGGGCCACCTGGCGGGGCAGCAGGCTCACCAGGTAGGAGTAGCGCGAGAGCCGGGCGTCGACGCCGTCGAACGGCCGCTGCGAGACCGCGGCGCCGCCGACGTGGTCGGCGGCTTCCAGCAGCACCACGCTGCGGCCCGCGCGGGCGAGGTAGGCGGCGGCGGTGAGGGCGTTGTGACCGCCGCCGACGATCACGACGTCGGCACCGTCCGGGAGGGCGGCGATCCCGGGTCCGTGCGCCTCAGTCACGTCGGTGCGGGCTGCCGCGCAGGTGGTCGGTGACGATGAAGGTCACGGGGATGAGCAGGAACGCGAGCCACGCCGGGTCGACGTCCGCGCTGCGCAGGATGAAGAACAGGGCGACGGCGACGAACGGCGCGAGCGTCCGGATGAGGCCGAGCGTGCGCTTGGACATGCCGCGCCCGCCCTCGCCCGGGGGCCGCCCGACGGCGTAGGGCCGCGCCGGGTCGTCGAACGCGGGCTCCGGCGGCGTGCCGTAGGCCGACGGCCCGGCGTACGGCGTCGACGACGGGATCGCGGTCGGATCGGCCGGCGGGGCGTCGCTGATCTCGTCGCGGTCGCGCGGACCGTCGGGCTCGGGCTGCGTCGTCATGCGCCCACCCTGCCGCACCCGGGCCCGCGGGCGGTAGCCCGCCGCCGGGTCGGTGGGAGGCGTGCGGATCAGCGGCCGGCGGCCAGCACGAACCGCGCGGCGTCGACGGCCGCGGCGGGTGTGAGCCGACGCGTCGAGCGGACGGCCGTCTGGCCACCGCCGTCGCCGCCGGATCCGCCGACGAGGTCACCGTCGCTGACGACCTCCACGCCCCACGACCGGGGACGGTCGGCGGCGCGACCGCGGCCGGCGTCGATCACGAGGACGAGGCGACGGCCGTCGTCGAGGAAGGCGATCGGCAGGGGGTGGCGCAGGGCGGCGACCCCGCCGGGCAGGGTGCCGGCGAGGACGTGGGCGACGGCGTCGCCCACCGCGTGCGCGGCGGCCTCGGTCTCGGTCAGGCCGGGCTGCGACGTGGTGGTGTGGTCGGACAGGTGAAGCGTGGACACGAATACTCCTGGAAGCTCGAACGTGGCCCGTTCGTCCGAGGAGGCGTGCAGCTGCCGGGAGCGGCGCGCCACGCGCGTCCGGCTCCGCCGTGGCCGGCTGCGGGGGTTCTCACCGCGTCAGAGCCGCCTGGCGAACAGGTGGGGGATCGGATGATCCCCGTGGTGGTCGGGGTCCGCGCGTGAGTTCGCGGCCACCCGGTGGCCCGTCGACGTCTCCGTCGCGGACTCCTCCACCGTACGTCACAACCGGGGGCGGGGCGAGAACATTCCCGTGCGGTCGTAGGGTCGGGCGGTGACGACCGAAGCGCCCGCGAGTACCGAGAGCACCAGCTGGGCCCGCCTGTGCGCTCTCCTCGACCCCGATCCCGAGGTCGCGCACGAGGTCACCGCTGCGCTCGCGGCCGGCGCCCCGCCCTGGGCGGCGCTGATCGACGCGCTCGACGACGCCGGCGCCCTGGCCTGCCTCGACCGCGCCGACACCGGCGACCTCCTGGTCGACGCGCTGGGTGCGCTCCCGCGGGTCGCACGGGCGCGTCTCGCCGACACCGGCCGCCCGCCCGCGCCGGACCTGCGCGCCGTCGTCGACCTCGACGACCTGGACGAGGCGATCGCCGCCGCGCGCGGGGCGATCGCCGCCGTCGGGCTCGACCTGGTGGCGCTGGACGAGGGCGACGGCGACGACGAGTGCCTCCCCTCGTGGCGGTGCGCCGCGAGGACGCGGCAGAGGTGGCCGCGCTGACCGCCGCGCTCGGACACCCGCTGCTGCCGCTGGGCTGAGCCCCGAGCTCGACGGCCGGCGGGGTCAGCCGCGTCCGGTCGGTGCGTCAGCCGCGATCGACGGGTGCGTCAGCGGGCACGGACGCCGGAGAGGCCGCCTCGGCGGGCCCGCCGTCGGCATCGGTACCGCGCCAGCGCGCCACCGCGCGCATGAGGTGGTAGACGCCGAGCGCCGCGGCGGTCCCGATCGCGATGCCCTCGAAGGTGAGGTCGCCCGCGTGCCACGTGAAGTTCGCGATGCCGGCGATGAGGGCGATCCCCGCCGTCGTGAGGTTGACCGGGTCGGAGAAGTTGACGCGGTGCTGGATCCAGATGCGGGCGCCGAGCACGCCGATCATCCCGTACAGCACGGTCCCGGCGCCGCCGATCACGCCCGCGGGGATGGTGGCGATGAGGGCGCCGAACTTCGGCGAGAGGGAGAGCAGGAACGCCGTCGCAGCCGCGACGTAGTAGGCGGCGGTGGAGTAGACGCGCGTGGCGGCCATGACGCCGATGTTCTCGGCGTACGTGGTGGTCCCCGAGCCGCCGCCGGCGCCGGCGAGCGTCGTGGCGAGGCCGTCGGCGAACAGCGCCCGGCCGGTGACCGGGTCGAGGTCGTCCCCGGTCATGGCCGCCACCGACTTCACGTGGCCCACGTTCTCGGCGATCAGCACCAGCACGACGGGCAGGAACAGGCCGAGCACCCCGAGGCTGAAGGCCGGGGTGGTGAACTGCGGCAGCCCCACCCAGGCGGCGTCGGCGACGGCGTCGAAGCTCACCTCGCCGCGCAGCGTCGCCACGGCGTATCCGACTCCGACGCCCACGAGGATCGCGAGGCGCCCGAGGATCCCGCGGAACAGGACGGTGACGAGGACGATCGCGAGGATCGTCACGACGGCGGTGACCGGCGCCGCGCGCACACCGTTCGTGCAGGACTCGACGATCTCGCCGCCCACCACCTCCGACGTGCACGTGCCCCACGCCGCCGGCGCGAGGTTGAAGCCGATGAGCGCCACGATCGTGCCCGTCACCACGGGCGGCATCACGGCGTCGATCCACCGGTACCCGACCGCGTTCACCACGAGGCCGACGACGGCGAGCGCCACGCCCGCGACCACCACGCCTCCCAGCGCGGTCGCCATCCCGCCGGACGCGCTCGCCGCGGCGATCGGCGCGATGAAGGCGAACGACGAGCCGAGGTAGCTGGGCACGCGCCCGCGCGTGATCAGCAGGAACAGGACGGTGCCGACGCCCGAGAAGAACAGCGTCGTGGCGGGCGGCAGCCCGGTGATGATCGGCACGAGGAAGGTCGCGCCGAACATCGCCACGACGTGCTGCATGCCGATCCCGATGGTGCGCGGCCACGTGAGGCGCTCACCCGGGGCGACGACGCCGCCGGGGGTGACGCTGCGGCCGTCGCCGTGGAGCGTCCAGCGCCAGGGGGAGCGGGGCGAGGGCTCCGCGATCGAGCGGGGCGGGGTGGGGCGGGAGGCGGGCACGGGCCGTCCAGGGTCTCGAGCGGTGAGGTCGCTCCAGGGTGCCGCACCCCCGGCGGCGGTCCAGCGGGTCCCGCCCACCGGTCGCGCCCACCGGCCCGCGCCGGCCGGCCGTCGTCGCGGACAACAAGCGGCAACCGTTCGCCGGTGGACCTCGGGCGGCGGCAGTGTCGAGCGCGACAACGTCGAGGACGACGAAGATTCGAGGGAGAACACATGTCACGCAGCCCCCGTCCGGCCTTCCGGACCACGGTGGCGCTCGCCGTCGCGGCACCGCTGGTGCTCACGCTGGCGGTCGGTGCCGGAGCCGGCACGTCGCCACCGCCGCAGGACGAGCTCCCGGGCGCCCCGGCGCAGCCCGAGCTGTCGAGCCGGGTGAAGGCGATCATCGACGTCGACGGCCTGCAGTTCCGCGACCTCGACGGCAGCGGTGACCTCTCGCCGTACGAGGACTGGCGCCTGCCGGCGTCCGAGCGCGCGAGCGACCTGGTGGAGCGCATGGACCTCGCCGAGAAGGCCGGGCTCATGCTGATCGACACGCTCAACGCCACGTGCACCGACGGCGTGCGCGGCACGCTGCCGGAGAGCGCGGACAACTTCGTGAACGAGCAGCACATGAAGCGCTTCGTGTTCCGCAACGTCGTCACGGGCCCGGAGGCCGCGGTGTGCGGCGACCCCGGGGCCGGTTTCCAGGCGACGACGTCGGTCACGCCCGGCGAGGCGGCGACCTTCACCAACTCCGTCCAGGAGCTGAGCGAGGCCACCCGCTGGGGCATCCCCGCGCTGATGAAGTCCAACGCGCGCAACCACATCGACCCCGATGCACGGGCGGGCATCAACGAGTCCGCCGGCGCCTTCACCGCCTTCCCCAAGGAGGCGGGCATCGCCGCCGCCGCGCTCGGGCGCGAGGCGGCGGGCACGGGGAGGACCCCACGACCGGTGACATGACGGCCGTGTCGGACTTCGCCTCGGTCATGGGTGAGGAGTGGGCCTCGATGGGTCTGCGCGGCATGTACGGCTACATGGCCGACCTCTCGACCGAGCCGCGCTGGTACCGCACGCACGAGACGTTCACCGAGGACGCCGCGCACGCCGCCTCGATCATGGAGACGCTCGTGTCGACGCTGCAGGGACCCGTCCCCGCCGACGGCAGCACGAACGGTCTCGCGCTCTCGCCGGAGACGGACGTCGCCCTCACGCTCAAGCACTTCCCCGGCGGCGGCCCGCAGGAGCTGGGGCTCGACCCGCACTACGCGTTCGGCAAGGCCCAGGTCTACCCGGGCGGGTTCTTCGAGCAGCACATGCTGCCGTTCGAGGCCGCGATCGACGCCGGGGTGTCGGCGATCATGCCGTACTACGGCGTCCCGGTGGACGTGCCCGTCGTCGGCGGGGAGGGGAACTACCCCCTGACCGGGTTCGCGTTCTCGGACTCCATCGTCAACGGCCTGCTGCGCGACCAGCTCGGCTTCACCGGCTACGTCAACTCCGACACCGGCATCATCAACGACCGCGCGTGGGGCCTCGAGGGCGCGACCGTGCCCGAGCGCGTGGCCGCGGCCGTCAACGGCGGCACCGACACCCTGTCGGGCTTCAACGACGCCGGCACCATCACCGACCTCGTCGACGCCGGGCTCGTGACGCCCGAGCGCATCGACCTGGCGGCGCAGCGCCTGCTCGAGCCGATGTTCCTCATGGGGCTGTTCGAGAACCCGTACGTCGACCCCGCCGTGGCGGACGCGACCATCGGCTCGGACGAGCACCGCGAGGTCGGCCTCGAGCTGCAGCGCGAGTCGCTCGTGCTGCTGGAGAACGAGGAGACGCCCGACGGCCCCGTGCTGCCGATCGCCGACGGCTCCGACGTCTACATCCTCGGCGACTTCAACGCCGAGACGGTGGCCGCCCGCGGCTACGGCGTCACGAACGGCAACGTCGACGAGGGCCAGGAGCGCCCGAGCGCGGCCGACAGCGACTACGTGCTGATCTCCATGTCGGCGAGCGCGCGGGGCGGCGACTACGTCAGCGACAGCCCCGAGCTGGGCCTCAACCCCGAGTTCGGACCCAACCCGAGTGCGATCGAGGGCATCCCGAACCTCGACGGCGAGAGCCTGTGGGGCGAGGCCGACGCGTGCGTGCACAACGCCGCGGGCGGCGACGTCCCGGCGTGCACCGACAGCGGCCTCCGGTTCGGCGGCGCGTACCCGTGGGAGGCGAGCACGCTCGACTTCACCGGGATGCAGGCGGCGCAGTCGTGGGAGGTCGTGCCCTCCCTCGACACGATCCAGCAGGTCATGGCCGAGGCCGAGGACCCCAGCAAGGTGATCCTGCACGTGTACTTCCGCCAGCCCTACGTGCTGGACGAGGCGAGCGGGCTGCGCGACGCCGGTGCGATCCTCGCCGGTTTCGGCATGAGCGACACCGCGCTCCTCGACGTGCTCTCCGGCGAGGCGGCCCCGACCGGCCGCATGCCGTTCGCGCTCGCCGGGACGCCCGAGGCGATCCTCGAGCAGCAGAGCGACACCCCGGGCTACGACGAGACGACCGACGGGGCGCTCTACCCGTTCGGGTACGGGCTCACGTACGCCGACGCCGAGCCGGAGCCGGAGCCGGAGCCGACGCCCGACCCGACCACGGACCCGACCGACCCTGAACCGACGTCGACGGACCCGACCGACCCGGCCCCGACGTCGAGCGACCCGACCGACCCCGCCCCGACGTCGAGCGACCCGACCGACCCCGCCCCGACGTCCACCGACCCCGGCACGCCGGGCGAGGAGTCGTCCACAGGCGACGCCGCACCGGGCGACCGCGGTCCGCTCGCCAGCACGGGGGCGTCCGTCACCGCGGCGGTGATCGCGGCGCTCGCGGCGGTGGGCGTCGGGACGGCGCTCGTGCTGCGACGCCGTCGGGCCCTGACTCAGGAGTGACGGCGGCAGGCTCGTCGAGCTGACGAGCGGCCGACGGCGGGGCGGGTGGAGGTGACTCCACCCGCCCCGCCGTCGTGGGCCACCTCGCCTTCGAACGAGGCCGTGCCCTCGGCCACGACGGGAGGCGCTGCGACCATCAGCTGTAGCCAGGAGGTGCGCGGCACGGCTCACGCGCGGGATTCCGTCGCGAGGGTCCTCGCACCAGGGTGCTTGCACGAACCTGACGCGCGACGGATCGGCCCATCCCTCTCCAGATGATTCGTGCCCTTCGTTCGTGTCCTTCCTTCGTCACCTACCCGCCGCCCGGGCACCAGAAGCGGTTGCCGGAGATGGTGAGGGTACGAACGACGGGCACGAACTATCGCGGCGAGGCAAGGGTGCGGGGCGCGACCCCGGCGGCCGGCGGGGCTGGCGGCCGGCGGAGGGGCCCCGCCGGCCCACCGCCCTCAGGCCGGGTGCAGCTCCGTGTCGCGTCCCTCGAGGCGCTCGCGCGTGGACCACAGCCCCGCCGAGGGGGTGGAGATGTAGAAGACGCGCTCGCCGTCGGGCATCGTGTTCCAGCCGTCCTGCATGACGGCCGGGTCGTAGCGCCGCAGCGCCTCGGCCACGTCCATGTAGCCGTACCCGACCGACTCGATCTCGTCCCGGGAGAGGTGGCCCGGGGCGTAGGTGATGCGGAAGCGGCCCTCGCTCGAGCCGTGCACGAGGTGCGCGGTCCCGTGCGGGATCTCCTGCATGTCCACCTGCGTCGCGTACAGCGCGAGCACCTCGCGCTGCGAGAGGTAGCCGTAGCGGCGGATCAAGGCGTCGACCTCGGGCTGCTCGCCGAACCGCTCCACGCCGGGCGCGATCACGAGCAGCTCGCCGCCGTCGGCGATCGCCATCCGCGTGCGGTAGACCGCCTTGTTCGCCACCCAGGTGGCGCGGAACTCGTCCGCCTGCATCACCGCGACGATCTTCGGCGCACCCTCGTCGAACAGCGTGATGTTCTGCGCGCGCGAGGCGCGGGCGGCGTCGTAGTAGGTCTCGACGTCGTCCCCGACGAACACACCGGTGTGCGCGAGGTTTCCTCGTCGTCGTAGTCCATGACGACCTGGAGGTACACGTCCGGCAGGTCACCCAGGAAGTGCTCCTCGGCGTAGTTGAAGCACGAGCGCACGGGGGTGAGCAGATTGCCCAGGTTGTTCTCGATCCCGTAGACGGCCGAGGCCATGTGCGCGGCCCCGAGCAGCCGCTTGCCGCCGAGGCCGATGAAGTAGTTCTTGTTGTGGTTGGCGAAGCCGAGCACCTCGTGCGGCACCACGTGCCCGACGTTGATGATGAGGTCCCACTCCTGCGTCACCAGCATCGTGTTGAGGTCGATCGGCATCTCCCAGTCGACCGCCCCGCCGGTGCGCTCGCGCACCACCTCGGCCGGGACCGTGCCGACGTTCGTGACGCCGTTCTTCCAGTCGTGCGCGTGGATGCGCTCGTGCGGGATCGACCCGAACATCCACGTGTTGTCCTCGGGCGTGTGCGGCACGTGCTGGCCGAGCGTCGGGATCACGTGCACCTCCGCCCCCTGCGCCGTCAGCGCGTGGAACAGGTGCTCGGTCATCCATCCCGTGCCGGAGTGGGCGCGCGTGAGGTCCGGCGGGAGCAGCAGCACGCGGCGGTAGGCCGCGATGCCCAACCGCTCCTGCGCCTCCTGGAGCAGCCGGTCGCACATCGCCTCGATCTCGGGGCGCGAGAGGAACCGCGCCTCCTTGCTGAACCATGTCATGGCCGCGACGCTAACCCGCGCCCCCGGCCGCGGGCCGCCGACGGGCGCGGATCGGTGCCCGTGGCGGCAAGCGCTGGCAACCGGGCGGTCCCGGCGCGGCCGACCGGTCACGATGGGCCGATGAACGACCACCTGGTGCGGTCCCTCGACGTCGACGCCGACCGCCTGCTGCCCGTCCAGCCCGAGGTGCGCACCGTGGCGCGCGAGCTGTACGCCGCCACGAAGGACCTCCCGATCATCTCGCCGCACAGCCACGTGCCCCCGCAGTGGCTCGTGGCGGACGAGCCGTTCACCGACCCCACCTCGCTGCTGCTCAGCCCCGACCACTACGTGCTGCGGATGCTGCACGCCGGCGGCGCCGAGCTCGGCGACCTGGGCCGCGGTCCCGACGGACCCGTCCAGCTCGACGAGGCCGGGGCGCGCCGCGCCTGGCGGATCCTCTGCGAGAACTACCACCTGTTCCGCGGGACCCCCGTGAAGTACTGGTTCGACACCACCTTCGCCGAGGTCTTCGGGATCACCCAGGCCCCGAGCGCCGCGACGGCGGACGCGATCTACGACGAGATCGCCTCGGCCCTGACCCGCCCCGAGTTCCGCCCCCGCGCCCTGTTCGACCGCTTCGGCATCTCCGTGCTGGCCACGACCGACGACCCGCTGGACGACCTCGCGCCGCACCGCGCGCTCGCGGCGGACCCCACGTTCACCGGTCGCGTGCTGCCGACGTTCCGCCCCGACCGCTTCCTCGAGCTCGCCCGCCCCGACTGGTCCGACCTCGTCGGGCAGCTGGCGCGCGTCTCCGACGTCGACACCGGCGACTACGCCGGCTACCTCGCCGCCATCGAGGAACGCCGCCGCTACTTCAAGGAGCACGGCGCCGTCTCCTCCGACCACTCGCACGCCGACGCCGGCACGCAGCCCCTGGAGCACGCCGACGCCGAGCGCATCTACGCCGCCGCGCTCCGCGGCGAGGTCACGCGCGAGGAGGCCGACGCGTTCCGCCGCCACATGATGAGCGAGACGGCGCGGATGGCCACGCAGGACGGCCTCGTCATGACGCTGCACCCCGCCGTCCGGCGCAACCACGACCCCGACAACCTGGCGCGCTTCGGCGCCGACGCGGGCTCCGACATCCCGATGGGCGTCGAGTTCACGCACGCGCTGCAGCCGCTGCTGGGCCGGTACGGCAACCACCCCGACCTCACGCTCGTCGTCTTCACGATCGACGAGACGGTCTACTCCCGCGAGCTCGCCCCCATGGCCGGCTTCTACCGCTCGATGCACGTGGGCGTGCCGTGGTGGTTCATCGACGCGCCCGAGGCGATCCGCCGCTTCCGCGGCGCCGTGACCGAGACGGCCGGCTTCTACCGGACCTCGGGGTTCATCGACGACACCCGCGCCTTCCTGTCCATCCCCACGCGCCACGACATGTCCCGCCGCCTCGACGCGGGCTACCTCGCCGAGCTGGTGGCCACCCACCGCCTCAGCCTCGACGAGGCGCTCGAGACCGCGCACGACCTCGTGACCACGATCCCGACGAAGGTGTTCAAGCTGTGAGCGCTCCGACCCCGCAGGCCGAGCAGGCCGAGCAAGCCCGGCAGACCGAGGCGGCCGGAGGGACCGAGCCGCCCCGCCTCGCCCGCACGCCCGACGCCGCGGCCGCCCCGGTCCGCATCGTGCACCTCGGCCTCGGCAACTTCTTCCGGGCCCACCAGGCCTGGTACACGATGCGCGCCGGCGACGGCTGGGGCATCGCCGCCTTCACCGGGCGCCGTCCCGACGTCGCGCGCACCCTGGCCCCGCAGGACGGCCTGTACACGCTGGTCGAGCGCGGTCCCGACGGCGACGACGTCGGCGTGGTCACCTCGCTCAGCGCGGTCCACGCCGCCGGCGACCAGGCGGCCTGGCTCGGCTACCTGCGCGACCCCGCCGTCGCCGTCGTGACCTCGACCGTGACCGAGGCCGGCTACCTGCGCGGCCACGACGGCGGGCTCGACGCCGCGCACCCGGACGTCGCGGCCGATGTCGCCACGCTGCGGCGCGACCCCGTCGCGCCCGTGACGACCGTGCCGGCCAAGATCGTGGCCGGGCTGCTCGCGCGGCAGGGCGCCGACGCCGGGCCGATCACGGTCCTGCCGTGCGACAACCTGCCGGGCAACGGCGCCGTCGTCGGCCGCGTGGTGCGCGACCTGGCCGCGCTGGTCGACCCCGACCTGCTGCCCTGGATCGCCGAGAACGTCGACTTCGCGAGCTCGATGGTCGACCGCATCACGCCCGACGTCGCACCCGGCACCGCCGAGATCGTCGAGCGCGAGCTCGGCGTCGTCGACGCCTCGCCCGTGGTCACCGAGCCGTTCTCGCAGTGGGTGGTCGCGGGCTCGTTCCCGGCCGGACGGCCGCGCTGGGAGGACGCCGGCGTCGAGCTGGTGGACGACGTCGAGCCCTACGAGCGCCGCAAGCTGCTCCTGCTCAACGGCGCCCACTCGCTCATGGCCTACGCCGGCCCGATCCTCGGGCACGAGACGGTCGACGCCGCCTTCGCGGACGAGCGCGTGCGCGCGTGGGTCGAGCAGCTGTGGGACGACGCCGAGACCGACCTCGACGAGCGCGTGCGCGCGAGGACGCCCGCCTACCGGCAGGCGCTGCGCGAGCGGTTCGGCAACGTCCGGATGAGCGACGTGCTGGGCCGCATCGCCGCCGACGGGTCGCAGAAGCTCCCGGTCCGGCACGTGCCGGTGCTGCTCGCGCGGCGGAGCGCTGGTGAGGTGTCCGCGGGCGCCGTCGTCGGCGTCGCGGCCTGGATCGCGCACCTGCGCGGCGCCGGGGTGCCGGTCCGCGACGTCGCCGCCGACCTCTGGCGCGAGCGGGCGGCGGGCGAGGACGAGGGTGCGGTGGCCCGTATCCTGGCGTCGCTGGCCCCCGAGCTGGCGGAGGATGCGGGGCTGCCCGAGGTGCACCGCGCCGTCCTGGCGCAGTTGCGCGCGTTCGAGCAACCGGAGGTCTGAGCATGGGCGTGGTCATCGGGATCGACGTCGGGACCACGACCACGAAAGTGCTGGCGCTCGACCCCGAGGACGCCGACCACCGCTGGCGCGCCGTCGCGCTGCGCGAGTACCGGCTGGTCGAGCCGGCGCCGCGACACCAGGTGCAGGACCCGCGCACCGTGCTGGGCGCGGTGGACGACGCGCTCGCGGAGGTCGTGGCGGCCTGCACCGCCGCGGGGCGGACCGTCGACGTGCTCGGCGTGGGCACGGCGATGCACGGGCTCGTGGCGCTCGACGCCGAGCTGCGGCCGATCACGGACATCGTCACGTGGGCCGACACCCGGGCGCACGCCCAGGCCGCGCGCCTGCGCGCCGACGGTCGCGGCCTCGAGCTGCACCACCGCTCCGGCACCCCCGTGCACCCCATGAGCCCGCTGGTGAAGCTCGCGTGGTTCACGCAGGAGGACGCCGACACCGCCGCCGCGGCGCACCGCTGGATCGGGTTGAAGGACCTGGTGCTGCTGCACCTGACGGGACGGCTCGTGACCGAGCTGTCCACGGCGTCGTGCTCCGGTCTCCTGGACCTGTCCACGCGCACCTGGGCGCCCGAGCACCTCGACATCGCCGGCGTGCGTGCCGAGCAGCTCCCGCCCGTGCTCCCGACGACGGCGCTGCTCGAGCTCTCGCCCGCCGCGGCCGCGCGCTCGGGCCTGCCTGCCGGGACCCCGGTCAACACGGGCGCCACCGACGGGCCGCTCGGCAATCTCGGCACCGGCGCGATCGCGCCCGGCATCGCCGGCCTCTCGATGGGCACGAGCGGCGCGGTGCGCACGGTGGTGCGCGAGCCCGTGCTGGACGACCACGGCCGACTGTTCTGCTACGCGCTGACCGACGACGCCTGGGTCGTGGGCGCGCCCATGAGCAACGGCGGCGTCGTCGCCCGCTGGGCCGGCGAGGTCTACGCCTCGCAGGTGCCCGCCGGGCCGGAGCGCGACGCGCACGTGATGGCGATGGCCGCGCGCGTGCCGGCCGGCAGCGACGGCCTCGTGATGCTGCCCTACCTGCTGGGCGAGCGCGCGCCGCTGTGGGACCCGGAGCTCACGGGCTCCTTCCTCGGGGTGCGCCACGAGCACGGGCCCGACCACTTCGTCCGCGCGGCGATCGAGGGCGTGGCCGTGTCGATGGGCGGCCTGATCGAGGTGCTCGGTGGTGTCACACCGGTGGAGCAGGTGCGCTGCACCGGTGGCGTGTTCCAGGCGGAGGTCTGGCGCCGGGTGATGGCCGCCGCGATCGATCGCCCGCTCGTACCCACCGACGACGCCGAGGGCTCGGCGCTGGGCGGGGCCGCGCTGGCGCTGTACGCGCTCGGGCGCGCGGACTCGCTCGCGGGTGCGCTGGAGCTCCTGAGTCCGGCCGACGGCGTGGCCGACCCGATCGAGGTCGACGCGGCCGACCGCGAGGTCTACCGCGGGATGCGCCGTCGGACGGCCGCGATGCTCGAGGCGTACGACGGCGTGCGCGCCTACCTCGCCGGGGACTGAGCGGCGCGTCCCGGCGGCACTGTCACCACCGGGTCGCTCGCGCAGGGAGGCGCGGCCCGGGGGCACACCGGCGTGTCGAGGCCGACACGCCGCGGTCGGGCGCGGGACCGCGGTGCTCGGCCTCCCTGGGCGAGGCGATGCGACGACGAACGACGGCGGCCGGGAGGATCTCCTCCCGGCCGCCGCCGTCTCTCGTCCTGAGGGTGCCGCCCGCTACAGCAGCCCGAGCGCGGTCGGCAGCCAGAGCGAGAGCTGCGGGATGAACACGACGAGGAACAGCATCGCGACGATCGCGAACAGGAACGGCCACAGCTTCGTGATGACCGGTTCGATGCGCAGGTTCGCCAGGCGGGACCCGACGAACAGCACGTTGCCGACAGGCGGCGTGATCACCCCGAGCGACAGGTTCATCACGACCATCGCGCCGAAGTGCACCGGGTCGATGCCGAACTCCGTCGCGATCGGCAGGAAGATCGGGACGAAGATCAGGATCGCCGGGGTCGGGTCCATGAACGTCCCGACGAGGATGAGCACGAGCATCATGAGGATGAGGATGAGCACGCGCGAGTCGGTCAGCCCCAGCACGGTCTCGGAGATGAGGTCCGGGATCCGGGCGTAGGCCATCGTGAAGGACAGCGACGTCGAGACGCCCACGAGCAGCATCACGATCGCCGTCGTGCGACCGGCGTTGATGAGGATGTCCGGGAGGTCGCCGACCTTGATGCTGCGGTAGCAGGCCGACAGCACGAGGCAGTAGACGACGGCGATGGCTGCGGACTCCGTCGCGGTGAAGAACCCGCCGAGGATGCCGCCCACGACCACGACGATCATCAGGAGCGACGGGACGGCGCGGCCGATGACGCGCAGACCGTCGGAGAACGAGATCCGGTCCTCCGACCGCAGCCGGCCGGGCTGGCGGCGGCTGTAGAGGTAGACCACGACCATGCAGGCCAGGGCCCACATGACGCCGGGGATCGCGCCGGCCATGAAGAGCGCGGCGATCGAGGTGCTCGAGACCAGCGAGTACACGATGAACGTGTTCGACGGCGGGATGAGCATCCCCGCCGGGGCGGAGGCGATGTTGACTGCCGCCGCGAACGGACGGTCGTAGCCCTCCTTGACCATGCGGTTGTTCATCACGCTGCCGACGGCGGCGGCCGCGGCGACGGCGGCGCCCGAGACCGCACCGAACATCGTGTTGGCCACGACGTTCGTCTGCGCGAGCGACGCGGGTGCGCGCCCGGTGAGCACCTTGGCGGCGTCCACGAGGCGGCTGGCGATCCCGCCGTTGTTCATGATCACGCCCGCCAGCACGAACAGGGGTATCGCGAGCAGCGGGAAGGAGTTGATGCCGGTGAAGATGCGCTGCGCGCTGACCAGCGCGGCCTGCTCCGGCCCGAGGATCGGGACGGCGGCCAGGAAGGAGGCGACGCCGATGACGATCGCGATGGGGACCGAGGAGACGATCCCGATGATGATGCAGAACAGCAGGATGAGGCCGACGAGGGCTGCGGGATCCATCACGCCTCCTTGCGCGGGGTGAGCGGTTCGACCGTGGCGGCCACGACCTCGGACTCGTCCTCGAGCTCGACGTACGGCCCGTGGGTCCCGCGGAGCAGACCGGCGACGTAGTACAGCGAGTAGAAGGCGATGAGCGTGCCGGCCACGGGGAGGGCGAGGTACATCTGCCCGAGGGTGAACGGCAGCGCCGAGAGGTTCTGCAGCCACGCGTTGCTCGCGGCCCGCCCGCCGCCCCAGATGAGCACGACGACGGTGAAGGCGAGCGTGATCAGCTGGACCACGACGGCGAGCGCGCGCTCGCTGCGCCCGGGGAGCTTGCGCGCCACGAACTCGACGGCGATGTGGCCGCGCTCGCCGAACACGAAGGCGGCGGCGAACAGCCCGAGCCACACGAAGGTGAGGCGGGCACCCTCGTCGGTCCAGGACGCCGGCGCCCCGAGCACCTGGCGGCTGACGATCTGCCAGACGACGATGAGCACGAGCATGGCGAACAGCACCACGACGATCCAGTACAGGGCCCTGTCGAGGGCCTTCTTGACGCTATCCACGCGTCACCTCCGTGGTGGTGGGGGTCGGGGCGGTCACGGCTGCGCCGCCGCTCGCGCGGCGTCGTAGAGCGCGCGCTGGGAGTCGGTCGTGATGAAGGTGTCGGCCATCGCCTCGAGCGGCTCGGCGAACGCGGCGTCGTCGACCTCGGAGAAGGTCGCCCCGCCCGCCGTCGCCCCCTCGATGGCCTCCTGCGTGGCCTCGGCCCAGAGCTGCGTGTGCTCCTCGTGGGCCGCCGTGAACGCGGCGTCGAACGCCTCGCGGTCGGCCGGCGTCATGCTCGCCAGCAGGTCGGAGTTGATGATGATGTAGTCGAGGCCGACGAGGTGGTTGGTGTAGCTCCAGTACGGTGCCACCTCGAAGTGGCGCTGCGTGAAGTAGGAGACCTCGTTGTTCTCGGCGGCGTCCACGACACCGGACTGCAGCCCGGTGTAGAGCTCGCCGTAGGCGAGCGGGGTGCCGATCCCGCCGAGCGCGCGCGCCATGGCGAGCTGGAGGTCGGACTCCTGCACCCGGATCTGCTTGCCGGCCAGGTCGGCCGGGGTCTCGATCGGCTCGTCGGTGTAGACCGAGCGCGCCCCCTGCGTGAAGCCGCCGAGGACCGTGATGTTGTTGCGCTCCTCGAGCGAGGAGAACAGGTCCCCGGTGATCTCGGGGTCGTGGATCACCCGCATCTGGTGCTCGACGTCGTCGAACACGCGCGGCAGGTTGAACACCACGAAGTCGGGGTTGAGGTTCTCGAGCTGGGGCCCCGAGACCACGGCCATGTCGACCGAGCCGTCGGAGACGAGCTGGAGCGCCTCGGCCTGGGCGCCGAGGGTCTCGTTGGGGTAGATGTCGGTGTCGTAGCCCTCGGTGGTCTCGGCCAGGGCCTCGCCCAGGTGGTCGAGCGCGATGTAGGAGGGGTGGGCCTCGCTCTGGTTGAGCGCGATGCGCAGCGGGCGGCCCTCGCCGTCGGCGAAGCCCGGGCCGCACGCGGCCAGGAGCAGCGTCGCGGTGGTCGCGCCGGCGACGACCGCGGTGATCGTCCGGTTCCTCATGTGTGTCCGTTCCTTCGGTGACGTCGTCGTCAGGCCGAGCCGGCGCCTCGCGCCGCGGCCCCTTCGCCGATCGATGCGCCCATCTATCCAGAGCGGCGGCGCCGTGCTGCAGTTGTTGCCGCGTGTTGCCGCGGCGGTGGTCCGGCTGGAGCGGTCAGCCGGCGGCGATCTGCGCCGCGAGGTGGCCGCCGCCGTAGCCGTTGTCGATGTTCACGACGGCGACGCCCGGCGAGCACGCGTTCAGCATCGACAGCAGCGGGGCGACGCCGCCGAACGCCGCACCGTAGCCGACCGAGGTGGGGATCGCGACGACGGGGCAGCTCACCAGCCCCGCCACCACGCTCGGCAGCGCACCGTCCATCCCGGCGGCCACGACGACGACGCGGGCCGAGCGCAGCAGGTCCAGCTGGGCCAGCACGCGGTGCAGCCCCGCCACCCCGACGTCGACGACGAGCTCGGTGGCGCGCCCGAGGTGGCGCGCGGTCAGCTCGGCCTCGCGCGCCACGGCCAGGTCGGAGGTGCCGGCGCTGAGCACGACGACGAGCCCGCCGGTCGGTGCGGGCGGCTGCGGCGGCCAGGCCACGAGGCGGGCGACGGCGTCGTGGTGCGCGTCCGGCAGCGCGGTCAGGACGGCGTCCACCTGGTCCTCGCGGACGCGCGTGAAGAGCGTGGGCGTGCCGGCGGCGGCGACCTCCGCGGCGATCGCGGCGACCTGGTCCGGCGTCTTCGGCTCGCACAGCACGGCCTCGGGGTAGCCGCGGCGGGCGGCGCGGTCGTGGTCGAGGCGCGCGACGCGCAGCAGCTCGGGGCCGGGCTCCCAGGCGGTGCCGGTCCCGGTGCCGGGTGCGTCAGCCACGGACGGACACCAGGGGCAGCGTGAACGCCCCGGACTGGATGCCGCGCAGGTCGAGCGCGGCGAAGCGGAAGCCGGCCGCCCGGACGGCGGCGTCCACCTCCTCGCGGCGCTCGACCGCGGTGGTGAGCTCCGCCGTCGGGAGCTCGATGCGCGCGACGTCGCCGTGGTGGCGCACGCGGCTGTCGGTGAACCCCAGGCGCCGCAGCGCGGTCTCGGCGGCGTCGACCTGCGCGAGCTTCTCCGGGGTGACCTCGGAGAAGTGCGGGATGCGCGACGCCAGGCACGGGGCCGCGGGCTTGTCGGCGACGGGCACCTCCAGCGCGCGGGCGAGCTCGCGCACCATCGCCTTGGTCATCCCGGCCTCCGCGAGCGGGCGCAGCACGCGGTGCTGCGTGGCGGCGCGCGAGCCGGGGCGGTCCGGCCGGCGCGCGTCGTCGGCGTTCTCGCCGTAGGCGACCGCGGCGAGGCCGAGCTCGGCCACCAGGTCGTCGGAGATGCGCGTGAAGAGCTCGTCCTTGCAGTGGAAGCAGCGGTCGGGGCCGTTCGCGCGGTAGGCGGCAGAGGAGCCCTCGTGGGTCTGGACCTCCACCAGCCGCGCCCCGATCGACGCGGCCGTCTCGTGCGCGCGGGTGCGCTCGTCGGTCGCGAGGCTGGAGGAGACGCCCAGGACCGCGACGACGGCGTCCGCGCCCAACGTGCGGACCGCCAGCGCGAGCAGCGTGGCCGAGTCGACCCCGCCGGAGAACGCGACGCCGAGCGGCGCGTGGCCCGCCAGGGCGTGCGCGGCGGTCGCGGTCGCCGTCGCGAGCGGTTCCGCCAGGAGGTCGCCGAGGTCGCCGATGCCGCCGATGTCCCGGATGCCCGCTGCCGCCGTCGTCATACCCGCTCCCTCGTCGATGTCGTGACGGACCAGTCTGGGCCGGGCCGCGGCGTCGGCCCCGGCTGTTGCCAGGCGTTGCCACCCCGGGTGACGACGCCGGACGCCCGGCCCGGCGCCCGCCGTCGGGGTCTACCGTGGGCCGGTGAGCGAGCGCCCGGCCGATGAGGACCGCCCGGCCCCGACGATCTACGACGTCGCCCGGGCCGCGGGCGTCGCGCCCTCGACCGTCTCGCGCGCGCTGTCCCGCCCGGGCCGCGTGAGCACGGCGACGGCGGAGAAGGTGCACGCCGCCGCGCTGGAGCTCGGCTACCGGCGCGCGTCGGTCGGACCCGTGCTCACGTCCGTCCCCACCCGGATGCTCGCGATGGTCGTGGCCGACATCGGGAACCCGCAGTTCGTCGACGTCGTGCGCGGGGCGACGGCGGCGGCCGAGGCCGCCGGCTACACGATGCTGCTGGTGGACGCGCAGGAGTCCGACGTGCGCGAGCGCGAGGCGGCCTCGACGTTCCTCGACGCCGTCGACGGGCTCATCCTCACGAGCCCACGCCTGTCGGACTCGGGCATCCGCGGCATCGCGAAGCGGCGCCCGGTGATCGTGCTGAACCGCATCGTCAGCGGGCTGCCGAGCGTCCTGACCGACGGTGCGCGCGGCGTGCGCCGCGCCGCCGAGCACCTCGGCCAGCTCGGGCACCGCGAGATCACCTACGTCGCGGGTCCCGAGGCGTCCTGGGCCGACGGCGTGCGCTGGCGTGGTCTCGAGGAGGCCGGCCTCGAGCTCGACATGCGCGTGCGCCGCATCGGTCCGAACGCGCCGACGGTCGAGGGCGGGGCGCGGGCCGCGCGCCGGTGGGCGCAGCGGCCGACGACGGCGGTCGTCGCGTTCAACGACGTCATGGCGGTCGGGTTCGTGCGCGGGCTGCGCGCGCTCGGGGTCGCGGTGCCGGGCGAGGTCAGCGTGGTCGGCTTCGACAACAGCGCGATCGGGGCGCTGACGGCGCCCTCCCTCACCTCGGTCGCCTCGCCGCTGCAGCTGCAGGGCAGCACGGCCGTGCGCAACCTGCTCGCGATCGTGGGCGGGGCGCGCTCGAGCGGCGAGCCCGTGCTGCTGCCCGTGAAGCTCGTGGTGCGCGACTCGACGGCGCGCGCCGCGCGCTCGGGGTGACCGCGGTCGGACGGGTATTGCCGGCGGCGCCTCCCGGCGGCCCCCGCACTACGCTCGGGGCATGACCTCGACGACGCCCGTGGACCCCACCAGCACCCCGGCCTGGGCGGAGCTCACCGCCCTGCACGGCTCGTTCACGCCGGACCTGCGTGGCTGGTTCGACGGCGACCCCGGCCGGGTCGAGCGCCTCACGCACGCCCTCGGCGACCTGCACGTCGACCTGTCGAAGAACCTCGTGACCGACGAGGTGCTCGCCTCGCTCGTGCACCTCGCGCAGGACACCGGCGTCGCCGAGCGCTACGCCGCGATGCTCGCGGGCGAGCACATCAACACGACCGAGGACCGCGCCGTGCTGCACACGGCGCTGCGCCGCCCGGCCGGGCAGGCACCGTCGCTCGAGGTCGACGGGCAGGACGTGGACGCCGACGTCGCCGAGGTCCTGGGACGCATCGACGCGTTCGCGGAGCGTGTGCGTTCAGGTGACTGGGTGGGGGTCACGGGCAAGCGTGTCGAGACCGTGGTCAACATTGGCATCGGCGGCTCCGACCTCGGACCGGTGATGGTCTACGAGGCCCTGAAGCCGTACGTCCAGGAGGGCCTGAGCGCGCGCTTCGTCTCCAACATCGATCCGACCGACCTGGCCCAGAAGGTCGCGGACCTCGACCCCGAGACGACGCTGTTCATCGTCGCGTCGAAGACGTTCACGACGCTGGAGACGCTGACCAACGCGCGCCTGGCGCGCGACTGGCTCTGGGAGCGCCTGGCCGCCGCCGGCGCGATCGGCGACGACGACGCGGCGCGCACCGACGCCGTCGCACACCACTTCGTGGCCGTCTCCACGGCCCTGGAGAAGGTGGCCGACTTCGGCATCGACACCGCCAACGCGTTCGGTTTCTGGGACTGGGTCGGCGGGCGGTACTCGGTCGACTCCGCGATCGGGCTCTCGCTCGCGATCACGCTCGGCCCCGACGCGTTCCGCGAGCTCCTCGCGGGCTTCCACACGGTCGACGAGCACGTGCGCACGCAGCCGCTGGAGCGCAACGTGCCCGTCCTCATGGGCCTGCTGAACGTCTGGTACGTGAACTTCCTCGGCGCACAGACGCACGCCGTGCTCCCGTACGCGCAGCAGCTGCACCGCTTCCCGGCCTACCTCCAGCAGCTCACGATGGAGTCCAACGGCAAGTCCGTGCGGTGGGACGGTTCGCCAGTGGCGACCGACACCGGTGAGGTGTTCTGGGGCGAGCCGGGCACGAACGGGCAGCACGCCTTCTACCAGCTCATCCACCAGGGCACGCGGCTGATCCCGGCGGACTTCATCGCCGTCGCGAACCCGGCGTACCCGTTGGCCGACGGCGGCCGCGACGTGCACGCGCTGTTCCTCGCCAACTTCCTCGCGCAGACGAAGGCGCTCGCGTTCGGGAAGACGGCGGCGGAGGTCGAGGCCGAGGGGACCACGGGTGCGCTGGTGGCGGCCCGCACGTTCGCCGGCAACCGGCCCACGACGTCGATCGTCGCGCCCGCGCTGACGCCGGCCGTGCTCGGCCAGCTCGTCGCGCTCTACGAGCACATCACCTTCGTGCAGGGTGTGGTGTGGGGCATCAACTCCTTCGACCAGTGGGGCGTCGAGCTCGGCAAGCAGCTCGCGCTGCAGATCGCGCCGGCGATCGAGGGCGACGACGACGCCCTCGCCGCGCAGGACGCCTCCACCCGGGCGCTGATCGAGTACTACCGGGCGCACCGGGGCTGAGAGGTCGTCTCCTCGATCCGGTCACGAGCGGTTCGTGACCGGATCGAGATGCGATCGAGATCAGATCGAGACGTGTGATCGGGACCCGCGGCACGCCGCGGTTCCTCACGCGAAGCATGCACCAAACTCGTCATTACTGAGCCCATCTTGAGCATTTCCTGAGGCTCTCCCGAGGGTACGGTGCGCGTGACGCCTCAGCGCTGAGAGCGTTCACCGGCCGGTTACGTGGGCGACGCCGCGATGTCGTACCCGCGCCCTACCGTGACCGCGTTCCCGTTTCGAAGAAGAGGTGATGTCATGCGTTCGTGGGCCCGTCCCGCGGCAGTAGCAGGTGCTGCTGCCATCGCAGTGTCAGGGGTGGTGATCGCGCCCGGCGCCGCAGCCGCCGTGAGTCCCGACGCCCCCGTGGTGATCAACGAGGTCTACGGGGGAGGTGGGAACTCCGGTGCCGTCTTCTCGCACGACTTCATCGAGCTGCGCAACACCAGCTCCACGCCGCAGTCGGTCGACGGCTGGTCGGTGCAGTACGCGTCCTCCGCCGGGACGAACTGGAGCGGCCGCATCAACCTGAGCGGGACCATCCCCGCCGGCGGTCTCTACCTCGTCCAGGGCGGGACGAACAACGCGTCCGTGGGAGCCCCGCTGCCGACGCCGAACGCGAGCGGCAACGTCAACCTCGCCGGCGCGAACGGCAACGTCGCGCTGACCAGCTCCACCGCCGCGCTGAGCTGCCAGGCCGCCGCGTGCGCCGCCGACGCCGCCGTGGTCGACCTCGTCGGATTCGGCACGGGTGCCGCGTTCGCCGGTACGGGAGCCGCTCCGGCGCCGAGCAACTCCACCTCGGTCGCTCGTGACGCCGCCGGCACCAACACCGCGGACAACGCCGCCGACTTCACGGTCGGCGCGCCCACGCCGTCCGCCGGGTCGACCACGCCCGTCGACCCGCCGACCCCCGAGCCCGGCGAGACGCTGACGATCGCCCAGGTGCGGGCCCTGACCTCCGGCACCGTCACCACGCGCGGCGTCGTCACCGCGGCCTACCCCACGGGTGGCTACAACGGCTACGTCATCCAGACGCCCGGCACCGGCGCCGAGAACGACGGCCGCACCGTCTCCGACGCGATCTTCGTCTTCTCCTCGGCCACCGTCGGCTCCGTCGCCGTCGGTGACTACGTCGAGGTGACCGGTACGCGCGGCGAGTTCAACGGCCTGTCCCAGATCCAGGTGACCGCGGCCTCCGGCCTCACGCAGCTGACCGAGGAGGTGCCCGCGCCCGTCCCGGCCGCGATCGCCCTGCCGGCCGCCGCGGACCGCGAGCCGTTCGAGTCGATGCTGATCGCTCCGCAGGGCGACTTCACCGTTTCCAACACCTACTCGACCAACCAGTACGGCGAGGTCGGCCTGGCCAGCGGCACCACGCCGCTGATCCAGCCCACCCAGGTCGCGCGCCCCGGCACGCCCGAGGCGGCCGCCGTCGCCGCGGACAACGCCGACCGCGGCGTGATCCTGGACGACGGCGCGTCGACGAACTTCTTCAACAACCGTCAGCAGACGCCGCCCTACATCTCCACCACCGACCCGGTCATCATCGGCGCGGCGGTCGAGTTCACGGACCCGGTCATCCTCGACTGGCGCAACAACGCGTGGAAGCTCAGCCCGACCTCGCAGGTCACCCCGGCCGACGCGTCCGCCTACCCCGCGACGTTCGAGAACACGCGCACGCAGGCGCCCGACGCCGAGGCCATCGGTGACGCCGACCTGACCGTGGGCGCGTTCAACGTCCTGAACTACTTCACGACGCTCGGGTTCAACACCCCGGGCTGCACGTCCTACGACGACCGCGACGGCAACCCCGTCACCGTCCGCGGCGGCTGCGACCCGCGCGGCGCGTGGGGCCAGGCCGACCTGGACCGCCAGCAGTCCAAGATCGTCGACGCCATCAACGCCACCGACGCGAGCGTCCTCGGGCTCATGGAGATCGAGAACTCCGCGAAGCTCGGCAAGCCGGCCGACGCGGCCACGGCCACGCTCGTGAACGCCCTGAACGCGCAGGCGGGCACCACGAAGTGGGACTACGTCCGGTCCAACTCGGCGGAGCTCCCGCCGCTGTCGCAGCAGGACGTGATCACCAACGCGATCATCTTCCAGCCGGCCGAGGTCGAGCTGGACGGCGCCCTCCGCGTGCTCGGCAACCAGAGCGCGAGCGGGTCCGCGTACCAGAACGCGCGCGAGCCGCTCGGGCAGAGCTTCGTGCCCGTCGGCGGCACCGACGAGGAGAGCGTCTTCGTCGTCGTCAACCACTTCAAGTCCAAGGGTTCGGCCGGCCCGCTGCAGGGCGACGCCGACGCCGGTGACGGTCAGGGCGCCTCCAACGCCTCGCGCGTGGCCCAGGCCACGGCGCTGCGCGAGTGGCTGCCGACCGTGACGGAGGAGGGCGACGCCGTCGCGCTCGTCGGCGACTTCAACTCCTACGGCATGGAGGACCCGCTCGAGGTCTTCGTCCAGGCGGGCTTCACCGACGCCGCCACGGAGTTCGGCGCCGGCTACTCCTACAGCTTCCAGGGCCTGTCCGGCTCGCTCGACCACGTCTTCCTCAACGAGGCGGCGATGGAGCGCGCGACCGGCGCCGACATCTGGAACATCAACTCGGGCGAGTCCATCGCGCTCGAGTACAGCCGGTACCTCAACCACGGCACGGACTTCTACGCCCCGGGCCCGTACCGCTCCTCGGACCACGACCCGGTCATCGCCGGTCTCTCGGTCGAGCCGGTCGTCCCCGCCGAGCCGGTCGGCCTCTCGCTGCTGAACATCAACGACTTCCACGGTCGCATCGACAACAACACGGTGAACTTCGCCGGGACGGTCGAGCAGCAGCGCGCGGCGATCGACGCCGAGGGCGGCTCCTCGCTGTTCCTCTCGGCCGGTGACAACATCGGTGCCTCGCTGTTCGCCTCCGCCGTCGCGCAGGACCAGCCCACGATCGACGTCCTCAACGCGCTCGAGCTGGCCTCCTCGGCGGTCGGCAACCACGAGTTCGACCAGGGCTACGACGACCTCGTCGACCGCGTGATCGACGGCGGCGAGAACGCGACGTTCCCGATCCTGGGCGCCAACGTGCGCCTGGCGGACGGCAGCCCCGCGCTCCAGGAGTACTCGCTGCACGAGGTCGACGGCCTCACGGTGGCCGTGATCGGCGCGGTGACGGAGGAGACCCCGACGCTGGTCAGCCCGGCCGGCATCGCGGACCTGACGTTCACCGACCCGGTCGAGGCGGTCAACCGCGTCGCCGAGCAGCTCACGGACGGCAACCTCGACAACGACGAGGCCGACGTCATCATCGCCGAGTACCACGAGGGTGCCGGCGCCGGCATCCCCGACGGCTCGACGCTCGAGGAGGAGGTCGCCGACGGCGGCGCGTTCGCGGACATCGTGAACCTGACCGACCCCGCGGTCGACGTCATCTTCACCGGTCACACGCACAAGCAGTACGCGTGGGACGGCCCGGTCCCGGGCGCGGACGGCGAGACCCGTCCGATCCTGCAGACCGGCTCCTACGGCGAGTTCCTCGGTCGGGTCGACCTGACCGTCGACCCCGCCACGGGTGACGTCACGGAGTACACGGCCGAGAACGTGGCCCGCTCGACGACGCCGGCCGCCGACCTCGTGCGGGACTACCCGCGCGTGGCCGCGGTCAAGACGATCGTCGACGCGGCGCTCGCCGAGGCCCAGGTCATCGGCTCCCAGCCCATCGGCTCGGTCACCGCCGACATCACGACCGCCTACTCGGGCGGCTCCTACGTCGACGGCGTCTACCAGGGCTCCGGCCCGCTGCCCTCCACGGGCCGCGACAACCGCGCCGCCGAGTCCACGCTCAGCAACCTGGTCGCCAACTCGCTGGTCTCCTCGCTGTCCTCCCCGGACCGCGGCGCCGCCACGATCGGCGTGGTCAACCCGGGTGGTCTGCGCAACGAGCTGTTCTTCGACGCCGACGGCGTGATCACCTACGCCGAGGCGAACGCGGTCCTGCCGTTCGTGAACAACCTCTGGACCACGAGCCTCTCGGGCGAGCAGTTCAAGGTCCTCCTCGAGCAGCAGTGGCAGACGAACGCCGACGGCACCATCCCGTCGCGTCCGTACCTGCAGCTGGGTCTGTCGGACAACGTCACGTACACGTTCGACGCCACGCGCCCGATGGGCGACCGCATCACGTCGGTCACGGTCGACGGCGAGCCGCTCGACCCGGCCGCGAGCTACCGCATCGGGACGTTCTCGTTCCTCGCGACCGGTGGCGACAACTTCCGGGTCTTCACGCAGGGCACGGACACGCGCGACTCCGGTCTCGTGGACCGCGAGGCGTGGATCTCTTACCTCGGCGACGCGTCCCCGGTCACGCCGAGCTTCGCCCGCCGCGCCGTGCAGGTTCCCGAGGTGGCCCCGGTCGCCGCGGGCGGCCAGCTCTCGGTGGCGCTGGGTCAGCTCGACCTGACGTCGCTCGGTTCGCCGCGCAACACCACGGCGACGGCGACGCTCGGCGACGTGGAGCTCGGCGAGTTCGCCGTCACCGAGGGGGCGACGACGATCGCCGCCCAGGTGCCGGCGACGGTGGCCGCGGGTGACTACGACCTGGTCGTGACCGTGGCGCCCTCGGGCACCGAGGTCACGGTCCCGGTGACGGTCACGGCCGATCTCACGGTGCCGTTCACGGACGTGCCGGAGGACAACCAGTTCTTCAACGAGATCCGCTGGGCGTTCCAGAACGGCATCACGACCGGGTGGACCGAGGCCGACGGCTCGAAGACCTACCGTCCGCTGGCGAACATCAACCGCGACGCGATGGCGGCGTTCCTGTACCGCCTGGCCAAGCCGGTCGGCTACACCGCTCCGACGGTCTCGCCCTTCGTGGACGTCCCGACGAGCAACCAGTTCTACACGGAGATCGCGTGGCTCCACGAGCAGGGCATCTCGACCGGGTGGGCCACGCCCGCCGGCGCCGAGTTCCGTCCGCTCGAGCCCATCAACCGCGACGCGATGGCGGCGTTCATCTACCGCTACGCGAAGCAGCCCGCGTTCGACGCGCCGACGGTGTCCCCGTTCGACGACGTCGACCCGAGCAACCAGTTCTACAAGGAGATCACCTGGATGCACGCCCAGGGGATCGCCACGGGTTGGCCCGAGGGCAACGACGGACGCGCGGTCTACCGGCCGGTCGCCCCGATCGCCCGCGACGCGATGGCGGCGTTCCTGTTCCGCTACAGCAACCTGCAGGACTGAGCTCCACCAGCAGCACCTGCAGCACCGGAAGCCCCGCCCCTCATCTCGAGGGGCGGGGCTTCCGCCGTCGTGCCCGCCCTGCCCGCGCGCGACCCGACGTGTGAGCGTTCTCATCCCGTTCATCCTCGTGAGTGCCGCACGTCACCGAGCGGCCACGGCGCGGTCGGGCGACGCTGCTTCGCTCGTGGGCGGTCGTGCCGACCGGCGCGCCGCCCACACCTGACGTGAGGAACTCCTCGATGGGACTTCGCCCGCCCCGACCTCCGTGCCGTCGGTCGCACCGCGCCGCACCGACGCCCGACCACCTGCCGCTCGCCGCGCGCGGAACGCTCGGGACCGCTATCCTCGACGCAGCGATGACAGCGGTGTCATCCAGGGGGAACGCGCCCATCCCGTCGAAGGAGACGTCATGACCACACCGCCCCGCCCGCGCTCGAGAACGGGGCCGTCGAGCCCCGACAGGGCCGGCACCCGACCACGCAGGACCGCCACCTGGCGCAGCGCCATCCTCGGCCTCGCCGCCGCGACCGCCGCCACCCCGCTCCTCGTCGCGCTGCCCGCGCCCACTGCCGGCGCCGCCCCCGCGGCCGACCTCCTCGCGCCGTTCGACGCCGTCGACCCCTTCATCGGGACCGAGCTCGACACCACCGAGAACAAGAGCAACGACGCCTACGGCAACACCTTCCCCGGCGGCACGGTGCCGTTCGGCGCCGTGCAGAACAGCCCCACCACGTTCCGCGAGGGCGGCAACGGCGAGAAGGGCGGCTACGAGTGGACCGGCACGCAGCTGCGCGGCTTCGGCCTTACGCGCATGTCCGGCACGGGCTGCTCCGGCAACTACTCCGGCTTCGACGTCCCGATCCTCCCGTTCACCGGTGAGCTCCCGGGCGGCGCGCTGCCGAGCAACCCCGAGCAGACGATCCGCGACTACTACCTCGACTTCTCCCACGACGACGAGGTCGCCCAGCCCGGCTACTACTCGGTCGAGACGGCCGACGGCGTGACCACCGAGCTGACCGCGACCACGCGCACGGCCGTCAGCCGGTTCGACTTCCCCGAGGGCGACGCCGGCGACTCCACGCTGCTGATGAACGTCGCCGGCTCCAACAACGCGATCACCGCCAGCGACGTCGAGATCGACGCCGAGGCCGCGAGCGTCACCGGCTCGGTCACCGCCGCCGGCCTGTGCGGCAGCGCGCCGTACACCCTGTACTTCTCCGCGTCCTTCGACCAGCCCTTCGACGCCCACGGCGTGTGGGGCGACGGCGCAGTCACCCCGGGCGCGGACGCGGCGTCGGGCACCTCGGCCAAGCACGGCACGGGTGCCTACCTCTCCTTCGCCGACGGCGCCCAGGTCACCGCCACGATCGGCATCTCCTACGTCAGCGTCGAGGGCGCCGCGGCGAACGCGGCCGCCGAGGTCGGCGACGCCGACTTCGACACCGTCCGCGCGCAGGCTCGCGACACCTGGACCGAGGCCCTGGGCCGCATCGAGGTCGGTGGTGGCACGAACGAGCAGCGCGTCAAGCTCTACACCGCGCTCTACCACGCGCTGCACCACCCCAACGTCTTCAACGACGTCGACGGCACCTACACCGGCGCCGACGGCGAGCTCCACCAGGTCGAGGAGGGTCGCCAGCTCTACACGAACTACGCCGGCTGGGACTTCTACCGCTCCTCGGCGCAGCTCATCGCGATGCTCTACCCGGAGGTCGCGAGCGACATCAACCAGTCGATCCTGCGGCTCACGCAGCAGGGTGGCCGCTGGGTCGACGGCTGGGCGCAGAACAACGCGCAGACGCGCATGGCGGCCGACTCGCTGCCGACGGCGGTCTCGACCATCGACGCGTTCGGCAGCACCGACTGGGACCGCGAGGCGGGCCTCGCCTCGCTCGTGAGCTCGCAGACGCTGCCGGGCACGTCCAGCTCCCGCCCGGACGCGCAGCACTACTTCGCCACCGGCGTCGTGGAGAACCGCCGCGGCAACTTCGCCACGGCGCGCGTGCTGGAGTACTCGATCACCGACTTCGCCATCGCGCAGCTCGCCGACCGCCTCGGTGACGAGGGCGCGAACGCCGACTACATGGTCAAGGCGCAGAGCTGGCTCAACGTCTTCGACGACCAGACCCAGCACATCCGCCCGCGCGAGCGCAGCGGCTTCGACCGCAACTTCGACCTGCGCGGCCGCGACGGCACGGGCGGCGGCCAGTTCAACCAGGCCACGGGCTACCAGTACGGCTGGCTCGTGCCGCACAACATGGGCAGCCTGGTGGAGCGCCGCGGCGGCATCGAGGCGACCGAGCGCGCGCTGGACGAGCACACCGTCGAGCTCGACGCCGGTGCCTACACGAAGACCGGCGCCTACCTCAGCAACCAGCCGAGCCTCAACATGCCGTGGTCCTACCACTGGCTGCAGGCGCCCCACAAGACGACCGACGTGCTGCACCGCGCCGCCGACCTGTGGGACACCACGCCCGCCGGCATCCCGGGCAACGACGACCTCGGCGGCCTGTCCGCCTGGTACGTCTTCAGCAACCTCGGCGTCTACCCGGGCATCTACGGCACGGCGAACCTGCTGGTGAGCGCGCCGCACTTCCCGCAGATCACGATCCGCAGCGCGGACTCCGACCGCGTGTACGAGATCAACGCGCCCGGCCAGAGCGAGAGCGTCCGCTACACCACCGGCCTGACGGTCGACGGCGAGGCCCACACCGCCTCGTGGTTGGACGAGGACTTCGCCCGCGAGGGCGGCGTGCTCGACTTCACGATGTCGGCCACCCCGGGGACGTGGGGGACGAGCGCGGGTGACGTGCCGCCGTCGTTCACCGACGGGATGGACGCGCGCAACAACGTCGGCATCACGCCGAACGGCCGCGGCAACATGGGCTCGCTGGACTACAGCGACTGGTCGCTGTCGCGCGAGACCCTCGCGCAGCGCGGCGCCACGCCGGGGGCGCAGCTCCCGATGGGTGACACCGGCATCACCTTCACGTGGCCGGACACCGAGGTCGGGCAGCCCGACAACTGGATCGTCAACGGTCAGCGCATCGAGGTCGACGCCCCCGGGGCGGCGGCCGTGTCCGTGCTCGGCCTGGCCACCAACGGTCCTTCGAAGGGCACGGCCCAGGCGGAGTACTCCGACGGCTCGCGCCAGAACATCGCCCTCGAGCTGACCGACTGGGGCGCGAACCCCGGCGGCGGCAACGCCACCGTTCTCGAGGTCGCGGGTCGCAACAACGTCAACGGCACGTCCGCCGGTGGCACGTTCCGCGTGTTCGGCACCCGCCCGGCCCCGCTGGACGCGTCCAAGGACCTCGTCGCGATCCACCTGCCGCGCGTCACCGACCGCGGCGTGATGCACGTGTTCGACGTCGCGACGACCACCACGCCGTACGCCGACCCTGACGCGCCCACCGGCACGCCGGACCGCGTGATCCTCACGGTGCCGGAGGACCCCTCGACGTCGCAGTACGTCACCTGGCGCAGCACGAGCCCGCTGCCGATCGACGGCAGGGTCGAGATCCGCGAGGGCGGCCTCACCGACACCGGCGCTCCCGTCCGCACCGTCGACGCCGTCGAGAAGCCCGAGCGCACGCTGAACGGCTACCCCTCGCGGAGCCACTCGGCCAAGCTGACCGAGCTCACGCCGTCGACCACCTACTCCTACCGCGTCGGCGCAGCCGACCGCTGGAGCGGGTGGCAGGAGTTCACGACGGCGTCGGCGCAGGCCGACCCGTTCACGTTCCTGTACTTCGGCGACGCCCAGGAGGGCATCGACACCGTCTGGCACGACTCGGTCGACGCCGCGTGGGAGGCCGCACCGGACGCCCGGTTGTCGGTCTACGCGGGCGACATGACCAACACCTCCACGGTCGAGAAGGAGTGGGACGACTGGCTCGGCGGGATCGGTGAGCGGGCGTGGAGCACGAACGCCGTGCCGACGCCCGGCAACCACGAGGTCGGCCCCGAGCCGTTCATGGAGCACTACCTCGACACGTTCGAGCACGACGCGAACGGTCCGGTGGCCTCCGACGCGGGTCGCTTCGCCCCCACGTACGGCGCCCACCTCGCGCGGGTGCTCAAGGACACGGTCTACTTCTCCGACTACCAGGGCGTCCGCTTCGTGACGCTCAACGCGAACCGGGACGACATCTGCCCGATCGCGCGGCCGGCGGGCCTCGCGGCCTACGACTGCAACGTCGCGCGCACCGCGTGGATGACGATGCAGGCGACCTGGCTCGACCGCGTGCTGCAGGAGAACCCGCACGACTGGAGCGTCGTGACGGCGCACCAGCCGGTCTACTCCACGGGCATCTCCGGCAACGGGCTGCGCGACGAGGCCAACTGGCGCCAGCACATCCTGCCGGTGCTGGAGACCAACGACGTCGACCTGGTGCTGCAGGGCCACGACCACACCTACGGCCGCGGCTTCTCCAGCTCCACCGCCACGGGGATCGACGGCGTCTCGGCCGGTCCGGTCTACGTCGTCTCGAACGCCGGGGCGAAGCAGTACACGCTCCCGTCCGCCTCGGACAACATCTGGACCCGCAACAACGCCACCGCGGTGGTGCGCGCCCAGGACACGTCGACCTTCCAGAAGATCACGGTCGACGGCGACACGCTCACCTACTCCTCGGTCGTCACGCACGTGCGTCCGGGCGGGGCGGCGACGGTCGCGGTCGGGGACGAGCTGGACTCGTTCACGATCACGCAGCGCGAGGACGGCGCGAAGTGGGTCACCGAGAAGGGCGTCGCGGTCCCCGGGCCCGAGGTCGGACCGGTGAACGCCACGCAGCCGTTCAACGAGGTGTTCGACGACGCCACGTGGGGCGAGGTCGTGTTCGACGACGACTTCAGCACCGACCGCCTCGCCGAGTACGACCGGTTCTCCGGCCCGGGTGAGCCCGAGGGGACGCTCGCCGTCGACACCGGGGCCGGGCTGCTCACCGCGAGCGGCGAGGGTCGCACGTGGAGCAACCTGCAGCTGCCGCTGGAGGCGGGCGAGTCCTTCGCGCTGATCGTGGAGCCCGAGCGCTTCCGCGGTGCGGGGGGCGGTGAGGACACGCTGTTCCTCGGCCCGACGGCGGACGCGAGCAACCGCGCCCAGTCGTGGTTCCACGCGCCGGGTGCCCAGTCCGGGTTCGAGATCTTCTCCGGTGGGACGCGCCGCGGCCTCGCCGAGGGACCGGGTGCGGCGCCCGTGCGCTGGAACGACGGCGACCGGTTCGCCACGGTGCTCGACCAGGGCGAGCTGACGTCGTGGATCGAGCGCGACGGCACCTGGAGCCAGATCAACGCCGGGCTGGCACGGCTGTGGGTCGGTGTGGACACGCTGGCGGAGTGGCAGCCGACCGTGGGCCTGCGCCTGGACGCCGGCTCGATCGCGCTCGACCGCGTGACCGTGCTGCGCCCGTCGCAGGAGGTGACGCCGCTGCCGGTGGTGTTCACCGACGAGCGTGGTCGCGAGGACGACACGTACACGATCCCGTCGGTGACGGGCGTGGAGTACGTGGTCGACGGCGAGGTCGTGGCCGCGGGCACCTACCCGGGCCGCGACCTGGTGCGGGTCGAGGCGCGGCCGCTGCCCGCCTTCACCTTCCCCGAGGGCGCGACGACGGTCTGGGAGCACGTGTTCACCCCGCCGACGTCGTCGCCGTTCGCGGACGTGCCGGTCGAGAACATGTTCTTCGAGGAGATCGCGTGGGCGTTCTCGGCGGGGATCACGACGGGGTGGCCGGAGGCCGATGGCACGGTGACCTACCGGCCGCTGGCGAAGATCAACCGTGACGCGATGGCGGCGTTCCTGTTCCGCCTGGCGGAGGTCGAGAACTACGACGCGCCGACCGTCTCCCCGTTCACGGACGTCTCGACCGACAACCAGTTCTACCGGGAGATCGCCTGGCTGCACGAGCAGGAGATCTCCACGGGCTGGGTGCAGGCCGACGGGAGCGCGCAGTTCCGCCCCCTGGAGCCGATCAACCGTGACGCGATGGCGGCGTTCCTGTACCGCCTGGCCGAGACGGCCGGTCCGGTGGAGCACGACGTGCCCGCGGTCTCGCCGTTCCTGGACGTCGCGCCGACCGACCAGTTCTACGCCGAGATCACCTGGCTCGCGGAGAACGGCGTGACCACGGGGTGGGTCGGGAACGACGGCAGCGCGCAGTACGAGCCGCTGATGCCGATCGCGCGCGACGCGATGGCGGCGTTCGTGTACCGCTTCGACCGGCTCGACCTGCTGTAGCTCGCACCGATCGAGCGGAGTGACGGGCGGCGCCCGGTGGCCCAGGCCACCGGGCGCCGTCCGCGTCCGCGTGGGTGCCTCCATGTGATGCCCCCCGCCGAGTTCGGGGTTCCGCGCCAGGCCCCGCCCACGCCCCCGCCCACGCCCCCGCCCCGGCCCCGCCTTCGCAGCCCTTCCGCCGAGTTCGGGGTTCCGCGTCGAGTTCGGGGCTGTGGCGGCCGAAGTCGGCGCGCAGCACCGAACTCGGTGGCCCTGCAGCGCGTTGCGTTCGAGCGTGCGGTCGCACGGCACAGGGTGGGGGTCGACGGCGCGGGTACGGTGGTCGCAACGCCGGACGTCACGCCGCGGTGGCGGCCGGATCGCCCTCGAGAGGACTCTCGTGAGAACCCCGTCGCCCGCTCCCGCCCGCCGGCCCGCCGGGCCCCGCCGTCGCGCACGCCGGCGATCCGCGCTCGCCGGTGCGGTGGCCGCGGTGCTCGGGGCGACCGTCGCGCTGACCGCCGTCCCGGCCGGTGCCGCACCCGAGGCGGCGGGGGAGGGCTGGCGCGTCGACGACGTCGGCGGTGCCTACGAGATCACCGTCGAGCTGGACGAGCCGCTCGAGATGCGCGCGGCCGCGCCCGCGATCGTCGTCGACGGCGTCGAGGTCGGGACCGCGCGACTGTCGGAGGACGGGCGCAGCCTCGTGGCCACCACGAACGACCCGGACGTGCTCGCGGCCGACGAGGTCGAGGCGGGCTGGTCCGGGGAGGCGCGCTCGCCGTCGACGATCACGCCCGCGGCGGTCGTGGACCCGGGCGCCGCGACGCCGCCCTCGCCCGCGTTCGCGACCGACCCGGGCGCACCGGGTCCCCACACCGTGGGGCGGACCTCCTACGACCTCGGCCGCTCCGCCGTCGAGCTGCGCGACATGCTTCCGGTCACGCGCGGCGAGATGGTCGCGACCGTGACCTACCCGTCCGATGTCGCGGGGCCGAGCCCCGTCGTCGTCATGGTGCACGGACGCGGGGACTCCTGCCTCACCGCCGGTGGTGCGATCCCGCGACCCCTCGTCTACCCGTGCCGCACGGGCGAGCGCGAGGTGGCCAATCACACCGGATTCGGTCAGCTCGGCACCCTGCTCGCGTCGCAGGGCTACGTGACGGTCTCGATCAGTGCCAACGCGATCAGCGTCTACGACGACGTGCGCACCGCCGACCGGGGAGCGAGTGCCCGCGGCGGGCTGATCCTGTCGCACCTCGACCTGCTCGACCGGGCCAACCGCGGCGACGCGTCCGCGGGGCTGCCCGGAGTGCTCGAGGGTCGGCTCGACCTGGCGCGCGTCGGTCTGATGGGCCACTCCCGCGGCGGCGAGGGTGCGGTCCGCGCGGTCCAGCTCGCGCAGACAACGCCGGGCGGGGGCGCCCGATCGACTCGGCCCTCCTCCTGGCGCCGAGCGACATGGGGCGTCTGACGCTGCCGGACGTCCCCACGTTCACGGTCCTGCCCTACTGCGACGGCGACCTCGCCTCCCTCCCCGGGGCTCAGCTGCACGATGACTCGCGGTACGCGTTCGACGACGACGTCCTGCGTTCCACGGCCCTCGTCATGGGCGCGAACCACAACTTCTTCAACGCGGGGTGGACGAGCGACGACTGGTTGCGGCAGGTCGAGATGGGTGGGTCGCGCGGCCCGACGTGCGACCCCGGCGCCGCGAGCGACCGCCTGACCGCGGTCGAGCAGCGCCGGGTCCTCGACACCTACGCCGCCGCGTGGTTCGGCCTCACGCTCTCGGGGGAGAGCGCGATGCTCCCGATGTTCGACGGCACCGGGGCGGTCCCCGACGCGCTCGTCGCCGCGACGGGCGCTGAGATCGTCACGACGGCGACGGCGCCCGCCGGCTCCCGCCGCGACGTCGCGCGCCTCACCGCGGACTCGTCGTCGGTGACCGCCACCCCTGGGGCGAGCGCGCGCGTGTGCGCGTCGGCCGACGGGCGCCCGGTGCCGCAGGCGCTACCGGCGTGCGCCTCGCTCGGGTCCGGTGCCGGGCAGGTCGACGAGAGGCAGGTGCCGCACTGGACGCCGGCACTGAACGCCCCGGCCGCGCCCGCCGGCGCCGCGCTCGACCTGCGCTGGAGCAGTGCGGGGGCGGGGGTCGCCGTCGCCCTCCCCGCGGGTCAGCGCGACCTCTCGGCGTTCGCGGTCGACGGCGCGCTCACGCTGCACGCGACGCCGGCACCGGGCGCGACGACCGTGCAGGCGATGACACTGACGGTGCGCGACGGCGCGGGCGGCGCCGCCACGGTGCGGCTCGACGAGGTGAGCGGGGCGCTCGCGCCGCTGCCCGGCCAGGGTTGGCCGCTGAACAAGACGCTGCTGCGCGGGGTCCGGGTGCCGCTCGCGCAGCTCGCGGGCGTGAACTGGGGCGACGTCGTCTCGATCGAGCTGCGCGGGGTGGGGTCGAGCGGGGCGGTCGTGCTGTCCGACCTGGCGGTCTCGCGCTCGGCGGTCGGGGCGCAGAGCGGCGCACCGCTGCCGACGCTGTCGATGGAGCGGACCGTGGTGCGGGAGGGCGCCGGACCGGGACTGACGCTGCTGCCCGTCCGGCTGTCCGGCCCGGCGGCGACGGCCGTGACGGCGTCGGTCGAGACCGTGCGGGCCGGCGGTAGCGGCCCGCAGCTCGCCGTCCGGCAGCTGACGTTCGCCCCGGGGCAGACGTGCCTCACGGTTCCGGTGGCGCTGGTGGGGGACCGCTCGCCGTCGTCGCTGCCCGAACGCGGGGTGGTGGCGACGGCCGCGGCGGTGACCGGGGCGGTCGGGACGAGGACGTCGGTGCAGCTGCTCGTGACGGAGGACGACGGCGTGACGGGCTCGCCCGGGGGCCCGCGCTGCCGCGCGAGACCGAGCCGCGCACCGACCCGTGCGGGCGGACGTCGGCGGACCTGTTCGTCGACGTCCCGGTCGGGATGCTGCACCACGAGGCGATGGCGTGGTTCGGGGCGACCGGGGTGACGACGGGGTGGAGCACGCCGGCGGGGGTCGAGTACCGGCCGACCAGCCCCGTGAATCGCGATGCGATGGCCGCGTTCCTCTACCGGTTCGCGGGGTCGCCGGCGTTCACCCCGCCGGCGACGTCGCCGTTCCTCGACGTGCGGACCGACAACATGTACTACCGCGAGATCACGTGGCTGCGGGCCCAGGGGATCAGCACGGGCTGGACGGTGGCGGGTGGTGTGGAGTTCCGCCCGCTCGAACCGGTCAACCGCGACGCGATGGCCGCGTTCCTGCACCGGTTCGCCGGGAGCCCGCCCCCGCCGTCGGGTGGGTCGCCGTTCACCGACGTGGCCCCGGGCCAGCTGCACGGCGACGCGATGCGGTGGCTCGCCGCGGCGGGTGTCTCGCAGGGCTGGGAGGTCGAGCCGGGGCGGTTCGAGTACCGACCGCTGCAGCCGGTGAACCGCGATGCGATGGCGACCTTCCTCGAGCGGCTGACCCGCATCCCCTGACCCGGGGCCGCTGCCCCGAGGCCGGCCGCTCGCGGCACGCCTGGCGGCCGTGCTCGGGCGGTCGGGCTCACGCACCGGGCGGTGCGTCGAAACCGTCGGCCGGTCCGGCCGGTCCGTTGGGCGGTGCGACAAACTCGTCGGGCGGTGCGACGAACTCGTCGGGCGGTCTGACGAACCCGTCGGGCGGTCTGGCGAATCCGTCGGGCGGTTTGAGATCGTGCCCGCGTGGCGGAGCCCTGCTCTGACCTGCGGTGATGCGCGGGAGTTGCGCCATCAGTAGTGCTCAGACCGCCCGAAGGACCGGGCAGACCGCCCGAAGGACCGGGCGGACCGCCCGAACGCCCGGCCCGAACGCCCGGCCCGGCCGTCCGCCGTCACGCCAGTCCGCCGCCAACCCGTTCCGCCGCGAACGAAACATGGACGTTCCACAGGGGAAACCAGGGGTGCGCATTACCGGGAAAGAGTGGACGCACCGCCACGACCCGCCCGCGCCACCACGCGCGAGCCCGCCGCGCGCGGCTCGCCCGCGGCCTCGTCGCCGCCCACCCGAAGGAGCCCCACCCGCATGAGACACACCCAGGCACGCCGTCGATCGCTGGGGTGGGGTGCCGCTCTCGCGGCCGCCGCCCTCGTGGTCACGCCGGTCGCCGCGCAGGCCGATCCTGCCGCGGACACCCCCTCGTGGTCACCGGAGACGGTTGGCAGATCGAGCAGAGCAGCGGCCTCTACGAGGTGACGGTGGAGCTCGACGCACCGCTCGAGGTCCGCAGCGCCGCCCCCGCCGTCTTCGTGGACGGCGAGGAGGTCGGCAGCGCCGTCGAGTCCGAGGACGGCCTCAGCCTCTCCGTCGTGACCGCCGACCCGTCGGTGCTCGACGCGTCCGCCGTCGACGCCGGCTGGTCCGGGCAGCCGCTGGCCGACACGTCCTCCGCGCAGCACCAGGCCGGCGGGCAGGCTCGCACGTCCGGCCCCACGGGCCCCGACGCCGCCACCGACCCCACCGACCCCACCGACGGCGCCACCACGACCGCCGCGGCGGCCCAGGCGGTCCTCGACGCCGACCCGACGGCGCCCGGCGAGTTCACCGTCGCGCGCGCCGACTACGACCTCGGCGACCAGGCCGTGGACCTGCAGGACATCGGTGGTCAGAAGGGCGAGGTCCGTGCGGCGGTCTACTACCCGCAGCAGGCCGCGGGCGAGCGCCCCGTCGTCGTGTTCCTGCACGGCCGCCACACCTCGTGCGCCAACCCCACGCCGTCGACCCCGATCCCGAACCCGGGCCGCTACCCGTGCGCCGAGGGCCTCGTCGACATCCCCAGCTACCTCGGCTACGACGCCCCGGCCGAGACGCTCGCGAGCAACGGCTACGTCGTCGTCTCGATCTCCGCGAACGCCGTGAACTCGCACGACAACCAGCTCGCCCCCGACTACGGCGCGACCGCCCGCGGTGGCCTCGTCCTGAGCCACCTCGAGCTGCTGGCGCAGGCGAACGCCGGGCAGGCCGAGGGCCTGTCGCGCGAGCTGCAGGGCCGCCTCGACCTCGACCACGTGGGACTCATGGGTCACTCGCGCGGCGGTGACGGCGTCGTGCGCGCCGCGCTCATGAACGAGGCGCTGCCGCAGCCGTTCGGCATCGAGTCGGTGCTGCCGCTCGCGCCGGTCGACTTCGGCCGCCTCAGCCTCCCCGACGTGCCCACCTACACCCTCCTGCCCTACTGCGACGGCGACGTCGTGAACCTCCAGGGCCAGCACTTCTACGAGGACTCGCGTCAGGCGTTCGACGACGGCGTGCTGCGCGCCACCGGCCTGGTCATGGGCGCGAACCACAACTTCTTCAACACCAACTGGACGCCGGGCCTCTACCCCTACGCCGTCTCCGACGACTGGGCCGCGCAGGACCGGCAGCAGGTCAACCCGGTCTGTGGTCAGAACGCCGAGCCGCGCCTGACCCCCGCCGAGCAGTACAACCTCGGTGACGCCTACGTCTCGGCGTGGTTCCTCCTCACGATGGGGGCTCAGGACGAGTTCCTGCCGATGTTCGACGGTTCCGGTGCCGTCCCGGCCGTGGTCGGTGACGCCGAGGTCCACACCGTCGCGGCGCAGGCCGGCGCGAGCCAGCTCGACGTCGCCCCGCTCATGACCGCGTCCTCCCGGGTCACGGTCCAGGGTGCCGCGACGGCGACCTACTGCGCCTCGCTCGACGGTCGCCCGTTCCCGCAGCAGATCCCCGCGTGCGCCCAGCAGGCGAACGTCACGAGCTCGCAGGCGCCGCACTGGACGCCGATGCGGTTCGCGCCGTCGGCCCCGGCCGGTCAGATGCTCGACCTGCGGTGGACCGCCGCGGACGGCGGCGTGCGCATCGCGATGCCGTCGGGCCAGCGCGACGTCTCCGGCTTCGAGAACCTCTCGTTCCGCACCGCCCCCGGCCAGCTGACCAGCGGCGCGCAGGACATGACCGTCACGGTCCTCGACGGCGCCGGCCGCACCGCGTCCTTCACGGTGTCGCAGGTGAGCCCCGCGCTCACGCCGCTGCCCGGCACCGCGACGCCGCTGCGCAAGACCTACCTGCGCACGGTGTCCTACCCGGTCGCCGAGATCGCCGCCGCCGGCGTCGACCTGACCGACGTGCGCCAGATCCGCCTCGGCGGGGTCGGCGACGCCGGAGCCGCCTACGTCTCCGACGTCGCCTTCTCGACGCCGGACGTCGGCACCGCGGGCACGCTCGCGCTGCCCAGCCTCACGGTGGGCGACGCGTACGTGAACGAGGGCGCCGGCCCGGGCGAGGCGCTCGTCGGCCTGACGCTGTCGGAGCCCAGCTCCGTCCCGGTCACCACCTACGTCGAGGCGATCGGCGGCTCCGGCACGGTCGGCGCGCAGCGCCTCGCCTCCTCGGTGACGTTCGAGCCCGGGCAGACCTGCCTCGCGTTCGCGGTGCCGCTCGAGGGCGACCGCCGCCCGTCCGCCGTGCCGACGACGTCGATCGCCGTCACCGCGGCGACCGTCACGAACGCCGTGACGGCCGACGCGTTCGGCCTGCTGACCGTGCGCGAGGACGACGCCGTCGTGCTCGCCGACGGGACCGTGGGCCAGATGGCGCCGGACCCGGGCCCGCAGACCGACCCGTGCGCCCCGCGCGCCGACGTCGTCTTCACGGACGTGGCGAGCACCAACCAGTTCGTCGAGGAGATCAGCTGGCTGCTGGCGACGGGGATCACCACCGGGTGGGACACGCCGTCGGGCAAGGAGTTCCGCCCGCTCACCCCCGTCGCGCGGGACGCGATGGCCGCGTTCCTCTTCCGCTACTCCGGGGCGCCCGCGGACTACGTGGGGCTGGAGACGTCGCCGTTCATCGACGTCCCGACCACCAACCAGTTCTACCGCGAGATCTCCTGGCTGTACGAGCAGGGCATCTCGAAGGGCTGGGAGACGCCGGCCGGGCTCGAGTTCCGCCCCCTGGCCTCGATCAACCGCGACGCCATGGCCGCGTTCCTGTACCGGTTCGCGAAGGAGCCGGAGGTCGACGCCTCGGCCGGGACGATGTTCACCGACGTCGCGCCGACCGACCAGTTCTTCACGGAGATCTCGTGGCTGGCGCAGTCGGGGATCTCGACCGGGTACGAGCAGCCGGACGGGTCGGTCACGTTCGGGCCGCTCGTCTCGGTCAAGCGCGACGCGATGGCGGCGTTCCTGTACCGCTACAGCCAGCTCGGCTGACAGCCGCCAGGTGACGCAGCACGACGGCCGGACCCCGCTGGGGGTCCGGCCGTCGTGTCGTGCGTGCCGCCGCGGGCGACGGCGGGGCGCTCAGCCCTCGACGGCGGCGGCCTTCTCGGCTGCCTCCTGCGTCGCGATGTCGGAGCGCACCTTGTCCATGTCGAGCTCGCCGACCTTGGTCAGCAGCTCCTCGAGCTGGGCCGGGGGCAGCGCGCCCGCGGAGCGGTGCACGAGGATCTGGTCGCGGAAGACCATCAGCGTCGGGATCGAGGAGATGCCGGCCTGGCCGGCGAGCTCCTGCTCGGCGTCGGTGTCGACCTTGCCGAACACGACGTCGGAGTGCTTCTCGGACGCGGCGGAGTAGGTCGGCGCGAACTGCTTGCACGGGCCGCACCACTCGGCCCAGAAGTCGACGATGACCGTCCCGTTGCTCGTGATCGTCTCGCCGAAGGTGGCGGCCGTGAGGTCGATGGTGCTCATCGCAACTCCTGGTGGTTCTCGGGGATGGTGTCCGCCTCGGTCAACGCCGCACCCGGCCGCTTCATTCCGCGTGCGAGCGTCGCCATGACCGTGACGACGACGGCGACCACCCCCGCCCCGATCGTCACGAGGAACCCCGAGTGCGACCCGTGCGCGTCGATGATCGGCCCGGCGATCGCCGAACCGCCCGCCACCCCGACCCCCAGCGCCGTGCTGATCCACGTCAGCCCCTCGGTGAGGCGCTGGTGCGGCACGACCGCCTGCACGAGGGCGTTGCCCGCGATGAGCGTCGGCGCGATCGCGAGCCCGACCACGGCCATCACGGCCGCCAGCGCGAGCAGCGTGCCCGCCAGGAAGAACAGGGAGACGCCGACGGCGAGCGCGACCGTCCCGACCGCGAACCGCGTCCACAGCGCCGAGCGCCACGTCCGCGCCCCGTAGACGAGGCCGCCCACGAGCGACCCGCCCGCGAAGCACGCGAGGATCACGCCGGACAGCCCCTTGTTCCCGGCCTCCTCGGCGAACGCGACGGTCGAGACGTCGGTCGCGCCGAAGATCGCGCCCATGCACACGAACACCACGATGAGCACCGCGATCACGCGCAGGCGCAGGAGCGAGGGTCCGTGACCGCCCTCGCGGCGCCCGTTCGCGGGCGGCTCGGTGCTCCGCTGCGCGAGGAACGCGAACCCCCGACCACCGCGGCCACGATCGCGACGGCGATCCCCGCCGTCGGGTGCACGGTGGTGGCGAGGATCGTGGCGAGCACCGGCCCGACGACGAACACCACCTCGTCCAGCACCGACTCCAGCGAGTAGGCGGTGTGCAGCTCGTCGGGGTTCGACACGACGGCGCCCCACCGCGTGCGCACGAGCGAGCCGATGCTGCCCATGGTCGCGCCGACGATCGCGGCGAGCAGGAACAGCCACACCGTGGGGGCGAGGTTCGTGGCGACGACGGCGAGCGCCGCCAGCGACGTCATCGACACCGCGATCGCGGGGCGCATCACGCGCGCCTGGCCGTAGACGTCGATGAGCTTGGCGATCTGCGGCGCCGCGATCGCCTGCGCCACGATGTATGCGGCCGAGACCTGGCCGGCCAGGCCGTAGGAGCCGTACAGCGCCCCGTCGGAGATCATCAGCACGATCCCGATCCCCGCCATCGAAATGGGGAAGCGCGCGAGCAGCCCGGCCGCGGAGAACTGCCACGCGCCGGGCTTGCTCAGGATCTGCTTGTACGGGTTCGCCACACCGCAGATTCTCGCACCGTCCGGGTGGTCGGTTAGCGCGGTTCTGCGGTGGCGTGCGCCACCGGTCCGGCGGCGGTCGGTGCGTCAGCCGATCGCGTCGGCGACGACGGCGCGCGCCGCGTCCTGCACCTGCGTCAGGTGGTCGGCGGAGACGAACGACTCGGCGTAGATCTTGTAGACGTCCTCGGTGCCCGAGGGGCGCGCGGCGAACCAGGCGTCCGCCGTCGTGACCTTGAGGCCGCCGATGGCGGCGCCGTTGCCGGGCGCCGTGACGAGGCGACCGGTGATCTCCTGACCGGCGAGCGTCGTGGCGGTCACGGCGTCGGGCGAGAGGTCCTTGAGCTTGGCCTTCTCCTCGCGCGTGGCGACGGCGTCGACGCGCGCGTACCAGGACTCGCCGTGCTTCTCGACGAGCTCGGCGTGGGCGGCGGACGGCGACTCACCCGTCGTCGCGATGATTTCCGAGGCGAGCAGGTCGAGGATGAACCCGTCCTTGTCCGTGGTCCAGACCGTGCCGTTGCGGCGCAGGAACGAGGCGCCGGCGCTCTCCTCGCCGCCGAAGCCCATCGAGGAGTCCAGCAGGCCCTCGGCGAAGTACTTGAAGCCGACGGGCGTCTCGATCAGCGGGCGGCCGAGGTCGGCGGCGACCTTGTCGATGAGCGAGGAGGACACGAGCGTCTTGCCGACGCCGGCGCGCCCCGGCCAGTCGGTCCGCGTGCGGAAGAGGTGGTCGATCGCGACGGCGAGGAAGTGGTTGGGGTTCATCAGGCCGCCGTCGGGCGTGACGATGCCGTGGCGGTCGGCGTCGCCGTCGTTGCCCGTGGCGATGTCGTACTTCCCGCTGTTGGGGCCGGTGGGGGACATCAGCTCGCGCAGCGACGCCATCGCGTGCGGGGAGGAGCAGTCCATGCGGATCTTGCCGTCCCAGTCCAGCGTCATGAAGGAGAACTGCGGGTCGGTCTCGGGGTGGATGACCGTGAGGTCGAGGCCGTAGCGCTCGCCGATCTCTGCCCAGTAGTCGACGGCGGCGCCGCCCAGGGTGTCGGCGGCGATGCGGACGCCCGCGGCGCGGATGGCCTCGAGGTCGATGACGGAGTCGAGGTCGTCGACGTACGTGCTCATGTAGTCGTGCTTCACGACCAGCTCGTTGGTGATCGCGCGCTCGTAGGGGACGCGCTCGATCGAGGCGAGGCCGGCGCGCACGAGCTCGTTGGCGCGGCGTGCGATCCAGCCGGTGACGTCGCCGCCGGCGGGGCCGCCGTCGGTGGCGTTGTACTTGATACCGCCGTCGGTGGGCGGGTTGTGCGACGGCGTGATGACGATGCCGTCCGCGCGGCCGGGGCCCTGGGTGCGCACGCCGTCGGCGGTCGCGGCGCCGTTGTGCAGCAGGATCGAGTGCGAGACTGCGGGCGTCGGGGTCGAGGAGTCGCGCGCGTCGACGCGGACCTGGGCGCCCGCGGCGACCAGCACCTCCACGACCGTGCGCTGCGCCGGCTCGGACAGCGCGTGCGTGTCGCGGCCGACGTAGATCGGCCCGTCGATGCCCTGGGCGCGGCGGTACTCCACGACGGCGGCGGCGATCGCGGCGACGTGGGTCTCGGTGAACGAGCCGTTCAGGCTGGTGCCCCGGTGCCCGGAGGTGCCGAACACGACGTGCTGCGCCGGGTCGCCCGAGTCCGGGACGAGATCGTGGTAAGCCCCGATCAGCTGCTCGACGTCGATGAGGTCCTCGGGGAGAGCCAGCTGGCCGGCGCGGGGGTGCATGCCCCGATCCTGCCAGGTGGGGGTGCGCTGGACAGGATGCCGCGCGGGCGGCCGGGTGGGCGGCGTGCCCGCCCCGCCCCCCGCCGCCCAGCGGAAAGCACGTGGGCCGTACCCGCCCGGCGAGACGCGACATCGATGCCGAGCTGCGTCCCCAGCGCAGCGTTCTCGGCACGGATGTCGCATCTCGCGGAGCCCGGACGGGCGCGCGGGCGGCAGTGGTGAGGCGCACCTGCCGAGTTCGCGGTTCCACGCCGACGTCGGGGGTGTGCGCCGCGAACTGGGCACCGAGCCCCGAACTCGGCGTGAGGGTCCCGCGGCGCAGGTGGGGGCGGCTCGCGTGGGCGGGCGCCGCCTGGCGCGCGGCAGCGCCCGGCGGGCGGCGCGGCCGCCAGCAACTAGGCTCGTGGCCCATGGCCAAGAAGAACCGCCGCACCGACCGCCCGGGTGCTCGCCCCGCCGACTCCACGCGTCCCGGCGCGAAGCCGGCCAGCACCCCGCCGCAGCCGCCGAAGCCCAAGCGCCAGGCGGTCCCGTTCGTGGCACGCCCCTTCGAGGGCCTCCCCGGCGAGCACGACTGGATCGCGATGCGCGAGGTCGTCCCCGCGGCCACCGCGCAGGTGCGCACGACGGCGGAGCACGGCTCCCGCGACGTCACCATCGTCAGCCTGCTGCCGGATCTCCTCCCGGCGATGCGGCGGCAGGACGGCGTCGTCCTCGTGGCGCTGCAGACCGTCGGCACGAGCGGCGACGCGAGCCGCGACGTCGCCGACGCCCTCCTCCAGGCGCTCGACCTCGAGCCCGGCGGCGGCCTCGGCTCCATCGACCTGCCCGAGGCCGGCCCGCGCCTGCAGGACGTGCTCGACCTCTCCCAGCCGTTCGAGGTCAGCGTCCACGACACGTTCGACTACTGGGTCAGCGACGAGGAGAAGGCCGACAAGGAGGTGGCCGAGGCGCTCGAGAGCGCCAACGAGATGATCGTGCCGACCGCCGCCGTCGCCGTCCCCGAGGGCCTCGGCGCCGCCTACTGGTGCCGCATGAACGGCAAGGAGTTCCTGCGCTGGTCCGTGCCCGGCTCGGAGGAGGAGACGCTCGACGCGCTCGCCCGCCTCCAGGCCGCCCGCACCGCGGCGCTCGACGACGGCGCGCGCCTCATCGGCGCCTTCCGCACCGGCGGCGTCCTCGTCCCGGTGTGGGAGCTGGCTCGCGGTACCGAGGCGGACGAGCTGCCCGACGCCGTCGCCGCCCTCGGTGGCCGTCTGCGCGACGCGCTCGACACCACCGATCCCCTCAGCTCCGACCAGCGACGGGCCCGCGCGGGCCTCGTCTCCCGCCAGGTCAACCTCCGGTAAAGATCGAGCGCTGGGTAGGGTAAGAGGCGTGGACGCAGACACCGGTTCGAACCGCGATCCGCTCCGCGTCGTCCGGGCCCGGGGCGTCAGCGCCCGCACGGCGCCCGACGGCGGCGCACCGGCCCCCGCAGCCAGCGGGTCGCGGCGATCATCCCGGCCAAGGACGAGTCGCAGCGCATCGCCGCGACCATCCGCTCGGCGCGCTCCATCCCGAACGTCGACCTCGTCCTCGTCGTGGACGACGGCAGCGAGGACGACACCCAGCACATCGCGCGGGCGGCCGGCGCCGTCGTCGTGCGCCACTCCCACAACCGGGGCAAGGCGTCGGCGATGGAGACGGGCGCCGCCGTCGCCGCGATGCGCGACGCGGCCGACCAGCCGGCCCGCCTGCTGCTGTTCATCGACGCCGACCTCGGCGACACCGCCGTGAACACGGCGCCGCTCGTGCCGCCCGTGCTGGCGGGCAAGGCCGACCTCGCAATCGCGGTCCTGCCGCCCCAGGCGGGTGCCGGCGGGCACGGCATCGTGCTCGGCCTGGCGCGCAAGGCGATCCAGGGCGTCTCCGGCTGGACGCCGAAGGCGCCGCTGTCCGGTCAGCGCTGCATCACGCGCGAGGCGTTCGAGTCCGCGGCGCCGCTCGCCCGCGGCTGGGGCGTGGAGACCGGGATGACGCTCGACCTGCTCGAGCAGGGCTTCGGCGTCGTGGAGGTCCCGTGCGACCTGCGGCACCGGCCCTCCGGCTCCGACCTGCGCGGCTACCTGCACCGGGCCGCGCAGTACCGCGACATCGCGTACGCGATCGCGGTCCGCCGCGTGCGGCGCTACCCGGGCGAGCGCGCGTAGCTAGCGCGGCTCCGCCTCGGCCTCCGCCTCCGCCGGCCCCGACGCTTCCGCCCCGGCCGCCAACGGCTCCGGCTCCACCTCCGCGCTGCCCCCGGCGGCAGCGACAGCATCCAGCTCGCGCACGCCGCGAGCAGCAGCGGCACCGCCACCGCGACGCCGTAGGCCGGGATCGCGATGCCCGAGTCGTTCACCGCGAACCCGATGCCCAGCACCACCGCGAGCGCCACGAGGCCCGGCCGCAGCATCGGCGCCACGGTGCCCATCTGCGAGATCGGCGCCCCCGAGCTGAGCCACGAGAACCGGCCGCCACCGGGCGAGGTGATCGCCGTCTTCAGGGGCCTGGCCAGCACGAACACCACGAGCGCCACCCCGGTGATCGCCAGGATCGTCAGCGGCCGGTTGTTCGCGAGGATCCGCAGGTTCGCCTCGAGCTTGCGCAGCACGACCTCCCAGGCGCCGCCGTCGAGCAGCGTCTCGATGAACCGGCCGAGGTGGGAGCGCTCGCTCGGCGGGCGCAGGTAGTCGATCGCGGCGAACGCGAGCGTCGCGACGACGGCTCCGCCCAGCACTCCCACCACGCGCAGCCACGTGATCCGGATGCCGGCCGCCATCAGCGCGAGCAGCGCGAACGCCGGAACGATCGCGGGCGGGCCGCCGAAGTCGGCGCCGATGGAGGGGGCGCCGTCGACGTACGCGGCCACGATGCCGATGACCGCGATGATCCCGGCCGACAGCCACCGCCTCCCGCGCTTGACCAGCGGGTTGGTGATGGCGACGGCGAGCAGCACGCACGCCGTCGCGAACAGTGCGAACGCGGTGTTGTTGAAGCCGTAGAACCGCCCGGCCACGAGGACGGGCACGCCCATCACGGCGGACAGCTGCAGCGTCGCACCGGTCGCGATGTCGCCGAGCAGGACGGCGGCGGTCAGCCCCGCCACGATGCCGAGCGGCGTGAGGATCTGGTGCCGCCACGGCTTCGCCAGCGCGACCACGGTCACGAGCGCCACGATCGCGAGCGTCGCGCCCGCGAGCCCGAGCGACGGCGATCCCGCGCGCCACCACGGCACGAGGTTCGCGAGGTAGGTCGAGACGGGGATCGAGGCCATGGCGACGGCGACGACGCGCAGCGCCCGCAGCACGTGCGGCCGCACCTGCGACAGCGGCACCCCCTTGCCCTCGAGCTTGAGCCAGCGCGCGACGGCGGCGCCCGTCCGGGTCGCGGCGGGGCGCGTCAGGCCGAGGGCCACCCCGGCGTACAGCGCGACGTTGAGCACTACCACGAGGAGGTAGAACGGCGCGACGATCGGGCGCATCGCCTGGGCGTGCCGCTCGTCGTCGACCAGGGACGCGATGCGCTCATCGGCGGCCTCGGCGCTCGCCGCACCCGGGACCGTGCGCGGCGGCGAGCCGACCAGCGCGGCCTGCGCGCCGGGGGAGGCGGGCGTCGTGATGCCGGAGCGGTCGAGGAACCCGGGCAGCAGGTCGGTGCTCTGCACGTAGCCGAGCTGGCGGGTCGACGACGTCGTCAGCGTGCCGGGCCCGAACGCCTCGCCCTGCGGCGTGAAGGCCGGGCCGGACGCGGCGAGCACCTGCATCGAGGGGGCGCGTCCGGCGTCGGCGATCGAGGCGATGACGACGGTCGGCTCACCCGAGGGGGTGGTGGCGGAGGCGACGCCGTCGAGCACCGCGGCCACGTTGGCCTCGATCTGGGCGACCTGTTGCGCCCGGTACAGCGCGGGGTCCGGCGGCTCGACGGCGGCAGGCTCCTCCTGGGCCGCGGCCGCGGCAGCGGCGCCGTCCGCCTCGCCGGCCTCGGCCGCCTGCGTCTCGGCGGCCGCCTGCGCCGCCTCGGCGGCGGCCTCGGACTCGCTCGGATCGGGGACGCGCGTGTTCCAGTCGCGGATCTCGCCGGCGTCGACCACGACGACGTCCCGCGTGCCGACGGCGTCGCCCACCGCGGCGGCGAGGTCGGCCGGGTCCGCGGGCCGGGGGAGCACCGTCGTCGTGCCGGTGTCGAGCGAGCCGTCGGGGAGCGCGAGCGCGAGGGCGGCGCCCGGCCCGATCGCCGTCGCGCCGGCGCCCGCGAGCCGCAGCTCCTCGCCCCACAGGCCGAGCCTCGTCCCGAACGACGACGCCGACGCCGCCTCGACGTAGTCCGCCCAGCCGGGCACCTGCGCCGGTTCGGACGCCTCGAGCAGGGGCCGGCACAGCAGGCCGGAGGCGTCGGTCGTGCGGTCCTCGAGCACCTGGTCGGCGGCGCGCGCGCCGGAGCTGAGCGAGAGCCAGCCGTCGACCGGGCACGTGCTGGAGCGGACCGAGCGCACCACGAGGTTGCCGATGCTCGCGTCCTGCGCGAAGCCCCACAGGGCCGGGGTGGTGTCCGGCTCGACGTCGTTCCAGCGCAGGCCCGTCACGCCGACGACGACGAGAGGGCCGTCCGCGAGCGGCGCGGCGTCCTCCGGGGGCTGACGGGCGGAGCCGGGGTCGCCGTCGCACCGTCCGCCGTCGCCGGCGCGGCGAGCGCGGCGGCCGGCGCGAGCAGCGCGAACCCCGCTCCGAGGACCGTCGCGAGCATCAGGGCGACGGCGGAGCGCACCGCCGTCGTGCGCGCCTGCGGTCCGCGGAACGACGCGCGTCGCGGCGTCCGGGTGGGCGCGGGCACGGCTGTCTGGGGGCTGAGCAGGGGCACCGATCCAGCGTAGGTGAGCGCTACTGTCGCAGGGCCCGGCATCCCGGGCCACCGTGTCACGAGGCCGAGGAGATGTCGTGGAGAACGCCGTGCAGCAGGAGTCGGGCACGCAGCGCTACGCGTTCCTCGGACCGGTCGGGACGTTCACCGAGGCCGCGCTGGTGCAGGTCGCGCCCGCGGCGCAGCACGTGCCGATGCCCGACGTCGTGACCGCGCTCGACGCCGTGCGCCGCGGGGACGCGGAGCGCGCCGTCGTGCCGATCGAGAACTCGGTCGAGGGCGGCGTCTCGGCGACGCTCGACGCGCTGACCTCCGGCGACCCGCTCGTGGTGGTCGGCGAGGCGCTCGTGGAGATCTCGTTCGCGCTCGTCGCGGCGCCGGGGACGCGGCTGGAGGACGTGCGGCACGTCGCGACCCACCCGCACGCGTGGGCGCAGTGCCGCGGCACGCTCGCGCGGCTCGCGCCCGGCGTCGTCCACGTCCCGGCGACGTCGACGGCGGCCGGGGCCGCGCTCCTGGCCGAGCACGCCGCGTCCGGCGACGCCGACGAGCTCGGGTTCGAGGCCGCCCTCGTGGCAGCGCACTCCGCCGCGGCGCACGGGCTCGACGTGCTCGCGCGCGGCGTGGAGGACAACGTCGGCGCGGTGACGCGGTTCGTCGTGGTCGCGCGGCCCGGCACCGTCCCGCCCCGCACAGGCGCCGACAAGACGACGCTCCTGGTCCACCTGCCGCACAACGACGCCGGGTCGCTGCTGACGATGCTCGAGCAGTTCGCGGCGCGCGGCGTCAACCTGTCGCGGATCGAGTCGCGCCCGATCGGTGACGCGCTCGGCCGGTACGCGTTCTCGATCGACGCCGAGGGGCACCTCGCGGACGAGCGCCTCGCCGCGGCGCTGACGGGGCTGCACCGCGTGTGCCCGTTCGTGCTGTTCCTCGGGTCCTACCCGCGGGCCGACGGCGTCGCGACGGCGGTCGCACCCGGCACGTCGGACGACGCCTTCACGTCCGCGCAGGAGTGGGTGGCGGGGCTGCGGCGCGGGCTGACCTGAGCCGTCAGCGCCGGACGCGGACCCGCAGCCCGTCGGGCTGCACGCGCACCTTCAGCGCGACTGCGTCGCCCACGAGGTCGCCGTCGACCTGGACGGCGTGCGGCTCGTCGAGCTCGACGGCGATCTGCCGCGCGCGCCAGAACTCGATGCGGCTGGGGTTGTAGGCGTTGGCGGAGCGCCAGCCGAGGCCCTGCATCATCACGCGGCCGAGCAGCGAGGCCCAGCCGATGAGGCCGCCGCGGGTGTCGATGGCGGCGACGTCGAGGTAGCCGTCGTCGATCTCGGCGTCCGGGAGCAGGACGATCCCGGCGGGCAGGCGCCCGCAGTTGGCGAACAGGAGTGTGCGCACGCGCTCGTGCTGCCAGCCGCCGGTGCCCAGGCGCAGGCGCAGGCGGGTGCGGCGCGCGTGCAGGTGGCGGACGCCGACCAGGAAGTAGGCGACCCAGCCGACGCGGCGCTTGAGCTGGTCGTCCGCGCCGGCGACCATCGCGGCGTCGAAGCCGAGGCCCGCCATCACGAGGAAGACGTGCTCGCGGTGCGGGGCGGGAGTGCCGGTGAGGTCGGTGGTGGGGAGGTCGTCGAGGTCGGTGGCCGCGCCGTCGGTGGTGGCGACGTCGGGATGCTCGGTCTGCTCGGCCGTCTCGGCCGACTCGGGCGCGGGCGGGACGGTGGTGAGCCATCCGAGGTCCATCGCCATGTCGCGCCCCGAGAGGGCGGTGCGCACCTGCTGCTGCAGGTTGTCGACCGGGATGTCGAGGTTGCGCGCGAGGAGGTTGCCCGTGCCGGCCGGGACGAGCGCCATCGGCACGTGGGTGCCGGCGAGGGCCTCGGCGACGGCGCGGACCGTTCCGTCACCTCCTGCGACGACGACGACGCTCGCGCCCGCCTCGACGGCCGAGCGCGCCTGGCCGAGACCGGTGTCCTCGACGGTGGTGCGGTAGATCATCGGCTCCGGCAGCCCGAGCTCCTGGGCGGTGAGGCGTGCGTAGCGCTCGAGGGCGTCGACGTCGGCGACCTTTACGGGATTGATGACGAACGCGGGGGGCCCTCCGGCGGGGCCGGGGCGTCGTCGGCCGAGGGGATCGGCGCGATCGAACGGGGGCGCGCAGCGCCGGGGTGGTGCGGGACGCGCGCAGCTCGCGGTAGCCCAGGACGGCGATGATCAGCGCGACGCCCGCGATCGAGAGCGCGATGATCGCGATCACGAGCGCGGTGGTGGCTGTCACCCGCCTCACGTTAGTCGCGCACCCTGCGCAGCGGCCGTGTCGCGGATGTGTCGTGCGCGACGGCGCCCGGCCTGGCCGGCGCCGTCGCGAGGTCCCGCCGGTGTCTGCCGCGGACGCGGGCGCCGCCCACCGTCGACCGGACCCACAACTTTCTGAACTAGTTCGTGCCCGTCGTTCGTGTCCTTCTGATCCGTGGCGGATGTGGCGGCCCGCCCATCGGAACGGCACGAACGAAGGGGCCGAACGAAGGGCACGAACGACGGGCACGAACGAAGGGGCCGAGCGAAGGGCACGAACGAAGGGCACGAACGAAGGGCCCGAACTATCGCGAATGTACGACCGGTCCTCGGTCGGATGTGCCGGGACGACCGGGCTAATCGGGCTGACCGGCTGATCCGGCCGACCGGCTGATCGGGGTGATCGGGCGGACCCGGCTGATTGGGCCGAGCGCTGAGCCCGCTGGTCAGGCTGGTCAGATTCGTCGCACTCGTCAGCCGTGCCGAGGGTGCGGTGAGGGGGCGAGCGGGCCGACCTGCGCCGTCGCCCTGCCCGTGACCTGCCTGCCCGTAACCTGGAGGGGTGATCGACATCAAGGCTCTGCGCGACAACCCCGACGTCGGACGCCGCAGCCAGCGCGCCCGCGGCGCCGACGAGACGCTCGTCGACCGCATCCTCGCCGCGGACGAGCAGCAGCGCTCCCTGCTCACCGAGTTCGAGACGAGGCGGGCCGAGCAGAAGGCGATCTCCAAGTCGGTCGGGAAGGCGTCGCCGGAGGAGCGACCCGCCGTCCTGGCGCAGGCGAAGGCGCTCGCGGACGGCGTGAAGCAGGCGGAGGCCGCGGCCGACACCGCGCGCGCCGACCTGGACGCGCTCGTCTGGCAGATGCCGAACATCGTGGTCGACGGCGTCCCCGAGGGCGGCGAGGACGACTATGTCGTGCTGCGGCACGAGGGCGAGATCCGCGACTTCGACGCCGAGGGCTTCGCACCCCGCGACCACCTCGAGATCGGCGAGCTCCTCGGCGGGATCGACATGGCGCGAGGCTCGAAGGTGTCGGGTTCGCGCTTCCACTACCTCGTCGGGCTCGGTGCGCGCCTCCAGCTGGCCCTCCTCAACGCCGCGATGGACCGCGCGATCGCGCACGGCTTCCTGCCCGTGATCACGCCGACGCTGGTCAAGCCCGAGATCATGGCCGGCACCGGCTTCCTCGGCGCGCACGCCGACGAGATCTACCACCTGCCCACCGACGACCTCTACCTCGTCGGCACCTCCGAGGTCGCGCTCGCGGGCTACCACTCGGGCGAGATCGTCGACCTCGAGGCGGGGCCGCTGCGCTACGCCGGCTGGTCCTCGTGCTTCCGCCGCGAGGCGGGCGCCGGCGGCAAGGACAACCGCGGCATCGTGCGCGTGCACCAGTTCGACAAGATCGAGATGTTCGTCTACACCACGCAGGAGGAGGCCGCGGCCGAGCACGAGCGGCTCCTGGCGTGGGAGGAGGAGATGCTCCAGATCGCCGGGCTGCCCTACCGCGTCATCGACACCGCCGCCGGCGACCTCGGCTCGTCCGCCGCGCGCAAGTTCGACTGCGAGGCGTGGGTCCCGAGCCAGGGCACCTACCGCGAGATGACGTCGACCTCGAACTGCACCACGTTCCAGGCCCGTCGCCTCGGCGTGCGGGAGCGGACCGAGGACGGTTCGACCCGCCCCGTCGCCACCCTCAACGGCACGCTCGCGACCACGCGCTGGATCGTGGCGATCCTCGAGAACCACCAGCGCGAGGACGGCTCGGTCGAGGTGCCCGAGGGACTGCGGGGCTATCTGGGCGGCCTCGCGGAGCTGCGCGCGTGAGCGCTGCCGAGTACGAGGCTCCGCAGGAGATCGACCCGACCGAGCACCTCGGGCTGGACGCGCCCGAGGGGAGCGAGCCTCCGCCGTCGTTCGCCCCCGCCCTCACGGCGCGAGCCGGGATCACCGCCGGCGGTGACGCGATGGTCTGCCTCGACATCGACGGCACCCTCCTCGGCCACGACGGCTCGCTCAGCACCGAGGTGCGCGACGCCGTCGCCGCCCTGCGCGCGAGCGGCACGCACGTCGTGCTCGCCACCGGCCGCGGCACCCCCGGCCTGCTGCCGGTCGCGCGCGAGCTCGGGATCACCTCCGGCTGGGCGGTCGGCTCCAACGGGGCCGTCACGCTGCGGCTCGACCCGGACCTGCCCGACGGGTTCGAGGTGCACGACGTCGTCACGTTCGACCCCGCCCCGGCCGTCCGCATGCTGCTGGCCGAGGCGCCGGACGTGCTGGTCGCCGTCGAGCACCTGGGGCGCGGCTTCCGCGTGACGGGCCGCTTCCCCGACGGCGAGCTCACCGGTCCCCTCGAGGTCGTCGGCATCGACGAGCTGCTCGCCGAGCCCGTCGCGCGCGTGACGCTGCGCGCGCCGGGCCGCTCCACGCAGGACTTCGTCGACCTCGTCCAACGCGCGGGCATGCACGGCGTGACGTACGCGATCGGGTGGACCGCGTGGCTCGACATCACGCCCGACGGCGTCTCCAAGGCCTCCGCGCTCGAGCGGATCCGGGAGCGGCTCGGGGTCGCGACGTCACGGACCCTCGCCGCGGGCGACGGCCAGAACGACCGCGAGATGCTGCGCTGGGCGGCGCTCGGCGTCGCGATGGGCAACGCCGACGACGGCACCGCGGCCTGCGCCGACGCCGTCACGGCACGCGTGGAGCACGACGGCGTGGTCCCCGTGCTGCGCTCGCTCCTGCGCGGCTGACGCGCCGTCGCGGGTCGCTGCTCGGTGGACGGCGGTGCGCCGCGGCGGTCGTGGTGGGAGAGTGGTCCCCGTGACTGCTGACAACGCTGCCATCACCGCCGCCATCGCCGCCCCGCTGACCTGGCTCGGCACGCCCGCGCACGCGCGCTGGCTCGAGCAGCACACGGACGACCTCATCGCGTTCGCGTCCGGGAGCGCCGTGGAGGCCGGCTTCGGCTACCTCGACGGCGACGGCGAGGTCGGCGGCTCGGGTGAGGCCGAGGAGGCGCAGCTGTGGATCACCTGCCGGATGATCCACTCCTACAGCCTCGGCGTGCTGCTGGGCCGCCCGGGCTGCGCCGTCCTGGTCGACCACGGGCTCGAGGCGCTGCGCGAGACCTTCGCCGACACCGCGAACGGCGGCTGGTTCGCGAAGGTCACCCCGCAGGGCCCGACGGCGGACGTCAAGGAGGCCTACGCGCACGCGTTCGTGCTGCTCGCGACCTCCTCGGCGACGCTCGCCGGTCGCCCCGGCGCGGCCGAGCTGCTCGCGCAGGCGCAGGAGGTCCACCTCACGCGGTTCTGGAACGAGGCCGAGGGCATGGCCGTGGAGTCCTGGGACGCCGCGTTCACCACGTGCGAGGACTATCGCGGCGTCAACGCCAACATGCACACGGTCGAGGCCTACCTCGCGGTGGCCGACGCGACCGGCGAGGGCGCCTGGCGCGAGCGCGCGCTGCGCATCCTCGAGCGCGTCATGGGCTACGCCGAGGAGTACTCGTGGCGCATCCCCGAGCACTTCAGCACCGCGTGGGAGCCGCTGCTCGACTACAACACCGACGAGCGCGCGCACCCGTTCCGGCCGTTCGGCGCGACCGTTGGGCACTGGTTCGAGTGGGCGCGCCTCGCGCTGCACGCGCGCGCCGCGGTGCTCGCGCACGGCGGCGCCGAGGGTGAGGTCGCGTACCTGCTGGACTCCGCCGTCGCCCTGTTCGAGGCGGGCGTGCGGGAGGGCTGGGCGGTCGACGGCGCGGACGGCTTCGTCTACACCGTGGACTTCTCCGGCGAGCCGGTCGTGCGCGACCGGATGCACTGGGTGGTCACGGAGGCGCTCGCGGCGGCGGCCGCGCTGTGGCGCGCGACGGGTGAGGCCTCCTACTCCACCTGGTACGAGACGTGGTGGGACTACGCGCAGCTGACGATGCTCGACGGGTCCGGCTCGTGGGTGCACCAGCTCGACGCCGACAACGAGCCCGCCGACTCCGTGTGGCCCGGCAAGCCGGACATCTACCACTCGATCCAGGCGAGCCTCATCCCGCGTCTGCCCCTGTACCCGGCGCTGGCGAGCGCGCTGAAGGCGGGCCTGCTCGATCGCTGACCCGGCGGTCGGCGGCGCTTTCCCGCTACGCCGATCGGCCGTCGGCGACGCTGTCCGGCCACCTCGGTCGGCCGGCGGCGACGTCCGGCCACGCCGATCGGCGGCCGGCGACGTCCGGCTACCTCGATTGACGGCCGATAGCTCGCCGCCGCGCCCCGCGCCCTCGCTGTGAGCGGCTGGGTCTCGCTCACAGCGGCTGAGTGCGGTGGCGCAAAAGACCTACCCCTTCTGACCTGCGGCGATGCGCTGGCCTGATTGAGCCGGTCGCCTCCAGCCGCTCACAGCGAGACGCAGCCGCTGTGAGCGAGGCTCGGCCACGGCGCAGCCCCGCCGCCCGATCGGCCGGGCCGAGGCGCCCGGGCGCTCGTTGCGCTTCTGTTCCGTCAGTGGGGGTGTCCGCTGGGAGCGGCTGAGCACGGGGCCACCCGTCCGCCGGGCTCCCGACCTGCAGCGATGTCGGTGCTGGGACGGTGGGAGCACGCTCAGCCGCTCACAGCGGACGGGTTCGCGCCAGGGTTGGGCCATGACCCCGCTCGGGGTTCGGCCACGACCGAGTTAGACGTGTCGACCGGTCCGCCGCCGCCGCCGGATCGGGGCGGGCGAGCGGGGCTAGCGATTCCTTCGCTGTAAGCGGCTGGGTCTCGCTCACAGCGGCTGAGTGCGGTGGCCTCTGACGCCCACCCCCTCTGACCTGCGGCGACGTTCTGGCCCGATCGAGCCGGCCACCGCCAGCCGCTCCCGGCGAGACGCAGCCGCTGTGGGCGAGGGTCGACGACGGCGCAGCCCCGCCGCCCGAGGTGGGCGGTGGGGCTGCGAGGCGGGCGGGCCGGGGCTCAGCGCAGGACGGGGAACCGCTGGACGATCGAGGTGCGGGCCCACCAGCGGCCGGCGCCCCAGGTGTCGCCGGCGAGGGTGACGGCGGGGATCAGCAGCAGCATCGCCTCCATCCAGTGCGAGTCGAGGACCGGGTTGGTCCCGTGCTCGCCGACCCACGGCAGCGCCACCAGGTACATGAACAGCATCAGCAGCACGCCCGAGACGGCGGCGATCCGGACGCCCGCGCCCACCAGCATCGCGACGCCGATCCCGAGCAGGCCGAGCATGAAGATCGCGTCACCGAACGGGTTGGCGAACAGGGTCTGGTAGAGGCTCTTGAGGGGCTGGTCGTCGGCGATCGCGTTGTTGATGTAGCCCTGGGCGGGGGTGCCGCCGGCGAGGACCGAGCGCTCGGGCGCCGTCGTGAAGCCGAGGCCGAACAGCTTGTCGAGGAAGGCCCACACGAAGTACGAGCCGATGACGATGCGGGCCACGGCCAGCACCCGCCGCGCGAGCGGGCTGGTGACGATGTCCTCCTGCTGCCTCACCCGGGCGGGGAGGGTGCTGGGGCGGTGGGCGGTGGCGGTCATCGTCGGGTTCCCTTCGGGACTGGAATCACTCGGTGTGATCCGGTACCTCAAGGATTCCGCGCTCTGGCAACGGAAACAGGGGGCCGAAGTCCCAGGGAGTCTCGCCGTCGAGAGGCCCGACGTCGAGCGACCGGTCCGCGAGTCTCGCCGGGCGGGCCCACGGCGGAGCCCGTTCCGACTCCCTTCTGACCGCGCCCTCAGGGCCGCACGAGGAACGTCAGGCGGTCGACGCCGTCGGGCAGCTCGAGCGCCGCGACGCCGCCCGTCGCCTCGATCTCGGCGGGCGAGCGCGGGACGAACACGCTCAGCTCGAAGCCGGCGCCGCCGTCGGGACGCTGCGCGGCGGCCGCGCGCACTTGCGCGACCCGCTCGGCCAGCGCGGGTCCGCTCGCGCCGGTGATGTTGGCGCCGTCGGCGATCCGGGTGGCGAGCTCGAGCGTCGCGCGCGTGCTGCCGCCGATCACGACCGGCGGGCGGGGCCCGACCACCACGCCACTGAGACCGTGCGTCGCCACCGACCCCGTCGCGTCCTCCCCGCGCCAGATCGCGTCCAGCGCGGCGACGTGCTCGACCAGCAGCTCGCGACGGCGCGCGGCCGGTCGCACCGTCCGGCCGACCGCGGCGTCCTCGCGGGCGAACGGCGAGCCGGGCCCGGCACCCGCCCCGATCCCGGCGACCACGCGGCCGGGCGCGAGCTGCCCGAGCGTGTCGAGCGCGAGGGCGAGCTGGACGGGGTGGCGGTTGTGGATGTTGGCCACGAGCGTGCCGATCCGCAGCCGCGAGGTGCGGGCGGCGATGGCGCCGAGCAGCACGAACGGGTCGCGCGCCGCGCCTTCGCCGGGGGCGCCGGGCGAGGCGAGGGAGCTGAGGTGGTCGAAGACCCACACGCCGTCGTACCCCTCGCCCGCGGCGCGGACGGCCGCCTCCACGATCGCGCGCGCATCGCCCCCGAACGTGGACAGGACGAGGTCGTGCTTCACGGCAGTAGCACCACGCTGCCGACGGCGCTGCCCTCGCGCAGCATCGTGTGCGCCTCGGCGGCCCGCGCCAGCGGCAGCTCGGCGTGCACGAGCGGGCGGATGCGGCCGGCGGTGACGTGGGGGAGGAGGTGCGTGGCGACGTCGGCGACCACCGCGGCCTTCTCGGCCGCCGGGCGCGCGCGCAGCGTGGTGCCGTGCACGCTCGCGCGCTTCTGCATCAGCGTGAGGAGGTCGAGCTCGCCGCGCCGCCCGTCCTGCGTGGCGATGACGACGAGCCGGCCCCCGGTCGCGAGGCGCGCGAGGTTCTCGCCGAGCGCGCCGCCGCCCAGCACGTCGAGCACGACGTCGACGCCGCGCCCGCCCGTCGCCTCGAGCACGTCCGCGGTCACGCCCGCGGCGTCGCGCTCGCGGTGGTCGATGACGACGGCGGCGCCCAGCCCGCGCACGACGTCCACCTTGGCGGTGCTCGCCGTCGCGATGACGCGTGCGCCGAGCGCCGCGCCGACCTGGACCGCGACGGACCCGACGCCGCCCGCGCCGCCGAGCACGAGGAGGGTCTCGCCTGCGCGCAGGGCCCCGACGGGGCGGTCGCCGACGCCCACGAGGTTGGACCAGACCGTGGCGAGCGCCTCGGGGAGCGCCGCCGCCTGCGCGTCGGTGAGCCGCGCGCCGTCGGGCCCCGGGGGATCTCCAGGAGCTGGCCGGCCGGGGCGACGACGTGCGTGGCGTACCCGCCGCCGGCCAGGAGCGCGGCGACGCGATCGCCGTCGTGCCACCGCGTGACGCCCTCCCCGACCGCCTCGATCACGCCCGCGACCTCGAGCCCGGGGTAGGCGGGCGCGCCGGGCGGGGGCGGGTAGTGCCCGGCGACCTGCATGAGGTCGGCGCGGTTCACGCCCGCGGCGCCGACGTGGATCAGGACCTCGCCCGGCCCCGGCGCGGGGGTGGGGACGGTGGCGGGGTGCAGCGCGCCGTCGCGCACCTGCTGGATCTCCATGCTCGCGAACGTATCAGCGACCTCCGACACGCCTCAGACACCCGCAGGCGTAGCCTCGGGGCATGCCTCTTCACGGTGAGTACGCGCCGAGCACGTCCGACTGGGCCCGCGAGCAGGCCGAGCTGATCGAGAGCTCCGGCGGCACGCAGGGCACGGAGATGCGCGGTATGAAGGTGATCCTGCTGACGACGCTCGGGGCGAAATCGGGCAAGCTGCGCAAGACGGTCCTGATGCGGGTCGAGCACGATGGCGCGTACGCGGTCGTCGCGTCGCTCGGCGGGGCGCCGCAGCACCCGCAGTGGTACTTCAACATGCTCGCCGAGCCGCTCGTCGAGCTGCAGGACGGGACCGCGAAGGGCGACTACGTCTCGCGCGAGGTGACCGGCGAGGAGAAGCGCGTGTGGTGGGAGCGGTCGGTGGCCGCGTTCCCGACGTACGCGGACTACCAGGCGGGGACGGATCGCGAGATCCCGGTGCTCGTGCTCGAGCCGGTGGCGGCGGGCGACGGCGCAGCCTGAGTCGGGCGCGCGGGGCGCGGCCGGTCGGGGCGCGGGGCGCTCAGGGCCGTGCGCCGCGGCACGCTGGCACAATGGACAGGGCTCCGCGGTGCTGTCGTGCCCGGCACGGTGGTTCGCGGGCCGGGAGAGGTGACAGAGCGGCCGAATGTGACGGTCTTGAAAACCGTTGTTGTGCAAGCAACCAGGGGTTCGAATCCCCTCCTCTCCGCCCAACCGTCCTCGTGGGGAAGTTCCGCAGGCTGAGGCCTGCGTAACTTTCCCACGAGCGGCCGCGTCACGGCACGAGTCCCAGGTCGCGCGCCTCCTGGTCCGAGAGGACCTGGCCCGCGGGCGGGGCCTCGATGGCGGGGACGTCGGCGGGGTCCTCGACGTAGATCAGACCGCTGGCCAGGCCGCTGGAGTAGTGAATGGCGTGGAGCCCGCCGTCGTCCTCGAGGTAGACCTCCATCGTGGTCGTGCTCGGGACCGCGTCCGGGATCGTGACGATCGCGTTCAGAGCGGTGACCTCGACCCCGCGGCTCTCGAACCGGCCGACGTCGGTGAACTCAGGGCCGGCGCTCAGCAGCTCGCGCACGCGGGTGATCGGATCGTCGAGGTTGGGCGGGGCGCCCTCGTAGGTCACCCACCGCCCGGGTGCGACGGGGGCGGCGGAGATGTAGGTGACGCCGTCGAGCATCACGAGGACGAGAGGATCGGTCGCGCCGTTGGTGGCGGACTCCACGCGAGCGGCAACCGGGGTGCGCGTGTAGTCCCACACCGCGGTCCGCTCGATCGAGTCGCCGTCGGGCGTCGTCTCGCCCTCCTGCGTCGAGACGGTCTCGACGGTGTCGAGACTCGTGAGGAGATTCGCGGCGAGGTCGGGGTCGTCGGCCGGGTTCTCGCGCTGCCCCGACGACTCCGTGGTCGGCGCGGGGGCGGTCGCCTCCGGTGCGTCGAACGCTGTCGCCGTGTCGGACGGTTCTGCCGCGCCGGAGGCGCTCGGCTCGATGGTCCGCTCCTGGGTGTCGCTGCCGGGGTCTACTGCACATGAGCTGAGAAGGAGCCCGACGGCGACGACGCCGACGGCGAGAACGGCAGGGTTCGAGCGGGTGCGGGCCATGGGGACCTCCGAGACGGTGGGTGGTCCTTGAACGCTAAACCGTCTCAAACGACCTCAGGGTCGAGCCGGGTGGATCTGTGGACAACCGCGGCGGGGCGACGGCGTAAGACGCCACTCACGGCTCAGGGGCCCTTGTTGGTGGTGAGGTTGGTGGGTCGGTCGGTGACGGGGACGTCGATGGCGTTCTCGAGGTCGTAGTCGAAGGTGCCGTTCTGGGTGGGGCCTTGCCAGGTGATGGTCCAGTTGCTGGTGGCGGTGAGGGTGTAGGTGCCGGGGGTGGTCCAGCGGTGGCCGCAGTCGGGGTCACCTTGGAGGCTCATGCTGATGGGCGCGGTCGCGACCTCGTCGCGGGTGCAGGTGCGGGTGCTGCCGTCGCCGGTGTCGTACGTGACGTCGTCCAGGGTGGCGTTCAGCGTGATGGTGATGCCCTGTTCGGTGACGGTGGTGCCGATGGGTCCGATGGCGGGTGGTCCGCCTTCTGCCCAGAAGTAGGCGGGGGCGCCGATGAGGACGTTCGGGTCGGCGAGGTTGGGGCGCGGGGCCATGCCGACTGTCACCGGCGCGAGGTTGAGCTGAGCCAATGCCGCGCGGGCGAGCGCGGCCTCGTCGATCGGCGCCGCGACGGGTGGCTGGGCCTGCCAAACGGATTCGGTGCCCTCGCACTCCGCGATCGTGTCCCCGACCTGGATCGTGCACGGGTACGGGGTGCACGTCACGACGACCCCGTCTTCACGGCCGGCCCAGATCGGGTCCTCGCGGGGCGGTTGCGGCTGGTCGACCCGGGCGTAGCACTTCCCATTCCACGATCCGGCGAACGATGTGCAGGGGATAGTTCTCCCGGCCCATGTGCACGAGACCGGTGGCTGACCGACCTCCACCGGTTCTCCGGGGTTGATGATGGGTCGAGGGGGAGTGACGGAGCCGTCGCACCCCGCAGCGGCTCCGAGGAACCTCTTCTCCTCGCAGTCGATGGCCGGGAGTGGAGCGGTCGGGGCAGCCTGTGCCGCCACGGGAGTTGCGATCACGGCGAGGGCCAGGATCCCGAGGAGCGCGACCGCGCGCAAAAGATGGTCCATCGATCGGGGGAGCGACGCGAGCTGTGTGCTCAGCACCCGTCAGCCTTCGTCTGGTCCAACGTGATGAACACCCAGTTGCCGCTCTCACGGTGCTCGATCACGGCGCTGTAGCTCGTGCGCGGCTGTCCCGCCTTCGGGATCTCCGATCCGTCCGGAAGGTAGATGCGAACGGCTTCGTTGTTCTCGCAGTAGGTGACCTGCACGCTGGGGCGCCCGTCGACTCCGGGAGTGGGAGTCGCTCGGAAGTCCTCCACGCTGGCGGTCCCCTCGGTGCGCAGCTGATCGGTTTCTGCCTGGGCGAAGACCGACCCCCAGTAGTCGGTGAGTTCCACCGTCCCCCAGTAGGGGAGGAGAGTCGCGGCCCAGTTCTCGAAGTTGGCAGCCCCTACCTCTGCCTGCGCCGCGTAGTACTCGACGACGGTCGCCTTCGCCGCCTCGATGTTCTGCTCCTCGGGCGTTAGCGTCGGCGTCTCGCTCTCGCTCGCCGTCGGGCTCGGAGTCTCGGTCTCCGTCTCGCTAGGTTCCGCCGACGTCGTCGCCGTCGAGCTCCCCGTCGGCTCCGGCGGATCGTCCGGCGAGCAGGCGACGAGCCCACCCGCAATCAACCCCACCGCAGCGATCCCCGCCGCTCCGCGCACGTAGCGCCCACCTCTGGTCATGGCCCCGCCCCCTGACGATCCAGATCTGGGCCGAGACTAGGCCACCACCCGCGCACCCACCAGACCCACCGCACATCTGTGGACACGCGCGCGAAACCCTCCGTGCCGTACCGTGGCACCACCGAATCCCCGCCCCGAAAGAGGCCCCCGTGAGTGTCGTCGCCGAGCACGCCGTCGTCTCCATCCAGGTCGCGGACTTCGCGATGGCCGAGCCCGGCGGGAAGGCCACGATCGTCGGCTCCGGCATCTCGGTCCTGACCCACACGGCGGGCAAGGCGTCCACGACGCGGTTCAGCGTCGTCGTCGAGATCGAGGTCCCCTACGACCTCCTGCCCCAGGACTTCCCGATCGAGGTCGCGCTCGTCGACGGCGCGGGCGGCCTCGTCTCGCCGGGCGGCGGTCAGCCGCTGCGCATCGCCCAGCTCGCGAGCGTCGAGCGCCCCCAGCGCACCGCCGGCCTGTCCTACCCGCGCGAGGCCCTGCGCGGCCGCACCCGCATGGTCGTCGACTTCGCCCAGGGCCTGCCGTTGCCCGCCGACGCCGCCTACGCCTGGCGCGTGCTGGTCGACGGCGACGAGACCCGCTCCTGGACCTACCCGTTCGCCGTCGCGACGTCGGGTGCGGCCACGGGAGCCGGCCCCGTCATCGGCTGATCCGCCCGACCCCTCACGAGAACGTCAGAGGCCGCGGTATCCACACGGATACCGCGGCCTGTGACGTCCTCGACCTCGCCCGACCTGCCGAGAACGTCCTGGGCCGCGTTCACGGGTCGGTTCGCGCGGCCCAGGACGTTCTCGGCGGGGTGGGGGGTGGGTGTCCGGGACGGGGACGGGGCGGAGTTGGACTCAGGAGTCGGTGGTCGCGCCGGCACCCGCACCGGCAGCCGGCGGCTCGCCCGTCCCGCCGCCCATCGGGCCACCGGCGGGCGGCTCGCCCATCTCGCCGCCACCCATCGGCCCACCGGCCGGCGGCTCGCCCATCTGGCCCCCGCCACCCATCGGCCCACCCATCCCGCCGGCCGCCGCCACCCCGGCGACCACGTCGACGGATGCTCCGCCGTCGACCGTCACCGTGTACGTCTCGCCGGTCACGATCGCGTCCGAGGAGTACACGACCGACGCTGTCGCCTTCGAAGCGGCCAGCGTCGCCACCTCCGCCCCGGAGGAGTCCGTCACCACCACGCTCGACCCCGCCGGCGCGTCCACGGTCGCCGCGATCCAGCCCTGCGCCGAGTCCGCCGACGGCGAGACCGCCATCCCCGCCGACCCCAGCGCCGCCAGCGTGCCGCCGGAGACGTCGAACGCACCGTCGACGTCGAGCGCGCCGTTGCCGTCGTTCGTCGGGCCGTTCACGACGACGTCGCCCCCGGTCATCGTCAGCGCGCCGTTCGCGTCCAGCCCGTCGCCGTCGGCGCTCACCACGACCGATCCGGCGGAGATGAGGATCCAGCGCTCGGTCGCGGTGTCGGAGGCGGCGTTCACGCCGTCGTCCGACGCCGTGACGTCCACGTCCGCGCCCACGAGCGCGATCGTCGCCGCCTCGACGCCCTCGTAGGACGCCGTGACGGTGACCGTCCCGCCGCCGAGCACCACCGAGGCCTCGCCCTTGACCGCGTCGTCGACGGCGGAGACGGTCAGCTCGCCGTCGCCCACGATCGTGTCGGTCTGGGCGATCACGCCGTCGTCGCCCGCGGTCACGGCCACCGTGCCGCCGAGGATCGCGATGTAGCCGGCGGTCGCGTCCTCGTCGTCGTCGGCCTTCATCCCGTCGCCGCCCGAGGTGACCGTGAGGCTCCCCCGAGCACGACGAGGTAGTCCTTGCCGCGCACGCCGTCGTCGGCCGCGTCGACCGTGATGTCGCCGCCCGCGATCACGAGCCCGTCCTTGGAGGTGATGCCGTCGTAGCTGCGCCCCGTCACGGTGAGGGCGCCCGACCCGGCGATCGTGAGGTCCGCCGTCGAGTACAGCGCGGCGTTCGGCGCGTCCTCGGCGTCGGCGTCCACGTACGTCTCCGCGTCGGTGAGCGCGTTGGTCGAGCCGTCCGCGAGCACGACGACGATGCTGCCCGCGTCGGTCACCTGAAGCGGGGCGGTGGTGGAGGAGGTGAGGTCCGCGCCGTCGAGCACGAGCCGCACCACCCCGTCATCCGTCGTATCGACGACGATCTGCCCGTCCGTCAGCGTCCCGGACACCACGTAGGTCCCGGCCGCGGTGATGGTGACGGTGCCGCCGTCGACCGTGACGCCGTCGCCGTCCACGCTCGCGCTCCCGCCCTCGAGCGTGATCGCGACGGCGGAGCCCGCGTCGTAGGACGCGTCGCCCTCCTCGTAGGCCAGGTTCGCGGCGAGCGCGGCGTCGACGCCGGTGAGCGAGGCGTCTGCCGTGGCGGGGGAGCCGGTCGCGGTGGTGCCGCCGGGGCCGGCCTGGCCGCCCTGCTCGCCCTGCTCGGCGGGCGCTGTCGAGGAGGACGACGCGGCGTCGCCGTCCGCACCGGACGCGGAGGCTGTCCCGCACGCGGCGAGGACGCCGAGGCCGAGCGTGGCGGCGAGGGTGGTGGCGACGGCGCCGCGCAGCGATCGCAGCGCGGCGGGACGGTGACGGCGGGGGTTGGTCGAGGGTCGCACGGTGGTCTCCTTCAGGAGGTGGGGGAGGGGGTGAGGGTGAGGTCGCGCAGGTCGCGCACGAGGCGGTGCCAGCGGTGGTGGGAGGGGGCTGCGCCGTCGGGCGTCTCGGCCGTGAGCGCGACGCCGCACGCGTACTTCGACAGCCGCACGGGGCGGCGGCCGGAGCGCCACAGCAGGCGGTCGAGCTCGCACGGGCGGCCGGTCGTCTTGGTCTCGAGCACGGCGTGGTCCGGCAGGGTCAGGGTGCGTCCGGTCGCGGTGTCGCGCCAGGTGAGCGCGGTATCGACCGTGACGCGGCTGCCGCTGGCGGGCAGGTAGAAGGTGGTGCGGTCGTAGGCGACCTCGAGGACGGGCGTGAGGGGGCGATCTCGTGGCCGGTGCGCATCCGCACGGTGGCGGCGGCGAAGCGGCGCGCCTCCTCGGGGGTCGCGACGGCGAGCTCGAGCCGGTCCTTGACCGTCGCGCCGCGCGCGGCGGCGGTCTTGACCTCGAGGTAGGTGAGATCGGGGCCGACGTACGTGCGGCGTCGGACCTTGAAGCGGTCCGGGCGGCCGAGCGCGGCGAGGCGGTAGGCGGTGAGGTCGGCCGTGTCGAGGTAGGTGGAGCGGTAGGCGTGGGCGGTCGCGCCGTCGATCGTCAGGACGCGAAGGTCGGGGTCGGCGTGGGCGACGACGGCGAGCTGCGCCGTCGGGAGCAGGTACTTGCGGTCGGTGCGGGTCAGGAGCGCGGCGCTCGCGACCAGCTCGGCCAGCGTGATCGGGGTGGCGGTGGTGGGCGCGGTCACGGGACGGTCATTCCTCGGGCGGGGTGGCGGGTGTCGGCGGCGTGCAGGGCGTCGAGCGCGGTGGGCGCGGCCGGGGTCGCGGGGGTGGCAGGGGAGTGGACGGTGGTGCGCGCGAGCGGGGCGACGGCGGAGGTGAGGTTCGGTCCGTCGGGCGCGGCGGGGGCGCCGGGGCGGAGGCGGTAGCGGACCTCGACCCAGGTGGAGTCGTTGACGAGGTCGAGGCGCTGGACGGTGACGGCGCGGACGTCGGCGTGCAGGAGGGCGGCGAGGTGGAGGCGGAGCTCGGACTCGTCGGGGATCGCGCGGTCGAGCACGATCGTCTGGCTGCGGGAGGTGGGCAGGAGGCGGGGGTGGTCGGCGAGGTACATGACGCCGACGACGAGCGCCATCCCCGCGGCGGCGAGCCAGACGGGGCTGGGGGCGAGGCCGCCGAGAAGGCCGATCGCGAGGGACGCGAAGTAGTAGGCGACCTCGCGTTGGCTCAGCTCGTCGGAGCGGAGGCGGATGATCGAGAGGACGCCGAGGAGTCCGAGCCCGAGGCCGGCGCCGACGGCGGAGCTCGCCAGCGTGGCCGAGACGGTGAATACGCCGATGTTGATGCCGAGGTAGGCGACGACGAGGTCGCGGCGGTGGTGGCGCGGGTGGTAGAGGCCGAGCACCAGGACGAGGACGGCGGCCAGATCGGCGGCCAGCAGGGTGAGGGTGGGGCTGAGTGACATGAGGGCTCCTGAGGGTGAGGAGACCCATGGAAGCCGGGGGTGCTGGTGCGAGCCTGGGGGGAGGCCGGACGTTGGCTGGGAGCGTGGGTGGTGCGGGGCGCCGGTCGGGTTCGCGGGCGGCGGTGCGGCGCGGGCGTGGACGTGTTTTGGTTCCCGGGCCGCGGGCAGGTAGCCTGCTTCGAGCCGATCGGCCTCGGTGCAGCGACCCCTCGTGGGCGGGTGCGGAGGCGAGAGGTCTTGGAGACGTCGCATAGTCAGGTCTAGTGCGCGGCCCTGCTAAGGCCGTGACGGGGCAACCCGTCCGTGGGTTCAAATCCCACCGTCTCCGCTGTACCAGTCATGCTGCTAAATGTGGCGCGTTAAGATACTCGGCGATAAGCACTGGCATAGTTTGGTGCCTCACGTGATCGTCGGGGGCCCGACTGGCAGATGGTGTTCGCTGCCAAGCATTTCAATCCAAACTCGGGAAACCTGAGCGTACGGGCGCAGTTGCTTTCGGGCCGACCCAAGCGGTTTCGCGACGGTATGTGACGGGGCTCGATGGTCGTTCCAGATGAGGACTTGCGCTTACACGCCGATACTATGCGCGTCCTTTCGGGGCTTCAGGGTTCCGTGGCGTCCGAGCGCCGTGACTCAATCGTCGCCACTCTTTCCAACGAGTACGCCCGAAAAGTCACGGAACGGGTTTCGACCCCAGATGATCGGCGCGACTTCAATCGCCAATGCGATGAGATGCTCGACCTGGCGCAGAGGGACCTCCGAGCGGTGATCGAACGCATCCCGGCGCGACCACTTCTCGGCGTCCCTCTTTTGCTCGGGCAATCGGTCTATCGTCGCCGTCAGCTGTCGCCCGCACCCAACGCCTACGCCACTGAGATCGAGTTGCTCGCGGCGGGTCCGTTAAGCGCGAGTGATCGTGACGTAAGTGCGGCCGATATCAAGGCGTCGATCCACGCACTTCAGCTCGCACGCAGAATCACGATCTTGCAGAGTCTCCGCGGCCGGGATGACGACATGGGCGAAGGTGTCGAATCTTATTTCGCCCATGCCGCTTCATTCCTTCGGGGTAGATTCTACGGAGCGTTCGATCAGCGAGTTATGAACTTGCTTCGGAAGAGGTTACTTCACGCGGGAGTCGAGGCGCCCGAATTAACTGGTCTGACGAGGCTCGCGCAGGAATTCCTCGCAGAATGGTCGCCGGCATTTCGGGAACTCCATAGCTTAGCGGACTCGAACGTGGCGCTTCGCTTATGCCTTCTTGACGCTGGGATTCTGGACGGAGGTCGTCGATTAGCTGATTCCACTTCGTTACTGGAGATGCTCGGGCCGCTTATTGACCATCTCTGGGTCGACCGGGACAAGTTATCTGAGCCCCGATCAGATGTTCCGGGGCGCAACTATTGGCTCGATAGAATCTGTTTTGATGTTGACAAGGCGCCCGAGTCCGTCGACCCTGACCGAGCCGTCTACTTACCTATCGCGGTCGATGGGCGTCAAATGTTGTTGGTCGGGCCTCACCGATTAAACACAGATGTCACAGAACTGGTGAATCGCATCTGGTCGGCGGAACATGGCCAAGCGTATTATCGGGCTCGAGGGGAGGTCGCCGAGGAGGTCGCATGGTCGATCCTGATCGCCCAGCCCGGGGCTCGGGGAGTGCGCGGAGGAATGTACCGAGCGACGGATGGAGAGCAGTGTGAGAGCGACGGGGCCGTGCTTATTGGTGGAACGCTCTTCGTGGTGGAGGCGAAGGGCGGGTTCGTGTCGCGTGCTGCCAGGTCCGGTTCGCTCGAAGGGGCTCGTTCGGACCTTAATCAGACGGTTTCGGAGGCCTACTTCCAAGCTACGCGACTTCTCCGCACGTTAGCTCACGAAGGTGTAGTCGAACTTCGGGTTCGCGGCCAAGCTTTTCGACTCCTGGCAAAAGCTGTAGATCGTGTCTTTGTCTTAATCCCAACAGCTGATGACATGAGTGCTGTCTCTACCCGGACTGCGGATCTCGGACGTTCAGGCTACCTCCCCCAAGGCGTTTCCCCGGCAGTGATAGCCTCCCAGGACCTGTTGATGATTTCGGAGCTAACGCGCGGCGCTCTCGGATTTGTCAGCTACTTCGCTTTCCGCGAGGAACTTCTTTCTGCGCGTCCGCAACTACTTGTCGCCGACGAGTCCGAGATACTCGGGGGCTTCGTGAGTGGCGTCGACTTTGTGGCTCACGTCGAGCGTCACGCTTCAGAGGATGAGTTCGGAGCGATCGTTGCAGACGCCACACTGCAGAGGCATGTCGATCGGTGGCTAGGAGAGCGCTATGAAAATGGCTCGGAGGAACCGCCCCCGGGGCGCCATGTAAACGTAGTCGCCGATGCTATCGAGCGCCTCGCCGCGTGGAGTATTCCGATGGCGCTGCAGGCCAACCTGGCCTCACGCGAGGCGGGGTCTTTTGCGCTCAAGGCCGACAGCACAACCGGCGTCTGCGTCAGCGGCAACGGCGAGATACGCGCCGTCCCGGTCGTCGGTGTCTATCGGTCTCGTGACCGCTTCTCGAATTCGATTGTGCGGTCGGAAGAAGGCAAAAGTTGGCAGACCTGGGTGGTATCGACGCCTCGACATGGGCCTCCTACTCTTGCCAAGGTGAACCGCCGGCCGTCCGTGCTGGGCGACGTTCTGGCGTGGAATTCTCTCGTTATGTCACAGGTTGTGACCGATTGGTACTTGAAGTTTCAAGAGCGTCGTGGAAAAAATTACGATACGGCGAGAGTGCAAGTTCTGTCCGACCTTGGGCTCCCACCGAGCGTCTGCATTGGCCTGGTCCGTGCCGGGCTAGACGGCGTGGTTCTAAAGAGTGTTGCTCAGGGTGCGCCCAAAGAGTTTGCATCTAACGTCGCACTAAATGACCTAAGTAAGGTCGTAGATAGGGCATATTTAGAGCGTGCTCCCGCCGCCGCGGCAGATGCGATCTCGATTGGCTTTGCTAACTCGCTGCGCGGCCGTCAGATCGCAGAGGTGCTCGAGCTGACGCTTAAATCGCCACTCTCGACGGAGATGGCTGTTCAACAAGTGATTGAAAATTCTCCGAAGGTCCGCGGCATCCAAGAGGCGCTAGCCGAAGTGTGCGCGAAGTTTCCTGCGGAGGTGGAGCGGGCTGCAAGCGGCGAGGATGGGGCCCGCAATTTCCTTACGGGGAAGCTGGCCGCAGAACTGGTTCCACCTCGGCCCCCTTTTGCCGACTTGCTCGACGTCGTTCGGGAAAAATTCTCTCCTGTCGAAGTCGACGCACCAAATATATCAGTGCAACCCCGTGCGCGGTAGTCGTCGGACGGTAGCGAGGCGACGTCAGGCGACCTGCGATGCTGACTGCGGGATTGCGATGACGGAGCGGGTTCACTGACTCGCGGGTACTCCCGAGTTCTGCGCAGCGCCGCCGAGTTCGCGAGCAGAGCCCAGCAAGGTCGGCACCTCAAGGGCGCGGCGTGGCCGACATACTCACGGGTATTGTAAATATGTCCGTCTTCACGGCCGAGCGGGCGGGGATCCTCGGGGACGCGGGCGCCGTCGCTGTCATGGCGATGGAGCGCGTACCCGCCGAAATCCGTGCTGAGGGCGGCGTCTTGCGCATGAGCGACCCAAACATGACCGATGAGATCATCGCCACCATCTCGATCGCCGGGATAGCCACGGCGCGCATCGGCCACTTCGCGAGGCGCATCTGGTGCAGTGCCTCGACGTCGACGAGTCTGAGGTGCTGACCCCGGCCGGCTACTTCCACCACATCGAGTAGTGGGCTTTCACCGGTCCTCTCGTCTGCGGCGGGACCGACTTTGTCCCGGCCATGCGCCTCATCGTCGAGGGCACTGCGATGATCCGCTTCAAGGGTGAGGTCGGGACCGGCGACGTCTCCACCTCTACCACCCACTCGCGGACCATCCGCGGCGAGCTGCGCCGCCTGACCTCACTGTCCGAGGACGAGCCCACGGCCATCGAGAAGCTGCTGCGTGCGCGTCTACGACCTCGTAGAGCCGCTGCAGGACGCTCTCCGCGGCGGACTCCCGACCCTAGGCACGTTCGTCGGCATGATCGTGCTCGGCAACGGGATCGCCGCCGCCGCTCCCGACCAGCGCGGCGTGGGAGGCATCGAGATGGTCGTGCGCCGCAACGCCTGCGGTCGCCAGGTGTACTCGTTCGAGATGAGTCCCGTGGCTCCCGGCCTCCCTCCCGCAGGCGCATCGGGGAGAGATGTGGTGAGCTGCTTGCATGCCAGTTGACTCAGTGCTCGAGGCGAGGATTCGTAGCGAAATCATCGCGCAGGTCATGGCGCGAGCGGAGGGTAGCGGTGGATTCCTGACGCGTGCTGAGTTGCTCGACTGGCGTGTCGACGGCAGCCGGATGCCTGTGATCGACTACTCCCGCGGTATTCGGAACCCGGCGGAGTTTTCGTCCACCCTCTCCATTGTGAGCGCGGCAGGCGGGCCGTACGACGACGTCGAGTCCCCGGAGGACGGGCTGCTCCACTACTCGTATCGCAAGGGCGACCCCTGGTCCGGGGACAACCGGAAGCTCCGCAACGCGCTCGAGACGGGGATGCCTTTGATCCTCTTCCGGAAGGAGATGCCCAACGTCCTTACACCGGTCGCCCCTGTCTACGTCGTCGATGACGAGCCCGAGAACAGCTGCTTCATCATCGCCCTGGACGAGGCGTTCCGGTTTCTGCCTCGCGGGGCCGCGATGTCAGCCGACCAGAAGCGCTACGCGTTGCGGCTCGCGAAGCAGCGCCTGCACCAGCCAGCCTTCCGCACCCGGGTGCTCGTCGCATACGACACCAGGTGCACGGTCTGCTCGCTCCGTCACCCCGCGCTCCTCGATGCTGCTCACATCTTGGCTGATAGCGACCCGCGGAGCCTGCCTACGGTGACCAACGGTCTGTCGATGTGCAAGATCCATCACGCTGCCTTCGACCAAGGCATGCTCGGAGTGACGCCGGACTATCGTGTCCGGATTTCTACCGCTGTGCTCGAGGAGGTCGACGGCCCCATGCTGAAGCACGGCATTCAGGCCATGGAGGGCATCACTCTGCGACTCCCGAGGCAGGCTGCGAGCCATCCGGACCGTGACCTCCTAGCCGAGCGCTTCGAGGTCTTCGCGCGCCGCCTCTAGACCGCACCACCCTGGCCGCCCCACCCCGCGCCGTCGTACGGTGAACGCTCCCGCCGAGCCACCAGGAGCACCCATGTCGCGCACCTCCCGCCGCGCCGTCACCCGTCGTCCCAGCGCCCCGCTCGCCCCCGAGGCGCCGAAGCGGAGCAGGCTCAGCCGCACGGTCCGCGCGCTCGGCCAGATCGCGATGGGCGCGGCGATGGTCGGCGCCGGCACGGCGCACCTCACCGTCGCGCGCGAGGAGTTCCAGGCCCAGGTGCCGGACTGGTTCCCGGCGGATCCCGACGCCGTCGTGCTCGTCTCCGGGGTGGCCGAGATCGCGCTCGGCAGCCTGATGCTCACGGTGTGGAAGCAGCCGGCCCGCAGCCGCGTCGGCAAGCTGCTCGCGCTGTTCTTCGTCGTGATCTTCCCCGGCAACGTCGCGCAGTTCCTCGAGGCGAAGGACGGGTTCGGCCTCGACACCGACGCCAAGCGCCTCGCCCGCCTCCCGTTCCAGGCCGTGCTCATCGCCTGGGCGCTGTTCACCACCAAGCGTCCCAAGGGCTGAGCGAGAGCTGCTCGATGCCGCGAGAGCACGGGGACTCCCCGACCCCTCGCCCCTGCCCGATGTGCGGCCTGCCCGGGGCGGGCACGGCCGACCGCCCGCGGGAGGTCTGCGACGACTGCCGCGCCTCCGCCCGATGCGCCCACGACCGACCCGTCACCGGCCAGAACACCCGGTTCACGGCGATGGGGATCACCGTCTGGCACGACGACCGCACCGAGTGCGTCTCCGCGATCGGCAGCGGTCGCGTCTGGGTCGACGGCCACGAGTGCCGCATCGTGACGACCAGGGCGGGCGGCGTCGCCGTCGAGACGACCGGGTAGACGGCGCGGCGCGCGGCCGCCACGCTCGTGCCCGGGTACGAGGGCGACGTCGGGGTCGAGGTGCCCTGACGACCAGCGCCGTGTGCCACCAACCGTGGTGAGCGTTCACATACGCTGATCCCATGACACTGGCGTCTCCCCTCACCGCGGGCCGCATCGCGGTCACCGGCTCCTCCGGCAAGCTCGGCGGCTACACCGTCGCGGACCTCGCGGAGGCGGGGTACGACGTCGTCGCGCTCGACGTCGCGCCCGCACCGCCCGCGGTGCGCGAGGCCTCGGTGGCCGCGCTCGCCGTCGACCTGACCGACCTCGGCCAGGTGGTCGACGCGCTCGAGGGGTGCGACGGCGTCGTCCACCTCGCGAACATCCCCGCGCCGGGGCTGCGGCCCGAGGGCGTCACGTTCACGACCAACGTCGCGATGAACCAGGCCGTCTTCTCGGCGGCCCGCACCCTCGGGCTGCGCCGCGTGGTGTGGGCGTCCAGCGAGACCACGCTCGGTCTGCCGCTGGACACCCCGCCCTGGTACGCGCCGATCGACGAGGCGCACTTCCCGCGGCCGGAGAGCACGTACGCGCTGTCCAAGGTCGTGACCGAGCAGATGGCAGCCACGTACGCGCGCTGGACCGGGGTGAGCCACGTGGGCCTGCGGTTCTCCAACGTCATGACGATCCAGGACTACCGCGACCTCTTCCCGCCGGCGTGGGACGACCCGGCCGCCCGCCGCTGGAACCTGTGGAGCTACATCGACGCGCGCGACGCCGCCACCGCGTGCAGGGCGGGCCTCGTCGCGTCCGAGGAGTCGCTGGGAGGCGCGGGCAGCGCGCCCAACGTGATCATCGCGGCGGCCGACACGTGCATGCGCCGCGACTCGGCCGAGCTGCTGGCGGAGGAGTTCCCCGGCGTCGAGCTGCGCCGCGAGGTGCGCGGGACGCAGTCGCTGTTCGACATCTCGGCCGCCGAGCGCGTCCTGGGGTGGCGGCCGGAGCACTCGTGGCGGGACGAGGGGGACGCACTCATCTGAGGTGACGACGCCGCCCCTGACCCGGGGTTCCGGATCAGAGGCGGCGTCGTCACGGGGCGGGCCGCAGCCGGTCAGCCGACCGCCGCGAACCCGGCCTCGACGTAGCGGTACAGGAACGCCGCCATCGCGTCACGGTTGATCGGATTCACGGGGCGGTAGATCGCCGTCCCGTCGTTGCCGAGCCACCCGGTGGCGATCCCCTCCGCCACGAGCCACGTGATCTCGTCGTAGAACTGCGTCGACGGCGTCACGTCGGTGAAGGGCGAGGTCGACGGCGCGGTGAACGCCGGCGAGTCCGCCATCCGGTAGAGGAACGCCGCCATCGCGTCACGTCCGATGGGCTCGAGCGGACGGAACGAGACCGTCCCGTCGCCGTTGTCCCATCCGGTGGAGATCCCCTCGTCGTAGAGCCAGGCGATCTCGTCGTAGAACTGGTTGTTGGTGTCCACGTCTGAGAACGGCGACACGGTGGGGGCCGTGTAGTCGTCGTCGCCGGCGAGACGGAACAGGAATGCCGCCATCGCATCACGGGCGATCGGGGTCACGGGCCGGAACTCGAACGTCCCGTCACCCCGGTCCCACCCGGTGGAGATCTCGTTCTCGGCCAGCCAGGTGATCTCACGCTCGAACTGCGTCCCCGCGGGGACGTCCACGAACGTGCGCGGCTGCGGCTCGGGGTCGACCGGTGCGTCCGCCCGCACGGGCGAGACCGAGATCCGGTCGACGATCGGCGCCTCGACCGCCCGCAGGTTGAACCCCAGCGGCCAGGTGTCGGAGGCGAAGGTCTCCCCGTCCCAGTTCGGGAGCTCCTGGGCCGAGATCGCGATGGTGTTCGCGCCCTCGGTCAGGTCGAGGACGACGGTGCGCTCCCAGAAGTTGTTCTCGTGGAACGTCGGCACGAACATCTCGCGCTGGACGTCGCCGCCGTTCACCCGGATGTCGGCGTGCCGCCCCATGGGGTTGGGGTTGTAGTGCGAGGCGGGCACCTGCTCGGGGTTGGAGAAGCGGAACACCACCGCGTGGGCGCCGTCCTGCGTCGCCTCGACGTCGAACGTCAGGGTGTTGTCGTTGCCCTGCTCGCCGCCGATGCCGCTGACGGCCTTCCCGCCGTCGGCCAGCGACAGGTCGACGACGGCGGCACTCCCCCGAGGCGCGCGTCCTCGGCCTGGTACTGCGTGACGGGGAGCGCGTCGCGGCCGGGCGAGACCACGAGCCGGTCGAGCACGAGCCCCGAGCCGGTACCCGTCACGACGATCTTGTTCACGCCACCGTCGAGGTGCGCGGCGACCTCCTGGGCGTCGGCCAGGTCGAGGACCTCGCGGCCGTTGACCCAGAGCTGCCCCTGGCCGGGGCCGTGCAGCTGCGCGGTGAGCGTCGCCTCGGCGTTCTGCTCGCCGTAGACCCAGAACGTCGCCGAGTCGTCGGCGCCCAGGCGCACGGTGCCGGCACCCGAGACGTCACCGGCGGAGGCGCCGGCGGGCACGGTGTACTGCGCCCGGGCCCCGTCGAGCGAGGCGTGCTCGGCCTCGTACACGGCGCTGTCGGCGTTCTCGGAGGCGAGCCCAAGCGTGATGCGGTCGACGATCGCATCACCCACGGTGCCCCGCTGCCCGTCCAGGCTGCGGGCGGCCAGCCGGATCGTGTGCGTCCCGGCGGTCAGGTCGACCGTGGTGGACGTGGAGTCCCACACCACCCACTTGTAGCCCAGGGGCAGGTGGATCTCCTGCTCCTGCGCGCCGTCGACGCTCACGAAGATGTTCGTCGGACCCTGCTCCGTCACCCGGGCGAAGGTGTTGAGCGTGCTGGAGAAGACCGACAGGTCGTAGGTGCCGTCGGCCGGCACCTCCACGTCGAAGTCGAGCGTGACGTCGGACCCGGTCCGCAGCCCGCCGACGTTGAAGCCGCCCGAGGTGAAGAACCCCGCGACGTTCGTCTCGCTGCCCTCGGGGCCGTTGACGCTGTAGCCCGCGCCGGTGCCGCGCGCCTCCTCGGCCTCGTAGCTCGCCTCCCACTCCAGCGGATCGGCGGCGGTGCTCCCCCGACGCCGGCCGGGGTCAGGACGACCTCGTAGGCGGAGGACTCGGTCAGCTCCGGGAGCTGAGCACCCCCGAAGTCGAGCGTGACCGCGCCGTCGGTGACGTCGGCGGTGAACTCCGCGAGGTGCCGCGGCTGGGCGGAGTCGCCCAGCTGGCCCGTCCACGGGATCTCTCGCACGGTCGCGCGCACCTGGGACCCGAACACGTCAGCCGGGATGTTGACGACGTCGACCGGGGCCGCGCCGTCCGCACCGCCCATGATGACCTTCGCCCGGGCGTTGTCCGGGTCCATCGTCGCCAGACCCTGCAGCGAGTAGTTCTCACCGGGCGACGGCGGCGTCACCTCGACGGTGTGCCCGCTCATCTGGGAGTAGGCGTTGTACAGCCACCACTGCCCGTTGCCGCGGTTGCTCTGGACGGCCGAGTCGGACAGGTTCCCGTTCAGGTTCCAGAACGCGATCATCGCGTCGACCTTCGTGTCCTCGATCGCGGAGATCCACTGGATCATCTGACCGGGGACGGAGGTGTGGTAATTGAACGCGTACTCGTTGATGTTGATGGGCAGCTCCGTACCCTCCCACGCGGTGCCCTCGAAGACCCCGGCCTCCCAGCCGCGGAAGCGTTCGACCGAGCCGCGGATCGTCTGCGGGTCGGACAGCTCGTGCCACGTGATGATGTCGGGCACTGTGTCCGAGGCCACCGTGTGCTCGAGGAAGCCCTCGACCTGGTTGAACAGGATGCTGGTGCCCGGTCCGGCGATACGCATGTCCGGGAAGCGCGCCTTGATCGTGCGGTAGGTCTCGTCCCAGTGCCGGAAGTAGTCCGTGGGGTCGTCCAGCCAGCTCGTGCCGTCGTAGCTCCAGCGACCGGTGCCGTGCGTGTTCCCCTCGGGCTCGTTGAACGGCTCGATGACCAGGTCCTCGAGCTGCTCGGCCGGCACGGTGGCGATGAGGTCGAGCTGCTCCTCGAGCGTCACCTTGAAGTCGGCGTAGCGCTCCTCGGGGGTGTCGCCCGGCCACTCGTACGGGAAGCCCCGGTAGTAGTCGACGATGCGCATGTAGACGTCGCCGCCGGTGCTCTGCGACAGCTGCTCGAGCACCTCGAGACCGTCGGAGCCGGGGTGCTGCGCGCCGTCCTGGGCCTTGGTGGCGATGCTGCGCACGCCCATGCCCTCGATGAGGTTGTCCGTCGGCATGCCATCGGCGTACAGGCCGTAGAGCAGGCCCGAGGCGCCGCCGAGGAACTCCCCGGTGTCGGTGCCGAGGTCGACCTTGAGCTCACCGCGGTGCACGGTGACCTCGGCGGTCACGGGCGTGCCGGACGCGTCGCCGTCGACCGTGAACGTGCCCGAGGTCGCCAGCTGCGCGGGGTCGACGGCGTCCCATGTGACCCGGACGTCGCGGTCGTACCCGTCGCTGAACCGACCGGTCAGGTGTGAAGGCAGGGTCGGCTGGGTGCCGATGGTGGTGCGGACCTCGGCGGTCGTCTCGGTCAGGCCGACGAGCGAGGGCAGCTCGCCGTCGACGAGCGCGGCGACCTGCTCGGCGTCGAGCGCCTCGTGGTAGATCGCGACGTCGTCGAGCGCTCCCTTGAAACGCGGGTCGGAGTAGAAGGAGCGGCCGAGGTACCCGGCGCCCGTGGCCGCCTGGGTCAGGAGCTCGGCGGCACTGATCTGCGTGCTGCGGGCCGAGACCTCCACGCCGTCGAGGTAGGTGACGACCTCGTCGGCCGTGGTGTCGAGCGTCGTCGTGAGCGTCACCCAGCGCTCGCGCGGGAGCGCCGCCGACCCCGTCACCTGAGACTCGCCGCCGCCACCGTTCGCCGTCACGGCGGTCCGGAGCTGGCCGCTGCCGGAGGAGGGGGTGCTGAACAGGTAGCGCGTGTTGTCACTGCCGAGCCCGTAGATCCACTGCCAGCTCCCACCGTCGCCGTCCCAGCTGACGCGGGTGGAGACGGTCAGGTCGGTGGCGCCCTCGAGCGCGCCGCGCGGCAGGGTGACGTAACCGCCGTCAGCCCCTCCGGGGAGCCGGAGGGCCCGGCCCTCGTCGGAGTCGACGACCGACGTCGAGCCGGAGATCGTGCCGTCGAGCTCGTTGCCGGAGCTGTCGGGGACGGTGGTTCCCTCGATGTCGTCCATCGAGTAGTGCAGGTGTGCCTGGGGTGGTGCGTCCTGGTCGGGTGCCGCGTGGGCGATCCCCGCCATCCCGGCCACCCCGGTCAGCGCGAGGGCCGAGGCGAGGGTGAACGAGGTGGTGCGGGCGCCACGCCTGGGGCGTGATCCGGTCATGGTTTCTGGCCTTTCGGTCGACACACGCGTGTGCGTGCGCTCGGACGTCCTTGTTCGAGCAGCCACCTCGTCGGCGGCGGGTCGTGCTCCTTCCTCGTGGGCGATCCGCCGTGTCCTGGGCGGGTCAGGTGGTCGGCCGGACGGGGAGGAAGACGCGCATCGCGGTCGGCCCCCGTTCGGCCCACCGGTGGTAGGGGGTGAGGCGGACCCAGTCGGCGCGCTCGGCGTCGTCCGTGACCGGCGGCGGAGGCGTCGGCAGGTAGGGCATCGGGTGAGCGGAGTCGGACGGGCCGCCATGCGCGGGGCCGAGGAGACGGACCTCGACCCCGTGGCCGTCGACGGCGCTGCGCGGGCCGGCCGTGGCGTCGACCTGGACGTCGTCGAGAGCCAGGTCCGTCGGCAGCTCCAGGGACTCAAGGCAGTGCACGAGGGGACCCACCTCCACCGCGACGGTGCCGCGTACCGCGTCGATCCGGGGGTCCGGCCAGGTCAGGCGAGGCGTCAGCGGGAGCGTGAGGGTCACCGTGTCGCCCGCTCCCATCGTCGGGAGCGCGACGGCGATCCCGGGCTCGACCGGATGCGGCGAGGCGCCGGGCCGGCCGAGCGTCGCGGTGTCGCTCCACCGCGGCACCCGGACCCGCAGCGCACCCGCGGCGGGCGGTGTCTCGAGCACCGTGACGGTGACGGTGGAGTCGTCCGGGTAGCTCGTGTCGACCTGCAGCCGCAGGCGCCCCTGCTCGAGCTCGACGTCGACCTCGCCCGCGGCGTACTGCAGGAGCGTGACGCCCCCTGGCTCGACGGCGACGGCGTAGCTCTGCCACGAGGCGAGCGTGCGCGCGACGTTGGTCGGGCAGCACGACACGTCGAACCACGGTGCGCGCACCCCTCCCTCGGCGCGCGGGTTCTCGGCGTCGGCCTCGACGTCCGAACCGGCCGAGCGCTGGTGGAGCGGGTTGGAGTAGAAGAAGGCCCGCCCGTCGGCCCGCGGCGAGACGGCGACGACGTTGAAGAGGACGCGCTCGACGAGGTCGGCGTACTTCACGTCCCCGGTCTGCAGGTAGAGGCGCCACGAGACCATGACGGCGCCCACACCGGCGCACGTCTCGCAGTACGCACGGTCGGCCGGGAGCTCGAAGTCCTCGCCGAACCCCTCGTCCTGGTGGCGGGAGCCCATCCCACCGGTCAGGTACGTGCGTCGGGCGACGACGGCGTCCCACTGGCGCGCGACGGCGTCCAGGAGCTCGGTGTCACCCCGCTCGGACGCGACGTCGACGGCACCGGCGGCGAGGTAGAGCGCCCGGACCGCGTGCCCGGACCACGTGTGCGCCTCCCGGAGCGGGACGTCGTCCTGGAAGTAGGCCGAGCTCAGCAGCGGGATCGGTCGCAGCGTCCCGTGACCGCGGCGTTCGACGAACAGCGCGGCCTGCTCGAGGTAGCGCGGCTCGTCGAGCGCCCGTCCGAGCTCCGCCAGCGCGGTCTCGATCTCGGGGTGACCGCACAGTCCTGCCCGACCCGACGGTCCGAACTCCGCGCAGACCTGGTCGGCGGCCCTCCTCGCGGCCGTCACGAGCGCGTCCTCACCGCGTGTGCGCACCCGGGCGACGGCGGCCTGCAGGAGGTGGCCGGTGCAGTAGAGCTCGTGGCCCTCCTCGAGGTCGCCGTAGCGCGGCCGCTGGCCGGCGTGGCCGAAGCGGGTGTTGAGGTAGCCGTCGTCGTCCTGGGCGGCGACGACACGCGTGACGAGGTCGTCGTAGAGGTCCTCGAGCTCGGGGGTCGGGGCGTGCCCTAGCTGCCAGGCGATCGCCTCGAGCAGCTTGTAGATCTCGGAGTCGGCGAACTGCCAGCCGCGGGCCGCTCGGTCCGCCGTCGTGCCCCGCGCGACGGAGTCGAAGTTCGCGATCCAGCCCAGCCGCTCCATCCACGCGTGGCAGTGCTGGATCGAGGCGGCCGCGTTGACCTGCTGGCGCCGGCCCCAGAATCCGTCGGCGAGGGTGTACTCGCCGACCCCGAGGCCGCGGCGAGGTCCCGGGGGCTGGACGGGACGGGCCGAGGCCCCGGTCCCGGGCGCGACGGACGTGGCGGTGGTGGTGGTCATGAAGAGGGGTCTCAATCCTTGACGGCGCCGGCCGTGACCCCGGCGGCGACGTAGCGCTGCGCGAGGATCAGGAGGACGGCGGCGGGAACGGAGGCCACCACGGCGGTCGCCATGATCGCGTTCCACTGGGTCGTGTTGTTGCCGATGTAGTTGAAGATCCCGAGCGTGATCGGGATGAGGTCGCCGTTGCGGTTCAGGGTGGAGGCGAAGATGAAGTCCGACCACGCCCACAGGAACGCGAAGAGCGCCACGGTGATCGTGGAGTTCCGGCTCAGGGGCAGCACGATGGCCGTGAACGTCCGCCACGCACCCGCGCCGTCGACCCTGGCGGCCTGGAGCATCTCGCGCGGCAGGCCGGCCATGAACGCGGTGTAGAGGAGGACGGCGAACGGCACGGCGATGGTGGAGTTCGCCACGATCAGGCCGGGGATCGTGTTGAGGAGCCCGAGCCGCACGTAGATCGCGTAGAACCCCATGGCCATCACGACGGCGGGGATCATCTGCGCCACGAGCAGCAGGAACGTCAACGTGGTGCGGCCGCGCAACCGCAGCAGTCCGAGGGAGTACCCGGCCGGTGCCGCGATGAGCACCGTCAGCGCCACGCAGCCGAAGCCGATGAGCAGCGACGTCCCGAGCGCGGGCAGCTGCTGCCTGAGCACCGCCTCGTAGCCGTCCAGCGTCAGGTTCACCGGGAACAGGTGCGGGGGTTGCGGCGCAGGTCGCTGGTCTGCGTCAGGGAGACGTTCACCATCCAGTAGACGGGGAACAGCATCAGGGCGGTGAAGACGACGCCGAGCGCGGTCTTCCACCAGCGGCGGGTGGCGGTCATGACTCCTCCTGACGTCGCTGGAACCGCAGGTGCAGGAAGCCGAAGACGAGGGCAATGACGATCAGCAGGTTGCCGACGGCGGCCGCGGGGAGAAGTCGGGGCGTCCCGTCCCGAACGCCTCGCGGTAGGACCAGACGGCGAGCGTCACCGAGGAGTTCGCCGGCCCGCCGGTCGTCATGATCCAGATGACGTCGACGACCTTGAGCGTGTAGATCAGACCGAGGAGAAGCGTGATGGCCGAGACCGGGCGCAGCAGCGGGAGCGTGATCTCACGGAACGTGCGAGCCGGTCCGGCGCCGTCCAGCGAGGCCGCCTCGTAGATGTCGCCGGGGATGTTCTGGAGACCGGCGTAGAGGATGACGAGGTTGAACGGGATCCCGAGCCAGATGTTGGCGATGATGACGGCCGTGAGGGCGTGGTCGGGCGAGGTCAGCCAGTTGATCCCGTCACCGCCGAGCGCGCGCAGCAGCGAGTTGATCAGGCCGTTGTCGCTGTTCATCATCCACGACCAGGTCGACGCCGAGACGATGAGGGGCAGCAGCCACGGCACGAGGAACATCGCTCGCAGCGTGTTCGAGAGGCGGAAGCTGCCCCGGAAGAACACGGCCAGGGCCAGTCCGACCGTGTACTGCACGGCGATCGACACGACCGTGAAGATCACGGTGTTCGTCAGCGCGGTGACGAAGATGGGTGAGGCGAAGACGTCCGCGTAGTTCGCGAACCCGACGAAGTCGGCGTCGCCCTGCACGAAGGCCCGCACGTTGTAGTCGTGCACGCTGAGATCGATGTTGCGCCACAGCGGGTAGGCGTAGAAGAAGCCCAGGTAGGCGAGGAGCGGCGCAGCGAAACCGAGCGCCGTCCACTGCGTGGCGCTGACACGCCGGCGCCGGGGGACGGGCCGTGGTGCAGCGGCGCGCACCGGCGACAACGCGCTCTCGGCGGCTCTGGTGGTGGTGGTGGTCATGATCCCTCCATCTCGACCCCGGGCCGGTGCCGCCCGAACGAGCGGGCGGCACCGGACCTGGTCGCTGATCAGTCGACGGCGGGCGCTGCGGCCTGGGCGGCCTCGAGGGCCTCCTGCGGGGTCGACGCCCCGGAGATCGCGCTCTGGACGGCGGTCCACAGCTGCTCGGAGATCTCCGGGTACTCCACGCCCAGCCCGTCGCTCGTGCGCCCCTGGGCGGTGCGGACGGCGTCGACCCAGGTGTCCAGCTCGGGGAGCTCGGCGAGGAGCTGGTCCTGGCCCTCCTCGGTGGGCGGGACGTAGTAGGCGAACGTGGTCGCCGTCTCGACGAAGCCCTCGGGGGTGGTCATGCACTCGACGATCTGGCGCGTGACGTCGTAGCGCGCCTCGTCGTCCTGGACGGGAGCGACGATGAACTCGCCGCCGGTCGGCGCGGGGGCGTTGCCGCCGTCGCGCGCCGGGAGAGCGATCACCCCGGTCTCGAAGCCGGCCTCAGCGGCGCTGTTGACCTGCCACGTGCCGTTCTCGGCGAAGGCGAACTCGCCCGTGAGGAACTCCTCCCAGACGGTGTTCTGGGAGTTGTTGATGACGGACTGGGGTGCGTACCCGGCGTCGATCCAGTCGACCCAGAGCTGGAGCGCCTCGACGGCCTCGGGCGAGTCGAGCTGCTTCAGGTCGGCGCCGGCTCCCCAGAACCAGGGCAGGAACTGGAAGGAGCCCTCCTCGGTGCCGATACCGGCGAACGTGATGCCACGCGAGCCGGCGGCGTCGACCTGCTCGAGCGCGCTCGTGAGGGACGCCCAGTCGGTGATCGACGCCGGGTCGACACCCGCGGCGGAGAGGATGTCGGCGTTGTAGTACAGGGCGAGCGTGTTGGCGCCGATCGGGATGCCGTACGCCTCGCCGTCGAGCTCTCCGGCCGCGAGGAGGTTCGGGTCGATGTCACCCGTGTCGAGCCCGAACTCGTCCACCGTGGTGAGCATCCCGGTCTCGGCCAGCGTGGAGACCGCCGGGTTGTCGATGAGGATGACGTCGGGTGAGGTGCCCTCCTGCGCCGACAGCAGGGCCTGGTTCGTGAGGGCCGTGGTGTCGTAGGCCGTGCGGTTGATGGTGACGCCGGCCTCGGTGCCGCACGCCTGGACGCGCTGGTCCCAGTCCGACCCCGCCTCGTGCTGGGGGTAGGGGTCCCACCAGGTGTAGCTGTCGCTCGACCCGCCGCCGCTCGTCGGGTCGGCGTCGTCCCCTCCGCCGGAGCAGGCGGCGACGACGACGAGTGCCGCGCACGCGACCGCGGCCGCGGCGGTGCGGCCGTGCCGGTGGGTGTTCAGGTGCCTCATGTGTTCCTCCTCGAACAGTGCCGACGTGTGTCGGATGGGGGCTGCTGGATGCAGGTGTGGGTGGGAGACCCGCGAGGGTGCGCGGGCCTGAGTGACGATGTGGGTGTCGGATACCGCCGACGGGGCCGGGTGACGGCACGGTCGGGAGTGGTCGATCGGGTCGGAGGGTCAGGGGATGTCGAGGCCCTCCGGCGACGACGGTGCGATGAGCGACGGTGGCGGGGGGCCCGTGCTGCCGAGGTCGACGAGATCGGGTGCGACGAACCGGACGACGTGGGGTTCGCCCGGTCGGGTCCGCCCCTCGATCCGGCGGACCAGCTGGCGCACCGCCATCCGCCCGAGCAGGTCGGGCGCGCTCTCCACGTGGGAGAACGGGAGCGAGAAGGTGCGCGCGAACTCGCTCGAGTACCGCCCGATCACCGAGTAGTCGCGCGGCGCCTCGAGGTGGCGCGCGTGGAGCGTGGAGGGCAGGGCGGCGGCCACAGCCTCGTTGTTGAGGAGCAGCCCCGTGGCGGTGGGGTGGGAGTCGAGGATCGTCTCGAGCTGCCGACCGATCTCCGGCTGGCTCGCCGCCCCGAAGTAGGTGTGGATCTCGATCCCCGCGAAGGCCGCCGCCTCGACGGCGGCGTTCTGCAGGCGCCAGACGTAGGCGCCGCCGCGTTCCACCACGTGCTCGGGCTGCGAGATCAGGATCAGCTCACGGTGCCCCAGCGCGACGAGGTGCTCCACCATCACCCGGCCCGACTCCTCGAAATCGAGATCGAAGACGTCGACGCCGTCGACGTCCGCCGGGAGACCGACGAGGGATCCGGGCTTCCCGCACTCGCGCAGGACGGGGATGCGAACGTCCTGCTCGGCGACGTTCAGCAGGACGACGCCGTCGACCATGCCCGAGTCGGTCAGGCGCGACAGCGCGTTCGTCCCGTCCTCCTCGGTCACGAGCAGGATGTCGTACCCGAGCTCCCGGGCGGTGTTGGAGACGCCCAGGATGTACTGCATCATCGCCGGCGCGAACTCGTCCGGCAGGAACTGCGCGAGCAGACCGATCACCCTCGTCTGCGACGTGGCCAGAGCGCGTGCTCCGGCGTTGGGTGTGTAGCCGAGCTCGTCCACCGCGCGCAGCACGCGTGTGCGGACCGACTCGGAGATCGCGCGTTTGCCTGACAGCGCGTAGGACGCCGTGCTCCGGGATACCCCGGCAACCCTGGCGACGTCGCCGATGGTGATAGCCATGTGGTGCCTCCTTGCGAACCGGTTCGAAGGTAGCGCGATGTTGGCGGGGGCGCAAGCCCTGTAACCCCTGATCGTGAGCCGCGGAACTGTCCCGGTGGGAGGGCTCGTCGCGCGGCGGAGGGGTCAGATTCTTCGAATCGGTTCGAAAGAACCGAGCCTCGCGGCCTGGGCGCAGCAGGGCTCCCGACTCGGTCGGCCTGACATCCGTCACCTCCACCGGTGACACCACGCACTCCCGCCACCCCTCGCGCCGCGGCACGCTGAACACATGACCGACGCCGCGCACGCCCACCCCGACGACGACGCCGCCACCCCCGCCGTCGCCCCCACCACCGACCCCCTCCTCGCCGAGGACGTCCTCCTCGTGCTCCTCGACCCCGCCAGCGGCACGATCGGCGGCGAGGGCACGCTCTTCTACGTCCTCGGCGGCGCCGTGCTCGTAGAGCTCGGGTCCACCGGCGCCGTCACGGTGGAGGAGCGCGGCGCCCTGCGCGGCGACCTCCTGCACGCGAGCGGCGACTGCCCGGCCGACGAGCACCTGCAGCGCGCCTGGCAGTACCTCGCCGAGAAGCCGCGCGCCGCGCAGACGGTGCTCGCCGCCGTCGGGCCCCACCTGCGCGAGCCGCTGCTCGAGCGCCTCGTGCAGCGCGGCGACGTCGTGCGCGAGACCCGCAAGGTGCTCGGCCCGATCAGACGGACCGTCCTCGAGGTGCCGGACACGAGCCGCCGCGCCGAGCTCGTCGCCCGCCTGCGCGCCGTCCTGGTCGACGGCGTCGAGCCCGATCCGCGCACCGGCGCGATCGGGGCGCTCGTCGCCGCGAGCGGTGCCCTGCCCACGCTGGACCGCGAGATCCCGTGGGGCTCCGCCGTCGCGAACCGCGCCGAGGAGCTCAAGCGCGGCGACTGGGGCGCGAGCGCCGCCGCCGAGGCCGTGACGCGCACGATGATCGCGATCACGGTCGGGGCCGCGGCCGCCGCCGTCTCGGCTGCGACCGCCGCGTCGCAGCGCTGAGGTCGCTCAGAACCCCAGCCACCGGCTCGCTGCGGTGCGCCCCACCAGCGCGCGCACCGCGGCCATCAGCCCCAGGCTCAGCGCGAGCGCACCCGCCGCCTCCGCGAGCTGCAGCAGCGGCAGCACCGGCATCGCGACCAGCCCGTCCCCGCTCCACGGCGGCGCCACCGCCCGCCACAGCAGCGTCAGCCACAGCACGTGCACGTAGTAGATCCCGTACGAGTCGCGGCCCAGGTGCGCGAGGGCGCGCGCGAACCGCCCGGGCGGCGGGGTGTCGCCGCGGTCGGTGCGCCTCTCGTGCCAGACCACGAGCAGCAGCACGACGGCGAACGCCGCCACCACCGACGTCCCGCTCAGCTGCCCGACGGCGAACCCGACGTCCACCCCCGCCCGCACCAGCAGCGCCGCCTCGGCCACGCTCGCCGCCGTCGCCAGCACGGCGATCACGACGGCGGCGCGCACCCCCACCCGCGGCGTGCCGTAGCGCCGCACCCACAGACCCGCCCAGTAGAAGCCGAACCATCCCAGCAGCCACGTGTTGGAGAACGACGGCGGGCCGCCGTCGGCCAGCGTCCGCACGTACAGCCACACCGCGAACGCCGGCGTCACGAGCCACATCACCCACCGCCACCGCGCCTCGAGCACGCGCAGCAGGAGCGGCGTCACGACGACGAGCTGCAGCAGCACCAGGACGAAGTACAGGTGCGGGGCGGAGGCGCCGAGCACGACGTCGCGCACCAGGCGCCGCACGTCCCGCGTGCCGGCGAGGGCCGCGCCCAGGAGGGTGAACGCCGTCGACCACACGAGGAAAGGCACACCCAGGCGCACCGCGCGCGAGCGCAGCCACGCGCCGGGTCGCTCGAGCACGCGCGCGGGGCGGACGAAGAACGCGGCGAGGAACACGAACACCGCCACCGGGAAGTTCCACACCTCGCGCACCACGAGCCACGCGTCGAAGTTCCACGCGTGCGGGCCGTCGAGGTAGGGGATGCCGGTGCGGGTGTGCGTCCAGACGACGCCGAGGATGCAGACGCCGCGGACCGCGTCCCAGAAGACGTCGCGCGACGGCGCGGGTGCGCCCGGGGTGGGGGCGTCGGCGTCGGTGGGGCCCGCGGGCGCCGAGCGCCCCGACGGCGCAGGCTGCCGCGAGGTGCGCGCGTGGGCGGGATCGCGCGACGTCGTCACCCGGCGAGCGTAGATCGTGACGGTCCGCGGCGACCGGTGCGGCTCGTATGACGGAAGTCGCCTTCCTGCTGCTCGGGGATGCGGAGCGTGGCGACGGCCGAGCGGGCGGGGGCCTCGTCCCGTGAGAGATCGTTCATCACTAAACGATCTCGAAAACTCCGAGACGGATCGAAATGGTTTGAAATACGCAAGTTTGCCGCTCGTTCACGTTTGGCGGGTGGGCGAAAGTTAGCGAAATGTTATTTGCGCTTATCTATACGCGCTGCACAGACGTCCGTAGTGTCTCGTCGAGACGTCGCCACCACTGGAGACGTTCGCACCCGCCCCGGCTCCCGCCGGTGCGCGAGGGGGCGCAGTCGGGGGGCCGTCCACGGTCGTGCCGGCACTGTGACCGATGGACCGTGGAGGCGGCAATGAGGACGGATCGACGACGGCCGAACAGAGGCAGGCGTCTCGCCGCCAGGGCGGCGGCATGGGTGCTCGCGGGGTGCGTCGCCTTCGCCGGCAGCGCGGCACTCACCCCCGAGACCGCGGAGGCTGTCCCCGGCAACCCCGGAGTCCCGGGTGTGCCCACGGTGATCTATGCCGAGGACTTCGAGAACGGCACAGGGGTCGTGAACCTCCCGAACTACACCTCGAGCACGGGCGTGACGTACACCGCTGCGCCGTACTGGCTGAACACGCTCGCGTGCAACGGCTTCATCGTGGGGCCCACCACGCCGCGCCCCGGGGGCTACTGCAACGACGCGGGCGACTTCTCGAGCGTCCAGCTCAAGGCCCGGATGCTGGGTCTCCTGAACAGCCCGCAGAACTCCACCACCAACCGTGCACTGAGCACCAACACCAGCGGCGCCTCGGGCAACGCCCCGGCCAACGGCATCATGTTCGCCACCAGCGGTCAGGTCCCGCTGCCCAGCGCGACCGGCCGCTTCATCACGTTCTCCGTCGACGCTGCGGCGACGTCGTGCCAGGCCGCCCAGCCGCTGCTGCGGTTCTACCTGCGCAACGCCAACGGGACCGAGACGCCCGTCTCCACCGCTGCGATCAATCCGTGCGTCGGGCCGCGCTCGATGGCCTACCAGGGCGCGGTGACCAACCGGTACGGTCGGTTCCCGGCCGACGCCTCCGTGCTGTTCAACGGGAGCTCGCTCGGGATCGTGCTGCGCAACGAGCAGACGAACCCCAACGGCAACGACGGCGCGGTCGACAACATCCGCGTGCTGGACGCGACGCCGCAGCTCGACAAGTCCTTCACCCCCGCCACCACCCCGGTCGGCACCACCTCCACGCTGACGCTCACGGTCACCAACACCAGCGACCTGGCGGCCAAGGCCGGCTGGGCCTTCACCGACAACCTCCCCGCCGGACTCGTCGTCGCACCCACACCCGCCCTCGGCGGCACGTGCACGGCGACGCGAACGGCCACCCCGGGCGGGAGCGCGGTCGCCGTCACGAACGGCGTCCTCGCGGCGGGGCAGACCTCGTGCACCGTCACCGTCCAGGTGACGCACGCCCCGATCACCGCCGGGCAGAGCGCGCCCCTGACCTTCGAGAACTGCGCGGCGAACATCTCGGACGCCGTCGGGATCGACCTCCCCGGCTGCGCGAGCGTCTCCTTCGTCAGCAACCCGGGCATCTCGCTGGAGAAGTCCGCCAGCACCGACGAGATCGTCGCCGGCGCCCCGGTCACGTTCACCTTCGCCGCCACCAACACCGGCGACGTCCCGCTCAGCGGCGTCACCGTCAGCGAGGAGCAGTTCACGGGTGCCGGCACGCTCTCGAGCCTGACCTGCACGCCGACGCAGCCCGCGACGCTCGCGCCGGGCGGTGTCCTGACCTGCCAGGCGACCTACACCTTCACCCAGGGCGACGTCGACACCGGGACGCTCTACAACCAGGCGTCCGTCGTCGGGACCGACCCGTTCGGGACCACGGTGACCGACCTGGACGACGTCGTCCTGCCCTCGGACGCCGTCGCCGCCTACACGCTGGTGAAGCAGGCCGTGGTCACGGACGTGAACGACAACGAGCTCACCGACCTGGGTGACGAGATCGCGTACTCCTTCCTCGTCACCAACACCGGGACCACGACCCTGACCGACGTGAGCGTCTCCGACCCGACGCTGGCCGACCTCGGCATCACGATCTCGTGCGACCCGGCCCCGCTGGCGCCGGGGACGTCGGTGACGTGCACCGCCGACGAGACCTACGTCCTCACCCAGGCCGATGTCGACAACGGTGAGGTCGTCAACACCGCGACCGCCTCCGCCGTGCCGCCGCCCGGCGTCCCCGCACCCGAGGAGCCCACCGACACCGTCGAGATCCCCGTCGACCGGACGGTCGCGTACACGCTGGTGAAGTCGGCCGAGGTCACGGACGTGAACGACAACGACCTGACCGACGTGGGCGACGAGATCGCGTACTCCTTCCTGGTGACCAACACCGGGACCACGACCCTGAGCGACGTGAGCGTCTCCGACCCCACCCTGGCCGAGGCCGGTATCGCGATCACCTGCGACCCGACCACGCTGGCACCGGGCGAGTTCGTCACCTGCACCGCCGACGAGCCCTACGTCGTCACGCAGGCCGACGTCGACAACGGCGAGATCGTCAACACCGCCACCGCGACCGCCACCCCGCCCCCGGGGGTCGACCCGCCCACGCCTCCGACGAGCACCGTGGAGACCCCCACCGACGGCACCCCCGGCCTCACGCTGGTCAAGACGGTGAACGCCACCGAGGTCGTCCTGGACCAGGAGGTCACCTACACCTTCGTCGCGACCAACACCGGGACGCTGACGCTGGACGACGTCACCGTCACCGTCACCGAGGAGTCCTTCACCGGCACGGGCGAGCTCTCCGCGCTCGACTGCGCGCCGCTGCAGCCGGCCACGCTCGCGCCGGGCGAGGACCTGACGTGCACCGCGACGTACGTGATCACGCAGGCCGACGTCGACGCCGGGACGGTGGACAACACCGCCTCGGCCTCCGGGACCGACCCCTTCGGCACCACCGTGGGCGACGAGGACGACGCGACCCTGCCCGCCGACCGCGCGCCGTAGCTGAGCATCGTGAAGACCTCCGACACCGAGCTGCTCACGGAGGCCGGTCAGGAGATCACGTACTCCTTCGAGGTGACCAACACGGGCAACGTGACGATCACCGACGCCGCACCGGTCGAGGCCGCGTTCTCCGGAACCGGTGAGCTGAGCGGGTTCACGCCGGCGACGGCGACGCTCGCCCCGGGCGACGTCGTCACCTTCACCGCCACCTACACCGCCACGCAGGCGGACGTCGACGCGGGCGAGCTGACCAACACGGCCACCGCGACGGGTACCCCGCCGCCGGGCACGGAGCTGCCGCCGGTCCCGCCGAGCGACGTCGACATCCCCGGCGAGCGGACCCCCGGTCTGCTCGTCACCAAGACCTCCGACGCCGAGCTGCTGACCACAGCGGGCCAGGAGATCACCTACACCTTCGCCGTCCTGAACACGGGCAACGTGACGATCACCGACGCCGTGCCGGTCGAGACCGCGTTCTCGGGCTCGGGGAGCTGAGCTCCTTCACGCCCGAGTCGGCCACCATCACACCCGGCGCGACGGCGACGTTCACCGCGACGTACATCGCCACGCAGGCGGATGTCGATGCGGGTGAGCTGACGAACGCCGCGACGGCGACGGGTACCCCGCCGCCGGGCACGGAGCTGCCGCCGGTGCCGCCGAGCGACGTCGACATCCCTGGTGAGCGCACCCCCGGCCTGTCGGTGGTGAAGTCGGCGTCGCTGGCCGAGGGCGAGGAGTACCTGGCCGGGACGGAGGTGACCTACACGTTCGTGGTCACCAACACCGGCAACGTCACGATCACGGACGCGGCCCCGGTCGAGACCGCGTTCTCCGGCACTGGTGAGCTGGGTCCGATCACGCCGGTGAGCGTGGCGACGCTGGCGCCGGGTGAGCAGGCGGTGTTCACCGCGGTCTACACGGTCACGCAGGCGGATGTGGACGCGGGTGAGATCACCAACGCGGGCACGGCCGAGGGCACGCCGCCCCCGGGCACGGAGCTGCCGCCGGTCCCGCCCAGCGAGGTCACGATCCCGGGCGACCGGTCCCCGGCGCTGGAGATCCTCAAGTCCTCCGACGTGGAGCTGCTGACCGTGGCCGGTCAGGAGATCACCTACTCCTTCGCGGTCACGAACACCGGCACGGTCACGATCACGGACGCTGCTCCGGTCGAGGTGGACTTCTCCGGGACGGGTGAGCTGGGCGAGATCACTCCCGCCTCGGCGACTCTGGTGCCGGGCCAGACGGTCACGTTCACCGCGTCCTACACCGCCACGCAGGCGGACGTGGACGCCGGTGTCCTGACCAACACCGCCACCGCCACCGGCACCCCGCCGGAAGGCACCGAGCTGCCGCCGGTCCCGCCGAGCGACGTCGACATCCCCGGCGAGCGCGCGCCGTCGCTCGAGGTGGTGAAGTCCGCCTCGCTCACCGGCGAGGAGGACTTCGTCGCGGGCGCCGAGGTGACCTACACCTTCGTGGTGACCAACACGGGCAACGTCACGATCACCGACGCCGCCCCGGTCGAGACCGCGTTCTCCGGCACGGGCGAGCTGGGTGACCTCACCCCGGAGGCGGCCACGCTGCTCCCGGGCGAGCAGGCGATCTTCACCGCCCTCTACACCGTCACCCAGGCGGACGTGGACGCGGGAGAGGTGACCAACGCCGCCTCGGCCGACGGCACCCCGCCCCCGGGCACGGAGCTGCCGCCGGTCCCGCCGAGCGAGGTCACGATCCCGGGTGCTCCGGCTCCGGCGCTCGAGGTCGTCAAGACCTCCGACACCGCGCTGCTCACCACCGCCGGCCAGGAGGTCACCTACACCTTCGTGGTGACCAACACGGGCAACGTCACGATCACCGACGCCGCGCCGGTCGAGACCGCGTTCTCGGGCACGGGCGAGCTGGGCGAGATCACCCCCGCCGCAGCGACCCTGATCCCGGGCCAGTCCGCCACCTTCACCGCGACCTACACCGCCACCCAGGCGGACGTGGACGCGAGCGGGCTGACGAACGCGGCCACGGCCACGGGCACCCCGCCCCCGGGTACCGAGCTCCCGCCGGTCCCGTCGAGCGAGGTCACCATCCCCGCCGGGTGGACCCTGGGCCTGGAGGTCGTGAAGTCCTCGGACACCACGACCGTCACGCGCGCGGGTCAGGTGGTCACGTACACGTTCGTGGTCACCAACACGGGCAACGTCTCGCTCACCGACGTCGCACCGGTGGAGACCGCGTTCTCCGGCAGCGGCGACCTCGGTCCGCTGAGCCCGGCGCCGGTCACGCTGGCCCCGGGGGAGTCGGCCACCTTCACCGCGGCCTACACGGTCACGCGTGAGGATCTGCGCACGCGCCAGCTGACCAACACCGCGGCGGCGACCGGCACCACCCCCGGCAACAACGCCCTCCCGGCGGAGCCCTCCTCGGTGTCGATCCCGGTCGTGCCGCCGACGGGCCCGTCGCTGCCCGTCACCGGTGCCTCGGCGGCGGGGCTCGGCGTCGCCGCCCTGGTGCTCCTCGGCGCGGGTGCGGTGCTGATGACGACCCGACGCCGTCGGGCCGAGTGATCGAGCCGAACGGCTAGCAGGCGGGGCCCCGACCGGTGTGGTCGGGGCCCCGCTCTCGTCCGGGGTGACGCCGCGGGTGGCGGCGGGCAGCATGGACCCGTGCCCGACACCCCGCCCGTCACCCGCGCCACCACCCTCGCCCTCGCGATCGCCCAGGCGGCCGACCCGACCACGGTCCGCGAGGTCGAGCACCCCGCCTTCGCCGGGGACGCCGAGGCCGGCGGGTTCGCCGCCCGCTACGACCAGACCCTCCTGGTCTGCGGGGTCGACGGCGGGCGCAGCTGGTCGGTCGACCCCTGCACCGACGAGGGGCGCCGGGCCGCGATCGAGGCGTACTGGCGCGTGGCCCGACGGCGCCGCGAGCGCGAGCGCACCGCGATCGACCCCGCCTCGCTCCCCGCGACGACGCGCGCCGCCGTCGACGTCGTCGTCGCCGGTCTGCGCAGCGCGGCCGACCTGCACCCGGTGCCGCTCGACGAGGCCGGCGAGCCGGTCGACGTCGCCCGCGCGGACGCCACCCTCGTGCTGCTGCGGCGCGCGATGCGACCCACGGCCGCGGTCGCTGCCGGGGCGTCGCGCGATGGCGGGGCGTCAACCACCCGGACGCCCGACGGCGAGCGACCCACCGCCCGCCGCCCCACGCAGGCGCAGGTGCTGCGCGCCGTCGCCCGCCACGAGGTCCTGGCGCAGGAGCCGACCTCGACCGCCCACCCGTGCCCCCTGTGCGCGACGCCCGCGCTCGGCGGGCCGCGCTACGACCGGGCGGTCTGCGACGACTGCCACGAGCGCCCCCGGTGCGTGCACGGCCGCGCCGTCGGCGGCGCGAACACGGGCCTCGGCGGCGGGTTCGTCGCGCACCACCGCGACGACGGATCCGCGTGCGAGACCACGCAGACCCACCGCGTGTGGATCGACGGGCACCCCTGCCACATGGACGAGGCGCGCTTCGGCGGCGTCGTGGTCGAGGCGCTCCTGCCGCCCGCGATCACCCTCGTGCGCGGCGACATCACGCGGGAGGCGGTCGACGCCGTCGTGAACGCCGCGAACACCGCGATGCGCGGGGGCGGGGGTGTCGACGGCGCGATCCACCGCGCGGGCGGACCCGCCGTGCTCGCCGACTGTATCGCGCGCTTCCCGCGCGGGCTCGCCGTCGGGGACGCGGGATGGACGACGGCGGGCGACCTCCCCGCGCACCGCGTGATCCACACCGTGGGGCCGAGCTGGGCCGCCGGCGAGCGCGACCGGGCGCTGCTGGTCTCCTGCTACCGGCGCAGCCTCGAGGTCGCCGACGAGATCGGGTCGCGCACCCTCGCGTTCCCGCTGATCAGCGCGGGCGTGTACGCGTGGCCGCTGGCGGACGCGGCGGCTGCCGCCGTCGAGACCCTGCGCGCCACACCGTCGCGCGTGCGCGAGGTGCGGATCGTGGCGTTCTCGGACGAGGCGGCGGTCGCCGTCGGGCGCGCCCTCGGGGCGGGTGGCGCAGCGGAGGGCTGAGGGGCTCACGCGGACAAGGACGATCTGCAAGGTGCGGCACGACGAGCATGCACAGTGCGGGATACATGTGGTGCAGGCTGCGGGATAGAACCAGTGCAGAATGCGGTACGGTCGCGTGGTGAAGTACCGGAGACGCGAGGCCGACGCGCGCATCGCCCGTGCCCTGGGCGTCATGGGTGGGGTCGTTCTCGAGGGCCCCCGCGCGTGCGGCAAGACGTCGACCGGGTCCCACCACGCTCGGAGCGCTGTGCGGCTCGACGAGTCGAGGTCGGTGGCGGAGCTCGCCGAGCTCGATCCCACCGGCCTGCTCGAGGGTGAGACGCCCCGGCTGATCGACGAGTGGCAGCTGACGCCGTCGCTCTGGAACGTGATCCGGCACGAGGTGGACCGCCGGCAGGCACCGGGGCAGTTCATCCTGTCCGGCTCGGCGACGCCCACGGACGACGTCCGCAGGCACTCGGGCGCCGGGCGGTTCGCCCGGATCAGGATGCGACCGATGTCGATCCACGAGCGGGGCCGGTCGACGGCCGCGGTGAGTCTCGCCGCGCTCGGCGACGAGCCGCTGACCGGAGTCCGCAGCGACCTCACCTACCAGGACCTCGCGGTCGAGGCGGTGCGCGGTGGCTGGCCGGCGCTGATCGACGCGTCCGCCTCCGACGCTCGGGAGTTCACCGCCTCGTACCTGCAGGACCTCATGGCCACCGATCTGCGCCTGGCGACCGGCGTGCGGCACGACCCCGTCCGGGTGGGGCGGCTGCTCGCCAGCCTCGCCCGCACCATCGGGACGGAGGTCACGACGGCGAGTCTCGCGGCCGACGTCGCCGCGGACGGTGCTGCCGTCGATCGGGACACGGTGCGGCGCTACCTCGACGCTCTCACCCGTGTGTTCGTCGTCGACGAGCAGCCCGCGTGGGCGGTGAGCCTCCGCTCGCGGACCCGGCTCCGGCAGCAGCCGAAGATGCACCTCGCCGACCCGTCGCTCGCCTGCGCGGCGCTGAGGCTGACCCCCGCACGACTGGCCGGCGATCCGGAGTACTTCGGGCAGGTCTTCGAGAGCATGGCCGTGGCGGATCTGCGGGCGTCGATCGAGTCCTGGGGTGGCCAGGTGCACCACTACCGGGACTCGACGGGGCTGGAGGTCGACGCGATCCTCGAGCTCGACGACGGCGGGTGGGCGGCCTGCGAGGTGAAGCTCGGTGCCTCACGCGTCGAGGCGGCGGAGGCGGCGCTCCTCAGGCTGCGTGAACGGGTCGACGTCGGACGCACCGGTCGCCCCCGGTTCCTCGCGGTGATCACGGGCACCGAGCACGGCTACACCCTCCCGTCGGGGGTGCACGTCCTACCCCTGGGGGCTCTGGCCCCCTGACCGGGCTCAGCCGACGTTCTTGGCGGTGCGGTAGCGCAGCTTCGGACGCTTGGCGGCCTTCGGCGGCTTGCTCCACTGCCACCACATGTAGTGGTAGTCGCCCTGCTCGACGCTGTAGGTCGCGTCGCACAGCGTGCACCGGCACTCGAAGGTCATGCTCCAGCCCGGTTCGGTGTGGCTGAGGATCTCCACCCGCCCCAGCTGCTCGAGCTTCTCCGGCTCGTAGAACATCCAGCCGTGGTAGGTCGTGCAGACGCACCGCCCCTCGGCGGCCGCGGTGATGACGCTGACGGCCTGCACCACGTGGTTGGCGTTCGAGTGGAGCATGCCGGCGTAGTCCAGGTTGTCGGTCTCGGTGTCGATCCGGCGCACGTGGGGGGCGAGGGCCTCGGCCAGCTCCCGGGAGCCCCAGTTGATGGTGCTGGAGGCGCGCAGGATCCGGGAGACGTCGCGCGAGGTGAGGTCGGCGAGGACGTCCTGCGGCGACGGGGCCGGCGGGGTGGCGGGGGTGGCTGAACCTGAGTCGCTCACGCCCCCAGTATCGCCGCCGCCCTTCCGCCGCCGGGAGTCTCGTTCGGTGCGCACGAATCGGGTCTTCGCGGGCGCTGACGACCCGATTCGTGCGCAGCGGACGACCTACCACCCGGCCCGGCACCCTTGCGCCCGGCGCCGAGGTGCGGTCGGGTGGAGGGATGAGACGCACCGCTGCAGCCACCGGCGCCGCCCTCCTGGCCGGCGCCCTCGCCCTGACCGCGTGCTCCTCCGGGGACGACGCCGAATCCACCGAGACCGTGACCGAGACGGCCACGACCTCACCCTCGGAGTCCCCGACGGCGACACCGACGTCGGAGCCGGCCGAGCCGAGCGAGCCGGCCGGGCCCACGGAGTCCGACACCAGTGCCCCACCCGCGCCGGCCCCGCCCACCACCGTCACCGCCGACACGCTGCTCCCGCCCGACGTGCTGGGCACGGCCGACCAGCCTCGCGAGGAGACCGCCGGCGTCACGGCGTGGCGCCTGTCCGAGGCGTGCGATCAGGTGACCCCGGAGGCCGCGGACATGGTGACCGTGTCCCAGGGGAGCGGCGAGTTCGAGGAGCCGGTCGGCCTGCAGCAGGTGGCGGTCTTCGCCGACAGCGACGCCGCCGCGACCGCTGCGGACGCCCTGGCCGCCGCGTTCGGGTCCTGCACGGCGCAGGAGGCGACGGCGTACGTCGTCGAACCGCTCGAGGTCGGGGCGCAGGGCACCGGCCTCGCGACCGACTACTACGGCGCCTCGACCGCCGGCCCACTCGACGAGGCGCTCGGGAGTTACGTCGCGCTCACGCGGCGCGGCAACGCCGTCGTGCTCACGGGGTACGAGGGCGGCGAGGCCCAGGTCGGCACGGCACGCGAGAACACGACCGCGCTGCTGGACGACGCGTGGCAGCGCCTGTGCGGCTACGACAGCGCCGGCTGCTGACACCCCGGCGCCCGGGACCCGGACCCGGACCCGGGTCCCCGGCCCCGGCGCCGGCCCCGCGGCGTCGCTTCGCTGCGCACGAATCGGGCCATCGACGCCCCTGAAGGCCGCATTCGTGCGCACCGAACGCCGCCCGCCCGCCCGCCCGATCCGGCCCCCCGCCCGCCCGATCCGGCCCCCCGCCCCGGCCCCGGCCCCGGCCCCGGCCCCCGGCCCCGGCAGCCACCGTCACCGCGGCTGCCGGCCCTACGAAGATGAGAACGCTCTCACCGGGCCCTCATGGTTGTCTCCTGTTCACCCGGCATCGTCTGGTGCCATGCCCACCCGCACCCCCGCCGTCTCTGCCATCACCACGGCCGATCCCCACCACCGCCCCCGGATCGCGCTGTACTCCCACGACGCCCAGGGTCTCGGGCACATCCGCCGCAACCTCGCGATCGCGGCGTCGCTGGCGCCGCTCGGCGTCGACGTCCTGCTCCTGACCGGCGCGCCCGAGGCCGCCGCGGCGCGCCGCCCCGCGGGCGTCGACATCGTCGCCGTCCCGGCGTTGGCGAAGGACGCCGAGGGCGGCTACGGCGCCCGCCACCTCGGACTGGACCTCGAGGACACGCTGCGGGTGCGCGCAGAGGTGCTTCGCGCCGCCGTCGCCGGCTTCCGGCCCGACCTGCTGATCGTGGACAAGCACCCGCGCGGCTTCCGCGGCGAGCTCGAGCCGGCGCTGCGCGAGGCGCGCGCCCGCGGGACCCGCACGGTGCTCGGCCTGCGCGACGTCATGGACACCCCCGCGGTCGCGCGGCGGGAGTGGCGGCGCGACGGCGGGGCCGCCGCCGTGGCCGAGCTCTTCGACGAGACCTGGGTCTACGGGGACCGGCGCGTGCACGACGTCGCGGCCGTCCTCGGTCTGACCGGCACCGTGCGCGGCACGGGCTACCTCGCGCACGGGCGCGTGCCGGCGCTCGGGCAGGGCGTCCCGCCGAGCGGTGCGCCCGCGACGCCGTACGTGCTGGGCGTGCTCGGCGGCGGGTCCGACGGCGCGCAGCTCGCCGAGGCGTTCACGCGCGCCCCGATGCCGGCCGGGCACACGGGCGTGCTCGTCACGGGTCCGCACCTGCCCGACGCGCTGCGGCGCGCCGCCAAGGCCCGCGCCGCCCGCCGCTCCGACCTGCGCGTGCACACCTGGCGCGACGACCTGGTGCGCTGGTACGCGGGGGCGGCGGCCGTCGTCGCGATGGGCGGGTACAACAGCGTGTGCGAGGTGCTGGCAACCGACCGGCCGCTCCTCGTGGTGCCGCGCACCACGCCGCGCGCCGAGCAGCTCGTGCGCGCCGAGGCGATGGCGGAGCTGGGGGCGCTGGAGGTCCGCCGCCCCGAGGAGCTCACGCCGGCCGTGCTCGGTGCCGACCTCGCGCGGCTGGTCACGGGGCCTGCGCCGCGGCGCGACGGGATCGACCTCGACGGGCTGGCGCGCATCCCCGCGCTCGTGGCGGCCCTGCTGCACGGGGCGACGCCCGCCGTCGCGGCCTCCGCCGTCACCCCGGAGGCCATCGGTGCGTGACGCGACGACGGCGCGGCCCCGGATCGGCTACGTCCTGAAGATGTACCCGCGCTTCTCGGAGACCTTCGTGGTCACCGAGATCCTGGCGCGCGAGGCCGCGGGCGCCGCCATCGAGATCTTCTCGCTGCGCGCGCCGGTCGACCCGCGCTTCCACGACTCGCTGGCGCGCGTGCAGGCACCCGTGCGGTACGTGCCGCGGGTGCGGCGGGCCGACGACCTCTGGTCCGCGCTCGCCGAGGCGCGCGAGGTGCTCGGACCGCTGCCCGACGCGCTCGTGCGCGACCTGCTCGCCGCGGAGGCCGAGGACGCGGCGCAGGCGCTCGCCGTCGCCGTCGCCGCGCGCCGCAGCGGGCTGACGCACCTGCACGCGCACTTCGCCTCGCTCGCCACGACCGTGGCGCGCCTGGCCGCCGCGGCCGCCGGCCTCACCTACTCGTTCACGGCGCACGCGAAGGACCTGTTCCACGAGCAGGTCGACGACGCCGACGTCCTCCGCAAGGCGGCCGACGCCCACCACGTGGTCACGATCAGCGAGTACAACGTGGCGCACCTGCGCGGGCTCGGCGTGGACGCCTCGCGGCTGCACCTCGTCTACAACGGGCTCGACCTCGACGCGTTCACGCCGCGGGAGGATGCGGGGCGGGAGGGCGACGGCGAGCTGCACGTCGTCGCCGTCGGGCGCCTCGTGGAGAAGAAGGGGTTCACCCACCTGCTCGACGCCGTCGCGCTCCTGCGGCGCGGGCACGGCGTCGCGGCGCGGCTGACGCTCGTGGGTGGGGGCGAGCTCGACGGCGAGCTGCGGGCGCGCGCGGCAGGCCTGGGGCTGGGCGACGCCGTGACCTTCACGGGGCCGTTGCCGCAGGCGGCGGTGCGCGACGTCGTCGCCGGGGCCGACGTGCTCGCCGCACCGTGCGTGGTGGGTGCGGACGGCAACGCCGACGGGCTGCCGACCGTGGTGCTCGAGGCGATGGCGCTGGGGACGCCGTGCGTCACGACCGCCGTCACCGGGCTCGGCGAAGCGATCGCGCACGAGCGGACGGGGCTCGTGGTCGGGCAGCACGACGCCGCCGGCCTCGCCGCGGCGCTCGAGCGGCTGCACCGCGATCCCGCCCTCGCGCGGCGGCTGCGTGCCGAGGCGCGGCGGTTGGTCGAGGAGCGGTTCGACGCACGCCGTCAGGCCGCCGCGCTGCAGGCCCTGCTGCCGTCCGAACCGTTCGAGAAGGAGGCCGTCGCGTGAGCGCCACGAGCCGGCACGAGTCCCCGAAGTCTCTCGGCGACGCCCAGAAACCCCTCGCGGACGCCCCAAAGTCTCTCGGCGACGCCCGGAAACCCCTCGCGGACGCCCAGAAGTCTCTCGCGAGTGCCCAGAAGTCTCTCGCGGAGGTGGGGGAGGGGCTGCGGCGGCGGGTCGGCGGGGCGCGCGTCGCGTACGTCTGCGCCGATCCCGGCATCGGGGTGTTCGGCACCAAGGGGGCCTCGGTCCACGTGCAGGAGGTGGTGCGCGTGCTGCGCGCCGCGGGCGCCGACGTCGTGCTCCACGCGACCCGGACCGGCGGTGAGCCGCCCGCCGACCTGGCCGACGTCGTCGTCCAGCTCCTGCCGACCCGCCCGCGCGGCGGCGACGTGCGCGAGCGCGAGGCGTGGCTGATCGCGCAGGACGACGCGATCGCCGACGCGGTCGACCTCGCCGGCACCGACCTCCTCTACGAGCGCTACTCGCTGTTCTCCGCCGCCGCGCTGGAGCGCGCCCGCGCCGCCGGGATCCCCACGGTCCTCGAGGTCAACGCACCCCTGGTCGACGAGCAGGCCGCCCACCGCGGCCTCGTGCACGCGGACGCGGCGTGGGAGTCGCTGCGGCGCGCGGTCACGGCGGCCGACGTCGTCACGTGCGTGTCCGAGCCCGTGGCCGCCTGGGTGCGCGAGCACGTGCCGGGCGCCCGGACCGTCGTGGCCGCCAACGGCGTCAACACCGAGCGGATCCGCCCGCGCGAGGCGCACGAGCCCCGCGAGACGCCCGACGTGCCCACCATCGGCTTCGTGGGCACGCTCAAGCCGTGGCACGGCGTCGAGGTCCTGCTCGAGGCGGCGGCACCTCTGGTGCGCGACGGGGTCGCGCGCCTCCTGATCGTGGGCGACGGCCCGCTCGCGGCCGACCTCGACGCGCGCGCCGTCGAGCTCGGGATCACCGCCGGCGTGGAGCGCACCGGGGCCACCGACCCCGCCGACGTGCCGGCGCTGCTGCGGCGCACCGACGTCGCCGTCGCGCCCTACCCCGCGGTCGCTGAGGAGTACTTCTCCCCGCTCAAGGTCTACGAGTACCTCGCGGCCGGGCTCCCGGTCGTGGCGAGCGCCGTCGGGCAGATCCCGGCGGTGGTGCGCGACGGCGTGACCGGCGTCCTGCTCCCGCCCTCCGACGTCGTGGCGCTGCGCGACGCGCTGGAGCTGCTGTGCGCCCACGCCCCCACGCGGGAGCGGATGGGGCGCGCCGCACGCGCGGACGCCGTCGAGCACCACGGCTGGGAGCGCACGGTCGCCACCGCGATCGAGGCCCTGCCGCCCACCGTGCTCGACCTGCTGACCGCCGAGGAGTCCGCGTGAGCGCGTCACCGACCGGTCAGCTCGCCGGGGCGCTGCCCGGGCTGCGCCGCACGCTGGGCCACGTGCGCCCGCACCTGCGCCCGCAGCGCCGCCTCGTGGTCGGCGGGTTCGCCGCGCTGTTCGCCGAGGTCGCGTTCCGGCTGCTGGAGCCGTGGCCGCTGAAGGTGGTGCTCGACGCCGTGATCGCCGCCGGCGCCGTGGCCGCCGTGACGAACATGGAGCCCTCGGGGGACTCGACCGCCGACGTGCTGCGCGTGGTGCTGATCGCCTCGCTCGCCGTCGTGGCCCTGGCGGGCCTGCGGGCGCTCGCGGCCTACGCGATGACGGTGTGCTTCTCGCTGGCCGGCAGCCGCGCGATGACCGGGGTGCGCGCCACGCTGTTCGACCACCTGCAGCGGCTCTCGCTGCGCTTCCACCGCGGCACGCGCTCGGGCGACCTGCTGAACCGGCTGGTGGGCGACGTCGGGCGCGTGCAGGAGGTGGCCGTGACGGCCGGCCTGCCGCTCCTCGGCAACGTCGTCACGCTCGTGGGGATGCTCGTGGTGATGCTGGTGCTGGACGCGACGCTGGCGATCGTCGTGGTGGTCGCGCTGGTGCTGTTCGCCGTCGGCGTCGCCCGGCAGGGGCCGCGCATCACGCGCGCCGCACGCCGCCAGCGCAGCCGCGAGGGCGACCTCGCCGGCGCCGCCAACGAGACGCTCGGGGCGATGGTGCTCGTGCAGGCGTACGGGCTGCGCGACCACCTCTCGGGCCGCTTCGCCTCCTCCAACGACGGTGCGCTGCGCGACGGTGTGAAGGCGTCGCGGATGTCGGCCGCGCTCGAGCGCGGCACCGACGTGCTCGTCGGCGTCGCGGCCGGGGCCGTGCTGCTCATCGGGGCGCGCCAGGTGGTCGCGGGCTCGCTCACCCCGGGGGAGCTCACCGTGTTCGTCTCCTACCTCAAGAGCGCGTTCAAGCCCATGCGCGACCTCGCCAAGTACACGGGCCGGATCGCGAAGGCCGCGGCGTCGGGCGAGCGGATCAGCGACCTGCTGGAGGCCGAGGTCGACGTGCGCGACACCTCGTGGGCGCGGCAGCCGCGCCGCGTGCAGGGGGCCGTCACGCTCGAGGGCGTCTCGACGTCCTACGGCGACGGCCGGTACGCGCTGCGCGACGTCAGCGTGCACGTGCCCGCGGGGCGCCGCGTCGGGCTGCTCGGGCCCTCCGGCGCCGGGAAGTCGACGCTCGTCTCGCTCCTGCCGCGGCTGCAGGACCCCGTGGCCGGCTGCGTGCGCCTGGACGGCGTCGACCTGCGCGACCTCACGCTCGACGGCGTGCGCGACCAGGTCGCGATCGTGCTGCAGGACTCCGTCCTGTTCGCCACGAGCATCGCCGAGAACATCTCCTACGGCCGCCCCGGCGCCACGCGTGAGGAGATCGAGCGGGCGGCGCGCGACGCCGGCGCGCACGACTTCGTCGTCTCGATGCCGCAGGGGTACGACACGGTCGTGGGGGAGCGCGGCGGCACGCTGTCCGGCGGGCAGCGCCAGCGCATCGCCGTCGCGCGCGCCATCCTGCGCGACGCCCCCGTGGTGGTGCTCGACGAGGCGACCACCGGGCTGGACCGCGCCACGGCCGACGGCGTGCGCGAGGCGCTCCTGCGCCTCACCGCGGGCCGCACCACCTTCGTCATCACGCACGAGCCCGACGACGTCGCCACCTGTGACCTGGTGCTGTGGATCGAGGGCGGCCGGATCGCGGACCGCGGCACGCCGCAGGAGATCCTCGCGCGGCACGCCGCACCCGCGGGCGGGGGCGAGCGGTGAGCGCGGCGGGCGACGGCGAGCGCGACGCCCCGACGCACGACCCGCGGGTCCCGGCGCTCGCGATGCTGCTCGACGACGCGGCCACCGCGCGCTGGCTGCGGGAAGCCGGGCTCGAGGTGGGTGACGGCGGTGCGGGCGACGGCGGTGTGGATGTCGGCGGTGCGGGCGACGGCGCGCGCGTGCGCTACCTCCGGCACAAGCCGGGCACCTCGGTGCAGGCGTGGGTGGAGGTCGCGGCACCCGACGGCGGCCCGGTGCGCCACGCGATCGTGCTCGGCACCGCCGCGGGCGGCGGCGCGAAGCGGTCCAAGCTCGCGCGATCGGCCGCGCGGCGGGGGACCTGGGCGGTGTCGGGGGCGGACGACGCCCGGATTGAGGACGCCGTGGCGGACGACGCCCGTGCCGAGGCCGCCCGGACCGACGACGCCCGGGCCGCGGGCGCGGACGGGACGCGCGCGATCGCCGTCGGGCACGCCGCGGACCGCGCGCTGCCCGCGCTCGCACCCGTGCTGCGGACCGGGGTAGTCACGCTGCGCCACAACCCCGGCCGGCGCTGGGTGGGCCGGTCGGCCACGGGCGAGCTGGTGAAGGTCAGCGCCCCGGGCCGCGAGGCGACGGCGGCGCACGGTGCCCGGGTCCTGGCCGCGCACGGCGTGCCGACACCGCCCGTGCTCGAGTCGGGCGGCGGCCTGCTGCGCCTGGACTTCTGGCCGGGAACCACCCTCGAGGGACGCCTCGTCGAGCCGGACCTGGAGATGTGCGGACGACTCGTGGCGCGGCTGCACGCGATCCCCGTCGCGGCGCTCGACCGCGACGACGCTCCGATCCCCGCGCCCGGGGGTGCGTCCTCGCCCACGGAGACTTCTCGCCGGACCAGGTGCTCCGGCGCCCGGACGGCGAGCTCGCGCTGCTCGACCTCGACCGGCTCACGGTCGCCCCGCCCGCGCGCGACCTCGGCAGCTTCGCGGGGGACGTCCTCGCGCGGCTGTCGGCCGCCGACGTCGCGGCGGATCCGGCCGAGCTCGCCCCCCGCGCGTGGCGGCTCCTCCGCCCCCTGCTCGCGGGGTACCGGTCCGCCGGGGGCGTCGTCGCGGAGGACGACGTCGTGACGGCCGCCGCCCGCGCGCTCGCCACCCGGATCGCGGAGCCGTGGCGACACCGCGTGCCCGACGCCGCCGCGCACGCCCGCGCGCGCCGCACGCTCGCCCGGCTGCTGCCGGCGCTGCTCCTCGGGCCGCCCTCGCGGACCGCGGCGCGGCCGCCCGCGCACGCCGCGCGGCCGGCGCCGCTGCCACCGTCGCCGTCGTCGTCGCCGTCGTCGTCGTCCACGTGCGGCGTGCCCCCCGACCACGTCGTCGTCGACGGCGTCGCGCACGAGGTGCTGCGCGGCTGGCCGCGCGGCCCGGGTCGAGCCCTGCTCGAGCTCGCGGCCGCCGACGGCTCGCGCCGGGGCGCCGAGGTGCAGCTCGACGACGGCGCCGCCCGTGTCACCGTCCACCCTCGCGGCGTCGACGCGCGCCTGCCTGCCCTCGCGGACCGGCTGGCGCTCGGCGAGAAGGTCGTGGTGCACCGGCCAGGCCGCCGCGCCGTGCTGCGCGGCAGCGGTCCCGACGCACCGTTCGTCAAGGTGACGCGGCGCGGTCGCGCCGCCGACGCCGCGCGACGGCACCACGCGCTCGCCGGCCTCCTCGACGGCGCCGCGCGCACCCCGCGACTGCTGTGGTCGACCGACGACGCGCTCGCCACCGCGCCGCTGCCCGGTCTGACCCTGCTGGCACTCGGTCGGGACGAGACCGCCGACGAGGAGGCGCTCGCGGCGGCGTGGTCCGGCGTCGGGCGCGTGCTTGCGACGCTGGCGGCGCACGGGACCGTGGGCGGCGAGGCCGAGGGCACCGACGGCACCGGCCCGGCGCCGCACCCCGGCACCCCTGCGCTCCTCGAGCTTCCCGGCCACGACGCCGCAGCCGAGCACGCCACGACCCTCGCCTGGCTCGACCCGGTGCGTGCCTGGGGGCTGCTGCCCGCCGTCGGCGACGACGTCGTCCGCGACGCGCTCGCGCCGCTCCTGACGGACCCGCCCGGCCCGCGTGGCGTGCTGCACCGCGACCTGCACGAGGCGCAGGTGCTCGTCGCCCCCGACGGCGGGCTCGGCCTCCTCGACCTCGACACCCTTGCGCGCGGCGAGAGCGCGCTCGACCTCGCGAACCTGCTCGCGCACCTCGACCTGCGCGAGCGCCAGGGACTGCTGACCCCGCGTCGTCGGGCCCGCGCGGAGGAGGCGCTGCTCGGCGCCGCGGCTCCGGCTCCCGGCACGCTCGCACGGGTGCCGGCGCACCTCGTGGCGGCCCGTCTGCGGCTCGCGGGCGTCTACGCGATGCGGCCGCGGTGGCGCACGACGGCGGTGGGTCTGCTGCGCGCGGCGCTCGCGAGCGCGTAGCCGGCGGCGCCCCTACTGCGTGTAGACGTCGTAGTGGTTGCCGTTCGTGCCCCGGTCGTAGACCTTGCCCTGGTGGCCGAAGGGCGTGTCGATGACCGAGCCGCGAGGGGAGTCGTTCGCCAGCACGATGTAGCCGTCGGCGTCGGCCACGTAGCCGTCCGCGTTCACGTGCCGGCCGGGGATGCTCAGGCCCCCGCCCGGCAGCACCGCTTGCGAGTAGTACGTGAACCGGTAGCCGCCCCAGTTCACGACGCCGGCGCTCATGAACTGGCGCAGCGTGTACAGCTTCACCGAGGTCGGCAGCTCGTTCGTCCCGACCTCCACGACCTCCGTCACGGGCGCGGTGACCTGCGTGGACAGCAGCGTGGCCCGCGCGACCTCGGTCTCGCCCGCGAGCGTGACCTCGCTCGTGGTGCGGGCGACGCCGTCGACACCCTCGGTGACCACCCGGGTCTCGCCGAGCGGCAGCTCGTCGGTCTCGCGCTGCTCGACGGCGTGCGGGACCGCCTCGTCCCGCGTCTCGTAGCGCGTGGTGCCGCGCTCGACGGTGACCACGGCACCCGCCTCGGGTGCCGCCGCGAGGTCGGCGGAGACGGTGTCGTCCCACCCGAGCTCGACCCCCGCCTCGGCGAGGGCGTCGGCGAGGGTGGGGGCCGCCGTCGTGATCTCGCGCGTCCCGCCGTCCACCACGACGGCGAGGCTCACCCCGGGCGCGTCGCTCAGCGCCGCACGGGCCTGGCTGCGCGAGGCCGGGGTGACGTGCACGAGGTCGGTGGCGGCGAGGTCGAGGTTCACGAGGGGGACGTCGGCGCTCGCGACGTGGGTGGCCGTGTCGGCTGCCGCCACGGCCGGGGTGCGGCCCAGCTCGCTCACGACGACGGCGCCGGTCCCGCCCACGAGGACGGCCAGCACGCCCGCGCCCGCGACCGCGCGCAGCACGGGACGACGGCGGGGCACGTCCGGTGCGGCCGGCAGCGGTGTCACGGCGTCAGGCGTGGGGGAGGGCGAGGGCATGGTGGCGTCCGTCTCGGGAGGGGTCACCCGAACGGTAGCCGAGGCCGCGGGCCCGGGGCGAGGGCGCGTGAGGACGGCCACGCACGCCGTCGTTCGCTCCTCGGGGGCGACGTCAGTCCCGGAAGAACGGCAGCGCGGGGACGCGGAACTCCCGGCCGGCCCCGGCGCGGACGCCACCGACGATGCAGACGACGACGTGCGCCAGGCTGATCAGCAGCCACAGCGTCATGAGGATGCCGAGCGGGAAGAAGCCGTCGACGGGTCCCTCGCGCGTGGCGAGGAACAGCAGCACGAAGTGCCCCGCCACGAGCAGCACGGTCAGGAGCGCGTAGGTCAGTCCCCAGTTGGCGGCGTGCCGGCCGTTGACCGCGTCGACGCCGCCGTAGCGGCGCCGGCTCCGGCCGACCCCGGCCATCACGATCCCGGAACCCACCTGCGCGAGGAACGGGATCGGCACGAGCGCGAGGACGCCGAGCGCCCACGGGGCGCCGCTCGGCGGCGCGGGCGGCGGCTGCCACGAGGGCGGCGGGCCGTACGGCGAGGCGAACGGCTCGGCGGGACGGTCGGGGTCGTGGGGCGTCACGGCCACAGCCTGCCAGGCCGCGCGGGGCGGTGCGGTGTCAGGTCGCTGGGCGGTCCCCGGGCCCCACGCGCGGTCGAACCTCCCTAGGGTGGTGGCAATGACGAGCGCGCAGCCACCGCAGACGCCCCCGATGCCGCGGATGCCACCGATGGCGACGCCGCCGGTCGCCCCGCCGGTCGCCGCCCCGGCCGCCGCACCCCCGACCGGGGCCGCAGGCCCGACCGCCATGACGGGCCGGAGCCTGGCACCCGACCTCGCCCGCGGCACGATGCTGCTGCTGATCGTGCTGGCGAACATCCCCTGGTACCTGTACGCGGCCACGAAGCGCGACATCTCGGAGCACCCGGTCGACGGTTCCGTGATCGACCGCGTGGTCCAGACCGTGATGCTGGTGGCCGTCGACGCGCGCTCCTACCCGATGTTCGCCGCGCTGTTCGGCTACGGCATCTGGCAGCTCTACACGCGCCAGGCGGCGGCCGGCACCGAGCACCGCGCCGCCCGCCGACTCCTACGACGCCGGAACTGGTGGCTCGTGGCGTTCGGGGCGGTGCACGCCGTGCTGCTGTGGTCCGGCGACGTGCTGGGTGCCTACGGGCTGGCCGGCGTCATCCTCGTGGCCCTGTTCATCGACCGCGCGAGCGCCGTGCTCCGCATCTGGGCGATCGTGATCGCCGGCCTGCTGACGGTGGTGTCGGCGCTGACGCTCGCCGTCTCGATCGCCCTCGCCGACACCGACCTCTTCGCGGCCGGTGGATCCGTCGAGGACCCCATCGAGACCGGGGTCGCCGAACCCGGCTACCTCGCCTCGATCGTCGACCGCTCCCTCATGTGGGTGGTCGCCGTGCCCTCGCAGGTGTTCCTGTCCGGCGTCATCCCGGTCGTGATCCTGGTCGGCATCCTGGCGGCGCGCCACCGCGTGCTCGAGGAGCCCGAGCGGCACCTGCCGCTGCTGCGCCGCACGGCCGTGGTCGGGCTCGCGATCGGCTGGACGGGGGCGCCGCCACCGCCGCGCAGCACCTCGACCTGTGGGGTGTGCCCGAGACGGCGGACCTGGGCTTCGTGATGCTGCAGACGGTCACGGGCATGTGCGCGGGGCTCGGGTACGTCGCCCTGTTCGGCCTGCTCACCGTGCGCATCCAACGGAGGGGTCGCGCGCCCGGGCGGGTCGTGTGGGCGCTGCAGGCCGTCGGCAAGCGATCCCTGAGCTGCTACCTCGCGCAGTCCGTGCTCGTCGCGCCGCTGCTCAGCGCGTGGGGTCTGGGGCTCGGCGCGCACCTCGGGTCGGCGGGTGCGGCGGCGATCGCCGTCGCCGTCTGGCTCGTCATCCTCGTCGGCGCGTGCGCGCTCGAGCGCGCCGGTCGGCGCGGTCCGGCGGAGGTGCTGCTGCGTCGCCTGTCCTACCCCCGCGCCCGGGTGGGCGCTACCGCCTGACGCGCGCCGTCGTCACCCCCGGGAGCGGCGCTCGCGCACGTCCCACCAGTGGGCGACGACGGGCAGCGCCACCTCCTCGCCCGCGGCGATCCGCCCGAGGGCGAGCCGCCGCAGGCGCAGCAGCGAGAGCACCATCGCGCACGTCGAGAAGGTCGAGATGACCACGATCGCGCTCAGCGCCCAGCGGTAGTCCGTCGGCGACGGCGAGCCGTCCGGCGCCAGCACGTCCAGGATCAGCCCGACGACGACCGCGCCCACCATCGCCGCGGAGAACCCGCCGATGTTGACGAGGCCGGTCGCCGTCGAGATCCGGCGGCGCGGGTTGTAGTCGCGTGCCAGGTGGAAACCGACCTGCGAGGCGGGACCGCCGGCCGCCAGGACGAGGAACGCGAGGGTCACCGCCCACCGCGGCGGCCCGCCCGGCCAGGCCACCAGCGTCAGCAGGGCCGCGATGCCCGCGCTCGACGTGACGATCGCGATGGGCATGCGCCAGCCGCGGCGCCGCCCGGCGAGCGGTCCGATGAGGAAGCTGAAGGCGAGGGTGGCGACGATGAACAGCGACAGGGTGCCGGCGGCGGCGTCGGGGGTGTAGCCGAGCGCGTCGGTGAGGTACGGGAAGCCCCACACCATCGCGAGGACGGTCCCGCCCGCCATCGTCGCCTGGTGCGTCCAGAACCCCACCTGGGTGCCGCGGCCGAGCTCGGTGCCGCGCCACGCGGAGCGCACGTCGTCGACCACGCCGGCGAAGCGGCGCGGCCGGTGGTGCGCGACGTCGTCGGCCACCTCGGCGCGGTGCGCCTCCGCGCTGCGGAACGGCGCGGTGACGGCCGGGCGCAGCAGCAGCACCGTCGCGGCGAGCGAGGTCAGGCCGGTGAGGAGGAACGTCCGCACCCAGCCGAGCTCGCCCAGGGCCCAGGTCAGGGGCACGGTCGCCACGAGGTTGCCGGCCATCCCGAACAGGCCGGTCCACATCGTCAGGACGGCGTAGCGCCGCTGCGGGAACCACTCCGCGACCAGCCGCAGGCACGAGAGGTAGACGGCGGAGTCCCCGAGGCCGAGCAGCGCCCTCGCCCCGAGCGCGAGGCCGTAGGAGTCGGCGAAGGCGAACGCGACCTGACCGCTCGCCATCACCAGAGCGGCGACGAGCAGCACGCGGCGCGGGCCGAGGCGGTCGATGAGCAGGCCGGCCGGCACCTGCATCGCGGCGTAGATGCCGAGCTGGACGGTGACGAACGTGCCGAGCTGCGCCGCGGAGATGTCCAGGCGCTCGACGGCGGCCGGTCCGGCCACCCCGAGCGAGGAGCGGTGCAGGAGGGCGAGGAAGTACACCGAGCAGCCAGCGAGCCAGACGGCCCACGGGTTGCGCCGCGCGGCGTCGTCGATCCGGCGGACCAGCGACGTCATCGTGCCCCCACCCCCGCCGGGGGCGCGGCGGGGGTGCTCGGGTGCGTCAGTTCCAGACGACGGTCCTCGGTTCCGTGGAGAAGTCGACGGTCGGGGCGCCGAGGCTCGGGCCGAACAGGACGTCGCACGTCCCGACCTGGCCGTCCTTCGTGCACTCGGCGGTCGTCGAGACCCCGCCGATCGAGCGGCCGCGCACGAAGTTCGGGTTGTCGTAGCCGGCCGTGGGGTCGAGGTCGCCGATCCGCAGCTCGGCGTCGCCCGAGAGCGTGCGGGTCAGGGTGCCGTCGGTGAGCTGGGTGCCGTCGCTGAGGGTGGCCGGGACCGCCAGGCCGCACCCGGCCTCGAGCGTGGTCGAGGCGAGGCACTCGTCGACGGCGGCGCGCACCGACTCGTGGAAGGCCGCGACGGACTCCTCGGTCAGGTCCACGGTGAGACCGCTGAAGGATGCGGACTCGAACCGCTCGGTGATCGCGGCCTGCGTCTCGCCGGTGATGCCGAAGACGGTCGAGGTCGTGGCGATCTCGTAGGTGCCGATGAAGGCGTCGTAGTCCTCGCCCGCGGTCACGGGCACGCCGTTCACGGTGACGTCGACGCCGGAGACGCTGCCGGGCACGTACACCGACCCGCCCGCCGAGGTGAGGGTGTAGGCGCCGTCGCCGTCGCCCGTGAGTCGCACGGTCGTGCTGACGGGGGTGTCGCCGAGCTGGTAGGCGACCTCCACCTCCACGCCGTAGGGGTTGTCGTCCGTCGGCGGGGTCACGACGATGTCGGTGATCGGCGCGATCGCGGCCGACGCGGCGAGCACCTCGTCGGTCAGCAGGGTCTCGTCGAGGCCGGTGGAGGAGTCGACGAGATCGAGGGCCGTCTGGGCGTCGCCCGCGGCGATGGCGTCGAGGAAGGTCTGGACGATCTCCTCGGGGACGTCACCCGCGGCCTCGGCCTCCGTGCCCGTGCCGGTCGAGGTCGGCTCGGCGTCGTCGTCGTCCGAGCCTCCGCCGAGCACGAGGAGCAGAGAGACCACGACGATCAGCGCCACGACCCCGACGACGATGCCGATGATCGCCGCGAGCGGGAGCTTCCGGGAGCCGCCGGACCCGCCGGGGCCGTTCGGGCCACCGGGGCCGCCGGGTCCGCCGAAGGGCAAGGTCCGGTACGGCTGGGCCGGGTCCCCGCCCGGCTGCGCAGCGCCGTAGGCGGGCTGGCCGTACTGCTGGGTGGCGGGCTGCTGGTCGTAGGTCGGCTGACCGCCGTACTGACCCGCCTGCGGCTGGGATCCGTACTGACCGGGCTGCGACTGGCCGTACTGCTGGCCCCCGTGCTGCTGACCGCCGTACTGCTGACCGCCCTGCGCCTGGCCCCACTGCTCACCGCCGGGCCGGGCCTGGCCGGAGGGCTGACCGTGCTGCGGTGCGGAGCCCTGCGACCAGCCACCCTGGTCGGCCGGGGCACCCCACGACCCCGCCGGAGCCGCGGGTGGTGTCGCGCCCGACGATCCCGCGGGCGCACCCCACCCGTCGTAGGCGGTGCCGGGACCCTGCGATCCGCCATCGGTCCCGGGTGCCGGGGTCGCGCCGGACGCGGGGTCGTGCTGCGCGTCGTCGTTCGGGGGTGCGGCGTGCGGCCGTCGTTGCTCATGTCTGGTCCCTGGTCGAGGTGTGGTCCGAGGCTATCGGTCGCCAACCCGGGACGGGTGAGCTGTCCGGTCCCCGGGTCCGCCGGTGTCCCGACGGTGCGCCGCGCCGGTGCTCAGCGCGCCCCCGCCACCACCGCCCGCGCCACCGGCGTGCTCGCCGCGGCCCCCAGCAGCACCAGCCCGGCGGCCGCCGCCACGCTCAGGACGTACCGCACGAGCACGGTCGGGTCCGCGAACGTCCCCACCCCCACCAGCGGCCCGAGGATCAGCAGCATCGACCCGGCGGCCGTCCCGGTCGCGACCAGCAGCGGCACGAGCGTCTCGCGGAACCGCGCGGCGTCGAGCGTGCGGGCGTCGGTCCCCACGAGCGCGAGGTCGCGGTACGTGCGCCGCTGGTCGATGACCCGCCCGGCCTGCAGCACCCCGGTCGAGACGGCGGCGAGCAGGCCCGCGATCGCGAGCGTGAGGAGGCCGCCGGTCCCGACGTCGTGCGCCAGCGCGTCCGCCGCCGGATCGCCCCCGTCGGTGGGCGTCAGCAGCGCCGCGACGGCCGTGATCCCCGCGATGAACGTCGCGAGCGCGACGCCGCCGACGCTGCGCCACGCGGTCCGGGGGTCGTCCGCGATCCGCCGCCCCGCCAGGAGCGTCGCGGCGCTGCGGGCGCGCGCCGCCGTCACCCGCCCGACGAGGCCGAGCACGAACGGACCCACGAGGTTCAGCGTCGCCATGCCGCCGGCCACGAGGAGCATCGTGACGGCGATCCCGACGGCGGCCGGCGCCCCCGCCAGCGCCGAGCTCACCGATGCCGCACCGACGGCGGCGAGGACGAGGGCGATCAGCCGGGCGGCGCGCATCCCCGGCGGGGTGGTGCGCGCGGCCACCCCGAGCGGCGAGATCGCGACGCGCCCGAGGCTCGAGGTCGCCGAGGCGAGTGCGACGAGGACGACGGCGACGATCGCCGCGGCCAGCCCGGGCACCCCCACCCACAGCTCGCCCACCTCGAACGCGCGGCCCTGGAACCGCAGGCGGGCGACGAGCGGCAGCAGCGCGAGGTAGCCCGCGACCCCCGCCAGCGCACCGGTCAGCGCCTGGACGGCCGCGTCCAGCACCGTCAGCGTGGCGACCCGCCCGGTGCTCGCACCGACGAGGCGCAGGGTGGCCAGGCGGGCGTCGCGCCGCGCGACCGCCAGTCGTGCCGCGGCGCCGCCGAGGGTCGACAGCGGCACGAGCAGCAGCAGGGTGGCGAACGCGGCGAGCACGACGTAGGCACCGCTCTCGTCCCCGCCCGTGCCGGTCAGCTGCCGCTGCACGAACGCGGTCAGGCCGCCGACGACGACGAGCGCGACCGCCGTCGTCACGCCGAACGCGACGACGGCGAGCGCGCTGGTCAGGCGCGCGGGGTCGCGCGGGCCCGACGCCGTCCGCCGGCGCAGGAGGAGCCAGAGCCGCAGCGTGGTCACGACGCCACCTGAGCGAGCTCGCGCACGATGCGGCCGTCGCGCATCTCCACCGTGCGGCTGCACCACCGCGCCACCTCGGGGTCGTGGGTCACGACGACGAGCGCCGCACCCTGGGCGCGCGCCGCCGTCGTGAGCGCCCGCATGACCTCCCAGCCGGTGCCGCGGTCGAGCGCGCCGGTCGGCTCGTCGGCGAAGATCACGCCGGGAGCCCCCACCAGCGCCCGCGCGATCGCGACGCGCTGCGCCTGGCCGCCGGACAGCTCACCCGGGCGGCGCGCCTCCATCCCCGCCAGCCCGAGGTGCGTGAGCCACTGGCGGGCGCGACCGACCGCCTCGGAGCGGCTGCGGCCCGCGAGCAGCAGCGGGAGCGCCACGTTCTCCTGCGCGGGGAGCTCCGGGAGCAGCTGTCCCTGCTGGAAGACGAAGCCGAACGCGGTGCGGCGCAGCGCCGTGCGCTCGCGGTCGCGCATCGTGCTGAGCGGGCGGCCGTCCCAGACGACCTCGCCCGACGTCGGCGCGAGGACGCCGGCCAGCAGGTGGAGCAGCGTGGTCTTGCCGGATCCGGAGGGGCCGGTGACGGCGAGCGACGACCCGGCCGCGAGCGTCAGGTCGACGCCCGCGAGGGCGGTGGTGGTGGACTCGCGCGTGCCGTAGGTCCGGTGCAGGGCGCGCGCCTCGAGCGTGCGTGGAGTGGTCATGCCTCGAGCCTGCGCGCCCGGGGGCCCCGCCGCGTCGGGCCACGGTCGGCGTCCCGCGCGACGGCGTGCGCCCGCGGACGGGCGGGCCCCTCCTCCCGGGGTCGGACCCTCAGCGACGGCGGGAGAACGTGGCGGTGTAGTAGGTCTGCACGTCGACCTCGTCGGCGGTGAGGTCGCTCACGCGCCGCGCCCGCCGGAACAGGTGGTCGGCGAAGTGGTGCGAGAGGTCGTTGAACCGGGACACGTCGTACCCGACCGTGACGCGTCCGTCCGCGAGCATGTCGATGAGTGCGTCGAGCATGTCGACGAACGCGGTCGTCCGACGTTCCGACGGGTGCGCGAGGGTGTACCCGACGTACCAGAGAGCGTTCCTCGCGAGCGCCTCGGGATGCTTGGCACGGTAGTAGTCCGGGCTGATCCACGGGACGGCCGAGACGTCCGTGGCGATCGTGGTCATGGCGACGGCGCGCCCCTCGTCGTCCCGCGCGAGGAGCTTGAGGATGCGGTCGTCGCCCATCTCCTCGGCGAACTCGTCCCGGGTGAGGAGGTGGCGAGCCGCCGCCCGCGTCGCCATCGGCGCGAACGCTGCCTCGTACACGGGCCACCACGCCTCGACGTCGTCGGGCCCGAGGTGTCGGACGGTGCTGACGGCGGTGCGGCCCGTCACGACCAGCCCTGCGCACGGTAGGTGGCCACCACCAGGGCGCAGACCGGCTCGGTCTCGCAGACGGCGCTGGTCATCAGCGTGCCCGCCGGGTGGTAGCCGCCCCCGCGCCCGACGATCAGGTCGTCGAGGCTGGACTGCAGGTCGCGCTCCACCTGCTCGCGCGAGGGGCCCTCGTGCTCGACGAAGAGGCCCCCGCCCGAACCGTCGTCCGCCAGTGCCCAGGCCACACCGGCCCAGGCCTCGTGGGAGGGCAGCTCGGCGTGGGCCTCCGCGTACACGCAGAAGAGGAGGTCGCCGTGGTCCCCGACGATCTGGTCGGTCCCCGCGACGGTCTCCACGAGCGAGTTCGGGGGGATGACCGAGCTGAGCCGCACCAGGTTGAAGTCAGCGACACCCGCCTCGCGCAGCGCGGCGTCGAAGGCCGACAGCGGCGTCCGACCCGACCCTGCACCGGCGCTCACACGGATCACAGGGAAAGGTGAAGGTGTCGTCAAATCTTCGTTCGGCACCCTGCGATCGTAGGGCCCGCCGGGAGGTGGGCCGTCATCCCACGCGGGTCGACGACGGGGGCTTGTCGGCGGTGTCCGCACCCGCGTCGGCGCTGCGGAGCGTGAAGAGGAACGTGGAGCCCACCCCCGGTTCCGACTCGGCCCAGATCCTCCCGCCGTGCCGCGAGACGATGCCGCGCGATATCGCGAGACCGAGTCCGGTTCCACCCTTCTCGCGCGCATCGGAGGAGTCGACCTGCTCGAAGCGCCCGAAGATCGACTCGAGCCGGTCGGCGGGGATGCCGCGCCCCGTGTCCCGGACGGCGACCTCGAAGAACATCCCCGCGGGTCTCGCGGACACGTCCACGCGCCCACCGGTGCCCGTGAACTTGACGGCGTTCCCGAGCAGGTTCACGAGCGTCTGCACGATCCGGTCGACGTCGGCGTTCACGGTGCCGGGGACGTCACCGACCACGAGTGCGATCCCGGACTGGGTCGCGAGCGCCTCGGTCTGGTCGACCGCGGCCCGGACGACCTGCTCGAGGGGGACGTCGACCAGCTCGAGGGGGTCGGCACCGGACCCCAGACGCTCGACCTCGAGGATGTCGTTGATGAGGCGCGTCAACCGGTCCACGCTGCCGCCCGCGATGCCGAGCAGTCGTGCGGACTCCGGGGCGACCTCGCCCGTGGCGCCGCCGGCCACCAGGCCGATCGCCCCCTTGATCGAGGTCAGCGGGGTCCGCAGCTCGTGGCTGATGACCGAGAGAAACTCGCTCTTCATGCGATCGATCTCGCGGCGCTGCGTGACGTCGCGGAAGACGACCACGGCCCCGGTGACGTGACCGTCGTCGATCACGGGGCTGGCCGTGACCTCGACGGGAACCAGCGCCCCGTCCGCCCGGCGGTAGAAGTCCTCCTCGGAGTTGATCGTCACGCCCTGGGTGACGGCCTCGTGGATGTAGCAGCCCGAGTACGGGAAGGGTGTGCCGTCCTCGCGGGCGGCGTGCAGCTCGTCGTGGGCGTGCCGCCCGACGAGCGACTCGGAGCGCATCCCCAGGGTGCGGGCGCCCGCCGGGTTCACGAAGGTCACGATGCCGTCGGGATCGACGCCGTAGATGCCCTCGCCGACGGAGGTCAGCGTGAGCTGCGTCGTGCGCGTGAGGTCGGCGAGCTCCTGGGTGCGCTCCTGCACGCGGATCTCGAGCCGCCGTCGCAGGCGCTCGTTCGTGACGACGAGGGAGATCTGGCGGAGCGCGACCGCGCCGATCACGATGAACCAGAGCGCGACGGCGAGCCCGGAGATCGCCCCGAGGCTCTCCTGGATCTGCACGACAGCGGCAGCGATGAACAGGCAGAACGTGACGACGGTGCCCGCCACCGCCGAACCCTCCCGCTCGGTGCCGTCGGTGGCGGGGGCGTCCTGCGCCGGACCGGCTCCCGCGGGGTGGCACGCCGCGATGCCACCGAGCGCGTACCCGACCACCCACCCCAGGTCCGCGACCGTGCCGAACTGGAAGCCGACGGAGGAGTCGACGACGGCGTAGGTGAGGTCGGCGACGGCGTACATCGTGAAGCTCAGACCCACGAGCGCGAGCGGTACGCGGTCCGTCCCGGTGCTGCGCATGATGAGCAGCACGGCGAACGTCGCCAGGACGGCGTCCATCACGGGCAGGGCGATCGTGATGACCCGCGTCAGGTCCCAGCCGCCGTTGCTGGTGGTCAGTGCGGGGAAGATGACCAGGGCCGAGACGAAGAGCACCGACCCGCCGACCACCACGCCGTCGAGCAGCATGCGCAGCACCTGCGGTCGCTTCAGCTCCCGGTCGGGGAACGACCGCAGGGCGGCCACGCCGATGACCAGCGCCAGCAGGAGGGCCAGCTCCGAGACGTTCTCCGCACCCGTGAACGCCGCCAGCACGTTCCCGGTCAGCCCTGTGAAACCCGCGGCTCCGAGCAGGAGCCACGCGCGCGCGCGACGCCCGGAGCTGCGCCTCGCGCGCAGGCAGCACAGCACGGTGGACACGAGAGCGGTGACGATGATCGCCACCTGGGAGATCGCGGAGCGGGTCTCGCGGTCGAGGCCCGACAGCGTGACGGCGAGGAGGCCCAGCGTCCATGCGACGGTGACGATCGTCGCGATCGTCTGCGGTTCCCTGAGTCCGCGTGTGGTGATCACGAGCACGAGCCTAATGTTCGGTGCGCTCCAGCAGCGGTGACCGACGTCGTTGATGCGCCGCCGTGGCGTGCCCACTACCGTTGCCCTCGTCGGGCCACCCCGGGTCCGACCGGTACGGGCCGGCCCCTCGCCCGATTCTCCGTGACGGAGGACGACATGACCGACACCCGCGGTCACGTCATGGTCGTGGACGACGACGACTCCATCCGCGAGGTCGCCACGCTCGCGCTCGAGCTCGTGGGTGGGTGGCGCGTCACGACGGCGGGCGACGGCCCGGCGGCGATCGACGCCGTCCGCGACGCGCGCCCCGACGTCGTCCTCCTCGACGTGATGATGCCCGGGATGGACGGGATCACGACGCTCGCGCGGCTGCGCGAGGTGCCGGGTGCGGCGGAGGTCCCCGTCGTGCTCATGACGGCGAAGGCCGCGACGGGCGAGGAGCCCGAGTGGCAGGGGCTCGACATCCTGGGCGTCATCGCCAAGCCGTTCGACCCGATGACCCTGGCGGCCCGCGTCGCGGAGCTCCTCGACGCGCGGGGTGCCGACCGCTGAGGCTGCACTAGTTTGGAGGGGTGAGCGAGCTCGGTCCCGACGGGGACGCCCTCCTGGCGGCGATCGCCTCCCGCGCCCTCGAGCGCAACCAGGAGCGCGCCGACCGCCTCGTGACGCTCCTCGCCGCGGGTGCCGACCCCCTGGCCGACGCGGTGCGGGAGGACGCCACCACCCTCGCCCATCAGATCGCGGGATCGGCGGGGACCTTCGGCTACGAGGCCGCCTCCGCTCTCGCCCGGACCGTCATGGACGGCCTGGCGGCGGGGGGCGCTGCCGCCACGGTGCGTCCCGCCGCGCTGCGCGTCGTCGAGCTCCTCACCCTCGGCCCGGACTCGACCGAGGACGACGACACCCCGACCCCAGGAGCGACGTGACCACCATCCGTGACCAGGACCGCACCGTCGTGCTGTTCGTGTGCGTGCGCAACAGCGGGAAGTCGCAGATCGCGGCCGCCCTGGCGCGCCGGGACGCCCCCGCCGCCGTCGAGATCCGCTCGGCGGGCACGGCGCCGGCGCCCGACGTGAGCGCCGAGGCCGCGGCCGTCGTCGAGCAGGTCGGCGCCACCTGCCGCGGGGAGTACCCCAAGGAGCTGCTCGCGGCCGACCTCGGCGAGGCCGGCCGTGTGGTGCTGCTCGGCGGCGAGGTCGACGTCGAGCCCCTCCTCGAGGAGCTCGACCGCTCCGGTGCGTCGCGCCCGGCCGTGGAGCGGTGGGAGCTCGACGAGCCCTCCGAGCGCGGCGTCGAGGGGCTGGAGCGGCTCGTGCTCCTGCGCGACGACATCGCCGCGCGCGTCGAGGCCCTCCTGGCGGACGTCGCGCCGCGCTGACTCCGGCCGTCGGGACGGCGGCGCATCCGCCGTCGTGCGCGCGTTCCGTGGGAAGGTGTGACGGCGCCGCCCCGCGGCGCCGCCCGCCGTCGTCCGACGAGCGGGAGACGTCCCGGAGGTAGCGATGCCGAACCCGTCCACCCGCCGACGCCCCACCACGGCCGAGACGCCGCGCGAGGGCGTGGCGCGCCTGTGGTCCGACGGCGTGGGCACGATCGGGACGCGCGCGCTGCAGTGGCTCGCGATCCTCGCGGTCGTCGCGGTGTTCGGCCTGCTCGTGACGCAGCTGACCCTGGTGGCCATCCCCGTGCTGGTCGCGCTGGTGCTCGCGTCCGCGATCTCACCGGTCGTGCGGTGGCTCCGCGACCACGGCTGGCCCTCGATCCTCGCGACGTGGACCGCGCTGCTCGGTCTGGTCGCGCTGCTCGCCGGGATCGTCTGGGGCGTGGTCGAGACGGTCGCGCGCCAGTGGAGCGACCTCCAGGACTCCGCCGTCGAGGGCATCGGGAAGCTCCAGGACCAGTTCTCCGGCCTCCCGTTCGAGATCACCGATCAGCAGATCCAGGAGGCTCAGTCAACCGTCACCGGTCTGCTGTCCTCGAGCGGCTTCTCCTCCGGCGTCGTGGCCGGCGTCTCGGCCACCGCCAACTTCGTCACCGGCCTCGTGCTCGTGATTGTCGTGCTGTTCTTCTTCCTCAAGGACGGCCCGCGCATCTGGGAGTTCCTGCTGCGCCCGTTCGAGGGTGAGGCCTACGAGCGCGGCCGCCGCGTCGGGGACAAGACGGTGCAGACCCTCGGCGGCTACGTGCGGGGGACCGCGACCGTCGCCGCCGTCGACGCGATCGGCATCGGCATCGGTCTCGCCATCCTCGGCGTGCCGCTGGCGATCCCGCTGGCCGTGCTCACGTTCCTGCTCGCGTTCATCCCGCTCGTCGGGGCGACGCTCGCGGGGGTGCTGGCGGCGCTGGTCGCGCTCGTCACCGACGGGCTGGGCGCGGCGATCATCGTCGTCGCCATCGTGGTCGGCGTGAATCAGCTCGAGGGGAACCTCCTGCAGCCGATCATCATGGCGCGCTCGCTGCGCCTGCACCCGCTCGTGATCCTCGTGGCCCTGACCGCGGGCACCGTGACCGCCGGCATCACCGGTGCCGTGCTCGCGGTGCCGATCGCCGCCGCGATCTGGGGCGCCGTCACCGTCTGGGACGGGCCCGGGACACCGGCGCGGTTCGCGCGGAAGAAGCGCGAGGAGGTGGTGCCGGTGCGACGGCGACGGCGCGCCGCGGCCGCCGACGAGGAGGCGCACGAGGGCGAGGCGCACGACGGCGAGTCGCACGAGTCGTACGGCGATCACGACGGTCGCGACCGTGCCCACCCCGCTGCCGCCGCCCCCGTGCACGAGGACCTCGCCGCGCCGACGTCCACCCGCGACGAGGCCCCGCCGCGACCGTGACGACGTGAGCGCGATCGGGACCGGTCCCGCCGCCGGGACGTCCCGCCCGCGGCGCGCCACCGTCAAGGACGTCGCCCGCGCCGCCGGCGTCGGGATCGGGACCGTCTCGCGCGTGCTCAACGACGACACGGCGGTCTCCGACGCGGCGCGGGACCGGGTGCGGGCCGCGATCGAGGCGCTGGGCTACGTGCGCGACCACGCGGCGCGCGATCTGCGCGCGGGGCGCTCGCGCACCGTCGGCCTCCTCGTCGAGAACGTCGCCGACCCGTTCTACTCCCACCTCCAGCGGGCGCTCGAGCACGCGCTCGAGGGCGGTGACCGGGCCCTCCTCGCCGCGTCCGCGGGCGGCTCCGCGACTCGGCGCCGTCGCCTGCTGGAGGAGTTCGCCTCCCGCCGGATCGAGGGGCTCGTCGTCACGATGCCGCTGGACGCGGACGAGTCCGGCATCGCGGCGCTCGCCCGCGAGGGCGTGCACGTCGTCCTGGTCGACCGGCCGGCGCTGACCTTCGAGGCCGACAGCGTGATGACGGACAGCCGGTCCGGGGCGCGCGCCGCCGTCGCCCACCTCCTCGCGCGCGGGCATCGGCGCGTCGTGGCGATGCTCGACGACGACCGCCACTTCACGGCCCGCGAGCGGCGGCGCGGGGCGCAGGACGCGGTCGACGCCGCGGACGACGCGGCGCTGCTGGCCTACCACGACGGTGCGGACGACGCCGTCGTGCTCGACCGGCTGCGCGGCGAGCTCGCCTCGCCCCACCCGCCCACCGCGGTGTTCTCGGGCAACAGCCGCACCACGGTCGCCACGCTGCGCGCCCTGCGGCGGCTCGGGTCCCGGCTCGACCACGTCGGATTCGACGACCTCGAGCTCGCCGACCTCCTCGACCCGCCGCTGACGGTCGTCGCGCAGGACCCCGCGGCGATCGGACGCAGCGCGGCGCGCATGCTGCTGGACCGCGTCGGCGGGTGGGACGGACCGGCCCGCGCGGAGCTGATCGACGCCCGGCTCGTCGTGCGCAGCTGACCCTTGTGTGAGATCTGGATCACCTCTACGGTGGCTCTGGAATCGATTCCAAGCCATGCCACCGCAGTCATGTCGAGGGGGACCCATGCAGCCACGTCCGCACATCCGTCACGCCGAGGGCCGCCGGCGGGGACCCGTCCCGCGCCGCGCCGTCGCGGTCCTCACCTCGGTCGGTCTCGGCGGCGCCCTGCTCGCCGGGCTGCCCGCCGCCGCGTCCGCCGAGCCCGCGCAGGCGGCCGCACCGGCCGACGCCGCCGCCGCGCAGCCCGCCCCGGAGAACCTCGCCGCCCTCGTGAACCCGTTCGTCGGCACCGAGAGCGAGGGCAACGCCTACCCGGGCGCCACCGTCCCCTTCGGGATGGTGCAGCCGAGCCCGGACAACACCAACAGCTACGCCTCGACGTCGTACTCCTTCGACGCGCGCCGCACGTGGGGCTTCAGCCAGCGGCACGTGAACAGCGCGGGCTGCCCGGCGGCCGGCGAGCTCCTGGTGACCCCGACGACGACGCCGCAGCCGGTCACCGCGCGGCAGTTCATCCCGATCACGGGCGAGGAGAGCGCGGAGGCCGGCTACTACTCGGTCGGGCTCGGCAACCAGGTCACCGCCGAGCTGACGGCGTCCGAGCGCACCGCCGTCCACCGCTACACCTTCCCGGCGACGCAGACCGCCAACCTCTCCTTCAACCTGGGGCAGACGCTGCGGGACGCGGGCGCCAGCTCCTACGCGTGGACCGACGCGCGCACGCTCGAGGGCTGGATCGACAACTCCGGGTTCTGCGGCGGCGGCGCGATGCAGCGCTACTTCTTCAGCCTCGAGCTCGACCGCGACCCGACCTCGCGCGGCGGGTGGAGCGGTTCGGCGACCTACGAGGCCGACCGCGCGCAGGGTGAGGTCGCGGGCGGCCAGAACGGCGCCGCCGTCGTGCTCGACACCCGCGAGGACGCCACGCTCGAGGTCAGCATCGGCGTCTCGTTCGTCGACGTCGAGGGGGCGCGCGCCAACCGCGAGGCCGAGGTCCCGGCCGGCACCACCTTCGACGTCGTGCGCGACGCCGCGCGCGAGCGCTGGAACGAGGCGCTCGGCCGCATCGCCGTCACGGCCTCGCCGCAGGAGCAGCGGGTCTTCTACACCCAGCTCTACAAGACGCTCCTGTCCCCGACCATCGGGAGCGACGTCGACGGCCGCTACCGGGGGATGGACGGCGAGGTCCACACCGCGGACGGCTGGACCTACCACCAGACGTTCTCGCTCTGGGACACCTACCGCACCCAGGCCACGCTGCACGCCCTGATCGAGCCCGAGCGGGCGCAGGACGTCGTGCGCTCCATGTACCGCCACCGCGTCGAGGGCGGGTGGCTGCCGCGCTGGAGCCTCGGGAACGTCGAGACCAACATCATGGCCGGCGACCCCGTCTCGGCGTGGCTGGCCGAGAACTTCACGCTCGGCACGGTGCCCGAGGACATCCACGACGAGCTGTGGGACTTCCTGGTGGAGAACGCGACCACCGCGCCGCCCGAGGGCGTCGCGAGCGTCGGGCGCCAGAGTGCGGAGTTCTACCTCGAGAACGGCCACATCCCCTTCTACCCGGAGACGCAGCCAGGTCTCGGGCAGCAGTTCGAGGAGTACCGCCACGGCGGTTCCTCGAGCATGGAGTTCGCCATCTCCGACGCCGCGATCGGCGCGGCGGCGCAGCGGATGGGCGAGGACGAGACCGCCCGCGAGTTCCTGCGCCGCGGCCAGAGCTGGCAGCGGCTGTGGAACCCCGACGTCGAGCTCACGGGTGGGTTCCGTGGCATGGTCAACGCCGTGCGCCCCGACGGCACCTTCGTCACGACGCCGGAGATCTCACCCGTCCAGCAGACCGGTTTCCACGAGGCCGTGCCGTGGCAGTACCAGTGGATGGCGGGCCAGGACGTCGCCGGCCTGCAGCGCGCGATGGGCGGCACCGAGGCCTTCCTCGACCGCCTCGACACCTACGTGAACCTGCCCGCGCTGCAGAGCAGCCCGGGCGCCCGGCCGTCGTCGTGGGACCCCGGCGGCAGCCGGTACTACCAGAGCCGCGGCTTCAACCCGGGCAACGAGCCGACCATCATGAACCCCTGGCTCTACAGCGCCGCGGGTGAGCCCGAGCACGTCAACGACGTCCTGGCGGCCGCGATGAACCTCTACCCGGACTCCCCGGGCGGCGGCGTCGGCAACGACGACCTCGGCACGCTCTCGGCCTGGTACGTCATGGCCGCGATCGGCGTCCAGCCGGTCGTCCCGGGCTCCGGGATGATGGCGCTCAACGCCCCCGCGTGCAGGAGGCCGTGGTCTCCTTCGGTGACGACTCCGGGCATCTGACCATCGCGGCCGAGGGTGCCACGGAGCGGACCCCGAGCTACATCGCGTCGGTGGCGCTCGACGGCGAGGACCACTCCGCCACCTGGGTCGACGTCGAGGACCTGCGCGCGGCCGGCGACCTGACCTTCGACCTCGTGCAGGACCGCACCACCACCTCCTGGGGGAAGGCGGAGGCCGACCGCCTGCCGAGCGTGGCGTGGCCGGACCGCGTCGCACCCGAGCTCACGACGGTGGAGGTCGCCGCGACCGCCGGCGTCGCGAGCCCCGTGACCCTCGGCTCGCTCGCGCTGACCGACGACCGCCCGGACGCACCGGGCGACGTGCCGGTCGACGAGCTGCTCGCGCGGGACGTCCCCGTCTCGGCGTCGCTCGAGATCGACGGCGCCACCGTCCCGGTCGAGGCGACCGCGACGGACGACGGCACCGCCTGGGAGCTGGCCGCCGTCCTCGATCTCCCGGAGACCGGCACCGTCACCGGGACGCTGACGGTGGCACCCGCCGGGGAGCGCCCCCGGTTCGCGCCGGAGCCGTTCGCGCCCGTGACCGCCGAGGTGACGGTGCAGGTGCGGCAGGTGCCGCTCGAGTTCGTCGACGTCGCCCCCGACCAGCAGTTCGCCGCGGACATCGCGTGGCTCGCGGAGCGTGGCATCACCACCGGGTGGGAGAACCCCGACGGCACCCGCGAGTTCCGCCCGCTGACACCGATCGCGCGCGACGCGATGGCGGCGTTCCTGTACCGCCTCGCCGGGCGCCCGGAGGTCGCGCTGCCCCCGGCCTCGCCCTTCACCGACGTGACGCCGGAGAACCAGTTCTACACGGAGATCGTGTGGCTCTCGCAGGCCGGCATCTCGACCGGGTGGGGATCCGGGGACGGCACGGCGGAGTTCCGCCCGCTGGAGCCGATCGGCCGCGACGCGATGGCGGCGTTCCTGTACCGGATGGCGCAGGAGCCCGACACCACGCCGCCGGCGGTCTCACCGTTCACGGACGTGACGCCGCAGACGCAGTTCTACCGGGAGATCACGTGGCTGCACGGGACGGAGATCGCGACCGGCTGGGTCGGCAACGACGGCACCGCGCTGTACCGTCCGACGTCGCCGATCAACCGCGACGCCATGGCGGCGTTCCTGCACCGCTTCGACGAGCGGGAGCAGCGGTGAGCGCGGCGGTGGCGACGCGAGCCGTCCGGCGCGCGCGGCGGGCGCGTCTCGCCGTCGCCCCAATCGCGGCGCTCGCGGTGGGGGCGACGCTCGCGCTCGTCCCGACCGGGGCGGCGACGGCGGAGCCGGCGCCCGAGAACCCGTCGGCGCTGGTGAACACCTTCATCGGCAGCCGCGGGGAGGGCAACACCTTCCCGGGCGCGACCGCCCCGTTCGGGATGACGCAGGTCAGCCCGACGACGGCGTGGTTCTCCGGCTACGCCTACGACGACCCGACGATCTACGGCTTCAGCACGCAGAACCTCTCGGGCGCGGGCTGCTGGGAGCAGGGCGGCGTGCTGCCGATCCAGCCGACCACCGGGTCGGTCGGCCCCGGCGCGACGTTCGACACCGGGGACGCCGCGACCTTCGACTACCGCAGCTACGGCTCGGGCTACACGCACGAGGGCGAGGTCGGCGAGGCCGGGTACTACCGGACGATGCTGACCTCGTTCGGCGGGATCGACGTCGAGACCACCGCCACGACGCGCGTCGGGCTGCAGCGCTACACGTTCCCGGCCACCCCCGAGGCGAACCTCTTCCTCAACGTCGGGCAGGCCAACGGCGTCGCCGGCCGCGCCGACGCGCAGATGAAGATCCGGTCGTCCTCCATCGAGATCGGTGACGACGGCGTGATCACGGGCGAGGCGGAGGCGCAGGGCTTCTGCTCCGGCCAGGGCTACACCTACACGCAGTACTTCGCGCTGCGCGTGGACGGCGACGTCACCGGCTCCGGCACGTGGGACGCCCGGGGCGCACAGGCCGGCCGCCCCGCCGTCGCGAACGACGCGCAGGGTCTGGCGGGCGCCTGGCTCACGCTCGACACGACGACCGACCGCACGGTCCAGGTCTCGACGGCGATCTCCTACACCTCGGTCGAGGGGGCGCGGCGCAACCTCGCGGCCGAGGGTGAGACCGCCGACGGCGCGCTGGTGCCGTTCGACGAGGTCCGCGAGCGGACGCAGGCCGACTGGGACGCGGAGCTGAGCCGCATCCGGGTGCACGGCGGCTCCGACGACGACCGGACCGTCTTCTACACGGCGCTCTACCACGCGCTCACGCAGCCCTCGATCGGCACGGACGTCGACGGCCGTTACGTCGGCCTCGACGGTCGCGAGCACGTGGCCGACGGCTGGGAGTACTACCAGTACTTCTCGCTGTGGGACACCTACCGCACGCAGAACCAGCTGCTCGCGGCGTTCTGGCCCGAGCGGGCGCGCGACCTCGGGCGATCGGTCCTGGCGATCGACGCCCAGGCGGGCTGGCTGCCCCGCTGGTCCTACGCCAGCTACGAGACCAACACCATGACGGGTGACCCGGCCGGGCCCTACCTCGCGGACCTGTGGCGCTACGGCGCGATCGACGCCGAGGGCGACCCGGGCGCCGTCGTGCTCCCCGCCGCCGAGACGCTGGCCGGTGAGGACGTGGCGCTCGACGCCGCCACCGCCTACGCGGCGATGGTGAGGAACGCGACCGAGCTGCCGCCGGCGGACTCGCAGTTCGCGGGCCGCTCGGGCAACGCGAGCTTCATCGCCGACGGGTTCATCCGGCACGAGCCGGGCGTGGCCAAGAAGGGGATGTCGGACGACCGGCAGCGCGCCGGGTCGGCCACCCTCGAGTACGCGGTGGGCGAGTGCGCCGTCGCCGTCGTGGCCGACGACCTCGGGATCGAGGCGGACGCGCGCCGGCACGCCGACCGGGCCGGGAACTGGCGGAACGTCTGGGACCCGAGCGTCACGCACGGGGGCTTCACCGGCTTCCCGCGCGCCCGGGTCTCGCCGACGCAGTGGAGCCCGTCCGCCCCGGAGGCCTCGGGCTCGGACTCCAACGGCTTCGAGGAGGGCACGCCGTGGCAGTACCAGTTCTCCACGATGCAGGACCCCGAGGGGTTCGCGGCGCAGGTCGGCGGGCGTGAGCAGGCGCTGGAGCGCCTCGACACGTTCTTCGAGACGCCCGGGATCCTCGACGGCAGCGACGGCTGGCTCACGCACGCGCGCTCGAGCTGGGTGACCGGGGCGCTGGACTACTCCGGCTCGAAGTACAACCCCAACAACGAGCCCGACCTGCACGCGCCGCTGTACTACTCCTACCTCGGCGAGCCCGCGAAGGCCTCCGCCGTGGTGCGCACCGCGCAGCGCCTGTTCACCAACGGCCCGGCCGGGGTCACGGGCAACGACGACCTCGGCACGATGTCGGCCTGGTACGTGCTGACGTCGCTCGGCCTCTACCCGGGGCTGCCCGGCACGGGCGAGCTGCTCGTGACGAGCCCGCGGTTCGAGCGCATCGAGATCACGCTGCCGGACGCCCCCGACCTCGTGATCGTGGCCGACGGCGCCTCGGGGGACGAGCTGCAGATGGTCGACGGCGTCTCGCTGGGGGGCGACGCCGTCACGCGCAGCCACCTGACCATCGAGGAGGTGCTCGCCGGCGGTGAGGTGCGCGTCGACCTCACGTCGGAGACCACCTCGCCGTGGGGCACGGGACCGGGCGACGCGCCCGTGTCTCGCTGCTCGACCGTGGCGCAGCTGCGGGCCGCCGAGGGCCGGGTCGTGGGCGTCGAGGGGCTGACCGGGGCGGTCGGCACCCTGACCGGTGCGGAGGCGGCCGTGCCGGCCGATGCCACGGCGCGGCTGGACTGGGAGGACGGGACGAGCACCGCCGTCGCGATCGGCGACGGTCTCGCGCGTCCGCTCGAGGTCACGACGCCGGTCCTCGCCGGGCCGGGGGAGCGGCGCGGCGAGCTCGTGGTGACGCGTGCCGACGGCGGTGAGATCGCTCGCACACCGTTCGCGTACACGGTCTCGCTGGTCTCGCCGTTCAGCGACGTGGCCACCGGTGACCAGTTCGCGAGCGACATCATCTGGGCGCACGACCGGGGCATCACGCGCGGGTGGGCGGAGTCGGACGGCACGGCGACCTACCGGCCGCTCGCCCCGATCGCGCGCGACGTGATGGCCGCGTTCCTCTTCCGCCTCGCGGACGAGAGCGACTACGTGGAGCCCGCGGTGTCGCCGTTCGTCGACGTCGCCACGACCGACCAGTTCTACCGGGAGATCGCGTGGCTCGCCGAGCGCGGGATCTCGACCGGGTGGGAGCGGGCCGACGGCGCGCGCGAGTTCCGGCCGCTCGAGCCGATCGCCCGCGACGCGATGGCGGCGTTCCTGTACCGGCTCGCCGGCTCGAGCGGGGACGACGGGGACGGCGGGGGCGACGCCGCAGGGGTCTCGCCGTTCGTCGACGTCGCGGTCACGGACCGGTTCGCCACCGAGATGATCTGGCTGCACGACACCGGCATCGCGACCGGCTGGGAGGGCAACGACGGCACCCGGCGGTACGAGCCGCTGCGCCCGATCGCCCGCGACGCGATGGCCGCGTTCCTGCACCGTTTCGACGAGCGGGAGCGTGACTGACCCGTCGTAGGTTTTGTCGGACTGTCGACCTAGTGTGGCGCTCGGAGCGGGGTCCCGGATCGGGACCCCGCTCCGACGGCGCCGCCCGCCCCGGTGCCGCTCGACGATCGGAGCCACCGTGTCCCTCACCATCCCCTCGCGCCGCGGGTTCCTCCTCGGGCTCGGCGCCGTCGCCGTCCCGGTGGTCCTGGCCGGCTGCGGGTTCACGCAGCAGTCCTCGCCGTCGGGCCGCACCGACACCCTGACCTTCACCACCTGGGGCACCGACGCCGAGCTCGCCGGCTTCCGCGCCGCGATCGCGGCGTTCGAGGAGGCCAACCCGGGCTCGACCGTCGAGCTCAACGCCGTCCCGTACGAGCAGATGTTCACCAACATCGACGCCCAGCTGCAGGCCGGGAACCCGCCGGACATCTTCCGCGTGCCGTACTACACGTTCGGCGCGTACGCCGGCCGCGGTCAGCTGCTCGACCTGTCCCCGCACCTCACCTCCGGCCGCCAGGACGCGTTCACGCCCCAGGCGTGGGCGGCGGTCCAGAACGGGGAGGGCACCTACGGTCTGCCGCACCACACCGACACCTCCGCGATCCTCGTCAACCGCGACCTCATGACCGCCGCCGGCGTCACCGAGATCCCGGAGCGGATCGAGGACGCGTGGACGTGGGAGGAGCTGGCGGCCATCGGCGACCGCCTGAAGGCGGGGCTGCCCGCCGGCACGAGCCCGTGGGCCTACAACTGGCAGGGCAACGGCGTCACGCGCTGGCTCAGCCTGCTGTTCCAGGCCGACGGCGCGTTCCTCGACGCCGACCAGGTCACGCCGCTGATCGACTCCGACGCCGGCCGCGCCGCCGTCGAGTTCTCCTCCTCGTTCTTCTCCTCGGGCTACGTGCCCGCCAACAACACGATCGCCTCCTCCAGCTACGCGAGCGAGTCGTGGTTCTCGCAGTCGGTCGCGATGGTCTGGTCGGGGGCGTTCCAGCTGCCCGACGCGCAGGACACCGCCTCGTTCGACTGGACCGCCACCTACGCGCCCCGCGGCGTGCGCGGCGGCGGCGACTTCGGCGGCAACGCGCTCGTGGCGACGGCGGACACCGCCCAGCCCGAGCTCGCCGCGGCGTTCCTCGAGTTCGTCACCGACGCCGACCCGATGCGCGACTTCTGCCGCGCCGCGTCGCTGCTGCCCACGCGGGGCGATCTCCTCAACGACGATCTCGAGTTCGACGTGCGCAGTGAACTCGCCCCGATCTTCGCGGCGCAGGCCGGGGTCGTGCAGGCGCAGGACGTGGCGCAGGTCGCGAGCCCGTCGATGTCGGCCATCATCCCGGTGCTCAAGGAGCAGCTCGACCTCGCCTTCGCCGGGTCGCAGGACGCGGCGACGACGGTGGCGAACCTCAGCAGCGGGATCGCGGCCGCCACCGGTGCCTGAGGCGACCGCGACGGGCGTGCCGACCACCGCCGTCGCGTCCGCACCGGCGCCGGTGCGATCCCGCGCCCGGCGCCCCGGCGCCCGTGCCGAGGCGCTCGCGGCCTACGGCTTCCTGACGCCGAGCTACGTGCTGCTCGGCATCTTCGTGCTGCTCCCGCTCGCCGGTGCGCTGCTCGTCAGCCTGCAGCGGACCGACGGGTTCGGCACGGGGGAGTTCGTCGGCCTCGCGAACTACTCGCGGCTGCTGGGGGACGCGCTGTTCTGGCGCTCGCTCGGCAACACCGTGCTGTTCACCGCGATCGTCACCCCGGCCTCGATGCTGCTGGGTCTGCTGATCGCGGTGCTGCTCAACACGGCGCTGCCCGCACGGGGGATCTTCCGCTCGCTCATCATCCTGCCGATGGCGGTCTCGGGAGTGGCGACCGGCCTCATCGGGGTCCTCGTGTTCGACCAGAACTCCGGCATCCTCAACCGCCTGCTCGGCACGGTCGGGATCGACCCGATCACGTGGCAGTCCGACGCCGTGCCCGCCTTCGTGACGATCGTGGTGGCCACCGTGTGGTGGCGCACGGGGTTCACCATGCTCATCTACCTCGCGGGGCTGCAGGGCATCGGGCCCGACCTTTACGAGGCCGCGCGCCTCGACGGCGCGAACGCGGTGCAGCGGTTCCGCAACGTGACCGTTCCCCTGCTGGGGCCCACCACGTTCTTCCTCGGCGTCCTCAACGTCATCTACTCCTTCCAGGTGTTCGACATCGTGTTCGTCCTCACCGGTGGCGGGCCGGCCGGGGCGACGTCGGTCCTGGTGACCTACGCCTACGAGACCGGGTTCGTCACGCGCGACCAGGGCTACGCCGCGGCGATCGGCTTCGTGCTGCTGCTGTTCGCGATGATGTTCGCCGCCGCGCAGTGGCGCGCGAGCCGGACCCGGGAGGTGACCGAGTGAACGCCCGGCGCGGGATCGTGTGGCGGACGGTGGTGATCGCCGTCGTCGGACTCGTGACGATCTCCCCGCTGTACTGGATGCTGGCGGTCGCGTTCTCCACGCGGGCGGAGCTGCTGGGGGGCGGGGCGCTGCGGCTGTGGCCGCGCGAGGTGACGCTGGAGAACTTCGAGCGCGTCTTCTCCTCGTTCCCGGTGGCGACCTGGTTCAGCAACTCCGTCGCGATCTCGCTCGTGGTGATGGTGCTGTCGGTCAGCACGAGCCTGCTCGCCGGGTATGCGTTCTCGCACCTGCGCTTCCGCGGGTCGACGGCGCTGTTCTTCGTCGCGCTCGCCACGATCGTGCTCCCGGTGCAGGTGATCATGGTCGGCCTGTTCCGGATCATCACCGAGACGAACCTCTACGGCACGTACTGGGCCGTGATCCTGCCGACGACGGCGAACGCGTTCGGCCTGTTCCTGGCCCGCCAGTTCCTCCAGGGCATCCCGCGCGAGCTGATCGAGGCGGCGCGGCTCGACGGCGCGGGTCACCTCACGACGTTCGTGCGGATCGTGCTGCCGCTCGCCCGGCCGCTGATCGCGGTGCTCGCGTTCATGAGCCTGCTGTCCTCGTGGAACGACTTCGCCTGGCCGCTGATCGCGCTGCGCGAGAACCGGCTGTTCACCCTGCCGATCGGACTGCTCTACCTGCAGGGGCAGGCGAACAGCGACTACGGCGCCACGATGGCGTTCGCGCTGGTCAACATCGTCCCGATCGCGCTGGTCTTCCTGCTGTTCCAGCGCTACTTCATCGCGGGGTTCGCGCGCAGCGGCATCCGCTGAGGATGGTTCGGCGGGCGCCTCAGCGGCCCTGGCGGTCGTGCTTGACCCGACGGCGCAGCTGACCGATCCGCAGCGCACCGACCACGAGGACCACGAGACCCACGCCGATCCCGGCGATCAGGCAGACGACGGCGAGCGGCGCCGTCCCGGTCGCGCCCAGGAAGTTGACCTCGACCATCTCGGTGTTCTGCAGCAGAAAGATCACCAGGGCGATCAGCACGAGCACGCCGACGATGAGGCCCACCCAGACCGAGGCGGTCCGGGTGTGCAGGGCGTCGTCGGTGCGCTTGCCGGCCGCGGGGCGTCCGTCCCGGCCGCCCTTGCCGGTCGGCTTGGCCGAAGTCTTGTCGCTGCCGGCTCCCGGGGCGGTCGTGCCCGCGCCCGTGCGGGGCGAGGACGTCGTACCCGACGGCGTGGTGCCCGGGGTCCCGGTCGATCGCGGCGACGGTTCGACGTCGGGTGCCGCGACCGTGGGCGGGAGCGGCGTGCGGTCGGGCTGCGGCTGCGGGCTGGTGGGGGTCGTCATACCGGCGAACCTACGCCTGCCCGCGACCGCCGTACAGGTTCCTGCTCGCGGGCGCGTCAGCCCGCCAGCGCGCGGACCTTCTCCAGGAGTGGCCCGGCCGCCTCGTCCAGGAAGCGCTGCTGGGCGACGTCGCCGATCTGGACGAGCGCGACGTCGGTGAAACCCGCCTCGAGGAACGGGACCACGCTCGCCGCGAGCTCGTCGAGGTCCGGTCCGCACGCGATGCTGTGCGCGACGTCCTCGGGTCGCACGAACTGGGTCGCCCCCGCGAAGCCCGCCGGCGTCGGCAGGTCGGCGTTCACGCTCCAGCCGCCCGCGAACCAGCGGAACTGCTCGTGCGCGCGCTCGATCGCGACGTCGCGGTCGGGGTCCCAGCTGATCGGCACCTGGCCGATCTTGCGGGAGGCGCCGCCGGGGTGGCGCGCGTCCCAGTCGGCGACGAGCTCGGCGTCGGGCTCGACGGCCACGAGGTGGTCGCCCAGGGGCGCGAAGCGCTCCACGGACTGCTCGCCCGAGACCGCCAGGGCGATCGGGACACCGCCGTCGGGCACGTCCCAGACCCGGGCCGAGTCGACGCGGAAGTGGTCGCCCTCCCAGGTCACGAGCTCGCCGGTGTGCAGCTCGCGGATGATCGTCACGGCCTCCTCGAGCATGTCCTGGCGCTCGTGCACCGAGGGCCACCCGTCGCCGACCACGTGCTCGTTCAGGCTCTCGCCCGAACCGAGACCGAGGGTGAAGCGGCCCTCGCTCAGCAGCTGCAGGGTCGCGGCCTTCTGCGCCACGACGGCGGGGTGGTACCGGATCGTCGGGCACGTCACGTACGTCATGAGCTCGACGCGCTCGGTCGCCTGCGCGACGGCGCCGAGCACCGTCCACGCGTAGGGCGCGTGGCCCTGGCTCGTGAGCCAGGGGGAGTAGTGGTCGCTGGAGACCTCGAAGTCGAAGCCGATCCGCTCGGCGGCGGTGGCGTAGCGGACCAGGTCGAGCGGACCGCTCTGCTCGGTCATGAGGGTGTAGCCGAATCGTGCGGACATCGTCGTCTCCTGACGTCGTGGTGCCGGCTGGCCTGATTCTCCACCCTCCGGCGGGGCGGCGGGGATGTCCAGGACGGCGATGGTCAGGAGCGCGTGGGCGGGGAGAGACTGGGGCATGCGCAGCATCCACGTCAGCAGGGTCGTCGCCGCCTCGGCCGAGGAGGTCTACGCGGTCGCGTCCGATCCGGACCGCCTCCCGGCATGGGCGTCGGGCCTGGCGAGCGCCGACGTCGTGCGCGAGGGCGACCTTCTGCATGTGGCCTCCCCGATGGGAAAGGTCACGGTGCGCTTCGTTTCACGCAACGACCTGGGGGTGCTCGACCACGACGTGACGCTGCCGGACGGCACGGTCGTCACGAACCCGATGCGGGTCGTGGCGCACCCCGACGGCGCCGAGGTCCTGTTCACGGTGCGCCAGCTCGCGATGTCCGACGCCGAGCTCGAGCGGGACGCGGGAGTCGTCGCGGCGGACCTCGAGCGGCTCGCCGCGCTCGTGGAGCGGCGCGCCTGAGCGACGCCCCACCGGAGCGCGACGGCGAGAGGCCCCGCCGGCTAGCTGCCGGCGGGGCCTCTCGCGTGCGGGTGGTGCTCAGTCGCCCTGCGACTGCTCCGCCCGGCGGCGTCGCGTGACGACGACGCCGGTGCCCGCGGCCACGAGGAGCGCCGCGGCGGCGAGGCCCCACATCACGTCCGCACCCGTGATCGCGAGCGGCGGTCGCGGGGGAGCGGGCGCCACCGGCGGGGACGACGGCGACGGCGGGGTGGGCGTCGGCGTCGGCGTCGGCGTCGGGGTGGGGGTGGGCGTCGGGCTCGGGGGAGCGTCGGGTGCCGGCGGCACCTCGTGCTCGGTCGAGACCGGGGGCGGGGTGAGCGGCGGGACCGGCCGGTCCGGGTTCTCCGGATCGATCGGGGGCTGGGCCACGCCCGTGACCGTGTTGGTCAGGACGGTGGCGGCGGCGACGTCCGCGTTCACGGTGACCGAGTAGGTCAGGGTGACCTCCTGGTCGACGGCGAGCGCGCCGGTCCAGGTGAGCGTGGTCCCGTCGAGGGTGACGGTGCCCGCCTCCGCGCCGCCGATGGTGGCGACGGCGTCGCCGTCGTAGGTGGCGGCGTTCAGGACGGCGGCCATGTCGTCGGTCAGGGTGACCGGGTCGAGCACGGTGGCGCCGGTGTTGGTGCCCGTGACGGTGTAGGTGATCGTGTCACCGGCTCGGACGGTGGAGCCGCTGGCCGGGTCGGAGGTCTTGGTGATCTCGAAGCCGGGCACGGGGTGCTCGGTGGTGACCGGGGGCGGGGTGATCGGCGGCACCGGGTTGTCCGGGTCCTCCGGGTCGCCCGGGGGCTGCGCCTCTCCCGTGACGCTGTTGGTCAGGACGGTGCCGGCGGCGACGTCGTCGTTCACGGTGACCGAGTAGGTCAGGGTGACGCTCTGGTCGACGGCGAGGGCGCCGGTCCAGGTGAGGGTGGTCCCGTCGAGGGCGACGGTTCCGGTCTCGGTGTCACCGACGAGGGCGACGGCGTCGCCGTTGTAGGCGGCGGCGTCCAGCACGGCGGCCATGTCGTCGGTCAGCGTGACCGGGTCCAGGACCGTGGCGCCGGTGTTGGTGCCGGTGACGGTGTAGGTGATGGTGTCGCCGCCGTTGACGGTCGAGCCGGAGGCCGGGCTGGAGGTCTTGGTGATCTCGAAGCCGGGCACGGGGTGCTCGGTGCTGACCGGGGGCGGGGTGATCGGCGGGACCGGGTTGTCCGGGTCCTCCGGGTCACCCGGGGGCTGGGCCGAGCCCTCGACCGCGTTCACCAGGATCGTGCCGGCCGCGACGTCCTCGTTCACGGTGACCGTGTAGGTCAGGGTGACGGACTCGCCGACGGCGAGGGCGCCGGTCCACGTGAGCGTGGTGCCGGTGAGCTCCGGGGCGTCGCCGGTCGAGGCCGTCGGTGCGCCCGTGAGGGTCGCGCCGGTGAGCACGTCGGACAGGTCGTCCGTGATCACGACCGGGTCGAGCTCGGTGGCGCCGGTGTTGGTGCCGGTGACGGTGTACGTGATGGTGTCGCCACCCTGCACCGTGGAGCCGGTGGTCGGGTTCGAGGTCTTGGTGATCTCGAAGCCGGGCACGGGGTGCTGCGTGGTGACGGGGGGCGGGGTGATCGGCGGGACCGGGTTGTCCGGGTCCTCCGGGTCGCCGGGGGCTGCGCGGAGCCCTGGACCGTGTTGGTCAGGATCGTGCCGGCCGCGACGTCCTCGTTCACGGTGACCGTGTAGGTCAGGGTGACGGACTCGCCGACGGCGAGGGCGCCGGTCCACGTGAGCGTGGTGCCGGTGAGCTCCGGGGCGTCGCCGGTCGAGGCCGTCGGTGCGCCCGTGAGGGTCGCGCCGGTGAGCACGTCGGACAGGTCGTCCGTGATCACGACCGGGTCGAGCGCGGTGGCGCCGGTGTTGGTGCCGGTCACCGTGTACGTGATGGTGTCGCCGGCGTCGACGGTCGAGCCGGAGACCGGGCTGGAGGCCTTGGTGATCTCGAAGCCGGGCACGGGGTGCTCGGTGGTGACGGGGGCGGGGTGATCGGGGGCACCGGGTTGTCCGGGTCCTCCGGGTCCCCCGGGGCTGCGCCACACCGGTGACCGTGTTGGTCAGGATCGTGCCGGCCGCGACGTCCTCGTTCACGGTGACCGTGTAGGTCAGGGTGACGGACTCGCCGACCGCGAGCGACCCGGTCCAGCTCAGCGTGGTCCCGTCGAGCTCGACGGTTCCGGCCTCGGTGTCGCCGACGAGGGCGACGACGTCGCCGTTGTACGCGGCGGCGTCGAGCACGTCGGAGAGGTCGTCGGTCAGCGTGACCGGGTCCAGGATCGTGGCGCCGGTGTTGGTGCCGGTGACGGTGTAGGTGATCGTGTCACCGCCCTCGACGAGGGTGCCGGAGGCGGGGTCGGACGCCTTCGCGACGGTGAAACCGGGCACCGGGTGCTCGGTCGAGACCGGGGGCGGGGTGATCGGGGGCACCGGGTTGTCCGGGTCCTCCGGGTCCCCCGGGGCTGCGCCACACCGGTGACCGTGTTGGTCAGGATCGTGCCGGCCGCGACGTCGTCGTCCACCGTGACCGTGTAGGTCAGGGTGACGGACTCGTCGACGGCGAGCGATCCGGTCCAGGTCAGCGTCGTCCCGGCCAGGACCGGGGCGTCGCCGAGCGAGGCGGTCGGTGCGCCCGTGAGGGTGGCACCCGTCAGCACGGCGGAGAGGTCGTCGGTGAGGGTGACCGGGTCCAGGACCGTGGCGCCGGTGTTCGTGCCGGTCACGGTGTACGTGATCGTGTCGCCCGCCCGGACCGTGGAACCGGTGGTGGGGTCCGAGGACTTGGTGACCTCGAAGCCCGGCACGGGGTGCTCGGTCGAGACCGGCGGCGGTGTGAGGGGCGGAACCGGTCGGTCCGGGTCCTCCGGGTCGACCGGCGGCTGCGCGGAGCCGGTGACCGTGTTGGTCAGGACGGTCCCGGCGGCGACGTCGTCGTCCACCGTGACCGTGTAGGTGAGCGTGACGGACCCGCCGACGGCGAGAGCGCCCGTCCAGGTCAGCGTCGTGCCCGCGAGCGTGGGGGCGTCGCCCACCGTCGCCGTCGGGGTACCCGTGAGCTCGGCGTCGGACAGCACCGCGGAGAGGTCGTCCGTGATGGTGACCGGGTCGAGCACGGTCGCCCCGGTGTTGGTGCCCGTCACGGTGTACGTGATCGTGTCGCCACCGTTCACCGTGGACCCCGAGGCGGGGTCGGCCGTCTTCGTCAGCTCGAAGCCGGGCACGGGGTGCTGCGTCGAGACCGGGGGCGGCGTGAGCGGCGGGACGGGTCCCGGCGGCTGCGCCGAACCGTTGACGGTGTTGGTCAGGATCGTGGCGGCCGCGACGTCGTCGTCCACCGTGACCGTGTACGTCAGGGTGACGGACTGGCCGACGGCGAGCGCACCCGTCCAGTTGAGGGTCGTCCCGTCCAGGGTCGGTGCGTCACCGACGGTCGCGGCGGGGGTGCCGGTCGGCGTCGCGCCGACCAGCACGTCGGACAGGTCGTCGGTGATCGTGACCGGGTCGAGCGCGGTGGCGCCGGTGTTGGTGCCGGTCACGGTGTAGGTGATGGTGTCGCCCGCCTGGACGGTCGAGCCGGACGGCGGGCTCGCGGTCTTCGCGAGCTCGAAGCCGGGGACCGGGTGCTCGGTCGTGACCGGTGGCGGCGTGATCGGGGGCCGACCGGCGGTGTGCCGGAGCCCTGCGCCACGTTGGCGACCACCGTGCCGGGGGCGACGTCGTCGTCCAGCGTCACGGTGTAGGTGAGCGAGACCGACGTGCCGGGGGCGAGCGTGCCGTTCCAGGCCAGGGACGTCCCCGTGAGGACGGGCGCGGCCCCGGCGGACGCGGTGGGTCCGGCGGTGATCGTGGCGTGCTCGAGCACGCCCGAGAGGTCGTCCGTGAGCGAGACGGGGTCGAGCGTCGTGTTGCCCGTGTTGCTGCCCGTCACCGTGTAGGTGATGGTGTCGCCGCCGCGGACGCTGGTGCCGGAGGCGGGGTCGGCGGTCTTGGTGACCTCGAAGCCCGGGGCGGGCGTCAGGAGGTTGTAGACCGTGCAGCTCACCTGCACGTCACGGGCGCCGACCACCGAGAAGCCGGGGGTGGTCGCCGTCCCGGCGTTGGTCACCGGCACCTGCGCACCGGACTCGTCGAGGCAGACGGCGTTGGCCCCGTCCACCGGCACGAGCTCGTAGCCCGGCTGCTGGGTCTCGAGGATCTGCACGGCACCGGAGTCGGCCGGGCTGACGAAGTTGAGGCCGAACGTGACGCGACCGTCACCGCCCTCCTGCGTCGTCACGGTCGTGGGGTCGGTGACCTGCGTACCGGGCGCCGTCGAGGAGCCCGTGAACTCCCAGCCGGCGGGGGCGGGGGTCGCCTGGTCGATCGTGCCGCCCTGCGGGACGATCATCTTGCGCACCTCGATGCTGCCCTGGCAGTCGCCCTGCGCGAGCGCCTCGAGCGCGGCGGCCGCCTGGTCGAAGTCCGAGAAACGCAGGTAGTCGGTGCCGCGGGTCGTGCCCGAGATGGCACGCAGGTTGAGCTCGCTGTTGGCGGTGAGACCCGGCCCGACGCCGACGGCCAGCACCATGGCGCCGGTGGCCTTCACCGCGTTGGCGGACGCGATGCCGCCGTCGATGTCCTGGTAGCTGTTGTACGTGCTCGAGCTCGAGGGCGGGTTGGGTCCGACCATGGTCGGGTTACCGTCCGTCAGCAGCACGACCAGGTCGTAGTCCGTCGCCGCGGACGCCGCCTCGAAGAAGCCACGTCCCCAGTTCGTCCCGCCCTGCGACTGCCATCCCGCGTACTGGGCCTTGGCAGTCGCGGCCTCCGCCTCGGTGGTGACGCGGAGCGGGGCGGGGTGGTTGCTCGCGAGGGTTCCCGGGCTGGTGGTCGAGAAGGAGAAGAAGGACATCCGCGTGGGCGTCCCGCGGAACCCGTCGACGAAGGCGTCCATCGCGGCCTTCGCATCGGCGATCCCGCCCGGGCCGAGCGAGCCCGAGGTGTCGGTCACGACGGCGACGTCGATGCCGCACTGGCGCGCAGGCGTCGGGTTGACGCGCGACTGGCTCCACACGCCGGTGGTACGGCCGATGTTCGAGCGCTCCTGGCCCTCCGCGCTCGCATCGGTCCGGTTCCGCATGAAGCCGCGATCGCCCTCGTTCGCGTCGGTCCACGACGCGTCCGGCAGGAGAGGGTCGGTCGAGCGGTAGGTGGCACCGGCACGCAGCTCCGTCCCGGTCCGGAAGCGGTAGCCCCACGCGAACTCCGGGGTTGCGAGGAATCCGCCGAGACGGACGGTCGGGTTGCTGTAGTAGTTCGCGGGCGAGGCCCCGACCTGCTGCACCCAGAACCGCGTGTCCTGGGGCACGCCGGTGGCAGACGGTGCCCCGGGGCGGATCGGGATGACGAAGTTGCAGTCACCGTCGGCGTCCGAGGTGCAGCGGCTCCACGCCCAGCTCGGGTCGTACGCCGGGCCGGGGGTCCCCTGCGTCGGTGCCGTCAGCGAGCCGGCGTTGGGGGTCCCGGCTCCGAACAGAGCCAGCGTCACCCCGGGTAGGCCGGCCACCGAGGTGTCGGGCTGGCGGTCGCCGCCCACACGGACGGAGATGACCGCGCTCCCGGCAGGCGGAACCGGGACGGACATCGGGCTCACCGCGCCGTCGGTGTCGGACGGTGCGCTCGTGGCGGCCGGAACGTCCGCGGGCGTCGGCGCGCCGGAGCGGGCGGCATCCGTCGACGGCGCGGCCGCGTCGGGCGCGACGGCGTCCGAGCCGGTGTCGTCCGAGCCGGTGTCGGACGTGGCGGCGCCGGACGATGTGGTGCCGGTGGCCGGTGCGTCCGCGGGCGCACCCGTGGAGCCGTCACCGGGGGCGGTGGCCGCGTCCGGGGAGGACGCCGACGCGGGCGTCGGCGAGGAACCGTCCGTCGGTGCGGCGGCCGGTGCCGTGGTGGTGCCGGCGACCTGCGGCTCGGCGACGGCGGGGGCCACTCCCGCGAGGAGCGGGAATGCGATCAGCGCTGCGGACAACGCACCGCCGAGGCGACGCCTCCTCGTCCTGACAATGTCGTCGCGCACCGGGCGTACTGCTCGTCCCACGTTCCCCACCACCATTTCCGACCGGGCCCCCGAGCCCGACGCATCGTCGTCGACAGCAGTCGCGCGGGACGGCACCCGCGCGTCGGAACACCGCCTCGCCGCCGATGGCGTCGAGACGTGAGCCTGGTCGTGGCTCGGTGGATCCCCCTGCCGGACGCCGGGTGCGAGCCCGGCGTTGGCAGCACAGTAGTGCCTGGTTTTCGCACCCCGCTCGGGTAGGGAATCGGGTGATCGACCGAACCTCAAGAATTCATGCAGGTGCTGTGGAAGTGAGCGTTCACTTCCTGAGCTAATCTCGAATCGACGTGAGTTTAAACGTAAGGGAATATCAGGCTCGCGCTTGTTCCAGCACAGGGCGCGATGAGCTGATGAAGCGTCTCGGCGATCGTGGTAGCGCTGTTGGGCGTGGTGTCGGGCGATCGAGCGTTCGGCCGCCGACGGAGACACTCAGGGTTCTCTGAGGTTCCGCCTAAGGATCGTGTGATCCCCCTCACGGGTGCCTCGCCCGGTCGTGTGCAGGGAACGCAGAAGCCCCGCCAGCCGTGGGCTGGCGGGGCTTCCGCGTCGCTGTCTCAACGAGCGCGCCCGGAGGGACTCGAACCCCCAACCTTCTGATCCGTAGTCAGATGCTCGAGGTAGGATGAGAGTGTCGGCGTCCCGCAAGACGCCCGTCAGATCGGCGGTATTCCGGGCCTAGCGACGGTAGGGTGTCCGCATAGTCGGGACTCGCACCCGCACGAACATGTGTGCACCGTTGTGTGCACCGCACTCAGGGAGACGCGGGGAGACGCGATGCCGAAGAAGCGTAGCCACGGCGACGGCGGCCTGTACCGGATCCGCGACGGCAAGCTCTGGCGAGCCACCGTCACCTACGGACGTGACCCCGAGACGGGCAAGCCGCTCGTCTGGTCCGCCACGTCACGGACGCAGAAGGGCGCTCGCGACAAGATGGACGCCGCCCGCGAGGAGATCGCGGAGTACGGCGCACCGATCGACAAGAAGGTGACGGTCGAGCAGTGGGCCCCACGCTGGCTAGCCCTGGCGCAGCGCGACATCGACCCGAAGACGTATTCGACCTACGCCAGCCTCGTGCGCCGACACGTGCTCCCCGCAATCGGCTCGATCAAGGTCGCGGCCCTCAAGCCTTCCGACGTCGCCGCGGTGCGCACGGCGATCATGGATAAGGGGCTCGCGACCTCTACCGCGCGGCAATCGCACGTCGTCATTCGCCTCATGCTCGACGCCGCGCGGAAGGATCGCCTCTGCCGGACGAACGTCGCCGATGACGCTCCCGCGCCCAAGGCTCGACGGTCGACCGCCGTCGCTGCGAAGCGCGGCGCGTTCACGACCGCCCAAGCGATCCGCCTCCTCGAGGTCGCCGCCGAGCTGCCCGACGGTAGAGGTGCCCGCTGGTGGTTCAAGATGCTCACCGGGGCGCGCCAGACCGAGGTGCTCGGAGCCTCGATCGCCGACCTCGACCTCGGGGTTGCGGGCGACGAGGCGTTGATGGGCTACTACGCGGTCAACTGGAAGCTCGAGGAACTCTCCCGCCGTCACGGCTGCGGCGGGATGTGCGGGCGCGTGCGAGCAGCCCTCTGCCCGAGCGCACAGTGGGTCATCCCCGACGACTTCGAGATGCGCCAGGTCGACGGGCGCTGGCACCTGACGCGACCGAAGTCGAAGACCGGACGCGTGACGCCCCTGATCCCGCAGCTCGCCGAGATGATCCGGGCACACCTCGCGCTTACCGCCGACCAGCCGAACCCCCACGGCCTCGTGTGGCACGACGGCAACGGTCGGCCGATCAGCCCAAAGGTCGATGGTCAGGAGTGGCGCGAACTGCTGGTCGCGGCGGGCCTCATCTCCGCGGAGCACGCCGTGCCCGGCGGGACCACCATGACGGGCCACTGGGCCCGGCACACCGCCGTCACGGTCCTCATGGAGGCGACCCACGGCGACGCGCAACTCGTGGGTGAGATCGTCGGGCACTCGTCCGCCGAGGTCACCGCGATCTACCGCCACGTGCGCGAGGAGGAGCGCGCGGCTGCGGCGAACGCTGTCGCCAAGGCGTGGGGTGCCGCGCTTCCTACTCGGACGGCCGCGATCGCTGGGAACGCCGGTTGACCCACCGAATCGGGGGTCCACCGCCGCGTCGGTGACTCTCGGGGGTGAGGTGCAGGAAGCCGTTGCGGCGGTCGAGCATCTCGCTCTCGAGGCAGTCGCGGGCCCATCCCGTGCGCGCGCCGCCAACTGCTAGTAGGGCAAGCCGTTCTCCGTCGCGCAGGATCTCGACCATCTCGTCGTACACCGCTGGCGCTACGAACCACTTGCGGCTGACGTGGTATCCGGGCAGGAGACCGGACTGGATCCATCCGCGCACTGCGCCGACCGGGACGCGGATGGCGTCGGCGACCTGGTCCGATGTGAGGTGGTCTCGCAGGTCGATCGATGCTGGTGGGTCGAGGTCGACCGGCCTCATGGGGTAGTCGGCGAAGCGCCGACGCATGGGCGGGGCTTCGGGGACGAGACGGTTCTGCCGCGCAACCAGCCAGTCGGCGATCTCGATCGGATCGAACCGCCAGCGCTTGCCCAGCCGGAACCCCGGCAGGAGCCCGTCGGATGCCTGCCTGGTGACCCAGGTCGTCTCGACCTGGAGACGATCGGCGACCTCCTTCGCACTCAGCATGCGAGGTTCGTCGTTGATCGGGACGCGGACCATGGTCACCTCGTTGCTGCGTCGCTCACCGCTCGGGGAGTAGGTGTGGCGCTCCAGTGCGATCGCCAAGGGTGCCGGCTCATGACGCCGACGGTAGAGACCGCCGGGGCCAGTCGGCTAGTCGTACTCGCGGGCGTAGATCGATGTAGGACGGTGCCGAGACGACTCCGTCGGCAGATGAGCGACGAACGAGTAGAGCTCGTCAGCGAGAATCAGCGGCTTCGTGTTGTAGTAGCGAGCAACGAGATCGCCTCGCTGGATCGCGGTCTGGAGGGTGGTCCTCGACAGCCCGCTCGCCTCGCTCGCTCCTTGAAGGTCGTACGCCACGACAGGGAGGCGGAAGACTGTGTTCGGCTCCGCTTCATGCAAGAACTGGGTCGGTTTGCGTGCTCTCACCATGAACCCAGTGTGCCCGCGAAGGGCGGCCCCGGTTGCGGAGGCGCTGCCGCTCGTGGTCCCAGGTGGGGACGTCCATGAAGATGCCGGGCATGAGGTGAGGCTGTCACGCGAGTACGACATCGTTCGAGATAACCCTCAGGAGAAGGTGCCTTCCAGATTCACGGTCAGGTCGTTGCAGTAGGTGTAGTGAAGAAGTCGCTTGCGGTGAAGCTGGTGCACTGCCGTACCAGGCGAAACTCCTACCTGCTTTGCCACGCGCGCAATCTGGCTGCTGTACGTGAGCCCCTTGAAGGGGGCAAGGCCTTCGTCTCCAAAGAGAGTCTCGAAGGCGAACGCATTGGCGCGCTTCTCGGCCGCGCTGTTTCGCTGAGACTCCTTCTGAAACTCTAGATGCAATTCACCTCGCGGGTCGTGCAAGAGGTGGCCGATTTCGTGGAAGAAAGTCCAGATTACGAATCCGTCACCGCATCTACGACCGGTTTGCTGAATGACCGGGATCCGCCCATTGATCCAGCGCGTTACACCATAAAGGGGAAGCGCTGCGGTGGCTTCACCATCAGATAGATGACGCCGGCTTGCAAGAGCATCGAGTTCAAGTCTTTGAGTAATGTGTCGTCAGGACGCGCCGCTCGTTCCCGAAGTTCCGGGAGCATGGATTCCAGCTTTTCGGAGTCGTACGTGCAAGTCTGACCGAGCTCGAATGCTTCGGTCATCTCACCGGCGCGCAGCCAGGTAGTGAGTAGTGTCTGGTCGACCAGGGACTTGCTCTCCTTCAGGGCGGCCAGGGCCCACTCACCCGTGGTCTCGACCTCGTGTGACTCCTGATACGCCTCCCACGTGCCGAATCGGTGAAAAGCGAGAAAATCGGAGACCAGATTGCCAGGGCTGCGCTTTGTAGCTTGCGTGAAACCAATTTCACGCAAGTATGCTGCAGCGTTGGCGTGAATCTCGCCCGCATGCTCCGCTAGGCGCTCTTCATCGAGAATTCGGGCTCGATCGGAGCGATACTTCGCCTCGTGGAGAAGCCAGGACTCGGCCGGGATTGGAGTTACACGTCCGAGTCGAGTTGCCGCGTCAGGGGTAATCGGGGCACGACCATTCACAATTTCGTTGACCTGCTTGCGGCTGTACCCAAGCATTGCGGCAGCCTGGCCCTGCGAGAGGCCCTCGTCTTCGAGCCATTCTTCGAGGTAAGCGCCAGGGGCAACGGCGTAGTTAGTAGTACTCATCGCTAGGCCCTCCCTTAATGATAGTCATAGCCGGCTTCGACGACGGTTACAAACACTGCTTCCCCGAGTGCGTCGCGTGCGACACCCTCGGGGCGAATGATGATTCGATGGTTTTTGGACACACTCCCTGCCCAGTGCCCTTCCCAGTCCCCGGTTAGCTGATGCCAGTGCCCGAGCGGGTCGTGTTCCTTCAGGTGGGAGACTGACTGCGCCTCCTCCAGCGCCTTGATGCGTAGCGGCAGCTTCTTAACTAGGTCTGAGCGCTCGCGCTTCATCTCCTTCTCGTCGGTACACAGACGCTCGAGATCGTTGCTGTCGTACTCCACGTGCATCTGGGCGCTGTCACCGATCTCGTTACAGGGTAACGTACTCGAACCTCGTTGTCTTCCACGTCAGTGAACAATCTAAACGTTGCCCGAGTCACATGCCGACCTGGAGGCCCGCCCAGGTGCGAGCGACGCCCCAGCGACGCTGCACGGTCTATCGCGTGCCGAAGTACGCGCGGACGGCGTCGGCCTGCTCGCGGCTGAGGTGCTAGGGCTGCTGGTGGTAGTCCCCGCTGCGGGGATAGGTGGCGCGGAGCCAGGCCCGGATCGTCTTCGGCCAGCGGTGGAGCTCGGTGCCGAACTCGCGCGTGTGATCGTCTCGTCAGTCATGGTTCGAAGGTCGATGTCGGGGCTCGCCCCTGGTCCAGAGCATCCACCACCCGTCGGGCACCGAGCTTGCGGAGCGATTCCGGTGGCGCGCGGGTAAGAGCGGACCTACGCTCGCAAGTGCCGTCGTAGGCATTGTCCCCCCTAGGCCTGCGACGGCACCTAGACGCCAAAGCGCCCCGCCCACCCGTGAAGGGTGAGCGGGGCGCTTCGGGCTCTATCGCCGTCGTACCGAGGGGACGGACTTGCGGCGACACGGATGAGCGTAGGGGAGCGCGACCTGACCGGGTAGAGGAGCGACGGGCCCAGTGGCCCGGGCGGTTGAACCGGCTGGCCGCGTGCTGACCTGCTAGGTGGCTCCGCTAGGAGCCGAGCGTGACCCCGCGGTTGAGGAGGAAGGTCCTCGGGTTGGTGGGCGAGTTGCCGTCCTGGCGGAGATGGATCTCGAAGTGCAGGTGGGGCCCGGTCGAGTTGCCGGTGTTGCCGGACGTCGCGATCTGCTGGTTGGCGGTGACGCGCTGACCGATGCTGACGTTCACGTTCTGCAGGTGGCCGTAGTAGCTGGCCGTGCCGTCGTCGTGGTGGACCATGATCGCGTTACCGGTGCGCCCGGAGAGCACGCCGTTGGAAGCGGTGCTGCCTTCGGCGACGCCCGTCTTGGTCCTCACGACTGTGCCGGATCCGGTAGCGCGGACGGCGGTCCCTCGCGGGGCCGCGATGTCTTCGCCGTAGTGCGTGTAACTGCCACGGTCCTGCCCGTAGTTGCCTTGGACCCTCCCGGTGATCGGGTTCGCCCACTGCGCGGCGATGACCCGAGGAGCAGGGGATCCAGCTGCCTGCCACTCCGCGAAGGTAATGACGCGGTTGACCGTGGGGCCGGCGTACCAGATGTCGTCGGAGCCCTCGTACTTGTAGAACTGGTCGCCCGTGAAGCGGTTGGCCACCCGGGGCTCAGGGGAGTTCTCGGCGCGCCATGTGGCGAGGTTGATGGGGTAGCCCTGACCGGCGTTCAGGTCGGTCATGCGGGCGATGTTGCTGTCCCAGGACAGCTTGACGAAGCCCTCGTTGCTCCGGTTGGCGTATCCGGGGGTGCCGAGGGCGTTCCATTCAGCGCTGGAGAGCCAGTGGTAGGCACCGGTGGGGTCGATGAGGCCGATGTTCTGATGCGTGCCCCACTTGTAGAGGTAGGAGCCCGGGATGACGCTGTTGGTGGTGGGGGTGGGGCGGCCGGCTGCGACCCAGGTGTTGTAGTCGATGGCTTGGGCCTGGCCGTCGGTGACTCGGTAGACGGTGTCAGACCAGGTGTACTTCGCGTAGGTCACCGTCGCCGCGTTGGCGGGAGCGACGAGGGAGGAGAGGACGAGGACTAGTGGGATCAGCGCCCACCGGAGTTTCTTGATCACAGGAGCAGGCTGCCAGATTCTCAGGAGACCCAAAGGTAAGTTAGGAAAGAGTTACGCAACTGTGATCCGCGCGACTGCCATCGCCTCTTGAGTACGGCGCTTTTAGCGACCGTGCTGCTGCGCGCGGTACTCGCGCCTCGTCCGGTCATCGGGGTTCGCAGGGCCGGCGACGACCGCGCCACTGTCCGGGTCGACCTTCGCGACCACCGCGGCAGCCGGGGTGACGCCCTGTCGGACCCACAGCGGCGTCAGCAGCAGGACCAGCGTCCCTACGACATCAGCCGTCTGCGTGAGGCGGTCACCCCACGGGGTCAGGTCGACGCCCCAGATCAGGCCGAGCGCGACCACCGCACCGATCACACCGCGCACCACGGCGGGCTCGAGAGCGAGGACACGCCGCCACAGCGGCAGAGAATGGATGGGGGAGTGGTCATGGTGTCTCCTCGATAGGGGGCGGCTCAGGAGCCGGAGGTGGGGGAAGGTCAGGGACGCGGCACGGGCCAGCCGTGGTCGACGTCGCACCGTCCGTGTACGTGATGAGCCAGGACCCGTCGTCCTGGCACGTGAGGGAAGCGAGGCCGCGGCCATCCACACCGGGAGAGCCAGGAGCGCCGGGAGAGCCATCAGCACCAGCCGGGCCAGCAGGTCCAGCAGCACCGGTCGATCCCGCCGCACCGGTCGCGCCCGCAGGACCAGCAGCACCCGTCGCGCCGTCCTGACCTGCCACACCAGTAGGACCTGGGCCGCCCTCGACGCCCGCCTCACCGGCAGGACCAGGCAGACCCGGCACCCCGTTCGCGCCAGCAGGACCAGGCGGGCCGACGCCGCCAGCAGGACCCGTCGACCCGTTCAGGCCATCCACGCCCCGCTCACCCGGCGAACCATCCGCACCGGCCTCACCAGGCACACCGCGCGCACCGGGGGAACCCTGCGCGCCCTGAGGCCCCGGCGGACCCTGCGTCCCCGGCAACCCGGCAGGCGACGTCGACTCCACCTCGTTCGGCTCCGGGGCCACCGGCTCCACACCACTCCGGACAGCCTCGTCGTACAGCTCCGTGTACCGGACCATGAGGTCGTCGTACAGGGCACGGTTGCGCTGCACCGTCGCTGCCTGTTCCGCGATCACGAACACCACCGCGGCCACCGTCAGGACACCGATCGCGATCGTCGCCCACGTCCATCCCGAGATGCGCCTCATCGGATCAGCCCCCCACCCACGATGAACGCGACCACCGTCGCCACGATCGGACCAGCGATCATCAGCGCCACCTGCATCCCCCTCTGCGCCCGGGCCGCGGCCCGTTCCTTGCGCTCGGTCTCCACGTCCGCCTCGAGCGCGATCACCTTCGCCTCGACCGTCGTCAGGCGCAGGTTCGTGCCCCGCTGGGACTCCTCGTACTCACGGCGGCCGACGACCTCTTTCCGCAGCTCCTTGACGTCACCGCCGACATCGTTGATCCGCCTCCCGAGCTCGCCGAGAGTGACGTCGTCAGCCACTGCGGCTCAGCCCTTGATGCGGGCGGCGAGGAGGTCCACGACCTGCTTGGCGAGGTCGGCCGGGATGAGCGCCGCGATCGCCGCCGGGTCCTTGGACGCGGTCGCCTTCTCCCACGCGTGGATCTGCTCCTGCCGGCGGTAGAAGCGCTCCACCTGGGCGTGCGAGTCGTTGCCCTGACGCCACAGGACGCTCTGCGATTCCCGTAGGCCCGTCAGCGTGGCCGGGTTGCCGTCCTTGTCTACGAGCGGCTTACCCGTGTCGACGCCGGTCAGGAACCGGGCCATGCGCTCGGTCTGCTCGGTCTGGTGATCCTTGAGCTCGGCCATCTGTGCAGGGGTCATCGTGTCCTCCTCGGACGGGGTGGGAGTGGTGGTGCTCGAGCCGGGCATGGGCCACGGGCGCGTGTCGGAGTCCCACTGGCGACCACGGCGCACGGACACGTGCACGTGGGACAGGTGGGCGTTGACGCCCGAGTACCTGCGCCAGCCGCCGTTGCTGAACACGGCGGGGTTCTGCCAGATGCGGCCCTCGTAGATCACGTAGGCCACGCGCGGGTCGGTGATGATCGCCGCGACGAGCGCCGCCGCGGGGCCGTCGGTCGGGCCGCCGGGTCCGGTGAGGTCCTCGTCGATGTCGATCGCTCGGACCATGCCCGGCGGTGTCGAGTCCCGGGCGGGGTTGTGGTCGGACGGGCGGGCCTGGTGGGAGGTGTCACCCACCGCGCCGTCGGACCGCCGGTCACGTCCCGGACACAGCGCGTTGATCTGCGCGCGCAGTTGCTGCAGCGCCGGGGACAGGTACCAGGCCATCAGGGGGTCTCCTGTTCTTCGTTGCGTGGGCGCTGGGGGCCGGCGAACTCGCCGCCCATCGCGGGGACTTCCTTCGCCGGTGCGGCTGGCGGTGGCGGCGGCTCCGTGATGGAGGACGGCGTCGGGGTGGGGGTGCCCTGGTACTCGACCTCGAACGCGAGACGGTCGCGGCCTCGGCTGTCGAACTGCACGCGGCGGGCCTTGACCAGCCACGAAAACCGGGTCCCGGGCGTGCCGTGCACGACGAACCCGGCCGACTCGACCTCCTCCGACCACAGGCCACCGTCGGGCCCGTGCGGGGTGAGGAAGACGGCGCGGCCGACGATCGAAGTCAGCGGCCCGAAGTAGTCCGGCAGCTCCACCGTCACGGTCCCGTCGGGGCCGACGACGGCGGGCTCGTCCGACCAGTACTCCACGCCGTTGTGCGGCGACTCCGTCGATGCGTGCTTGAGCGACCATCCCTTCTTGACGGGGTGGTCCATGACGAAGTTCTTCGACCCGTTCACCGTGAACGCGCCGGACACGTTCGCGTTGCCGCGCAGGTAGGTCCACCCGTTCGCGTCGAGGTGGATGAAGTGGCCGCCGTCCTTGCGGATCACGACCGAGCCGTACCCGGAGTTGCCGGAGTTCGCCTCGTAGGTGATCCGGCCGTTCCCGGTGCCGCCGAAGTTCCACGAGCCGTCCGCGTTCACGTAGGTGTTCGTGAGCGCGAGGCCGTTGTTGTTCCAGGTGGAGATGTCCCAGGAGGAGTTCTGGCGCACCCGCATCCGGGCGTTGTGGAAGTTCGAGGCGGGACGGTTCGCGGCGATGTCCGCGCCGTCCTCGGTGATCCCGACCGACCCGTGGTTGAAGCCCTGGTTGTAGCCAGCGAGGGCCATGCGCATCTCGCGCTGGCCGGAGGAGGACTGCGACCCGCGCTGGGCGTAGATGTGCGCCCAGTTCAGGTCGTAGTTCGCTGCGCCGACGGGGTCGGTGTAGAAGCGGATGTAGCCGCCCCACTCGCCGTTGTAGGCCCGCAGCCGCGGCCCGTCGTTCGCGGTCCGGAAGCCGCCGACCATCTCGGTGAACCCGGTCGCGGAGTCGAGCCAGAACATCCGGTCGCCGTTGGCGTTGTAGGCGAGGATGCCGTTGTCGTTGACCTTGACGCCACGGTTCCAGGTGGCCGAGGACTGGATGGTCGCGCCGGTCACCGTCTTGCCGTCGACAGCGGTCCCCGAGAGCACCGAGGCCGTCACCGAGTTCGCCGCCAGCGCCCGCGTCGTGATCGCGTCAGCAGCGATCTTCGACGCCGTCACGGCGTCCGCGGCAATCTTCCCTGCGGTGATCGCCTCCGCCGCGATCTTCACCGTGGTGATGGCGTTCGCCGCGATCTTGTCGGCAGTGACCGACGACGCGAGGATGTGGCGAGCGGTGATCCCGCCGTCGACGATCAGCGAGGGAATGTCCTCGACGACCTCGTAGGAGATGACACGGAGGGTCCCGTTCTGCGCGGCAGGGATGGTCAGCTCGACGGAGGTCCGGCCCGGCTGCAGGGTGATGACGCCCTCGAGGTAGCCGGTCGCGTTCGCGGCGATCGCTGCGTGGGTGACGTCCGTCTGCTCGTTCCCCAACTCGATCGTCGGGTTCCCACTCGGGGGCGGGGTCGCGGGCCCTGTCCACGTCACGACCTTCAGCCGGTTCGCGGGGGTCGCGACCGACGGCACGACGCCGATGCGGACCCGCACGCGCGTAGAGGTGTCGAGGTAGAACCGGTTCCGCGGCGAAATGCCTCGGGCCCCGGAGGAGTTCGGGATGGTGACTGTTCCCGGGGACCCCCAGGTCGAGCCCGCGGGGACGTTCCACTTCGACGGGTCCTGGAGCGAGCTGTCCTCGACAAGGTTGAGCCCGCCTCCGACCAGCAGCATGTCGGTCGTGATCTTCCGCGCGCGCACGACCTGCACCCACAGCGCGTCGACGACAGCCTGTGCCAGTACCGCCTGGCCGGCGACCGTGAGGGAACCGACGTCGACCGACGCGATCGCCGGATGACCGAGCGCCATCTGAGTCCAGGCAGCCCCCGACCACACCCACTGGCCGATCACCACGCGGAACGTGTCGTCGGCGTACTGCCACCACAGGTCGCCCACCTGGCCGCCCACACCGGACGGCTCGAACAACGACCGCTGGATACGGTTCTTCCCGTTCGCCGCGAACAGTGCGTCACCGGCAGCGGTCATCGCCTCCGCGAACCGCTGGTCGAGCTCGCGACCGGTCTCCTCGATCTCGCCACGCACCGCGGTCAGGACCCGGCCCACCTCGGCGGCATCGACTCCCTCGAGGGTCCGGGCCGTCACCGTCGCCGACGGCAGCGACCGGTTCGGTGCCGGGAAGCCGCGCTGGTCACGAGCGGAGTCGACGGACACCAGTGCGACCGCCACGACGACGTCGAGGCCCAGGCCGGCCACCACGGCCGCCTCGCCAGGCCCCGCGAGGCGACCCTGGGTGGCCCCGTCGACCAGAACCTCGACGTGAGAGAAGTCCGACGGCGTCACCTCACCGGGACCGGCCCACAGCCCATCCCACGTGACCGTCACCGACCCCAGCCCCGCCGTCACCGAGGGCGCGGACGGGACCGGGGGCGGGGTCGTGTCCCCGACCCACTGCGCCACCCCGTCCGCGCCGATCACGGTCCGGGTACCGTCGTCGCCCCGCGCCACGATCGTGCCCGCGGGACGGGTCAGGGACGCCGTCGCGGCGCGCTGCAGGCCGCGCAGGGTCTCCGGGAGGGTGCGGGTCAGGTCGAGTCTGCGAACCACCGGGGACCGCCCTTCGTCAGTAGCGTGCGTCGACGACGTCGAACTTCAACGTCACGCCCAGCCCTTCCGAGCCGCTCATCGACAGGATGCGGACGGGGTAGGTCCCGTCCGGGATGGTGGGGAAGTCGCTGATCGCGACCTCGGCTAGGTCGCCGGGCCAGAACGTCCCCAGGGGCGGGTCGCCGTCCGCGCGGACCGTGAGCTCCCACTGCGCCATCGGCTCGGGTGCCACGGCGGCGTTCACGTGCGCTTGCACGATCGCCTTGCCCTCCCGGGCCGCGACGGCGTCCTCGTGCGCCTCGGCGTTCGCGACGGCGGTCTCGGCCGGGCCGACGTCGGCCTGACGGGCCGCGAGGGTGTCCACGCCGTTCTGGATGACGGCGAGCGAGCCCATGAGCGTGGCGACGAGGTCGGCGATCCCCTCGGCCTCGGACGCGCGCCAGGCCCCGTCCTTCCAGACCTTCGCGACGGCTGGCGAGGTGGAGGTGTCCACCCACGTGACGCCGTCGTTCTGGTCCTTCACCGGGGGCGGGGAGGACTGGACCATGACCCAGTCCGCGCCGCCGGTCGTCTTCGTGGCCGAGGCGACCTTCTGCGCGGCCGAGCGGCTCTGCGACCGGGCAGTCGCCAGGAACCGCTCAGCCTGCGAGACCGCAGCCTTGGCCCGCTCGAGCGCGCCCTTGGCCGCCTTCGTCGCGTCGACCGCGGCAGCGAACGCGGGGGTGCGCTCACCGTCCCACGACCCGTTCGCGATGACCCGCTCCACCAGCGGCCACCCGCGCGCCGTCAGCGACAGGTTCTCCGCCTTCGCGGTCACGGTGCCCTCGTCCTGGCCCGCGCCGGCCCCGTAGACCCGGTCGGCGCGGAAGTCGGCCGAGACGAGCTGCCGGAACCCGGAGGCGTGACCACCCGGAGCGGTCGTGGCCCAGGAGTGGTCGCGGTCCTGCCCGATGTAGGGGTCGGCCAGGGTCCCTACGCTCATGCGCCACACCATCCGGTCCGGGCTGACCAGCTCGGGGCGGAAGGCGATGTCGGGTCCGCCCTCGACGTTCGCGAGCTCGTCCAGCAGGTCGCTGATGGCGAGGTTGGCCAGGTCGAACCCGCGGTAGGTGCGACGGAAGGACGGGTCATCGACCATCATCGGCAGCGGCTCCTCCGGCGGCAGGAGGATCGGGAGCGCGCCGCCGGGCTTGCTCATCGCGTGCTCGACCAGCCGCTTGGCGTAGGTCCCCAGCGAGTGGCGCGAGTACCCGAACCACGACGTCGACAGGCTGTCGGTCTCGGCGACCGCGAACCGGCGCTCGAGCAGCGAGGACAGGGGGCGCAGCGGGAACGTCGTGCCGGCGTAGGTGTCGGCGCGGGGGCCGATGATCCCGGCCACGACGGCACGTTCCTGGAATGCGGCGAGGATGCCGCGCTTGCCGGGCATGAGGAGGTCGTTGACGTCCTCGACCCGGGTCGGGAGCGCGGCCCACGGGAAGGACAGCGAGGAGAACTCCCCGTCCCCGGTCCCGGTCTCGCGGCCCTCGGCCGAGGAGTCGCGGACCTTGTGCGACCACGTGAACGGCACGAGCGGGAGCTGCTGCAGGATCGCGCCCGTGGTGACGTCGAAGACGTGGAGCGACCACGTCATCCCGCGACCCCGAGATCACGCACCATGAGGACGATGCCGGGGTAACGGCCACCGTCGGAGGCACGGACGCCATATCGCTGGTAGAACGGGTCACCGTTCACGCGTGCGCGACCGAAGGAGACAGTGTGGCGGCCGGCGCTGACGGCTTGGACGTGGGGCATGTGGTGCGCGGTCCAGTCCTGGTCGTAGGCCCGCTCGAAGGACGTGATCACGTTCCCCGCGCCGTTGCCGTCCAGGTTGATGTTGAACCGCATCGTGCCGCGGCGGGACGCTCCGACGTCGGTGCTGACGCACGTGAGGAGCGAGAACTCCAGCAGCCGGTTCGTGGGGACGAAGAACTCCCCGTTGCCCCACGTCTGCCAGTCCTGCCGCGCTGCGAGACCGTTGTGGGTGTCGACGGCGCGGTGCAGGATGCCGAGCGTCCCGCCGTAGGGGATGGAGTACGGGCGGTCGTTGATCCGGTACGCCGACGAGGTCCGGGTGCTGTTCGCCGGGACGTGGATGCGCTCGAGCAGCAGCGCACCGGCCGGCAGCGCCGGGTCGGTCGGGGTGCTGTTCGGGGTGCCCTGGACGACGCCGTAGAACGCCTGGTTGTTCGGGTCGCCCTTGGTCGGGTCGTTCTGCTTCGCGTAGATCAGGTCCCGCCGAGGCAGGCCCGTGGTCGCTGCGACCGTGAGCGTGGTCGTCGGCACGGGCGCCAGGACCGCGCCGTCGTCACCGCCACGGGTCATCTGGATCACGCCGAGGTAGACCCGGTAGGTCATCGCCGTCGTGCTCGTCTCCACGACCGCGCCCTGCAGGATGCCGGGCGTGCGCAGGGCGTTGTTGATGTGGCGGTCGTCCTGCGGGGTCCGACCGACCGGCTGGCCGTCCTCGTCGAGGACGCCTGCGATTCCGATTCCAGTAGGCACGCGCGTCTCCTCAGAGGTAGGTGTCGGTCACGACGGCCTCAGCCCAGCCGTAACCCGCAGAGATGGGGATGAGGGTGATCGAGGCAGACCCGCCCGCCGGGACCTCCCAGAAGTCCCGGCGGGTCAGGTGCACCGTGCGCAGCCCGCCCGACTGCGTCACCGTCCGGGACAGGAAGTCCACGACGACCGGGGTGCCGGCGAACACCGGCGCGGAGTAGGTGAGCTCCGAGTCCCCGCTCGTGAGCCGGAACCCCGAGGGAAAGTCGCCACGGACCGACACGACCGGGTGGGCCGCCTCGTTCCCGTCGTTGACCAGCACTGCGGTGTTCTGTGCGATCTCGGCCGTCCCGTAGGTGATCGGGTACATCACCGGGTACTCGAACGCGCCCGCCGCGCCGCCCGTCTGCAGGAAGTGACGACGCTCCTGCCCGAAGATCCGGGGGTCGTGCGCGATCATCTGCAGCGACACCGTGACCTGCCGCTCGGAGTGCCAAGTCGTCAGGACCTGCCCGTCGCGACGCACGACGGCGCGCTTCGCACCGGCCGGGGTCTCGACCTCGAGGACCGTGTCGACCGTCCGGACCATCCCCTTGAGGGCGTCCAGGCCCGCGACCGCTGCGGCGTGCGACGTCCCGGTCAGGAGGCCGGCCACGACGACCACGCGGGGCGACAGGCTCGTCACCCCCGGCCACGACCCGTGCGCTCCCGGACGCCGCTCAGCGTCATCCTCAGCGGTAGGGGACCCCCACCAGCCCTCGATGTTCGGGCGGACCCGGAGAGCCGCGCCCGGGCCGGGGGCGGCGATGTCGACGCCGTCCAGGCGTACTAGCTGAGCCGTCACAGCGTCACACCTCCCGGGTCGGCGTCGGTCGCCTGCTCGAGCAGGCCCTTCACGGCGTATGCCGTCGAAAGGGCGTGCTTGGAGTCGGACACCGTCATGTGGACCACAACGCCGCCGAAGCCGCGCGCGCCGCCGCCGGGCGAGAGCGCGCCGCCGGCTGCCATCGCCTGCATCCCGAAGGACCGCATGGCCTCAGCGAGGATCGCGCGCGAGCGAGGCGAGCCGTCGTCGGGGATGTAGAACTCCCGGTGCGTCATCCGGTCGCCCACGATCCGCCAGGTGTTCGGGTCGACCGTCTGCGCGATGGGAGCCATCGGCGTCAGGGTGCCGCCGCCGGCCATCGGCATCAGGACCGAGCCGTCGTGCTGCATCGACGCGTACCCTGCGCCGCCACCGCCCGCGTTCACGGCGAGGTTCATCCGGATCGTTCGCCGCGACTGCTCGCTCACGAACCGATCGATGACCTCCTTCGCGTCCGCGGTGTTCGCGTCGATCTCGACCGTCCCGTCCGGCAGCAGCCGCACCTTGGTCGCGAGACCGTCCACCTCCACTGAACGCTCGTTCGCGTTCGACGAGATGTCCGTCGACTCCGTCTCCGGGATCGCCGAGTACGTGTCGATCAGCGCTCGCGCCTGGTCCTCAGTGAGGCCCATCGCGGTGAGCTGCTCCTGCAGCGCCTGACGACTCGACTGGTAGCGCTGCGTGAGGGCGTCCTGCCCCTCGCCCGCCGCAGCCGCCGCGGCGACCTCGTCACCCATCGCCGAGATCGCGCTGCGAATCTGCGACTCGAGCTCCGCACCCGAGGCGGCCGTCGACAGGTTCGCCCCGTCATACCCCTCGAGCGAGAGCTTCGCGCCGTCGGCCGAGTACCCCACCTCGTCGACCGCCGTCGCGAGTCGGAGCGTCGCATCGTGCAGGTAGCCCGAGGTGATCTCGGGGTCGATGAAGCCGTTGAACCGCTCCCGGGCGGAGTCGAGCGCGCCCCCGAGGTTGGTGCGCATCTCGTCGGCGGCCTGCTCGGTGCTGGTCTCGAAGCCGCGCATCCCGTCGGCCATGTCGCGGAAGACCTGCGGGTCGGGTAGGTCCGGTCCCAGGACGCCCAGGAGCGGGCCGAGCAGCGACGCGGACTCAAGGGTGTCGGCGAACCCCTCCACTAGGTCCGCCAGCGGGCCGGAGACGAAGACGCCGATCGACTCGGTGCCGGCGGCCATGCCCTCGATGACGGCGTCACCGAAGTCGAACGCGCCGTTGGCGAGACCCTTGAAGAACTCCAGCAGCGGGCCCCGGTTCTGCGAGATCCACTCCGCGCCCTCGGCAAGAGGGTCAGCGAACGCTCCCGCGAGAGCGCCCTTGATGCCCTCCGCGGCGACCTCGATGTTCCGCTTCGCGGTCTCGATCTGGGAGGCGTCGTTGGACGCGATGGTGTCGAACATCTTCTGCGCGGCACCCTGGACGCCGTTCAGGCCCTCGACCGCGGTGGAGACGTCCATGGCGAACAGGGCGTCGCCGAGGTCCTCCGCCTGGGTTCCGAACAGGGCCACGGCGGCGGCGTTGCGCTTGACCGGGTCCTCGATCTCGCGCAGCTTGTCCAGGACGGTGTCGAGTCCCTCGCGTGCGCCGTCACCGCCCTCGGCGATCTGCTTCGTCATCTTCTCGGCGTTCAGGCCGAGGGTCTTGAACCCCTCCGCGCTGGCCTCCGACCCGTCGGTCGCCCGGATCTGGAACTCCTTGAGGGCGTCCGCGGCCAGGTCACTGTTGCGCGCACCCGCCCTCAGGCCCTGGTTCACGAGTCCGAGTGCCTGATCACCCGATAGGCCGAGGCGAGAGAACAGCGCGGGGTACTCGATGAAGGTGTCGAGCAGGTCCTCCTGGGCGTTCACGCCCTCGCGTGCGCCAGCGGCGAGGATGTCGAAGCCCTCCTGGGACGACTTGATCAGGCCGGCCCGAAGCATCGTCGTGACGGCCGTCGAGACCGGGGCGACGTCTTCGCCGAGGACGTCGGCGATGCCCGCGAGCGACTCGATGACGCGCTGCGAGTCGCGGCGCGTGCCGTCGACGTCGAGTAGCCCGCCCTGCAGGGCGACGCGAGCGGTGTCCATGTTCTCGGCTGCCGACTCGCCGTACCCCTGGGTGTAGGCCTCGGACGCGATCCGGCCGAAGCGGGCGGCGTCCTCCTCGCTGATCCCGGTCAGCGCCTGCAGGCGGTCCTGGCGCACCTCGACCTGCAGCCCGTCCTGGAACGCCCCGATCAGGCCCTCGACGGCGGCCTCACCGATCTTGGCGACCGCGCCCACGATCGGGATCGTCGCGAGGCCCGCGATGATCCCCTTGCCGAAGGCGGCACCGCCGGAGGAGCCGCCCTCGTCGAGGGTGTCCTCGGCGTCGTCGGCGAGGTTCTCGACCTCCGACTCGGCGTCGGAGGTGTCGGCGTCGACCGTCATCGTGGCCCGGGCGCTGCGCAGGCCGTCGAGCGTGCGCTCGGTGCGCTGCAGCTTGTCCTCGGCCTTGGCGATGTCGGCGTCGACCTGTACGTCCGTGGAGAGCGCGCGGAGGTAGTCGAGCTCCTCGCGGATCTTCTCGGCTCCGGCCTCGGCGTCCTCGATGTCGGACTCGATGCGCGCGACGGTCTTGGCCGAGACGATCCGCTTCGCGGCCTCCTCGACCTCCTCCATCCCCTCGAGCGCGGGCTTCGCGTTCGCGTTGACCTTCGCCTCGATGGGCTTGCCCTCGATGCGCTGACCGGTGGCCTTGATCTCCCGCTCGGCCTTCGCCACCTGCTGGGTGTTGGCCGTGAGGAGGACTTCCAGCTCGGCTGCGCGCATCGTCTACCTCCGCGTCAGGGCTCGCCGCAGGAGCGAGTCGGGGTGGGTGAACAGCGCGAAGATCGCGGTGCGGACCCCGAGCCACGGCCGCGTGAGCACGGCGGGGTCGTACAGGTCCAGGTGGTAGATCGCCAGGAGGTCAGCCACGACGAGCCGCCAGTGGGTGACGATCGCGACGAGTGAGTCGTCGACCGCCGGCGGCTGACCTACCGGCTGGGCTTCCCCTTGGGCTTCGCGCGGGATCGGCCGGTACTTGCGGTAGAGCGGGACGCCGTTGACGTCGTGGTCGTAGGGGTCGCCGATCCCGAGGTCGGCGAAGTCCTGCGCCGTCCACTCCGCGATCGGCTTGACGCTTTTCCCGGAGCATCGGCCGCCGCGGCGTCGCGCTCGGGACCCCAGATGATCTCGGCGGCGGCATCGGCGTACTCCCGGCCGCGCGCCCACACGAGCGTCGCGTACACGCCGACCCGGGACAGGGTGACGGGGTCAATCCCGGCCTCGACGATCTCGGTGTAGGTCTCGCCGAGCGCAGGGTGGCCGTCGTCGGGGAGGCCGTCGAGGATCTCCATGACCTCGGGCGGCGTGCGCTCCTCGCCGACCTCGAAGCGAACCGCCAGCGCCAGGACCAGGCGGGCCTGGGCCACCGAGGGCGGACGCACCACGAAGGTGCGTCCGCCCAGCAGCAGCTCGAGGTTCGGCCTGGCCCACGCGGCGAAGTCGACCGCGCTCACGAACCCTCGGTCGTGAGCGGGTTGACGATCTCGGTGTAGGCACCGACGCCCGTGAGCGTCCACGACAGACGCTCGGGCGCACCGTCGGAGCCGGTGTTCGCGCGCGAGTAGGACACGGTCGCGATGCCCTGGCCGGCGTCTTCCGGGTTGGGGACCGCGCCGCTGGCGGAGTCGGGCTGGTGGTACCAGCGCACCCCGATCTGAGCCTGCGAGCCCTTCGCCGACGGCTTCGTGCGCCGGATGAGGGCCTCGATCTCCGGGGCGTACTCGCCGGTCGTGCCCGAGCGGGCGATGATCGTCGCGAACGCGAGCGCCCAGCCCCACCCGGTCGTGGCGCTGTTGGGCGCGCCCTCGTCGTCATAGGTCTGCGCGTCGGTCGTCTGCGGCGTCGGGGTGAGCTGGAAGTCGCTCATGAGCGACACCGTCTCCCACACCGGTGCGAGCGCCGTGCCGGTGTTGACGTCGACGCCGTACTCGTAGGACTTGCCAAGCAGGAAGCCCTCGGGCAGGGCGTTGTCCTGTGCGCGGGTCATGGTGATACCTCCGGGGTGAGTTCGAGCAGCAGCTCGTAGTTGTCGGTCCGCTCCTCGCGGCCGTTGGCGTCGGCACCGATCGGTGCCATCGAGAGGCGGCGGATGCCGCTGATCCCCTCCCGGCGGGAGAGGCCCTGCAGGTGCCGAAACGCGACCGAGGCCAACTTGTCTGCGCTGTCGACGGCGTTTCTAGCGCCCCGGAACCGCAGTTGCGCGGATCGTGTAGCCAGCCCGGTCTGCAACTCGTCGACGGATGAATAGACGCGCACGGCAACACCGCGGTCGGGGCTGGCTTGCAGCGATCCGTACTGCACTCCGACTTCGACCGTCGTGTAGGCCGGGCCGGCAGGCCGCCACTCCCAGCCCGGGATCTCTGCCAGCAGACGACAAATAGCCTGGGTGAGCTGCGAGTCATCCACCGAGCGCCCCCTTGATATGCCTCGCGATGATCGCCGGCACCTCGTCGCGAGTCTCGGCTTCGGCCTTCTCGAGGAACTTCGCCTCACCGGTGTCGTGCTGGTAGTCGAGGTCCTCGTGCTGGCGGCGGAAGTAGGGATAGCCGCCCGTCGGCTCGTAGCCGACCTTGACCGCGAGGTCCGCCGTGTCGACGAACCCCGCGGCGCGCAGGTCTCCGGAGTCCACCGGTGCCCGGTCGTTGGACCGGGCCAGGATGGTCTCGCCCGCTTCCGTCATGCCCTCCTGCGCCGCCTTCTCGACGACGGAGAGGATCGGGATCAGGAACTTCAGGGCGGGCCGCCTTTCGGCTAGGACAGCGAAATGGTCTGGAAAGCGGGCCACCCGGGCGCATGGTGGCGGCTGACCGCGACCACTTGGGCGTCACGCTGACCGGGGGTGCCGGGCCAGACCGTCACGAGCGACCCAATCGGGATCTGCTCGTCGAAGTCGACCGTCACCGCGCCGGAGGAGATGACCTCGACGCCCGTCGCCGTCTTGACCACCTTCTGCTCGTCGCTGGCAAAGCCTCGAACGTCCCGCCTTGCGAGGTACTGCGATCCCATCCCGCCTCGAGAGAGGAGGTCTCGAACCCAGACGACGTGGGGCGTCATCCACGATTCGAGGCGTTGGACGTTGAGCTCGGGGTAGAGCGGCTGTCCAGAGGCGACGATGACGTCGAGCATCAGGGTCTCCCCGCCTGTTCACCGGTCGGGGGTAGAGACTGACGGAGTACGCGCGCTGACGTCGGGGGCGGAGGAGTCGTTTGTGCTCCCTCGTCAGAGTGAGCGTCCGCCCAGGGGCGTCGAACGTGAACGTCCGCGACTCGCTGAACGGCCCAAGAGACCGACTTGAGGTCTCGTTCGTGACGCCGGGGGTGCCGTCGTTCGCCAGGACGTTCAAGACCATCTCGCGACAGATCATCCGCCGGATCGCGAGATCGGCCTCGCTCCGGGTCGAGGTAGCAACGCCGGGACCTGTTGGAACGAGTCGCTCAGCGGGGCCGTAGGCGTCGATCCTCGCGGTTGCGTCCCGGAGGAGCGCCTGCGCCCGAGTCACCTGTGCAGCGTCTGACGAGAGCGCCGGCCAAACGTCGCGAAGGTCTTCGACGGTCGCGTAGGGAGTCGTCATCAGTGGCCTCCGGTTCCGCTCATGAGTGTGCTGCGGGCCTGCGAGACCCGACTCGCGGGGTGGCGAGTCGGGCCTCGAGAGGTCACTTCTCGGCAGTCGACGTCTCGCCCGTGTCGATGTCGTGCGTGACGGTCACGACCGTCCCGTCGGGGCGGACCGCGTCGTAGGTCTCGACGCGACTCTTCGACTTGTCGACACGCGGTCGCGTGACCTTCGGGCCGGGCTTGACCGCGTTGACGGTCCCGACCTTCATCGCCTCGTCGTTCGGCTGCGGAGTGACAGACACGGCCGTCTCGGTCGGGTCGGTCGTGTCGGCCGGGCCGTCACCGGGGGCCGTGTTCGACGGCTTGGTGACGTCCGCGTCCAGCGTGGTCTTGCTCGTGGTGGTAGCCATGAGGGTTCCCTTCGATCAGGAGGCGGTGATGCCACGGAGGCGAGCGGCGGCTCGGCCCCCGAACGTCGCGAGCCCGCAGTAGAACTCGATGCGGGTGCGGTAGGCCGGCTTCTCCTGCAGCTGGCCCAGGTCGTCGACCTGGACGCCGCCGTTGGTGAGGCCAGTGACGCCCTGGTCGGTCTCGTCCTCGCCGAAGCGGACGGCGTAGATCGAGGACGAGGCGGTCGAGGTGCCCTGCGTCTCGGTCAGCGGCAGGACAGCCGCACCCGCGGCGGTGAGGCCGGGGTCGAGGACGGGGATGCCGTTGTAGGTGAGGACGCGCTTGTTCGTGAGCGACTCGTTCACGAAGTCGGCACCGCCGAGACGGCGCAGGCTCGAGATGATGCGGGCCTGGACGGCGCGGTTGGCGTAGATCGCGCCGTTGCTGCCCTCGAGGCCGGGGACCGCTCCGATGAGCGCGTCGAGCGCGTCGAAGAAGTCGTGGCCGCCGGCGACCGGACCGAGGCCGTTGGTGGCGGCGTCGATGACCTGGGCACCGGTGAGGCGCTTCTTGAGTCCGTCGAAGCCCTTCGGGTCGACCGCGACGTCGCCGTTGAAGAACGCGTCCTGGAACTTGTAGGACGCGGCCTTGACCTTGAGACGGGTCTGGATCGCCCGCTGGTCGTTGAGGTCGCCACGGGTCTGGACGATGAAGCGGTCCACGTCGGCGTCGCCACCGAGGATGACGAGCGACTCGGTCGCCTGCACGACGGTGCCGGTCGACTCGGTGTACGCCTCGTTGACCGACCGGAACGCGACGCCGGGAAGCGTCGCCTCACGGTTGTAGGCGTAGGCGTTGCCCTCGATGTTCATGAGGGGCAGCCGGTCGAGGATGGACGACTCCTGGACGAACGTCTCGACGACGCCGCGCTGGAGCTGGGTCTCCGACAGCAGCGCTGCCTGAGCGAGAGTGACAGCCATGATGGCTCCTAACGGGAGGTGTCGGCGTAGGCAGCCCGCAGGGTGCCGAGGCCGGGGGAAGTGGTGGGGGTGATGCCCTCGCCTCCGTTCGCCCGCGAGAGTGCGGGGGAGCGGGGCGGCTCGGGCTTCGTCTTGATGAGCGGCTTGACGAGCTCGGCGTGCGCCTTGATCGTCTCCTCGGTGGTGCCCGACAGCACCTCGACGGGGACGCCGGTGTCCTTCGACACGGCGGCCTTCCACGTCGCGATCTGCCTCTCGCTGGCGAGGGAATCGCGCTCGGCCTTGAGGTCGTCGCGCTCCTTCTCCGCCGCGGCGAGACGGTCAGCGACCTTCTGCGCCTCGGTCTTGCCGGCCTCCTCGAACTCAGCCAGCCGTGCAGCTGCCGTGGAGTTCTCCTTGGCCCGCGCCTCCCACTTGCGCGCCTCCGCCTTCCAGTCCGTCTCTGCGGGGGCGGCGGGCTCGGCGGGAGCTGCGGGGTCACCGGGGGCGGCAGGGTCCGCTGGGGCCGCGGGGTCGGCCGGCGCAGCGCCGCCCTCGCCCTCGGCGAAGCGGATGCCGCGCAGGTCGTGCAGCGTGCGACCGATGACGGCCAGGCCGTCGCGGTCGGTGCGCGTCTGGGTGATCGTGGTGCGGCTCATCTGGTGGTTCCTCCCGTGCGGGATCGCCACGGCGGCCCATGCGGGCCGACGCGGTAGGCGGATCAGTGGTCCCCTGCCGTGCGGCAGGAAGCGTGTGGTTCGACCTACGTACGGTCGGCGGGGTCGTCCATCTGGGCGACGTAGCGGCGCACGCGCGCGTCGTGCGCGGCCCTCTGGGTAGGCGTCATGCCCGCGGTGCGCGCCGACGCTGAGTAGGCGCGGACGTCGACCTCGGGGGCGTCCTGGTCCCACGACGGGATCGCGGCGCAGCCGCAGAAGCCGTGCGCCGCGAAGTCGACCGTGCGCTCCCGGTACACCGCGCCCCGCGAGGCGAGCATCCGGCAGAACTTGCACGACCCAGCACGCGTCACGCGCTGCCAGCCAACTGCTCGGCGGTCGTCCTCGGACGACCGCACGACCGTCTCCCGAGCCGGCGCAAGCACCAGCTTCGAGACCTCCTTGAGCATCGACGGCAGCATGAGCTCAGGCGTCGGCGACCACAGGTGGCCAGCCGAGTAGCGCACGGCCGACTCGACGTCGTCCTCAAGCGCGAGGTCGGCAGGCCCGGCACGGTACGTGCCCGGCACCCGCTCCGCCTCCCGCGCCTCCTCGAACCAGTCCGCCGCTGCAGCAGCACCCGCCAGACCGTTCTGCGCGACGAGCAGCGCGACGAACTCGATCAGCAGATCGCGGGTCTGCTCCGGTCGGCGCAGGTCCATTGACCGAAAGAACTCGGTGATGTCCGCGTCCGTCAGCCGAACCAGGCCCTGCTGAGCGGCCCGCAGCTCCGCAACCAGAGGAGCGGGAACCACGGGCTACTCCGCCGCGCCTGGCGAGCCCGCGGCGACGGGGAGCAAACCTCGTCCCGCCGCCGCGAGCGCTCCGATACGGGCACCACCCTGAGCGCGACGCCGGTCGGCGAGCATCCGCTTCCGCGTAGCCCGGTCGTGACCGAACATCCGAAGCGCCTCCTCCGTCTCAGCCACCCACGGGATTGCCCCGATCTCCTTCGTCGCCGCGTCCGCCATCGCGGCACGAGTCGGCATGGACGCCGGACGCCACTTCGACTCCAGCTCGTCGAGTTCCTCCGGCGGATCGTCAAGACCGTCGCGGATCATCACGGCCTTCTGCAGCGTCTCTACCCATCCCGCTCCGAACGACACGTGCGCCCGCTCCGCGACCTTGTTCAGCGCGTCCCAGCGGACCTCCATCGCCTCGGCCGAGTCCGGGTTGTCCTGGACCACGCCGAGCACGCTCACCGGCACGTTCACCAGCGACGAGAAGATCGCCGCGTCGTGCCGGCTCATGTCCGTGTGCGGCTGCATCGACACCTGAGGGGCCGTGTAGACCGACGGGACCTGGCCCTCCTCGTCGCGACCGATCGCACTGATGCGCCCGATCAGCGCGTCCCACGTCGGGATCGGCTTGCCGTCCTCGTCCGTGAAGATGTCCTCGTCAGCGCCCAGCAGGTACCGCTGCGGGGCCGAGAAGAACTCGGCCGTGATCTCCGACCGGAGCAGCGTCCGCTGTGCCCGGTCGATCGCACGCATCACCGGGTGCGAGAGCCGTGAGCGACCGAACGGGTTGTCCAGATCGGGCCGAAACGGGAGCAGCGTGCCAGGGCACATCGGAACGCCGGCCGAGTGGACCACCGTGAGTCCGCCGCGGTCGCCCTCTGCGATCGTGTAGACCATCTCGTCGTCGGCGTAGATCATCTCCGTCACGCGACCCCACTTGGCACCGGTCACGGTCAGGATCTTCGTCAGCCGCCGCGAGTTCGGGTTCCACTCGCCCGTCGTCACGCGAGCCGACAGCGACCGCACGACCACGTCAGGCTCACCCGCATACCCCGCCAGCGCCATTGTGAACGCCGGCCCGTACTTCTGCGCCTCGAGGTGCGCCATCGTGGACTCGGCCAGCAGCTTGTTCTGCCGGATGATCCGCGACAGGTTCAGCGGCAGGACGTCCGAGTCCGGGATCTCGAAGCCCTCGAGGTTGATCCGGTCGTTCAGGTGAGTACACGCGCCCTCGCCCCACGACAGCGTCGTCTCGAACTCCACCATGTGCGGCGGAACCGCGATCCCGAAGTGCTTCGTCTTCTGCGCAGCCTCGAAATAGTTCTGCCGCGTCTTGTTGATCGAACGCTTCTCCGCGAGCTGCCCAAGCAGCAGCGAGACCGCCTCCTGCGCCTCGTCCGAGAGTCCCTCAATGGGCAGCCTCATCTGCGAATCACCGCCCTCTGCTTCTGTCCGGGCTTCCGCCTCGTCGTCTTCGCACCCCACACCGCGAGGCTGACTGCCTCGAGCGGGGTCTCGTCACCGTCAGGAATGGTGGCCTCCCAGCCCCACGCCCCCGACGTCCCCCGCCGCTTCATGTCACTCACCGCGACCGAGTCATCGAGCACGGCCTGGCCCTCGTGCGCCAGGTGCGTGAACGTCTCGTCCCTGATGGCGTCGTGCAGCATCGCGCAGGAGGCCGTGTAGTCGCCCGTCGACGCGATGCGCAGCACCTTCTCCGGCACGCCCCGCTCCCGCAGCGCCTGCTTCAGCGTCGCCGCACCAGCAGCGCCCGAGATCACGATCTGCGCCGTGTCCCGCCAGCAGCCGGCCAGCCAGTCAGCCAGCGCCGCGATTCCCGCCTCGAGCGGGCCGGTCATCGCGTCGATGAGCTCGCCGTGCACACCGCCGTCGTGCTTCCGAGCGCCAGCGAGTGAGACCCGGGTGCCGTCCATGCTGAACGCCACGCCGTACGAGATCGTCCCGACCGGCGCGGCCCCGACCTCACGGTCTCGCCACAGGTCAGCGCTGATGGCACGCGTCCCGCCACCGGTGGCGGACCAGATCCCCAGGCGGTCCTGAGCGAAGCGCTCTGGGGCGTAGGTCTCGCACTCACCGGTCACGACATCGACGTTCATGCGCGCGTTCCACGCCGGGTTCGCCGACCAGCACAGGTACTCCACCGCCGACGACCAGCGCCGTGCCGCGAGATCCGCCCGCGCAGCCGCGTACTCGGGCGACGTGACGTCCGCGCCCCACTCGCACCAGGCGGCAGACGACGACTTCCCCTCGATCGCCGCCGCACGGACCGACTCGAACACCGTCGAGTCGTCCTCGTCCTGTGGAGCCGTCCCAAGGAGCCACACCTGCGGGTTTGGCATCGCCGACATCGTCGAGTTGATTGACGTCCAGGCGCGCGACCCGAGGATCTGCGCCTCGTCGAGCATGAGGCAGTCGGACGAGAAGCCCTTGCCCCCAGCGCCTGAGCGAGCCTTGAACTGGATCGTCGCGCCGTTCGTGAACTTGATCGACTCGCGGTTTAGCGCGTTCATGACCGACTTCACGCGCTCGCGCAGCCACCCGTTCGCGTCGGCCTCGACGATCTCCATGAGCTTCGAGAACGCCTCACGCGCCGTGTCCTGCTGGTGCGCAGAGATGACGATTTTCTTCTCACCGAACAGCAGAGCGCCTGCGAGCGCCCTCGAGACGAGCAGCTGCGACTTGCCGTTCTGGCGAGGGACCGTCACACCGACGCGCTTGGCCGCCCATGTCGCGTCCCGACGCTCACCCATCGAGGCCCGCAGGATGGTCTCCTGCCAGCCGTCCAGGACGATGCCCGCCGTAGCCGACAGGTCAGCAACGTCCTCCCACGAGTTAGCCCTGGCCCCCTGTGGCTCGACCAAGACGCGCGGTCGCGCCTCCCCGAGCAGCGCGACGGGCTGCGAGCTCGTCAACCGGATCACCCGCCTTGCCCTCATCGGCCGACAAGGCGGCAAGGTCAGCGGACACAGCGCGGATTTGAGCAGCGAGAGGAGCCCGTGCAGGCCCCTTCGCCTCGTCTCGCAGCCCGCTCATGAGCAGGTCCAGCGTCTCCTCGAGCACGGCCTTGCGGTCCATCGGCAGGACCTCCGAGCTCTGTGTGTGAAAGGCGCTATCCCCCGGGGTCGCCGTCCCCTTGGGGGAGGGGGTGGGGGTGGGGGTGTGTCCGTGGTGGCGGATGGCCCCCACCCTGGGGACGCAATGATGGTTGGTCGAGGTGCGTTGCGAGTTGGGGTCCGCCCGGCCCCGCGCTGCTGGTTGCACCATCGTCTTCGGTGCAGCAGACGGGTGTTGTCTGCTGCGACCGGATCACCGCCTCGGCTGACGGGGATGATCTCGTCGACTTCGGGGTAGTGCGGGTCGTGTTGTGGTTTGACTGGAACGCGTTGCCGGATGTCTTCGACGAGACCGGCCCCTAGGTATTCGTGTGGCCAGGGGCAGTCGGGCCAGGGGCAGTAGCCGCCGGCCGCGAGTTTGCGGGCTCGGAGTTCGCGGCGTCGGTGACCGTTGGCGTAGCGCACGTTGCTCGGCATCGGGTCCTCGGGTGGGTCGACGGTGGGGCGCGCAGGACGCGCTGCTGCAGGGAGCGAAAGGACCCGGCGTGAAACTCCCCAAGCGGCCTTCACGGCGTTCGCCGATGCGTGGTGTGCCGGGACCGTGTTGACGCGCCCCACCGAAGTAGGTGGCACCCTGCGCTCGCCCGGGGGCGCGCGCTGCGGAGGGGTGCCGGCTCCGGCGACGTCGTCGTGTGCGCTGGGCTCCGGCAAGCCGCCCGACGTCGCGCTCGGGTGTCCCGCCCGGGAGTCGAACCCGGACGCCCGTGGGCACTGGTTCCTGAGACCAGCGCGTCTGCCAGTTTCGCCAGCGGGACAGGTTCGCCGTTCGGCGAGTGTCGTCCGGAGACGACGATGGGAGCCCTGCTGCCAGTTGAGGGCATAGGACTCCCGGGGATGAGCATACGACAGTTTCTGGCAGTTGTTGCTACGACTCGCGGCCAGAGTTGCTGCCGAGGCGTCCTCGCCGGCCTGTGATCTTGCCTCGGGTGCGCCATTCGTGTTCGGCTGCGGCGACGTCGTCGGTGTGGACGGCGACGCGTCCACGGTGTCGGTGGGAGCGGACGACGCCTCGTCGGGCCCAGGTGCGGATGGTGTCGGGGAGGATGCGGAACTGGCGGGCGGCGTCAGCTATCGGGAGCCACTTGTCGCGGTCGTCGGTCACCGAAAAGCCTCGCGCTGCTCGCGTTGCTGCTGGAGCCACGCCTCCTCGCAACCGGAGCAGTAGGGGTACTCGGCCGCGATGGCGTTCGCCTCAACCTCGCTGGAGCAGTCGTCTCCGTACTTCGTGCCGCAGGCGAGGCAGAACGTGGACCAGGACGAGGCGCGAACCGTTGCGCGCTTGCTCATGCTGCCTCCGTGGGGGCGTTGTAGTGGATGAGGGTGACCTCGTCGTCGTTGAGGACGGCGGCGCAGTCGTCGTTGGTGCACTCGATGCGTGTCTCGTCGCCCTGGTAGCGGATGGGCTGGTGGACGAGGGTGAGGTGCTCGCACCGGGGGCACGGCTTGTTGACGGGACGTGCGGGTGCCGCGCTGTCGGGCTCGGGGTAGCGGTGTCGCAGGGTGGCGACGTGACCGACGATCTGCCCTCGGAAGTCAGCGGCGTGGTCGGTCATGGCGAGGTAGATCCAGTGGGTGTCGATCCACAGGTTGGCGCTGCCGGGGAAGGTGTCGGTGTTGGGGCCGGCCATGTTGCGCCGGTTGGGGTGCTCGGCTCGGATGACGCTGATCCAGGAGTCGATGACGGACTCGAGCTCGTCGGCGTCGAGCCAGGCGGGGTGCAGCACGGTGGAGTGCGAGGGGTCGGTGGTGGCGACGATGTCGTCGCTGAGGCGGGCAGAGGAGGGCGGCTTTGCTAGGTCGGCGACGTGGCGCAGCCAGGACACGACGCCGGGGACAGCCGCGAGCGCGTTGCGCGTCTTGTTGACGCAGGCGAAGCAGAGCCGCAGGTCGCGCTCGGCGGGGCGCGGGAGGCATCCGCGGCACTCGCGGATCTCGTCTCTGCCGTCGCAGTCGGAGTAGTGCTGGCCGTAGATGGTGCAGCCGTAGTCGCACGTGGTCGTGGTCATGTGTGTCTCCGGGGATGACGAAGCCCCCGCCGACCGGGGTGGTCGACGGGGGCGTGCGGGGAACGGGGTCAGTCCTGGGCGTGCGTGGCCCAGTCGAGCTTCTTGCCCTCGGTGAGGCGGATCTCGAGGTGGCTCCCTCGGAAGGTGGTGCCGTGGGCCTGCAGGAGACGGTCGACGACGTCGCCGACGGTCTCGTCACGGCCGATGGCCGCGGCCGTGCGGGTGGTCTCGACGTCGGGCCGGCCGCTGATGTGGACGACGAGGGCGTTGATCTGCTGGACGGGCTCGGGGCTGGTCTGCTCGGTCACTGCGCTTCCCTTCTCGGTGGTTGACGCCCGGAGTCCCGGGTCGCCTGGTGGTGCTGGTGGGTCATCCCCACCCGTCGTTCGGCATGGCGTGGCGTTCGGCGAACTCGGCTGTCTCGCCGCGCTTGGTGAACTCGACTCGTCCGAGGACGCCCTGCCGGTTCTTCGCGATCCCCATGTCGACGTTACGGTCCGCGGGGTCCTCGGCGTGAAGGAGCATGACGACGTCAGCGTCCTGCTCCACAGATCCCGAGTCGCGCAGGTCGGAGAGTTGGGGGCGGCCGTCGGCGCGCTGGGTGGAGCCTCGGTTGAGCTGCGCGAGGACGATCACGGGGACCTGCATCTCCATGGCGAGCGTCTTGAGGTGGCGCGACCACTCCGTGACCATCTCGTACCGGGAGCGGCGATCGCCCGGGGTCGCCGACAGTAGGCCGAGGTAGTCGACGACGACGGCCGAGAGCTTGCCCAGGCGGGAGACGCTTCGGGCGTGCGAGCGGATCGAGTTGACCGTCGCGCCGGGGGAGTCGTTCACGGCGAGCCGGAGGGCTTTCATGGTGTCGGTGTTCTCGGCGATCCGTTCGCGATCGACCACCGTGAGTTCGGGGTTCCAGGGCGAGCGTCCCTTGAGCGCGCCGAGCTGCACCTGCGCGATGTAGGCCGTCGCTCGCTGCTGCAACTCCCTCCTGGTCATCTCGAGCGAGGTGAACGAGACGTACCCGTGACGGGTCAGCCAGAGGGCGACCTGCAGCCCGACGATCGTCTTGCCGATCGAGGGTCGGGCCGCGATGACGTACAGGCCACCGGGTGCCCATCCGCTAATGATCTTCGTGAGGCCCGGCCATGGCGTCGGGACTGTGCGGGTCTCGCGATCGAGCCCTGCGACGAACTCGTCGTAGTCGTCGCCGAGGAGCACGATGTCGGAGACGATGCTGCTGCGCGTCCCGTCGATGAGGCCCCGCGCCATCTCGACCAGTTCACCGACCTCGCCTTCGCCGCGAGCGAGCTGGGAGATCTTGACGGCCGCGGTGGAGAGGTGCCGGCGTGTGGCGTAGTCCGCCACGAGGCGGGAGTAGTAGGCCACAGACCCGTCGGCACCGAGGGCTACCTCCTCGCACTCGATGAGCAGCGGTGCGGTGATTAGTCCGCGGTGGATCTGGTCGACGCTCGCCAGGTTGGCGTTGATCGTCGCGAGGTCGGTCGGCTTGCCCTCTCCGGCGAGGCGCTGGATGAGCCCGTAGAGCTGCTCGTGTGCCGGGGTGTAGAAGTCGGCGGGGTTTAGCGTGAGGTCGTGGGCGACGCGACGCCCACGGGTCATGCACAGCCCCAGCAGCACCTTCTCCGCGTGCGGGTCGTGGATCACGGCCCGGTCGAGGGCGCTCGGGTCGAGCAGGTCGGTCACGGCTGTCCTCTCGTTGGTGCGGCGTCCCAGACGGAGCTGGTCGCCTTCTGGGTGGCGGTGGGCTTGGACTTGTTGAGCCAGGTGCGGAATGTGGCGTCCCAATCGCGCATCCGCCGGTCGTTGGCTTCCGCGTGGTTACGGAATGCGACGACCTGCTCGTCGATATCGGTGCGCTTTTCGAGCGCGAGCTTGTAGTGCGCCGCGTTCGGGGCCCAGGACTTCGGCAGCGGCCTCTCCGGCTTCCTCCTCGACGGCGTCTCGTCGTCGTGCTCCTCACCGTCCGACTCGGTCCGGATGCCATCGGGACGAACGCTCGGAGACGGAGTTGGAGTAGGAGAGGGAGTAGGAGTAGGTGCCACCGAAACGAGACCCAAAGGTGAAGTTGCGCTAGGCCCAAACGGGACCGAAACGGGACCGAAGCCAGTACCGAAAGGGTCCTCGGGGAGAGTGCGCGACCGAGGGTCGATGACGGGTCGCTCGAGCACCTCCGCCACTGCCGGGTTGTTCCACCCGGCGAGGTGCGGTTCTCGCGTCCGGATCTTGTTCGCCTCATGAACGAGCACGCCGCGGATCGTGGCGGAATCGACGGCGGCGTATGCCTTCGTGAAGGAGACGGCCATTCTGGGCTGACGCATGAGGCCGTCGAACCGTGCCCAGGACCGCACGAGGCATTCCTCCGTGTCCTCGTCGATGACGATGAACAGTCGAGCCTCGAGGCAGGCGGCAAGGGTCCGGACGGAGTCGGCGTCCAGCCCCGCCGCCGCCGCCGCGAGGCGTCCCGGCCGCCAGTCCACGACCCCGCAGTAGGACAGGCGGGGGTGGTCCCAGAGCGTCTTGTAGAGCCACTGGGCTGGGTAGGGGAGCGCGCGCCAGTCGTCGTCCGTGCTGGCGCTCACGTTCCAGCGGGCGAAATCACGGGGCATCCCTAGGACGCCTCCTCGAGGATGCTGCGGGGCGCGGTGACGCCGGCCTCGGCGAGTCCACGGATGAGGTCTCTGTCGACGTCGCGGCCGAGCTTCTCGAACAAGGCGGCGAGGATGAACTCGTTCCCGCCGATGCGGGTCTCCTCGGCGTGCCGGTGCATCATCACGGCCAGGGCCGCTAGCGCGAGGTCGTAAGCCGACTGCTCGTCTCCCACGCGGAAGGGCAACTCGTGCCCGTCCGGGAAGGTCGCGGTCGCGACGGAGCCCGTGACGGCGACCTCGGGGAGCTTGTCGTGGGCCACGATGATGTGCGTGTTCAGGTCGACCGTGATCGGGCAGGCCATGGCGGTTCCTTCCTGGGTGCTGGTCGGCGTCGGGATGGTCGAGGTGTCGATGTCCTCGCCGTTGTCGATGCGTCGGCGCTGCTCGACGAGCCACGCCTTGGCGGTCTGGCGGTAGTTCTCTCGCTCGCGACTCACGGGGCGTCCTCGTAGAGGTCGCCCGAGAGCACGTCGGTGACGATCCGCCGGATCATGTCGTCTCGCTGCGTGATGGTGCCGGGGTAGCGCGCGGGCAGGCCGTCCTTCACCTCGCGGATGACGTCGTCGTGGCGGAGGTCGCGATCCCCGGCCGCGACAGCGGCTCTAGCCACCTTCCCGGCGGCCTCCTCGGACCGTCGGATCAGGTCGCGTACGACGAACTCGCCCTCGGTCATCTCGACCGTCTTGGCGTAGTCGATGGTGGCCTCGTTAATGACGGCTTCGGCGTTCTCCTCGGGCGTCTGGCAGTCAGGGCACAGGACGCCGACTTCGCGGCCGAGGTCGTACTGGAGGTTCCACTCGCCGTGGCCCCGGTACCGACGACGGCAACGCATGCACTTCTCGACCTTGCGGTCACTGGGGTGGATCTTCATCGGGCCACGGCCTTCCAGTAGTGAGCGGCGTTCCCCATGGAGGAGCGACCGAGACGGTCCGCGACGCGTTCGACCTCGCCGGCGCGCTCGAGCTCGGAGCATCGGGAACGGATGGACTGCGGCGAGGCGGGCTTCCACCCGTGCTCGCGCTGGCGGCGCTGGTGGGCGGCGACGAGCTCCTCGTGGGTGAGGGCTCCGCCCTGGGTCAGGATCGCGAGCACCTGGCCGCGGTGGGTGGTGACGTCGACCTTGTCGCCCGCGAGGTGCGAGGTGGTCGGGTCGGAGTTGCGTGCGAGTGCGGTGTTCACTGCGGTGCCTCCTGCTCGAGCGCCGTGATCCCGGCGTAGGTCATGCGGATGATGGATTCGGCGGATGCCGTGTCGATGAGGAGGACGGGACCGATGCCTTCCCGCCTGCCTTGTGCGCCGGTTCGCCACCGCGAGTAGGTGCCGGTTCGCACGGCGACGCCCCTGTCCCGCAGGACCGTCATCGCGTGGTCGACCAGGGTCGAGGCGAGGAGGACGTTGATCCCGGTGAGGGCGCTCAGCACGTCCGCGAGGCGGCTCCGGTCGGTCATGCCGTCGCAGTCCTCGTCGAGGAGGGTGGTGCTGACGACGTAGGTGTCGGAGTAGGTGGAGAAGGGGGTCGTGTAGTCGTCGACGCACGCCGAGGGGAAGGTGAGGTCGGGGATCGTGGCGCTCATCGGACCCGCCCCCCGACGCTGCGGTGACCGAGGGAGGCGCGGCCGTCGGCGGAGAGCCACTCGTACTGCTTCCGCCAGGTCTTGCCGATGACGCCCCGATGGAGGCGCACACGCTTCTGGACGAACCCGGTGTAGTCCCACTGGTGGTCGGGGTCGTCCTGGGTGGTGCAGAAGTCCGGGCAGGCCGTCTCCGGCGGGGCGGGGAACGTCTCCTCCGTGAGGTCCATGCAGGTCAGGTAGAGCCAGTGTCCGAACTGCGCGGCGACGTTGACGGCCATCGATTCGGGAGCTTCGATCCGGACCTCGGTCGGCCCCTCGGCCTCAGTCCAGTCCTCCCGGAAGCGGACAGCCCACGCGCTGCCCGCGTTGCCGTCGTCGTCCGCCCACACCCGGGCCTTGGAGACGTGCACCCATCCCTCGCTCCCGTCGGACAGCACTACGCGGTGGCACGAGTCCGAGCACCAGTCGTAGTGCACGGTTCCGGTCGCGACGGCAGTCACTGAACGTCCCCCGTCCAGCGCCGACACCCTCTACGGCGTCGGCGGCAGCGACGATCTGAGCGGCGAAGGCTCGCGCCTCGGACGGAGTCATGTAGTCGTTGCCCTCGAAGCCGGCGTTCCCGCCCACGACGACGGAGACTGCCGGGACCCCGATGTTCAGCGGGAAGGCGAGAGTCGGGCCGTCGGCAGGCATCCGCCAGCGGTCGCCCACCGGGTCCTCGTCCGAGCCGAACTCGATAGGCGTCGCCACCCCGTAGTGCCCGATGGAGTCACCGTCGTCGTAGCAGAGGGTCGTGTCGCACCACGGCTTGTGGGGGCGGAGGCTGTCGAGGAACCTGTTGAACTGCTCCTCCGAGACGTCGGGGGCGGTCATCGACGCGCCTCCTCGATGAGGCGGGCGGCGGCGACGAGCTCGTCAGCCAAGGCGCGTGCGTCCTCCGCGGAGAGCCACAGTTCGATGTCACGATCCTCGGCCCAGATCTGGACGACCGGCCGGCCACGGTAGACGTGAGTGCGACGGGTGGCCGTGACCGCGAGGCGCTCGCGCCCGGAGAGCAGCTCGCTCGGGTAGCCCTCGAAGGTGTTCGCGGGCGCGAGGTTGATCCAGACGTCAGGGGACATGCACCACTGGTCGTCAACGTGGGCCTCGCCCGTGTGCCCCTGGCCATCACGGCACCAGGGCTGGCAGGCGACGGGGGCGATCTTGCTCATCGCGACACCTCCGCCGCGTGAGCGCGGACCGCGGCTACGGCGGCCAGGATCGCGCGAGCGAAACTCTCCGCCTCGGTCAAGGTGAGGGGAGCGTCGTCATCCTCCTGCTCGCTGAAAGTCAGGAGCGTGAGGTGGTCAGGCGAGGTCTCGATAGCGAGCCGATCGACGTGCGCGTCCTTGGTCCGGATCGACGACGGCAGTCCGTCCTTCTCGAGGTCCACGAAGAACATGGGCCCGACGACGCGTAGGCCCTGCTGCTTCCACTCGCCGTCCGAGTAGAACGAGGTAGGCGTCGGGATGACGTCGGCGGGGTTTGCTGGCACTATGGCCATTGCGGTTCCTTCTCTCAGGTCGGCACTGCTGTTGTTCGTCGAGTCGTTGGCGCGACTCGTGATGACGCCCCCAGCCCGGTCGTTGGCGCGATCGGTCAAGCTGGGGGCGTTCGTCTTGCCCGGGGTCATCGGGACCACTCGGGGCGGGCGTCGAGGAACCGGTCGAGCTCGGCCTTGGTGAACCGCTTCCCGAACCCGGTGTCGATGGGGATGAGGTCGCCCTTCTCCTGCAGGCCCTCGACGGTGCGCGAGGAGCAGTCGAGGTAAAGCGCGGCGGTCTGCACGGTCATCGCTCCGGGCCAGCCGTCGATGCGCGTGACGCTCATGCGAGCCACACCGCGACGACGAAGCCGAGGAGCGCACCGAGGGCGGCGAGGGCGGCCCAGCCAGCGGCGTTGGCGAGGCGGTGCGCTCGGGGCGTCCACCGGATCGCGGGGGCGCTCACTTCTCGGCCTCGAGAGCGGCGAGCTCGTCGCGGAGCTTGGCGGCGCGGGCGTCGCGCTTCGCCTTGTCGCGGCGCTCGCGGCGGGTCTCGTCCGTCTCCCACACGACCTCGGTCGTCAGGACCTCGGCGACCGCGCCGTAGGACTCGAGCAGCCGTGCCAGACGAACCGCTGAGGAGCGCGACTTGAACAGGTGGCCGGTCTTGGGCCAGAAGAACTTGTCGTCGCCGAAGCGCTCGATCCACGCCGCTCGCTCCTCCGGGTCGGCGAGCCAGCCCTCGGGCTTCCAGGTGTGGTCGTAGTGCGCGAGAAGGTCGAGGCCGTCGGGCTGGTCGACCGCGTCGATCACGGCCTCGGCCGTCCAGATCTCCCAGTCCTGCAGGGAGTCGCGGGTGCGCCAGATCAGGGACGACGGCGGCAGCTCGGTCATCGCGACCGTGTAGGCCTTCTCGGCGAGAAGGGTGTGTCCGTACTCACGGGACATCGGTGGTTCCTTTCTGGGACGCGAAAGCCCCGACCGCCAGGTGGCGTCGGGGCTCAGGAAGACGGGGTCTAGCGGTGGTCGGCGTTGTGGACGGCTCGGCGGGCGACTGCGTCGGCGTGCCCGGATGGTTCGCGCCCACGGAAGGGGGTGTCGCTGATCGCGGCCGGCAGGAGCTTGTACAGGTCAGCCCGGACGGCGTCATCGCCGCGGCGGTTCCAGATCGAACGCCCGTAGCGGGCGCAGCGCGAGGGGTCCAGTCCGGCAGCGCGTTGGCGAGGATCGTGATGACCTCGTTGACGCTGTCGGCTTGCATGACCGCGGCCACGCAGACGTGTGCGACGTCGTCCGGCTGAGACTTCCAGAACCGGTCCTGCTGGGGGATGGGCGTAGGGGCGGCTGTCACTGCGGCTCGCCGTCCCCTCTGACCCTGGGGGAGTAGTCCGTGGTGAGGGAGTCCTCCGGGAGCCCGTATGCACGCTCAAGCGCTCGCAGCATCAGGTCAGATGCGCCGCGCGCTCCTGACTCGATCGCCGAGAGCGAGCCGCGGCTGACGACCATCTCCGGGAAGTGCTCGGTGATCCGGAGGCTGACCTGCTCGAGCGTCAGGTCGAGAGCAGACCGCAGTGCGCGGAGGGAGAGGTGGGGTGGCGTTCGGTCCTGCCGGGCGGACCTCGCCGGGGTGAAGGTGCTCGACTGAGCAAGCATTGCTGGCATGGCTTCACCGTACAGCAAACATCGCGTGATGCAACGATCCGAACGGGCAAACGTTGGTAGTTGGCCAAAGGCGGGGGCCAGAGCGGGACGGCATAACGGCGATGTTCGCCGAGCCTCACCAATGTTTGCCGAGCAAATCTGGCAGGCTGGCGGCCATGGAACAGAACATCGCCAGGCTGGGTCGCTACCTCCGTAGCCGCCGCGCCGAGCTGGGTTTCTCGCAGGACGAGGTGGCCGCTCTCGGTGGGCCGTCCACCACGACGCAGTCGAAGATCGAGCACGGTCTAACCCGACGGATACAGCGCCGAACGATGGAGGACATCGACCGGTCGCTCGGGTGGAAGGTTGGGAGTACCGAGGCGCTGCTCGAGGCCACAGATGACGACGTTGAGCCGGTGGCGGTGCGCCGGCCGGCGACCAACAGGGATGGGAAGCGCCCGCACGTTGCGGCGCGACCCGAACCGTCCGGCGGAACCTGGACGACCTTGCGGCGCGAGGTAGACGCGAAGGGGCGCTCGCTCGTCGTGGGCGTGAGTGTCGACACGGACGTCGAGGGCGTCGAGACGCGCGTCGAAGTGCGGTACTGGCCCGGGCCCGATCGAGATGTTGACGCCTTCGACTTCAACGGGGTGGTCGGCGAGGCGCATCGTTCTGCGATCCGCGTCACCAGCGTCTACCGGCAGCCGACGGAGGAGGACCCCATCTTGGCGGCAGGCCCAGCACCCGTGCCGATGTCGGAGCCGGATGGTTACGTGATGGCTGCGCGGGATGTCGACGACGACGCGGAGGCCGAAGCGCAGCAGGTCGACCCCTGACAGGAGGCACCTTGGACCCCGAGCTCGTAGCCCTGGCCGAGGAGATGGGCTGGCACGTCGTCTACCGCGACCTCGGTCGCCGATCAGGCGAGGTCCGCTCCGGCGGCGTGATCGTGATCAACCCGAGGAAGGGCTACCTGACGCAGCGCATGACGCTCGCGCACGAGCTCGGCCACGTTGCCCTTGGTCACGACTGGGGCACCCGCCACGACGCCGCGGCGGACGAGCGCGCCGCCGATATCTGGGCGGCCGGCGTCCTCATCAAGCCCGACGACTACCGCATGGCCGAGGAGATCGTCGGGTCACACCCGGGGGCGCTCGCGAAGGAGCTGGGCGTGACGGCGGGCCTCGTCGTCTACTGGCAGCAGCACCACCAGCGCCGCGGCACCTTCCTTCGCGTCGTGCGACCGGCAAGTTAGGGGGCGCGGTACGGCTTACGGTTCGACGCGCGCGAACGAGGCGTCTGCTGCAGCGGCCCACGAGATCGTCCGAAGTCGGACTGATCCTGGTGGTTTACCTCAATGAAGCGGTCCACGTCCTGCTGCGTGAATCGGCGTTGGCGGCCGATCTTCACCGACCCGATTTTCCCTGCGCGAGCCCACCCGACGATCGTCTCGGGCTTGAGGTCGCCGCCCAACAGGGCGACGACCTCGTCTGCTGTGAGCAAGCGAGTCGACTCGTTCACATGTTCCATAGGTCGAGGTCCTCCCAGTTGTCCGGGAAGCCCATGGACGACTCAGGCGTGAACAGTGGCGACGCCCCCTTGGACAGCTCTACCGTGGGCAGCTTCCGGACCTGAGTCTTCGCCGTCATGTGCCAATTCGTTCCGTCTCGGTGGCTCCGTAGCATGTAGGCCAAGGACGCCATCACCGGGTAGACCCTCCTGGAGCCATCCTCGCGGTCAAGGAGGTGGGTCATCAGCGGCCCAACTCCACTCTGCCGCCGGATCTTGATGTCGCGCTTCATCGACCGGTTGAAGAGGCGCGAGCCGTGTGCGCACACGTTCCGCAGATCGCTGATGCTCCGCGCAAAGGTGATGAACTGAGCTGGCTTGTTGACCCCGAAGGCACTGGCGACCGCGCGCTTGTCCTCGATGAGCATCAGGTCGAGGAGGAACGGGAGGGAGCCGCAGTTGACAACCTCGACGAACGACCAGATCGGGGTATCGGCGAGGGGTTCGACCTTCTGTAGATGGATGAGGTAGTCGTCGGCAGGTCGCGCGTCCTCGACGGCCTTGCGCGCCTTGTCCTGCCACGCGCGGAGCTTGGTCGAGCTGCCTCCGTGAGCCGGCCGGTCACATGCGGTCGGGTCGAGGTGGTCTCGGCGTAGGTGCGCCACTGGGGATCGCTCTGCCAGGACATGAGCCATCGTTGCGCGTAAGCGAACCTCGAAATCGAGCACTCCGCCAAGGCACACGAGTCGCAGCTTGTCATCGAAGGAATAGAGCTCCATAACGTGATCGAGAGACGCACCAGGCATGTAGTCATCCAGGCGGAACGATCTGGCGTCTCGATCTACGAGGTGAGGCGGAAGCAACTGGCGGAATGGGTACCGGTACCCGCCGAGACGGTGATACCCGTACCTACGAAGGGCTGCGTCGGCTGCTTCGTCATCGTAGATAGCCAGTCCGCGATCCTTCATGATGTCGATCAACTCGGCATAGGTACGGAAGTTCTTCACGACGTAGAGGCTACAAAGAAAACCAGCCCCTTGACGACGCGAAGTCATCAGAGGGGGCTGGTGTCTAGTGCGTCAACTCTACCGCACAACTGGGGATGGTGGGGGACATGCTGAGGAGATCCGAACATCCGATCGCCCCGCCAAGCCCACCACTGGGGACCGTGTCAGTGGGTGGTCGTAGCGTGCCCGCCATGACCACGACACACGAGAGCGAGGCGCAGCGCCGCTACCTCGCCGCGCCGCTGCCGACCAACGACGACGAGCAGGCCGCCTACGACGAGCTCGAGGCCGCGGTGCTCGCCAAGGTCGGCCTCACGCCGGACGACGGACGACGGATCACCGAGATCAAGATGGAGACCGGGAAGTGCTGGCGGTGCGTCCCCGATCGTCTCGCGCGGATCGACTACGAGATCCTCGACCACGCCCGCGACATCATGCAGTCGGGCGTGCCCTTCTCGGCCGAGCACCTCGGGATGAGCGAGGACGCGAGTGGACGACGCCTCATGGTCTTGCTCGACTCGGCCGCGGCGCACGAGTACGACGACAACCTGATCGACGTGCTTCGTGCCGCACGTGATGCGAGCACTCCGCGCCCCCCGGAGGTGGCATGACTACTCGGGCGCGATCGTCGCGCTCGGTGCCGAGTCGCCCTTCTGACTGTCCTTCGGGAACAGGTAGTTCGCGATGATGTAGGCAAGCCCGATCGTCTCGACCACCGTGGCAGAGAGCCAGGCGATCATCACCTGTATCTGCACGTCGCCGAACTCGGACCAGATGTAGGCACCCATGACCAGGACTGACGACACCAACGCGAAGGACATGGCACCGGTCACGGACCAGAAGAAGCGCTCCCGCAACTTGTTGGCTTGATCTTGACGATCCGCCTCAGCGTTGAGGATGCGGTTCGCGGTCTTGTCGTTGACCTCGGCGGCAGAAGGCTTGTCGAGCTGATCGACGGTCGCGCCTTGCGCCGCAGCGAGTTCCTTGGCGGACGGTTCGCCTGCGCTCACAGCTTGATGGCGAGGTTGTCGAGCCGCTTGCGTACGGCCGGGACAGAGAGGTCGAACTCCCTGACAAGCCTCGCTAGACCCGCACCTCCGTTCACGAGGTCTCGGACCTGGTGCTCGGGCATCAGGAGTGCGCCCGCGAACTCGTCAGCGTAGAACTCGTGCAGGTCGTACTTCCCGCCGCGACGCTCGACGATGTTGAAGTCGGTGTCGCCACGGCTGGTTCGCTCCCAGTAGTGACCAAGCTCGTGGGCGATCGTGAACCGCTGGCGCTGCTCGGTGTCGGTTGCGCTGACGAAGATCTCGGCGTCTCGCCCAGGCTCGACCCGGAGGAGGCCGGAGACTCCGTCTTCGAGGTAGGTCCGACGCACGATGATGCCGAGGTGGGTAGCGATGCGCTCAGGGTCGACCGGGTACCCCGCGCTCCAGGTCTCATCGAGAACCTCGCGGGCGTCCTGTCGCGCCTTGTCCTTCACCAGCATCTTGCTCACCTCCGGCCACGTGTCGTTCTTGCCTCAATCGTACCGATCTTGCGCCCCGCGGGTGTCGACGACGCTCCGGGCGCGATGTGTGCACCACCGTGTGCACCAACGCCTGTCAGACCTGAGATGCAGATCGGCCCCAGTGCCTGGTTTCCCTAGCACTGGGGCCGATCTACTCGCTGTCTCAACGAGCGCGCCCGGAGGGACTCGAACCCCCAACCTTCTGATCCGTAGTCAGATGCTCTATCCATTGAGCTACGGGCGCGTGGCCCTGAGGCCGGAAAAGAGCATACCCCGCGACGGCGCGCGTGGGAAATCGGCTGGGTCCCGGGCCTCAGGGCGGGTCTCGAGACCCGTCAGGCCTCGCGCTGCGGGTGCACGCCCTCGGCGATCTCCTCCACCAGCTTGTCGTTGAACGCGGGCAGGTCCTTCGGCGTCCGGCTGGAGACGAGCCCCTGGTCGCAGACCACCTCCTCGTCGACCCAGGTCGCACCGGCGTTCGTCAGATCAGTGCGCAGGGTCGGGAAGGAGGTGATCGTGCGGCCGCGCAGGACGTCGGCGTCGGCCAGGATCCACGCGCCGTGGCAGATGACCCCGACCGGCTTCGCGGCGGTCACGAGCGCCTTCACGAGCGCGACGGCGTCGGCGTCGAGCCGGATGTCGTCGCTGTTCACCACGCCGCCCGGCAGCACCAGGGCGTCGTAGTCGCCGGCGTCGGCCTCCGCCGTCGTGACCCCCACCTCGGCCTCGCCGCCGTTCTTGCCGGTGATCGTGCCCGCCTCGGTCGAGACGAGCACCGCCGTCGCGCCGCTGGAGGTGACGGCGGTCCAGGGGTCGAAGAGCTCGGAGTCCTCGAAGCCGTTCGTGGCGACGAACGCCACGCGCTTGCCGGTGAGATCAGTCATGTTCTTCTCCTTCTCGTGTGTGCGTGCGTGTGTCGGTGCGCTCAGAAGACCGGTCGGCCGCCGGTCACGCCGAGCACCGTCCCGCTCACGTAGGACGCCTCGTCGCTCGCGAGGTACACGAACGCGGAGGCGACCTCGACGGGCTGCCCGGGGCGGCCGAGCGGGGTGTCGGCGCCGAAGCCGTCGACCTTCTCGGCGTCGAACGTCGCGGGGATGAGCGGGGTCCAGATCGGACCGGGGGCGACGGCGTTGACGCGGATGCCCCGCGGCCCCAGCTCCTCGGCCAGGTTCACCACGAGGTTGTTCAGCGCGGCCTTGGTGGAGGCGTAGTCGAGCAGCGGGCCCGAGGGCTGGTAGGCCTGGATCGACGTCGTGACGATGATCGACGAGCCGGCGCCGAGGTGCGGCGAGGCGGCCTTGACCAGCCAGAACGTCGCGAACACGTTGGTCTCGTAGACCTGACGCAGCTGGTCGTCGGGGAAGTCCTCGATCCCGCCGGGCCGCGCCATCTGGTAGGCGGCGTTGGAGATCACGACGTCGAGCCCGCCGAGCGCCTCGACGGTCGTGGCGACGAGGTCGATGTTGGCCTGCTCGGTGCGCTGATCGGTGGGCACGAGCACGCAGGTGCCGCCGGCGGCCTCGACCGCGGCGCGGGTGGCCTCGGCGTCGTCGGACTCCTGCGGCAGGTAGGCGATGGCGACGGCGGCCCCCTCGTGGGCGAAGGTGATCGCGACGGCGCGGCCGATGCCGGAGTCGCCCCCGGTCACGAGGACACGCTTGCCGGTCAGGCGGTCGCGACCCTTCCAGCCGGTCTCACCGTGGTCGGGCGCCGGCGTCATGTCGGCGACGGTGCCGGGCCACTCCTGGGTCTGGCCGGGCAGGTGGGTGGGGCGGTCGGGGGTCGTGGTCACGTGTGCTCCCGGTGGTTCGGCAGTGGTTCGGCAGTGGTTCGGCGGCGGAACGGGGCCGGAACGGCGACGGCGCCGGTCGCGACGGGTGTCGCGGCCGGCGCCGTGCGCTCGGGTGGATCTACTTGAAGGCGTCCTTGACGCTGTCCGCGGCCTTGCCGAGGGCGTCCTTGGCCTTCTCGGCCGCGCCCTGCGCGCCGCCCTTGGCCTGGTCGGCGCGACCCTCGGCCTCGAGCTGCTCGTTGCCGGTGGCCTGACCTGCGGTCTTCTTCAGCGCGCCGCCGGTCTCGGTGGCCTTCGCGTCCAGCTTGTCGTCGAGTCCCATGGGTCTCTCCTTCGGTCGGGTAGGACTACGGTAGGCACGTCACCGCCACCCTGACCAGGATCTTGTCGACGGCCGGCTCAGGGGTCGTTGCGCGTCACGGGGATGCCGAGGATCGTGAACGGCTTCGGGGCGATGGCGTCGTCGGGCGGGCCGGCGTCGCGCGGGCGCGGCCGCGGGCCGACCCAGACCCGCCAGCTGCCCTCGAGGCGGAACACCTCGCCGTCGGCCTCGACCCGCGCCCCGCGCGCCGCGACGATCTGCTCGCTGATCGAGGTGTGGTGCGAGGCGGGCACGAATCCGACGTTGCGGTTGTGCCAGGCGATCACGACGGCGCCGCCCGTCTCGGCGTGCAGCGTGAACCGGGCGGGCAGCTCCTGCGCGGCGCCGCGGGCCCGCCCCGACCCGGCGCTCGTCTCCAGGGCGGGCTGGTGCGCCGTCGTCTCGATCGCGAGGAAGCCCTCGCCGACGTCGGCGAGGACGGGGCTGCGCCGCCACCGGACCACGTCACTCGCCCCGCTGCGCGAGCGCCTCGTCGACGGCGGGCCACACGGCCTCCGCGAGCGCCGCCTGCCCCAGGGGCGAGGGGTGGAAGTGGTCGACGTCGGAGAGCCACGCCGGCGTCAGGGCGACGGCGGCCACCGCGCCGTCGTCGGTGCGGCACGCGGGGTGCTGCTGGCACGTGGCGGTGGCGGCCTCGTCGAGCTCGACCAGGCGCTGGGCGGCAGCGGCGCGGGCGGTGTCGTCACCGCCCAGGACGGTCGCGCACAGCCCGTTGTCCCAGACCGCGCGCGCCTCGGGGTCGTCGTTCGCGGCGTCCCACACCGACGTGACGGCCGGGATGCTCGCGAGCACGACGGCGGCGTCCGGCGCGCGGGTGGCGAGGTCGCTCAGCAGGGCGTCGAGCTGGGCGGTGTAGTCCGCCGTGCTCGTCATGGCCGCGACGTCGGGAGCACACACATCGTTGGCGCCGAGCAGCACGGTGACGAGGTCGACGTCGGCGGCTCCGGGGGCACCCGGTGCCTCGAACGCGGCGTCGACGAGCGGCCGCGCGTCGGCCATGCGTGCACCCTCGCGCGCGGCGGGGACGGCCGTGACGGCCCAGCCCGCCTCGCCCAGCCGGGTGTCGAGCGAGTCGATCGCGGGGTCGGTCCCGATCGCCCACGAGGCACCCTGGCACACGAACACCGCGGCGCAGGAGGCGAAGCCGGTGGTCAGGCTGTCACCGACGGCGAGGTGGACGAGCGGTTCGCCCGTGGCGGTCGCGGCGGTCGCAGGTCCACCGGGCTCCGCCGCGCCGCCGGTGGTCGTCGGGTCGCTCGAGGTCGGTGAGGTCGGTGAGGTCTCCGGGGTGGCGGTCCCGGGCGTCGACGGACCCGGCGCGGGGGCCTCACCGCCGCAGCCGGCGACGAGGGCGAGGAGGGCCGCAGCGGTGCCGGCGGCGAGGGGGCGGCCGACTCGTGCGGGGCGGCGTCGGAGGGTCACGGGGTCACGGTAGTGCGCGAGGGGTTCTTCCGCACCGGATCGTCGTCGACCCGCGTGACCGGAGATGAGATGGAGGCTGGCCCGTCGGCAGGGGGCGGTCGACGGGCCAGCTGTGCACAACTGTAGCGCCCCGGAGCCGGGGTGGTAGACCGATCGGGGTGGTTTCGGCCCTCGGGACCGCTTTCTTGATCGAATCGTGATGAACGTTCACATGCATGGACCGCCGCGGGCCCGCGCACCCGGGTCCCCGGTCGCTACGATCGGCCCCATGACGACCCCTCCGCCCGCACCGCCGCCCGCGGGCGGTCCGTCGCACCTCGTGCGGCGCGGGCTGCGCTCGGTGTGGACGTGGGCCGCGGTGGCGGGTCTCGTGGCCGTGACGTCCGGGGCCTGGGCCGCCGGAGGGTTCGCCCAGGTGCCCGAGGAGGGTCTGCCCCGCGTCCCGGCCGACGCCCGCGTCGCGCTCGGCCCCTACGACGTCGCCATCGAGGGCTGGTCGATCTCGCGCGAGTACGACCCGAGTCTGCTCGAGATCGTCGACGGCGACGCCTGGCTCGTCATCGGTGCGGACCTCACCGGGGCCCCGCCGCGATCGACCACCTACAAGTCGGACTCGATCGAGGTGAGCAGCCTCGAGCCGACCGCCTACCCCCGTGCGGTCTCTCCCGTGGACGGGAGCTACGTCTCCTACATCCACCCCGGTGTGACGACGCCGGCGCTCATCCTCATCCCGGTCACGGAGGAGGACGCGCGCACGCTGGAGAGCCTCAGCACCCTGCCCGTGCTCCTGACGTCCTACACCTACACGCAGCACGTCCTGTCGGGCGAGGAGACCTGGTTGCGGCCGCAGCCCCGCGCCACCGCGCAGGTCCCGCGCGTCGACTCGATCGTCCCCGAGGTCGAGCCCGAGGACGACCGGTGAGCCGCTACAGCCTCGGTGCGACGGCGACCGGCGGGGTCCTCCTGGTCGCCGCGCTCGGCCTCGGGGTGCACGAGGCGAACCGCCCGGTCGTCCCCACGGTCGCGACGACGGTGCGCGGCGACGTCGGCGAGGAGGTCGCCGTCGGGGGCACCGTGGTCGAGGTGGGGCGGGCGCGGTCCGCGCCGCTCATCGAGGTGCCCGAGTCCTACGGCGACGAGGTGCTCGAGTACGAGAGCGCGGGGCGCTTCCTCGTGGTGCGCGTCGCCTACTCGGGCAAGCGCGAGCCCGACCTCGTCCGAACCCTCGCCTGGCGCGGTGCCAACGGCGCGGAGTACGCCCCGAGCGACGTCTTCGACGCGGGCTACACCGAGGCGCAGCCGGGCGAGTGGTGGCACCTCGACGTCATCTTCGAGATGCCGGCGGACGCGGCCGAGAGCGGCACGCTGCGCGTGCTCCCCGAGGGTTCCGACTGGGCGCTGCCCATGGAGATCGGCGAGGTGCGGGTGGACGAGGTCGAGCAGGTCGAGGAGATCGCCGCCGTGCTGCTGACGGCGGGGCGGGGATGACCCTCTCGGTGCGCGGCGCGATCGCCGGAGCGGTGTCCGTGCTGGCGGTGGCCGGCATGCTCGCGAGCGTCGGCTACCGCGAGGCCTCGCGCTGGAGCGGGTCGCACCCGGTCGCGCCGGCCTCCGCCGAGGTCGGCGGTGAGGCGAGGACGCGCGGTGTGACGATCGGGTTCCGCGGCATCGAGGAGGTCGATCGTCTGAACGGCAGCTACGGCGACCCGTTCCTGCCGCCGGACGGCTGGCAGCTCTGGGAGGCGGACTTCACCGTGGACGGTGCTCCGCCGTCGGACGACGGCGGCTTCGGCGTCGACCTCGTGGTGCTCGCCGACGACGGCGCGACCTACACCCGGTCGCGGCTGATCAGCACGAGCGTCGAGCCCGAGGGCGGGTGGCTCGGGTCCATCTTCCTCGTGGACGGTTCGCGCTCGGACGTCGTGCTGCTGCCCGACGGTGTCGAGCCGCGGTCGGTGCGCGTGGTGCCGACCGACACCCCTCGCCGCTACTGGTCCTTCGACTTGTGAGGTAGCCGCAGGATGCTCGGCAGGCCGAGCCGCCGCATCGTCAGCTCGGTGCCGGCGGCCACCAGCGCGAGCGTCAGCACCTGGACGAGCACCGTCCCGACGGCGGCGACGAGCGGGTAGATCGCCCGCCAGTCGTTGGCGGCGACGGTCGGCAGGAGCAGGTCGGCCAGCCACCACACGAGGTAGTCCGCCTGCGCGAGGATCGTGAACAGGATGCAGAACACGCCGATCGGGAGCCACCCGCGGGCGAGCACGAGACCGGCGGCGCCGCCGAGCGGACCCCACCGGCTCGTGGGCCGCACGAGCGATGACCAGGAGCGCTGCAGGCGCGCGACGTCGGTGAGGGCGTCGGCGGCGCGGGGTACCGCCACCCGGCTGCCCAGGCTCGCCGTGACCTCCGCCGCGCGGGAGGCGAGCGCCGCCGTCGCCCCGCGGCGCGTGCCGTAGAGGACCGTGCCGAACGCGAGCCACCCGGCCGGCACGAGCACACCGGCGACGGCGAACTCCACCAGGGTTCCGACGACGCCGCCGACGGCGCCGATCGCCGGCGCGACCTGCGGCCAGTCGAGCCTGGCCCAGGCGTCGCTGACGGCGTGCACCGCGCTGCGGCTGCTCCACCAGTTCCGCAGCGCGTTGCCGACGGCGACGGCGGCGAGCACCGACAGCACGAGCCACACGAGCTCGGAGTAGGTCACGACGACGCGCAGCGCCCCGGTGCCGATCGTGGCGCCGCGGCCGCGCGTGCGGTGCTGCTCGCGCGCGATCTCGTCGCGGCGCTCCTGGCGGTCGAGGAAGGCGGCGCCGAGGCTGCGCAGCACGAGCGCCACGACGAGGATGCCGAGCACAGAAACCGACAGCACCTCGGGGATGCGGTCGAGGGCGGAAGGGGCGTCGTCGTTGAACGCCGACTCGTAGACCGCCTCCATCGTCGTCTCGTAGAGGTAGACCCGGCGGTCCTCGGTCAGCTGCCCGTTCTGCTCGTACAGCACGAGGTAGAGCAGCAGGGCGCTCGCGAACGTCGCCAGCGCGCTCGCGGCGCTGCGCTGCGTGGCGTCGGTGAGGCGGCCCATGAGCACGAGCATCCCGACGGCGGTGACGAACGCGGCGCCCGGCACGAGCGCGAACACGAGGATGCCCGCCGTCGCGCTGCCGCGGGAGGCGATGACCGCGAGCACCGAGATCCAGTGCGCGGCGATGATGCCGAGCGCCGCGATCCCGGTGAGCACGAGCGAGTACCGGCGCAGGAGCCGCCCCGTGATCGTCAGGAGGCTGAGGGCCTCCTGCCCGACGGCGCGCCAGGCGACCGACGCCGTGATGCGCGGGCCGGGGGACGAGGACGGCGACGTGGTGGGCTCCGTCGTGCGCGCCGTCGTGCTGGTCGGCACCGGCCGGGCGGGCGGCGTCGTCACAGCCGGTCGCTGATCCAGGAGGTCACCGCGCGCTCGTAGTCGGTGCGCGCGGCCGGGGCCGACAGGGCGAGGTCGTGCAGACCGCCGGGCACGGTGCGCAGCGTGACGTCGTCACCCAGGCGCGCGACGGCGTCCCACATGTGCTTCACGTCGAGCAGGACGTCGCTGGAGCGCACCTGGGCCGGGGTGACGGCGGTCCCGCCGGCGCCGCCCGAGCGGCTCGAGGTGCACATGAGGACGGGGACGCGGATGTCGAGACCCTCGGCCACGCGACGCTGCGCGCGGCGGATCGCGCTGAGCCAGGAGGCGCGCACGGGGAAGCCCTCGATCGGCTTCCACGCGAGGTCGAAGTCCCACTCGCCGCCGGTGCTGGCGTGGATGGACGAGCCGTAGGTCCCCGAGAGGCGGGAGATGACGGCGTCGGGATCGCGCCAGGCGGCGACGGCGGCGACCGTGCCGCTGAGGCTGCGGCGCAGCGGGGTGTCGTTGATGTCGTACCAGGGGCTGTTGAGCACCACGGCCTGCAGCGCGCGCGGGTGGTGGTGCGCGAACAGCGTGGCGATCAGGCCGCCCGTCGAGTGGCCGAGCAGCACGACCTGGCGGTGGCCCTCGGCGCGGACGACGGCGAGCGCCGCGAGGATCTCCTCGTCGTACTCCGCGAGGTCGCGCACGAGGCCGGGGACCTGACCCTCGCGCAGCGAGCGCCCGTAGCGACGCAGGTCGAGCGCGTAGACGTCCTGGCCGCCCGCGGCCAGCGTGCGCGCGTGCTCGGCCTGGAAGAAGTAGTCGGAGAAGCCGTGGACGTAGAGGATCGCGCGCTCGTGCGTCGGCTCGCCGAGCCGGACGAGGGTCGCGACGGCGCCGTCGCCGTCGTCGCCCAGCTCGATGGTGCGCGCCACGAAGTCGCCGCCCAGCACGTCCGGCGCCCACGCCGTCGTCACCTCATGCATGACCCGGAGCCTAGTGCGTCCCCTCCCGCGAGGGGTTTGTGGGAGCCCGCGAGGTACTTGTGGGGGAGCGGCTCGCGGTCGCCGCCGGACCGGTGAGCCGCTTTTCATCACACCGACTTCCCGTAAATCGGGCTCGGTGAGGCATTCCTGAATTCAGGTGAGGCGACCCTCAATAAGTGCACCCTGAATTCTTCTCGAAAGTGGCGAGAACGCTATTTCGGGTTTATCGTTCTAGCATCAGGTCGCCCCCGAGGAGGAACTCATGTCGTCTCTCGCCGAGATGCCCCAGGTCGTCGAGTGTGCCGTCGCCGGCTGCTCCTACAACCACGACGGCTGCCACGCCTTCGCCGTCACGGTCGACGACGACGCGGACTGCGCGACGTTCATCGACGTCGGCACGCGCGGCGGTCTCGACCGCGTGGTCGCCCAGGTCGGCGCGTGCCAACGCAGCGCCTGCCGCTTCAACAGCAACCTCGAGTGCACGGCGACGGCCGTGCGCATCGGCCCGGGCGGCGGTGGCACGGCCAACTGCCTGACGTACGCCGAGGCCTGAGCCCCGCGGCCGCCCGGCCCCACGAACCCAGTACCGCCCGTCGGCCCGAGCCGGCGGGCGCTGCTGTGCCCGGTCTCGACATGTGAGAAGGATCGTGGCGCGACGACGAGGAGCGCCGCGGGTTCCTAGAGTGGCGCCATCCGCACCGGAGCTCCGGTGCTCACCGCGAGGAGAGGAGCAGGCCATGACGACGACCGTCCCGCCGCTCCTGGTCCCCGCCCGCGGGTGTCGGTCCCTGTGTATGCACGGGCCCGACTCCGCCGTCGCCATCTGACGCCGGACGAGTCGGGCCTTCCCGCCCACACACGACTCGACCCGGAGCTCCCCGTGACCACCACCCTTCTCGCTCGTCCCGCCCGTCCGCTCGGCACGGTCCGCCTGACCCTGCCGGCGGGGGCGCGCCCCGTGCGGAGTCCCTCGGTCGCCGTCGGCGGCGCCCGGGGAGTCCCCTCCTCGTCGCCCGCGGTCGAGGTCCGCGCCGACCTCCCGTTCCCGGTTCTCGTGGCCCGCGCGCAGCAGGCCGAGCGCGACGGCACCCCGCTGCTGTGGCTCACGGGTGCCGGCGCTGCGGCCGTCGCGTCACGGCTGCTGCGCCTGACGCGGGTCCTCGCCGTCGGGGCAGAGCTCGACCTCGGCCAGGGCGCCCGCGGTGCGGCGCTCGACGCCGTCGCCCTCACCCAGATCGGTGGCGCGCGGGCGCACGTGCGGGTCGCCGACGCCAGGCTGCTGGGCGCCCTCGCGCGTGAGCTGGGGCTGCGTCCCCGGGCCCGTGCCACGCGGTTCGGCGGCGACGCGTTCACCGCCACGCTGCCGCCGGCGGGTCACCAGGAGGTGCAGGTGACCGCCGTCGTGACGCACCAGGGCGACCTGGTCGCGGCGTTCCCGGTCGCGAGCACGGTGGTCGTGACCGCGCCGTCCGGGGTCGACGCTCACGTGCTGGTGCGCCGCGCGCGCGCCGCGGGGAGGGGTGGCCCGACGTCGCCGTCCACGTCGCGGTGCCCGCGGGTCAGCGTCCGGCCGCCTGGCCGCACGCGGACGGCCTGGTGCTGGCGGACGCGCCGGTAGCGGTGCCGGCGGCGTCGGCTGCTGCGGCGGGCGCTCCCGCCCGCCCCGCAGCCTGACCCGGCTGGAGATCGACCAGGCACGAGGATCCTCGCTCACCAGCTCGAGAATGCGTCTGGCTGCTCTACCGGCGCGATACAGCTCGCGTGCACATGGTCGCGGTCGGTTCGATCGCGAGGGGCCGCGCGAGCAGGCGGATGACTGCTGAATCGGTGGGACAGAGCAGTCGTACGCATGGTGGCGGCCCCGGGTGTCGCTCGAACGCACGCGTGCCTGCGTGAGCATGCAGGTAACTGCTCTGTCGCCGCGATTCAGCAGTCCTGCGCATTCTCGGCCCCGAGGGATCGTCACCCGGGCCCGGCCGATCGGCGGGCCGCGCGGCATCATGGGGGCATGAGCGAGCAGCGCAGCCTCCGCTGGGGAGTCCTGGGCCCCGGACGCATCGCCGCGGAGATCGCCCGGGACCTCGACCACGTCGCGCACGCCGAGATCGTCGCCGTCGGATCGCGGGACGAGGGCCGCGCCCGCGCGTTCGCCGCCGAGCACGCCCCGCGCGCCCGCGCCCACGGCTCCTACGCCGCGCTGCTCGCCGACGACGAGGTCGACGTCGTCCACATCGCCACCCCGCACGCCCAGCACGCCCGCCACGCCTGCGCGGCGATCGCGGCGGGCCGCGGCGTCCTCGTCGAGAAGGCCTTCGCCGCGACCGCCGCCGGCGCGCACCGCGTGGCGGACGAGGCGCGCGCGGCCGGGACCTTCGCGATGGAGGCGATGTGGACGAGGTTCCTCCCCGCCGTCGTGCGCCTGCGCGACCTCGTGGCGGACGGCGCGATCGGCGAGGTCCGCGCCGTCACGAGCGAGATGGGCTGGCCGCTGCCGGGCTCGAGCGTCGACGACGAGCCGGCCGCCGGCCGAGGCGCGCTCCTCGACCTCGCGGTCTACGGCATCTCCCTCGCGCAGATGCTGCTCGGTGCGCCCACGCAGGTGCGTGCGACGGGGACGCTGACCGCGGGTGGCACGGACTCCCACGTGGGTGCGGTCGTCGGATTCGCGGGCGGGTCGACGGCGTCCGTGCTCGCCTCGCGCACGACACCGATGCCCGGGGTGGCGAGGGTCTACGGCAGCCGCGGCTGGATCGACCTCGACGCGCCCTTCCACGGCACCGACGGTTTCGTGCTGCACCGCGACGGCGCAGACCCGGTCCGCGAGCACCACCCCGCACGCGGGCGCGGGTACGCCCACGAGCTCGAGGAGGTCGCCGCGTGCGTGCGCGCCGGTCGCACCGAGTCGAGCGTGATGCCGCTCGCCGACACCCTCGCCGTGCAGGGTGTCCTGCAGGACGTCGCCGACCAGATCGGTCTGGTCCTCCGCGACGAGGACGACGACGGCGTCGCCTCCGCCCCCGACCATCCCGCCGACGCCCAGGAGACGCGATGACCCTCCCGCTCACACCCCCGATCGCGCCGATGCTCGCGAAGAGCGTCGCGGCAATCCCCGGCCCCGACGCCGCGGGCGGCCCGTTCGCCTACGAGCCCAAGTGGGACGGGTTCCGCGCGATCGTGCTGGTCGACGACGGCGACGTCGAGATCCTCTCCCGCAGCGGCAAGTCGATGACGCGATACTTCCCCGACGTCGTCGAGGCGGCGCGTGCGGAGCTGCCGGACCGCGTCGTGGTCGACGGCGAGATCGTGCTCGCGCGCGGGTCGCGCCTCGACTTCGAGCTGCTCGGTCAGCGGATCCACCCGGCCGCCTCGCGCGTGGCGATGCTCGCCGAGCACGCGCCCGCGAACCTCGTCGTCTTCGACGTGCTGGCCCTGGGCGACGACGTCGTGATGGACCGGCCGCTCGCCGAGCGGATCGAGGTGCTCGACGGACTGGGCCTGTCCGGCCCGCGCGTCCACCCGACGCCTCGCACGCGCGACGCCGCGCTCGCTCAGGAGTGGCTCGGGATCTTCGAGGGCGCCGGGCTCGACGGCGTGATGGCCAAACCGCTCGCGGACCCCTACGCGCCGGGGAGGCGCACGATGCTGAAGATCAAGCACGCGCGCACGGCCGACGTCGTGCTCGCCGGGTACCGCGAGCACAAGGCGTCGACGCCGGAGCAGCCGCTGGTCGGTTCGCTCCTGCTCGGCCTCTACGACGGCGACGGCGAGAGTGCGGCCCTGCAGTTCGTCGGCGTCTCCGCCTCGTTCCCGATGGCGCGGCGCGCGGAGCTCGTGGGCGAGCTGGCGCCGCTCGTCGTCGACGTCTCCGACGAGGCCGCCGCCGAGGCGCACCCGTGGGCGACCTGGTCCGACCCCGCCGCCGGTGACGACGCGAAGCGGCAGCCGGGGGCGCAGTCGCGCTGGTCGGCGGGCAAGGACCTGAGCTTCACGCCGCTGCGCCCCGAGCGCGTGCTCGAGGTCGGCTACGACCACATGGAGGGCACCCGGTTCCGGCACACCACGCAGCTGAAGCGCTGGCGGCCCGACCGCGAGCCGCGCTCGTGCACGTACGACCAGCTCGAGGAGCCGGTCGGCTACGACCTGGCGCAGCTGCTGCCGGGCGCGCCCGCCGCGCCGGAGTCGTTCACCGGGTCGGTGGCGCAGTGAGGCGGGTCGCGACGACCGCCGCCGAGCTCGCGGAGATCGACGAGTCCGGTCTCGCGCTCTGCTGGGAGGGACTGCCCGAGGGTGAGGAGAGCGCGTTCCTCGAGGGGCTCGCCGTCATGCTCGACGTGCCGGCCCTGCGCGAGGCCGAGGTGCTGATCGTGCCGGGTGCGCTGATGAACGCGACCTACGGGCTGACCGGTGACAACGCCTACCCCGGCGACCTGCGCATCGCCGCGGTGACCGTGCCGCCCGAGGTTCGATCGCTCGTGCCGGTCCTGACGCCGCGCGGGCTGCGCTTCTTCGACAACCTCGTCACGAACAACGCGCGCGAGCAGCACCGGCTCGACGGCGAGCCGCCGTCGGTCTGAGGTCCGGCCGCTCTGCGGAAGATCGGCGGCGTGTGGCGCCGCCGATCTTCCGCGATCAGCCCTCGAGCGCCTCGCGCAGCTGCTCCAGCAGCCACTTGACCTCGTCGGCCGAGACCACGAGCGGCGGCGCGAGCCGCAGCGTGCGGGTGTGGGTGTCCTTCGCGAGCACGCCTCGAGCCATGAGCCGCAGCGCGACGTCGCGCGCCGTGCCCACCGCCGGGTCGATGTCGACGCCGGCCCACAGCCCGCGGCCGCGCACCGCGCTCACGCCGTGCCCGACCAGCGCGTGCAGCCCCGTGTGCAGCTGCTCGCCGAGCACGCGCGAGCGCTCCTGGTACTCACCGGTGCGCAGGAGGCGCACGACGGCGGTCGCCACGGCCGCGGCCAGCGGGTTGCCACCGAAGGTGGACCCGTGGGTCCCGGGTGTGAGGACGCCCAGCACGTCGGCGTCGCCCACGACGGCGGAGACCGGCACGATGCCCCCACCCAGCGCCTTGCCGAGGAGGTACATGTCCGGTTCGACGCCGTCGTGAGAGATCGCGAACGTCTCGCCCGTGCGCGCGAGGCCCGACTGGATCTCGTCCGCGATCAGCAGCACGCCGCGCTCGGCGGTCACCGCGCGCACGCGCGCGAAGTAGTCCGGGGGCGGCACGACGACGCCCGCCTCGCCCTGGATCGACTCCAGCAGCACCGCGGCGGTGTTCTCGGTCAGTGCGGCTGCCAGCGCATCGGCGTCGCCGTAGGGCACGGTCACGAACCCGGGGGTGAAGGGGCCGTACCCCTCGCGCGCCAGGGCGTCGTCGGAGAAGCTGACGATCGTCGTCGTGCGCCCGTGGAAGTTGCCGCTCGCGACGACGATCTCCGGCACCGCGATGCCCCGGACCTGCGACGCGTGCTTGCGCGCGACCTTGATCGCGGTCTCGACAGCCTCCGCCCCGGTGTTCATCGGTACCACGACGTCCTTGCCCGCGAGCGCGGCGAGCTCGGTCACGAACTCCGCCATCCGGTCGTGGTGGAACGCGCGCGAGGTGAGCGTGAGCCGGTCGAGCTGCTCGTGCGCCGCGGCGAGGAGCGCCGGGTGGCCGTGGCCGAAGTTCACCGCCGAGTAGGCGGCGAGGCAGTCGAGGTACCGGCGCCCGTCGACGTCCGTCACCCACGCGCCCTCGCCACGCGCGATCACCACCTCGAGCGGGTGGTAGTTGTGCGCGGCGTGGGCCTCGATCGCGGCGATCTGCTCGGCGGCGCTCGCGGTGCCCGTGGTGGGAGCGGTCACGGTGCTCACGGGTGCCTCAGCCGGCGTCGGGCGCGGGGCGCAGCTCGAGCGTGCAGCACTTGATGCCGCCGCCGCCCTTGAGCAGCTCGGACAGGTCGACCGGGACGGGCTGGTAGCCGGCGGCCTCGAGCGCGGCGATGAAGCCGGTGGCCTGGGCGGCGACGACGACGTTGCGGCCGTCCGAGACGGCGTTCAGCCCGAAGACCTGCGCGTCGGCGAGGCTGACGTGGATCGCGTCCGGGAACAGCTCCTGCAGGCGCTCGCGGCTCGCGGGGGAGAAGGCCTCGGGCAGGTAGGCGACCGTGCGCTCGTCGAGCACGGTCAGCGCCGTGTCGACGTGGTAGAACCGCGGGTCCACGAGCTCGAGCGAGACGACCTCGAGGCCCGTGACGGCGGCGAGCTCGGCGTGCGAGGCGGGGTCCGAGCGGAAGCCGGTCGCCGCGATCATCCGGCGGCCGACCGTGAGGAAGTCGCCCTCACCCTCGTTGATGGCGACGGCGTCGGTCACCTCGAAGCCGTCGGCGCGCAGCCAGTCGGCGTACAGCTGAGCCTCGCCGCGGCGCTGCGGGTAGTGGAAGCTGACCGCGAGCGCCTTCCCGTCCACGACCGTGGCGCCGTTGGCCGCGAACACCATGTCCGGCAGGCCGGGGCGCCCTCGATGACCTCGACCTCGTGGCCGAGCTCGAGGTAGGTGCGGCGCAGCGTCTCCCACTGGCTCATGACGAGCTCGTGGTCGACCGGCACCTCGGGGTGCATCCACGGGTTGATCGTGTAGACGACGTCGAAGTGGGTCGGGCGGCACATCAGGTAGCGGCGGGTCGTGGCCGTGCGGCCGTCGGCCGGGGCGGCGGGGACGGTGCCGGTGGCGGGTGCGGGTGCGGCGGTGGTCGCTGCGACGTCGGTGGTCATGCGGTGGGGGCTCCCTCGGGGCGAACGCCGGATGTCTCTCTACGGTGGCACCTCGGGGGCGGGTGCGGCAACGGCCGGGGGTTGCGTGTCGGCGCAACGATTCGACGATAAGGGGCGTCCGTACGGCGATTCGTTGTGCGACCGCCGCTAGTCTCGACGGATGGACGCACTCGACGCGCAGATCCTCACCGAGCTCACGGCCGACGGCCGCGCCACGTACGCGGCGGTGGGCGACGTCGTCGGGCTCTCCGCGCCGGCCGTGAAGCGGCGGGTGGACCGGATGCTCGACGACGGCGTTATCGGGCATTTCACCGCCGTCGTCGACCCCGCCGCGCTCGGGTGGGGGATCGAGGCGATGATCGACGTCTGGTGCGCCGGGCGCATCTCCCCGGGGAGCTGCGCGCCGCGTGGGAGCCGATCAGCGAGGTGGTGCAGGCGAGCACGGTCGCGGGCGGGGCGGACGCGGTGCTGCGCGTGCGGGCGCGCGACGTCGCGCACCTCGAGGAGACGCTCGAGCGGATCCGGGAGTCGGCCGACATCGAGCGGACCGAGTCCACGATCGTCCTCTCGCGCCTCATCGAGCGCGGCTGACCCGCCGCACCGCTTTGCTCCGCCCCGCACGTTCCCCGCCCCGCCGTCGAGATGCGACATCTGCGCCGAGACATCCCGTCACGGTTCGCATCTCGACGCGAATGTCGCATCTCGGCGGCTGCTGGGGGCGGTGCGCGGTGCGGGCGCGCCCGGGACGCACGACGACGCCCGACCAGTCTCCCGGTCGGGCGCCGTGGCGGTGGTGCGGGTCGGCTCAGATGCTGTAGCCGATGGTGCTGGTGCCGTGGTTGCTGTCGCTGGCCTCCGGGTTCACGGGGTCCACCGGGGTCACGGGGACTTCGGGCTCGGCGGCGTGCTTGCCCTCGCCCCTGGTCTCGCCGCGCTCGACGGCGACGGTCACCGACGTCACGAGCGCCGCGATCGCGCCGACGGCCACGAGGACCGGGGCGAACACCGCGGCCGCGGCCGTCACGGCCAGGCCCGCGTTCAGCGGGACCTCGAGCAGCGTGCGGTTCTCGTTCTTGATGATGATGCGGCGGACGTTGCCCTCGCCGATGAGCTGCTTGACCTTCGCCAGCAGGTTCTCGCCCGAGACCTTGAACTCCTCGGTCCAGGTGCGGCCGTCGGCCTTGGTCTTCTCGCTGCCGGCCGTGCTGCCGGTCTCGGTGCCGGCGGGCTGCTCGGAGGTGGGCTCGCTGGTTCCGTACTCGTTCGTCATGTCGTCTCTCCCTCTCCTCGGCACGACCCCCGCGCCGATCTGGGTTCCATCCTGCGCTCCCGTACCGCGGCGTGGGTATCCGGATCTCCCCCGAGACGACCCTGATCTTGGGCCCGCCGCACGACGTCCGCGCGATGCCCGCACGACGCCCGCTCCTCACCCGCACGGCCGAGCCGGGTGCGCCGGGCCGAGCCGGCCGAGCCGGCCGAGCCGGGTGCGCCGGGTGCGCCTCCCCGGGTCGACTCAGCCCTCGTCGTCGTGACGCGCCCGGCTCGGCTGCACCCGCTTGGGCTCGCCCGGCATCTTGGGGTACTCCGGCGGGTAGGGCGCCTCACCGAGGCCGTGGTCGCGCTCGTCGCGCGCGGCCCACTCCAGCAGCGTCTCCAGTCCGCCGACGCTGCCGTCGGCCAGCCCCTGCGGCGAGGTGTTGGCGCCCGCGAACAGGTCGCCCACCTCGGTGAACCGCGCCGGCATGGTGCGCACGGTGAAGTCGTCCGGCGTCACGTCGGGGATCTCCTCCCACCGCAGCGGCGCCGACACGGTGGCCCGGACGTTGGCGCGCACCGAGTAGGCCGAGGCGATCGTGCGGTCCCGCGCCATCTGGTTGTAGTCGATGAACACTCGTCTGCCGCGCTCCTCCTTCCACCACTTCGTGGTGACGGCGCCGGGCGCGCGCCGCTCGATCTCGCGGGCGAGTGCGATGGTGGCGCGGCGCGCGGGGCTGAACTCCCACTCGGGCCGGATGGGCGCGAACAGGTGCAGGCCGCGGCCGCCGGAGGTCTTGGGGTACAGCGTCAGGCCGGCCTCGGCGGCGACCTCGCGCACGAGCGGGGCGATCGCCGCGGCGTCGTGGTAGTCCGTCCCGGGCTGGGGGTCGAGGTCGATCCGCAGCTGGTCGGGGCGGTCGACGTCGTCGCGCCGCACCGGCCACGGGTGGAACGTCAGGGTGTTCTGCTGCACCGCCCAGACCACGACGGCGAGCTCGGTCGGGCACACCTCGTCCGCGTACCGCCCGCTCGGGAACCCGATGCGCACGCTCTCGACCCAGTCGGGCGCACCCTTCGGCACCCGCTTGGAGTAGAAGCCGTCGCCCTGCGCGCCGGTGCGCTGCGTCAGCACCATGCCCTCGCGGTAGCCGCTCGGCCAGCGCTCCAGCGCGGTGGGCCGGTCGGCGAGCGCGGCGAGGATCCCGTCACCCACCGCGATCACGTACTCGGCGACGTCCCGCTTCGTGATGCCCGAGGCGAAGAGCACCTTGTCGGGCGAGCTCAGGCGCACCTGACGACCGCGGACATCGAGCTGGACTGCCTCCGAGGCTGGCATGCCGTCACCCTAGTGCGGCGGTGCGACATCGCAGCGGACCGGTACCGGGGGCGGTGCCCGCCGTGCCTACGCCTCGAGGTCGGCCGACACCGTCACGGTGAGCTCGACGTCCTGCGGCTGCAGCTCGAGCCCGCCCCCGCCGTCGTGAGCGACGGCGCGCATCGCCATCATCGGTACCGGGCCGCCGCCGGGTCCGCCCGGCCGCAGGCCGTCCTCGTAGACGGCGGTCAGACGCGGCGTCGTGAGGCCGAGCGCACCCGCGTAGGTCGCGGCGCGCGCGACGGCGTCGCGCACCGCCCGCACGCGCAGGTTCTCGACGGCGGCGGTGCGCGTGACCTCGGTCAGGTCCCAGGAGACGTGGTCGACGGCGACGTCCTCCTGCGCGCCGACCTCCAGCAGCCAGGATCCCAGGACGGCGACGTCGACGACGTGGACGCGCACGTTCGCGGTCGCTCGGAAGAGGCGCTGCCGGTGGCGGTCGCCGTCGCCCTCCACCCACTCGTGCACGGTGCCGGTGGTGACGTCCTGCGCCTCCCAGCCCGTCGCGGCGCCCGAGGCGACGTGGGTGCGGGCCTGGTCGAGCAGCTCGGCGTGGCGGTGGGCGGCCCGGGCGACGACGTCGGCACGGTCCGCCCCGGTCGCCTCGACCCTCAGGTGCGCGGTGGCGCGCTCGGCGGCGAGGCTGGTCGACGCCTCGCCGGTGACGGCTATCAGGACCACGGTGACCTCCGGTCGACGGCGGGGTGGAGGGCTCCAGCATCGCACCGCGCCCCACCTTCTTAACCGCGATCAAGTTCGTACGGGGTGGCCTGAACCCGGATCAAGAGGCGGTTTGGTGGGTGTCAGAGGCGCTCCTTAAGTTCGTGATGATATTCGGCGGCCCCGCAGGGGGAGGCCGTCCGGATGTCGGGCGGTAACCGGCGGCCGGGTCCCTCACCTCCAGGGGCCCGGCCGTCTCGCTGCGCCCGGGGCGCGACCGGTCCACACCGCGACCGGTCCGCACGACGACGGCGCCGCACCCCGGGAGGGGAGCGGCGCCGTCGTGGTGCTGCTGCGCGGGACGCGCGTGTGTCAGAAGTTGATCATGTGGCCCGAGATGCCGTGCAGGGCCTCCTTGACAGCCTCGCCCAGCGTCGGGTGGGCGAAGATGACGCGCGACATCTCGTCGGCGGTGAGGTCCCAGGTCTGCGCGGTGTTGAGCGCCGGGAGGAGCTCGGTGACGTCCGGGCCGATCATGTGGGCGCCGAGGATCTCGTTGCGCTCGGCGTCGGCGACGATCTTGACGAAGCCGACGGCGTCGCCCAGACCCTGCGCCTTGCCGTTCGCGCTGAACGGGAATGTCGAGGTCTTGACGTCGTGGCCGGCGTCCTTCGCCTGCTGCTCGGACAGGCCCATCGAGCCGATCTGCGGGTGGCAGTAGGTGGCGCGCGGGATGAAGGCGTAGTCGATGGACATGGTCTCGGCGCCCGCGAGGGTCTCGGCCGCGACGATGCCCTGGGCCTCGGCGACGTGCGCGAGCATCATCTTCGCCGTCACGTCACCGATCGCGTAGATGTTCGGGACGTTGGTGCGCATGTAGTCGTCGATCGCGATGGCGCCGCGGTCGGTGAGCTGCACGCCCGCCGCCTCGAGACCGAAGCCCTCCGTGCGCGGGGCGAAGCCGATGGCCGAGAGCAGGCGGTCGGCCTCCAGGACGCGCTCCTCGCCGTTGCTGGAGACGGTGACCTTGACGCCGCTGCCGGTGTCCTCGACGCGCTCGACCTTGGTGCTGGTGAGCACGTTCACGCCGAGCTTCTTGTAGTGCTTGAGGAGCTCCTTGGAGACGTCGACGTCCTCCGTGGGGACCATGCGGTCGAGGAACTCCACGATCGTGACGTCGACGCCGAAGTTCTTCATGACGTAGGCGAACTCGACGCCGATCGCGCCGGAGCCGGCGATGATGAGCGAACCGGGGAGCTCGGCGTCGAGGATCTGCTCCTCGTAGGTGACGACGTTCTTGCTCACCTCGACGCCCGGGAGCATCCGGGTGACGGAGCCGGTGGCGATGATGAGGTCGTCGAAGGTGACCTTCTCGGTCTCCCCGCCCTCGCGGGCGACGTCCATCGAGGTCGTGCCGGTGAGGGTGCCCCAGCCGTCGATCTCGGTGATCTTGTTCTTCTTCATGAGGAAGTGGACGCCCTTGACGATGCCGGCCGAGACCTGGCGGCTGCGGGCGTGCGTCGGGCCGTAGGACATCGTGGCGTCGCCCTCGATGCCGTACTTCTTCTTGTCGTGCGTGAGGGTGTGCGCGAGCTCCGCGTTCTTCAGGAGCGCCTTGGACGGGATGCACCCGACGTTGAGGCAGACACCGCCCCAGTACTTCTTCTCGACCACGGCGACGGACTTGCCGAGCTGGGCGGCGCGGATGGCGGCGACGTAGCCACCGGGGCCCGCACCGAGGACGACGACATCAAAGTGGGAAGCCATGCCGCCAGCCTAGTTCGGCGGGGCCGTCGGGCGGGTCGGCGGGTGGCCGCACTCACATGCGCCTGCACATAGCGTGCAGTTAGGAATGTTCATTCCACCCTTGTATGTGTTCTTACTCACGTTTAGCGTGAAGGAGCGGTCCGGACCGTTCGGGCTGCGTGTGCGTGACGGACTGATCAGTTCAACGAGGCCAGGAGCCGAGACGATGACGACGCCGGAGCAGCAGCGGGTGCAGCGGGGATCCTCCGCGCGCCGCTGGCTCCTGCGCGGTCTGCTCGCCGGCGCCGGCGCGGCGGGGCTCTCGGCCTCGGTGCCGCGGGTGCGTCGGCGCTCGACCTGCTGGGCGGCGACGGTGCCGTGAGCGGGATCGTGTCCGAGGTGGGCGACCGTGTCGTCGCTCCCGTGGTGGACGGGGTGGTCGACGGTGTCGTGACCCCCGTCGTGGACGAGGTGGTTGCGCCGGCGGTCGAGACCGCGGTGGTGCCGGTGGTCGAGCCCGTGGCGCAGGACGTCGCAGCGCCGGTGGCGCAGGATCTCGCCGCACCCGTGGTCGAGGCGGCTGCCCTTCCGGTGGTGGACGACGTGGTCGCCCCCTCGTGGAGGAGGTCGCAGCACCGGTGGTCGACGACGTCGTCGCCCCCGTGCTGGACGAGGTGGCAGCTCCCGCGATCGAGGAGGTCGTGGCTCCCGTCGTCGACGGGGTCGTGGCGCCGGTGGTCGAGGAGGTCGCGGCTCCGGTGGTCGACGGCGTGGTCGCGCCGGTGGTGGACGAGGTCGTGACCCCCGTGGTCGACGACGTGGTCGCCCCCGTCGTCGAGCAGGTCGCGGACGGCGTCGTGACACCGGTCGTCGCTGCGATCGAGCCGGTTCTCACCCCCGTGGTCGACGCGGTCGAGCCGGTCCTGACCCCGGTGGTCGAGGGTGTCGGTGGCGTGGTCGACCCCGTGCTCGAGCCGCTCGTGCCCGCGCTGCCGGGTGGGCTCGAGGAGGAGGTCGCGCCCGTCGTGCCGGTGCCCGCTCCCGGCCTCCCCGGGATGCCCGGGACGCCCGCCGACTCCGGCGCACCGCTGCCCGCGCCTGTGCTCCCCTCCATCCCGGCGCAGCCGGACGCCGGCCAGGTGGCGCTCGCGGACGCCGGCGCCGCGTCGACGGCCGGCGACGCCTCGTCGTCGCGCGACTCCGCCACCGCGCCGCGTACCGCGATCTCGACGCCGGTCGCCGCGCCGTCGGGCCCCGGGGGTGTCGAAGCACTTCCGCAGGCGTCCACCGCCACGCAGGACGGCGGAAGCGGTGCCGACGAGCGCGAAGGCAGCCCCTGGGGTGGTGCCGCCACGGTCGCCGTGATCGGTGGTGCGGCCACCGCCGTCGGCTCCGCGGGACCGACCCTGCTGCGCGAGGCGGCCCCGGCCGGCGGCGTCGCCCTCTCCGCCCTTCTTCTCGTGGGCGTGGCCCGGCGTCACCAGGACGCGCTGCCGCCCGCCCCCGCCCTGCGCATCCCCGTCTCTCCCGCCTGAGGGTCGTCGCGACCGGACCACGTCCGGCAGACGACATCGCGCCACGTGGCGCACCCACCCTCAGTCAAGGAGAAGGATCGATGCACGTAGTCATGCGTCGAGCACTGCAGACGGTGCTCGTGTCAGGCGGCCTGGTGGCCGCAGCTGCGGGGGCGGCTCACGCCTCCGACGGGTTGCTGGGAGACGTCGGGATCGACGTCCCGGTGACCGTTCCGGTGGAGGTCAGCGACGTCGCCGTCGGCCTCCTCGGTGACGCCGCCGTGGTGTCGCCGCCGGCGGCCCCGGCCGAGGCCCCGCCCCAGGCGCCGGTCGGCGGCGGTGGTGAGGTCGAGCGTCCGGTGGAGGCGCCGCAGGCGGCGGTCGAGGGCGACGGGCTCGCCGGGGACGTCTCGGTCGAGGCGCCCGTGACCGTCCCCGTCGACGTCGAGTCGATCGCGGTCGGGGACGCGACGGTCGTCTCGCACGAGGAGCCCGCGGCTCCGGCGCCGGCAGCTCCCGCCGAGGCGGCTCCGGCCGCTGTGGCGGAGGAGTCGTCGCACTCGGACGACGGTCTGGTCGGTGACGTCTCGGTGGTGGCGCCGGTGACGGTGCCGGTGGAGGTGTCCGACGTGGCCGCGGGTGTCCTGGGTGATGCCGCGGTGGTCTCGCACGAGACTCCGGCTGCTGCTCCGGCTGCCCCGGTCGAGGCGGCTCCTGTCGCTGTGGCGGAGGACTCGTCGCACTCGGACGACGGTCTGGTCGGTGACGTCTCGGTGGTGGCGCCGGTGACGGTGCCGGTGGAGGTGTCCGACGTCGCAGCAGGTGTCCTGGGTGACGCTGCGGTGGTCTCGAACGAGACGCCCGCGGCTGCCTCGGCCGCTCCGGTGGCAGTGGCGCCGTTGGGCTCGGGCTCGGGCTCGGACTCGGACTCGGACGACGGTCTGATCGGTGATGTCTCGGTGGTGGCGCCGGTGACGGTGCCCGTGGAGGTGTCCGACGTCGCTGCTGGTGTCCTGGGTGACGCCGCGGTGGTGTCCAACGAGTCGCCCGCTGCTCCGGCCGCTCCGGTGGCGGCTGCGCCGTCGTCGTCGGGCTCGGGCTCGGACGACGGCCTCGTCGGTGACATCTCGGTGGTGGCGCCGGTGACGGCGCCCGTGGACGTGTCCGACATCGCCGCAGGTGTCCTGGGTGACGCTGCGGTGGTCTCGAACGAGACCTCGGCTGCTGCTCCCGCGGCTCCGGTGGCGGCTGCGCCGTCGTCGTCGGGCTCGGGCTCGGACGACGGCCTCGTCGGTGACATCTCGGTGGTGGCGCCGGTGACGGCGCCCGTGGACGTGTCCGACATCGCCGCAGGTGTCCTGGGTGACGCCGCGGTGGTGTCCAACGAGTCGCCCGCTGCTCCGGCCGATCCGGTGGCGGCTGCGCCGTCGTCGTCGGGCTCGGGCTCGGACGACGGCCTCATCGGTGACATCTCGGTGCTGGCACCGGTCACGGTGCCCGTCGACGTGAGCTGCATCGCCGCCGGAGTCCTCGGCGACGCCGCGGTTGACTGCACCACGACGCCCGCGCAGCCGGTCGACACCACCCCGGGCGCCGAGGCTCCCGGCGGCGGTACGGGCGGTGGCGGTCTCATCGGCGACATCGGGATCGAGCTGCCGGTGACCGTCCCTGTCGACGTCGGCTGCATCGCGGTCGGTCTCCTGGGTGACGCCACGGCCGAGTGCACGACGGCCGCCGTCGACCCGGTGGACCCGGTGGACCCGGTGGACCCGACCGACCCGGTGGACCCGACCGACCCGGTCGACCCGGTTGACCCGACGGATCCGACGGACCCGGTCGACCCGACGGACCCGGTCGACCCGACGGACCCGGTGGACCCGGTTGACCCGACGGACCCGGTCGACCCGACGGACCCGGTCGACTCGACGGACCCGGTCGACCCGACCGACCCGACCGACCCGACGGACCCGACGGACCCGACCACGCCCGTCACCCCGGTGACGCCGGTGACCCCGGTGACGCCGATCGACGTCACGACCCCGGGGACCACCCCCGGCGGCTTCATCAGTGACGACGGCCGCGTGATCACCGCGACCGGCACCACCGGTGCCGGCACGACCATGCAGGTCGCGAGCCAGCAGTCCTCCCTCCCGACCACGGGCGTCACTCCGTTCGCGGCCGGGATCGCAGGGCTCCTGCTCCTCCTGGGGGCGGCTGCGCTGCGGTACTCGCGTCGGTCGACCTCGGCGGTGTGAGGCTGCGTCGACCACCGACGCGTCGCACCTGCTGACGCACGCCACGACGTCTCCCGGGCGGGCCGCCCGCCCGGGAGGCGCCGTCGTGCGCCGGAGCGGGACGGGATGCGGACCGATGTCGGACCCTCGTGACACCTTCGCTACCATCGGCGGGACCATCCAGAGCAGCTGAGAGACCTGGCTCGACGACGCTGCAGCAACCCCCGTCACGGGTGCGGGTGCTACCGCCAGGCCCGATGGAGGAGTGAGCATGACCGATTCCGCATCGTCCGACTGTCGTCACGACGGCGGCACCCACGGCTACGCGGGCGATCTCACGCCCGCCGAGGCGTGGGAGGCGCTGGAGCAGGACGGCGAGGCCGTCCTCGTCGACGTCCGCACCCCCCAGGAGTGGCAGCACACCGGGGTGCCGGACCTGACGTCGCTCCACCGTGACGCCGTCCTCGACCCGCTGCAGACGTTCCAGGGGCCGAACCCGGACTTCCTCGAGGCGCTGACGCGCGCCGGTCTCACCCCCGGCGACAACCGGACCGTCCTGTTCGTGTGCAAGTCGGGCGGTCGTTCGATCGCCGCGGCCCAGCTCGCGACGTCGGCCGGGTTCGGCCCGGCGTACAACGTGCTCGAGGGCGTCGAGGGTCACGCCGGCCCCGGCTGGGCGGGTCAGGGCCTGCCGCTGCGCGCGTGGGAGGGCGAGCGATGACCGACCCGCAGCCGCGCTCGCACCTGCCCGAGGGACTCCGTCCGGCGACGCTCGCCGTCCGCGGCGGCCAGGAGCGCACCGGCTTCATGGAGATCTCGGAGCCGCTGTTCCTCACGCAGGGCTACGCCTACCCGCGTGCGGCCGACGCCGAGGCCGCCTTCCTCGGCGAGCTCGACCGCTTCACGTACACGCGCTACTCGAACCCGACCACCTCGGCGTTCGAGGAGCGGCTCCGGCTCATCGAGGGGGCGGAGGCGTGCTTCGCGACCGCGACCGGGATGGCCGCGGTCTTCGCATCGATGGCGTGCCTCGTGCGCCAGGGCTCGCGCATCGTGGCCGGGCGCGCGATGTTCGGATCCACGCTCCTCGTGCTGGACGAGCTGTTCACCGGGTGGGGCGTCGAGACCGTCTACGTCGACGCGCACGACACCGCGCAGTGGGCTGAGGCGCTGGCGAGGCCGACCGACGTCGTGTTCTTCGAGACGCCGTCGAACCCGATGCAGGACATCGTGGACGTGCCCGAGGTGAGCCGCCTCGCCCACGCGGCGGGCGCCGTCGTGATCGTCGACAACGTCTTCGCGACGCCGGCGCTCCAGCGGCCGCTCGCGCTCGGCGCCGACGTCGTCGTCTACTCCGCCACGAAGCACATCGACGGCCAGGGGCGCGTGATGGGTGGGGCCGTGCTCGGTCCGCGCGACTACGTCACCGGGCCGCTGCAGACCTTCATCCGCAACACCGGCCCCACGATGAGCCCGTTCAACGCGTGGACGCTGCTCAAGGGCCTCGAGACGATGGACCTGCGCATCGCCCGGCAGTGCGAGAGCGCGCTGCGGGTCGCGCAGTGGCTCGAGACGCAGTCGGCCGTGACCGAGGTCCGCTACCCCTACCTGCCTTCGCACCCCCAGCACGAGCTCGCGAAGGCGCAGCAGAGCGCGGGCGGCACGGTCGTCGCGTTCACGCTCGACGGGCCGCAGGATCCCGACGGCGGGAAGCACCGCTCGTTCGCGTTCCTGGACGCGCTGCGGATGATCGACATCTCGAACAACCTCGGGGACGCCAAGTCGCTCGTCACGCACCCCGCGACGACGACGCACATGAAGACCGGCTACGACGGGCGCCAGCGCGTCGGCCTCTCGGAGACGACGATCCGGTTGTCGGTCGGGCTCGAGGACCCGGACGACCTGCTCGACGACCTCGCGCGGGGGCTCGCCGCCGGGTTCTGAGGGGTTGGTGGACGTCAGGCGTCAGGCGGCGCCGCGCGGCCGGGTGGCGGGCCGCGTCGTGTCGGGTGTCTCGACCAGCGTGCTCACTCCGCCGATCTCGCGCCGGTAGCGGTGCCCCTCGGGCGTGCGCCACAGCGCGGCACCCGTGGCGTCGAGGGTCAGCTCGTGACCGAGGTGCGTCTTCACCAGGTGGTGGTGGCGGCACAGCGGCCGGAGGTTCGCCGCGGTCGTGTGCCCCGCGGGCCAGGGCGTGACGTGGTCCAGGTCGCACGCCGAGGCGAGCACGGTGCACGACGGCGCGACGCACGTCGGGTGCATCACGCGCACCTCCCGCGCGAGGGCCGCACCGGGGACGTACCCGGCCCGGCCTGCGGCTGACCCGCCGCCGTCGGTCACCTCGACGGTGCGGCCGTCGGTCACCTCGACGGTGCGGCCGTCGTCGTGATCGGGACCGGCGGCGACCGGCGTGACGCTCACGGTGAGGTGCGACGGCGGGTCCACGGCAAGCGCCCGCGCCGTCACCGGATCGAGGGGGCCCAGTCCGAGGACCGCCGGCACGTCGACGCCGAGGCGGCAGCTGGTCGGTGCCTCGAAGGTGTCGTAGGGGTTGGCGGCGTCGTCGACGAGCGCCGCCGGGGAGAACTCCCACGCGTAGGCGTCGGCGGCGCACGGGTGCGCGTCCGGGGTCGCGAGGTGGGCGTCGCTCAGCTGCAGGGTCAGCCGGGACGTGGTTCCGCCGAACGGGACGAACGGCGGTGGTGCCTCGAGTCGCGGGTCGAGGATCGACTCGGCGAGGCTGCGGGCCGGCGGAGGTGGTGGTGGTTGCGCCGCCGTCGGTGACCCGGACGCCGGCGGGGGAGCGCCGCGCTCCGACGCCACGTCGCGCGATCGTCGACGCGAACGCCTCCGGGCGTCGCGCGCCAGGCGCCGCACGGCGGGGAGCGCCTGCGACGGAACAGTGAAGAGTTCTGGTTCCGGCGTCGACGCCCACGCGGGTGCCGATGCCGGGTCTGGTGCAGACACCAGGGTCGATCCCGACGCAGGCACAGACCCGAACGCCGACCGCGACGACGACGCGGGGGCTGGGTCGGCTTCGTCGGGCGTTGGAGGCACGGTCGGCGTCGCGGGTCGAACGAGCGGCGGCTCAGCGGAGGCCCCGGCCGTCGCGCCGCCGGGGGATGACGCCGTTACCCCGAGTGCCGGTGCCCGGAGCGCCGGCGACCCGAGTGCCGGTGCCCCGGGCGCCGGCGACCCGAGCGTGGGGGCCTGACCAACGTGAGCAGCGCCGTCGTCACCTTGGCCACCCGCCCGCCCGCACACGTCGATCCGCCCCGCCGCGAGCGCGTCGGCCGCGACCGCCACGACGGCGTCGGCACGGAGCTGGTCCAGCGTCCGGGCGTCGCCAGCGGCACGTGCCGCTCGCGCGGCCGCCTCGGCCATCGCGTGGACAGAGGCCACGTCCATCAACGGGGCCACGAGGCGGACGGACGCCTGCCCGTCGGGCAGCAGCCGCACGGACTCGAGACGCCGACGAGCGGTCGCCCGCACGGCGCGCTCACGTGCAGCACCGGGATCGACCTGCACCACCACCGCCTGCACCCGCGCGCGCAGCTCCTGGTGCGCGAGCCCGGGCGCGTCGGGCAGCACCTGCTCGCAGACCGCGAACGAGACCTCCGGCTCGGCGTCCACGAGCACCTCGGCGAAGACGCTCGCCTTCCCGGCGTCGATCCGCCCCTGCGCCAGGGCGGTGCCGACGGGGTGCAGGACGTCCTCGTACAACCGCCCCTCGCCGACCAGGCGCGCCGCCCGGTGCCGGGAGATGCCGAGCCGCATCGCGATCGAGTCCGCGGCGCTCCCCCTCATCTCGACGCGACCCGACCGGCGGCGCTCCCGCTCCACGACCGGCTGCCGGGCCTCGAGGGCCGCCGCGGCGTCGCGCTGGGCGGCGGCCGCCCACGCCTCGACGCCCGCGAGGGCGGCGATGGTCTCGACGAGCGCCGCGGAGTCGAGCGAACGCAGCCGCGCGTACTCGGTGAGCTGGGCGAGACGTTCGAGGAGCTCCTGCGGCGCGCCACCATCGTCAGGAGCACCGAGCCCGAGGTGCTCGCGCACGGCAGCGGGACTCTCGGCCCTCCGGCCGAGATCCCACGCTGCGACGCCCCCATCGAACATGCGTCCAGTTTACCGGCTACACATGCAAAAATATAGGGGGTCGGAAGAATCTGTGGACAGACGTTCCGTCCGGCGGACCGCCGCCACCGTCACTCCTCCTCGACCTCCCCGTCCCGCCAGTGCTCGACCGTCTGCAGGATCCAGAACGCCGTGTAGAGCAGGAGCAGCACGACCTCGATCCAGAACACGAGCGGGAACGCGTCGTCGTCGCCCACCGCGAGCCACACCACGAGACCCGCCACCACAGACGCACCCATCGCGACCCCTATCGCGAGGTACGAGCGGCGGTAACCGCGCTCGCCCATCCGCCGGGGCCGCGGCGGTGGCGACGCCCGCCGCGCGTTGATCCACACGACCGCCACGAGCAGCGCGAAGAACGTGATCGCGCTCGCGTAGTGCGCGTACGCGAGGAACGACGCACGCCCGAGCAGGAACCACGCCGTCGTGATCGCCCACAGGCCCACCGCGATCGCGACGGCACGTTCGGAGCCCGCCCGCCACGCGCGGCCCCGCGCTCGCGCGCGCACCGCTCGCACGCCCACGAGCACAAGGGTCGCGAGGCCCACCAGGAGGTAGGCGGAGACGTTGTTGGCGACGTCGGGCTCCACCTCGACCGGGACGCACGCCACCTCCACGTCCGGGCACGAGACGGGCAGCCACTCGCCGCCGGGGATCGAGGCGAGCACCACCGGCGTCGGCACGAGCCCGACCAGCGGGACGAGCATGCCGGCGACGTCGAGGAGCCCGTCCTCCCATCCGGGCCGCCCCTTGATGGCGAGCAGCGCGAGCCCGACGGCGATCAGCGAGCCCACCAGCACGCCCCGGACGGGGGAGTAGAAGGTCGCGCTGATCGATCCCGGGATGACGCCGACGCGTGCGATCTCCACCCCGACCCCGGTCAGCAGCAGCAGGCCCGCGCCGACGAGGCCGACGCGCAGCGCCCGGTAGGTGTCGAGCGTCGGGGGCGCCGAGCTCGCCGTCGTGGAGGAGGCCGCGCGTCGGTCCGGCGAGTCCGCCGCCCCCGAACCAGCCCCCGACCGCGTCGCCCCGTTCATCGTCCCCGGGTCCTTCCGCCCGGTCGCCCCGGTCGCACCCGCCGCCCCAGCGGCGCGAGCAGCGACGGCGAGAGCCCCGCGCCGCCGTCGTACGCCGCCCAGGCGAGCCACGCCATCGGCGACATCTCCGAGGCCTGCGTGTGCACGTCCTCGGGGAGGTAGCGGGTCATGCCGCGCAGCTCGTCCTCCCAGGCGCGAGCCGCGGCGCGCCGTCGCTCGCCGTCCTGGGGCAGTCGCTCGAGCGCCCGCGCCTCGCGCAGGGTGATCCGCTCGAGGTGGTGGGCGTTCGCGTTCTCGTGCCGGGTCCGCGCGTCCGGCCGGTGCCGCGACGGGCCCGGGGCGAGCAGGTCGAGCGCGAGGGCCGCCGCGAGCAGGGCGTCGACACCGCCCAGCACCCACCACCACACCGGTGGTCCGGTGCCGAGGCCCCGCCCGGCGGTCAGTCCGGTCACGACGGCGAGCACCAGGCCGAGCGTCACCACCACCCCGGCAGCGGTGCGGCCCGGGCGATCGCGGTGCGCACCGGGCCCGCGCCGACGACGCTCCACCGCGAGCTCCGCGCCGGCGGCGAGGGCGAGCCCGAGCATCGAGCCCGTCAGGACGAGTGTCCCGGCGGCGATGGTCCGGGTGTCGATGCGTTCGCCGAGCACGACGATCGCCGCAACGGCCGGCGCGAGCGCGAGCACCAGCACCAGGGCCCACCACAGGGCACCGTGCAGCTGCCCCGGGCCCGCCGCGGCTCCCGAGAGCGCCGGGTCTCCGGTCGAGCCCGCCGAGCCCGCCGAGCCCGCTGAGCCCGCCGCCCCGGCCGAGCCCCGGCGCGACCGCCACCGGGCGAGCTGCCGTCGCCGACCCTCGAGCGTCACCAGCCGCGTCACGACGTCCCGCGGCAGCCCACCGCCCGCGGCCGAGGCGGTCACCGCGGCCCGCGCGGCGGCACGGATCTGCTCCTGGGTGCCGAGGACCTGCACACTCACGACCCCGCCACCTCCGTCACCCTCGCCCCGACCCGCGCGGGCTCAGACCCGCAGGCTGCCGTAGGACGCGAACACGGTGTCGCTCGGCACGATCTGCCGCCCGAGCGGCGTGAGCGTGATGGGGATGATCTTCAGCTCGGCGATCGCGAGCGGGATCCCGATGATCGTCACGGCCAGCGCGACGGCGCTCACGACGTGCCCGATCGCGAGCCAGATCCCCGCCACCACGATCCAGATCACGTTGCCGACGGCGGAGGCCGTCCCCGCCGTCGGGCGCTGCACCGCGGTGCGTCCGAACGGCCACAGCACGTACCCGGCGATGCGGAACGAGGCGATGCCCCACGGGATCGTGATCACCAGGACGAAGCAGATCAGGCCGGCGACGGCGTAGGCGAGCGCCAGCGGGAGGCCGGCGAGCACCAGCCAGATCACGTTGAGGACGAACCGCAGGAGTGCGCGCATGCGTCCATCCTGCCCGGTGCGTCCGACACCGAGGGTGGGCGCCGCCGTCGCCCTCGTCGGCTGTGGACGTGCACGAACCGGAACAGAACTGGAAACCCGCCGTCATCGCGCGGAAACCGCGCGTTCCTAGGTTGACGACGCGGCCACCCTGACCGGCCGCGCCTCGCCCCTTTCCTCCCTTGGAGCTGCCGTGAAGGCATCCGGTTCCGCACGCGCCCGTGCGCTCGCCGTCGTCCCCCTGCTCGCCGCCCTCGTCGTCCCGCTCGCGGCCCTGCCCGCGCAGGGCGCGCCACCCGACACGCCCCCGCCGCCCACGAGTGAGGAGGCGACGGCGCCGGCCCCGGGCGAGGTCGTCACCGCCGACTACTCCACCCTCCCCGACCCCACGGAGCGCGGCCCCTTCACGCCGGCCACGATCCAGGAGACGAAGCTCGGCCTCGTCGACCTGCAGGAGCCGGCCTCGGCCGGAAACGCCCCCACGCCGCGGACCGCGCAGAGCCCCGAGCGCATGCAGATCCGCGGCGCGCTCTACCACCCGCAGGACCGTACGCAGCCGTCGCCCGTGATCGTGCTCGTGCACGGCAACCACGGCTCGTGCGACACGGGGACGAACAGCGCGGACCTCACCTGCGCCGAGTTCAAGCGCAACGAGGCCGGGTACGCCTACCTCGGCGAGAACCTCGCGACCTGGGGCTACACCGTCTTCTCGGTGTCGCAGGACCAGCTGATGATGCGCCAGGACAACCCCAAGGGGAAGGGCATGCACCAGCGCCGCCTCCTCATCGCCGCGACGCTCGACGCCCTGACCGCGGCCAACGCCCCCGGCGGACTCCCGCTCGACGCGAACACCACGATCGGTGACACGCTCGCGGGCCGCCTCGACATGACGCGCATCGGCCTCATGGGCCACTCGCGCGGTGGCGACGCCGTCACCAGCTTCATCGACTACAACCGCATCCGCACCGACGGCCCGCGCTACCCCCTGCGCGGCGTCATCTCGCTCGCGCCGGTCGACTACGAGCGCAAGGCCCCCTACGGGACGCCGTACATGTCGATCCTGCCGTGGTGCGACGGCGACGTCTCCAACCTCCAGGGCGCCCGCTTCTTCGAGCGCGGCCAGTACGTCAACGGCACCGACCCCTTCCCGCTGATCCAGTCCTCGCAGCTCGGTGCGAACCACAACTGGTACAACACCGTCTGGTTCGCCGACGGCCAGGACGGCGGGAACGTCGCCGACGCGGCGTGCGGCAACTCCGCCCCCACGAACGGCAACAACGTCCAGCCGAACAACCTCCGCCTCTCGGGCGCCGCGAGCCTGGACCCCTGGTCCTACCTCATCGACAACTCCGACACCTTCAACCCGCTGGTCAACACGAAGATCTCTGGCGACCCCGCGCGGATGGGCGACCAGGAGAAGGTCGGCCTCGCCAGCATGGCCGCGTTCTTCCGACGCTACGTCGGTGGTGAGGGCGCGTTCGAGCCGTACATGACGGGTGAGCTGTCCACGACGGAGGACCACCTCCAGATCCCGGCCTCGGCCTGCCCCACGAGCGAGTCCGGTGCGCGGATCGACTGCGCCGAGCGCGTCTCGACGTCGTACTTCCCGGCGGGTGACGAGCGCGTCGACGTGATCCGGCCCGAGATCGAGAACCCGCTGACGCTCAACGCGCTGGGCGGCTCGCTCACCGGCACCGGATTCGCCTACCCCTACCTCGACAACGGCGGCGTCACGCTCCCGGCCGCCACCGCGCAGGGCTTCGACTGGTGCAACCCCGAGCCCGACCACTTCGCGCCGAGCCAGCTCGGGCTCCGCACGCAGCCGACCGCAGCCAAGGCCTGCCCGCTGCCGGGCAAGGCCGAGCTCGGCGGCCAGAACGGGATGCGCGAGAACTCCCCGTCAACCACTCCTACGGCCGCCAGCTCGCGCTCGCGTGGGAGGAGGGGCGCCCGCCACCCTCACGGCCGACGTCCCGGCCGCCTCGGCCGACGTCAGCGGCCTGAAGGCGCTGGCGCTCGCGGCCGACGTCAACTACTTCGACCCGCGCAACCCCGGCTCGGTCCGCTTCGACGACTCCGGCACGCCACTCCCGGTCACCTACGACCCCGCCGCCACGAGCCAGGACTTCGTCATCGCGCTGACCGACACCGCCGGCACCGAGGGCACCGTGCTGGCCGGTGACGAGCGCTGGGGCAACGCGCTGCACATGTCCACGGGCACCCAGACCTCGCGCATGCACATCGTGCTCGAGCAGGTGCGCGTGCCGCTGGCCGAGTTCGCCGCCCAGGGCGTCGACCTCACCGCCATCGACAGCGTCGAGCTCCGCTTCGGCGCCGAGGGCACGCCGGCCTCCGGCTCGATCCAGCTCGCGGACGTCCGCTTCCAGGAGGCCGCGACCTCCGAGCCGCTGGTGCTGTCCGACGGCGTCGCGCCCGACCAGGGCGCCGGGTACGGCCCGCCGGCCACCGGTCCGGACCCGGCCACGTTCCTGGAGGACTACGACAACACCCCCGGCAGCGTCACGCTGGTGGACACCGTCGGCCAGGAGGCCTCCAACGTCTCGTGGGTGGTGGACGACGACCGGGTGCAGTGCCCGAACGCGTCCTTCACCTCGATCCAGGCGGCCGTCGACCACGCCTCGCCCTGGGACACGATCGTGGTGTGCGACGGCACCTACGTGGAGCGCTCAGCGCCGGTGAACGGGGCGGGCAACCCCGTCGCCACCGGGGCGCTCAACGGTCTGACGATCACCAAGCCGCTGCGCATCAAGGGTGCGGGTGCCGAGAAGGTCACGATCATGCCGGACCAGTCGCTGACGACGCTGGCGGGCGAGACGCCCTACCTGCGCGACGGCGGCGGGAACGTCGTGACGATCTCGCGCCAGTCGCTCGGGTCGACCGACACCAACGAGATGTTCGTCGACATCTCGGGCGTGACGGTGACCTCGGGCGACGTGTTCGCCGAGGCGGGCATCGCCTACCTGAACGCCGCCGGTCGGATCTCCGAGAGCGTCGTGGGTCCGCTGCGCACCGCCACCAGCCCCGAGGAGCTCGCCGCCCACCCGCACGGCTGGGGTGTCGTGCGCACCGGCAGCATCCAGGGCGCGGGCCCCGGCACGGTCGAGACCGAGCTGACCGTGACCGGCAGCCAGATCACGGGCTACCAGAGCGGCGGCGTGCTGATCGACGGCGGCTGGGGCACGGACGACTCCGTCACGACCGCCCAGACCTCCGGCATCCGCATCCACGGCTACGTCTCCGACACGGTCGTGACCGGCACCCGCAACGCCGCCTTCCCCCAGACCGGGGTCGCCTTCACGGGCGGCGCCGACGGCTTCGTCGAGGACAGCCGGGTCACCGGGCACTACTACCAGGCCGATCCGGCCCGCTCCTTCGGCGTGCTGCTGCGCGACGCGGGCACCGGTGCGCTCGCCGTGCGCGGCAGCGTCCTGGAGGGCAACGGGTTCTCGGTCTTCAACGCGGCGGGCGACGGCGCGGCGGTGCGCGAGGGCGCACCGGTCACCGTCTCGAGCAGCTACCTCGGCCGCGGGGCACTCGTGGTCGGTGGGCCCGCCAACCCGTCCCAGGGTCGCGAGGCGATCTCGGGCAACGACGGCGCCGGTGCCGCCTCGGTTCGCGTGCAGCAGCGGGTCACCACCCCGCCGTCGGGCGTGCCGACCACGGTGGGCGCGACGCCGGACGCCGCCCCGCGCGGCAGCGTCGTCGACCCGCTCGACGGACTCGTGATCGAGGCCGGCGAGACGGTGACACCGGTGGTGCGCGCGGCGGACGACCTCGCCGTCGCGAGCGTGACGCTGCTCGCGAACGGCGTGGAGGTCGGTTCCTCGCAGGTCTCGCCGTACACGTTCACCTGGACGGCGCAGGAGGCCGACAAGGGCACCGAGATCGTGCTCACGGCGAGGGTGACCGACTCGGCCGGGAACGTCACGACCACGGCGCCGGTCACCCTCGCGGTCGCCGACGACGCCCCGCCCGCGATCTCGTTCGTGGACGTGCCCGAGGGCACGATGTTCTACGACGAGATCTCGTGGCTGGCCCGGGCCGGGATCTCGACCGGTTGGGAGCTGCCCGACGGCACGCGGGAGTTCCGCCCCGTCACGCCGATCGCGCGTGACGCGATGGCCGCCTTCCTGTTCCGGATGCGCGCCCCGGCCGGCTACGTCGCCCCCGACGTCTCGCCGTTCGTCGACGTGCCCACGACGAGCCAGTTCTACCGCGAGATCGCCTGGCTGTCGGAGGCGGGCATCTCCACGGGCTGGGAGCGGGCCGACGGCACGCGGGAGTTCCGGCCGCTGGAGAACATCGCGCGCGACGCGATGGCGGCGTTCCTCTACCGGCTGGCCGACTCGCCGGAGGTCGACGTGCCGAGCGCGTCGCCGTTCGCCGACGTCGCGGTGGGCAACCAGTTCTTCACCGAGATCGCGTGGGTCGCGCAGAGCGGCGTGGCGACCGGGTGGCGGGGCAACGACGGGTCGGCGCCCGAGTACCGCCCGCTCAACCCGGTCAACCGCGACGCGATGGCGGCGTTCCTGTCACGGTTCGACCAGCTGCCGTGACCGGTGGGTGACGCACGCGTGAGTCACGTGTGATCGGCGGCGGGGTCGGGCGCGAGCCCGGCCCCGCCGTCGTCGCGTGGGGGTGGAGTCACCCGGCGCGAGAATGGCGGGGTGTCCGCGCCTCGCCCGACCCCCGCACCCACCACCAGCAGCCCCGCCACCCGCAGCACCCCCACCACCGCCCTGACCACCGGCGCGATCGCCGGCGGCTCGCTCCTGCTCGGCTTCGCCGCCGCCCAGGTGACGGGCCTGCGGTGGGCGGGCGCCGCCGTCGTGCTCGCGGGGGCGGTGTGGTGCGTGCTGCGCGAGCGCCGCCGGACCGCCGCGTGGCGGATCGGCGCGGTGCTGGCGATCGGGGTGGCCTGCTTCGTCGCGGCGCACCTGCTGAGCGACCCGCTCGGGCCGTGGGTCGCCGTCGCCCTCGTCAGCCTCGTGCTCGCGGGGACGACGACGGCGCTCGTCCGGGTCCCGAGGAACCGGACGAGCGCCGCGTAGGAGCTGCTGGGAGCCGCGCCGGGCTACAGCTCGACGGTCTCGTTGTCACCCGGGTCGGGCTGCTGGCCCCGCAGACGCTTGGTGGCCAGCTCGATCAGCGTGGCGACCTTGCCGGGGGAGTCCCAGTACTCGGCGCTCTCGCCCTCGATCACGACGGCGACCAGGCCGGGCGTGTCGATGCCCTGCGGGAACCACGCCTCGGCGGACGGGGTCCAGACCCGCTCGAGGTCGGCGCGGTCGCGCGAGGTGCGGGCGCTCCCGGTGACCGAGAGCCAGGATCCCTTGCCGGCGAACGAGGCGTTCACGCCGGGGTGGGCCTCGATCTCGGCGACGATGTCGGCGTCGCCGGCGGCGACGTACCAGAAGGCGCCGTCCTCGGTCGCCTCCTGCAGGGACAGGGGCGGGAGCGCAGCGACCCGTCGGGGCGTGCGTGGTGACCATCGTGATGTCGACGTCCTGGGCGATCTCCCGGACGGTGCGGCGGGCGTCAGCGTTCTCGTGAGTGCTCATGCTCCATTGAAGGCACTCCGGGCGGCGCTTGGCCAGGATCTCGTCGTCGGGATCAGCCCTCGGACCGGGGCTCAGACCACGCCGTAGAGGCGGTCGCCGGCGTCGCCGAGGCCCGGGACGATGTACCCCTTCTCGTTCAGCTTCTCGTCGATCGAGGCGGTGACGATGGTGACGTCGGCGCGGTCGCCGATCGCGTCCTCGACGGCCTTGAGGCCCTCGGGAGCGCACAGCAGCGTGATGCACGTGACGTGGCGCGCCCCGCGCTCGAACAGGTACTCGATGGCGGCGACGAGAGTGCCGCCCGTCGCGAGCATCGGGTCGAGCACGTAGCACTGGCGGCCGGCGAGGTCGTCGGGCAGGCGGTTGGCGTACGTGACCGCCTCGAAGGTCTCCTCGTTGCGCTGCAGACCGAGGAAGCCGACCTCCGCCGTCGGCAGCAGACGGGTCATGCCCTCGAGCATGCCGAGACCTGCGCGCAGGATCGGCACCACGATCGCGTTCGGGCTCGCCAGGTGGGTGCCGACGGCGGTCGCCACCGGCGTGGTGATCTCCACCTCCTCGACGGCGATCTCCCGCGTGGCCTCGTAGGCGAGCAGCGTCACCAGCTCCTCGGTGAGCTGACGGAAGGTCGGCGACGGCGTCCCCGTCTCCCGCAGCACGGTGAGCTTGTGGGCGACGAGCGGGTGGTTGGCCACGTGGACGCGCATACTGCCAGGTTAGTGGGTCGGCTCCTCCTGCCGGACGATGCGCAGGGGGCCCTCGTCCGCCGTCGGCGGCTCGAAGGTGTCGAGGTGCTCGCGGATCTGCTCCGGCGTGAGGGCGACGTCGTCCGCACCGGCGCCGCCGCGCCGCGCGAGGCGGCGCTCCAGCTCCGGCCGCGGGACCTCGAGGTAGACCGTCACGGGCTCGACGCCGGTGGTCCGGATCAGCGCGCGCCACTCCGCGCGCATCGCGCGCGTGCTGAACGTGAGGTCGAGCACGACGTCGCGTCCCCCTGCCACGAGGTCGGCGAGCCGTGTGCGCAGGTCGGCGTCGACCTCCGCCATGACGTCCGGGGGAGTGGTGAGGGGCGTGAGGCCACGCTCGTGGAGGGCCACGTCGAAGGAGAGTCGGACCGCGCCGTCGCGCTCGAGGGTGCGGGCGAAGGTCGACTTGCCGGAGCCGGAGGGGCCGCACATCATCACCACGCTCACCCGGCCATCATGGACGGGGAGGGGTCGGATCGCGAGGTGGCGGTCACGCCACGGCCCAGCGGGGGCGAGCGCCGGGGGGCCGGCTCGCCCGCACAGGGCGTCCCGGCGTCACCGAGCCGGGTGCTCTCGCAGCCGACCCCGACGGTCACCCCCGCGGAACCGGGCGACCTAACAATCACGGAGCCTACGTTTGGGTCAACACAGGGTCAATGATGGGTTCGCTCAAGGCCATCCTGGACGGGGGGCCGATGCCGTCGGGCGCGCGCCGTAGGATCGGGCGCGTCCACGGCTCGACCGCAGCGACCGACCGCAGGGAGCACCCGATGGCCACCGCGCCCACCTCGTCCGCCACCACCGACGACGCCGGCGCCGCCGACGCCCCGGCCACCGCGGGGCCCTCCGCCATCACCGCCGAGCTCGTGGCCGACTCGGTATCCCCGGCGGGCGTGCGGCTCAGCACGATGGTCGTGACGGTGCCGCGCTCGGCGCTCGCGGAGCTCAACACGCACCGCGTCTTCTCGCGCAACTCTTCATCCTCCCGCGCCGTCCCGATCCAGCGGATGATCGACTACGTCGCCACCACGCCGTACGTGCCGCGCGCGTTCTCGCTGCACAAGCCGGGCATGAACGCGCACGAGTTCGTCGAGCCGGGCTCGGAGCGCTGGGACGAGGTGCTGCGCTGGTGGCTCGACAGCGCCGACCAGGCGCTCGAGCGGGCCCGCGAGGGCATCGCCCTCGGCCTGCACAAGCAGGACGTCAACCGCATCCTCGAGCCCTACCTGATGCACACGGTGGTCGTCTCCAGCACCGACTGGGA